>JAMFRP010000019.1 GCA_026224775.1 Bacteroidota bacterium
ACTTTAGTGAATTCGTTAGGGTGATTAACTTTCTTAGACCATGAAAGGTCAGAGATGTGGATCAATCCGTCAATACCATCTTCAAGCTCAACAAACACACCAAAGTTGGTCATGTTTTTAACTGTAGCTATGTGTTGTGTACCAACAGCATAACGATCAGCAGCATTTTGCCAAGGATCAGGAGTTAATTGTTTAACACCTAATGACATTTTGCGTTCGTCGCGGTCAAGAGTTAATACTTGTGCTTCGATCTCGTCGCCAACTTTAAGGAACTCCTGTGGATTGCGTAAGTTTTGAGACCATGACATTTCTGACACGTGGATCAAACCTTCAACACCCGGGATGATTTCTAAGAAAGCACCGTAATCAGCAACAGTAACTATTTTACCTTTTACTTTAGAGCCAACCTGAATATCTTCAGTTAATGACTGCCAAGGGTGAGGAGTTAATTGTTTTAAGCCTAAAGCGATACGTTTTTTCTCATCATCAAAATCAAGAACAACAACGTTGATTTTTTGATCTAATGCTAATATTTCGCGTGGATGCTCTATGCGGCCCCAAGATATATCAGTAATGTGTAGTAAACCGTCAACACCACCTAAGTCGATGAATACACCGAAATCTGTAATGTTTTTAACAGTACCTTCCAATACTTGTCCTTTTTCAAGGCGGGCAACAATTTCAGTTTTTTGGTTTTCTAAATCGTCTTCAATCAGCACTTTGTGCGATACCACTACGTTTTTAAACTCGTGGTTGATTTTAACAACTTTGAATTCCATTGTTTTACCAACATACACATCGTAATCCCTGATAGGTTTGATATCGATTTGTGAACCTGGTAAGAAGGCTTCAACGCCCATAATATCTACAATTAAACCACCTTTAGTTCTGCTCTTAACAAAACCTGTGATGATCTCATCGTTATCTAAAGCTGAATTAATGCGCTCCCATGATTTTTGAGTTTTTGCGCGTTTGCGTGAAAGGACTAACTGACCGTTAGCATCTTCCTGCGATTCAACGAAAACCTCAACTGTGTCACCTACTTTAAGATCAGGTGTATCACGGAATTCAGAAACTGATACTAAACCGTCAGATTTAAATCCTACGTTTAATACCACATCTTTACTGTTAACATTTACAACTGTACCGGTAATAATTTCACCTTTAGTGATAGAGCTGAAAGTTCCATCATAAAGTTTTTCCATTTTTTCACGATCGCTGTCGCTGTAATTGCCAAATTTCTTGTCATCTGCATCCCAATCGAAATCTGCATCGGGTGTAGTTGCAATTTGTGACTTGATGTCTTCGATAGAGATTGAATCAGCCTCTGATTCAATAGTCTCTTTTTCTGCAGTAGCGGTAACTGTTCCCAGTTCAGCCTCTTTTGCTTTTAATTCTTTTTCTGCTTCTTGTTTTTTTGCCATTAATTAATTTTTCTCCTTTTCCCAATTTTCTAATTGGGACTGCAAAGGTACGGATATAATTTAATTACAAAAAAATAAATTAACTGTTAATTGCTGATTTTAAGGGGTTTTACAGCTAATTTAGTAGAAAAATGCTAGATATAGACGTTTTTTAAACCAATGATTGGTAATTTATTTCTTTTTCATAGTATAAACAAACCCGTAACCCTCTGTAGATGCTCCGCCATAAGTACTGATTATAAGACTTCCAGAAGTAAGCGTTTTAATACCATACGCTGTCGCGGCATTGTCTTCATTACGTTTAACATATAAGCTATCGCCTGTTATATGGTAGTTGCCATATAACAGTTCGCCATTGCTAAATTGCACGTCTTCGACAAAGGTACCATTTGCATCAAATTCAAAATAACTTAGCGTATCAAGTTCTGGCGGAAAAACAGTACGATCAATTCCAGGACCGTAGTATTCCTGTTGTACCCAATACCATTTACCTACAATATTGGTATTATAATTTGCAGGGTTGTTCTGATTTTTTTTGCATGAAGTAATGATCAAAAAAAAGGAAACGAGCAATAATAAGGTATTCTTCATTTTAAGATTTTAGGAGCCCTAAAATATGATTTTTAACTAATATTTCGTTGTTTATGGACTAAAAGGTTGGTCAACTGTGGTTTAACTGACTATCAATCCTGTCGAAAATCTGCATAAAACTATCGTATATATGTTCACGATACCCTACCACTACATCATTAATAGCAGCTTCGTGTTCATCTGTAAATGGGTCTTTCCATACCCGCATGCAGATACGTTTTAAGGCATACGCTATTTTAGGTGTTTCGGAGTAGGTATGCAAATAACCATCGCGTTTAAAGCCATCAAAAAAGCGAAAGAATTTGGTGCTGTCCTTCAATCCGGCAAAAGTTAAAAACTCCTGAATCACCTCATGCTCACATCCGTTTAGATGCTCGTAAAAATCATGTGCTGTTATTTTATTAGTGGTAATCAGCAGGTTGTCTAATATCAACTCCAAAGCAATATGACCTAAGAAAAAAGGCTTAACAGGCGAGCCTTCAATAACCGGTGTTAACAGCTTTTTAAGCTCATGAGAATGTGTAAGGAAGAACTCGGATGAATGAAAATAACGATCTACCTCCAAATGCTTATTCCATCCTTTGGTAATGGAGTTTACTTTTTCGTTTTGGTGATGGAGCTTTTCGGGGTGTAACACTATTGTTTTATCGGCATTTTTGAGCAAGTCGGGCAGCACTATCCCCAGTATGTGGTAACAGTTGGTGTCGTTGCGGTCAAAGTAAAAATGAGATAAAAAATTCATAATGCTGATAGCTCAATATACGGAAAATAATATTAGCTGAGAGTTAACCACGCCAAAAAAATAGATTTTACACTATTCTGTTATATTTGCAACCGTTTAAAAGGATAGAAAATATACGATGAACTTTGTTGAAGAATTACGCTGGAGAGGCATGCTGCATGATATTATGCCCGGAACCGAAGACTTGTTAAATAAAGGTATGGTTGCCGGTTATATAGGTTTTGACCCAACTGCCGATTCGCTGCATGTGGGTAGTCTGGCGCAGATCATGACTATGATACACTTTCAACGTGCAGGGCATAAGCCATTTGCATTGGTTGGTGGCGCTACGGGTATGGTGGGAGATCCTTCAGGGAAATCTGCTGAACGTAATTTATTATCCGAAGATGTATTACAGCTTAATTTAGCCGGGATACAAAAGCAATTGGAGAAATTCCTGGATTTTAACAGCGGTTCCAATAGTGCCGAGATGGTTAATAACTACGACTGGTTTAAAGAGTTTTCTTTCCTGAATTTTATACGTGATGTAGGTAAGCATATTACGGTTAACTACATGATGGCCAAAGATTCGGTTAAGAACCGGATAAATGGTGATACAGGTATGTCGTTTACGGAATTCACTTATCAGTTAGTACAGGGTTACGACTTTTACTATTTGTGGAAGAATAAAAACTGCGTATTACAAATGGGGGGAAGCGATCAATGGGGTAATATTGTTACCGGTACTGAGCTGATCCGCCGTAAAGATGCGGGTGAGGCTTATGCCTTGACTACCCAGTTGATCAAAAAATCTGATGGTACTAAATTCGGTAAAACTGAAGGTGGTAATATCTGGCTTGATCCTGCTAAAACATCGCCTTATAAATTCTATCAATTTTGGTTGAATACCAGCGATGCTGATGCCAAGACTTACATCAGGATATTTACTTTATTTGATGAGGAAACCATCAAAGCTTTAGAAGTTGAGCAAGATGCCGCCCCCCATCTGCGCACGCTACAAAAAGGGTTAGCTAAGGATATTACTATAAGGGTGCATGGTGAGGCTGAATATGAAAAAGCGATCAAATCATCTGATTTCCTATTTGGAAATACCGGGATTGAATTTTTGAATGAACTGAACAATGATGAAGTGATTGGTATTTTTGAAGGTGTGCCGAATTTTACCCTTGCTGCCAGTGAGTTTGAAGCAGGCATAAATGCTACTGAATTATTGGCTGGTAAAACAGCCGTGTTTGCCTCAAAAGGCGAAGCTAAAAAAATGATACAAGGTGGTGGTGTTGCTATCAACAAACAAAAAATAGGAACTGCCGAGGATGTATATCAAGCTGATAGCCTGATCAATGGTAAATTCCTGGTAGCACAAAAGGGAAAGAAGAATTATTTTTTAATTATTGTAGAATAATTTGATATTACGACAAATTGTATTTATTTTTGGATAAATGTCGTACAAAAAGAAACATATTGAGCCATCTACCGTTAATGAACCTATGAGCATGTATGTTACTCAGGGTTCAAATAACCCTTTTTATGGTTTATTAAGCGGTATAAAGCCTATAAGTCTTTCTACTGATTTTAGTGTTGTGCAGCTTACAAGGCAGGGTTTGCCTAAAAACGTTTTGTTGTCGTTAGCTAAAAAAATATCATTAACTATTCAGGAGTTAGCCAATATTATGCACATATCTGAGCGTACATTACAGCGCTATGATGATGATGCCATTATAAAAGCTGAATATGCCGAAAAGGGTATTGAACTTGCCCGTCTTTATACCCGTGGAAATGAAATATTTGGTTCCATTGATAAGTTTAAACTTTGGATTAGAACCCCAAGCGTAATTTTCAATGGTGAATCCCCTTTATCTCTTTTAGATACATCAGCAGGTTTTGATATGGTGTTTACTGAATTGGGTCGTATTGAGCACGGTATTTTTGCTTAATTCATGATTCTTTATCGTATTGCCAAATGTATGTATGCCGGTGATTTAAGCGGCGCAGGAGCAAGGCTGTATGGTGGTAGATGGAATAGTTTAGGAAAACCAATGGTTTACCTGGCATCAACCAGATCATTGGCTATGTTGGAGGTGCTGGTGCATCTATCGCCAACTACATTCCCGGGGGATTTTTGTATAGCTGAGATTGAAGTGCCTGATGATAGTATAAAAGTATTACCAATTAAGGAACTACCCACCAACTGGCAGGATATTCTGCCGCCGAGGGAACTGAAAAACATAGGGGATGACTTTTTAAAACAGCAAGTATCCTTGTTATTGAAAGTCCCCTCGGCTATTGTAGCCGAGGAGTTTAATTATTTGCTGAACCCTTTACACCCGGCCATATCAAAAGTTAAATTGATTAAACAACTTCCTTTTAATTTCGACCAGCGACTGGTTTAATCCTTTTGCTTATAAATCGCTTAACAAATCCAGTTTCTTGGCGTTGTATTCTTCCTGTGATATTAAACCATTATCAAACAGAGTCCTTAATTTTTTAAGTTTCTCAGTTAATTCATCAGGTTTTGGTGCTACAGCAACAGGCTCTTCGTGAACTACCGGAGGGGCTGCTACTACAGGTGTCGGTTGCGCTACCGGTTGCTGATAAGGCGAGAATGCTGACGGCGATTCAAACTGCATAGCGCCCGATTCTGCACGTTTTTCTTCCAAATCGCGTAGGCGACGAGCCTCACGCTCTTCTTCCTTACGTTCCTGCGCGTATTGATATAGTTTACGGGCTTGTACTTTTGGTAGATAATCAACACCCATCTCGGCACCGTTGGTGGTTTTTACGCTGAATATAGCGCCGATTATTTCTTCCTTTGTGAATACATCTACAATATCTTTCCAAACAAAATCAACAAATTTGATAGACAGGCCCAGGTTTGCCGGGGTGAAAAACAAAATGCGTTTGTTGGTTATAGCGATGCAATCAGGCAGAATGTTTACCAGTGGTTTTTTTTGAACCGCGATGTATAATATTTCTTCGCCAGATGAAAGCAGGTCGTTTAGTCGGGAGTATACTTTCTCTACTGTTTTCGGATCCTGCTCGTCGTTCAAAAATTTCTCAATCATATGTATGGTTGTTTAATGAGGCAAATTTAATAATATTATGTTATTTACAGGTTAAGTTTTATGCTATCAGCAAATTACAGCCGCGTATGTCGGCGTTGTCAAACCTTCCGAGTACCTCAAAGCTACCATCATCATAAACCCTGCCAAGATCCTGCGTAGCTAAAAACGAGCACGAGTTCATATTCGCCAGGTCGATAATATTTATACCGCCAGCTTTGCCATCCTGCATTAGCGTCACCGGGTCGTTGGTATCACGGGTGATGATACGCATCCACGGGGGGCAATTGAATATCCCATCGCCTTTAGAGTAAGCCTGTGATAACAGCTCTGTCATCCCATATTCCGAATGTATAGCATCCACCCCAAAACCTTTTGTTAAAATGTCGTGTAGCTCCTCGCGGATCATTTCCTTTCTACGGCCTTTCATGCCGCCGGTTTCCATTACGATCAATTCGGGGAAATCAATCTGATACTGCTCCACAAAATCCAACAGTGCGAAGGTTACGCCCATGAGTAGGGTAGGCTTGTTGTTCTCCTGCTGTTTTTTAAGCTGATTATATAGCTCCTCATGGTTATACAAATAAAAGCCGCTATCCGCATTGTCAGATTGTTTGATCAAATCCTCCGCCATATAGATCAACGACGATCCCTCGCGCTCTAAATAGGCGGGTAGGAGTGCCAGTATCGTATAATCCCTAATATCGCCATAAAACAACTTAAAGGCCTTGCGAAAACTTTCCACATACCAACTCACATCCGTAACAGGGTGGCGGCTGGTGATCAGCCCTGTAGTGCCCGAGCTGGTGAAGGTAACTTGCACAGCATCGGTATTACTTACTACCGTGTGCGACTTAAAAAATTCTATAGGTAAAAAAGGGAGCTGCGCCACCTGCTTAACACTGTCAATGTCAACCTTCAATCCCTTAATAAACTCCCGGTAAACAGCGCAGTTTTGTGCCTGGTGGCGAAATAGCTGCAAAGCGGCATCAGCAAATTGCTCACCGTTATTAATACCGAATATCTGCTGCTTGCTTATGGTCATACTGCTGCAAATATAACCATGGTAGTTATAGTTTTGTGCGATTTTTGAAACAACTCAACATTTCAGGGGTTTATCCAAATACATCTATAAACACAACATACTATCACCATGAAAACATTAAAATTATTATGCATGCCCCTGCTACTAAGCATATTTATAGTAATGGCATCAGCAACCGACGCAAGTAAGGAGACCGAGCGCATCCACTCAGCCACCAACGTGATCAGAGATTTTGGTAAGATGAAGGAAAGCATCCCGCATGACCTGATTGCCGAATACAACGGTATCGTCATCATCCCGCACCTGATTAATGCGGGTTTAGGCATTGGCGGCTTACGCGGTAAAGGCGTGGCCCTGGTGAAACTGCCTAACGGCAAATGGAGCGACCCTGTGTTTGTTACCCTTACAGGCGGCAGCATTGGCTTGCAGATAGGCGTACAATCAACCGATTTGGTGTTGGTTTTCCGTCACAAAGGTGCTTTGGCTAAGGTTAAAAATGGCGACTTCACCCTTGGTGGCGACGTATCTGTTGCAGCCGGACCGGTTGGTCGCAGCTCATCTGCCAGTACAGATTATAAACTTCAAGCCGAAGTTTACTCCTACTCACGCAGCCGTGGCCTGTTTGCAGGCATCACCCTGCATGGCTCAAACCTGGCTATCGACAAATCTGCCGACCACAAATTTTACGGTCACGACCTAAGCTCTGCTGATATATTTGAAATCGGCACCAGCACTACCGAAGGTGTAGTAGGCCTTAAAGAAGCTATCAGCCACTTGTAGGCATGTTTAGTTTTAAGTTTTAAATCCAACAAAGCCCTGCTGCAAAGCGGGGCTTTTGTGTTTGTACTGTACCGCGGTACAAATGGAACAGTTGGTACACTTTTCGCTCCAAAAACGCCCTAAAAAGCACCGAAAACGTGGTTTTTACATCCGTTTTAAACCATTTTTACACCTGTTTTAGCCCCAAAAACAACATTTTTTAGCCTGATTTTGCCCAAAAATGGCTGCTTTTTGCCGCTTTTTAGCCCGTTTTTATCCGAAAAGGCCACTTTTTGCACCAATTGAATACCCGAATTGTACCAAACTGAAACACCTGATTTGATATGGGGCATTCCCACCTCGGGGCGGGGCAGGATGATGGGGTTTAACAGATGATCTAATGTCTAAACCCCTCCCTGTCGCTTCACATCCGACCGAATCCCTCCCCCTGGGAGGGAATAAAAACGGAAGTGCAGTCTATGGAACCCCTAATTAACTAATCTCTAATTACTATCTTTGCACAATGATTGTAAAATCTGCCGAATTTATTTGCAGCAACACCCAAATTTCTAAATTGCCGCCACCGGTTAAGGCTGAATACGCTTTTATCGGGAGATCGAACGTTGGAAAATCCAGCCTTATTAATATGCTTGTGCAGAAAAAAGGACTGGCCAAAACATCCCAAACACCAGGTAAAACCCAGCTGATCAACCATTTTTTGGTCAATGAAACCTGGTACATTGTGGATTTACCGGGTTACGGTTATGCCCGTGCCTCCAAAAGCAAGAAAGCAGATTGGGATAAGTTTATCCACTCTTATCTTGATAAACGCGAAAGTTTGCAATGTGTGATGGTTTTGATCGATAGTCGTTTAGAGCCGCAGAAGATAGATTTAGAGTTTTGCAATTGGCTGGGCGAAAAAGGCTTGTCGTTTGTTTTGGTGTTTACCAAGGCTGATAAACAATCAAGCATTAAAACTGATCAGAATGTGGCGAGGTTTAAAAAAGCTTTGTTAGAAACTTTTGAGGAAGCACCAGGATATTATATCACATCAGCCGAGACGATGATGGGCAGGGATGAGATATTGGGATTTATTGGGGGGATTAATAATAGTTTTGTAGTACCGAAGATTAATTCAAGTTCCCCTCTTGAGAGGGGTTAGGGGTGTGTTATACTCTAAGCAAGTATGCCGCGGAAGATTATTCCATATAACCCTAACTTAAAAGAGTTAGCTCGCAAATTAAGAAATGACAGTACTTTAGGCGAAGTGCTTTTATGGAATGAGATAAAAAGTAAAAAGCTGAATGGCTATGATTTTCAACGCCAAAGGCCATTGCTTAATTATATTGCAGACTTTTATTGCTACGAGTTGGCATTGGTGATAGAGATTGATGGGATGTATCATCACAACTCAGAACAGTATGGATTGGACGTTTCGAGAGAAAAAGAATTAGAAGAATATAATTTAACTATTATAAGATTTAGTGAACAGGAAGTAAGGAAGGACATGGTTAATGTTTTAAGAACTCTTAAAAGATATATTTTGGAGTTTGAGGAGAGACTGAATGGTTAGTCGCTTTTAAAACACACCCCTGCTGCCGCACTTTCTTTCGCGCCCCCTCTCAAGAGGGGAACTTTTTAGAATACATTTAAAATGAAAAAATATCTATCATTAGTAACATTTACGCATACCATTTTTGCTATGCCTTTTGCTTTTATTGGCTTTTTTTTGGCGGTAACTACCACTGAGTACCGGTTTGATTGGCTGAAATTGGTGATGATGGTGTTTTGTATGGTTTTCGCGCGGAACTCGGCGATGGCATTTAACCGTTATTTGGATAGAGATATTGATGCTAAAAACCCGCGCACCAAGCAGCGGGATATTCCTTCGGGCAGGATTAGCGCAAGATCGGCTTTGACATTTACGATTGCTAACTGTCTGCTGTTTATAGCTACTACGTGGTTTATTAATTCGCTTTGCTTTTTCCTTTCGCCGGTGGCATTGTTTGTGGTGCTGGGGTATAGCGCTACCAAACGCTTTACAGCGCTTTGTCATTTGATTTTAGGGTTGGGATTGGCTTTGGCCCCTATCGGCGCTTATTTGGTGGTAACCGGGCATTTCGCGGCTACACCGGTATTCTTTTCGCTATCGGTATTGTGCTGGGTGAGCGGCTTTGATATTATTTATGCCTTGCAGGATATTGACTTTGATGTGCATGAGCAGTTACATTCTATCCCTGCTTATCTGGGCAAGGTGAATGCGCTAAGGTTATCTACTTTTTTGCATGTGTTATCAGCCATATTTGTGATTATGCCGGTGTTTTACACACCTGTTGGTATCCCTTACTTTATCGGTATCGCTTTCTTTTGCTCAATGCTGATCTACCAGCATCTATTAGTTAAACCTAACGACCTGAGCAGGGTTAACTTTGCTTTTATGACCACCAACGGGATTGCCAGCGTTGTTTTCGCTGTGTTTTTTATGTTGGATAGACTTTGGATCAGGTAGTTATTTGCTGCGCTGTCATTGGGTCATTTAGTCATTGACTTGCGTTGTTGTTTACGGTTGACAGTTACAAACTGTCATTATCTGGGGTTTCAGTTTTAAACTAAAACCAGTTGTGGGTCAAAAACCTTTTACTATCTCACTACATTAATTCCTGATCTTTTTTCTCGTGGTAGGTTTTGTAGCAGAGGTATAGGAACAGGATGATGGGCCCGATATCGAGCGCCCATCTGCCGGTTGACATTTTTGCGGCGGTGATGTTTACCAGGTCAAAAATGAAGACTCCAATGGCAATCATGCCACCGATAAAATATAGATAAACGTATTGCTTGCTCATAATTAGATAGTCATTTGCTTTGCTGTCATTGGGGCATTGAGTCATTGTTTTTTACATTTATGACTACTTTTTTATTTGTCATTCTGAGCGGAGCGAAGAATCTTCTTCGATCTGCAAAGCGGAAATGTACGATGCAGAAGATTCTTCGCTCCGCTCAGAATGACAAAAGGGGTTATGATAACTGTGTTACTTTAATTCATACTTTTTAGGGACATCTTTAGTAGCTTTTACTCTTTTAAATATAGAAGCGGCCAGCGGTGGTATGGTGATATTAATTGAATTATCACGACCATGCCAGTTTATTGCTTCACTTGTTACCGGGGTTGAATTTAACACACCACTACCCCATAGGTTTTCAGCATCGGAGTTGAAAATCTCTTTCCACTCACCTGCCTGGGTAACGCCTACACGGAAATCGTGACGGATAACAGGGGTCATGTTTAATACCACTACCAGGTCATCATCATCGTTGTAGCCTTTGCGGGCGTATACCAGGATGGAATCATTAGCGTTACCGCCGTCTATCCACTCGAAACCGGTATAATCGAATCCTTTTTCGTAAAGCGCGGGTTCTGATCTGTAAAGTTTATTCAGGGCTTTAACTGTTTCTTTTATGCCATTATGGTTAGGGTATTGCAGTACGTACCACTCTAATGATTGCTGAAAATTCCACTCTGTACCTTGACCAAACTCTGCACCCATGAACAATAGTTTTGTGCCCGGGTGGGTGAACATAAAGCTATATAGCAAGCGCAGATTGGCAAATTGCTGCCATTCATCACCAGGCATTTTGCGCAGCATGGAGCCTTTGCCATATACCACCTCATCGTGAGAGAAAGGCAGCATGAAGTTTTCGGTAAAGGCATAGATCAAGCTGAAGGTAACCACATTGTGGTGATACTTGCGATTGATCGGGTCTTCCTCAAAATAATTGATGGAATCATGCATCCAGCCCATCATCCATTTCATACCGAAGCCTAAGCCACCTGTATACACCGGGCGACTAACGCCTGTGAAGGATGTTGATTCTTCGGCAATAGTTTGTGTATCGGGGAAGTGCGCATAAACAGCCTGGTTAAATTCTTTGAGGAATGATATGGCTTCGAGATTTTCGTTTCCGCCGTAAATATTGGGTTCCCATTCACCATGCTTACGGGAGTAATCGAGGTATAGCATAGATGCCACGGCATCAACACGTAAACCATCCACATGGTAACGATCGAGCCAAAACAGGGCGTTGCTAATTAAAAACGCGCGAACCTCGTTGCGACCGTAGTTGAATATATATGATTTCCAGTCGGGGTGGAAGCCTTTGCGCATATCGGCATGCTCGTACAGATGTGTGCCGTCAAAATTGTACAGCGCATGTGCATCACCGGGGAAGTGCGAAGGTACCCAATCCAATATTACCCCGATGCCTGCTTTGTGCAGTTCTTCAACCAAAAACATTAAGTCTTGCGGTGTGCCGTAGCGACATGATGCGGCAAAAAAGCCGCTGATCTGGTAGCCCCAGCTTGGATAGTACGGGTGCTCCATTATCGGCATAAACTCTACATGAGTAAAGCCCATTTCGGTGATGTAAGGCACCAATTTTTCGGATAACTGGCGATAACTTAAAAATTCATCAGGACTCTCTGGGTTGCGTGCCCAAGAGCCTACGTGCATTTCGTAAACGGAATATGGTTTATCTAAAGCGTTATGCTGATAGCGGGTAGCCATCCAGTCCTGATCTTTCCATTCATAGAAGGTGTCAACTACTATGGATGCTGTGCTTGGCGGTAATTCCCATCGCAGGGCGAATGGATCACTTTTTTCCAGTTCTTCGCCAGTTGATGATTTTATGAAATATTTATAAACCTCGCCAACGCCAATATGGGGGATAAAACCTTCCCAAATACCGGATGAATCCCAGCGCGGGTTTAGTTTGTGTGTGCCCCTGTCCCAATAATTAAAGTTGCCGGTAACCGCCACATATTGCGCGTTGGGCGCCCAAACAGCAAAATACGTACCAACCACGCCTTTATGCTCAACCACATGTGAGCCAAATTTTTCGTAAAGCTTATAATGTTTGCCCGATTGAAACAGGCTAACATCAAATTCAGTAAAACGGCTGTATGGTTCAACCCGCTCTAAAGTCGTAGTTTCAACAGTTTCGGGGGTGATTGTTTTTTTTGCAGATGCCTTTTTTACAGGTTTTTCGGTTGTGGTTTTGGTTTTAGCGACAGCAGTTTTAGTTGTTACTTTTTTTACTACTTCTTCGCTTGATGGTTCAACTTTCTTTTTGGCCATATTAGGTTTGCCTTGCGGCTTAGTTTAAGTAAAATTTTACCTTAAATATACCATGCTCAATAGCAATTAATGCTTTTGCAACACAATTTATTAATAATTGCCCTTACAAGCAATTAAGCTGCAATGTATATACTTTGGTTTAATTGGTATTAACAATAAAATTAAAAGGGTGTGTTATTTATTTCAAAAACACACCCTTTCTGCACTATTATCTTGTGAGTGGCTCTTTTTGCGAAGAAACACACCCCCTGCTGCCGCACTTTCTTTCGCGCCTCCTCTCGAGAGGGGAACTGGCTTCATTCTTTGTTTTGGCGATGAAGCCCACCCTGCCTTTGCGCTCAGTCTCTCGCGCCCCCTCCATGGAGGGGAATAAAACCTATCCTTTTAAAATCTCGATATGTTTAAAGTTTTTGCTGAAATTAAACTCGAGGTTTTTGTTTTTGTCGATAGAGTATTCAGTTATTTCTTTGCCATCGGCTACAATTTTGTAGGGTTTGAATGGCAGGCCTGCTATGTTAAAGTGGTAACCATCATAACGAGGGGTATATAAACCTTCCATAGTTTGCTCAATCAGCATTTTTTTTGCGTCGCCACTTACTACAAATTTTTTCTCCAGGTAAATATCCTGTTCGTAAGCGAAGGTTTCGCCGTAGTCTTCAAACAGGAAGGAGTTCACCTCGTAATCGCTGTAATAGATATTCAGTTTCACTTCGGTTATTTCCTTTTCGCCCACATATTGCATTACCGGGTATTCGGGGATAACGGAGCCTGCTTTTACAAAAATAGGGATAGTTTCAAGCGGGGTTAGTACGTTTACTTCCTGCCCACCGTCAACACATTCATTTGTCCAGAAGTTATACCACCTGCCTTTTGGCAAGTATACATTCCGGTCGGTTTGACCGGGCTCTAATACCGGGCAAATCAGGATCTTATCGCCATAAGTAAACTCATCCTGGCGGAAATGGTTCAACAACACATCCTGCTCCTGCATTACTATTGGCCTTAATATAGGGAAGCCATAACGGTGGTGCTCCCAGAAGGTAGAGTATAGGTATGGGATCAGCCTATAACGCAGCTCAATAAACTTGCGGTTTATAGCGGTAAATGGCTCGCCGAAACTCCATGGCTCGCGCTCCTTGGTATCACCGGCAGAATGCGCGCGCATGAATGGTGAGAATGTGCCCATCTGTATCCAGCGGGTAAATAGCTCACCATCAGGCTCGCCGCTAAAGCCACCGATATCCGTTCCGCAGAAAGAGATACCAGAGATAGATAGGCGCTGGCATTGGATATTGCCTAATTTTAAATGCTCCCAGCTAGCTACGTTGTCACCCGTCCACACGGATGAAAAGCGTTGCACGCCGGAGTAACCTGCCCTCGTAATAGTAAAAGGGCGTTTATTTTTCATGATGGCGCGCAAACCTTCGTAGGTGGCGCGTACCATTTGCATACCATAGATATTGTGTGCCTTACGGTGCGATCCGCGGTGACCATCGTACTGGTGGCGTACATCATCCGGGAAAGTGCCCGCGCCGAAAACGGCCGGCTCATTCATATCGTTCCAAACACCGGCAACGCCTATTTTCACCAGCTCATCAAACAAACCGCCCCACCAGGTACGTACCTCGGGGTTAGTGAAATCAGGAAACTGGCAACGGCCTGGCCATACGTGACCCTCCATAAAATAGTCATCACTGCGGCGGCAGAAATAATGATTCTTTTTACCCTCTTTAAACACCTCGTAGTTATCATCCACACGGATACCGGGGTCAATAATCACAACTGTTTTAAAGCCGTCAGCCGCTAGTTCGGCTATCATTTTTTTAGGGTTAGGGAAGTATTTATTGTTCCAGGTAAAACACCTGTAACCATCCATATAATCAATATCTAAATAGATACCATCGCATGGGATTTTATTTTCGCGGAAACCATTGGTGATCTTTTTAACCTTAGCTTCGGGATAATAGCTCCAGCGGCATTGATGGTAGCCTAATGCCCACATGGGTGGCATAGGATGCGTGCCGGTTAACAGGTGATAACTTTTTACCACATCCATCATATGCGGGCCGTGGATATAATAGTATTGCAACTCTCCACCATCGGCCCAAAAGCTGGTTTTGGTTTTATCTTCGGCACCAAAATCAAACTGGGCTTTAAAGGTATTATCGAAGAAAATGCCGTGGGCTATATCCTCATTCAAGCTGATATAAAACGGGATGCTGCGGTACAGCGGATCCTGATTCCATGCAAATGAGTAGGCATCGGTATTCCAGTTTTTTAAGCGTTTGCCGCGCAGGTTA
This sequence comes from Bacteroidota bacterium, assembly GCA_026224775.1. Lineage (GTDB taxonomy): Bacteria > Bacteroidota > Bacteroidia > Sphingobacteriales > Sphingobacteriaceae > Mucilaginibacter. The sequence goes on from JAMFRP010000019.1 coordinate 15,053, forward strand.
AATTCGGTTGGTTTATCGCCTAAGCCGAAAAAGCTTTCTTCCGTTTGGCAGGTTTTGGTGCAGAACACGTAGTAACCACCAAACTTTACGTTTTCTTCCCAGTGCATTGGCACAGCATCGGCACTGGTTACGTGATTATTTTTATCAGAAAAGGAAATAAAGAAATCTTTTTTGCGGATATGACAGTTTACCACACGTGTTGAAACTAAAAATTCTGTTTCTGTTTCTAACAACTCAAATTCAGGTGCCTGGTGCTCCAATTTGGGAACCGCGTAGGAGAATTCCTCCAGAAAAACACCATGTGGCGCCAGTCGAATCCGAATAATTTCATCGGTAACAACAGTTACCTCAACTTTGGCATCACCATCACTAAAGTAGATTTTATTCCCCGTTTTTTCGGCATTATTGGGTATACCGAGGTATTTTTTTATAACAGGCTTTATATCGGCAGCAGGATTATTTACGTGATGAAATGGTTCATCCTCTTCAACTAACCTATTGATTAACAAATCTGTATTAAGTATATTCTCTTCCATTTAAATCAATTAGCTACAATAAATACGTTTTAGCATATAAGTTATACGCAATATACAAATTATCTATTTTAATAATAAGTCTATAATTGTGCCAAATACAATTAAGGTATTTGAGTGATTGCGCTGTTATTTGTCGGGTAGTGCGGTGAAATTACCGACCACCGGTTGAATGCTTTTTACCCTCTTTTTTGCTTGCAAAAGAGAGGGTGGTCGAGTGCAGCGTAGACCGGGTGAGTAATTATACGAGCGACATTAGCGCAGATGCCTGGCGCACAGTTGACTCACGACTGCGCTTCGTTGGTCGCCTCTCTGCGCCAGTGGCGTAAAGAGATGGGAAACACTCTTAAAACCATAAAGCCGCTTTTGGCGGCTTTATGGTTTGTGAAATTGTATAAAACTTAGGTTGTGGTTATTCGTGTAGTACCAATATGGCTTTTACCGTTTTGTTCATAATTTGGTTTACGGTACTGCGGTTAAACAGGCGGTAAACTATGTTATGATGATGTTTCACCAGGCATAAAATATCGGTATCGTGCTCCTCTACAAACTGCATAATACCATTTAACGGGCGACTATCAGTTATATAATTAAAATCCAGTTCGGCATTTTTAATTAAGTCCTGCAGTTTGCTTTCGCCGGCCTCGATATATTTTGAATCTTTTCTTTCGGCAACATATAATACCTTCATATTTTTCGATCCGAAGGCTTCAACCATCTCATTCAAAGCATTTACATCATCGGCTGATAGCCTGGTTTCGTAATCAGTAGCCAGCGTAATAACCGGCACACCCGAAAACTTACTTTCCAACGGAATAATAAGCGTCGGTATTTTTACTGCCGAAACAATGGTACTCACGTTACTGCCTACGATACCTGAAAGGTTGGTAGAACCGGTCATGCCCATTACCAACAATTCAACGTGGTGCTCCTCAATGAATTTGCCTATTACATTTTTCAGGAAGCCTACACCGCATACGGTATTTACTTCAATATCTTTAAACTCATCCTCGTCGGTAAATTTGGCTACCCAATCCTTTAGCGCCTGGCGTTTATTGTTATAATAATCATCAATAAAAATAGCGTTGTAAGTGTTATTGTTGATGCCTTCGGTGGGGCCGATTGCATGTATTGCGCATACTTCCATGTTCAATATTTTAGCTAAGTGCATAGCATATTCCATGGCATTGGCTGCGCTATTTGAAAAATCTGTAGCAACAAGTATTTGTTTCATTTTTTCAATATTTTTAAGTGAATTTGCTTTAAAGCATTAAATAAATAAGTGGAAGAATAGGAATAATAAAAATGCTAAAATTATAGCAACCGGCAAAGTTAATACCCATGCCAAAGCTATATTTTTTAACGTTTTACTGTTCAGGTTACCTGCCCCGCCCGATGCCAACATCGACCCGGCTATACCGCTTGATAGTACGTGCGTGGTACTCACCGGCAAACCAAAGCTGCTGCTTAAGCCTATAGTTGCGGCAGCTACCAACTCTGAACTTGCACCCTGCGCATAGTTCAAATGCTGGTTGCCTATTTTTTCACCTATTGTTACCACAATACGTTTCCAGCCAACCATGGTACCAATACCTAAAGATATTGATATAGTCGCAATTACCCATATCGGCGCGAAATCAGTAAGGTTGGTAAGATCTTTTGAGGTTTCTGTAAGCGTTGCCCTGTCCTGGTTCATCAGTTTAATATCCTGTGCAGCTAATATTGCAGTTACATCTTTACCAGCGCTTTTTATCTGCTTGCGGAATTTATAGGTTTTATCTGCCGGGTTGCTGCTTGCTAATGCCGTCTTAGTTTTATCTATTGCTGAATCAGCGGTTAGTATTAAGGTTTTACCTGCTGCGTCCGTTGCTGTAACATGGCTCAGCACCAGCTCAGTTCTGTTTAACGAGGCCAGTGTTTTATCGCTTGATGCTTCATGGTTTACCGCGAATTTTGCCGGTAGAAAGGCAATCAGTATCAGCATTAATAATCCAACACCCTTTTGCCCGTCGTTACTGCCGTGGAAAAAGCTTACCAGCGTACAGGTAGTGATCAGCAATAAACGGATCAATATTGGCGGGGTATCATTTTCGTTTTCCGGGATGTGGAATAATGCTTTCCATTTGATCACGTGGATCAACAGATACATCAGTCCTGCCGCGGCACCAAAACCAATCAGCGGTGATAAGATCAGTGATAAACCAATTTCTTTTGCCTTGTCCCAGTTTACACCTGCACCACCGTAGTACCATGTAAAAGCTATACTGGCACCAATCATGGCACCAATTAATGTATGCGAGCTGGAGCAGGGTATACCTAAGTACCATGTACCTAAGTTCCATACGATGGAGGCCAGCAATACCGCCAGCACCATACAGGCGCCCACGCTCACGGGCAGCTTCATTAATTCATCCAAAGGCAGTAGCTTTAAAATGCCCATGGCTACAGCCACACCGCCTAAAAATACGCCCAAAAAATTGAAGGTACCTGACCATGGAATAGCATAAACAGGTTTTAATGCTTTGGTGTAGATAACCGTAGCAACAGCGTTCGCCGTATCATGAAAACCGTTAACAAACTCAAAGCCGACAACCGCCAGTAAACAAATAGCAAAAACAATTAGCAGCGACGTGCTTAAATTAACCTCGCCGAGTAGCGGCAGGGTGATTGCACTTAATACATGGAGCATAATTTGATTTTTTGGGTGAGCAATAGTGATTAATTAGTTTATTAATCAAAGAAATCGATATCATGCTTATTTCACGAAAAAATCAGATTATCAAATTGTTACGTTATTCTATAGTGTATGTTAATGTTTTTTTTGGGTGAGCGGTTGGATTGGGTTGTTATGTTGTATACCTGTCTATGGTATCGCTGACGCTAAGTCGTCACTTTTCTTTTTCCGCAAAAGAAAAGTAACCAAAAGAAAACTCCCGGCTGCGCCTGCTTCTTTGAGTGTTTGTGCTTTAACGTCTGGTGTGGTTGCCGAATCAGACTATGCCGGTTTTAGGCGGTTAACGGTGGGTTGTGCTTTTGGCTAATGTTGAAGAAACAGCCTCACAGAGCGTCATTGCGTAGCGTGGCAATCTCTACATAGGTAAGTCGGTTTTGTAGGTTTTTTCTGCACAGCATAGAGATTGCTTCGTTCCTCGCAATTGACGGTAAGGTTTTAGAAATCATTTCGTTCGCCCGCTCCGGCACCCTCACACCCCGCTCTCACCCCAACTAATCTTTCACACTCGAATATGAGAGGGGCTAATTAGTGAGAGACAACAAATACAGATTTTCCATAATTAAGGCCGGTGTTTGACAAAACAGACGGTGAGCCATTCTTCCATGAGTAGGCAAATTGGACAATTCCGGGCGGTTTTTGTATATCGCTACCCGCCATATAAGTATCGGTTCCATTTACAGCCAATCCGTAAGCTATTGTATATTCGTCGTAACTTGTTGCTACGCCGTTTTTCCAGAGCGTGGCATACATTCCGGCTCCTTCGGTGATGTAGCCGGCAAGGTAAACGTTATTACCGGATACCTTTATATCATAAATAGTCCCATCGAGAGCATTTTCAATAGGGACGAACGTTCCATTTTTCCAGTAGCCATCTGCCATGCTATTGGCATCGCTGTTAAAGCCAGATACGTATACATCATTTCCCGCGACAGCTATTGAAGTGGCGGTCCCAAATCCTAAAGTTGTGGCAACGCCATTCTTCCAATATGTTGCTGTTAAATTGCCTCCCATATCGTTGGTTGTTTCGCCTGCCATATAAATGTCGTTTCCTACAATCGTAATTGCATAAATATCGCCGCCAACGCCTAAATTAATCAACTGGCCATTTTTCCAATAAGCAGCTTCTGAGTATCCATTGGGGGTTAAAACCATCCCTGCCAGGTACACATCTGTTCCGTCCACAGCAACAGCGTAGGTTTCACCGGCACCTAAATCAATACGCGTACCGTTTTTGTAATAAAAAGCGGATGGGCCCTGCCCGGTTTCTACCCCTCCAGAGACATATACATCACCATTACTTACTACAATTTTCCCGTCAATTGAATTTCCGTCGCCCAACTGTGTTGCTACACCGTTTTTCCAATAGGTTGCTTTACCGTTGGCAATGCCGGATACATATACATCAACTGTTTTTGAGTCTTTGAGATCTTTTTTACAGCCTGCTATAATTAATATTAATAAACTTAAATAAGAGATTTTTAAATATAATCGCATTTTGATAGAGGGAAAGGTATTATTTGGGTAAATATAATTTATTTTTTTAACACCTTTTTTGCGCTCATGTTTACCTTCCCCAATTTTGCTGCGCTTGAGTGTTTAAGCGTCATTGCGAGGAACGAAGCAATCTCTACATAGGTAAGTCGGTTTTGTAGGTTTTATCTGCACAGCATAGAGATTGCTTCGTTCCTCGCAATGACGGTAAGGTTTTAGAAATCATTTCGTTCGCCCTCTCCGGCACCTCACACCCCGCCTCCCAACCCAAACTAACCGTTGAACAATCTCCCACAATCAATATTTGTAAATTAACTTAGACGGGTTATTAAAAAACCATACCTTAGTGTCAATTGTACATATTGATAATGACGACTATAAAAGCTTGCATATTTGATTTAGATGGTGTAATTGTTGACACCGCGGTTTATCATTACAAAGCCTGGAAACGCTTAGCCAACCAGCTCGGTTTTGATTTTACGGAAGAACAAAACGAGAAACTGAAAGGTGTTAGCCGCACACGCAGTTTGGAATTGATATTGCAATGGGGCGGCATCAGCAAATCGCCTGCAGAGCAGGAGGAACTAGCTACACTTAAAAACACGTGGTATGTGGATATGATCAGTCACATGACACCAGCCGAGATATTACCCGGCGCAAAGGAGTTTTTAGTGACTTGCCGCGCGGCGGGATTAAAAACCGCATTGGGTTCGGCCAGTAAAAATTCGACGATGATATTGGAGAAGGTGGATATTGTTGATCTGTTTGATGCCGTGATTGATGGCAACAAGGTTACCAAAGCCAAACCCGACCCGGAAGTATTTTTAAAAGGTGCCGAAGCTGTTGGCGTTTCTCCAGCTGAATGTGTGGTATTTGAAGATGCGATTGCAGGCGTTGAAGCAGCCGTAGCAGGTGGTATGAAAGCTGTAGGCATAGGCTCGCCGGATGTTTTGGGCGAGGCTAATTTAGTGATTAGCGGGCTGGACAAAATGAGTTTGGAGAAGTTGAAAGAGTTATAAAAAAGAATAACCTAATACTCTTGTCATTGCGAGGAGGAACGACGAAGCAATCGCGAACCATGCAAATCGATCAGGCATAGTTCGCGATTGCCACGCTGCGCTCGCAATGACATGTTTTTAACACGATAGCTATGAAAGATTACATTAAAATAGACGAGTGGAAGATTATTGAAGAGGGCTTTGATCCTCATCATAATAAGGTATCCGAAAGTATATTTAGCCTGGGTAATGGCCGGATGGGGCAGCGCGCTAACTTTGAGGAGGCCTACAGCGGCGAAACCCTGCAAGGCAATTACGTAGCCGGCGTTTATTATAATGATAAAACCCGTGTGGGCTGGTGGAAAAACGGCTATCCGGAGTATTTTTCCAAGGTAATTAACGCTGCCAACTGGATAGGTATTGATGTGGTGATTGACGGCATCCAATTAGATTTGGCTAAATGTGAAATCAGCAGTTTTCGCCGGGAGTTGAATATGCAGGAAGGGTATTTGAAGCGTAACTTCACTGCTAAAAACAGCGCCGGTAAAGAGGTTGAGGTAGAATCCATCCGCTTTTGCAGTATGGTTAATGACGAGGCAGGGGCTATTAAATATACCATCACCCCAAAAAACTTCAGCGGCAATATCACCCTAACTCCTTTTATTGATGGCGATGTAGTAAATCAGGATGCTAACTACGATGAAAAGTTTTGGGACGAGATTGGCAAAGAATGCTTTGCTAATGGCTGTTTAGTACATCTCCGCACCAAGAAAACGGGTTTTGATGTGGTTACAGGTATGCTGTATAGCATTACCCAAAATGTTACAGCAGTAACAGCATCCGCAGAATCCATAGAAAAAGAAAAATACATAGGCGCTAAGGTTGAGTTACAAACGCAGCAGGGGCAGGCGATTACGGTATTTAAATACGCGGCCAACCTATCCTCACAAAACCACCCGGTTGAGCAGTTAGAGGATAAACTAAAGGAAACTTTAGATCGCGTGAGCAAAAAAGGTTTCGATGCCATGCTAAGCGAGCAGGCAAATGCATGGGCCGAAAAGTGGAAAAATAACGATATTATTATTGAGGGCGATGCATCGGCGCAGCAGGGCATCAGGTTTAATATATTCCAGTTGAACCAGACTTATACTGGTCAGGATGATCGTTTAAACATCGGCCCCAAAGGCTTTACCGGCGAAAAATACGGCGGTGTTACTTATTGGGATACCGAGGCTTATTGTGTGCCTTTCTATCTGTCGACAGCAGAGCAACAGGTAACTAAGAACTTGTTATTGTATCGATATAAGCAACTTCCGCAGGCTTATGAAAATGCCGCCATGCTGGGTTTCGGTAACGGCGCTGCGTTATATCCGATGGTGAGCATTAACGGGTTAGAATGCCATAACGAATGGGAAATAACTTTTGAAGAGCTGCATCGTAACGGTGCTATGGCATATGCTATATTCAACTATGTGCGCTATACCGCTGATGAAAGTTATTTGGTGGATTACGGTTTGGAAGTATTGATCGGGATTGCCAGGTTTTGGTCGCAACGGGTTAGCTGGTCGGAAGCAAAGCAGCAGTATGTAATGCTGGGTATTACCGGGCCTAACGAATACGAGAATAACGTAAACAATAACTGGTACACCAATACTTTGGCTTGCTGGTGCATGCAATATACCACCGAGGTTATTGAAAAAGTTAAAGGTTTGGATGAAGCCAAATACAAGGCATTAGTCACTAAACTTAACTTTAACGAGCAGGATGAAATAGGCAAATTCATCCACATTATTGAGAATATGTATTTCCCGTATGATGAGCAACACCGGGTATTTATGCAGCAGGATGGTTATTTGGATAAGGAACAGATTTTGGTTAAAGATCTGCCTGCATCTGATCGTCCATTGAACCAAAAATGGAGCTGGGACAGGATACTGCGTTCATGCTTTATTAAACAGGCTGATGTCTTGCAAGGGATTTATTTCTTCGAGGATCAGTATGATATCGAAACCATCCGCAGGAATTATGATTTTTATGAGCCGAGGACGGTTCATGAATCGTCGTTATCACCATGCCTGCATGCTATTATAGCCGCTAAGCTAGGCGATGAGGCAAGGGCCTATGAGTTTTACCTGCGTACCGCCCGTTTGGATCTGGATGATTATAATAACGATACCGAGGATGGCTGTCATATCACCTCCATGGCAGGCACATGGATGACGGTTGTAGAAGGTTTCGCCGGTATGCGCGTGCGCGATGGTAAGCTATCGTTCAGACCGTTTTTGCCGGGTAAATGGCAATCGTTTTCATTCAATATTGGTTTCCGTGGCGCGCTGCTTAATATTAAAGTGAGCAAGGAGGGCGTATTGGTTAAAAATCTTTCGGATATTGAGGCCACTATTTTGGTTGACGATAAGCAATCGCCAGTGAAAGCCAATAGTGAGGTATCAATATAAAAAAGCATTAGACAGTTTTTGGTTGGCGTATGTAAGTTGTAGAAACACACCCCTGCTGTTACACAGGCTAACGCGCCCCCTCTCAAGAGGGGAATTAAAATCGAATATCTATTAATAAATAAAAAACATTGGCCCGTGCGGTTCCCCTCTTGAGAGGGGGCAGGGGTGTGTTAAACTGTAGAAACACACCCCTACCATCACACAGGCTAATGCGCCCCCTCTCAAGAGGGGAACTAAAACCAATTACATGACAGCTCTTTCCGATCATAAACTCATCATCTACCAGCTATTGCCCCGTTTATTTGGCAATGCTAATACCACTAATAAATACTACGGTTCTATCGAAGAAAACGGTTGTGGTAAGTTTAATGATATTAACGAAAAGGCGTTAGCCGGGATCAAATCCTTAGGCATCACCCATATTTTTTATACCGGGATAATCGAACATGCAACCATGACAGATTATTCTAAATTCGGTATTAAAACTGATGATCCGGATGTTGTGAAGGGTAGGGCGGGTTCGCCTTACGCGGTGAAGGATTACTATGATGTTGATCCTGATTTGGCTGTTGACGTAAGTAACCGCATAGCTGAATTTGAAGCCATGGTTAAGCGTACCCATGATGCAGGTTTAAAGGTGATTATCGACTTTATCCCTAACCATGTATCACGTACCTATGCTTCGGATAGTAAACCTGCAGGTGTTAAGGATATTGGCGAGGATGACGATACCAGCAAATCCTTCGACCCTAAAAATGATTTTTACTACATAAGCGGGCAAACTTTTAACGTACCACAAGGCTACAATCCCGGTGGCGATGAATTTAATAGCCCCTTGAAGGATGGTAAATTTGATGAGAACCCGGCTAAGGCAACCGGTAACGATGTTTTTAGTGCATCGCCATCAATAAATGATTGGTTTGAAACTGTTAAGCTTAACTATGGGGTTGATTATCTTGATAATCAAAAAACCTATTTCGATCCTATCCCACCGCTTTGGAATAAGTTGTTTGATATTCTGACCTATTGGGCTAAAAAAGGCGTTGACGGCTTCCGTTGCGATATGATTGACATGGTGCCTGTTGAATTTTGGGCATGGCTGATACCTAAATTAAAAACGACTTACCCCGATCTTATTTTTATGGGCGAAACTTATCAGGTTGAGCAATATCGTCACCATATTTTTGATGGTAAGTTTGATTATTTGTACGATAAAGTTGGTTTGTATGATGGCATAAAGAGGCTTATCCGTAACGACAATAATGCCACTACGTGGGACATCAACAGCGTGTGGAACCACCAATGCGTTAATATGGATGCCAACATGCTGCGCTTTTTAGAGAACCACGATGAAGAGCGCATCGCTAATCCTGTTTTCGCGGGCAACCCATGGCTGGCTGTGCCGGGGATGATTGTTACGGCGACTTTAAACGTTGGGCCGGTGATGATTTATTCTGGTCAGGAAGTTGGGGAGCCTGCCGGGCGTTCTATGGGATTCAGTAGCGATACCCGCACCAGTATATTTGATTATTGCGGAGTGCCGGAACATCAGAAATGGCTTAATAACGGTAACTATGACGGGGGGCAATTATCCGAAGATCAAAAAAATCTTCATGCCTTTTATACCAAACTATTAAATGTAACCCGCAGCAGCGAAGCCTTGCGCATAGGCAAGTTTTACGAATTAATGGTAGCCAACCAAAACCAACCCGGCTTTAATACACGTTTATACATTTACTTGCGTTATACCGATAGTCAAAGAGTTTTAGTGGTTGCCAATTTTAATCGTTCCGAACAAAATATTACGGTAAAACTACCCGATGATCTGCTTCAAATAATAAAAATCAACGGCGCGGTACAATTTAATGATCTGCTAAGTACAACAAATTATAAAGTAAATAATATATTAGGCGGCGTAAACTTAACGCTTCCGGCAACAAGCGGATTGCTGCTGGAAATTGTCTGAACCTGAATTTATTGAATTTAGGAATGGCCAGAATATTTAATAGAGAAGAATTAAATATATCTAACATTCTACAAATTCATTAATTCCATAAATTCGAGTTCAGACGACAATAACCAATTAATAAACTATTGAACCAATAAATAAATTATGTCAAAAATCGGAAACGTTCCCAAGCCTAGATTATCCTTCTGGCAGATATGGAACATGAGCTTCGGCTTTTTAGGTATACAATTTGGCTGGGCCCTGCAAATGGCCAACATGGGTGCCATTTATGAATACCTGGGTGCCAAGCCTGATAAAATACCTATGCTTTTTTTAGCCGCTCCCTTAACCGGTTTATTGGTACAGCCTATTGTAGGTTACATGAGCGACCATACATGGCACCCCATTTTAGGCCGCAGACGCCCCTACTTTTTGGTTGGAGCTATTTTAAGTACAATTGCTTTAATCTTAATGCCACAGTCGTCCACACTTTGGATGGCTGCCGGGTTGTTGTGGATAATGGATACTTCCATAAATGTGAGCATGGAACCTTTTCGTGCCTTTGTTACTGATAAGCTACCCGACGAACAACGTACCAGGGGTTTTGCTACACAAAGTGTTTTTATAGCACTAGGTTCAATTGTGGCATCGGCATTGCCGTGGATGATGGCACATTGGTTTAATGTGCATAACCAATTGGTTGCCGGTACTATACCTGCAACGGTTAGGTATTCGTTTTATATCGGCGCGTTCGCATTTATTTCGGCGGTACTTTACACTATAATTACGACCAACGAATACCCTCCGGCTGATTTAACCGAGCGACAAAAAACTAAGGAAGAAAGGAAAGGTTTTGGTGCAGGGGCTAAAGAGATATTGCATTCCATTATAACCATGCCCAAGCGCATGCAGCAATTAGCTTTGGTGCAATTTTTTACATGGCCGGGCCTATTCCTGATGTGGTTTTATTATTCGCCTGCCGTTGCCCGTAATGTATTTGGCGCCCTTAGCGAGAAAGATGAATTATATACTAAAGGGATAGAATTTGCAGGGCTTACCTTATCCTTTTATAACGTAGTTGCTTTTGTTTTTGCGTTGTGCTTCCTTCCATACATCGCATCAAAACTGGGTCGAAAATACACCCACATGTTGTGTTTAATTGCCGGGGCAATCGGTTTAATATCTGTAGGCTTTGTTCACCAACCCAATATGCTTTACCTGTCGATGACAGGGGTGGGCATTGCGTGGGCAAGTATATTATCAATGCCATATGCTATGCTTGGTGGCTGTTTACCTGAAAACAAGATAGGTATCTACATGGGCATATTCAATTTCTTTATTGTACTACCCGAAATTTTAGCTTCGCTATTTTTTGGCTGGATAATGTCGCATTTATTAAATAACGACCGCTTATTAGCTGTAGAAGTTGGGGGTGGGTTGATGGTAATTGCTGCTTTATTAACCTTATTGGTTAATGATAATAATTGATTATCCACTATTAAAATTGTCATTGTTCGCGCCGCTCAGAATGACAAAAACTTTTTATAGCAATCCCTTACTTACAGAGATTGGTGAAGGGTTGGGTACCTCAGTCTGACATGGCCCGGTTTTCCATCGGGCGTTTGCGCTTCTGCTTTTTCTTATTGTCATTGCTGAGGAGGTACGACGAAGCAAGCTCGTAGCTGTGCAGAACTAACGACGCCGCTGTAGCATGGGAGTAGTTGGCATAGAGATTAGTGAATTGTGATTTGAGATTCATTTAAATCAGTATATATTTAAATGAATCTCGTCATCATATCCTTACTGAGCGATTACAAATATACATGTTTGAACATGTATATTTGTATGTAATTCATTGCAGTTCCTTTCAAGGGACGGAATAGAGAAATAACAATAACCGGCTTTAGCCCCAAAATGTAAGACAATGGACAACTACATTATACCAGCACAAACCCGCATAGGCCACGTACACCTAAAAGTAAGTGACCTCCAAAAATCATTGGATTTTTACTGTGGACTATTAGGTTTTGAAATCATGACCACCTATGGCGATCAGGCTGCATTTATTTCAGCAGGAGGGTACCACCACCATATCGGCCTAAACACCTGGCACAGCAAAGGCGCGTCACCTGCGCCTGAGTACGCACCCGGCCTGTACCATACCGCCATTCTTTACCCGGAAAGAAAAGATCTGGCCGTAATATTACAACGCTTAATCGATGCTAAATACCCCATCACCGGCGCATCAGATCATGGTGTTTCCGAAGCCATCTATTTAGACGACCCCGACAAAAACGGCGTAGAATTATACTGGGATCGCCCAAAAGAAGACTGGCCGTTAGACGCTGATGGTAAATTAACCATGTATACCCGCGGGTTAGACGCCAAAGGCTTGCTTGCCCTCGCCAAATAATATATCCAACTAATATAATTTTCCCTCTTTGCCGCTCGCGGCAGAGAGGGGGTCGAGCGGAGCAAGACCGGGTGAGTCCTCACCAAGCGATAAACAACCATAAACCTAATCAACTATTCACCCAATCAACCATAATACCTATCTTTGCCCGCAATGAGCGAAATAATAACACCCTACCAGGATCAGCAAGTTGCTAAAAAAGCCCAGGTGGCTGATATGTTCAACAACATATCCAAAACTTACGATTTCCTGAACCATTTTTTATCATTAGGCATCGATATTATCTGGCGTAAAAAAGCCATTAACGAGTTAAAGAAGGACAATCCTCAACAAATACTGGATGTTGCTACCGGCACCGGCGATTTCGCGTTCGAGGCCTTAAAAATATTGAACCCAAAGAAAATTGTTGGGGTTGATATTTCCCAAGGCATGCTCGATATCGCGCAGCAAAAAATAACCAAACGCGGCTTAGGCGATAAATTCGAGATCAAATTAGGCGACTCCGAAAAATTACCTTTCGAAGCCAATGAATTTGACGCGGTAACGGTTGCTTATGGGGTACGTAATTTCGAGAACCTGGAAGTTGGTTTGGCTGATATTCACCGCGTATTAAAATCAGGCGGCAAAGCCGTTATTTTAGAATTCTCAAAACCCAAAGCATTCCCTATAAAGCAGTTATACAATTTCTACTTCAGTTATGTAACGCCTGGTATTGGTAAGCTGTTTTCAAAGGATGCAAGGGCGTATAGCTATTTGCCGGAGTCGGTTGCCGCTTTTCCTGATGGCGAAAAATTTGTAGGTTTAATGCAGAAAGCAGGCTTTAAAAATACCAAACACAGGCCACTAACGTTTGGTATCTGTTCAATTTATACCGGCGTTAAATGATTAAATGCTACTTAGCTATTGTTGCCTTATTGTTTTGCAGTAATATATTACTTGCACAGGATAACCCGCCCGCCTGGGGTGGGGGTGCCGATCAGCGTGACCTTAGCTTTGGCTTTTCTTTTTCATACGTAGATAATTATTACAAAATCTTAAAAAAGCCTAATTGGCAAACCCCGTTTCCCGATCCTCAAAATGGTAATCAACCGGTAACAAGTGCGGGTACAAGTATCAGTTCGCCAAATACACCCGGTTTCGCGGTTGGTTTCCTTACCCGCTACGATTTTACCGAGCATTTTGAAGTAAGACTAACACCCTCACTCATTTTCGCGGATCGCAGCTTAAGTTATACTTATGCCGACTCCGCAGATAATGTGAAAAAAATAGTCCAAACCACCACGGTCGATTTTCCATTAGCCATCAAAATAAAATCCGACAGGCATGGCGATTTCCGGGGTTATTTTGTAGCCGGGTTAAAATATTCCTATTCAATAGGCGCCAAAGCCAATAGCGATAACACCGCTGCTTTGATTGATCGGACGGTGAAAAACGTCGGCAGTTATGAGTCGTACGAAGCAGGTGTAGGCTGCGATATTTATTTTGAATATTTCAAACTATCACCCGAAATAAAAATTTCAAACTCCTTTGGCAATGTGCTGATTCCCGAAGCACAGCCCTATTCGTCACCCATCAGTAAATTATTCCTTCATTCGCTGATGATCAACCTTTACTTCGAATAGTTAGTTAAAAAAAACTAATTTCGTGCCCAGTAGTTAGTATTACCTATGGCTAAAATTGCATTAATAACCGGCGCGACCGCCGGGATAGGCGAAGCAACAGCCGAGCTGTTCGCCCGCGAAGGATATAATCTTATATTAACAGGCCGCCGTATCGATAGGCTTGATAAACTTGCAGCGCATCTCAACAAAAAATATAACGTGGAAGTTGCCGTATCATCATTCGATGTGCGTAACCGTGATGAAGTAGTTGAAAACCTGGAAGGTTTACCCGCCAAATGGAAAAAGGTTAATGTGTTGGTAAACAACGCCGGGCTTAGTCAGGGGCTTGATCCGATTGATAAAGGCGATATGGACGATTGGGACCGCATGATTGATACCAACGTAAAAGGCTTGTTATATGTAACCAAAATCGTATCCAACTGGATGATCACCAACGGGCATGGCCATATTGTTAACTTAGGATCGATAGCAGGTGTAGATGTTTATGCCAACGGAAACGTTTACTGTGCCTCAAAGCATGCGGTTGACGCGCTGAACAAAGCCATGCGTATTGATTTATTGCCACATGGCATTAAAGTTACCGTGATACATCCAGGCGCTGTAGAAACCGAATTTTCGTTAGTCCGTTTTAAAGGCGACGAAACACGCGCTAAGAAAGTATACGAGGGTTTTGATGCCCTATCCGCCGATGATGTCGCCGAAACCATCTGGTTTGCTGTATCGCGCCCGGCCCACGTAAACATCAACGAACTAATTGTTATGCCAACCGCGCAGGCCAATGGCAGTACGATTTTTAGAAAGTAAAATAAATGTGCAGATATGCGAATATGCAGATGTGCAAATGAAAAAATCACTAAATGTAGATGTGCAGATGTACCAATATGCAGATGTGCAAATGAAAAAATCACTCAATCACTCAATCAAAAATCACTAAATGTCACTCACTACACAAATAGACCAGGATATTAAGCAAGCCATGTTAGCCAAACAAGCCGACCGTTTACGCGGTTTGCGTGCTATCAAATCGGCATTGCTGCTGGCCCGTACCGAAAAAGGCGCTGCCGAAGAAGTTACTCCCGAAGCCGAAACCAAAGTTTTGCAAAAACTGGTAAAACAACGCAAGGAGTCGGCCGAGATCTACAAAACGCAAAACCGCGCCGACCTTTACCAGGTTGAGATAGAAGAGCTGGAAGTAATTGAGGCTTATCTGCCCAAACAAATGAGCCACGACGAAGTGGAAACCTATTTAAAAGACCTGATAGCGCGCGTTGGCGCAACATCAGTAAAAGATATGGGCAAAGTAATGGGCGCTGCCAACAAGGAGCTGGCAGGCAAAGCCGATGGCCGCACCATATCAGAACTTGTAAAGCAATTGTTGGGATAAGCCCCGCCCAACCCTCCCCGGAAGGGAGGGTTTAAAAAAGTCTCCCCTGCCGGGGGAGATTTAGAGGGGGCTTTTAGTGAGGCTTATTTAATTTAACATAATCCTTGCAACTCAACTTCAATAAGCTATTTTTATAGCATAATAAATAGGCTGCTACTTAATTTTATTTTTTTAGCCGTTGCTTAGTTTATTTTAACGTATACATTTATATGAGTTTGGTACTTAAAGAGCAAAACGGATTTAGTTTTATTGATGAGGGTGAAGGAGAGGTATTATTATTGTTGCATGGCTTAATGGGTGCATTAAGCAATTGGGAAGAGGTGGTACATGAGTTTAAATCTCAATACCGCGTAATCATCCCTATGCTGCCGATATATGACCTGCCTTTACTAACCACCGGGGTAAAAACCATCTCTAAGTACATACATAAATTTGTAAAATATAAAAAGTTAAAAGATTTTACCATAATTGGTAACTCACTGGGCGGGCATGCCGGGTTGATATATGTGTTGGCGCATCCTACTTTTGCTAAAGCATTGGTGTTAACCGGCAGTTCAGGTTTATATGAAAATGCTTTTGGCGGAACATTTCCGCGCCGCGAGAGTTATGATTTTATAAAGGAGAAGGTAGAATTTACATTCTATGACCCTAAAACGGCTACAAAGGATTTGGTTGATGATGTTTTTAGAATCGTTAACGACCGCCATTCCGTAGTTAGGATATTAGCAATGGCACGTTCGGCTATACGCCACAACATGCAAAAGGATTTGCACAAAATTCATATCCCTGTTGGTTTAATATGGGGAAAGAATGATAAGGTAACACCACCGGAGGTGGCAGAAGAGTTTCATCAGTATCTGCCAAAATCCGAGTTGATTTGGATCGATAAATGCGGGCACGCCCCAATGATGGAGCAACCCGAAGAATTTAATAAAGCTTTAAAAGGCTTTTTAGAAAGAACAGGAATATAAATTATGCTTGCAGTTGAGTTAATTGCGGATGCGCTTCCCCCCATACACACTTCTGACACTGTGCAGAAGGTGTTTGACCGTATGGTGGAGTTTCGCGTAAGGCATTTGCCAATTGTAAACCAGGAGCAGTTTTTAGGCTTGATAAGCGAGGATGACCTGATCGAAATATCCGATTACCAAACAGAGGTTGGCGCGCTGGCCTTATCGCTTGTAAACCCATACGTGTTAGAGGATCAGCATATTTATGATGTTATCCGTCTGTTTCACGAGCAGCAGCTAACCATTGTGCCTGTACTCGATATAAAAAAGAATTACCTGGGCGTAATATCCATCAATACCATGAATGAGTACTTCGCCCGCCTTACATCAGTATCGCAACCGGGGGGCATCATTGTATTGGAGATCAATAACAAAAATAATTCGCTGGCCCACATGGCCCAGATCGTAGAATCAGATAACGCACAGATATTAAGTTCATACGTTTATCAGCACCCCGATTCAACCCGGATGGAAGTCACCCTGAAAGTTAACAAACAAGATATCTCAACCATAATAGCAACCTTTTTACGCTATGAGTATGATATTAAAGCAACCTTTAACCATACCGGCGATAACGACAACTCAAGGGATCGTTATGATTCTTTGATGAATTACTTAAACTTATAGCTTGTTTATTAGTTCATAGATAATGGTTCATTGTTCATAGCAAAATATTAATGGATTATTACCAAAAGCAAACTATGAACCATGAGCTATCAACTACTACCCACGAATGAATATAGCAATATACGGCAGGCAATTTAGTAACGAGGCTTTACCTTTAGTGCAGGAGGTTTTTGATAACCTTGCACAGCACAAAGTTGAGATTTACGTACATCACCTGCTTAACGATTATATTACTGATAAGATAAATACGCCGCCTTATCACGTCCTCAAAAACGGCGATACTATAAAAGGCTTTATTGATATTTTTTTAACCCTTGGCGGGGATGGTACCCTGCTGGATATGGTGAACGTGATTCGTGATACAGGTGTACCCGTTATTGGCATAAACTTTGGCAGGCTGGGCTTTTTGGCAAGCATCAATAAAAGCGATATCGCTGCCGCCATCCATGCGGTAGTAAATAACGAATTTACCCTGGATAGCCGTGAGCTCATCAGCATTGATTCCGAACAGGAGATTTTTGGCGATGATAACTTCGCGCTGAACGATATTACCATCCACAAGCGCGATGACGCGGCGATGATCATCACCCGTGTATACCTTGATGGCGAATTTTTAAACGCCTATTGGGGCGATGGTATCATTATCTCAACAGCAACAGGCTCTACAGCTTATTCGCTTAGTTGTGGTGGTCCGATTATCTTTCCGCAGTCAAATAGCATTGTGTTAACCCCAGTATCGCCACACAACCTTAATGTAAGGCCAATCGTATTGCCCGATAGCTGCGTACTTTCATTCGAGGTTGAATCGCGCAGCAACAATTACCTGGTTACCTGCGATTCGCGCACCGAAACGGTAGATAAAGTGGTCCGTTTTAAAGTTCACAAAGCCGGATTTGTATTAAATTTGGTTAGGCTGAATAATGAAAGTTACTTATCTACGTTAAGAAACAAATTATTGTGGGGACTTGATGCCCGCAATTATTAAATTTGCTTAATGCTCAAATTTGTCACAGCTATACTTTTAACCTTCATCACGTTTAATTTACAGGCCCAAACCTGGGAAGTAGGCCTGGGAGGTGGTGGTGCTGCCTATATGGGCGATTTAAACCAAACTAACCCCTTGAAATTTAGCGGTGGGGCAGGGAGTTTTTTTGTAAAACGCAATTTTAACCCATATCTGTCTGCACGGTTAACTTATACCTATGGCTCCATCAGTGCGGCCGATAGTACATCAAGCGATGCGTTAACCCGCCAGCGTAACCTCAGTTTTACCGATCATTTGAACGAGATCAGTCTCATCGGTGAGTTTAATTTTATGAACTACATTGCCGGTGTAAGCCATAACAGGTACACCCCATTTATTTATTTGGGCGTGGCTGCGGTTAACTATAATCCGACAGCTATCTACAGGGGTACAAAATATGATTTACGCCCCCTGGAAACCGAAGGGGAATCAAAACCCTATTCCAATAATGCCATAGCTATTCCGTACGGGGTGGGTATAAAATACAACATAACCGGCAGTTGGAACCTGATTGCCGATATTGGTTACCGCCAGCCAAATACCGATTACCTGGATGATGTAAGCGGCACTTATCCCAATCCGGGCAAACTACACAGTGATATTGCACGCATACTATCCGACCCATCGGGCGAAAAAACGGGCACTTATATTGGCACACCCGGCACCCAGCGCGGCGACATGCGCTCGCGCGATACCTATATGTTTGCCCAATTCACCATATCCTATACTTTCGTTACCGAAAAGTGCTATTTCGAGCAGTAAGTGACGCATTCATAAACTATCGTCATTGCGAGGAAGGTAACGACGTAGCAATCCCCGATATACAGAGCGGCTTTGCAGAGTCGGGGATTGCCACGCTGCGCTCGCAATGACGATCGTTTTATCATTTTTAAATCGTTGTCTAAATTTTTCAAAATTCACGCAATCACCACTCATTCAATCACTCAATATCATCTGTAACAAAATCTTTTCCCCCTCATACTAAAAAAAGCGCAATTAAGTTTTACCTTTGTACCCTGAAAAAATGGGCAATGGTCATTAAAAAAATGTGCCCGGGCCAATCATTTTTAACATATATTAACTAACGGCATTTATTAATTATCATACTTTTGAGCAAGTTTTTACTAAAAGCATGTTTTTGTAACCCAATCTGCGGCTTTTAATAATTGACATAAAATGGGATATAAGGATCAGATTGATTTGTCAAGGTTGCCGCAGCACATCGCCATTATAATGGATGGTAATGGGCGTTGGGCTAAAGAAAAGGGCAAATTAAGAATATTCGGCCATCATAACGGCGTATTATCGGTAAGGGATGTGGTAGAGGGTAGCTGCGATGTAGGTTTAAAATATCTAACATTGTATACTTTTTCATCCGAAAACTGGAATCGCCCTAAACTGGAAGTTATGGCTATTATGGAGCTAATGGTTAGTACAATTCATAAAGAGATTGATAACTTTATGAAAAAAAATGTACGCCTTAATGCCATTGGCGATTTAACCATGCTGCCCGAAAGATGTTTTAAGGAACTAAAAAACGCTATTGATAAAACAGCCGGCAATACGGGCCTTGTACTCACGTTAGCGTTAAGCTACAGCTCAAGGCGCGAAATTATTAACGCCGTAAAACAAATTGCAGGCAAAGTGCAGGCAGGCACATTAAGTATTGATGATATTGACGAAGACGTATTCGACAATAACTTATATACAAGCGGCATGCCCGACCCTGAGCTACTGATACGTACCAGTGGCGAAAACCGCATAAGTAACTACTTGCTTTGGCAAATAGCTTATGCCGAATTGTATTTTACAACAAAATTATGGCCCGACTTCCGCAAGGAAGATTTGTTCGAAGCCATACTTGATTATCAGAAACGGGAACGCCGTTTTGGCCTGATCAGTGAGCAGGTTAATTAAATTTTTGCTTTTAACACTTTTTAACAACTGTATAAATTATTTTTAGCCTCTTAAATATTCGAATGAATAAATACCTTTTTGCTATTCTTTTCTCTGTAGTGAGTACTGCTGCTATGGCGCAGGTTCCCCAAGCCAGGCAGTCGTTGTTCAAATCGTCAATACCGGCTGATAGTTTAAGTTACCTTAACCCTAAGGATTACATTATTGGTGGCATTAGTGTTACCGGTACAAAAAACCTCGATAAGGATGTATTGATAACCATATCAAAACTAACCAAAGGCGATCGTATCAACCTTCCCGGCGAAGCCAACGCAAGCGTTATAAAAAACCTCTATGGCCAGGGCCTTTTTGATGATGTGCAGTTAAACATCACCAAAATGACAGGTGATACTGTTTATCTGGAAATAGCCGTGCACGAGTTGCCGCGTTTATCAAAATTCCATATCACAGGTATCCGTAAAGGCGAAATTGAAGATGTACAGAAAAAACTAAGTGATAAAACAGGTAAAATCGTTAATCAGAATTTACTGAATACCAGTATAGCTATCATTAAAAAACATTTTAACGAAAAAGGTTTCTTAAATACTACCGTGGCTATAACGCAACGTGTTGATCCGGGTGATGCTAATAGTATCATATTGGATGTGGTTATTGATAAGAAAACCAAAGTGATGATCAACAGCGTTACCTTTGAAGGTAATAAGGCCATATCTGATAAAAAATTACGTAGCTATCTTACTAAAACACGCCAAAGAAGATGGTATAATCTTTTTGGCTCTAAAAAATTCAAATCAGATCAATACCAGGATGACAAGGATAACCTGGTTGAGCAAATGCAGGATAAAGGTTACCGCGATGCCGCCATCCTGAGCGATACTGTTATTAAGCATGATTTTCAAACAGTCGACATTCATATCAAAGTACACGAAGGCCCTAAATATTACTTCGGTAATATCAAATGGTCAGGCAATGCCAAATACCCAAGCGACCTGTTAAACAAATTATTGCGCATCAAAAAGGGTGATGTATTTAGCGAGGATGCGTTAAACAAACGCCTTTCAGGCCCAACGCCTAATAGCGATGACGTTTCATCATTATATTTAAATGATGGTTACTTAACCTTCAGTCCCGATCCGGTTCAAACAAGAATCTATAACGATACTGTTGATTTGGATTTGAGGATATTTGAAGGCCCGCAATACACTATTAACCGTGTTATATTAAAAGGTAACGATGTAACAAACGATAAGGTGGTTATGCGTGAGATCCGTACTAAACCGGGTCAGAAATTTAACAAGGACCTGCTGATCCGCAGTACACGTGAAATTTCGCAATTAGGTAACTTCGATGAGCAAAAAACTGAACCGAAGCCAACCAATATCAACCCACAGGATGGTACTGTTGACATTATTTTCAACGTAGTTGAAAAACCTTCTGACCAGATTGAGCTTTCAGGTGGTTTTGGTGGCGGCCAATTGGTAGGTACATTAGGCTTAACATTCAACAACTTTTCCATCAAAAATATATTCCACCTTAAGGATTATAAACCACTGCCAAAAGGTGATGGTGAGAAATTGAGTATCAGGGGCCAATCAAGCGGTGCAACATACCAAAATTACTCGCTTACCTTCTCTGAGCCGTGGTTGGGTGGTAAAAAACCAATTTACTTCGCGGTATCAGCTTATACACAATTAAGCTCAACCGAGGGTGAAGTTGCCGTAACCGACCCTAACTATAATAAATTACGTATTAACGGTGTTGGTATTACCTTAGGTAAAAAATTAAACTGGCCTGATAACTACTTCCAGTTAAACTACTCGTTAAACGTTGACCACTATAATCTGGATAACTATACCGGTTACCTGTTCCAGAATGGTACATCATATAACATCAAGTTAACACAGGAACTTAGCCGTAACTCGTTAGATGCGCCTATCTTCCCAACAACAGGTTCAAATATCAAATTTACCGCACAGGGAACTCCGCCATATTCATTGTTCAACGGTATCAACTATGCGATAGCAACTCCTGAGGAACGTTACCATTTTGTTGAATACTACAAAATGAAGTTTGATGCGCAATGGTTCACTAAAATTGTAGGTAAATTTGTATTGATGTCGCAGGTTCGTTTCGGCTTCCTGGGCGAGTACAACCAACAGGTAGGCCAGTCACCTTTCGAAAGGTTTAAATTAGGTGGTGATGGTATGCAGAGTTACCAGTTCTTACAGGGTAGTGATATCATCGGCTTACGTGGTTACCAAAACTTCTCTGTTATACCAGTGGGTGATAACTACACTGTTGATAACAACGTAGGTAGCCCGATATATACTAAATACACATTGGAATTACGCCATCCGATCATCGCGAGTGAATCAGCAACTATATTTATGCTGGCATTTGCCGAAGGTGGTAACGTTTGGGATAGCTTCAGCTCTTATGATCCATTTAACATTAGGCGTTCAGTTGGTGTTGGTGCAAGAGTATTTTTACCTATATTTGGTTTACTTGGGCTTGATTATGGTTACGGTTTTGATAAGATACCGGGTATACCTGATGCTAACAAGGGCCAGTTTAGCTTCTCAATATCGCAGAGCTTAAACGGCGGGTTTAACTAAATCTGGATAAAATTTATGAAGAGAATAATTTTTGTATTGCTTTTTACGTTAACAGCATGCACAGGAGCATTTGCGCAACGCCTAGCTTTTGTTGATTCTGATTACATTTTAAAACACATGCCGGATTATATCTCCGTACAAAAGCAATTAAATGCACTATCAGATCAATGGCAACGTGATGTTGATAACAAGTTTCAGGAAGTTGACCGATTGTATAAAGCCTACCAGGCCGATCAGGTTTTGATGACACCTGATATGAAAAAGAAACGCGAACAGGAGATTGATGATAAGGAAAAAGCCGCTAAAGATTTTCAACGCCAAAAATTTGGCCCCGATGGCGATCTGGTACAACGCAGCAATGCACTAATAAAACCAATCCAGGATCGTATAGCAAAAGCAGTTCAGGAAGTTGCCGAAGGTGATGATTTGGATATGATATTTGATAAAAACAGCGAAGTTATTATGCTGTATGCTAACCCCCGGTATGATAAAAGTGCCGAAGTAATAACAAAATTGGGTTTAAAGCCCGGAGCGCTTGCTAAATAAATTATTTATATATATAATCGCACTAATTAATTAAACACAGAACAAAAACAATGAAAAAATTATTAAAAGTTGCTTTAGTTGCAGTATGCATGGTAGTAGCGGGCAACTTTGCCAAAGCACAATCTAAAATCGGTTACATTAATACTAATCAATTAATGGAGTTGCTTCCTGAGATGAAAACATTGCAAACACAAATGCAGGCATACCAAAAAACTTTCTCTGATCAGTTGGCTACAATGAGTACCGAACTACAGACCAAAGGCCAGGATTATGAAGCAAAAAGAAGCACTATGACTGATGCTTCACGTACTGCAACTGAGTCTGAATTACAAGATATGCAAACACGTATCACTTCTTTCCGTGATAACGCTCAAAAACAAATCGAAGCTAAAAGCAACGAATTGTTAAAACCACTTACCGATAAAGTTCGCACCGCTATACAAGCTGTAGCTGCTGCTAAAGGTTATAACTATGTGTTAGATTCATCACAAGTTGAATTGATCGTATCAC
Source organism: Bacteroidota bacterium (assembly GCA_026224775.1). GTDB lineage: Bacteria > Bacteroidota > Bacteroidia > Sphingobacteriales > Sphingobacteriaceae > Mucilaginibacter. The sequence continues at coordinate 38,881 of JAMFRP010000019.1, forward strand.
CTTCAGGTGATGATTTGATGGCTCCTGTAAAAGCTAAATTGGGCTTACAATAATCACATCATAAAATCATTTTATTTAAAGCGTTCCGATAATCCGGAACGCTTTTTTTATTTTTGTATCAGTGCTAAATAATAAACCCATAGGTATTTTTGATTCCGGCTACGGTGGCTTAACCGTATTCCGTTCTATCGCTGATCAGTTGCCCCAGTATGATTACGTGTATTTAGGCGATACCGCCCGCGCACCATACGGTAACCGCTCATTCAGTGCTATCCATCAGTATACCTGGGAGTGCGTGCAGCAATTGTTCAAAATGGGATGTCCATTGGTTATCCTGGCTTGCAACACCGCATCTGCCAAAGCATTACGCACCATCCAGCAACAAGATCTTAAAACAGAAGATCCATCAAAACGTGTTTTAGGTGTGATACGCCCAACTGCCGAAGTAATAGGAAATTATACTAAAACAAATGAGATAGGGGTTCTCGGAACCAAAGGCACCGTACAATCAGGCTCATACCTGCTCGAGATCGAAAAGTTCTCTCCCGAGCTTAAAGTTTACCAGCAAGCCTGCCCGCTATGGGTACCGCTTATTGAAAACGGCGAACACGACAAACCGGGTGCTGATTACTTTGTAAAAGAATACCTGGATCAGATATTGGCGCAATCACCCGATATTGATACCATTCTACTGGCCTGTACTCACTATCCGCTAATGCAGGACAAGATTCAGGCCTATCTGCCCAAACACATTCAAACCGTTGCACAAGGCGATATCGTAGCCAAAAGCTTAATCGACTACCTGCAACGCCATCCCGAAATGGAACAATCCATCACCCAAAACGGTACCCAGCATTTCTTCACCACAACAGATGATACCGCCGACTTTGACCTGCACGCCACCAGTTTTTTCGGCGCACCGGTAAAATCACAATCGGTGGTGACCAAAGGATAAAATTGTCATTGCGAGGAACGAAGCAATCGCGAACTTTATATATCCGCTTGTCCCCGTGCGATTGCTTCGTTCCTCGCAATGACAATTAGAAAAGTATACAACGTTGCCACTGACAAAGCGCCGGCCCTGTGCGATTCCCTCCCTTGGGAGGGGTAGGGAGGGGTGACGTCCCCACTGACAAAATACTGTCACCATCATTTCCACAATAATTCCCGAAATTTGAAAGTAGATTCTTACACCTCTTTGTCGCGCAGCGATAGAGAGGTCGACCAGCGAAGCGTCGTCGGGTGAGTAAATCTCAAAAAAGTCTACCCTTTCAACAGAGATTTAAAGGCCTCTTCAACATAATTTATTAAGTTTGCAGCTACCATAAAAATACATTGAGTTTTTACCTTACATATTTCGCAATTGGTATCGGGCTGTTCGCGTTTTCAGCCGTATTTGCCTTGGTTGGCGTATATGCCGAGCGTAAGGTATCGGCATTTATACAAGACCGTTTGGGCCCAACCGAAACCGGTAAATTCGGTATGCTGCAAACCCTGGCCGATGGCTTAAAACTCATCCAAAAAGAATTAATAGTTCCCGCCGCTGCCGATAAGCTGTTATTCATTATGGCCCCGGCTATCATTTTTATAGCCGTATACATGGGCTTTGCCGCCATGCCATGGGGCCCGGGATTAGTACCAACAAGTCTTAACTTAGGCTTATACTACGTCTTCGCTATCATCTCCATCGAAACATTAGGTATCTTAATGGCAGGCTGGGGATCAAATAATAAATACTCTATTTTAGGGTCGATGCGTTCTGTAGCGCAAATCATCTCCTATGAAATTCCGGCAGGTTTCGCCATTATATCCGTAGTGATGATAGCGCAATCGCTCAACATGCAAACCATCGCAACGCAACAAGGCATCTTATCAACCGAAGGCGTAAGGTTTTTTGGCTTTTGGGATGTATCAAAAATAGGAGGCATATTCGCCTGGAATATCTTCAGGGCACCACATTTATTGATCGCATTTGTAATTTATTTCATCGCCTCATTAGCTGAAAGTAACCGCGCTCCGTTTGACATACCCGAAGCAGAATCCGAACTGGTGGCAGGCTTCCATACCGAATACACCGGGATGCGTTTTGCATTCGTGTTTTTCTCGGAATACTCCATGATGTTTTTAGTGTCGATGATCAGCGTGGTGCTGTTCTTAGGCGCATGGAACACCCCGCTGCCAAACATCGGCGCGGTACACTTAGCCGACTGGACAACCGGCAACGGCTGGGGTATTATCTGGATACTGATAAAAAGTTTAACCCTGGTAGGCATCCAAATGTGGATCCGGTGGACATTACCCCGCCTCCGCGTAGATCAACTGATGAACCTATGCTGGAAAGTACTAACACCACTCGCGTTTGCCTGCATGTTAATATCAGGTATATGGCGAATATTTTTAATGTAGATAAAGAGTTATAATTAAATCAATTGTCATTCTGAGCGGAGCGAAGAATCTGTAAAGAAGACACCAAGCGATAAATAAAAGATAGAAAAGTAAAATCAAGGAAATTCTTGAATCAAGCAAATCAAGGTTCAGACAAGATAGAAAAGCAAAATCAAGTTAATCACTGAATCAAGTAAATCAAGGTTCAGACAAAATTAGTTAACAATATAAATCAACGCAATCATTAAATCACTAAAATCAACGGTCAACGGATTTACCACTGCTTGGAAAGGCCTCAGCCTTACCATCAGGCACCTTTTTGCCTCAAACGCCAAAAGAAAGGTAATCCCCGCCAGCGATAATAATTACTTTAAACAGCTCGAAGGCACCAATACCATACAATATCCAAAGCAATCAATCCCCGTACCCGAAGTTGGCCGTTACCAATTGGATGTGGAAATTGATGATTGCATAGTATGCGACCTTTGCGCCAAAATATGCCCGGTAAGCTGCATTGATATTGAATCTATCAAAGCAACCGAAGTAATCGGACAAACATCCGATGGTTCCAAAAAAATACTGTACGCTGCCAAGTTCGATATCGACATGGCCAAATGCATGTATTGCGGACTGTGCACCATCGTTTGCCCAACCGAGTGCATAGTAATGACCAATCAATACGACAGAACGGTCTTCGAGCTAAGCGATCTGACCTACAAGTTCTCGGACATGAGCCCTGAAGAAGCTGCCGAAAAACAAGCCTTACTGGATAAGCAATTAGCCGAAAAGCAAGCGGCTAAATTAGCAGCCATGAAACAAAAGGAGGGAGGCGCATGAATTTAGTGCAGATACTTTTCTACGTAATGGCATTTATTACTTTAGCCTCGGCCATTTTTGTTGCAGTGAGTAAAACATTGGTAAGGTCTATATTCATGTTCTTCATCACGCTGTTTGCTTTGGCTGGCCTATATGTTTTGGCTTTGGCTGATTTTGTGGCGATAACCCAAATTGTAATATACGTCGGTGGCATCTTAGTGTTGATACTATTCGCCTTCATGCTATCTGGCCGCGAAACTTTGGATGCTTTGCAAAAGCAGAAAAATCAATTCATTAGCGCCAATAAAGTAGCCGCATTATTTTTGGCAGCGATATTCTTTATCGTATTGCTGAATATGGTTCTTAAAGTAGATGCTGATCACCTGCCCTGGATAACTAATGCGATAAGAACCAACAACGTCATCACCCCAACCAGCATCACCACGGATAACATTGGCATTAATTTGATGACACGTTATCTGTTACCTTTCGAGGCAATATCTATTTTGTTAATGATGGCACTGATAGGCGCTGCCCACTTATCAAGAAAGGAGCAAACGCTATGATGTCATTAACCGATTTCCTGGTGGTAAGCGCGGCGCTGTTTTGCATTGGCTTATTCATGGTGGTATCCAAAAGTAACGCCATCCAGATATTGATAGGAATTGAACTGATGCTGAATGCCGCCATCCTAAACCTGGTAGCCTTCGGAAAATACGACCGCTTAAACAACGGCGGGCAATTATTCGCTTTATTTGCTATTGTACTGGCCGCGGCTACAACAGCCGTAGCACTGGCTATCATACTAAACGTTTACCGCCGCTATAAAACCATCGACCCTAATAAGGTTGACAAACTGAGGGATGAATAATGAGAGTTTTAACCATTATATTTTGCTTGTTTATATCTATGAATGCGTTTGCGCAACGTATTAAAGATCAAGCTACCCAAACTAGTAACGAACCGGTTTATGTAGTTGATGGTCAAGTTGTGCCATCGATAAAAGACATTAAGTCCCACGATATTTATGAAACAGCTGTTTTATCTGATACATTAGCCAAAACTTTATATGGTTCTCGAGGCATGAACGGCGCTATGGTAGTAACCACCATGAAAGGCCAGGCCGTCATATACCAAAAGAAACTAAGCCAGTTCTCCGAAAAATACAAGAACTACTTAGCAAAAAAAGGTAACGACGACAACTTATCCTACGTCATCAATAATACCATGCTGATCGCACGAACGAAACATACAGTAGAAGAATTATCCGATCTGGACTCTGCCAATATCAAAAAAGTGGAATTTAAAACCGTCCGCCAATTTAAGACCGACGCCACCGTAGTAATAACCACAAACGATCAATAAGCAATTTGAATACATCTATACCATATCAGGACATATCCGTCGCCTACTATGCACTTGCAGCAGTAGTTATGCCGCTTATTGCCTTTTTTATAAACGTATGCCTGCCGGGTAAAACCAATAAGGCGAGTGGTTGGGTATCAACTTTGGCTATATTCACTAGTGCGGTTTTATCGGCATTGGTATTCTCCAAAATATGGGGACAACAGCCTTTACACATTCAGCAATTGTGGTTTACCATCGGCGCAAGTAAATTGTACGCGGGTGTGCTATTAAATAACCTGTCGGTTATATTACTGTTACTGGTTAGTTTGATTGCCTTGCCTGTGCATATCTATTCTACGGCGTACATGAGCCATGATGCCAGTTACAAACGCTATTTTAGCTACCTCAGCTTCTTCTGTTTCAGTATGCTGGCATTGGTGGTGGTAGATAGCATGTACTTGTTCTATGCCTTTTGGGAGTTAGTTGGTTTTTCATCATACCTCCTAATCGGTTTTTGGTTTACGAAAGACAAAGCAGTCTACGCCAATAAAAAAGCCTTCATCATAAACCGCATTGGCGATATTGGCTTATTAGTTGCCATTATCATTCTCTTTACCCAATTCCATACTGCCGATATTGTACAGCTTTTCGGCGATAACGGTTTAGTTACCCAATCGTTCATTAAAAACGGAATGTGGTTAGCACCGGCATCACAATTGCCTGCCGTTTATCAATATATAGCTTGTACGGGTATTATGCTGGCAGTAGCGGCAAAATCTGCACAGTTTCCCTTGCATACCTGGCTGCCAGATGCTATGGAGGGCCCGACATCCGTATCAGCACTAATCCACGCTGCTACTATGGTGGCTGCGGGTGTTTTTTTATTAGGTAGAGTTTACCCGATCTTCAATACCGCCGAGTTAAACGCGCTTGCAATTATCGGTTGTTTCACCGCGTTCATGGCGGCAACCATCGCCCTCACCCAAAACGATTTGAAACGCATATTGGCATACTCCACCATATCCCAGTTAGGTTTTATGATCATGGCGATGGGCATTGGGGCTTATGCTTCATCGTTGTTCCATTTGGTTACCCACGCGTTTTTTAAATGTTTGTTGTTCCTGGTTGCTGGTATCGTCATCCACCAAATGCAGCACATCAAAGAGGAAAATAATCTCGACATCGACCCGCAAAATATCCTGTATATGGGTGGTCTGCGTAAAAAGCTACCCTTTACTTTTATAGCTGCCGTTGTTGCTTCACTTGCATTAATCGGCTTGCCGCTAACTTCCGGTTATCTCTCTAAAGATGGCATCCTGATACAAGCTTTCGAGTGGTCGGATAGTAAAGAATGGTATTACCGCTTGATACCTATTGGCGCTATATTAGCCAGCATATTAACCGCGTTTTATATAGGCCGCCTGATTGTAAAAGTATTTTTCGGCGAGTTCAGGCTGCAAAAAATTAACCCGCATATCCACATCCATTGTAACGATGGTGGCTGGCAATTTAAACTACCGCTGCTATTTTTAACCATTTGCTGCTTATTCCCGCTGTTCTCCTGGAACCCATTGGTTTACGAACATGCCTGGATTTTCAGCGCCTTTTCTGGTCCTGGGTTTTTAGAGCGGGTGAATATCTACCACACCATTATCCCGGCAGGGGCAAATCTGGTAAATATATTGGTGATCTATTTCGCTTACAGTATCTACGTAAAGCGCAATACATTTACCTTCGATCAAACCGGATTTTTCTTCCGCTTATCGTACCACGAATGGTATATTGATAGGTTTTATAATGCAGCTATAGTAAAGCCAATACTATCATTAAGCAATGCCTCATCCTGGTTTGATAAAAACATTATTGATGGTTTTATCAACCTGTTAAAAAATATAGTGCTATCCATTTCAAAAATTACCGCTGGGATAGATAAATATATCATTGATGGTTTTTTACATTTACTTACGGCAATAGTGCAGCTAATTGGCAATTTTGCACGTAATTTTCAAAGCGGTAAAATTCAATACTATTTGTTCAGCATGCTGGCTGTAATACTGGCGCTGTTTATTTTAAAAACGTTGATTTAGGTATGAGATTTAAAGCATACATACACTCCAAACAAGTTCCCCTTTCGAGAGGGGGAGCGCAAGCCATTGCGGCTGCAGGGGTGTGTCTATACGGCATAAAAAAACGTTTAACTTTCAACCTTCAACTTTCAACACAACAATGCTAACCCTGCTCATATTTTTACCCATCCTGTTTGGATTTATCATTGTGGTGCTGCCATCAAGCATGCGCGCAAGTTTTAAATACATTACCCTGCTGGCTACTTTATTGCAGTTGGCTATTAGCCTATATATTTACCTCAACTTTAAAACAGGAGCAGCCTTTGGCGGTATTGACCATGAAACACAGTTCCAGTTCTTGCAAAAACTGCCTTGGATACATTTGAATCTCGGCAGCCTGGGCACCATGCAGGTAGATTATTTTGTGGGGATAGATGGTATATCGGTAACGTTGTTACTCATGACTTCCATCGTAATGGTTGTCGCCGCGTTATCATCATGGGAGATCACCAGTAACCTCAAAGGCTTCTTCGCTTTGTTTTTATTGCTGGATATGGCACTGATCGGCGTATTCTGTTCGCTCGATTTCTTCCTGTTCTACATATTCTATGAATTGATGTTGCTGCCACTGTACTTCCTTATCGGGATGTGGGGCGGCGCGAGGCGCGAGTACGCGGCTATCAAATTCTTCCTGTATACCTTATTCGGTTCGGTATTTATGCTTTTGGTGATGATTGGCCTTTACTTATCTGTAAAAGATCCCGCCACAGGCAACCACACCTTCAACATGATCCAAATGATGAACCCGGCAAACTATACGCCCGGTTCTATATTTAATGTACTGAGTCATCAAACCATATTTGGCATGTCGGCCCGTACAGTTGGCTTTGTGGTATTATTTGTGGCTTTTGCTATCAAGGTTCCGGTAGTGCCATTGCACACCTGGTTACCCGATGCGCACGTAGAAGCTCCAACCCCCGTATCTATCATACTAGCAGGGATACTGTTAAAAATTGGTGGCTACGGTATCATCCGTATTTGCATCGGTATTTTTCCCGAGGTAGCCACCTCCGGCGCATTTTGGCTGGGACTATTAGGTGTCATTTCTATTCTATATGGTGCATTCAATGCCCTTGCACAGCGTGATTTTAAACGAATCATCGCTTACTCATCCGTATCGCAAATGGGTTTTGTGCTATTAGGGATCGCCTCACAAACTACCGAAGGTATCAGCGGAGCAGTGTTCCAAATGGTGAGCCACGGGTTTTTATCGGCAATGCTGTTCTTCCTGGTAGGAGTGGTGTATAACCGCGTGCATGACAGGGATATTTATAACTTCCGAGGTTTAGGCACGCTTATGCCGAAATACATGGTATTCATCATGATCGCCTTTTTCGCGTCATTAGGATTACCGGGTTTCTCAACCTTCATAGCTGAGGCGTTCTCATTAACAGGTGCATTTAAATCAGCGTTGTTACCAAATTGGCTGGGTATATGCGGCGCGGTTGGTATACTGTTCAGCGCCTGCTATCTGCTGTGGACCTTGCAACGCATGTTCTTCGGATCTGTATCCCTAAAAGGCGGCGACATCTGGCGTGCAGCATTAGTCGACCTGAAACCCCGCGAGATCATCGCCTTGATACCACTCGCACTAACGGCATTGGCTTTAGGCGTAATGCCATCGCTGGTATTTGATAAGATTAATGATTCGGTGCTGGCACTGGTAAGCTTCACCAAAACTTTCATCCGTTAAGAATGCACGAGCTGCTACCATATATCCACGATTCCATTTCCAACTTATTGATTGGCGTGCAATTTTTTATGCCCGAAATTTGGCTTAGCGCCTTATTCATCATTGTGCTGATAACTGACTTGATCTTCGGTAAAAACTCCCAAAAGCTATGCAAAACTATTGCTTGTGTGGGAATATTGTTGATTTGCATTTTAGATCTTGGGCAACGTGATTTTGTAAAACAAGGCGCGGAGGCAGGCATTCCGTTATTTCTTTTTAATAATTCTTTATTACTCACTCGCACCGCGGTCAATTTTAAATTCATCATTGACCTGTTGGCATTTGTGCTGCTGCTTTATGCCGATTGGGATCATAAACTACGTGCCCATAAAAAAGGCTTATCCGATCTGTATACCATCATTATCGCATCTGTGTTCGGATTGCACCTGATGACGATGGCGGTTAACCTGTTATCCGTTTACTTGTCAATAGAAATGGTTTCCCTGGCTTCCTATTTATTAGTTGCCTATCGTTCCGAAAACGCGTTCAGCACCGAAGCTGGTTTAAAATACGTATTGTTTGGGGCAGCGGCATCAGCCATTATGTTGTATGGCATTTCGCTGCTTTATGGCTTCACCGGGTCTTTAGATCTGTTTGATGGCAATTTTGTGCAGGGCTTATCACAAGCAAACGGTACGGCAGTTTCCTTTGCTTTGGTACTGGTGCTGCTAGGTATCGGTTTCAAGTTATCATTTATCCCCATGCATTTTTGGGTGCCGGATGTTTACGAGGGAGCTTCAACTCCGATTACCGCCTATCTGTCAACTCTACCTAAAATAGCGGGCTTTGCCGTATTAATTAATTTCCTTACCCCGTTCATCTTTTCTGCCAAATGGATAGACTTTGATTTTAAGCTGTTCCTGTCCGTAGTAGGCATAGCAACCATGATAGCCGGTAACTTTGCCGCCGTGCTGCAAACTAATGTGAAACGCATGCTGGCTTATTCAAGCGTTGGGCATACAGGCTTTGTTTTAATGGCGATAGTCACCTTTAATCAGCAAGGCATTACGGCACTTACCTGGTATTTACTGGTGTATAGCATAGCCAATATTGGCGCGCTGATATTAGCCAGTTATTTTGCCAACGTAACCGGGGCCGAAGATATGGAAGGCTATAAGGGCTTAGGCCTACGGTACACCACCGCTTCGGTATGTTTTGTAATTATACTCATATCATTAACCGGTTTGCCCATAACTGCTGGGTTTACGGGTAAAGTGTTTGTATTCTCTGCGGTTTATGGCGTTTATCAGCAAAATCATGATCTGTGGCTGTTACTGCTGATGATAACTGGTGCTTTAACTACTGTAGTCTCGTTGTTTTATTACCTCAAAATTCCACTCAGTCTTTTTATCAAAAGATTGGAGATTGTTAAAGAACCTGTAAGTAAATCATATAATTTGCTTTTTTTAGCGACGATAATATCTGTGCTGCTAATTTTATTAGGGGTTTTCCCAAATTTTATCATTAATTATCTATAATAAGGATTCTTTGAAATTTTTTTCTGTTAAAAACTTAACAAAATTTCATTTATATGTGATTTAAATCATAATTTCAGGCGTTTTTTAATCAGTTCTTATACTAATGAAGCGCTATCTCCCTTTTTCAATTATTATTCTTATACTGGCTTTAACTTTTATTTTTCCATCAGTCGAAGTAAATTCCCTCACAGATCCCAAATTTAATACAGGTGATATTGCCTGGATGCTGATGTCAACAGCACTTGTGCTAATCATGACACCCGGACTCGCATTCTTTTACGGCGGCATGGTCACTAAAAAGAATGTAATATCAACCATGTTGCAAAGCATCATATGTATGGTTATTGTAACTATAATGTGGGGCATATTTGGTTTTAGTTTAGCATTTGGTAATGACGTGCATGGGGTTATTGGTAATCCCGGTACTTATTTTATGATGAAGGGAATGATGGGGAATGCAACCTGGAAATTGGCTCCAACTATCCCGCTATTGCTTTTCGCCATGTATCAGTTGAAATTCGCTATTATAACACCGGCGCTTATCACAGGTGCTTTTGCTGGGCGTATCCGTTTTAATTCATACATCATATTTGTATGCCTGTTCACCATATTTATATTCTCGCCGTTAGCGCACTGCACATGGCATCCCGATGGCTTGTTAAGCAAGCTTGGCGTACTTGATTTCGCGGGCGGTACCGTTGTGCACATGTCTGCAGGTTGGGCAGCGCTGGCATCAGCATTATATCTAAGGCGCCGTAACGAAGTTGACCATACCCCGGCACGTGTTACTTATGTAATCATAGGTACCGGGTTATTGTGGTTTGGCTGGTTCGGCTTTAATGCCGGTTCCGCGTTTGGTGCAAATCATTTGGCGGTACTTGCATTGGCAACCAGTACAACAGCCTCAGCGGCAGGCGGTTTAACATGGATATTTTTTGATATGCTGCGTGGTCGTAAGCCATCGGCCATGGGCACTTGTATAGGTGCTGTTGTTGGTTTGGTTGCTATAACACCTGCGGCAGGATATGTATCTATACCACACTCATTAGCCATTGGTATCATATCGGCAATAATAAGTAACCTGGTGGTAGAGTGGCGCACACGTACCACTATTGACGATACACTTGATGTATTCCCATGCCATGGCGTTGGCGGTATGGTAGGTATGGTGCTTACCGGTGTTTTTGCCAGCCAGGACATAAATCCAAACAATACTACTGGTGATGGTTTATTTTTTGGCCATACACATTTGTTTTTTGTACAATGTATAGCATTAGTAGTAGTATCAATATTCTCATTCTTTGGCTCATTGTTGCTACTTAAGATTACTGATATGATATCTCCTCTGCAAGTATCCGACGAGGAAGAACTTATTGGATTGGATATAAGCCAGCACGGCGAGAAGTTGTAGGTACAGATGGTGTAACCATTTGCCAGGGATTTTTCTTGATGTTGTTCAGTGTTTCTAAAATCGTAATATATTAATTATCAATCTTAGCATTTTGATTATTATCTATCCAATTTTCAGATAATTCTTTCGCTTTATACATTGAATAAATTGGTGAGATTTTATAAATGGCATATCTATACTTGATTGTGTTAATATGCTTATGAATTACTGCGCCGTATTTTCCTCTGTAGTTAACAATAAAACAATCCATATTTTTATAAGTAAAATATTCCAGACCATCATATATTATATCTACGATGGTGTCTTGTTTATTATTGATAACACCCCATTTGTGTGTTATTTCATTCTCAATTGTTGAACAACTTTCGTCCCACATGTCAGGCTCCGATTTAGGTAACGGAGGGGAGGTGTTATCTTCTAAATCTGAGGTATCAAGATTTAATATTTTCTTTTGTCCTATGAAGCCAAATGAATAAGTTTTTGTACTGTCCTTGTCTATTATTGGGTTTATAAGGCTACTGTTTATTAAGTGTGCTACTTTATATTCCTTAATCGCATTTTTATCATCATTAATCTGTTTATACAAAGCCGCAAGATTATAGTGCAAAAATGCATTTGTAGAATCATTTTGTATTCCCAATTGATATTCATTTATCGCGTCTTGGAGTTTTCCTTTTCCTAATAAATTATCGCCTTTGAAAAGATGGCAATCCGCTATAAAAGCTTTATTCTCTTTGTTTCTATTAAGAGTTAAAGCTGAATCAAGATAACGATTGGATAAATCATAATTTCCGGCTCTGTTGTAAATTAAACCGAAAATGAAAGTCGAAATTGCATCTGCTTCATATTCAATTGAGAACTCAAGATTGTCAGGATTTTTAATATATATAATAGTCTTGTTGTTAGTCTCAAATTGATTGGTTTTTTTGTTGAAAAAATTAAGTGCGGATATTCGGCAATAAAATAATTTTGAACTTATTAACTGTGAATCTTTTCTTTTACCAAATACTAACAATCCTGTATCGCTGCAATTTTTGTTGAATTCTTCCTTAATTGTGTCCTTGTAATGCGGACCTTCCGAAATGTACTTATTTAATGGAATTAAATTAATACTGTCTACATCTTGCAACCGCGAGTTTAATGTGCCATACAATGTATTAGAAAAATCATCGTCATCGTCAGCTGACTTACTAAACTTTGCTATTATTATACCAATTAACTTTCTGTTGCATGACTGTTCTTCGAGATTTCTATTAACAAAAAAGTCTTTTGTGGAGACGAGTAGAAATATTAACGGGACTAATAAAAAACTCCACGCAAGATATTTACCTAATATTGCTAGTTTAATTACTTTATCTGAGTATGCATTTACGATTTCGCCTGAGTTTTCTTTCTTCTTATTGGGTATCTCAATTCCTATCTGCCTTATCAAAAAAAATAAGATGATTAAAATTATTGAAATGTTAAATTTACTAAGAGCAATTTCTTTTAATAAAGATGATGTTTTAAAAAGAACAGTTAAAGCATTTGTAATGAGTCCTAATATCAGTATTGGTATGTATAGAGATTTCTTAAGGAAAAGAAATGTTTTTTTCATTCTTGGTAATAAGTTATAGGTTTATATAGTTTAAATTCAATACTAATATATGAAATGTTACTCATATCATAATTGTTATGTTTAATCAATGTCAATCTCATTGAACTTCTAACTTGTGTAGCTTCCAAATAGTTAACAAATTGTTCATAATTACTTCATATTAATACGAATTAATGACAAATTGGATAGCTGAAATTTAAGTTAAACTTTTACCTTTGCCACCTCATTCTCAATCATGAGCGATCAGATTAAACATGAATGCGGTGTGGCATTTATCCGCCTTTTAAAGCCACTTTCTTTCTATCAAAAAAAGTACGGTACTGCACTGTACGGCCTTAACAAGCTCTATCTTTTAATGGAGAAACAACATAATCGTGGCCAGGATGGCGCGGGTGTTGCAACCATTAAACTGGATGTTGAGCCTGGTAAACGCTATATAAGCAGGCATCGATCGATGGCCTCAAATGCTGTTGCAGACATTTTTGAGTATATCCAGAAAAAGTTTGCCGACATACAGAAGGAAACCCCGGAACGTATGCAGGATGCTGAATGGCTCAAAGAACACATAAGCTTTACCGGCGAAGTGTTATTGGGCCATTTGCGTTATGGTACCCACGGCAAAAATAGTATCGAAAACTGTCACCCTTTCTTACGTCAAAACAATTGGATGACCCGTAACCTGGTTATTGCAGGTAATTTCAACATGACTAATGTTGATGAGCTGCTGCAACAACTGTATGATCTAGGTCAGCATCCAAAAGAAAAAGCCGATACGGTTACTGTTTTGGAAAAGATAGGTCATTTTATCGATACCGAGAACCAGGGATTATTCGACCAGTACAAACGCGAAGGTCACGACGATAACATGGAGATCAGCAAGCTGATAGCCAATGATATGGATGTTGCCAAAATTCTGCGTAAATCAGCCAAAAACTGGGATGGTGGTTACACTATAGCAGGTATATTAGGCCACGGCGATGCATTTGTAATGCGCGACCCGGCAGGTATCCGCCCGGCTTATTATTATGCTAATGATGAGATTGTGGTTGCCGCTTCTGAGCGCCCTGCTATCCAAACTGCCTTCAATATCCCGATTGGTGATGTTAAAGAAATACAGCCCGGCCATGCGCTTATCGTTAAAAAGAACGGTAAAATAACCGAGGACATGATCAGCGAGCCTCGCGAGAAAAAGGCATGTTCATTTGAACGTATCTATTTTTCACGTGGCAGCGATGCCTCTATTTACCGTGAGCGCAAACAATTAGGCCGCCTGCTTTGTCCGCAGATATTAAACGAGATCAATCACGATGTAAAAAACACTGTATTCTCCTACATTCCTAACACTGCCGAGGTGGCATTTTATGGTATGGTTGAGGGTGTGCATAAATACATCAAAAAATACCAGCGCGATACGCTATTAAACCGTACCGACAAAATAACCGACGAGGAATTGACAGCAGTTTTGAGCATGGCTCCACGTGTGGAGAAGATCGCAATAAAAGACGTTAAGCTCCGCACGTTCATCACCCAGGATGCCGATCGCAGCGAAATGGTTGCCCACGTTTATGATACTACCTATGGTTTAATCAAAAATGACACCGATACGTTGGTGGTACTGGATGATTCTATTGTTCGTGGTACAACGCTTAAACAAAGCATCCTGAAAATTCTGGATCGTTTAGGCCCTAAAAAAATAGTGGTAGTTTCATCCGCGCCGCAAATCAGGTATCCGGATTGTTATGGTATCGATATGTCGCGCATGGGCGAGTTTGTTGCTTTCGAGGCAGCGATAAGCCTATTGAAAGATGCCGGTATGGATGATGTGATATTGAAAGTTTACCAGCAATGTAAAGACAGCGCTATGCTGCCTAAAGAAGAAGTGGTAAACTATGTAAAAGCCATCTATGCGCCCTTTACCGATCAGGAAATATCTGACCGTATAGCTAAGATCATCACCCCAAAAGAAATAAAAGCAGAGGTAAAAGTTTTATACCAAACCTTGGATAACCTGCATATTGCCTGCCCGGATCATACAGGCGACTGGTATTTCAGCGGCGATTTCCCAACCCCCGGTGGTAACAAGGTAGTTAACCGCGCCTTCGCCAACTGGATGGAAGGCAAAAACCAACGTGGTTACATGTAATTTGAACCGATACTAAAGAATAACACAAAGCCCTTTTGCATTGCAAAAGGGCTTTGTGCATTTACACCATGTGTGTTTGGAAGATGAAGTTTACTTCTTTTCTAATGAGTTTTTTATAAAAAAGAGAGGAGGTGTCATGCTGAGGCACTCGAAGCATGTGGGCAAAGGCCTTTACGCTCATGCTTCGAGTGCCTCAGCATGACACTCTTCTTTAATCTTCCGAACACTTCATGGCGTTCCTACCGCACTACTTTGCCAATCGCGAACAATATAAATTACCAATCTGTTTTATATCTTAGCCTTTCATTGCCTCATTATCTATGAAAAAACTTATTTGTACCGTATTCTACGCTTTACTATTATCAAGTACTGTGTTCGCACAGGAAAAACAAACCCTGCAACAACTCCAACAGCAATTTGTCGACCTAAAGTTTGGGATGTTCATCCACTTCAACATTCCTACCTATATGAATCAGGATTGGCCTGATCCGGAAGCTTCACCATCCATATTTAATCCCACAAAATTAAATTGCGACCAGTGGGCAAAAGCCGCGAAGTCAGCGAACATGAGCTATGGTTGCCTAACCACTAAACACCACAGTGGCTTTTGTATTTGGAACACCAAAACCACCGATTACAACGTAATGAATAGTCCTTTGAAAAGGGATGTGGTAAAGGAGTTTACCGATGCTTTTCGTGCTAATGGCTTAAAAGTGATGTTGTATTACTCTATTTTGGATACCCACCACCGCATTCGCCCTCACTCAATAACACATAAGGATGTTGAAATGATAAAGGCGCAACTAACTGAGCTTTTAACCAATTACGGCCCAATTTCAGCATTAATTATTGATGGTTGGGATGCCCCATGGTCGAGGATATCTTACGATGATGTACCTTTTGAAGATATTTATAACCTGGTAAAATCGCTGCAGCCAAATTGTGTAATGATGGACTTGAATGGCGCCAAATACCCTGCCGAAGGTTTGTACTATACCGATATAAAAACCTACGAAATGGGGGCGGGCCAGCGCATATCAAAACAATATAACAGCATGCCAGCATTAGCCTGCCTGCCTATAAACAGTGCATGGTTCTGGAAAACTAATTTCCCTGCGGATTCAGTTAAAAACCCGGCTATGCTGGTTAATAATTACATTATCCCTTTTAATAAAGTTGATTGTAATTTTATACTGAATGTAGCGCCAAACCGCGATGGGCTTATTGATGATAATACATTAACAGCACTTAAAATCATAGGTAAAATATGGAAGAACGACGGGCCAGCACCCAAGTTGCCAACTATTGATCCGCCGATAATTTCATCAAACCTGGCGAAAAATCAACCATCAAATTCAAGCTGGAGTGATGATATGAATATTATGGACTTTGCCAATGATGATGATTTTACCACTTCGTGGATATCAAACCCAACAGTAAAAAGTCCTTGGTATGAGATTGATTTTGATAAGGATAAAGGATTCAATACCATTGTAATTGCCGAGCAGAAACCAAATATTACCAATTACCGCCTTGAATATTGCAGCAACGGCGTTTGGAAAACATTATTTAACGGTGAGAATGGCAAAAAGATAAAAATACATCGCTTTGACAGGGTATGGGGCAACAAAGTAAGGATATCAATAGCCAAAGCAGATCATCAGGTATCAATAGCAGAGTTTCAAGTGTATAACGAACGCCGGTAAAATATGTCAACCAATTTACTGATAAGGCCAATTGAGCCTGCTGATTATGAACAATGGCTACCCTTATGGGATGCTTATAATGCGTTTTATGGCCGTTTTGGTGCAACAGCGCTTCCCCTTGAAATAACACAAACCACATGGGCTCGTTTTTTTGATCCTGATGAACCGGTTAATGCGCTGGTTGCCGAAAGTAATGGAAAGCTTATAGGCCTAACGCATTATATCTTTCATCGCAGCACCACAGCAATAGGGCTTAATTGCTATTTGCAGGATTTGTTTACCAATGAAGCCGCGCGTGGTAAAGGAGTTGGTCGGGCATTAATTAACGGTGTTTATGAGCGTGCAAAATTTGCAGGTTCGCCAAGGGTTTATTGGCAAACCCACGAAACAAATATCACTGCTATGAAACTATATGATAAAATAGCGGAACGTTCAGGTTTCCTGGTTTATCGCAAGCAGATTTAATTAAAACCCGGCTAATCGGTATGCAGTTGTATTACCGGGGTATTGGTTGGTTTAGCCAAAACATGCCCGTTAACAACTACGCCCTTATATATTAAGTTTTCTGCATTGGTGATAACCTCATCCTTTGGTGTTTTGGTAATATTTACTTTACTTAACGTGATGTTTTTAAGCGGATGCCCATCCACACCTACGGCATAAATTCCGGTTTCGCCGGCATAGTTGCAGTTTACTTTTTCAATATTAAAATTGTTAAAGTTAGTAGGGTAGTGGCCGCCGCGTGCGCCTGAGTAGTTGTTTTCAAAGCGTATAAACGCCGCGTAAGCAGTATCGCATTGCACATTATGCACATGGATATTTTCAATAAATCCCCCTCTATCCAAATTTGATTTAAAGTAAATGGCACTCAGGCAGCGGTGGATGTAAACATTATACATATAAACATTCCGAACCCCTGCCGACATCTCGCTGCCGATACAAAGGCCGTTGGCTTTTGAGGTGAATATGGAGTTGCGCACAATCACATTTTCCGTTGGCTGGCCTATACGCCAGGCATCCTGGTCGCGGCCTGCTTTTATGGCGATACCGTCATCGCCTGTATCAAACTTACAATCCTGTATGAGTACATTGGTGGTCGATTCGGGGTCGCAGCCATCGTTATTTAAGTTGTGACTATTGATGATTACATTTTGTACCGTAACATTATTGCACAACACCGGATGAATTACCCAGTATGGTGAATCCTTAATAGTGATGCCATCAATCAATATATTCTTACAGCCAAAAAATTGGATCATATCCGGCGGTAAATGATAGCCTTCACCAAATACGCGCTCATAAACCGGCACATTATGGCCACCCATTTGCCTTAATTTCAGTTGATTTGCAGACCCTTGTGGTCGCCAGGTGGCAAATGCCTTACTTGCTGAGCCATTGATTATACCATGTCCCGTTACCGCTATGTCCGAACATTGGTAAGCATACAACAGTGGACAATAATTAAATACCTCCGTACCTTCCCACAAGCTCAATACTGGTGGCAAATAATCTTTCGGATCGCCCGAGAAAACAAGTTCGGCGCCATCCTCAAAATGTAAATTTACATGGCTTTTTAAAACCAGGGGGCCTGCAATATAAAACGTCCCTTTCGGCACCACTACTTCGCCGCCGCCGCTTACACTACACAGGTCTATTACTTTATCAAAAATGGCTTTGGTATCAGCTTTTCCATCCGCTATAGCGCCATAATTGGTAATGTTATATATAACATCCTTAAATTGTGGCGGATGAATATTTTTCAAGATGGCGTTTACAGGTGTGTTAAAATCATCGTCCTGCGCTTTAAGATTTGTGGCGATCAATAAAGCGGGCAATAATAAAAAGAGCAACCTTAGTCGGGTTATGTTTATCATCGGTATTTATTTTAGGTAGAGAATTGGATAGCATAAAAATAAATCATTTATCCATATGCATTACCAATTTAAGCTTAATTTAGTTTTTTTATCAGCGTGAAAAAACAGCTCATTATACTTTACCTCTTGCAATTGTTCGTTTTGCTGGCTTTCGGTCAGGATAAACCAATCCCTTATGGTAATAACCCCGCCGCTGGTAAATACTATGATATACGTGGATTTAAAATGTATTGCGAGGTTTACGGCACGGGCGCACCATTATTAATGATACATGGTAATGGCGGCGATATATCGGCTTTCACCAAAAATATTCCTTATTTCTCCAAAAAATATATGGTGATCGTAGCGGATAGCAGGGCGCAAGGCAAATCAGTAGATGGTAAAGATTCCCTAAGCTTTGAAATGATGGCGGATGATTTTGCAGCTTTGCTGGATGTAATGCATATCAAATCAAGCTACGTGATTGGTTGGAGCGATGGCGGCATTAATGCACTGCTATTGGCTATGCGTCACCCCGATAAAGTTATTAAACTTGCCTCAACCGGAGCTAATCTATGGCCCGATTCAACAGCATTAATTCCGTCTTATTGGAAAGGTGAACGCGATTATTACAATAACAATAAAAATAAAACCTTCACCACGGCTAAAGAAAAAAACGACTGGAAAATATTTATGCTGGATTGGCTGCAGCCTAATGTCCCACTTTCTGCGTTGAAACAGATTAAATGCCCGTCACTAATCATAAGTGGAGATCATGATCTGATTGTTTTGCAACATACGGTGCTTATTTATCAAAATATTTCGCATGCTTATTTGTGGATCTTGCCTAATTCACCGCATCATACCTTGCAGGCTCATGCCGATGAATTCAACAAAAAGGTAGATGAGTTTTTCACTCAACCCTTTCATAACTGGAACTAATGGAACAACCCAATAATATATTACACGGCAAAACCTTAGAAATGGTATTGAACGAACTGGTAGCCCACCACGGCTGGCCCGAGTTAGGTTACCGCATCCGTATTAATTGTTTTTTGGACGATCCCAGTATTAAATCAAGCCTCAAATTTCTACGCAAAACAGACTGGGCCCGCAAAAAGGTAGAAGATTTGTATATCGAAACTTTCGCGGGGAAAGGTAAATAGATATATAAAATGTCCACACATCAGAAGCATTCGTGCATCTAAGAAGCTGTTAAAAAAAACTATCGTCATTGCGAGCGAAGCATGGCAATCCCCTACTTATAGAGCGGCTCTGCATAGCTTGGGATTGCCATGCTTCGCTCGCAATGACGCTTTGTTTTTATAGTAAAGCAACATTCATCGTTTTTATACAGCATCTACGAGTGCTTCCGCTTATTATTCATCTTGGCTTTAGTGCCCGAGCTGTAATTATAAGTTTTGGCATTAGCCGCTTTTTTCTCATGGAATGCTTCACCAACAACAGGCGCGTTTTTATCCGCTTTGGCAGGTTTCTTTTCAGTTGATTCTTCCTTTTCTTTACGCTCTTTATCGATAATCAAGTCATCCGGCAATTCAGATAATGCCATTTTTCTACCGATGACCTGTTCTATCTTTTTAACCTGAACCAATTCAATATCAGTTGCAAAGGTGATGGCTAAAGTATCTTCTTCGCCGTTTTTTTTAATTACCCGGTTAACAAACAACTCTTTTTCTTCAGGCAAATCAAGATGGATAAAAAACGGGATACCCGAAATATCAACATCCTCAGTATTCTCATTAGCGATCACTAAAACCCGCAGCTTATCATCGCTCTTGAAAATATTAATATCCGATATACCCTTATCCTCGCTAAACATCGGGTTTAAAATAACCACCGAATCACGCAGCTGTGGTTTTAAATTCTTATAAACGGTATTAGCCGTAATGCGGGTATTTACAAACACTACAACTTTGGTAAACAACTCATCGTCCTGCATAAACAGGTTCAACAAGTTTAATTTAGTTCTGAAGTTGGGCAGGTTATATAATATTTGCTGGTAAGTATCTAAAGGCGTATCGTTTAATTCTTCTACCTCCACAATGGCAGGCTGTTTCATAAACGGGGCTATCATTTTCTGCAATTTATCGTGCAGCACTTCGGTAAATACCAAATGCTGGCATTTAGTGATACTATTTGCTAGTTCAGCTACCGGTAATTGCAGGCCTTGTTTAACAATCAGCTCAGCATCATCAACAATAAACAGGTCTATTTTATTTAGATTGAGACCCAGTTTTAGGTAGATGGCACGAGCCCTATCAGGTGTGGCAACAACAATATCAGCGCCATCGGCTAAAGCATCCATTTGCGCTTCGATACCGGGGGCAACATATAAGCCAACAATTTTTACTGATGGATTTTTGTTGAGCGCATCAAATTGCTCAATTACGCTGAATACTTTTTCCTTATCAGGTACTAATACCAATACTCTTGGCGCATCGTCAAACCCTTGCCTGATGCGGTTTAATACAGTAATGATGTAAGTGCTGGTTTTACCGGCCCCTTCAGGGGCTATCGCGATAACATCCTGCCCGCCAATAATCCGCGACAAAGTTTTTTGCTGTATCTCCTTCGGACTTAAATATCCTGCTTCTGTTATTGTACGCGCTAAGCCCTTGTTCAGCTTAAATTTATCTAACCACACCATCAAAAAATATATTAAGCCGCGAATTTACCTATTTTAAATTAAACACTTGCCTGTCATCTTGTAAACAGATTTACGAAGTTTTCAAAACTTCGTAAATCTTAAAATCTTCTTGTCATTCTGAGCGGAGCGGAGAATTTTCTATAATAGACATAGTCCGCTTTGCAAATCGAAGAAGATTCTTCGCTCCGCTCAGAATGACAAGGAGGAGGAATGACAAGGAGGAAATAATTACAACTTAATCCAATCAGTTCCCTCGGTCATCATCGTTGAAAACGTGCTTTTTACCGGCAAATCCAAATAAGGATAAGTAACTTTTGAAAGATATAATCCTTGCGGATAAGCGGGAATAATAATTTGCGGCGTAATTTTTTCAGCCAGGTAATGTTCAAACTCATCCACACTCATCTCGCCTTTGCCAATTTCCAGCAAGCGCCCCACAATAATGCGGATCATCTTACTTAAAAAACGATTAGCCGAAATGTAGAAACGAATCCTGTCGCCATTCTTGTCTGTATAGAGACTTGCTGTGCTTACATGGCAAATGGTATGATCAATGCGATCGGGCATTTTGCAGAAGGCGCGGTAGTCGTTGTATTGAGGTAGTAGCGCTACGGCATCTTTCATTTTATGCAGATCGAGATTTCGTTCTGCATAAAATGAGCTGAACCTGCTCAAAAACGGATCCTTATAAGTATGGATAAAGTAGTCGTAACTGCGTTGTATGGTGTCAAACCGGGCATGGGGAAGTCCCTCCATCGGGATGATGTCAAATACAGCAATATCATCCGGCAATATTTTATTCAGGCGGAAGAATAAGTCAAAATCCCATTCCTGTTCAATATCAACATGAAAAAAAAACTGACTCGCATGTACCTGCGCGTCAGTTCGCCCGCAACCGGAAATGTAAATGGGTACTTTTAACAGTTTGGTTAAATTGGTTTCTAAAACCTGCTGCACACTTAACGCTTCCGGGTGTTTTTGCCATCCGCAATAATTGGTGCCGTGGTAACCTATGTGAAAAAAGTACCTCAAATACTTAATGTGTTATACCTTTTTTGGAGGCAAATCAAATGCGATAGCATCGTGCTCAAAATGGTTTTTGTGTGATCCATCACAAAACGGTTTGTTTTGCGATAGGCCACAGCGGCAAATGCTTACAATAGTTCTGCCTTGTAAGCCGTAATTGTTGCCTTGCATATCTACTATCTCAAAATCGCCGTCTATTTTAACCGATCCGTTGTTATTTATGGTAAGTTTTGTTGTTGCCATGTATATTTTCTATTTGTGCCCGAAGGTAATCAACTTGTATAACACTCAAATATTAAAGTGCAATCCGGATTAATTCTAAATGGACGGAGAATGATTTTTAATGTTACACACACATTTATTAAAATAATTATAAATTGCTTCTTTAATCTACCATGAAAAACCTACTGCTGCCAATTATTTTAGTACTTGGATGTTTTAGCACGCAAGCGCAAATTACAAAGGCTACTGTTGTAACCAAACCAGATACGAATAGCATAAATACATTTTATGTAAGCAATAAATTTCCGTTGTTGAAACAGGCTTTTATCAAATTGCCAATTGGTTCAATAAAGCCGGGTGGTTGGCTAAAAAAACAATTAGAGTTACAAAGTGACGGGCTTACAGGCCATTTAGATGAAATAAGCATTTGGCTTAACAGAACAGATAACGCATGGCTAAATAAAAACGGTTTAGGTAAATATGGCTGGGAAGAACTGCCTTACTGGTTAAAAGGCTATGGCGATATAGCTTATATGCTGAATGATAAACGCATGCTGGCCAATACTAAATTTTGGATAAATGCTGTAATTAACAACCAACGCTCTAATGGCGATTTTGGGCCATTGGTATATAAGGGAGAGGGAAAACGTGACCTGTGGACTAATATGCCCATGTTATGGTGCCTGCAATCTTACTATGAATATTCTAAAGATGCGCGTGTAATTAATTTAATGCGCAAGTACTTTAAATGGGAACTGAGCATTCCCGATGATAAGTTTTTGCAGGATTATTGGGAAAACAGCAGGGGCGGAGATAACCTTTTAAGTGTTTACTGGCTATATAACCGTACCGGCGAAACATGGCTTTTAGATCTGGCTACAAAGCTTGATCGTTGCACAGCAAATTGGCGCCAGGTAAATAATTTACCTAACTGGCACAATGTAAATGTGGCTGAATGTTTCCGTGAACCGGCGACTTATTACCTGCAAAGTCATTTATTATCTGATTTGAATGCGAGTTATAATGATTTTAACCTTGTTCGTAATATTTACGGGCAAGTACCTGGCGGGATGTTTGGGGCTGATGAAAACGCCAGGCAAGGTTATACAGACCCAAGACAAGCTGTTGAAACCTGCGGAATGGTTGAGCAAATGACATCGGATGAATATTTATTGCAATTTACGGGTGATCCTTTTTGGGCTGATAACTGCGAAGACGTCGCCTTTAATACATTTCCGGCAGCGTTTACTTCTGATTATAAAGCACTCAGGTATTTAACAGCCCCTAATATGGTGGTAAGTGACAGTAAAAATCATTCACCGGGTATTGCTAATGACGGTCCGTTTTTAGCTATGAACCCTTTCAGTAGCCGTTGCTGCCAACATAATCATGCTGCGGGCTGGGTGTATTATGCCGAAAATAGTTGGATGGCTACACCTGATAAAGGTTTAGCTGCCCAATTATACAGTGATGGCCAGGTTAATGCAGTTGCAGGCAATGGCCAAAAAGTTAATATAACAGAAAGCACACATTACCCTTTTGATGAGCAGGTTAATTTTCGCATTAATGTAGCTGCCAGCGTTAAATTCTCATTTTATTTACGCGTGCCAGCTTGGTGTAATAACGCAAGTGTGAAAGTTAACGGTAAAGCAATCCCGGTTAACGCGGTGCCCGGCAAGTATATAAAATTAGCCCATACCTGGAAAAACGGCGATGTAGTAGCATTGCAACTACCCATGCATATAAAGGTTAAAACATGGGAAAACAATAAAAATAGCGTTAGTGTTAATTACGGTCCGCTAACATTCTCGCTAAAGATTGCTGAAAACTATGTCAAAAAGAATAGTAAGGTTGATGTACAGGGCGATGCAGGCTGGCAAAAAACTGCTGATCCGACTAAGTGGCCCGCTTATGATATTTATGCAGCATCCCCGTGGAATTATGGGTTATTGCTAAACAAAGATGCAGCGGCATCTTTTGAAGTGATTAAAAAGAGCTGGCCAAAAGATGGTAACCCGTTTACCAATACAAATGCACCAATACAACTTGTGGCAAAAGGCAAGCAAATAACATCGTGGACAATTGATCAATACGGATTATGCGCGGTATTGCCACCGAGCCCGGTGGTATCAGATCAACCTGAGAAAATCTTAACACTGGTTCCGATGGGTGGCGCACGGTTAAGAATATCAGCATTTCCGGTGGTAAAATAATAATGATGTATTGGCTTTGTTATAGTTTGTTTTATTGGTAAATCGATAAATTGATTCTATATTAGCTTATTATTCTTTTATAACCTTTAAATTATATACCAAATCCCGATGATTAAGAAGAAGCTGTCAATAGTTGATATTGCCAATAAACTCAATATATCAAAAACTACGGTATCCTTTATCTTGAATGGCCGCGCCAGGGAAAAACGGATAAGCGAGGAGCTTGTTGAGCGGGTATTGAAATTTGTAAAAGAAGTTGGTTATAAGCCTAACTCATTGGCTAAAAGCTTGCGCACCGGCAAATCGCATATTATAGGTTTAATGGTTGAAAATATTGCTGATCCATTTTTTGCAAACATCGCCCGCTACATTGAAGACAGGGCCTATAAAAATGGTTACAGAATAATTTATTGCAGTACCGATAATGATGCTGATAAAACACGCGATTTGATCGGGATGTTTCGCGACAGGCATGTTGATGGTTACATTATAGCCCCGCCAGTTGGTGTGGAAGAAGATATTGCTGAATTATTAAAGGACGACCTGCCGGTTGTTCTATTCGACAGGTATTTCCCGGGTATTGATTGCAGTTATGTAGTAACCGATAATTTGGATAGTACCTACACCGCTACAGAATATTTAGTGGAGCAAGGCTATAAAAAAATAGCTTTTATTACTTTAGAATCGCATCAAACCCAAATGCAGGCCCGTTTGGATGGTTATAAGAAAGCTTTGGAGCAAAATAACCTGCAATCTTATATTAAAGAAGTTGTTTTTAACCAGGAAACTAAACTTATGTCGGACCCAATTGCCGATTTCCTTAAAAACAATAAGGATCTGGATGCTATAATATTCGGCACAAACCGTATTGGTACTTGTGGTTTAAAAGTAATTCACAGCATGGGTATCCGGGTTCCCGATGATATCGCGGTGATATCTTTTGATGATCATGATGTTTTTGAATTGTACTCGCCGTCAATCACCGCTATTGCGCAACCTGTAGAAGAGATTGCCGCTAATACCATAAACATATTGTTAAGTAAACTGGATTCATCAACCCCTAACACGGATAACAAAAAAGTAACCCTGCAAAATGATTTGAGATACAGAGGATCATCACAGGTTAACGCTAAATTATCAGCACTAAAATAATAAGATCTGACTTTACAAGCGATCTTTTAAACGTTGTTTAACACCGTTTTCCCATTCGCTTTTTAGTATACTTAATATAATGGAGTCGCGCCTGCCGCCTTCGCGGGTAGGTACGTTGCTGCGCATAATCCCTTCAACCGTACAGCCAATGCTTTTCATGGCTGCTATGCTGCGTTCGTTTCTGGCATCAGCCCTAAATTCAACACGCACCATACCCAACTCTTCAAACGCAAACTGTAGCAATAAAAATTTACAATGCTTATTCAATCCCGTACCTCTAAAATCTTTACCATACCAGGTATAGCCCAGCTGTAGCGTTAAATTTTGTGGTTGAATGTCATAAAAACGAGTGCTGCCAGCATATTTGCCCGTTTCTTTATCATATACAATAAACGGATATTCCTTGCCGGTAACCCTTGCTGCCAGCGCAGCGCTTATATATTCGCTCAATCCATCTACACCAAATGCAGCCTGGTGAGAGTATTGCCAGGTTTCCTGCTCATGCAAAGCGAATGATAATAGGTGCTCATCATCGGTAACATTAAGCGGGCGTAAAAGCACGCGTTCATCTTCCAGTTTATATTGTGCATGCGGATCAAATTTGGTAGCCATTATTGGGGTGATAAATTAATGAGGTATGTATTTGGTAAAAGTATTTTAAAATCTTTTTATTCCCAAATCGTCTGTATAGTTAAACAGGTGTAAAATAGCTTGAACAAAACGATGCTTTCATTCATTAAATTAAACATTTATCGCAGTCGTAATAAAGCTTTGCTATTTTTACCGGAAATTATGAACATGTGCTTTGCACTTATTTAAATAAGGATGGAAAAACGAACCGATCAGTCTAAAAGTCAAGCCCCCAAAAAGCCGGGTATTTTCAGCCTGCTTAAACCTTACATGGGCCTGGTAATATTCCTGGTAGTTTTTGCGCTTTTTAGTAATGGTATCACCTTGTTGCTTCCTAAAATAGTAGCTAACGGCATTGATGCGTATACCCACAAACATTTTGCATATAAGCCAATAATCATTGAGTTTACCATTGCCGTTATAGGTATTTTTATATTTACTTATATGCAAAGCGTTATACAAACCTATGCATCTGAGCGGGTTGCCCGCGATTTGCGCAGCAAGCTTTCTGAAAAAATATCACAGCAAAGCTATGCTTTCATCGAGGCGGTAAACCCATCCAAATTACTTACCAACCTTACTGCCGATGTGGATTCTATCAAGATGTTTGTTTCGCAGGCAATTGTATCCATCGCATCATCATTGTTTACCATTATAGGAGCGAGCATTCTATTATTGACTATCAACTGGAGGTTAGCCTTATGCGTTATCGCGATTATTCCAATTATAGGCGGTACATTTTTCTACGTATTGAAAAAAGTAAGGGCGTTATTCAAAGAGAGCCGTGCGGTTATTGATTGGTTAAACAAGATTATCAATGAGAGTATATTAGGTTCGGCGCTTATCCGTGTCATCAACTCACAACAACTGGAATACGACAAGTTTTTACAAGCCAATACCAAAGCCAAAGAGTTCGGCTTAAGTATTTTACGCTTGTTTGCCAGTTTGGTACCGGTTATAACTTTTACAGCTAACATGGCGGCTTTAAGTATATTGATACTTGGCGGTCATTATGTAATTGCCGGTAGTATGAGCCTTGGTAATTTCGCGGCGTTCAACAGTTATTTGTCGTTGTTGATATTCCCGATATTGGTTATCGGTTTTATGAGTAATATCATAGCACAGGCCACCGCCTCATTTGATCGTATAAGCATAGTTTTGGATAGTGTGGATACCCAACGCAAAGGAACGCTTAAAGAAACATTGCAAGGTAATATCGAACTGAAAGATATATCCGTTTTGTACGGACAAAAACCTGCGCTGAAGAATATATCTTTTTCAGTAAATGCAGGTTCAAAAATCGCCATTATTGGCCCTACGGCTGCTGGTAAATCACAATTATTGTATTTATTAACGGGTTTAATAAACCCTACCAGCGGATTGGTTGAATTTGATGGCAGAACGATAGACGAATACAATAACGAATCCTTCCACAGCCAGGTTGGTTTTGTTTTTCAGGATAGTATTATCTTCAATATGAGTATCAGGGAGAATATTGCTTTCAGTGATACGGTGACCGATGAATCATTAGAAAAAGCGATTGATACTGCTGAATTAAGAGGTTTTATTGATGGCTTACCCGAGGGATTAAGCACAATAGTTTCTGAACGAGGATCAAGTCTTTCAGGTGGACAAAAGCAACGCATTATGCTGGCAAGGGCGCTGGCTGTTAATCCAAAGGTTTTGTTGCTGGATGATTTTACCGCTCGTGTAGATAACAATACGGAGAAAAAGATCCTCGCCAACGTGCAAAAAAACTATCCGGGCCTGACACTGGTATCGGTAACGCAGAAAATAGGCGCCGTGGAGCATTATGATCAGATAATCGTACTCACACAAGGTGAAATTGTTGCATCAGGCACACACGATGAATTGATGCATAACAGCCCCGAGTATGTACAGATATTCGATTCGCAACAAAGTACCAATGCTTACGAAATTAATGCAGTTAAATAATTATCCCGAAGGAAAAAATAAAAAATGAACTACGATCTTAACAGTCTTTCGGGCAAGCAGCAAAAAACATCAACCCTAACAGGGCTTAAAAAACTGCTGCAATTAATTGAGCACGAACGCAAGAATTTATTTATAGCATTAGGCGCTATCTTAACTAACGCTACCTTAAACTTATTGGGGCCATTTATTATTGGTTACACTATTGATAAATATGTGTCGCACAAGGATTTTAACGGGGTGTTGTTTTACGGAGGTATTTTACTTTGTATGTATTTGGGAGCATTGGTAACCAGCTACTTTCAAACCAAACTAATGGGTAGTGTTGGGCAGCGTATGTTATATACATTGCGTAATGCCATTTTTAACAAATTGCAGCAATTACCGGTTGATTTCTTCAACCAAAACAAAGCAGGCGACCTAATATCCCGTGTGAATAATGATACCGATAAGCTTAACCAGTTTTTCTCGCAATCACTTATGCAGTTCATCGGTAACATTGCAACTATGGTTGGGGCGGGTGTGTTTTTATTGGTGATCAATATTAAACTGGGTGCGGCCGCGTTATCGCCGGGTATTTTTATATTGATATTTACTTTGGTTACCTCTGCCTGGGTAAAACGTAAAAATGCTGTCAACTTAAAGAGTGTTGGTGGTATGAGTGCCGAGATACAGGAAAGCCTGAATAACTTCAGGGTGATCATCGCCTTCAATCGTCGCGATTATTTTCGCAAGCGTTTTGATGAGGCTAACCAGGATAACTACCGCACTGCAATAGGGGCAGGTTTGGCTAACAATGTTTTGCTGCCGGTTTATAGCTTTTTCTCAAGCATGGCGCAATTAATGGTGCTGGCTTTTGGTATTTACCTGATCAGTATTGGCGATATCGGCATCGGTGGGCTAATCGCTTATTTATCTTATGCTACGCTTTTTTATAATCCCTTAAGGCAACTGGCAACATTGTGGGCCAACTTTCAGTTAGCGATGGCGGGTTGGGACAGGATTTCGCAAATATTGTCATTAGAAACCAACCTGGTTAAACTTAATAGTAATGTAGTTGAACCATCAGCACCGCTATTAGAGTTCAGGAATGTCCATTTCGGTTATGTTGAAGGGCAGGAGATCTTACACAACATCAGCTTTAAGCTCGAAAAAGGAAAAACTTATGCATTGGTTGGGCCAACAGGTGGTGGTAAAACCACAACAGCATCATTAATAGCCCGTTTGTACGATCCAACCGAAGGAACAATTTTGCTGGATGGTAAGGATCTGCGCTCATATGAGCCGGTAGATAAAACCAACAAGATTGGTTTTATTTTGCAGGAGCCATTCCTGTTTACGGGTACCGTTAAGGAAAATATATTATATGGCAATGCGCTATACCGTGACTATACCAACGAACAATTAGAAAAAGTTATAACCGGCGCGAATTTAGGGAGCCTGCTGGCACTTTTTGAGCAGGGGCTGGAAACAAAGGTTGTATCAAGTGGTGATAGTGTAAGCTTAGGGCAGAAACAGTTGATAGCCTTTATGCGCGCGGTACTGCGTAACCCGGATATTTTAATTTTGGACGAAGCGACTGCCAACATTGATACTATTACCGAAAAACTATTGGAAGATATTTTAAATAAACTACCCGAAACTACCACGCGCGTTATTATAGCCCACAGGTTAAATACCATTCGTAATGCTGATGAAATTTTCTTTGTAAATTCAGGCGAAGTAACACGGGCCGGCTCATTGGATGACGCAATGAATATGTTACTGCAAGGCAAAAGAGTTAGTTAAAAATTAAGGGAAATATAGTACACTTGTAAAAACTTAAGCTTGTATGTTGAAATATTCCGGCGAAAAAGGAATTTTAGTAGCTACTGATTGTATTGTATTTGGTTTTGATGGCTGGAACCTGAAATTATTGTTGGTACAGCGCAGCATTGAACCCGAAAAAGATAGATGGAGCCTGATGGGTGGTTTTGTTAAACCAACCGAAAGCCCCGAGGATGCTGCTAACCGGGTATTGGAACAGCGCACAGGTTTAAGCAATGTTTACCTGGAGCAATTTCAGGTATTCGGTAAACCGGATCGTGATCCGGTTGAGCGGGTATTATCCGTAGCTTACTTCGCCCTGATTGATATTAGCCAATACGAAAGGCAGCTGAGTGATGAATACCATGCCGAATGGTTTTTACTAGACGAAATGCCCGATCTGATATTTGACCATAACGAAATGGTTAGGCTGGCCAAAAAACAACTAATGTATAAAGCGGCTTTACATCCAATCCTATTCCAGCTGTTGCCCGATAAGTTTACCATCCCGCAATTACAATCGCTATATGAGGGGGTTTATCAGAACAAATTTGACGACCGTAACTTTAGTCGTAAATTATTATCGACCGGTTTATTGGTAAAGCAACCCGAGAAAGATAAACAATCTTCAAAAAAAGGCGCGTTTTATTACAAGCTCGATCAGTCACATTACGAAGATAAATTTGAATCCTTCTTAAACCTGGTACCTAATCCCGATAAGTTTTTCAATGTGTAATGTAACAATCTGTTTACATTCTTAGTGGTTAAATTTCTGTAATTAATTGTGTTGTAATACTTTCTTTAATAGCTTTATACGCTATAAATAATTTGATATTGATTGTTTATAATAATTAATACCCCAATTAATATAGGTGAGAATTTTACGTTCAATAGCTGTAACTGTGATTTTTATTTTGGCTTGCCTGCATACACATGCACAGGGAAGTACAAGTAAGGGCACGGAATTTTGGACAGCTTACATGGCCAATTCCAACCCACCGACCGGCAGTACGCCAAGTGTTATGAATTTGTACATTACCTCAGATGTAAATACCTCTGGCACTGTTGCGTTTGAGAACGGAAGCCCTTCAGCCAATTTTACTGTTACCGCCAATCAGGTAACTATTTTGACTATGCCTACAGCAACTTACATTGCTAATCAGGGAACGTCTCACTATGGCATACACATTACATCGTTAAAACCTGTAGCAATTTATGCCCATATTTTTGCTAATAGTTCATCGGGTGCCACGCTGTTGTTACCGGTAAATACTTTAGGTAAGGATTATTACTCCATAAACTATACCCAACTGGCCGATGAAACAGCCTATTCTGCGTTTATGGTTATTGCAACAGAAGATAGTACTACTGTTGAAATTACACCAACAGCAACGTTGCTTGATGGAACGCCAGCGAATGCAGCATTTTCTATTACATTGAACAAAGGGGATGTTTACCAGGGGTTGGCAAATAATGATTTAACGGGCACCCGTGTACAATCGGTAAGTTCGGGATTAAATACCTGTAAGAAGATAGCCGTTTTTGCCGGCAGCACCAGGATACAGATTGGCTGTAACGAAAAAGATAATTCTTCGGATAATCTTTTTCAGCAGGTATATCCTACAGCATCGTGGGGTAAAAACTATATAACTGTACCGCTAAGTAACAGAGATTATGATGTGTTTAGGGTGATATTAAGTACACCCAATACTAATGTAACTATAAATGGGCAGCTCATTAGTCCAAGCCAGTTTACCAATGGGTTTTATTATACATTCAATTCATCTGTCCCTAATATCATAACAGCAGATCAGCCTATACAAGTGGCGCAGTATGCCGTTTCTCAGGGTAATACACCAAGCTGCGGCAACCTTCCTAATGATGTAGGCGATCCTGAAATGATCTTTATCACACCGCTCGAACAGACTTTAGATCATGTTACCTTATTCTCTGCCAGTAATTATAAGATACTGAATAGCTACATCAATGTACTAATAAAAACTAATGCGGTATCTTCTTTTACGCTTGATGGGGCTGCTTATACCAGCTTTAACCCTGTACCAAACGATAGTACATACTCGTACACACAAATACCTGTTGTTAATGGCCCGCATACTATAAGCGCAAGCGATGGGTTTAACGCGATAGCTTATGGTTTTGGCATACATGAGTCTTATGGATATGCAGCGGGGGCTAATTTGCAAAACCTGAATGAGTTTATTGCCCTGGAAAACCCACAAACTGGGGGTACGCAGAGCAATGGTTGTAGTGGGGTTGATTATAATTTGCAGCTTACGCTGCCATACAAAACAACCAGCATACAGTGGAATTTTGAAAACGGTACCACACCTTATACCGATAACAACCCAATAATTGCCGATTCCTTAGTGCAGAACAACCAAACGGTTTATATCTATAAATATCCCAAAAATCCAGTCGTGTATACAAGCGGAAGTTATTCGGTAATTGCAACGGTTTTTAATCCTACTGCCGATGTATGCGGTTCAACCGAAAATGTTGAGCTGGATTTTTCAGTAACCGATCCGCCTGTAGCCAAGTTTGCTGTTAGCCTGGCTTGTTTAGGCGATTCCACACAATTTACCGACGAAACTACCGGCGTTAGCACATTAAAAAGTTGGTTATGGAATTTCGGCGATAACCAAACATCAACCCTACAAAATCCTACGCATAAGTATTTAAACCCAGGCAATTATAACGTAAGCTTAACGGTGATGGATGTTGATAGCTGCACATCGGTATATGATGTACCGGCCCTTCATATCGATGCAAAACCTGTTGCTTTATTTACGGCTTCTACACCCGACTGCTTAAACCAAACAATTACGTTTACTGATAAATCAACAACTACTGATGGTACTTTAGCTACATGGATATGGGATTTTGGCGATGGCGTAAAAGATACGGTAACCGCTAAAAACACTGTGATTATCCATACATATGCAACTACCGGAATTGATACTGTAAAACTAATTGTAACTAATAGTGATGGTTGCTCAAGTCTCACTTACGTGCAACCGGAAACTATCAGTCCTTTACCTGTTGTTAATTTTGCTATGCCGGATGTTTGCCTGGCACAGGGCTCCGCCACATTTACCGATGAAAGCACTATAGCGGATTCTACAGCTTCCGGATTTACTTACCTCTGGAACTTTGGAGATTCCAACGCCAATTCCGCGAATCCTAATACGTCTACCTTACAAAACCCAACGCATACATATACCGCTGCGGCTTACTACAATGTTACGTTAACGGTTACTTCAAAATATGGTTGTTCGGTATCAAAAACGCAACAATTTACAGTAAACGGATCAAACCCTGTCGCGGCCTTTTCGGTTGAGAATAATAATGATTTGTGTAGTAGTACTGATGTTATATTTGATGATAAATCATCGGTGGGTTTTGGGAATATTACGCAAATAGTATGGTATTTTGATTATAATAATAACCCTACGGATACAGCGGTTTATACCCTTGCTACCATGCCTGCAGATAAAAAATATCATCACCAGTACCCGTTGTCTAACTCAGTAAACCCGCAAAGTTACGATGTAAGAATGGTGGTATATTCGGGGTCAAGCCAATCATGCGCAAACCAGGTAGATACCACAATAACCGTAAATGGTAATCCTTCGGTTACTGTTTCAAGCATAGGTAATATCTGCCAGAGTGCAGACCCGGTGCAAATACAGGTGAATACCGGTGTTTATACTGGCACCGGTGTGTTTAGTGGTCCGGGAGTATCATCAACCGGATTATTTAGCCCGGGTCAGGCTGGTTTGGGTAGCCATACAATTAATTATGTTTTTACCGCGGCAAATGGTTGCACCTATTCAACATCACAACAAATTAATGTTCAGGAAACGCCGGTAATTACAGTTGATTCGGCCTTTTATGTGCTTCAGGGAGGCGAAGTTACTCTAAATGCAAAAGCCCCCGGCGATGGTTTTACTTACCAGTGGTTGCCTGCAACAGGATTGAGCAATCCTAATATATTAAACCCTTCTGCCAGCCCGGCTAATGATACACAATACATATTAACAGTTACCGCTGCAGATAACTGTTCGGCTATTGCGCATGTAACGGTTAACGTATTGCTTAATATAGTTGTGCCAAATACTTTTACCCCTAACGGCGATGGTATAAATGACTTTTGGGAAATTCAACACCTGGATAGTTATCCTAATTGCACCGTGCAAATATTTAACAGGTATGGCGAAAAGTTATATTATTCAGTTGGTTACCCAATTCCATGGGATGGGACGTATAAGGGGAGTAAAGTGCCATCGGGGACTTATTACTACATCATTGATCCTAAAAATGGGCGTAAACCAGTATCAGGATGGGTTGCAGTAATAAGGTGATGTAGATAGGCCGCCAATAAAATTGACATGATTATTACTTAGTTTATTAAAATATGCTAAAAAAATCATTTTAATCGGTTTAACTGTACAATTAATCGATTCAACTGTATAATAAATAAAGGGAAAGTCTATATTCGTTTATTGAATCGCTTGTTTGTTTTTTGCAACAATGGTTTAAGGCAATTATCTACCTTCCTGAATGCTTATTATTTTATTTGTTATTTAATTCTTTTAAATGACAGCAATGTTATTTAGAGGGTGGCTATTTTTTGTATAAATGAAGAGAACTTTACTTGTATTAATTTTATTAATCTCATCTACAGTATTAGTATCGGCGCAGCAAAAGCCGCAATACACGCAATATGTTTTTAATAACTTCTTATTAAACCCGGCACTCAGTGGTATTGAAAACTATACTGATGTGAAATTAGGGTATCGCAGCCAGTGGACAGGCCTGCAAGGCGCGCCAGTTACAACCTTCTTCACCATAAACACCCCAATAGGTAGTAATTTTATTAATGGCGATGCCAGTGAATTGCCAACAGCAGGAGGGGAGTATCCGGGCAGCAGATCTTATTTGCAAAATTATGAGGCAGCAGAGCCGCATCATGGAATTGGGTTTACTTTGGTAAGCGATAAAGCAGGCCCTATAACTGCTACTAATATTGATGCAACCTACGCCTATCATATCGGCCTAACCAGTTCGCTTAATTTGTCGTTGGGTGTAGCCGCGGGTGTTGCACATACAAGTTTAAATACATCAATATTAACTACCACAACCGCCGATGACCCTGCGATTGATGATGCCAGCGGTGGCGTTTGGAGCCCTGATTTAAGTGTGGGTGTTTGGGCTTACTCGTCAAATTATTATGTGGGGGCTTCGGTGCAGCAGGTGCTGCCTGAAAAGCTTTATGCAGACTCGCGGAATACGGTTTATCAAAATAAAACAGTGCCTCAGGTTTTTTTTACAGCTGGTTATAAGTTTTTTATATCTGATGATGTTTCAGTAATGCCATCAATTATGTTGAAGGAAATTAATCCGGTGCCTTTTACTTTTGATGTTAATGCTAAAGTATCTTTCAGGGATGTGTTTTGGTTAGGCGGATCATACCGTAAGGATGACTCATTTGGCATATTAGCCGGGTTCAATATCAACTCAACCATAAACGTTGGTTACTCATATGATATGACTACCTCAGCGCTTAACACTGTAAGTAACGGCACACACGAAATTGTATTGGGGATACTGTTAAACAACAAATACCAGGTTACCTGCCCGCAGCATACGTTTTAAACTAGTTAATTAGAGACTGGAGATTAGAGGTTAGATTAGCCTA
This sequence comes from Bacteroidota bacterium, assembly GCA_026224775.1. Lineage (GTDB taxonomy): Bacteria > Bacteroidota > Bacteroidia > Sphingobacteriales > Sphingobacteriaceae > Mucilaginibacter. The sequence goes on from JAMFRP010000019.1 coordinate 74,864, forward strand.
ATCTCTAATCTCTAATCTCTAATCTCCAGTCTCTAATCTCTATCTACAACTCCTTTCTTAACCTTGCAACCGGGATGTTCATTTGTTCACGGTATTTGGCTACGGTACGGCGGGCTATGTTGTAGCCGCTTTCCTTTAAAATATCAGTCAGTTTTTCATCAGCTAAAGGATGGCGTTTGTCCTCCTTGCCTATATGCTCTTCCAGTATTTTTTTAACCTCTTTGTTTGATACCTCTTCGCCGCTTTCAGTTTGAATCGCTTCAGAGAAAAAGGATTTTAAAAGATAAGTACCATGCTCTGTTTGTACATATTTAGAGTTGGCCACACGCGATACGGTAGAAATATCCATCGCGATTTTATCAGCGATATCCTTTAATATCATTGGCTTCAGATTTTTATCATCACCTGTTAAAAAGAAATCGTATTGATATTGCATAATGGCGTTCATTGTTTTTAACAATGTTTGCTGGCGCTGTTTAATAGCATCAATAAACCATTTAGCCGAATCGAGTTTTTGCTTTACAAACTGTACAGCCTCTTTAAGCTTCCTGTCTTTTTGCGAAGCTTTATCATAATGCTGAAACATCTCCTGGTAAGAGCGGCTCACCCTAAGCTCAGGCGCGTTTTTTGAATTAAGGGTAAGTATAAGTACCCCATCGCTGTTAATGATATGAAAATCGGGTATTACCTGCATTTGCTTGGTGTTTACCTCGTTGCTATCGCCCGGTTTAGGGTTCAGCTTTAATATCTCATTCACCACACCACGCAATTCTATGGATGACATATTCAGCGATTTTTCCAGCTTGTCATAATGCTTGCGGGTAAATTCATCTAAATAATGTTCAACCACATTCATGGCTTTCTTTATAATAGGATCGTTCGGGTCTTTACGGCGTAATTGTATCAGCAAACATTCCTGCAAGCTGCGGGCGCCTACACCCGGCGGGTCAAAGCTTTGTATAACCGCCAGCATTTCTTCAACTTCTTCATCCTCAGCCATCACATTTTGTGAGAAAGCAAGGTCGTCGGTTAATGACATGATAGGCCTGCGTAAATAGCCATCATCATCCAAACTACCGATGATCTGTTTACCTATCTGGAAATCTTTATCTGATAATGGGAGCAAATCAAGCTGCATTTGAAGACTTTCGAAAAATGAGCTTTGTACCGCGATTGGTATCTCTTTGCGCTCATCTTCATCATCACCATTCTGGTCGTATCGCGAACCGTAATCGCTTACGGTATCTTCCTGTAAATAATCGTCAATGTTAAACTCATCCATTTCGCCCTTTTCCTCGTCGCCGTTGTAAGTGTCCTCATCAGGGTCGCGGTCGGGGTATTGTTCTTCGGGCTCATTTAAATTAGTTAAACTAAGATCTTCAAGGGCGGGGTTTTCCTCTAACTCTTCTTTAATACGTGTATCTAACGAAACGGTAGGCACCTGCAGCAATTTAATAAATTGTATTTGCTGAGGCGAGAGCTTTTGTAAAAGTTTTTGTTGAAGATTTTGTTTTAACATATATATAGATAGCGCAAAAATACATCAATTACCCTTAACTAAAAAATAAGTTCGGATAAGAGACGCCATGTTGTTAAAGACAAAAAGAAATAATTTGTTTGGTTGTTTACTTTAAAATTTCCTAACTTCAATAAACTTAAAAAATCAATCTATGTCTATTGTAAAAGAATTCAAGGAATTTGCCATGCGTGGCAGCGTTATTGACCTGGCAGTGGGTGTTGTAATTGGTGCGGCATTTGGTACCATAGTTACCTCTTTAGTAAAAGATATTATTATGCCGCCTATTGGTATTTTAACGGGTAAGGTGGATTTTGCCGACAAGAAGTATGTTCTTGTAGATGCCGACCCTGTGCATAAAGCAGCAGAGGTTGCTATCCGTTATGGTAACTTTATAACTGTGGTTTTTCAATTTGTTATAGTTGCTTTTTGTATTTTTTTAGTTGTTAAAGGAATTAATTCAATGAAAAAAGAAGACGTACCAGCACCGGTTGCTGATCCGGAACCAACTAAAGAAGAATTATTGTTAACCGAGATACGCGATTTATTAGCGAAGGGAAAATAGTTTTTAAGAGCCAAGAAAGATTTCTCTTGCATCTTAGCTCTTTTTTTATAAACAGTTTAAAAAGTATAAAACTGTCGTCATTGCGAGCGAAGCGTGGCAATCCCCCAATATGCAGAACCGCTCTGTAAGTCGGGGGATTGCCACGCTTCGCTCGCAATGACGATTTGTTTTTAGACAGTTTCTTAAAATGTCCTTGGTAACTTCGGGTCAGTCAGGATAATATAATCACCCATTTTATTGAATTTGCTCCAATCAGGATTAGTAAAACTATCATCCGAATAAACCGCGATGTTAATTATCCGAATTTTCGGATCATAATGCAATAGTTGCGCCGCTGCGCCCAACTTTTCTTCGCTATGGAAACCTCCGTTTATTTGCAATATTTTATAATCGTGGTGAGTTTTAATGAATTTGGCTATTGACCATCCCATTGTTGCATCCCATAGGTTTTGTGCCTGGTACATTTGCATGCCTGGCATAGCACTGTGCCCACCCATAATTTGATCGAATTTTTCTAGATAAGGCCCCGTTGCTGTATCAATAGGCAAGGGTGGCAGATATGATTTACCTGTCGCATCTAACTGCTGCAGGCTGCTCAACCCTAAACGGTTAACCATATTGGTATAACGTGCGGGGGCATTGGCAGATATAACAGGTAATTTATTTTCTTTCGAGAATTCTATCAGCGGGCGGTAATCATCATAGTTAGGCCAAACGCGGGCATCTGTTTCAAAGTTTTTATCGCGGATAAGTCCGGCCAGGTATTCATTCAAAACCGTTTGACAGTCCGTCTCAAACATCTCCATAGATAGCGCGGTTTTTCCGGGATAATGCTCGGCGATCTTTTTCAATAGAATATATTCAAGTTGGTGCCCGGTAGAATCATTATGTTCCTCGCCGAAAAACAGCACATCAGCCTTATTTATGTCACGAACAATCTCGTCGAGCGAGGTTGCCTTTTGTGTTTTGGTATTGAATATTTTATAATGAGTGGATAAGCTATCCTGGCAGATACCAAATAAAGGCGGAAATATTAAAAACAAGAAGCTTAGGGTTTTTATTGAAGGAGTTAAACGAGCCATTAAATTGAAATTGGTAACAATTTGTTAATGAAACCTTAAAAGAAATAACACTTTTGTGCAAATAAGGTTGTTTAATTTTATGAACTGATATTTTAAAAAATAAAGATATGACTAATTCAATCTTAGAAATAACGGAAAGCGAATATTTAATCAAACTTAACAGGGGTAATTTTAACCTCTCGTTTATAAGAAGCTTGTTGAAAATGGTAGAGGTAGCAAATCCTTCCGAAGAAGATGATTTTGTTGCCCCTGAAAGGCATTTGTCTGCTAATCAGAATCATTCATCAGAGCCTGATTATTTCAGTTCGCTGGAAGAGAAGTAATTCTCGCTGTTAAAAGATCGCCATAAACAAAAAAGACGCCCCGGTTTTCGGAACGTCTATTTTTTTGTTTGATAAATTTTAGAATTGCCTGAACCCGCCTCTTACCACTTGTTGCTTATCCATCTGGGCCATTTGGGTCTTCATCATTTTTATCTGTTCGGTAAGCAGTTTGTTTTTGTCGTCTTTCGCGGCTTCCTGCAAATACATCTGAGCTTCGCGCTTATTGCGTTTAGCCATTGATATACCGGCAAGACTTATTTTAGCCAATGCGATATTGTGCGACATTTTCATGCCCAGTTGTAATGATTTCTTGAAATATTTTTCTGATTTCAAAGGTGCTTTGCGCGATTCAACCAAGCCAATTAATAGGTTATAGTAACCCCATTGGCTTTTATTTAATTCCTTTTCGTAATCTTTAATTTTTAAAAGCCATAGCTCGGCCTTATCGCTTTGTTCTTTACGCAAAAACCATTGCGATATAATCATGTTTTCATTAAAGAAAAAGCTAAGCAATACAATGCCGCCTAAAAGTAATACCAGGATACCCCACCACCATGAGCCTGTTGCACAAAGCGCTACGGCTCCGCCAAAAAACACACATGATATTATTAACCTAAAAATATTTGACATAATTTGTAATACAATAAATTGAGTGCAAATATCCGTTTATTTGCACGTTAAATCAACAACATAATTAATATTTATGGCGATAGATATGGAGCCTTCGTGGCTTAAAGTTTTAGAAGCTGAATTTGATAAAGAATACATGGTTAAACTAAGGCAATTCCTTAAACAAGAAAAGGAATCGGGCCAGATTATTTACCCAAGAAATGCAGATATTTTTGCGGCTTTTAATAAAACACCTTTCGATAAGTTGGAGGTTGTGATCCTGGGGCAGGACCCTTACCATGGCGCTAATCAGGCACATGGACTTTCTTTTTCTGTTCAAAAAGGTATTCCTATACCAAGGTCTTTATCAAATATCTATAAGGAATTAACAACCGACATCCCCGGGTTCCAGATCCCATCCCATGGTAATTTATCTGAATGGGCTGAGCAAGGGGTATTACTATTGAATGCAAGTTTAACTGTACGCGCGGCAACAGCAGGCTCTCATCAAAAACAAGGTTGGGAAACCTTTACAGATATGGTGATCAAAACAATCTCGGATAAGAAAGAAGGAATTGTATTTATACTTTGGGGAGCCTTTGCTCAAGCCAAGGCCGAGTTGATCGATCAGAAAAAACATTTCATAATCAAATCACCGCACCCTTCACCATTTTCTGCAGATCGAGGCTTCTTCGGCTCCAAACCATTTTCAAAAACAAACGAAATACTTCGGAAGGAAGGGAAAAAGGAAATTGATTGGCAAATACATTGAGAAGAGAGTCAAGATACAAGAGTCAAGATAAAAAATATGCAGTGTGCTTATCTTGATTCTTGACTCTTACCTTTTGATTCTAATTAGTATTCCAACGGAACTATCGGTTCCTTTTTGCTGGTTGACATGATCATCATGGTTTGAAAAGTTTTAACCACACTAATGCGGCTGATTTTTTCCATGATCAGTTGTTCATATGATTTAATGTCGCGTACATATACTTTTAACAGAAAATCGCACTGCCCGGTTACGTGGTGACACTCAGTTACCTCGGGGATATTCTGTATTTCATCAACAAAAGTTTGTATGGTATTTTTCTGGTGAAAATCCAATGAGATCTGGATAAAAGTTTTAATTCCCAGTCCCAGTTTTTCTTCATCAACCAAAGCATGGTAGCTTTTAATGTATTCGGCATTTTCCAGCTTGCGTACACGTTCTAAGGTAGGGGCGGGCGACAGTCCTATCTCGTTTGAAAGTTGAAGATTTGTAATACGTCCATTCTCCTGCAAAATCTTAAGGATTTGCAAATCTATTTTATCGAGTTCAGCTGCCATAATGGGTGCAAATATAGATTTTAGTTATCTCACAAAATAAAATTTTTTGAAAAAAGGTTTTCACGAAAGCATATTTTTTATTGTTATAAATTTAGACAAGTCTAAATTTATTATTAGCTTTGCTTAAAATGAATACATTAGCCGAAGAAAACTACTTAAAATCTATCTACCATTTGTCGCTTAACACTCAAAATGTAAGCACAAACCAGTTAGCCGCTTTGTTAAATACCAAGGCAGCTTCGGTAACGGATATGCTTAAAAAACTGGCTGATAAACAGCTTATAAACTATGCCCGTTACCAGGGCGTGAGTTTATCCGCCGCTGGCGAAAAGATAGCCTTGCAGATCGTCCGTAAGCATCGACTTTGGGAATATTTTTTGGTGGAAAAATTGAACTTTAAATGGGATGAGGTACATGAAATGGCCGAAGAGATGGAGCACATATCATCCATGGAACTGGTTGATCGCCTGGATAAGTTTATGAATTTCCCTAAATATGATCCGCATGGCGACCCGATACCTGATAGCGATGGTAATTTTAAGGCGCACGAGCTTAAACCAATAGCCAGTATTGAGGTTGGTGGAAGCGGGATTATTTCGGGTGTGCGCGATCATTCAGCCGGGTTTTTACAGTATCTCGAAAAACAACAACTCACCATCGGTAAAAAAATTAAAGTGACAGAAATTAATGAATACGATAACTCTATGATATTACAAGCTGACGATAAGAAAATACATATTAGCCGTGAGGTAGCCAACAATTTATTAATTGTGATATGAGCGATAACCATAACGAATCATTAGCCAATGTGCATAGCTCAGTATCAACCGAAAATAAAACCGGATGGCGTAAGTTTCTGGCTTTTATCGGTCCGGCTTATTTAATTAGCGTTGGTTATATGGATCCGGGTAACTGGGCCACGGATATAGCCGGTGGTAGCGCTTTTGGTTATAGGTTGATATGGATATTGTTTGTATCAAACCTGATTGCTTTATTGCTGCAATCATTAAGCGCGAGACTGGGAATAGTGCGGGGTATGGACCTTGCACAGGCATCAAAGCATACATACAACCGCTTTGTAAACTTTTGCCTGTACATTTTGGCTCAAATTGCCATTATTGCTTGTGATCTGGCTGAGATCATCGGTATGGCAATAGGTTTAAACCTGCTGTTCCATTTGCCACTGATATGGGGGGTATCGCTTACCATAACCGATACGGTGCTGATGCTTTTCCTGATGAACAAAGGCATGCGTAAGCTGGAAGGTTTTATTGTTTCGATGATATTCATTATCGGGCTAGCATTCCTGATCGAGATGTTTATTGTAAAGCCCGATGTGGTAGCAATAGCCAAAGGGTTTGTGCCAAATATGTTAAGTGGTGATGCCCTATACCTGGCCATAGGTATAATTGGCGCGACCGTGATGCCGCATAATCTGTATCTGCACTCATCATTAGTGCAAACACGTAAAATAACCCGTACCGACGAGGGGATACGATCGGCAATTAGGTTTAATGTTTTTGATACCGTTATAGCGCTTAACGTGGCCTTTATTATAAATGTTGCCATTTTGATATTAGCTGCAAGTGCGTTTTTTACTAACGGATTTTTTAAGGTTGCCGAGATACAAGATGCTTATAAACTGCTGGAACACATATTCGGATCGTTAGCGCCGGTGCTGTTTGCCGTCGCGCTGATCGCGTCAGGCCAGAGTTCTACTATCACGGGCACACTTGCCGGGCAGATTATTATGGAAGGCCACATCAACCTGCGTATTGAACCCTGGCTGCGCCGTTTACTTACACGATTGATGGCTATTGTACCCGCTGTATTTACTATCCTTTATTATGGAGAAACGGGCCTGGGTAATTTGATCATATTAAGTCAGGTGGTTTTGAGCTTGCAATTGGGATTCGCGGTGGTTCCGTTGATTCACTTTACATCCGACAAAAAGAAGATGGGCAAATTCGTCATCGGCCTAAAAACAAAAATATTAGCATGGGCTTGCGCGATAATAATTATAGGTTTGAATGCTCAATTGGTTGTCCAACAACTTGGCGAATGGACACATGCATCTCATTCATCAGCCATGTGGATACATTTTTTGGTTGAGCCTGTAATATTAGCGGTAGTAGCGTTAATGGTGTATGTATTGTTACGACCATTGTTATTTAAACACAAGGATCAACCTACTTACATACCGCATGGCCTTGCAACCGTTATTGACGAGCTTGATGCCGTTAAATATCATCATATTGCGGTGAGTATTGATTTTTCGCAGAATGATACAGAATCCATTAGGCATGCCATTATGCAGGGTGGTAAGCATGCGGTTTACACGCTGATACATGTGGTGGAAACTGCCGGAGCAAGATACTATGGCAACGAGGTATTAGACCAGGAAACACAAAGCGACGTTGATAATTTACAGCGGTATGTAGATGCGATGAAGAACTTGCACTACAACGCCAATGCTCAAATTGGCTATGGTTCTCCGGCCACTGCGATAGCTGAAATTGTGAAGAAAGAAGGCATTGATTTCATAGTGATGGGGTCGCATGGACATAAGGCCATTAAAGATTTACTTTTTGGTACAACAGTTAATAAAGTACGCCACATGGTTCAGGTGCCGGTACTGATAGTTAAGGCAGCAGGAAAATAATTCGCATATTTGCAGTATAATGAGCGACGATAAGATCTACATAAAGAATAAGAAAGCCTATTTTGAATATATCATACTGGATAAATATGTTGCCGGCATAAAACTGTTGGGTACCGAAATAAAATCAATACGCGATGGTAAAGCCAATGTGAATGATGCTTTTTGCACTTTTATTAACGGTCAGCTTTATGTGCGTAACCTGCATATTGCGGAGTATTCATTTGGCTCATTCTATAACACGAAGCCAAACGAGATCGTGTTTTATTACTGAATAAAAAGGAACTGAAAAAACTACTAACCCGTGGCGAAGAAAAAGGCCTAACCATAGTACCCCTTGCACTATTCATCAGTGAACGTGGTTTTGCCAAACTTGAAATAGGTTTAGCTCAAGGTAAAAAGACCTTCGACAAACGCGAAACGATGAAAGAGCGTGATGTTAAGGTTGAGATGGATAGGGCGATGAAAAGGTAAAATAAACGGGGCGTCATTGCGAGGAGTGTAACGACGTGGCAATCCCCGACTTTGCACTTTACCATGCTAATTTGCCCTGTAAGTAGGAGATTGCCACGCTATCGCTCGCAATGACGTTGCTATAGGACTACCACGCATTCTCACCCTTCAGCGGTACAAACCTGAAAGTATCTAATACATGCTTCTCATAATCATGTTCACCGGTTTTTAATATGGTAACCATTTTTTGCTGAGATTCATCACCTACAGGGATAACGATTATCCCGCCGATAGCTAACTGCTTTAATAATTCTTCGGGTACGGTAGGTGCGCCTGCGGTTACAATAATTTTGTTGTACGGTGCATGTGCGGCTATGCCTCTTGATCCATCGCCTAAAAAGAAATTGGGTTTGTAGCCTAAATATGGTAAAACCTGTTTAGTGTGTTCATATAAGGTTTTCTGGCGCTCAATGGTATAAACTTTGGCTCCCAGTTTCATTAATATACAAGTTTGATAACCACAACCAGTACCAATTTCTAAAACCTTATCGCCTTGTCGGATGTGCAATAGTTCAGTCTGATAGGCAACGGTATAGGGTTGTGATATAGTTTGCCCGGCACCAATTGGGAAGGCAATATCCTTATAAGCCTGGTTCCAGAAAGTTTCGTCAAAAAAGTAATGGCGCTGCATGGAACCGATGGCGGTTAATACACTCTCATCTTCGATACCCTTCTTTCTTAAAACCTCAACCAGTTTCTTTCTTGCCCCTTGTTCGCGGTAATTATCGATGTACTTGTATGCCATTGCATGGCTAATTTACTAGTAATTTTAGTGTCTGAACTAGAATTTTGGGAATTAAATAATGTTCAGAATACTATAGCCTGAAAGTCATCGTTTTATTTTGTTAATCTAAGAGGCTGTTTACAAAAGATTCCATGTCGTTTTTATACAAACACAAAAACAAAGCGTCATTGCGAGGAACGAAGCAATCTCTACATAGGCAAGGCGATTGGAAAGGTATTGAAGCCCGCAGAGCAGCTCTGTAAAGTATAGAGATTGCTTCGTTCCTCGCAATGACGGTAGTTTTTAACAAATTCTTTAATTCTATAAATTCAGGTTCAGACAGCTTAGTACGGATCTACATCAGGTTGAACAATACTTCCCTTACTCAATTTTGTGGTTTGAAACTGCGTAATAGTATCCCTGATAATGGCTTTAGCCTTATTGATAGAAACTGCATCCTTTTCAAACTTTAGTAAAATTGATTGAATATAATAATTTCGTATCCGACTAACCAAAGGCGGCTGTGGACCGATAACCCTTTCTCCGAAATGCTTGCGGAGTTCGTTGCCTAAATATTGCGCCTGGTTATATAGTACTTCAGGTTGTTTATGCTTTATATCTAAGTTGATGATACGGGAAAATGGCGGATAGCTAAAACTCTTGCGCTCGCTCATTTCGGTAAAATAGAGGTCAGCGTAATCATTTTCAATTACTTGTTTTATTACCCGATGGTGTGGGTCGTAAGTCTGTATTACCACTTTGCCTTGTTTGCCGCGCCTGCCAGCCCTGCCGCTTACCTGTGCCAGCATCTGGAAACTGCGTTCGTTAGCTCGATAATCCGGGAATTTGAGCAAGCTATCCGCATTGATAATACCGATAACGGTAACATCCGCAAAGTCCAAACCCTTAGCCACCATTTGGGTGCCTACTAAAATATCTATCTTCTTTTCCTCCAGATTATTAAGAATGGTTTGCAATGAGTTTTTGGATCGGGTAGTATCCAAATCCATACGGGCTATTCGGGCCTCGGGCAATATCAGGCTTAATTCGTCCTCTATTTTTTCGGTGCCAAAGCCTTTATACTCCAAATGTGTTGATCCGCATGCCGGGCAAATAGATGGCGAATCCTCTCTATAACCACAATAATGACAATGCAGTTTTCCGCTGCTTTTATGATAGGTGAGGCTAACATCGCAGTTAACACACTTGGGTGTGTAAGCACACGTTTTACACATCAAAACCGGTGCATAGCCACGGCGGTTTTGAAACAGGATCACCTGCTCCTTATTGGCTAAAGCCTGTTGTATATCGGCTATCAATACACTGGTAAAGTGCGATTGTATGGTTTTCTTTTTTGTTTCTTCGGCGATGCTTACAATTTCAACCAGGGGCATTTCTACACCACCAAAACGCTCTGTCAGTTCAACAAAACCATATTTGTGTGTGCGGGCATTGTAATAACTTTCAAAGGATGGCGTAGCGGAGCCAAGCAAAACCTTTCCCGCATGCATATTGGCTAAAAATATCGCCGCATCACGGGCATTGTACCTTGGTGCGGGATCATATTGTTTGTAAGATGTTTCATGTTCCTCATCAACAATAATCAACCCCAGATCATTAAAAGGCAGGAATACGGATGAACGTGCGCCTAACACCACCTTATATTCGTGGTTCAATACCTTTTGCCAAACTTCAACCCGTTCGCTATCATTAAAACGGGAGTGGTATACACCAATATTGGCGCCGAAATACATGCGCAAGCGTTCAATAATATGTGTGGTCAGGGCTATTTCAGGCAATAGATAAAGTACTTGCCTGCCTGAGTTGATCATTTCCTCAATCAACCTGATATAGAGCTGCGTTTTACCGGATGAGGTTACCCCATGCAATAAAACCACATCTTTTTCGCCAAACTGGTCGCTTGTACTTTGCAGGCCGGATTGCTGTTGCTCGCTTAGTTCAAAGTTTCCTATGGCCTCCTCTTCCTCATAATATAAACGACTCACGTTTTTATACTCCGGGATAAAGATTTCTTTTTCAATTAAACTTTTAATACTTGCATCGCCCGCACCACTTTCCTCGATCAATTCACTTTTCGAAATGCTTTTTTGCTGACGGGATAGCTTCAGATAAGCCAGTACCGCATCTGCCTGTTTAGGTGCTCTTTTCTCCAGTATGGCGAATAACTCCTGCCGCTGATCAGGATTATTATAGATAGGATTTAGCGTGATGAAAGTCCGCCGACGAGGCTTGTAACGCTCGCTTACTTCTTCCGATATATTGATGATGTTCTTTTCAAAAAGGATCTTCAGCAAAGGCATTACCTGCTTTTGACCAAGTAACTTCACGATGTCGCTTACCGTTAACTCAGGTTGAATTTCCAGCGCCTCAACAATTAAAAACTCCTTATCGTGTAAAGTTGATTTATCGATTTCAAAATCCTTATTTAAAACGATCTTGGTTTCACTGGCTAATTTTAGCGCAGATGGGAGGGCGGCATTCATTACCTCGCCCAGGTTGCACATATAATAATCTGCAATCCACTGCCAAAAGTGGAGCTGTTCGTGAGTGACCACTGGTTTATCATCCAATAGCTCCACCAGATATTTGGCTTCGTATTTTTCAGGAGGTTGTGTGCCGATACCCGCGATAATTGCTGTATATAACTTGCTTTTACCAAATTGTACCACGGCCCGCTTGCCTATAGCTACGCTATCGTTTAGTTCAAATGGTACACGGTAGGTATAGTTTTTGGCTATAGCTAAGGGCAGTATCACTTCAACAAAAAGCGTTTGGCGGTCGGAGTATCCGGCTTCGGCAAATTCTAACATTAGGCGGTTTTATTTCTGTAGGCAGCCATGGCAAGGGTTATCCAGCCAATAATAAACAGTAAGCCACCTAAAGGTGTAACGGGGCCAACCCATGGCAGCCAGCCCCATCCTAATAGATCACGGCAGGCTAATAGGTATAATGAACCCGAAAAAAACACAATACCGAAAGTAAATAGATAATAACTGGTACTAATTAAGCTATTTTTGGTACGTGCAAAGGTTGACAGGAACAATAGCGCGAAAACATGGTAAAACTGGTATTGTACTGCTGTATGCCAAACCTCGAGTTTGTCGGCATCCAGGTAAGGTTTTAAACCATGAGCGCCAAATGCCCCTGCTATAACGGCAAGTAAACCAAAAATCGAAGCGGTAATAATTATTCGTTTATTCATCATGATGATAAAAGGCTAAGTTAACCAAATGATAGGATTAGTTTATTGACCGTTGGTAAAAATCATAAATTGCACCTGTAAACTATTATGAAGAAACAGATAATAACCACTATAATTTTATTGATAGCAACGGCGGCTATCACGGTGGTGTATTTTAAAAATCTGAATCCGCCGGGCTCCAACACCAGCAGGGTAATGGCTGCCATACCCGATAACGCTGCGGTGATATTCCAGCTTACCAACGAAAAAAGTTTCTACGATATTTTTAATGGTAACACATTGCTGGAATCTGTAACCGGGAAAAATCAAATAGCTGATATTGATACGGTACGCGATGTGCTGCTCGGTAATCCATTAATTGCCAAATACTTTAACGGGCAAAGCTTGTTTGTTTCGCTACATCCGCTTAAAGATAATGGAGTTGATCTGCTGCTCACCCTCTCCGCGGGTAAAGGTTTTGATGAAGGACTAATAGGTCAATTATCCGTAGAAAAAAACAGCGGATTAATTGTTAACCCATTACATGTACAAGGTGCTAAGGGTTACAGCATTTACTTTAATTCCATTAAAAAGCGGTTTTATGTGGTGGATAAAGGAGGGGGGATTTTTGCCGGAAGTTTCTCCGAGGAATTAGCAGAGTTGAGCGCCCAAACCAAGTTTAAAGGTGACAAGCAGGACTTTGTGCTACTATCGGAACAACAAAACTCCAATTCACTGGCTAATTTGTATGTGAATTATGGGCAGCTAACACCCTTGTTCAGCAAACTGTTTGTTAATAATACCGATATATTCAGAAGCTTCAAATTGTTGTCGGCTAAGGCGGTACTGAGTCTGAATTATAAGAGCGACGCGTTTATGTTCAGCGGTATATCAACACTACAAAAAGGTTCTTTATCATATCTGGATATTTTTACCGGTCAGCAGCCGGTTGTAAATCATTTAAAAGATATATTCCCGGCCACTACGGCTTACAGTACTAACTTGTCAGTTTCTGATCCGCTGAAATTTGGAACAGATCTTTATCAATATCATGTAAAAGCAGGGATACAAAAGGAGCAGGATTCACTTTTTAAAAAGATAAAAGCTGAAGCCGGGATAAGTTTGAGAACGGAATTTAATAACTTATTAGGAAACGAATTTGCTATTGTAACTACACGTTACGAAGAAAAATACGCTATAATATCAGTTAAGGATGGATCAAAACTGTTGCCTTTTATGGTGAACATCAGCAACATGGTTACTGATAATATGGGGCAATTAAAGTATAGTAAATTACCTTTCTTTTTATTGGGAGATGCTTTTGGGATCTTAAAAAAACCTTATTTTATGATATTGGATAACTACCTGATACTGGCCACCAGCCAAAAGGAACTAAGCAGTTATTCTGATACTTACCTCAACCGTAAATTTTTAAGTAAGACCGACGCGTATAACCAGTTTTATGATCTGCTATCTGAAAGAAGCAATGTGGCCTTTTTTATCAATTTCAAAAATTCCCAACAAATATTAAAAAGGGATATGAATCGGGATGTTTACAGCTCTTTTGAAAATAATAATCCGGGATGGAAAAGTTTTTATGGTGCATCATACCAGCTATCATCAGCTGATGAAAATTTTTATACTAACTTCTGCATGCGGCTAAACAATGTTGATACCACAGCCGTAAACAATGAATTCCAGTAAAACCTGTTGTTAACAAAAAGATAACAGCAGGTTTTACCATGTTTTTAGCTTTCTAATGCAATTTGTTGGCAAGCATAATTTATCTTTAGTGAGAATTGATTTAGGGTTAGTATATGAAGAGATTTCTAATAGTTTTTTTCTTACTGTTTTCTGCTTCCGGGGTATTCGCCCAGGAATTTTCACAATATAATACAGGAACACTCTACGATTCATTTGAAAACCCTTCCCAAAAATCATTTACCCCAGATACCAGCCGCAGTTATGCATTTAACTTTTTTGTCCCAAACTTTGATGCCAATTTCACCCTGACCGGGGATGCTCAGCAAACACTAAAAAGTCGTTATATAAACGGTAATTATAACAATTCAGCTTTACAAATAGGCTCAGGTAATAAGTATAATAACGTTAATGTTAATGCCAATGCTTATTCTATCATGTTTAAAGCCTTCAGTAGTTTTGATGGAGATGTTGAATTAGGCTTTTTTGTTGATACCAAGCTTGATGGTCGTGGCGCATTTACTGATGAAAGTATAGCCTTATTAAACGGTTCGGCAAATTTCCCGAATAACGCATACAATAATATATTCAATTCGCATTACAGCTACCAATTGTATAACGAAGTAGGCGCTACTTATCGCGAGCAGGTGACTAAACAGCTTGCTTTCGGCCTAAAAGTAGGCCTGGTATCGGGTATGAGCGCGCAAAATGTTCATATCGATCAATCAAGTATTACTTTTGATAAAGCAGCTGATTCCGCGACGTTACGACTACAAGGAACCGAACAAAAGGCTGGTTTTAGTAAGTTACCATTTAGTAACCCCGGGATTGATGTGAGTATAGGTACCACTTATTGTACCCCTGATGCTTTTATTATACAAACCAATCTGAAAAATCTGGGCTTTATCCACTGGAATAAATATGCTGAAACGTATGATTTTAGCGGCGAGACAGGGATAGAGGATCTTACTTCTCCGCAGAGAGAAACCAATGTATATGATGCTGTTAATGATAAGGTTACAGGGGGTAAAGTTATCAAAGGTTCATATAATACGCCATTAGATGGCCGGTTTGAATTAAGTGGTTCA
The DNA here is from genome assembly GCA_026224775.1 of Bacteroidota bacterium. Taxonomy (GTDB): domain Bacteria; phylum Bacteroidota; class Bacteroidia; order Sphingobacteriales; family Sphingobacteriaceae; genus Mucilaginibacter. The sequence continues at coordinate 90,172 of JAMFRP010000019.1, forward strand.
AAATCCTTTTTACTGAGCGATGAGGAAACTGACTTAAGATATGCGCCTACGCTTATTTTATCTAAAGAGTTGTTTTATAGCGGTTTTACTGCGGCCTTGGTTAGCCCGATACAATATCAGAATTATTCATTTGCGTTGGTTACCAGCTATGAAGACAAGCTTTTTAAATTAGGTACTCAGTTCATGGTCAAATCGCATAATGCGGAATTTTTTATAGCAACTAACCAGTTGCCGCAAAGCTCAGGTTTATTGGAAACAGCGCTTAAAAGCCATAGCCAGGTAAATGAAACCGGTGCATTTACAGGCGGTGATATATCGATTGGTTTCTCCATGAAATTTGGCCCGGTGATTGAACACCCAATGAACGCGAGCCACATACCAATGGGCGAAGAAAAAGGACTTTTGGGCAGGTTATGGGATAAATTATTTAAACCGAGCGACGACAAAGCGATGTCTGAATAAATTAAGCTTTCTTTTTTCCGGCGATAAAATCCTTTAAATAGTAAGGCTCAAAATAAGCTACATCCTCAAAATCCTTTGCTGCAAATTTTTCAGTTGCTCTTTTAGTTAGATAGCTTGCGGAGTTGGCGAAACCCGCTAAAAATAGCGCGTTAGGATTATTTAATGTTTCCCTGCATTTCTCAGCGCCATCACCAAAAAATAAAATTTTGTTGCTGCTTAACAATTCAGCAAAGCTATTTTCATCGATGATCTCCGCGGTAGTGGGGTTAATTCTTTCTCCTTTAGTATTAAAAATTGCAGTGTATACCTCCATCCGGCGCGCATCAATCATGGGGCAAAGTAAGGTGTCGCCGCTAGCTAATTCGCTTTTACTTATCGCGCCATAAGCCATTGATTCCAATGTTTCAATAGCTATTAGTGGTTTATCCAGCGCATAGCATAAACCTTTAGCGGTTGATATGCCTATACGCAAGCCGGTATAAGAACCGGGACCGCAACTTACGGCTATAGCATCCAGATCGCTGTATTTGGTGCCGGTTGTGGTAAGTAATTCTTCAATATACAAAGTGATAACCTCAGCATGTATATTACGCTGATCCATCTGTTTAACAGCCAATACCTCGCCATCCTTCGACAAAGCAACAGAGCAAACGGTAGTGGCGGTTTCTATTTGTAAAATCATTTGTTATTATCAAGTAGTTAGTATCAAGTATCAAGTAAATTCAAATCTTATATTTTGAATTTTGACTTTAAACTTTTGACTTAATCAGGTACCGGATCATGCCCGTGGCCTCCCCACGGATTGCAACTGGCAATACGTTTCAAAGTTAACCATCCGCCCTTAAAAGCGCCATGTTTTTTGATAGCTTCTACACCATATTGGGAGCAGGTAGGAGTGTAACGACAAGAAGCGCCTGTCATGGGCGATATAAAGTATTGATATATCTTTATCAGCACCAGGAAGATACCGCCTAAAATAGCTTTAAATAGGTTATAGATGAGCATCATTTAGCCAGTTCCTCGCTTAACTGTTTTAATAGCTTGAGCATTTTTTTGTCGAAAAGTTCATAAGATTCTATCTGCTTGCCAATGTAACCTATGGAAAGGATGATTTTTTTATTGGCGACTGCAAGCAGTTCGTACAAGTGCTGCTGTTTGTTGAGGCGATAAGCTTCGCGGAGACGGCGTTTTACCTGGTTACGATCAACCGCGTGTTTATAACGCCGTTTGGAAACAGAAATTAATAGCTGGGTAGGGACTGTTTGTGACGCATCATCAACCAGAAGCCATGATGCCTTGAAGGGATAGCACAAAAAAGAAGAGCCCTTATGAAAAAGCTCATCAATAAGCTTTTTATTACATAAACGTTCTTCTTTTTTAAAAGTATACATATTTTGCTGATGCGGAACCGAAAATTAAGCAAATAACGGCTCAAATTCCTATAAAGGAAATTGCAACCAGCTTATTATGCTTTATGACGACCTTCGTCAGATACTGACAGTCTTTTTCTACCTTTAGCTCTTCTAGCTGCTAATATTCTTCTGCCGTTAGCTGATGCCATACGCTCACGGAAACCGTGTTTATTTCTTCTTTTTCTTTGAGAAGGCTGGAAAGTTCTTTTCATGATTATTTTTATTCTATCGTTGTTTAAAAAAACAAGAGCGCAAATGTAGTAATTAAAGTTAAAAGTTAAAAGTGGAATTTGAAATTAGTTGAGAGAATGTTTTAACAAGTAATAAACATAATCTTAATAAAAAAAATGTCATTCTGAACGGAGTGAAGAATCTATCCGTTATACATAGCGTAAATGCCTATCGATAGATTCTTCGCTCCGCTCAGAATGACAAAGGATTAACTACTCAAACCAAGTCATTACAACCTCTTTTACAGGCATATCTATATTCAATTTCATTTTCTTACGCATTCCGCCAAGGTCATTAAATACTTTGTTGGGGTTAGCCGCTTTTAGTTCTTCAACAGTGTTAAAGCCCATTTTATTTAGTACAGGCACCCATTCGGGTGGTACACCAATGTTCACAAAATCATCAAGGGTAGCAATTTTTGATTTTTTCTCTGGGCGCATCTGCGGGAAAAATAATACTTCCTGTATAGTGCTCTGGTTGGTCATCATCATCACCAAACGGTCAATACCTATACCCAGGCCTGATGTTGGCGGCATACCGTATTCCAACGCGCGTAAAAAGTCATCATCCATGGCCATTGCTTCGTCATCACCACGGCCTGCTAATAATAACTGATCCTCAAAGCGCTCACGCTGGTCTATAGGGTCATTTAATTCTGAGTAGGCGTTAGCTATCTCCTTGCCATTTACAAACAGCTCAAAGCGCTCTACAAGGCCTTCTTTGCTGCGGTGCTTTTTGGCAAGCGGAGTCATCTCGATGGGGTAGTCGGTTATATAGGTCGGCTGTATCAGATTAGCCTCCACTTTGGCGCCGAATATCTCATCAATTAACTTACCTTTACCCATGCTTTCATTGGTTTCAATACCCAAATCGGCACAAGTTTCACGCAGGCCTGCTTCATCCATTTCAGATACATCAATCCCGGTATATTTCAGGATAGAATCATACATGGATAGTTTTACATACGGCCCTGCGAAATTGATCTCGTTAGCACCATATTGCACTACCGGGATACCATGTATAGCACGTGTTACGTGCTCCAGGCATTTTTCCACCATTTCCATCATCCATATATAGTCCTTATAGGCCACATATATTTCTACTGAGGTGAATTCCGGGTTATGTGTGCGGTCCATACCCTCGTTGCGGAACATTTTACCAAACTCGTATACGCCGTCAAAACCGGCAACTATCAGTCGTTTTAAATAAAGTTCGTTGGCTATGCGCAAAAACAGCGGCATATCCAGTGTATTATGGTGCGTAGCGAAAGGCCTTGCAGCAGCGCCACCATGTACGGGTTGTAATATTGGTGTTTCCACTTCCATCCAGCCTTCGCTGTTAAAGTAATCGCGCATGCTGCTGATCACTTTTGAGCGGTTGATGAAGATCTGTTTAAAATCCGGGTTAACGGTCAGATCCACATAACGCTGGCGGTAACGTTGCTCAGGGTCGGTAAAACCATCGTGTATATTACCATCCTCGTCGCGTTTTACAACCGGAAGTGGTTTTAATGATTTCGATAAAACGAATAATTGCTGCACGTGTACAGAAATTTCGCCAGTTTGGGTTAGGAAAACATAACCTTTAATGCCGATATAGTCGCCAATATCTAATAGCTTTTTGAATACAGTATTGTATAAGGTCTTATCCTCATCAGGACAAATATCATCACGTTTTAAATAGATCTGGATGCGGCCTGTTGAATCCTGTAACTCAGCAAACGAGGCGCTGCCCATAATGCGGCGCGTCATGATACGACCGGCAAGGGTTACATGCTTGTAAGTATCAGGGTTAGCTTCAAAGTTTTCGGTTATATCCTTTGCCCATGCGGTCACATCAAAAGCTTCGGCAGGGTAAGGGTTGATGCCTAAATTGCGAAGCTGTTGTAATGATTCGCGGCGTAAAATTTCCTGTTCGGATAGTGCAATACTCATATTTTTATCAAAGCTGCAAAAATAGCGTTTTTTTGGATATGCAGCGATGTGTTTGTAAACAAGCTGTTTATTAACAAATGCGAAGATTCAGTTGGGTGTAATATGTACACTTAGTGCTAAATTTTGTATCGTGATTAATTAAAAAACTGTATTTTTACACATCTTATCCAACGTAGGATATTGCTCCCGGAATACTAAATACAAAGCGTATGACCCCCATTCAGAATACGGACATCGGCACAAAACAAAAAGCTTTAGCTATAAATCTCGACCCTCAAATATATGGGTCATTTGCCGAAATAGGTGCAGGACAGGATGTTGCAGCCAACTTTTTTAAAGCAGGCGCAGCAGCGGGAACAGTAGCTAAAACCATGTCGGCTTACGACATGATTTTTTCTGATGCTATTTACGGGGCACAACAAAGTCGCCGTTATGTGAGCGAACCCCGCTTAATATCGATGCTGGAGCGCGAATATGGCTTGTTGATTGAACGACTTGCTGAGCAACGTGGTAAAACAACAACTTTTTTTGCTTTCTCGGATACCATGTCGGCGCTTAATTATCATAAAACAAATGATGGCCACGGTTGGATGGGAGTAAGGTTTCAGTTAGAGCCGGATGGTGAGTTTAACGATGTAGTATTGCATGTTAAGCTGTTGGATAATGATAATAATCTGCAACAACAAGCGGTGGGTATTTTGGGCGTAAACCTGATTTATGCCTGTTTTTATTATCACGATAATCCTCCATTATTCTTGCTTTCATTGATGGACGAGCTGTCAAAAGATCGTTTGCAGATAGATATGATTCGCTTTGAAGGACCTAATTTTACTAAGGTAGATAACAGGCTAATGAGCCTTCATCTGGTGAAATATGGCTTCTCGGATGCCGCGGTATTTGGTCCGGATGGTAAGAATCAACAGCCCTCTGAAGTTTTGTATAAGAAGCACATAGTGGTGATCCGTGGTCGTTTCCGCCCGATTATCAACGTGCATCTGGATATGCTGAGTACCGGCGTTAAGCAGTTTATGCAGGAACCCGATGTTGATCCCAAAAACGTGGTGGTGATCACCGAGCTCACCCTGCAATCCCTGAAAGAGCGTAATGCCGATGAATCTGCTGAGATCGATGAAAAAGATTTCCTGGATAGGGTAGATATTCTTTGCTCGCTTGGGCAAACGGTATTGATCTCAAATTTCCACGAGTATTATAAACTGGTGTCCTATCTGTCCAAGATCACCATACTAAAATTAGGTGTGGTTTTGGGTTATCCTAACTTAGAATACATCTTCTCCGAAGAGCATTATAAAGAACTTCCCGGCGGTATTTTGGAGTCATTCGCTACGCTGTTTAGCCGTAAGGTGAAGCTGTTCATTTACCCAACCCTGCGCGATGGCGTGATCTGGAATTGCCTGCGTTTTAACCCGCCCGCGCACTTATTCGACTTGTATCGCTATCTGATCGCCAACAACAAGATAGAGGATATCCATCATTACAACGAGAATAACCTGCACGTGCAAACCGACATTGTACTACAACTGATCAAACAGGGCGTTGAAGGCTGGGAACAATATGTGCCCGCTGATGTTGCCGCCATGATTAAAGAGCGTAAGTTATTTGGCTATACCTTTAATGCAGATGCAGGCAAAGAGCAGGTGCTAACCGCATCAAGCGAAGACAACGATATTTAACCGCTGTACCACGGTACAAGTGAAACAGGTGGTACATTTGGTACACTTTTCAGCCATTTTATGCCCTAAAAACACCCAAAAAGTGATTTTTTAGATGTGAAAAATGTTCTAAAAAGCATGTTTTTAGCTTGTTTTTGATCAAAATCACCCTCCAAAATCACTAAAAACGACAGTTTTTATACTTGTTAGAATCAAAAACTGATCAAATTCCATCGTCTTTTTCCCGTTATTTGTATCATGTATTATTCCGATACCGAAACCGTCATCCCCAAATTTCAGCTGGAGCCTGATACCCTCACCGGTAATAAAATGCTCCGGATGGATAAGGTAGATTGCAGCATGAGCATGATGCGGTCGGATTTTTTGCAGCCACACCGTAAGGATTATTACTTCTTCTGTCTGGTAAGGCAAGGCAGCAGCAGGCATTGGATCGACATGACCCCTTATACGCTAAAGCCTGATACCTTCTACTTCACCATACCACATCAGGTACAGCTAAAAGAAGAAGCTGAACCACTTACAGGTATGATAATGGCTTTTACCGAAGAGTTTTTAGCTTTAGAGTGCAATAGCTCATTAAAGCAATTACCTGTCATTCGAAACAAGTACAATGGGCACGAGATTAGTTTGAATACTGATGATGTAGTTTTTGTGGAAGATGTTTTAGTGAAAATGTATGCCGAGTACATCACCAAAAACAACTGGCAGCATGGCATGATGATGGCCTATATACAGGTGCTGATGATTTACCTGAGCAGGCTATATACCGAGCAGTACAGCAATGCCGCGCAAACACCGGACAGGCTAATGCTGAAAAAATACCTCTCCAAGATAGAGGAATCCTACACCCAAACCCACGAGGTAACCGCTTATGCCGATATGCTCAACATATCCGCCGGGCATTTAAGCGGGGTAGTAAAGGAGCAAAGCGGCAAACCCGCCATCACCCACATACACGAGCGTTTGATCCTCGAAGCCAAAAGGTTGCTTTTCCATACCGAGCATTCAATTAAAGAGATCGCTTTTCAGTTGGGTTTTGAGGATGCATCTTATTTTAACAGATTCTTTAAACGACTGGCAAAGCACACGCCAGCGGAGTACCGCACTACCATCCGTGAAATGTACCAGTGAAACCCTTAGGAGTGCAATCTAGCCGCTAACATACCGGCTACCTTTGTGTTGTAATAAAATAACATACAGCACATGAAAAAAGTATTGATAACAGGAGCCAACAAAAGCATTGGCTTTGAAGCAACCCGACAATTATTAAAACAAGGATATTTCGTTTACTTAGGTGCCCGTGATAAGGCCAAAGGCGAAGAGGCCGTTGCCAAATTAAAGACCGAAGGATTAACCAACGTAGAAGCTATCCAAATCGATGTGAGCAACCCCGGATCTATCGAAGCCGCAAGCAAGCAGATCGATTCGCTTGATGTATTAATTAACAATGCGGGCATCAGTGGCGGCATCCCGCAAACTGCTTTAGCAACCACCACTGATACCATCCGCGAAGTATTTGATACTAATTTCTTCGGCATGATCAACGTGACCAAAGCATTTTTAGATACATTGAAGAAATCAGCCGAGCCAAGGATCGTTAACGTGACCTCTGGCCTAGGCTCGCTTACCCTGCATGCCGACCCAAACTGGAAGTATTACAAAGTGAAAAGTGCCGCCTATGGTCCGTCAAAATCAGCGCTAAATGCCTATACCATTGTGTTGGCTTACGAACTGCAGGATACCGCTTTCAAGGTAAATGCTGTTGACCCAGGCTATACCGCAACCGACTTTAACCACCACAGCGGCCCCGGTACCGTTGAAGATGCCGCAGCAAGAGTAGTCAAATACGCCACCATCGACCCAAACGGCCCAACTGGCGGTTTCTTCAGCGATGACAATAACCCGGAAACCGGGGTTAGTCCGTGGTAGTCTGAACCAGGATTTAACGGATTTTTTTGATTTACAGGATGTTTCTTTCTAACACCTTGTATAAAGTCCAGCGGCCATTCCTGCCTTTGTTGGTGTTGTCACCATACGTGTTCGGAAGATGAGATTTGCTTCTTTTTCTAATGATTTTTTTATAAAAAAAGAGAGGGGTGTCATGCTGGTACCCGAAGCATCAGCGTAAAGGCCTTTGCCCACATGCTTCGAGTACCAGCATGACACCCTTTTTAATCTTCCGAACACCAACAAGGGCGGAATTTATCATCTGTAGAACACCATAATGGTAATAGCTAAGCCTACTTAGTAGCCACAATCTGCGCGTTATAATCATTAAATGCTGCAACAATCGCGTCTGCTTCTTCCTGCTTAAAGGCGGATTTTTTTGCCGTTGCTATCATTTTTGCCATTAATCCTTTATGCGCAACAACAGGTTGGTTACCATAACCTCCCGTTTGATACTTGTCTTGTACTGCCGGTACCTCGGCAAGCATCTTCAACATATCGATATCAAAAGCATTACGTTGTTTTTTTTCATCGTCCTTGGTGCAAAGAATTTTGTAACCTGTCAGCAAATCTTGTTTTCGCTGTGCCTCATCCTGGTCTAATTTTTCTTCAGTACCCGAATCCGCATAGTAATCAGCCGGGTAATCATAAAAACGATGGGAACTGATACGGCCTATCGTTAATCGTTCCATCATGTGGTCATTAGTGCCCATGCTTTTCAATTGTAAATTTTCAAGGTTAACATAATGAACCTTATCAAATATGCGGTCGCCTACCCGGTACATTTGCATGTCGTCAGCTCTGTATTTTTTACCTTTTGCATTAGGGTTGGCAGCATAAGCAGCCGAATCAATAAACCATATATAACGCTGGTTATACCAGGGCATATCATCATGTAAGCGGATCATGCCGTTTTCGCTTGTCCCGTCTTTAAAGGTAACTGTACCCGGGCGATATTCATAAGGAATGTCCTGCGCCTTACAAACTGATAAGCCAAAACCCAGGAATAGGGTTAATACAATACAAAGTTTTTTCATTGTGACTGGTTTAAGAATCAAATATACCCAAATGTCCCATTTATCAAAATGCTTCTATTGAATGTTATTTATAATAAACGAGGCTACAATTATTAAACACTAATTCTCCTGTTTGGGCTCGTGGAAATTAGTTTCAGTTGTATAAGCACATGTGGCATGCGTGCGCCAGCAAAGGATGATTTATTAAATGATATTAATTTTTCCCTTTGTCATTCTGAACGCAGTGAAGAATCTATCGATTGGCATCACCGTTTGCATATCAGCGGATAGATTATTCGTCCCTCAGTATGACAAATCTTTTAAACTACAGTTAATCCCAATCTACTGACAAAACAGTGTCAGCACTTATCCCAAACCATTTCCCGAAATTTGTATACGGGTCATCCGCTCTTGTGAAAGAGCAACGAAAGTTCTTTGAAATATAAAAATTAAACGTGTTTTAGTCCCCGCAGGGCCTCTCGAAGAGGGGTCTGCGGAAGTCACCTACTCCGCATCCGCTTCCTGCAAATACATCTCATCAATATAATCAGCGTATTTCTTCTCGATTACTTTGCGTTTGGCCTTCATGGTAGGGGTTATTTCGCCTTCATCCATACTGAATGGGTTGCGCTTGATCTTGAAGTTTTTTAGTCTCCGCAAGTTTTTCAGTCTCCGCAAGTTTTTCAGTCTCCGCAGGGTCTCTCGGAGAGGACCCTGCGGTATACGATTTTATTTTAAAACCAAACTAAACGATAATCTGTAATATTTACTATCGGATGCGATTTGTCATCAACATAAAAAGCAGCACTACTATACGGATAATCGGTAAATTCACGACATAAGTTCCATTTTCCGGTAACCGGATTGTTATGCATATAAATCAATTTCTGATTTAGAAAATCAAGTGTGTAAACAGGTTTAGCATCAAATGAGGGTTCAAACACCTTATGCTTTTGTCCTTTCGCTTTTTCTTTTTCCGAACACGCAGCCGAAAGCCGATCCAATATTTCATTCTGTTTTTGTTGCTGCAACCGATTTATTAATTCATACGCCATAAAACGTTTACCATTGCTAATAACTGTATTGAGGTTTTTTATACTTTCAGGAAGATTTAAAAGTAAGTGCACATGATTAGGCATTATAACAAAGCCAAAGCACTGTATTTTGTATCTTTCTGCGATCAGATTTAGCCAGCTATATACTAAACTGTAAGAATCAGTTATTTCAAATAACGGTATCCATTGATAGCAAGTGAAAGTGATGAACCAAGTCTTATCGGTTAGTTCATGTTGGGTTCGGATCATTTGTGAAATATACTATTGGTTTTTATAATTCACAAATTAGGGCAGCGCAGGGTCCTCTTCGAGAGACCCTGCGGAGACTGGAAAAGGTCGTAAGAACCGGTTATTTCAAATAACGGTATCCATTGATAGCAAGTGAAAGTGATGAACCAAGTCTTATCGGTTAGTTCATGTTGGGTTCGGATCATTTGTAAAATATACTATTGGTTTTTACAATTCACAAATTAGGGCAGCGCAGGGTCCTCTCCGAGAGACCCTGCGGAGACTGAGAAGTTTTTTGAAATATTATTGGATACGCTAAAAAACTCATTGCACACTGCTCTTGTTGGTGTTGTCACCAACAAATACTAAAGCCATTTAATTTGTTGGTGACAACACCAACAAGAGCAGACTTTACTATAAACTATGATTCCTGATTATCTAACATCCAGGGAACTAAACTGCCTGAGTTTCGCCAAATGTTTCCTGTTGTTCTATTGTTATATTTACCTTTGTATCCTAATATAAAAAGTAAAGTTAATTCAACGTACCAAAGACCCAGCTGTAGGGCTTCGTATTTTGCCTGAAGGCTAATTTTATTTAAATCTTCACGTTTTTGTTTTTGTCCGTGAATAAGTGCATTTCTAATATTTGCTAAGGCTTGTGGTCCATCTTGGATATTCAAAATTTTAGACAATTCACTAAAGTGAGCTGGAATCTTAGCACTAATCTTAAGCTGAAATATTAACATTCGAATCTTATTCTCTGCTCTTAAATTTTTCGCATCGTCACCAATAATTTGTTCCTGTTTTTCAACGATGAGCCAATTGTATAAAAGTTCAAGTGCCGTTTGTATAAGAATAATTGAGCCTTCAATTTTTGCAGAATTTGTGTTAGCTTCAATATACCAATGTATAGCGGTGATTATAAAGTCACGGTCTGACTCATCGTCCCAAAGCTTATTAAATGAGTTCCACAATTGCGTAAGTTCATCTATAAAAAATATATTTGACCAACTTAATGTGAATTTATAAGATTCAATATGATCGTTGCCACTATAATCCGTCCAAATATTTTGTCCTTCATGCCTACCCGTTAAAAAAAGTGGTGCTGTTCTTATTCCATTTAAAAAATAAAAAAAATGGTTTAATCTAGGTAGCCATTTTTTAAAATGTGAAAGGTTTATTGAATCGTTTGAACTTGTTACCTTTCCAGCATATAGAAGTAAATACCCAGTTGCTTCTTCTAATTTATCTTTTTGTTCTTTATAATTGGATAATTTGTCCAGAACAATTTTATATGGACCACATTCAAGCGTTAACCGTGTTTTCTCAAAATGCAGATCGCCATCTTCATTAACATCTTTTACCGAGTCCCCAAGATAATCTCTAAGATTAGGTACTGCAAAAATAACTTCGTTAACAGCAATGTTTCTTTCTCCTTTGACAAAATCATTACTGGTGCCGTAGATTTCGTGTCTGTTCGAAAAATCATAACCAGTTATTTTGCAGTCACCGCACCTTACATCTTGAATGTAAAGCTCGTAAACATCTGAAAACCTAATTGTTAAGTTTTCAAATATTTGATTAGATAAATCAGTGTCTTTTTGAGTATAAGCAACGAAGGTTACTCCAATATAAGGATACCATCGAAAAGTAATATCTCCAGAGACACTAAAACGGTTATCACCAAGCTTAAGAGCAAATTCGCCTGAGTAAATCTCAATGATTTCATTAGGCTCCTTCATTGCAACAGGCAATATACAGCGGTCAGGTGTGCTTTTAGCTAATTCATTAAAAGGATTAGGTTCTATCATATTCACTTATCATTTTAGTTCCCGCAGGGTCTCTCGAAGAGGACCCTGCGCTGTACCAAATTCAATTCTCAATCCGCATCCGCTTCCTGCAAATACATCTCATCAATATAATCAGCGTATTTCTTTTCAATAACTTTGCGCTTAGCCTTCATGGTAGGGGTTATTTCACCCTCATCCATACTAAACGGGTTACGCTTGATCTTGAAATTTTTAATCCGCTCAAACTTGGCTAACTCGTTCGATAGGCGACGCACATCCTGGCCTATCCAGTCAACAATCTCCTTGTCCTTGATAAACACATCCTGATCCGCGAAAAACTCGTCTTTTAAATGGAAAGTTTCCTGTAAGGTTTCTTTTGCGGGGATGATGATGGCGGTAACATATTCGCGTTTATCGCCCACCAAAAACACACCCTCAATCCGCGGACTCTTCAAATAGGTATTCTCAACCGGGGTTGGGTAGATGTTTTTGCCGTAAGCATTTACCAGCATGTTCTTCAGTCTGTCGGTAATTTGTAGGTTACCCTTGTAATAACGACCAATATCACCGGTATGAAACCAGCCGTCCGAGTCAATAGCCGCAGCTGTTTCTTCCGGTTTGTTCCAGTAGCCTTTCATCACGCAATGCCCGCGGACAATGATCTCACCCTCCGGCGATTCATACTCCGGGTTAAAGCTTTCGTAAGTTTGTATAGTGTAGATCTGGCGGGTTTCCACATTCTGTATCGCAACCTCAATACCCGGGATGATACGACCAACCGTACCATAAACCTGCCTGTCGTTCTCCGTAACCGACATTACCGGCGAAGTTTCGGTCAAACCAAAACCCTCCAAAACTTTAATACCCAGGTCGCCAAAAAACTCACCGATATTTTTAGGCAATGCACCACCACCCGAGATCATGAATTTTAAACGTCCGCCTGTTTTTTCTTTGATCTTGCTGAATACTAATTTATCAGCCAGTTTGTGCTCGTAGTTCAATATTGGCCCCGGTTTTTTACCGGATTCTTTAACCTCGCGGTATTGCTTGCCGATCTTCAATGCCCATAAAAATATCTTGGCTTTCATGCCACCAGCTTCGGTACCTCCTTTGATGGCTTTATCGTGAATGCGTTCCAATAAACGAGGCACGCAGTTCATTACAGTCGGCCTAACCTCGCCCATATTCTTGGCTAACAGCTCCAAACTTTGCGCAAATGCGATCTGGCAACCCGCAGCTAAACAGATATGATAAGTAGCCGTACGTTCAAATACATGCGACAAAGGCAGGAACGATAAAAACAAATCACTCGATTCAATAACCGGGATCTGTATCAAACAAACACGCACATTTTCGCAAAGATTGTGATGCGTAAGCATTACACCCTTTGGTGTGCCCGTTGTACCCGAGGTATAGATCAAACAAGAAAGGTCAGACGGCAAAATCGCCTCACGGGCAATGTTAATGGCCGATGTATATTGCTCAACCACAGCTAAACCTTCTTCAATTAATTTCTTAAAATCGATAACGCCTGCGTTTAACGGAGCTTTGCCTAAGTTCTTCTCATAATCCTCAAAAGCAGGAATAATGCGAATCAACTCGGGACAATTATTGGCGATCTTAGCCACTTTACGCAGCAGGAAAGGGTTGCCGACAATGATAGTTTTAGCACCCGAGTCATTCAAAATATATTCAATCTCAGCCTCGCTCAGGGTAGGGTAGATAGAAGTATTTACAGCGCCAATCTGCTGCAAAGCCTGGTCGTAATACACATAATCCGGGCCGTTCTCAATAATCAGGGCCAGGCGATCTCCTTTTTGTACGCCAATGCTCAGAAACCAGGCAGATACCGCGTCGATTTTTTCAAGAGCTTGCTTATAGCTGATCTCAACCCAGGTATCGCCAACCTTATGTTTTAAAAAGGTATAGGTATCAGGATGGATATTAGCTACAGTATTGCGTATAAATTTAGGAACTGTGTTTATGTCAGTTGATATGTTCATTAGGAATAATCGGGATTAACTAGATAACAAATCTAATAAAAAATAGAAAATATTGATTATGTTGATTTTATTGTGGTTACAATTTATAAATGGCCAAGTAGTACCCATCACGCACGTCATTGCGAGGAACGAAGCAATCTCTATACTGTACAGAGAAACCTGCAAGCCCGACCTGCCTATGTAGAGATTGCTTCGTTCCTCGCAATGACGGTTGGGCTACCCCAATGTGCGCAAATGCCCGACGGAAAACCGGGCTGGGAGTCGGCCTTGTGGGCAGAAGGTTTTTTCCATTTTGAATTATTCACCTGTTAATTGTTTTTTAAAGGTGTTCATGAGGTCGCTTCGCTTAGGTTTTGCTTCTTTTGTTTCAAGACAAAAGAAGTAGCCTCCGCGGCAATGAGCGGACAGAACATCTCATTAAAATGAAGACATCGTTTAAGAACCCACCGCGCAACACTTCGAGTGCCTCAGTGTGACACCCGACCCATGCAAATTGTCTCTATAAGCAGGGAATTGCCACGCTTCGCTCGCAATGACGCTTTGAGAAAGGAATAAACAAAAAAGGCGCTTAATAGCGCCTTTTAAATATATCCTAAAGATGTTTTTACACCGAAAAACTCTCCCCGCAACCGCAAGTCCTCGTTGCGTTAGGGTTGTGAAAGTTAAAACCTTTACCATTCAAACCATCGCTAAAATCAAGCTCGGTACCGGCAAGGTACAGGAACGACTTCATATCCAAAGCAAGGCGTACGCCTTTATCTTCAAAAAACTGGTCGCCCTTTTTTATTTCGTTATCAAAGTCAAGATTATATGATAAGCCCGAGCAGCCACCACCCTGAACAGACACCCGCAGGAAATACGACTCATCCAAGCCCGAATCCTTTACCAGGTGATCTATTTTATCTTTCGCTTTATCTGTTACTGTTACCACTTTTTTAGTATTTAGTATCGAGTATCAAGTAGCAAGATGAAAATCTAATTACTTAATACCCGCAATTAATATTCAACCAATTAGTATCGCCGCAAAAATCTTGCTACTTGATACTAACTACTTGATACTATTAATGATGTACTTTTTCGCTTGCTATCGGCTCCATGCCGTTTTTTACGCGATAGTCATTAATTGCTGCTTTGATAGCATCTTCTGCTAAAACCGAGCAGTGAATTTTTACCGGCGGAAGCGCAAGTTCTTCAACGATGTCCATGTTATCAATTTTCATGGCATCATCGATGCTTTTGCCTTTAAGCCATTCGGTAGCTAATGATGATGACGCAATTGCTGATCCGCAGCCAAAAGTTTTAAATTTAGCATCGGTAATCACGTTGTTATCATCAACCTGAATCTGCAGGCGCATAACGTCGCCGCACTCAGGGGCACCAACTAAACCTGTACCTACTTTGTGGCTGGCTTTATCTAAAGTGCCAACATTGCGGGGGTTAGTATAGTGATCAATTACTTTTTCTGAATAAGCCATTTTTCTAAGTTTTTAGTCTTAAGTTTTGAGCCCGAAGTCAAACTTCAAACCCTTTAAATATTATTATCAAAGCATCTGCACATTCGCGCATCTGCATATTTGCCAATTATTAATGTTCTGCCCACTCAATTGAGTCAAGGTCGATACCTTCTTTAAACATTTCCCAAAGTGGTGAAAGTTCGCGCAGGTGGGTAACCGATTTTTTAGTAACCTCGATAGCGTAATCAACTTCCTCTTCGGTAGTGAAGCGTCCTAAACCAAAACGTATCGAAGAGTGTGCCAAGTCATCTGACAGGCCTAAACTTTTCAATACATAAGATGGCTCCAGCGAAGCGGATGTACAAGCTGAACCTGAAGATACAGCCAGATCTTTCATCGCCATCATCAAGCCTTCACCCTCAACGTATTTAAAGCTGATGTTAGCTACATGTGGTAAGCGATGTTCCACGTTTCCATTTACATAGCTTTCTTCAAGCACAGTTAACGATGTCTGTAATTTATCGCGTAAAACAGATAAACGTTTTGCTTCGCTTTCCATTTCCTGCATACACAATTCGCAAGCTTTACCTAAACCAACGATGCCAGGTACGTTTAATGTACCCGAACGCATACCACGTTCGTGACCACCACCGTCCATTTGGGCAGTAACCTTAACACGTGGTCCTTTACGGCGAACGTATAGAGCGCCAACACCTTTTGGTCCGTATATTTTATGAGCAGATAACGCCAACAAGTCAATACCATCGCGATTAACATCTACTGGTATTTTACCAACAGCCTGTACAGCATCGGTCATCATTAAAGCGCCATGCTTGTGGGCAATAGCCGCGATTTCTTTTATAGGTTGAATAACACCGATCTCGTTGTTACCATACATGATCGAAACCAGGATAGTATCCGGGGTCATGCTGCTCTCCAACACTTCA
Source organism: Bacteroidota bacterium (assembly GCA_026224775.1). Lineage (GTDB taxonomy): Bacteria > Bacteroidota > Bacteroidia > Sphingobacteriales > Sphingobacteriaceae > Mucilaginibacter. Next base: position 106,344 of record JAMFRP010000019.1, read on the forward strand.
AGATCAACTAAACCATCTTCCTTAACAGGCAGATAAGTTACACGGCCACCCAATTTCTCTACGTGTTTACAAGCGTCAAGCACAGCTTTATGCTCAGTAACGGTAGTTATAATGTGGTTGCCTTTTTCTTTATACATCTCGAACACGCCTTTAATAGCCAGGTTGTCCGACTCTGTAGCGCCCGAGGTAAAGATGATCTCTTTCTCGCTTGCACCTATCAATTTAGCCACTTGCTCGCGGGCATAGTCAACAGCTTCTTCAGCTACCCAGCCGAAAGGGTGGTTACGGCTGGCCGCGTTTCCAAATTTTTCAACAAAATAAGGCAGCATGGCTTCCAGTACCCTTGGGTCCATGGGAGTAGTAGCATTATTATCCAAATAAACGGGGATATTCATATCTTTCAATTAAACATACAAAGATATACAAAATTCCTATTTAAAATCATTCAAAACAAGGCTAATAAATTGCAAGCAGTCATTAATTTGCAATATTTGGACATGGAAAAAATAGAACACATTGGTATTGCCGTAAACAGCATCAAATCAGCCGGTAATGTGTATGAGAGGTTATTGGGTACTTCTATTTATAAAACCGAGGAGGTAACATCCGAAAACGTGCTAACCGCATTCCTGCAATGCGGTCCTAATAAGATCGAACTATTGGAAGCAACATCCGAAGACAGTCCCATAGCCAAATTCATAGCCAAAAAAGGCGAGGGCATCCACCATATAGCATTCGAAGTAAGCGACATCCGCGCCGAAATGCAGCGCCTTAAAAATGAAGGTTTTGTTTTATTGAACGAAGAACCCAAGCGTGGCGCCGATAATAAACTGGTTTGCTTTGTTCATCCCAAAGGGACAAATGGAGTTTTGGTGGAGTTGTGTGAGAGTGTTGATTTTTAGTCTCCGTAGAGTCTTTCAGCCTCCGAACGCCTCCCGCTTGTGGCCACCTGACACTCTTAAAAATTCAACGAATACCGTGTTGACACCCTGAAATAGCTATAATTTTTAGTTACATCTTCATGGTATTTGTAATAACCTTTCAATGTCAGGTAGCCGGGTTCAGCACATAATGAAAATCCATCCCCAAGTACATACCTTAATTCACTGCTTACCACATGTAAAAAATAATGTGATTGATTGCCATTTATAGTAAATAGCGCGCCTCCTCTGTAGTTAATACTGTAGTACAGTTTATCATCAATACTAATTCCGGCTCCGGCTATAACGCTTACACCCGAGGTATAATCGTAGTTGCGGCCATTAAATAAGTATTTATCGGGCACTGCCGCCAAAAGCACGGGCCCTAAGCCGAACGATGTATTAACTGTTACGCCCTTGCTTAATTTATACTCCGAAAAGAGGTTGGCCTTGGCGCTTTCAGCACCATAAAAAAAGGCCTGATTGTGGATATAGTCATAATTGGCAGATATGATGAGCAATTGTTGATCCTGGCTATCTGCCTTGCTAAAATCCCACCCAATTAATGATCCGTATACGCTAATGATATTTACTTTTGAGCTATCATCCTGGCCAAACTCTGTATTAACGTAAATATTGCTAAACGGCGTTTTAAGATCTTTTTCAGCGCTGCCGTAAACGAGTTTAATACGGCCGTATAGCCCTGACCGTTCAGTATTAGCTGTGTTAATGTTGTTTGTGCTGAATGTACGGAAGCCAAGATCAAAATCAGCATGTACGTTTGTTGAATCCAGCTTATCCGCATCATCATCGCTAACTTTACCCCATTTCCCATCCATTATTCTGGTTAAACCATTCATCGGGTCAATAATAAATGCCGCCACTTCGCTGGCCTGGCGCTTAAATCCGGTGCTTTTTTTACTAATTATTCTGTTTGACAAGCGATAGGTCATTTCGCCTAGCACAATACCGCCAAAAGTGGTGTTAATAAAGTCATTAGGGGCGGGAGCCTGGTTTTCTGCAACAGTTTCCCATATATAACTTCCGACGGCAGAGGCCGGCGCAGCCTCCCAAAAACTATATCCGTTGGCTCTAAACGAATTAAAAAATAGATTCCCATGGTATGGATGTCCGAACTGGTTTGTTTGAAACTCATCATTATCAAAAGTCCAGCTACCGGGGTTAAGGTTATGACCAACCGTACTAAAAGATATATGTGCATAATCCTTATTCACAATATACCGGTCATAAGTCCATGGAGTTAATTCTGCCAGCCCAAATTCAAAAGCAGCACGGCCAAAATGTTTTTTAGGCTTAGTAGTTGGATTATCATTTTGAATAGTATCCTTTTTTGTTGCGTTATTAATCAATGGCCTGGCATCAAACGGAGTTTGGGCATTAGCATAAGGTGCTAACCATGAGAGCGAAATACTCATTATAGCAACCAGTTTCAAAAATATGCTGTCGTCTATCTTGTTAAGAACGGCATCAAAAGGTGAGTATATTTTTCCCATTAATCTGCAATTATTTTGGTTAATGGGTATTGATGACTTAGGGTGAACTCTGAAGATATCCTCGACAGAAAGCAAGGAAAACTCTGTTTCTTAATGTTTTTCATGATAGGAAATTGATTAGGTTATTGATTTCGTATCGGCTAAAAAAAATACTGAGCAGAATATTACTATAAGGTGGCTATTTATAAGTTTACAATTGGTGCCAATTTATTGTTTTAACATTTATTAATTCTGTTGGAATTTTGATTTTAGATGAATAGAATATTGCTTGGTTCGTGATTGATGAAACTATCAGTGTACCTTATTTGTTATCGGCGTTTAGGATATGAAAAGTTATTGTTTGTGGATCGGCATGACGACGCTGCTGCTAACGGCAATCGTAAGTTGTGGTATAGTAAGGTCACTGGGCAAAGATCCACAGGGCGAAGCCCTTGTCCGGCTGGACACTTTGTCTGATTACAAAAATGGCAGTTTCCAAAATTTAGTTCAACGTCCCGATTCAACTATCAAGCACAATAGGCTGGTTCATATGTTTCGTGATCACGTTGGCCCCGTCAGGCCTGCTCATGCGCTGCCATGGGTTAAAACCGATTTGAAAACACTAACTGCTACTGCACCAACGGTCGTTTGGTTTGGGCATTCGTCCTTGCTGATCAAAACCATGCGGGGTAATATACTCATCGACCCTGTTTTTAGTAACCATGCCGGGCCGGTGCCCGGCATGGTTAAAGCATTTAAAGGCACTAATCATTACCACGCCGCGGATATGCCGCCGATTGATGTACTGATCATCTCTCATGATCATTATGATCACATGGACTATCGTACCCTGAAAAAATTGAAAGACCATATTAAAACGATGGTAGTGCCGGTTGGAGTAGGTTCAGAATTGGTGTACTGGGGATTTGATCCTAAAAAGATCATTGAACTGAATTGGTACCAATCAGTCAAGCTACTTAATGGGTTCCGAATCACCGCTACGCCGGCGCAACATCATAGCGGCCGCACATCCCGCGAAGGGAATAAGACACTTTGGGCATCTTACGTGATACAGACTGGCGCATACCGACTATTTTTCGGTGGCGATGGTGGCTATGGACCTTTCTTTAAACAAATTGGGCAGCAATATGGCCCGTTCGACCTTGCACTGCTGGAATGCGGACAATACAACCAGCCATATGTTCATTTGAGCCTTGGGCAACCGGCCCAGGCTGCCGTCGACCTTCGGGCTCGTATGCTGCAACCTATCCACTGGGCTAAATTTCCAGAAGCTGATCATCCCTGGAACGAACCTATAAAAACGCTCCTACCTGCTGCTGAAAAGCTGGGTATCCCGGTAAACGTTCCACGTATCGGGGAGCCTTATACTTTGGGTGATCCGCCTAAGAAAGTAGTTTGGTGGGACATTCAATAAATTATTTGAGCCTATGGTCGGTGTTTGGAAGATGAAAAAGGAAGCAGCGGACTTGTGCGATTCCCGCCTTGGGGCGGGGCAGGGTGGGGTTTAACAGATTATTTGTCGACTAAACCCCTCCCTGCCACTTCACATTCCAGGCGCACCCCTCCCCTGGGAGGGAATTAAAAACGGAAATGCAATCTTCCGAACACTTGTAGTGTTTTCACCGCACCCTCAAATCAATATTCCCTCAGCTCCCGCATGCGCAGCAAAGCGCCGGAATCATGCTATTCGTAGATAAAAACATCCGGCCCGTCGACTTTAACATTTCTTAACATGGGTGTTTTACACATTTGTACCCAGAAACAGCGTTAAGGATTCATCTTGCCTGCATGGCCGGATATTAACACCGTTAAATAGTTCATTCAACCACCCATAATATTATGTATTCGTTTTTACGCTATTAATCATCATTTTTTTCACTTAAGATCAAATTAATAATTGTATGCAACGGATAAGCAATAGTATTTACCAAATTAACTTAGGCTGGGTTAATGTTTTTGTAATTGAAGATAACGGCCTCACACTCATAGGTACCGGCCCAAAAGGAAGTGGCCGAAAAATATTTAAGGCTATTAGGGCCGCGGGTAAAAGTCCTAAAGATATTAAACAGATTATATTAACCCACCTGCATCCCGATCATGCCGGAAGTGCAGAGGAGATCAAAAGAATTTTAAGGGTGCCGGTAATAGCGCATGCTGATGATGCCGAGATTATGCGCTATGGTATTGCCTTTCGTAAAGAATTGTGCTTAACCCCCGGGTTGAAAAATTGGCTGATCTATCATCTTGCTATAAAACGATCAGGCATAAATATTGATCCGGTTGAGATAGTCCGGCCATTAAAACATAACGACCTGTTACCTTTATTGGGTGGCATCCGCGTTATACATACCCCGGGCCACAGCAAAGGGCATATTTCGCTGCTGGTTGAAAAAGAAGAAGTACTGATTGCGGGAGATCTGCTATCAAATACCCTGGGGCTTGCCCTGAGTGTTATTTATGAAGACCCCCAGGAAGGCATGCGAAGTATTAATAAAATAACCAACCTTGATTTTGAAAAAATCGTCTTCGGGCATGGCAGGCCTATCCTAAGTAATGCCGGAGGTATTATCAGGCAGGCGTTTAATCGCTACAACTATTCATTCATTTAACTAATTAAGCTCTGTTTAATAATCATGAAAAATCAAGTTAACCGGCTGTATAATTTCGGCTTAAAGCTAATTTTTACAGTAGCTGAATACAGTGCCTTATTTGCGTGCTGATTAGAAGTTAAAGTTATCATTAACAAATGCCAGTTCTGTTAAACTCACGATATGAATAAATAGTTAGCTGTTCACCAAATCTGTAGGCTTCAGCCAGCGACTGAAGCCAGTATAAGGTATCTTGCCTTTGAAGTTTAGCCGATTTTTTAATCGAAAAAATAAAAAAACTATATTTGTAATGCTTAAACATGAAAAATGGACTTTGAGCAACTTCAAAAACAAGTAGATTTCATTCACGAAATCGATAAGGTAAAATACATACAGCGTAAAACACGCCTTTTCAACAGTGATCGTACAGAAAATGACGCTGAACACAGTTGGCACCTTGCATTAATGGCTTTAGTATTGTCTGGACACAGCAATGAAGCTATTGATCTCTTTAAGGTTATAAAAATGCTGTTAATCCATGATCTGGTGGAAATTGATGCCGGTGATGTCTTTTTATACGATACTGCGACAAACCACAGCAATACAGCCGCAGAACTTGCAGCGGCAAGACGAATATTTGGCCTATTGCCACAGGACCAGGCTGAAGAACTTATTTTGATTTGGGAAGAATTTGAAGCAGGTGAAACAGCCGAATCAAAGTTCGCCCGCGCAATGGATCGATTTGAACCGCTACTACAAAACAGATCTAACAAAGGAGGTACCTGGAAAGAGTTTAACGTGCCTTACGATAAAGTCATTGAGAAAAAAAGTGTCATCAAAAAAGGGTCTAACTTTTTGTGGAACTACGCTAAAAAACTTATCGACAATAGTGTAGAAGAAGGCATATTAAAAAAATAGATATTAAATAATTCTTCTGTGCAATTCCTTTTCAACACCACAGGATTACACATGTAATTTGCCAGCGAAACTATATTTTCACTAATCCCAAATGCCGTTCTGCGCTGTAAATATCACCGGCTCACCACCGGTTACCATAATAGTATGCTCGTGCTGTGCAACAAAACCACCTTTATTACCATGTAGTGTCCAGCCATCAGCTTGAGTATCGGCAATTGTCGACCGTGTTGAAATGAATGTCTCTATCGCTACCACCGAATTCTTTTTGAAACGTGTAGTGTTATACCTGTCGCAGTAGTTAGCTATCTCGTGGGGTTCTTCATGCAGGCTGCGGCCAATCCCATGTCCGGTAAGGTTTTTTATAACCGTATAGCCGGCTTTTTTGGCTTCAGTCTCAATCAACCTGCCTATCTCTGATATCCTGACACCACCTTTAATGTTGCTGATCGCTTTCCTCAATATCTCTTTTGATGCTTCTACCAGTTTGCCATGGCCATGAATATCTTCACCCAATACAAACGAGCCGCCATTGTCAGCCCAATAGCCATTTAATTCTGCCGATACATCAATATTTATCAGATCACCTTCTTTTAGGATTTTATCCACCGATGGTATGCCATGCGCTGTTTCCTCGTTAACGCTAATGCAGGTATACCCGGGGAAATCATAGGTTAGCAAAGGGGCAGAGCGTGCACCCATCTGTGCCAGCAATTCGCCGCCGAACTCGTCAAGTTCCTTTGTTGAAATGCCCGGTTTGGCAAACTCACGCATCTTTTTAAGCGTGATGGCAACAGCGTCACTTGCCTGCTGTATTCCAATTCTTTCGTCTTCAGTAGTTATAGACATTTTTAATGTTCTTAATCTGTGGCAAAAATAGTGATTAATCTAAGAAAGAAAGCATGGGCTACGTGCGATTCCCGCCTTGGGGCGCGAGAAGGGTGGGGTGAACGGATGATTATTGTATAGACCCCTCCCCCTGCCATCGCGCGTTTCATCGCACCCCTACCAGGGGAGGGAATTAAAAAAATCATGTAAATCCGACAAATCAAGGTTCAGACAATTTTTTAATTAAAAAAATGCAATTTCATGGGTGATATTTCGTGCATATATTACACATAGTAATAAACACTCATGATAGCGATGAATAACAACAGATTATCAACGGTTGAACAGCGTGAAGCATTCTTTATGGCACTTTACAAAAAGGCGTTTCCCGTGGTTGCGCGTTACGTAGCCCGGATGGGTGGCAGCTTGGAAGAGGCGCAAGATATTTTCCAGGACACGCTGGTTATATATTACGAAAAAGTTGCGTCGGCACAGGCTGAACCCATTGTAAACGAGAAAGCGTATTTGTTAGGTATTGCCAAAAGGTTATGGTTGCAGCGTTATAAGGCCACGCTTAAGAATCAGCCTTTAAATGATTTTGACGTTGAGATTATACCCGATGAACAACCTGCCACCGGCAAAATACTACATTACCTTGAAACTGCTGGTAAGAAATGCATGGAATTGCTTAGAGCTTATTATTACGATCATTTGCCTGTTGGCGATGTAGCTACGCTGTTTGGCTACTCGGGCACACATTCAGCAACGGTAGCAAAATATAAATGCCTGGAGAAAGTAAGGGAAACGGTTAAACAAAACTCATTAAACTATGCGGACTTCATTGAATAACATCAAAGCTATTGACGATTATCTTTTAGGTAGCATGGCCCCCGGCGACGCGCTTTTGTTTGAGGCGAACATGTTATTGAACAACGATTTGGTAAACGATATGGAGCATCAACAAAACACGTATACAGTTATCAGGCAATATGGCCGCCAAAAGATAAAGGGCGAGATTGTCGCCGTACAAAAAATATTAGCTACCGCACCACAACACAGGGGCTTTATGGGCCGTATTGTCAATCTGTTTAAGAAACATTAAACCATGGATATCAATCATAACGAATTTAGAAAATACGCGGTTAAGCATCACCGCATAGGCAGCCAGCATGTAGATAATTACATAGGCCGTGCTGCAAGTATTCCCAAAAACATGACGCCTTACATTATGGAAGAGCGACAGCTAAATGTATCACAGATGGATGTTTTTTCCCGCTTGATGATGGATCGGATCATATTTTTAGGCGAACCTGTTGCCGATCGAATGGCAAATATTATTCAGGCGCAATTACTTTTTCTGCAATCGGTAGATGCTAAAAAGGATATTCAGCTCTATATCAATTCGCCGGGCGGCGACGTATATTCGGGCATGGGTATTTATGATACCATGCAGTTGATCACGCCTGATGTTGGCACCATTTGTATTGGTGTGGCCGCTTCCATGAGCGCCGTTTTACTTTGCGCGGGCAAAGCGGGAAAGCGTGCCGCGCTACAGCATTCGCGTATAATGATCCACCAGCCTTCAGGTGGGGTGCAGGGCGTTTCAGCAGATATCGAGATCACCGCGCAACAAATTATAAAAGTAAAGCACGATCTGTATAAGATTATCGCCAAACATAGCGGTCAAACCTATGACTGGGTGCACAAAGCATCTGACAGGGATTACTGGATGACAGGCCCCGAAGCTAAAGAACAAGGCATGGTAGATGAGGTGTTAGGGGATATAGATTAACCCGTGTATACAATTAGAATTCAATAAATAACTCGCAATATCATGGATGAAGAGCAAATGCTTAAAAATCAGGCTTTAATTAAAAAAGCTTATACAGGGTTCAATAACAGGGAAATTGATACTGCCCTATCCATAATGCATTCGGATATTTATTGGCCTAAAGCATTTGAGGGCGGTTACGTAATTGGACATGAAGCTGTTAGAGACTATTGGACAAGACAATGGAGTGAAATAAACCCAAAGGTAGAGCCCGTAGCGATTATCGAACGCCCTGATGGAAAGGTTGAAGTTGAAGTTTACCAGCTGGTAAAGGACTTAGAGGGCAATACTTTATTTGATGGAAAAGTAAAGCATGTATATGTAATTAATGACGGTTTATTGCAACAGATGGATATTGAATTAAGCTAACTGGTTCTTTAACCTTTGGACGGTGTTTTCACTGTATCATCAAATAAATCAAGAAATCCTCAAGTCCCACAAATCAAGGTTCAGACATTTTTTTGCCTTTTTACTTTTCACTTTTAAATTTATTTACTACATTTGCACCTCTTTTATAAGAAGTAAACACAATGAAAAAAGATCTGCACCCATCAAATTATAGATTAGTTGTATTTAAGGATATGTCTAACGAGTATTCTTTTATAACTAAATCATGCATCGATACCCGTGAAACTGTAAAATGGGAAGATGGTAACGAATATCCATTAGTGAAATTAGAAATTTCACATATGTCGCATCCGTTCTACACTGGTAAAATGAAATTGGTTGATACCGCTGGTCGTATCGACAAATTCCGTACCCGTTACAACAAGAAATAATTATTTGTTTATAAATAATATAGCGAGTCTCCCGATACATCGGGAGACTTTTTTATTTTTGCGCCATGGCAATTATTCTTTTTGAAGATAACGCGCACCAATCCCTGCTACCTTTAACCTACACTCGCCCTGTTGCCGACTTACGCATAGGTATTTTTACTATCGCCGAAAAGTGGGCTAAGCATTTAAAAACCGACTTCTCGTTTCATACCCGTGCCTACCTGCAAGGTAAGTTCCCCATAAAAATTACAGCTGATAATATATTTATCAACGGATCATTTTGTCCGGATGCTGATTTGGTGGAAGCGATTGACAAGCTGCGTGTTGGCGATGCATTAAAATACAAGGATCAACTAGTGGCTGTCCGTTTAGGCGAATCAGATGCGAAGCATTTTACTACTAATGTTAATTATGGGCAAGCTATCGCCTATGAGAATATTGCGGTAACCATCAAATACCCTGAGGATATTTTTCGGAAAAATGATATCGAGCTCCGTAAGGATTTTAAGCTGGTAACCAACGGTCGCACAAGCGCAACCATCAGCAGCACCAACACAATCATCGGCAACGATTTTTTTGCCGAGGATGATGTCAAAACCGAGTGCAATACCTTCAGTACCCTAAACGGACCGATCTATTTAGGTAAGAATACCGAGATCTGGGAAGGAACCAATATTCGCGGCGCATTCGCTATTTGCGGCGATTCACAAGTGAAAATGGGTAGCAAAATTTATGGCGCTACTACCATCGGCCCATATTGCCGTGTTGGGGGAGAGGTGAACAATGCCGTCATCTGGGGATATTCAAACAAAGGGCACGAGGGTTATTTAGGTAATTCCGTTTTAGGCGAATGGTGCAATATCGGCGCCGACAGCAATAACTCCAACCTGAAAAATAACTACGCCGAAGTGAAACTGTGGGATTATATCACCCAAAGCTACCGTAAAACCGGCTTGCAATTTTGCGGTATGATTATGGCCGACCATGTTAAATGCGGCATTAACACCATGTTTAATACCGGTACAGTTGTAGGTGTGGGCTCCAATGTTTTTGGTGCAGGTTTTCCACCTAATAACGTCCCTGATTTTGCCTGGGGTGGCGCGCAATATGGTTTTGAGGAGTACTCACTGCACAAAATGCTGGAAACTACCGCAAAGGTATTTGAACGCCGCGAACACCGCGAATTTAATAACGATGAGCAAAACATTCTGAAAGAAGTATTTAAACTGACCAAAGCATATAGAGAAATGTACATATAAGTATATTGAGTGAATGAGTGATTAGGCACATTCATTATATTACTCCATCACCCAATTAAATTAAATCACTAACTCACTCACTAAATCAAAAAATAATAATATGAGAAAAAAAATAGTTGCCGGAAACTGGAAAATGAACCTTGATTATAACGAGGGATTAGCCTTATTTTCAGAAATAACCAACATGGTTAAGGACGAAATTACCGGTAAACAGCAAGCAGTAGTTTGCAGTCCGTTTATACACTTGCACGGGTTGGTGCAAATGGCAAAAGGTTATGATAAAGTTTCTGTAGGTGCGCAAAACGCACACCAGGCAGAATCAGGTGCTTACACAGGCGAAGTGTCGGCTAAAATGTTAAAATCAGTAGGCGTGGAGTATGTGATCTTAGGTCACTCTGAGCGCCGTCAGTATTTTGGCGAAACCAACGAATTATTAGCTAAAAAAACGGATACAGCTTTAGCGAACGACTTAAAACCGATTTTTTGTATAGGCGAAACCTTGCAGGAGCGCGAAAGCAATGTGCATTTCCAGGTGATCAAAGATCAATTGGTTGAAGGTGTATTTCATTTAGATGCAGCTAACTTTGCAAAGTTAGTTATCGCTTATGAGCCTGTTTGGGCAATCGGCACAGGTGTAACCGCATCAAGTGATCAGGCACAGGAAATTCACGCTTTTATCCGCAAGGAAATAGCTGCAAAATACAATCAGCAAGTAGCTGATGATACCACTATTTTATACGGTGGTAGCTGCAACCCGAAAAATGCCCCTGAATTATTTGCCCAGGCAGATATTGACGGTGGATTGATAGGTGGTGCATCATTAAAATCGAGAGATTTTGTTGATATATTAAGAGTATTTAATTAATTATTGAGTGATTTAGTGAATGCGTGATTAGTGTCTTTCTAAAATCACTCATTCGCTAACTCACTCATTCACTAAATACAAACATGAAAGTATTTCTTCCCCCATTTGCCGGTTTTGTAATATTCGCTGTAATAGTGTTGCTACAATCCATTGTTTTCCCCATTCATTTGGGCGACATGGGCAAGGGGAATTTACATGCTTTTATGGCTTGTTTTTACTACTGCTGGCCTTTATACTTCATCAGCGCATTATTAACGCAGTATGTAATTGTGTTGCCGATATGGGAGGCCGCGCATTCATGGTCAATGGTGGGGAAGGATGCGGCTGTTACGGCCACCGCTTTAGTATGCGCTATTTTTGCCGGTGGTATCGCTTATATCATCTGGGATGAGCAAACAGGCATTTACCATTTGGCCGGTATGGCAATATTAATGTTGCTGATACAGCTAACGTATTGGGTCATCAATTTTTTTATGTTGGGATTGATAGTTGGCGGGAAAATAAAATTGAAGCATAAGCCAACTACCGCTACTGAATAATATCTACCTAAAATGAATTACTACGAATTACTTTTTACACTTATAGTTACGGAAGATTACCAGCAGGATATGCTGATAAACACCCTGGGCGAAGTAGGTTTTGATACTTTTGAAGAACTGGAGTTCGGCTTTAAGGCTTATATCCCTGTTGATGATTTTAATGAGGCTAAGCTTATAGAGGCCTTAACACCTTACCGGGATCTGTTCACATTTAGCTATGAAATTGCGCTGATCCCTCAAAAAAACTGGAATGAAGTATGGGAAAGTAATTTTGAACCTATAAATATTCAGGATAAGATATTTGTACGCGCAACCTTCCATGAGCCGAAGCCGGAGATTGAATATGAGATCGTGATTGACCCGAAAATGGCATTTGGCACCGGGCATCATCAAACTACATCAATGATGCTGGAGCTGATGCTGGAGAACGAATTTGCTGATAAAAATGTGCTTGATATGGGATGTGGTACGGGTATCCTGGCTATCATGGCATCAAAATTAGGCGCGGCTAAAGTTACCGCTATTGATTACGACGTTGTTTGTTTTGAAAGTACGCTGGAAAACGCGCTATTGAATAATATCGATAATATCACCGCTATCTGCGGATCAAAGGAAGTGATACCTGATGAGCAATATGATACCATATTAGCCAATATTAACCGTAATATATTACTCGACCAGATGCAGCGTTACAGCGAGGTTTTAAAGCCCGAAGGCGAGCTGTATTTAAGCGGTTTTTATGAGCAGCCAGACCTGGATATTATTATGGATGAGGCGCGTAAACATGGTTTAAAATATATCATTCATAAAAATGATAACGATTGGGTTGCAGCCAAATTTATTAAGTAACTTTTTTGCAACTTAATACGTACAAGGTGTCGTAATTTAGTGATAATGAAGTAGTAAGAAATAAATTATTAAAAATATTTTTTAATAATTTATTAGGTTATTGAAAAATAATCATAACTTTATTAACTATAGCGCAACCTACTCATAATTTAATTTTATATGAAAACACTTGGTAAAAAAATAAGATTACTTCGTCATCAAAAAGGCTGGAGCCAGGAAGATGTTGCGAAGCGTTTAGACATCTCAATACCAGCGTTTTCTAAAATTGAAACCGGAATAACCGATATTAATTTATCACGCCTTGAGCAGATAGCCACATTGTTTGAAATGGGAGTTGTGCAACTACTTACCTTTAACGAAACCGAACAAGATCAAAAATTCATAACCGAACTTGAAAACGTACACAAACGTTTAAATGATCGTGAAAACGAGGTTATTGAATTACAGAAAAAAGTTATTGAGCTTTTTGAAGAACTAAGACACAGGCGCGAAATAGCGTAATTTATATAAGACTTTATAAAAAAAAGAGTTTAGTTATGCTAAGCTCTTTTTTTATGCAAAAATGTAGCGCATTGTTAAATGCTTTTTGCCAAATACACTACCCATAGCAGCATGCAGCGCGATCATTTTTTCATTAAAATCGCCCACCCATGATAGCTCCATTTCTTCGTATTGGCTCAGTGGCAGCACATATTCACCAAGTTTTATAAACAATGCCGATTCCAGGCCATGGTTCTGGAATTTTTGTTTGGTACCCATTACAATAGCCCGCATACGGTTAACACCTCTCCACTTCGAGTATAAAAAGGTGAGTTTGCCTTTCAGGTCGAGTTTGCCTTTTAGTGGTTTTATCATTGGGTTGGCGTCAGGCAAAACTATATTGAATGATGCAGGCTCGCCGTTAAAGTAAGCAAACCATATCAGGTTTTCGTCCATCAAAGGCTTCATCTTCCTGAAACTTTCTAATATGGTGGCATGCGTAATCGGCACAAAGTTTTCAAAACCTTTCCATGCATCGTTATAAATCTCAATAAAATCCGCCGCGAACTGCTCAATTTCACTTGCCTTAAGGTGCTTAAATGTATACCCTGGTTTCTGTATCACCCAGTTAGCTATCCTCCTGAATCTTTCGGGAAAAGGCTTAACTACATTCAGATAATTGGTGATCTGTTCGTATTGAGTTTTAAAGCCATAATTTTCAAAAAATGCCTTATAATATTCGGGGTTATAATTCATCCCGTAGGATGGGGGGGAGGTAAAGCCTTCGCTCAATAAACCCCAAAAAGTGTCGTTTTCACCAAAATTTATGGGGCCATCCATGGCTTGCATGCCATTTTCTTTTAACCATGCCTTAGCGGTATCAAATAACAAAAAAGCTGCTTCAGCATCATCAATACACTCAAAAAAACCTACGCCACCAGTTGGCTGTTCGTAATTATAAGCCTTTTCGTTATTAATAAACGCGGCTATCCGGCCAATCAGCTTACCATCGATGCTGGTAAGCACCCAACGTATACATTTGCCATGGTTATAAAAGCTGTTCTTAGTCGGGTCAAATATAGCCTCAACATCATTATCAAGCGGGCATACCCAAATGTCATCATTTTGGTAAATTACCCTTGCTACATCTAAAAATGCTTTTTTTGTTGCCTTATCCTTAACCTCGGTTATAACCATTTTGTATTATAAATGCCCAAATATAAAAAAAGCATCCAGAGGCATGGTCTGAATGCTTTACTAAAAATATATATAAATGTTTTAAAAATCGTCTTCCTCGTCGAATTCCTCAAAGCTTTCGTAACCACCAATTTCATCAAGCGGCATATCGTAGTCTTCATCATCCTCGTCATCAATAATCCTCTTCTTAGCTTTCGGATCAGCAGATTCCGGAGCTGTTTTCTTAGCGCCTGCACTTTTTGAATCGGGCTTTTTCTTTAAAGGTTTTTTTGGCGTTCCCATTGTCGAATTTTTAGTTTAAAACTTAATTCTATGTAAATTTAAATCAAATAAAATATAAAATTGCCTATTAGCAAATAGCGAGCTATTTATTAGTAAAAATAATTAAAATCCATTTTTATTAAAAATATCATTTAAAAATTATTCTGTGGCCTCGCCAATAGAACTTTCTTCCGTTGTAAGTTCTTTTATATTAGGCAAATCATTCATGCTATTTATACCAAAATAATCCATAAACAGGCTGCTTGTACCATAAAGTATAGGCTTGCCAACAGCTTCAGATTTGCCTACAATGGCTATTAATTCCTTTTCGAGCAGTTTTTGTATCGAGTAATCGCAGTTTACACCACGTATCTGTTCAACATCGGTTTTGGTGGTTGGTTGCCGGTAGGCAATCACCGCGAGGGTTTCAAGCGCTGCCTGGCTCAGTTTCTTTTTTGAACGTTGCGATTGCAGCAGGTTAATAACCGGGTGAAAAGGCTTTTTGGTAAGAAACTGATAGCCATTATTTACTTTAACCAACTCAATTGCCAGATTTTCAGCCTGATATTTTTCGCTGATATTATTGATGCCCTGATTTATTTGCTCAATACTAATGTCCTCTTCCAATGCTGCCTGTAAGCAGTATGCGATCTCCTCAACCCGTAAACTTTGCTCAGATGAAAATATAAGCGCTTCAATATAAAGATCTGTGTTTGACATTTCTAACTATAAATTTAAGTTGTATTCTCTGAGGTTGTGATTAATAACCTGAAAGTAAAAAACCGTTAACGACTATTGGGCGTATCTACCCATATAAACTTATAAAATTAATCATCTATTATGAAAACAGAAACAGATTTAACTAATGTTAATGTAAATATGGCCCGTAGGTCATTCTTACGTTATGCGGGTGCTGGAGTGGCCGGGATAGGCTTATTATCAGCTGTATCCTCATGCCATAAAGATCATAACGTTGTGCCTACAGAGGGTGTAACAGATGTAGGCAGTGGAGATACCGGTATATTAAATTTTGCCTACGCGCTGGAACAATTGGAAGCTGCATTTTATTTACAAGTGGTTGCAACTCCTTACACCAACATGCCGTCAATCGAATTAACGTATTTAACTGATATACGTGATCATGAAGTGTGTCATCGTGAGTTTTTTAAAGCCGCGTTAGGTACCAGTGCTATAAAAGGATTAACCCCTGATTTTAGCAAAATTGATTTCACAAGCAGAACAGCGGTATTAGGAGCTGCCAAGGCTTTTGAAGATTTAGGTGTAACTGCTTATGATGGTATTGCTTATAACATCCAAAACGCTGCCTATTTATCAATTGCGGGTAGTATTGTTTCGGTAGAAGCCAGGCATGCCGCATTGATCGGAAACTTAATAACCCAGGGTAATTTCGTATCGTCAGATCAGGTTGATACCAACGGTTTAAACATCAGCAATAAACCAAGCGCAGTGTTAGTAGGGGCAAATACTTACTTAAAGACTAAAGTTTCAGCTAACAGTTTCAGTTAATCACCTTTAACAATTACAATCATGAATTTATTTAGTATAGTAGAAGAAATAGAGAAAATTGACCCGGAATTTAATGACCGGATCAGTCCTCGTCGCGACGCGATAAAAAATATTACAAGCTTTGGCTCTAAAGTAGCCGTGGCTGCAATTCCATTCGCTTTAGGTAATTTATTTAAAAAAGCATATGGTCAATCGGCATCAGCAAGTGTAATTAGTGTATTAAACTTTGCTTTAACACTTGAAATATTAGAAGCGACATTTTACAACGATGGGATGGCAGCTTCAGGATTAGTAACTGATGCCGCGTACATCGCTCAAATTCAGTCTGACGAAAACAAACACGTTACATTTTTAACAAGCGCAATCTCTGCTGCTGGGGGTACCCCGGTTACCGCGTCTGACTTTGTGTATCTGGATTATACCGGTGGTTCTGGTTCAATGGCTGGTCCATTTACAGGTGTTTTTACAAGCTACCAAACATTTTTAGCTGTTGCCGAAACATTTGAAGATACAGGTGTACGCGCATACAAAGGCCAGGCCCCCAATTTATTAGGTAACCAAACTTACTTAACTGCAGCTTTAGATATACATGCTGTAGAAGCAAGGCATGCATCGGCCATTCGTTATTTACGTTCAAGTAAATATAATGCAACCGTATTGCCATGGATTACCAGTACCGCATCAGGAAGTGTTGATACTTCTGGAGCTGCAAGTAATGATACCGGCGTTGCTGCAGTTAATGCAAATTACGGCGGTGCAACCCCTGAAAATACAACTGTACAGGGTGGCGTTAACATCCTTACTTTACCAGGTGCAACAAGTAGTACAACAACAGTTGCTGCTGCAACAGCTGCATTTGATGAACCGTTAACAATGACTGAAGTGCTTGCTATTTTAGTACCGGCATTTACAAAACCAAAAAGTTAATTAGTAAGTTAATAAAACAAAAAACGCCATGTATTATTTACATGGCGTTTTTTTATGGAGTTTATATTTTTAATAATTAATAACCTGCTCTTCAATCTGTACAGGTACATCGCGCCATTCATATTTTTGGTTGCGTAGCTGGGGTTCAAAACCTGCTTCGGCTATTGAATCCTGTATGCCTTTAGCGGTAAACCTATGCGGCGCACCTGCTGCCGATACCACATTTTCTTCAATCATGATCGATCCAAAATCGTTTGCACCCGCTTGTAAACATATCTGGGCAACTTGTTTACCTACGGTAAGCCATGATGCCTGTATATTCTTGATATTTGGTAGCATAATACGGCTTAACGCAATCATGCGGATGTATTCATCGCCGGTTACATTGTTAGTGATGCCACGCACTTTACGTAACAGCGTGCCATCGTCCTGGAAAGGCCATGGTATAAATGCCACAAAGCCATAATGGCCTTCAGGTTTTTCGGCCTGAACTTCACGTATCCAAACTAAATGTTCAAAACGCTCTTCAATAGTTTCTACGTGGCCAAACATCATGGTAGCCGAGCTTGGTAAATTAAGCTGATGTGCCGCGCGCATTACGTCTAACCATTCCTTACCACCACATTTTCCTTTTGATATCAGCCTGCGTACACGATCGTTAAGGATCTCGGCGCCCGCACCGGGTAAAGAATCCAAACCCGACTCTTTCATCGCCCTGAGCACATCAATATGGCTCATGTTCTCCAGCTTTGCTACGTGGGCAATCTCCGGGGGGCCTAAGGAGTGTAATTTTAGGTTTGGATATAATTCTTTTAACTGTTTAAATAAGTCAGTATAAAAAGATAAACCTAAATCAGGGTGGTGACCTCCTTGTAATAACAACTGGTCGCCGCCATAACGGAAGGTTTCTTCGATCTTCTTTTTATAGGTCTCGATGTCGGTAATATAACTATCCTCGTGCCCGGGGCGACGAAAAAAGTTACAAAACTTACAGTTGGCTATACAAACGTTGGTAGTGTTTACATTTCTATCTATCTGCCAGGTAACCTTGCCATGCGGAACTTGCTTTTTACGCAGTTCGTTAGCCACATACATCAAATCAGGCGTAGGGGCGTTGTTATATAAAAAAACACCCTCTTCCTGTGTCAGGAAATCAAATTGTAAAGCGCGCTGTAACAGATCGGCTGTATTCATATACAAATATAGATAAAAAGTGATTAGAGAATAGTGGTTAGAGATTAGCTAACAATAGGCTGACAGAAAAAATGAAGCATCATTGCGAGCGAAGCGTGGCAATCCCCGATCCACAGAGCGGCTCTGCATCGTTTGGGATTGCCACGCTTCGCTCGCAATGACGATAGTTTATGATAAATTATTCTACTACCATCCCTTTATCCAACCTCAAAACCTTCGTCACGCTATCCGGTATTTCATGCTGATAATGGGTTACGTAAATCAGCGTCACATCACTCATATCGCAAATGGTGTTTACTATCTGCTTAAAGTTTAGTTGCTGATGCTCATCCATACCCTGGCAAGGCTCATCAAATATCAACAGATCAGGGTTTTTGATGAGTGCCCGTGCAAGTAAACATAAACGCTGTGCGCTGGCCGGGATGTTTTTCAATAACGTACGTGCATATTTATCAACCTCTAATGCCTGCATCCATGCTAAAGCGGTATCCGCTTTGGCTTTCTGGCTTGGCCTGAATAATCCCAAAGTATCATAATAACCCGATTCAATCACCTGCAAACAACTATTATCCGTAGGGAAATATTGATGAAGTTCTGGTGATACAAAACCTATTTTCTTTTTAATATCCCAGATGCTTTCGCCACTGCCGCGCTTCACATCAAACAAAACAATATCATTGGCATAAGCCTGCGGGTTATCGCCATTAACCAAACTTAACAGGGTCGATTTTCCGGCACCGTTCGGCCCGAGCAATGCCCACCGCTCACTGGGTAACACCTGCCAGTTTACTTTATCCAGAATGATTTTCTCGCCATATTTTATATGTACATCATTCATTTTTACCATGTAGGTATAAGTCGGTTTCTTGGTGTTGTTGAGCAAGTTTTTTAGCTTCTCTACATCCACATTGGTCTTAGCTTTGTCTTTAAATAATTCCGCATTAAAGTCAGCCTTTTTTATGGTCTGGACTATCTCACCATTCTCCAAAACGGCAATGTTGGTTATAGCATCCGGTATTTCGCGCGGCGAAGTGGCAATAATTACCGAGATACCCGAGGCGGTTATTTCACTAAGTATGGTATTAAACAATTGGCGTGTTTGCACATCAAGGCCGGTTAATGGGGTATCCAGCAACAATAAAACCGGGTTCTTGATTAATGCTGCCGCGATCAATAAGCGTTTGGTTTCTCCGTTGGATAATTTTATAAGCTGTTTGCCTCGTAGCGGCTCTAATCTTAATGTTCCGATAACTTTATCAAAAGTCCAATAGTTGTTACCGCCGTCAACATGTTTTATATCATTCAGATATTCTTCAACAGTTTGCGCATCTTCTGAGTCAGAAGAATTGTATCGCTGCTGGTAATAAAATTCGGTAGTGTTGGATAGGTTCCTGAAATGATGCTTCGACTCCACCAAAGCAATCAGCTTATGATGCGTTAAAGTAGGATCATGATCGGGGTGGTGTGCTAAAAACTCTTCAAAAAAGGTATAATTTACTTCACCCCCGGTAACGTTAAACCTGCCGGTAATGGTTTGCAGCAATGCGCTTTTACCCGATCCGCTTTTGCCGATCAAAGCCCAATTTTCGCCCTTATTTATATGGAATGACAGGCTTTTAAATATATGATTGTTTAAATAACGTACGCTGGCGTGCTGTATAGATAGTAGGGTAGTGCTCATAATAGATAAGTAGGCGGTAAAAATACTTATCTGTTTTATAAACAGGTATAGTTATTGTGCTAATTTATGAAATTCAATCACATAAACTTTTTATCATGAGAAAATTAAACTTGTTATTGATTGCTATGGCTGTGATGACCATGAGCAGTTGCGCCCTTATTGGCGGTATTTTTAAAGCAGGGGCTATAGTAGGTATTATAGCAGTTATTATTGTTATCGCGATAATCATCTGGATAATATCGTTGTTCAGGGGCAAGTCATAAAGCCACTACAATTATATTCCAAAAAAGTATTAAAACTAAAAAAGCCCTGCTAGCAGGGCTTTTTGTTGTACTAGGAAATAATTATTTCTTAGTTGTGTCTTTAGTCATTTTAGATGAATCAGCTTTCATTTTACCAGTGTCAGCTTTCATTTTAGATGAATCAGCCATTTTAGTTGAATCTGCTGCTTTAGCTGAATCAGCCATTTTAGTAGAATCAGCTGAAGCTGAAGAAGATTTGCTTTTGCAAGCTGCGAAAGAACAAGCGATAGCTAAAGCTAATACGCTAACTTTGATTGAATTTTTCATGTTAATTTTTTTTAAGTGATTAATAGTTTTGCTGATTAATACCTGAAATGACAAAAGGTAACCCATGTTTTTTGAAAAAAAATCATGAATTACCTTTTTTAATTATAAAAAAACTAATAATCAGGGTGTTATTATTTCTTTTTAGTTTCTGTTGTTGTTTTAGTAACAGTTTTAATGGTAGTGTCTTTATGAGTACTATCGTTTTTAATGGTAGTATCGTTTTTAAGGGTATCCTTCGTGATTTTTGTTGAGTCTACCTTAGTGCTGTCAGTTTTTGTACTGTCGCCAGTTGAACCGCTTTTGTGGCCACCGCAAGCAGCTACCGAAATTGAAACTACCAGGGCTAATGCCGCGATTTTAAATGAGTTTTTCATGGTTATGTTTTTATAGATTTATAATCTTAATACAATAATGTATGAAAAGTAACCCATCAACCTGAATAAATATCTGAAAGGCAGCTGAATAAGTAATCAGGCAATGTGATTTTATATCACACTGCCTGATTAAATTAAATTACATTTTTTTAGTTGTGTCCTTTTTAGTGGTATCAACTTTTACAGTGTCTTTTTTAGTGCTGTCAACAGTTGTTTTTGAAGTTGAATCAACTTTTACAGTAGTTGAATCAACACCTGAAGTTGCTTTTTTTGAACCGCAAGCAGCAAATGTTAATACAGCTGCAGCTACTAATGTTGTTTTGATAATGTTTTTCATGATGTTTATTTTTAAGTGTTACTTTGCATTAATGCCCGTTTTTCAAAAAGGTAACCTTATTTTAATAAATTAGTTTTTTTTGGAAAAACAGGGTTACCATTTCAATTAAATTGTATTAAGTAGTAATATCAGGTGAATAAAGAATTAAAAGATTCAATACCAACGGATAGTGAGGTTATATTAGGCATACTTAATAACTCGGAAAGTGTTTTAAAGCGCATGTATGTGGCTTACTTTCCGATGATTTTACAGCTAATAATAAATAATAACGGCACCGCTGATGATGCCAAGGATATTTACCAGGAGGCCGTTATTATATTGTATAATAAAATTAAGGCCGGGGATTTTGAGCTGAGCAGTAAGCTTAAAACCTTTATTTATTCAATCTGCAGGCGGCTTTGGCTTAAAAGGCTGAGCCACATGAGCAGGTTTGGAGGGGATATAAGGGATTTTCAGGAGCATATGCATGTTGAGGACGAAGTTGAAAAACAGAACGACATGGATATACAGTTTAGTAAAATGGAGAGTGCGCTCCAATTATTAGGCGAACCCTGTAAAACCATAATGGAGGATTTTTATATCCACAACCTAAGTATGCAGGATATATGCGAAAGGTTTGGTTATACCAATGCTGATAATGCGAAAACGCAAAAATATAAATGTTTGCAAAGGCTGAAGAAGTTGTTTTTTCAGCAGAAATAAGAGGCGAAAATGAACGAGTATAAGTTACAAGAAGAAATTGAACGTTACCTGAACGGCGAAATGAGCCCGGAAGAGCTAAAGGAGTTTGAATTGCTTCGTAAGGAAAGTACTGCTATTGATGCTAAGATTACCGAGCATCAGGATTTTATTAAATTGTTAAAACAATACAGCGATCGCCTGGCGTTGGAGAATCGCCTGAATGCGATACATGATGAAATTGACGTGCATACCCTGGCTGATGAACTGATGGTTCATCCATCATGGGTGGTACAGTTGTGGCGTAACCACCACTCAAAAATATCAGTAGCTGCATCGGTTGCCATATTTGCTATTTTGAGCATCATGTTTTTAACCGGTAAAATGACCAGTCAGGATTCGCAATATATAGCATTGCGCCAGGAAGTTGGTAACCTGAAGAATAAAACAGATAAAATCAACCAAAAGCTTACGCAAAATGGCAGGGCCGAAAGATTTAAAAATACCGAAAGGTTCAGCGGGACAGGTTTCGCCATTACCTCAAGCGGTTTAATCGCAACCAATTACCACGTAATTAATGGCGCTGATTCTGTCTACGTACAAAATGCCGCAGGTAAATCATTTAAAGCGAAAGTTTTATATACCGAGCCTCAAAATGATATTGCTATCTTAAAGATTGTTGATACTTCGTTCAGGAATTTGGGCGCTATCCCTTATACCATTAAAAAAGCTGAGAGTGATTTAGCTGAAAGCGTTTACACTTACGGCTATCCGCAGGATTCGCCAGTGTTTAATGAGGGTAGGGTAACATCGGCTGTTGGTTTAAATGGCGATAGTTTAGATTACCAGATCTCTATCCCAATTAATGCCGGTAACAGCGGTAGCCCATTGATGGATAGCAGAGGAAACGTTGTAGGTATTATACAGGCAAAACAAACTCAGCTGGAAGGTGTTCACTTCGCGGTAAAATCAAGCTATCTGCTGAGTGCGATCCACAACATACCCGCCGATTCATTAACCAGAAAGATCAACCTGAATACTAAAAATACTTTAGCGGGATTAACCCGGGTTCAGCAAGTTAAAAAGCTGAATAATTATGTGTTCATCGTTAAGGTTTATCAATAAGCCCTATAAATTAACAATATATATAAATGAGAAAGGCTTCCAATTGGAGGCTTTTTTGTTGGGATGATTATCTATCTACCTCGCCGAGCACAAAATCTATTGAGCCCACAATAGCTATCAGATCGGCAATCATAACACCTTTTGATATTTCGGGCAATACCGATAAATTACTAAAGCTCGGTCCGCGCGATTTTACACGGGTAGGTATCTCCGATTTCCCATCCGCCATAAAATAGAAACCTAATTCGCCTTTGGCGCCTTCGCAACGCACATAATAATCCTGTGCTTTGGGTATTATCTTACGCGGCATTTTGGCGCGCGGGTCAAACTCCGGCGTACGTTTTAATTCTTTTTGTAAACGATCCAGGCATTGTTCAACCATTTTTAATGATTGCTCAATCTCATCAATCCTAACCTTATACCTGTCCCAGCAATCGCCAACAGTACCCATCAGGCCTGTACCTACCGGTATATCAAATTCAAGTTCAGGATATATAGAATAACCGTCAATCCTGCGCAAATCCCATTTCAATCCTGATCCACGCAGCATCGGGCCCGAACAGCCATGGTTTATAGCCACATCCAGCGGCAACACGCCAACATTAGCCGTGCGACTAATAAATACCTGGTTATCTGTTAAAAGTTGATTCAGCTCAACCATTTTGGGTTTAAAGTAATCAACAAACTCGCGGCAGCGTTCTTCAAAGCCAACCGGCAGGTCGTAAAACAAACCGCCAACCCAAATATAGTTGTAAAGCATGCGCGAGCCTGATGCCCACTCCAGCATACCCATAATGTGTTCACGATCCCTAAAACACCATAAGAAAGGCGTAAAAGCGCCAATATCAATACCATAAGTACCAATAGCTATCAGGTGCGATGCAATACGATTCAATTCGCAAACCAGCACTCTTATATATTCAATACGTTTTGGAATGTCTTTGTCAATCCCCATCATGCGTTCAACACCCATTACAAAGGCGTGGCTGTTGTTCATGGATGCCAGGTAATCCATCCTGTCGGTAAACGGGATAGTTTGCTGATAGGTCAGCGATTCAGCATGTTTCTCAAAACAACGGTGCAAATAGCCAAGGTGGGGGATAACCTCTTTAACAATCTCCCCATCAGTAATCAGCTCCAACCGCAAAACCCCATGCGTCGATGGATGCTGTGGCCCCATGTTCAACACCATATCCTCAACAGCAGCGTTGGCTATTTTTTCAGTATATCGTTGTAATGCTTCGTTCAATGTAATTCTTATTTTATCCGCTTCGTTATTGCGAGGAAGGAAGCAATCTCTAAGCTATACAGAGCGGCTCTTCAAGTCGGGGATTGCCACGCTATCGCTCGCAATGACGCTTTTGTTAATCTATCTTTATCCCTTTATAATACTCCGCATTCTTATAATCCTTCCTCAACGGAAACCCATCCCAATCATCCGGCATCAAAATACGCCTTAAATCAGGGTGACCTTCAAAAAATATCCCCAGCATATCATAAGCCTCACGTTCATGCCAATCTGCCGAACGGTAGACAGAAAAAATGCTTGGAAACGATGGTAAATCGGCTAAGTCCCGGCTATTTTCTTTGCTGATCTTTAAAGTCAACTGTGTTTTATAAGGGATCGATGCCAGATGATAAACCACGCCAAATTTGCCAACCTCAATACCATAATCAACACCCGATAATGAGCTTAAAAAATCAAAATAGGTTTCGGGATTATTGCGCAGTTCCAAACAAACCTCAGCAATACGGTCCGCATCAATAAGTAATGCAGATTGTAAACCACCGGTCTCTTCGCCAACTATAATGTCAGCGCCAAACTTAGCGGCCAATAATGCTTTAATACCCTCAAAACTCATGGTGCCAAACGAACTTTTTTCCAGTTTTTGTTGTCGATCTTTTTGTAAACGATACGATCGTGCAGGCGGCTGCTGCGGCCTTGCCAAAACTCAACATAACGTGGTTTTAACACATATCCACCCCAAAAAGATGGTTTTGGTATTTCTTTATCATCACCGTACTCTTCAACCAGTTCTTCCCATTTCTTTTCCACAACATCACGACTGGTAATTTCCTGGCTTTGTGGTGAGGCAACAGCGCTTAACTGGCTTTTACGCGGGCGAACTTTAAAATATTTATCCGAATCTTCTTTGCTTAACTTTTCAATGGTGCCTTCAATCCGAACCTGTCTCTCCAATGATCCCCAAAAGAAAGTTAATGCCCCTAACGGGTTTTTAGTGATCTCTTTTCCCTTACGGCTCAAATAGTTGGTATAAAAAACAAATCCTGATGGATCGAATCCTTTTAATAAAACTATCCTGGCAGATGGGCGGCCATCATAGGTCGCGGTAGCCAAAGTCATGGCATTGGGCTCATGTTCTTGCGCTTCCACGGCTTCATTAAACCATTTTTCAAATTGTTTAATTGGGTCGCCCTTGGTCGTATCTTCTGATAATGAGGCGGCACTATAGTCCTGCCGCATATTTTGTAACTCGTTTTGGTCCATTAATGCAAACTTACTAATTAAATGAACCGTATATATGTTATATATTTCATTTTTTGGTAAATGAACTTATTTTTACGATGATTGTTGTATCATTATAATTATACAAATATGCTTAGTTCAATATCGGCCGCGGTTGGGCATTTATTAATATCAGAGCCATTTATGATGGACCCTAATTTTAAGCGCTCCGTTATTATTCTTACAGAATACTCCGAATCGGGAGCGGTAGGCTTTGTATTGAACCACCAGAGCGAATATTTATTGGGCGATATTTTACCGGATACCTCGTATTCAGAAATGCCTGTATATGTTGGCGGCCCGGTAGGAAAAAACACCCTGCACTTTATCCATAGTCGCCCGGATCTGATCCCTAACGGTATCGAAATTTGGGACGGTGTATTTTGGGGTGGTGATTTTGAAGTGGTGAAAGACCTGATATCCCAATATCAACTGAAAGAAAGCGAGATCAAATTTTTCACCGGCTATTCCGGCTGGACGATAGGTCAGTTAGATACCGAGTTGCGCGAAAATGTTTGGATTGTATCAGATAAATTCAGTCTGGACACCATTTTTACCCATGATGAAAATACACTATGGCGCGATGTAGTAATCAGTCTGGGCACACGCTATGCGCATATTGCTAATTTTCCTGAAAATCCAGCCCTTAATTAATGAGTGATTGAGTGGGTTAGTGATTGAGTGAATATTAGATTTTTAACTAATCTCTAATCTCCAGCCTCTAATCTTCTAGCTCAGCAGCCGATTCCTCAACTTTCCGCTTCAATTCTTCTTTGTAAGCGATTAAATTTTGAACAATCGTTTCATCACGTGTTGAAAGTATCTGCGCAGCTAAAATACCTGCATTTTTCGCGGCATTCAATGCTACGGTAGCAACCGGAATACCATTCGGCATTTGCAGGATAGATAATATCGAATCCCAGCCATCAATAGAATTGCTTGATTTTACAGGAACACCAATAACCGGCAGATGTGTTAACGAAGCAACCATACCCGGTAAATGCGCGGCACCACCGGCACCGGCGATAATAACCTTCAAACCACGGTCAGCGGCTGCACGTGCATAACTGAACATACGGTCAGGCGTACGGTGGGCCGATACTACGGTAATCTCATAATCAACGCCCAGTTCCTTTAAAACATCAGCAGCATCCTGCATAATATGCAAATCGGACTTGCTGCCCATTATTATTCCTATTTTTGGTGATTTACTCATGGTCTCTTTTACTTTTGTCATTCTGAGCGGAGCGAAGAATCTATCCGTTATATATGGCGCAGATGCCTATCGATAGATTCTTCGCTCCGCTCAGAATGACAATTAGAATATTATTAACTAATTACTTTTAAAGTCTTCTGCACATACTTGGCTTTCTCAATAGCCTTTTCCCTATCAGCATCAACAATAGTCACATGCCCCATTTTGCGGAAGGGTTTGGTTAGCGCCTTGCCATATAAATGCACATACACACCAGCGCATTTTAATATTTTTTCGATGCCTTTATAAATGGCGGGTCCCTCATATCCGGCTTCACCTAAAACGTTTACCATAATGGCATTGTTCAAGCAGGCGGTATCGCCTAAAGGCTGGTTAAATATCGCCCGTAAATGCTGTTCAAATTGCGATACCACATTCCCCTCAATGCTCTGGTGCCCGCTATTATGCGGACGCGGAGCCAATTCATTCACCAATATTTTGCCATTCTTATCCAAAAACATCTCAACCGCCAGTATGCCTACTATTTTAAGCGTTTCGGCAATCTTTTTAGCAATGTTTTCAGCTTCCTGATGAACTTCAAAAGGTAGTGTAGATGGCTGGATCAGAAACTCTACCAAATTAACTTCGGGGTTAAATTCCATCTCCACCATCGGGAAGGTTTTTACTTCGCCATTCTCGTTACGGGCAACTATTACGGCAATTTCTTTTTCAAAGTCGATCAAGCGTTCAATCAGGCTTGGTTCGATAAACGCTTTATCAAGATACGATTCATTTACAACCTTGTAAACGCCCCTGCCATCATAGCCATCCCTGCGCAGTTTTTGTATGTAGGGGAATGGGAAATTGCTTTCTTTTAATTCTTCGGGTGATGAGATGATCTTAAAATCTGCTGTTGGGATACCGTTTTCTTTAAAAAACTGCTTTTGCAAGCCCTTATCCTGTATCAACCTGATGATTCGTGATTGCGGATAAACCAGTACACCTTCTTTTTCCAGCTGTTCCATGGCTTCAACGTTTACCTTCTCAATTTCAATGGTAAGCATATCCACCTTTTTGCCGAAGTTGTAAACGGTTTCATAATCGCTCAATGAGCCAACTACAAATTCATCACACAATTTTTTGCATGGCGCTTCGCGATCAGGGTCAAGCACCTTTACGGTAACGTTATAATTTATAGCCTGTTGTATCAGCATTCGGCCCAATTGGCCGCCGCCCAAGATGCCGAGTTTTAAGTCTCCGTAAAATGTTTTCATTTGTAATGCAAGTTTACCCTAAATCTTTCAAAAAGCCTAAATCAATGTAATGCAAAGCGGCTTATACAATTTTTTTGATCGATGTGAAGTAAAGAATGGAGTGAACCAATATAAATATCAGCCCTGTTTCTAAATAAAACAACTTATTAATCGGCCCTAAGTGCATCAGCGAAGCGGTGATCAGGAAAACAACTGGTCCAGCAAAATACAAGAGTATTCGCATCGGTAGGCTGCTGCGGATGTGAGGTAGCGAAAAAAACAATACCGGCAGCACCATCAGCAATAATATAATGTTTAATAAAAACACACCATCAGCAATCATCTGCAGCATGGTTTTATAATCATATCCGGTATTTTTTTGTGTTACCGAGTAGTAAATACAGGTGATGGCAATATTTAGTATAGTTGATATAATGAATGTTGTGAAAAGTGTTTTGAGCAATTTTTTTGTCATGAGAAATATTATTTGCGCTGCAAAGGTAAACGTACTTATGGGAAAGTCATAATGCGCTTACGATGATGAGTTAATAATGACGGTTGATGTCAGGGTTGGTGGCAAAAATATATCCTTGCCTCCGGAAGGTGATGGAAATTTTGGTCAGCGATAAATATAATTTTAATTACCTTGGTGCATGGAAGTTTCAAATGTTGTAACCATACCCTCATTTTTTGGAAGTAAAATAGCCAAGAAACTTACTTTTACAGATCAGGGCATAAAAGTTGAAACAGCGGGGCCTACAATCATTATTCCTGCCGAAAGCATAAACGCCTTTAGGTACAAAGTTGGTTGGACTCGGGGTTACAAGTTTGTTTTCGGTCGTCAATACGTTATCGAAACCAAGGACTTTCAA
This sequence comes from Bacteroidota bacterium, assembly GCA_026224775.1. Classification (GTDB taxonomy): domain Bacteria; phylum Bacteroidota; class Bacteroidia; order Sphingobacteriales; family Sphingobacteriaceae; genus Mucilaginibacter. The sequence goes on from JAMFRP010000019.1 coordinate 135,428, forward strand.
AACAAAATATTCGAGATTAAACTCAATAGTATTTATGGCATAAAGCGGAAGGCATACTATGAAGCATGGTCTAAAATATATCAACTGCTTTGGAAATACTATTTCAATAGTACCTTGAATTATTATGCGGAGCTTTATAAAATCAATCAAGTTTTTGAAATAGCAGGTGTAAGCTTTGATGCCGATGGTATAAGTTGGGCCAAGAAAAATAAATTGCTATGGAATGAAATATCCATCAGTAATTATCGCACCTATTTTATGATCTATAATGCCAATAACATTAAGCAAACCAAAAGCTGCAGCTTTGCAAACGATTGGAATGCCTCAATTTTACAGCAGATTATAAAGGCTGTTGTAAAACAACAAAAAGAAATAGCAGATACTCAACAATAAATGCCTTTGTCATTCTGAACGGAGTGAAGAATCTTCTTCAATTTGCATAGCGGACTTTGCACAGTTAGAAGATTCTTCACTCCGTTCAGAATGACAAATTATTAAAGAAGCAATTTTATCCCTTCACCGCCTTCAACCAAGCCTGCGACATCAAACTCGCACCAGCAGGAGTAGGGTGTACCCCATCAAGAGACCAGTAAGTTGCAGGAGCTAATTTTAAAGCCTCATCCATCACACTTTGGTATGGGATAAATGCCGCGCCAAATTCATCTGCCATTTCACGGGCCACCTGGCGGTAGCCATCAAAAGCCGGGTACCACGAATCATTAACCGCTTTTACATCCTTCATCGCAAAAGCCTCTGCGATAATTAATTTTACACCGGGTAAAGCCTGTTGAGTACGCTCTAATAATTTTTTATAATCTGTTCTGTAGGTATCCAGTGTGCCTTTATAGCCTGATGTAATGGTGTGCCAGTAATCATTCACGCCCACCATAATGCTTAGCACATTTGGTTTTATAGCGATGGTGTCTGTATCCCATCTGTCGGCTAATTGAAATACCTTGTTGCCGCTTACGCCTTTATTGTAGATCTTTAAGTTCTTGTTTGCATATTCTCTCAGCAAATCAGCAGCTGTTAATAGCACATACCCCGAACCCAATGCCCCGAAATCATTAGGCATGCTTTTATTTTTATCGCGCCCCCAATCGGTGATGGAATCTCCCTGGAAAAGCACAATGTCATTTTCATCAATCATAGCCTTTTTGCTTTTCTCTTTAGCATAGGCCGATGTAATAATATCAGGGATAGCTAGTGCGGCTACGGCGCCAATGGCGGCGGTTTTAACAAAGTTGCGACGGTTGTTTTTTAGTGTCATGGCAGGTGTTATAGTTTATTTCGCGAACGCAGATGCACCACGAATTGGTATCGCTAATATAATTATTCTTTCCATTGGTGATGCGTAATTATAAAATATCAAAAATAAAAAGACAAAAAAGTATCACTATGAACCACCATACATGAACTATGAACCTCCGGAAAAACCACTAACTTCGCGGCATGTATTTTTTGCTTAAACCCATATTATTTAAGTTCGACCCGGAGAAGGTACATTACTTTGTAACACGTAACCTAAAACGCTTTAATCGCTTTCCCGGCGGCGCTGCACTGAGCAGGGCCATATGGGAGCTGAATGATTCGCGTTTAGAAAAGGAAGTTTTTGGATTGAGGTTTAAAAACCCTGTTGGTTTGGCCGCAGGCTTTGATAAAAATGCCGATGTGATCAGCGAAATGGCAAACCTCGGTTTCGGTTTTATTGAGGTGGGTACAGTTACACCTTTACCTCAAGACGGTAACCCAAAACCACGTATGTTCAGGCTACCTGCCGATGGTGGTTTAATCAACCGTATGGGCTTTAACAATATGGGGATGGATGTAGTAGCGGAGCACATCGCCGCCTATCGCAAAAATACCCCGGCATCACAAAAAGGTATTATCATCGGTGGTAACATCGGCAAAAATAAAATCACTCCTAATGAAGAAGCGGTAAACGATTACATCAAATGCTTCGATAAGTTGTTTGATCTGGTAGATTATTTTGTGGTGAATGTAAGCTCACCAAATACTCCCGGCTTACGCGAATTGCAGGAGAAAAAACCGCTAATGAATTTATTAAGCACTTTGCAGCAGCGTAATTCAAAAAATGGCATCAGCAGGCCAATCTTACTAAAAATAGCCCCCGATTTAACGGATACTCAACTGGATGATATTGTAGAGATCGTTCAGCAAAGCGGTATAGCAGGCGTTATTGCCACAAATACAACTATTAGTCGCGAAAATTTGGTTTCTTCGGATAAATTAAAAAGCGAAACAGGTGGACTAAGCGGTAAGCCGGTAACCAAACGCTCAACCGAAGTAATTAAATATCTAAGCCAAAAGTCAAAAGCCTCATTCCCGATTATAGGGGTAGGAGGTATACACTCACCCGAAGATGCTTTGGAAAAATTAGCAGCCGGAGCATCATTGGTGCAGCTTTACACAGGCTTTATTTACGAAGGCCCTGGATTGATAAGCAGGATTAATAAAGCGGTATTGAAATCTTTATAAGCCACCTTTAGCATTCTTCTTTTTGTCATTCCTCTATTTGTCATTCTGAACGGAGTGAAGAATCTATCCGTTATACATGGGGCAAATGCCTATCGATAGATTCTTCGCTACGCTCAGAATGACAATAGGAAAATACAAAACGCAAAAAATCCTGCCGGTTATTACCAGCAGGATTTAATTCCTTATATAAAATGCTGAATTATTTACCAGCAGCTATTAACAAAGCAGCATTGTTTTTAGCAATTTGGCTATGTTTTGGCTCTGCTGAGCGGCTTCCCGGCTCAAGGTTTGTAGCATTCTTTAAAAACTGAACTTCTAAACGTGAAGTAGTTTTGTTTTTTCTATCTTTTCTTTTTAAACGTGTAACGCCCATGATCTTGTATTTTTAATGTTTTTTACCTTGAGGTCGGGAGCGGATTCGAACCGCTGTAAAAGGTTTTGCAGACCTCTGCCTAGCCACTCGGCCACCCGACCTTTTTTTCAAGGCTGCAAAAATAGTAATAATTATTTGGCTGCCAAGTTTTATTTATAGGAATTCCTTTTTATTTCTGAACAAAATATAGCTGTAGCTATCCCCACATTTAATGATTCGGCATTTCCTTCACGGGGTATAGTAACCGCTTTTTGCACCAGTTTAATAATTTCAGGCCGCAAGCCATTGCCCTCATTACCCATAATTATCAGTCCTTCAGTACCGAAATCTGTTTTGTAGATGTTTGATCCATCCAATAACGCTCCGAACAATGGCATGTTTATACTTCCTAAAAATTCAGCCAGCTCAACATAATAAATATTAACATGCGCCAGCGAGCCCATAGTAGCCTGCACCACTTTGGGATTATAAACATCCACCGTATCGGTAGAACAAATGATATGCTGCATTCCAAACCAGTCTGCCGTACGTATAATTGTGCCCATATTGCCCGGATCCTGTATCCCGTCAAGGGCGATAGCGAATTTTTCCTTCAAGTCTGTGGCATTTAAAACCGGCAAGGCTGGTATTTTTACCAATGCGATTACCTCCTGCGGCGACTTTAATGAACTTATTTTCTCTAAATTGTTCAATGAAATCTCAGTAAAGTTTATTTTTTCCGATAATTTCAGCAATTTTGGGTCAATTGCAGTTGTATGGTAAATAGCTTCAATTTGATATGAAGAATTTGCAAATTCGGTAACAGATTTGTTACCTTCGACCAAAAACAGGCCGTGCTCAATGCGAAACTTTTTTTGTTGTAAAGATTTTAATAAACTGATAGTCGATTTTGAAAGCATTTTTCACCAGGTATAATTTTCGCCTTACAATATTAAGCATATTCCTGGTTTTTACGCTTTCAAACTGCAACCTTACCCGCAGATTAAAGCCTAACCAGGCCCTCGTGCGCAAAATTACTATTAAGGGCATGGATAAGGAGTTTGCCCTGAACGCGGTTAATTATGTAGATAAGGAGCAGCAACCAAACAATGTTATCAACCTCCAGATCTATTATCTCTTCAGCAAAAATGGTAAAAAGGATATAGGTGAACCACCTGCTATATTAGATAGCGCATTAGTTGAGTTTTCACGGGTGCAGATAGAAAAGTACATCCAGAATAAAGGTTACCTTAAAGCCAGGGTTACTGATTCCATCCACATAAAAAAGAAAAAAGCCGAGCTGATATTTACTACCGTTGAAGGGCCGATGTTCCGGATCAGAAACTTTAAGGATAGTATTGCCGACCCTAAAGTGGCCGACCTGGTTAAAAGATCGCCTGAGATATTTGCCAATGTAGGCCCTGGTAAGCGTTTTGATACGGATAGCTTATCCGCCGATAGGGATGCCTTTTATTTGGTGATGAAACGTAACGGCTATTATGATTTTTACCGCCAGTACATGAGTTTTAATTATGATTCTACCTATAATAAAAGTGTGGTAGATTTAACCATGATTATAGGCAACCCTACAGGTAAGTCGGTGCATCCTATTTATAAGATCAATAACACGCTGATAACTATTGCAGCAACTAATGGTAAAACCGTAGGAAAAGCCGATACCATACAGGTTGATTCCCAATTTAGGTTTGTTGATTTTTCTCACAGGTTTAAACCGCACGTTGTTACCGACTACATTTTTCAGAAAAAAGGTCAGCTATATAATATCGATAATCAAACACTAACCACTACGCGGCTATCAGAATTAAACGTTTTTAAGAATGTGCCCAATCCAACTTATACTAAACTGGCGGATAGCAGTAACAGGATGGATACCAAGATAGATATTGTGCCATTGAAAAAGATGTCGGATCGTGTGGAAGGGGAGTTCTTGTTCAATGCCGGGCAATATGGCTACAACATTGGTAATACTTTCACCAGCAGAAATATTTTTAATAGCGCAGCCATATTGCAGATAAAGCTTAACGAAAGTATTTTATTTAATACAGGCGCTAATGCTGCAGCTAACGGCGTAATTGAAAATCAGGATTTCAGTTCAGGTGTAAGCCTGATTTTTCCCGGTATTATATCCCCGTTTAATTTTGCCAAACCAGGCAAGTATGGCGTACCGCATACCACTTTTTCAACTAATTATTCGTTGTTTTACCAAAGTGAATTGGTTAAACGCCAGAGTTTTATAAATTCCATTACTTACGATTTTTTTGAAACACCGGATAAAGAACATATTATAACACCAATTGATGTTGAATTTTCAAAGGGTGTTATTGACCCTGCGGCTGAGTCATTATTATTAGCGCAAAACAGGGAATCGTATGTATTTCTTATTGGTCGTACCATTTTTACTACAGGCAGTCAATACAGTTATGTATTAAACGCTAATAAACTTAATACCTATAGGGATTTTGTTTATTTCAGGGGTAATGTTGATGTTGGCGGTAATACACTGGCACTTGTAAGTAAGCTATTAAATACACCTAAAGACACACTAGGTGAACGTACCTTATTTGGTTACACCTTTGCTCAATACAGTAAAACCGAAGTTGACTTGCGGTTTTACAAAAGTTTAGGCGGCGAAAGGCAATTGATATTTAGGGTTGACGCAGGGCTAGGCCTACCTTATGGCAATAGTAACCAATTAATATTCGAGAAAAACTTTTACGCGGGTGGATCAAATGATATGCGGGCATGGTTGCCGCGTACCCTTGGCCCTGGCCAATTTAATAGGGCAAGCTATGGCGTAGGTGCCGGGGCCGACAGTACAAGGGAAAAGTTGGAATATTTGGATCAATTTGGCGAAATAAAAATCGTTTCCAATTTAGAATACCGGTATAAATTATCTGATAACTTTTTCGGTTGTATATTAAGAGGTGCATTATTTATGGATGCCGGAAACGTATGGACGCTCCATAACATTGCTGAAGATCCCGGCAATCCGTTAAGCACAACTGTTGAAAATCCAAACGGGCAATTTAAATTTAATACGCTGTTACAATCTACCGCGATAGATATTGGTACGGGATTACGGTTTGACCTTGGCTTTTTTGTTTTCAGGCTTGATGCCGCGCTTAAATTTAAAGACCCGGAATTTAATGGTTCAGATCAGTGGGTGTTAATTAATCATTTTAACGAATTGTTCCATAGCGGCAGTTTTAAAAATAACTACGCGATTACCAATTTCCCTAATACCTACAGCTTTTTACAATTGAACTTTGGTATTGGGATGCCTTTTTAGTTAGAGATTAGTTTCTGGAAAGTTCCCCCTTTTGTTGGTGTCCTCATCACTCGTGTTCTGAAGATTGCATTTCCATTTTTAATTCCCTCCCACGGGAGGGGGTGCGGTTGGATGTGAAGTGGCAGGGAGGGGTTTAGGCGCCATCCAATAACCTCCTCCCCCTTTTATCGGTGTCCTCACCAAAAAACTGCACCTTTTGAATTTATTAGTAGGACACTAATAAAGGATAAAAACTTTAGTATTAGGATGACTTTCTAAATGAGGCGCTTCAACCCATCAAAAATACTTTGAAAAAATATTGGAATGCTCAGGTTATTGTGATAGTTAAAGTAAACAAATATGCAAAAAATGACTATCGCGATAATGATAAACCTTTTGAACATATAGGCCAGTAAAACGAGCGCTAAAGGTATTATCAGTAACCACATCCAGCTAATATGTATGGGTACTAACTTGCTTTCGCTTTTATAAACATAGTAAAGAGATGATAGGGTGGGGCCACCATTTTCATCCACATGGCGGGCATATAAAAAAGTTGAACGATCAATCTTGTGCTTGTAAAAGGCAACGCCGCTGGTAAATTTCAGGGTGTCTTCAAAACCGTTTATCGTAAATACAAAATCGCCGTTAACATTATCCTGTGTATTGTTAAGCGAATCCGTTGCAATCAATGATACCTGATTTTGCTCGTATGGGTTTTCCGTTATGTTAAAATGTTTAATGCGAACAGTAGAGGTATCTGCAAACGTAAAAGTGCTTGCAGATATAATCAGGCAAAAAAGTAAAATCAGTTTCTTCATTTATATTTTGGTTGTGATATGCTCAATAAAAGTACAATTTTTTGTTAGCGGTTAAGTAAATAAATATTAAACCCCAACAGACTATCAACCAAATTTATAAACTTAAGTTTTACTGCAGGCAGATTCATCCCTTTGCCATTCTGAGCATAGCGAAGAATGGCAAAGGTGTTCCCCGCCCTCTTTCCGCCGCAGGCGAAGCGAGGGCAGACCAGCGAAGCGTAGTCGGGTGAGTAAATTATGCGATATGTTATTTATACGACAACCCCTGATAAGCCGAATCCTCATAAAAGAAAGGAACAAAATTTTCATTCTCAGCCAGCTCACAAGTCACCTGCATGGTTGTGAAAATAATATCACCAAATATATTGGCAATAGCGGTATCCGCAGCATCACGGCCGGTTGCAATTTTAACCAACCCGTTAAGTGGTACTAAATGCGTCGCATCAAACAAAACCCACTCACCACCTAAATAAGCTTCAAAACAAGCATGAAAGTCAGCGGGTTTTAAGTGATAAGCATAACCTGTAAAGTAACGGGCAGGTATAGTTAAGGCTCGGCAAAGCGCTATCCCCAAATGCGCGAAATCCCGGCATACACCGGCTTGTTGGGTCACCGTATCATAAGCGGATGTTTGCGCGTTTGAAAACCCGCTCATGTATTGCACATTTTTATTGATCCATGTTGTAAGTGCTATAACCTGATCAAATTGGTGGTTAATATGCCCGAACAGGTTATTCGCTAAACGATACAGTTTATCCGACTGGCAGTAACGGCTGGGATACAAATAGGATAGCACGTTGCTATCCATATGCGCAACCAATATTTCTTCTTTTTGTGAATGATCGGTTATGGTATAGCTGTTATCAACAGTAGCGTTATAGGTTAGTTTAATATTCCCCGGCTCCAATATCTCAAAACGAACCAGGCGGTTCTCGCTGTTGCCCAAAACTAACTCCTCAACCTTAATGTAGGGTTCAATGCTGAATCCTTCCTTTACTACCGTTTGGTTTGGTGTGCGTAAAGCATGTATGTTTAAAATTAATGTGCCCGGTGAATTGGCAGTATATTGCATTTCGGTGAACACATCAAATTTCATCGTAGTTTTTTTTTAAGTAGTTTCTTTAGCCAATTTATTAAACGCTACATCCATCCAATCCTCGGATATATGTTCCAGCGCGGCTTTCAATTCCTCGGCCCATTGTACTGATATATTTTCCAGATCTTTTTTTTCATAACGCTGCTCCACAATATGAAAGCTGTCTTTCTTATACAGTGCAACATCAATCGGAAAATCTACATTATTTGAACTCACCCTGGTCGAATCAAAAGATAAAAAACCGGTCTTTAAAGCCAGTTTCAAACTCGAATCTTCGTTCAGCGTACGGTTTAATATCGCTTTACCGTGGCCTGAGTTCCCAATAATCACATATGGCGCACCCTGACCCAATTCAACCCAGTTACCTTCGGGATATAACAGGAAAAGCTTATGCTCGTCATCATCTTTCAACTGTCCGCCAATTATGGTGTTCAAATCGAAGTTGAAACCTGCTTTTTCCAACGATGCTTTATCCTCTGATGCAACACGTTTAACCTGCTCGCCAAAAGCATTTACGGCTTTGTATAACTTGTTATATTCGGTAGTTTCAAGCAATTCCTTAAAGTACACTATTGCCTTATCCCTTGTTGATCTTAACCCACTGGTCATGATAAAAAGAGAAAAGCCATCTTTTTGTTCTATCGATATTTTCTTTTTTACGGTGGTATCCGTTCCGGAGGTGATGCGGGTATCGGCCAGTGCCAACAAACCTTCTTTAACCTTTATGCCTAAACAATACGTCATGCTCTATCTAAAAAATTTGTGGCTGCCAAAATAGACAAATAATGAAGATTTATGAGACCGCTAAACCATTTAAATTTTAATTATTATTGAACTGTAATATTATGGTTATCGTGGTATCTAAACACAAAAGCATTCTAAATGGATAATAATCAATCAGAAAGTATTTTAAAGGTAACTGACCTTTGTGTGCAATATGGCACATTCAAAGCGGTTAAAGAAGTCTCTTTTGATGTTCGTAAAGGAGAGATATTTGGGCTGCTTGGCCCGAATGGGGCCGGTAAAACCAGTACACTCAGCGCTATTGAGGGTTTGATAAAATATCAATCGGGTACCGTTATTGTTGATGGCCATAATGCCAAAGAAAAACCATTATATGCCCGTGCGGCAATGGGGGTGCAATTGCAATCAACCAGCTTTCAGCCCGAATTAAAGGTAAGTGAGATATTACAGCTATTTGCGGGGATATACGGCGTTAAATTGACTAATGAAAAGCTAACAGCCATCCTCAAAGACATCAGTCTGGAAGATGCAGCGGGCAAACGTTTCGGTCAGCTTTCGGGTGGGCAACAGCAGCGGGTTTCCCTCGTAATATCAACCATACATAATCCACGTTTGGTTTTGCTGGATGAACCCACCACCGGCCTCGACCCCCAATCACGCCGCCAGCTTTGGGAGCGCATCGAAGCCATTCGTGAGCATGGGCACGCCGTGGTATTAACCACCCACTCCATGGAAGAAGCCGAATCGGTATGCGACCGTATCGGCATTATCGATCATGGCAAAGTGATTACCATAGATACCCCACAGGCACTCATCGAAAAACATAAAAACGATCCCGAAGTAATAGCAGTATCCCGCAAAGGCAGGGTAACGCTCGAAGATGTATTCATCGCACTAACCGGCAAAGCCGTACGTGCATAAAAATTACAAAACATGGAAGAAACTATCATACCCAAAACATCCACCGTACTCGCAGCCCTGCTAAAGGCTGATTTTACCACCGTTTGGCGTAATAGGCGTGCCGTGGTAATGGTTTTTTTAGTGCCTTTAGTGATTATTGTATCTTTTAAAGATCTTGTAAAAACTGCTGGTGGGCCATTTGTATTATCAGATAGCCTTGCTTACGGCCTAATTGCCATTGGCCTAATGGGATATACCAATTCTATTGCCCGTGACCGGGATAAAGGCATCTTTCAACGACTTAGGGTTGCTCCGGCATCTAACTGGACTATTATGATGAGCCGCTTGTTCGTGCAATTAACAATGATAATAGTTGTAACAACTGTTATTTTTATAGTTGGGTTTGATTACGACAAAATCTCTTTAACTGCTACTGGTTACTTATTAACTTATTTTACAGCAATAATAGGTGGTGCAGTATACCTGGCTTTGGGACAAGTAATTGTTGGATTAATAAAAAACCCTGAAACGGTGAATTCAACGTCCAGATTAATCTATTTCACATTCGTTATAGTCGGCATGTTTGGCGGTACCGGAAGGCTTGGTCCACAGATGCAGCAATTAACCCAATGGTCTCCATACGGTACGGTTCAAACTATAATGGCAGGTGGAATGGTTCCCGGTTCATGGACAATGGATACCACCAACGCGCTATTGGTAACTTTAGGTTATACTGTTGTATTTGCTGTTATCGGTATTAAAAACTTTAAGTGGAACACTAAATAATATTTCCCCAAATCCTCTTTCCGCCGCAGGCGAAGAGAGGGTGGTCGAGCGAAGCAAAGACCGGGTGAGTCAATCGTCGATTTGCATTTGCGCAATGACTCACCCGGTTTTCGCTCAGCCGCTTAACCTGCCCTCTCTTCCGCAAGCGGGAAAGAGGGCAAAAAAAGATCTTTCACCTCTTTGTTGCACAGCGAAAGAGAGGTCGGCCAGCGCAGCGTAGCCGGGTGAGTAAATTCTACTACTGACAAAACAATGTCAGCACTTTTTTTATTTTTATTTCTCATATTTGGTGGTATCCTTAGCCTTTGATGCTCAACATGATCAAAGGATTTAGCAAACTACCAATTATACTATGAAATTATCCCTGTTTTACCTATCTGTTTTAACACTATTATCGTTTAATACTTTTGCTCAGTCTAACCAGATTACAGACCTGAAATGCGAGTATCTCACAAATCCTATTGGTATTGATGCCACCAGTCCGCGATTTGTATGGCAATTGAAAGATGGCAGGTTGGGGGCCATTCAGTCAGCTTATCAAATTTTTATTGGGACCGATTCACTCGAAGTAAAAAATGGAAAAGGTAATGTTTGGCAAACTGCAAAAATCAACTCATCTAAAAACTTGATTGCGTATGAAGGTAAGGCATTGCAACCTTTCACCAAATACTATTGGGAGGTACACCTTTGGGATAAGGATGGCAAAACAATAAATTCATCCATAGCCAGCTTTGAAACCGGCATGATGGGCATGCAAAACTGGAAAGGCACCTGGATAAGCGACGATAATAATATCCACACCAAACCAGCGGCATATTATCGCAAAACCTTTCAACCCAAAAAACAAATCAAATCGGCAAGAGCGTACATCGCTGTGGCTGGATTGTATGAACTGTACATCAACGGCAAAAAAATAGGCAATCACCGCCTTGATCCAATGTACACCCGGTTTGACCGCCGTAACCTATATGTAAGTTATGATATTACCAACCAGCTGCAAAATGGCAGAAATGCAATCGGGGTAATCTTAGGGAATGGCTGGTATAACTTCCAATCCAAAGGTGTTTGGGATTACGAACGTGCCCCCTGGCGCGCAAGGCCAACGTTTTGCATGGATATTCGCGTTACTTATACCGATGGTTCTGTGGAAACTATTAGCTCTGACAAAAGTTGGAAAACTGTCACAGGCCCTATCGTTTTCAATAGTATTTACACTGGCGAACATTACGATGCCCGTTTAGAAAAAGCAGGTTGGGATCTGCCTGACTATGATGATAGTAAATGGGAAGGTATAACCAATCGCCAGGCGCCATCAGCAAATATTGTATCACAAGCCATGCAGCCCATTCGCAATGTCGAAAAGATTGCCGCGAAAAGCATGAACAAGATCAATGATTCAACCTATGTATTTGATTTAGGCAGAAACATTGCAGGCGTAAGTCAGATTACGCTAAATGGCGATTCAAACACCGTAGTAAGACTTATCCATGCCGAACGCCTTTACAAGAATGGTTATCCCGATCAATCAAATATCGACTACTTCCTTGATTCCTTAACATGGAAGAGTGATCCTTACGGTACAGATATTTATAAACTAAGTGGTAAAGGCGAAGAAACCTTTATGCCACATTTTAATTATAAAGGCTTTCAGTATGTAGAGGTGAAAAGCAATAAGGCCATCAGCCTAACCAAAGAAAGCCTGGTTGGCTATTTTATGCATAGCGATGTTGCTCCGGTGGGCAGCATCAATTCATCTAGCGATCTGATCAATAAAATTTGGGCGGCAACAAACGCATCTTACTTATCAAACTTACAAGGGTACCCAACTGATTGCCCGCAACGCGAAAAAAATGGCTGGACAGGCGATGCCCAGATAGCCTGCGAAACCGGTATGTACAATTTCGATAGCATCACCCTCTACGAAAAATGGCTTGCCGATCACCGTGACGAGCAACAACCAAACGGAGTATTACCTGCCATAATCCCTACCGATGGCTGGGGATACGAGTGGGCCAACGGGCCCGATTGGACAAGTACCATCGCTATCATCCCATGGAATGTTTATTTATTTTATGGCGATAGCAAAATATTGAGCGATAACTACAACAACATCAAGCGCTATGTAGATCACATCAATTACCTATATCCAACCGGCCTCACCACCTGGGGCCTCGGCGATTGGGCACCAGTAAAATCAACCACACCTGTTGAGCTAACTTCATCGGTTTATTATTATACCGATGTAAATATTCTGGCAAAAACGGCTAAATTATTAGGTAAAAATGATGATTTTGAAGCCTATTCCGCACTAGCTAAAAAAATCAAGGATGCTATAAACGCTAAATACCTAAACACCCAAACAGGTATTTACGCCGACGGTCACCAAACAGAACAAGCAGTGCCGCTTTATTGGGGCATTGTGCCCGATAACTTAAAAAATAAAGTTGCCGCCAATCTTGCTGATTCGGTTGCCGCCAATAAATTCCATCTGGATATGGGAATATTGGGTGCAAAAGCAATTCTAGGCGCGCTAAGTGATAACGGACAAGCGCAAACAGCGTATAGATTAGCTTCGCAAGATACCGCGCCATCATGGGGTTGGTGGATCGTAAATGGTGCCACCACTTTGTACGAAAACTGGAACATCAACGCCGCAAGAGACATCTCATTAAACCACATCATGTTCGGCGAGATAGGGGCATGGATGTACAAAGGCCTGGCAGGCATCAGGATTGATGAAAACCATCCCGGCTTTAAAAATGTAATACTGTCGCCAAACTTTGTGGCTGGTCTTGATCATTTCGAAGCCAAACACACTGGCCCGAATGGTGAAATAGTTTCTTCGTGGAAAAGAGAAGGCAAGTCTGTTGTATACGATGTAATTATCCCGGCTAATTCTACTGCATCAATCACATTCCCACAGGATGGTGGTAAGAAAGTTTATGAAAATGGTAAATTACTGAATATTTCAGGTCAATATAAAATCACCTCCGGTACTTATGAATTTGAAATAAAGTAAGTTCTATTTTAACCTCTTTGTCGCGCAGCGTAGTCGGGTGAGTTGACTCTTCGTCATGCATTTACGTCTTGACTCACCCGGTTTTCGCTCAGCCGCTCAACCTGCCCTCTCTTTCGCTGCGCGATAAAGAGGGCAAAAAGCATTTCCTGCCCCTCTGTACACCACCGGCGGAGAGAGGGTGGCCGAGCGAAGCAAAGACCGGGTGAGCAACTACGAGATGCATTTCACAATCAATGCTAAAACATCCGCTTAAATAAGTTTAAATTTCTAAATTTGGCGTTCATACGTTTTCACAATTCTATTTTTAAGATAATGAGCAAAGGGGTTATAAGTAAAGAGGAAGATTACTCACAATGGTATAATGATTTGGTGATTAAAGCCGACATGGCCGAATATTCACCGGTTCGTGGTTGTATGATCATTAAGCCATACGGCTATTCTATCTGGGAAAAAATGCAGGCTGTTTTGGATAAGATGTTCAAAGAAACTGGTCATAGTAACGCCTATTTCCCGCTGCTTATCCCAAAATCATTCTTCTCAAAAGAAGCAAGCCACGTAGAGGGTTTTGCTAAGGAATGTGCTGTAGTAACCCATTATCGCCTTAAAAATGATGGCAATGGTAATATCATTGTGGATGAAGATGCCAAATTAGAAGAAGAGCTGATCATCCGCCCGACATCTGAAACAATCATCTGGAATACTTACCGTGGCTGGATTCAATCCTACCGCGATTTGCCTATTTTGGTTAACCAATGGGCTAACGTAATGCGTTGGGAAATGCGCACCCGTTTATTCCTGCGTACCAGTGAATTTTTATGGCAAGAGGGCCACACCGCCCATGCTACATCTGATGAAGCAATTGCAGAAACCGAACAAATGCTGGAGGTATACGCAGAATTTGCAGAAAACTGGATGGCATTGCCGGTTGTAAAAGGCCGTAAAACTGCAAATGAGCGTTTTGCAGGTGCTTTAGATACTTATTGCATTGAAGCTTTAATGCAGGATGGCAAAGCCCTACAGGCAGGTACATCTCACTTTCTAGGACAGAATTTCGCCAAAGCTTTCGATGTGAAATTCACAGGAAAAGATAACAAGCTTGATTATGTTTGGGCTACCTCATGGGGAGTTTCAACCCGCTTGATCGGTGCGTTGATCATGGCTCACTCTGATGACGCAGGTTTGGTATTGCCACCAAAATTAGCACCTATACAAGTTGTAATTGTGCCTATTTACAAGCACGACGAAGAACTTGAAAATATCACAACATTTGTTAACTCCCTTACCAAAGAGCTAAAAGCAAAAGATATATCAGTTAAGTTTGATAAACGCGATACCCACCGTCCGGGTGCTAAATTCGCTGAATACGAATTAAAAGGTGTACCGGTACGCGTTGCCATCGGTAGCCGCGATATGCAAAACGGTACAGTTGAACTGGCCCGTCGCGATACAAAAACCAAAGAAACCGTTAATCAGGAAGGCTTAGCCGCGCATATTGAAGCATTGTTGGAGGATATCCAAACCAATATCTACCAAAGAGCATCAACTTTCCGTGCTGAAAACACTACCGAAGTTGATACCTACGAGGAATTTAAACGCCTGTTAGATGAAAAACCGGGATTTCTTTCAGCACACTGGGATGGCACGCCGGAAACCGAACAAAAGATAAAAGATGAAACTAAGGCAACAATACGTTGCATACCTTTGAACAACAAACTGGAAGAAGGCAAATGTATCCTAACCGGTAAGCCATCAACCCAAAGGGTGTTGTTTGCAAGGGCGTACTAACGTTTGGTGAGTGGTTGAATGAGTTGATTGGTGAGTAGTTGTTTACTTTAAGAAATTATGGCATCATTTACTGAACTGGAAGTATGGAAACAAGCACGAGTAATTAGAAGATACATATCTGAACTGGTCAAGTCTTTTCCTGCTGAAGAAAAATACCGACTTACTGATCAAATTATTCGTTCATTACGCTCCGTTGGAAATAATTTAGCAGAAGGCCACGGCCGATTTCATTATCAGGATAATATTCGTTTCTGTATTATGGCCCGCGGCTCATTAACTGAAACGCTTGATCATTTGCTGGTTGCTCTTGACGAAAAAATTATAACAGATGATATTTTACAAGCCTTTCAAACTGAATATGAAAGTAGCTTGAAACTATTAAACGGTTACATACAATATTTAAAGACTAAAAAAGTGGATAGTTTAATAAAGAGTGAAGTTTAACCACTCTCTTAATCAACCACTCACCCAATCAACTAATTCAAATGAAATTCGCAACTAAAGCAATACACGCAGGGCAGGAGCCCGATCCATCAACCGGCGCGGTAATGACGCCGATATACCAAACATCTACCTACTGGCAAAAATCGCCGGGTGATAACCAGGGATACGAGTATTCCCGTGGTACAAACCCAACACGTAATGCTTTGGAGAATTGCCTTGCAGCATTAGAAAATGCGAAATACGGACTGGCTTTTTCAAGTGGAATGGGTGCAACCGATGCGGTGATGAAACTGTTAGCACCGGGCGACGAAGTAATAACCGGTAACGACCTTTATGGTGGTTCATATCGTATCTTCACCAAGATATACGCTAACTACGGCATCAAATTTCATTTTATTGATTTGGCTGATCCTGAACTGATCAACCAATACGTAAATGAAAATACAAAATTGATTTGGATCGAAACACCAACCAACCCAACCATGCGTATTGTGGATATTGAGGCGGTGGCTAAAATCTCGAAAGCAAAAAAACTTAAATTGGTAGTTGATAATACCTTTGCTTCCCCATACTTGCAAAACCCGATTGATCTGGGTGCGGATATTGTGATGCACTCGGTTACCAAATATATCGGCGGTCACTCCGATGTGGTAATGGGCGCTTTAATGCTGAACGACGACGATACCTACAAGAAACTATGGTTCATCTATAACGCCTGCGGAGCCACTCCGGGCCCGATGGATAGCTTTCTAGTACTACGTGGTATAAAAACCCTGCATCTGCGTATGAAAGCACATTGTGAGAATGGTAGGATTATCGCCGAATTCTTAAAAACACATCCAAAAGTCGAAAAAATATACTGGCCGGGCTTTACTGATCATCCAAACCACGACGTTGCCAAAAAGCAAATGAAGGATTTTGGTGGTATGATCTCCATCGTATTAAAGGATGCTGATCTAAAAGAAACATTCCGCATAGCCTCATCATTCAAGGTATTCACCCTTGCTGAATCATTAGGCGGTGTGGAATCACTGATCAACCACCCTGTAAGCATGACCCACGGCTCCATCCCCAAAGCCGAACGCGACAAAGCCGGCGTAGTGGATAACCTGTTACGCCTGAGCGTAGGGGTAGAGGATGTGGAAGATTTATTAGAAGATTTGAAACAAGCGTTAGCTTAGTACATAGTATCAAGTAGCTAGTATCAAGACCACATGCAAAACTGGATTCAGGAAGCGATATCAAGGTGGAATGCGACTAAAGTCAAATTAAATCCACCTGCTTCTTTGCTAGACATAGAAAAGGCTGAATTGGCATTGAACTTTAAATTCTCTGAAGACTTTAAGCAGCTTTACTTGGTTGTTAATGGTTTTGAGGATTGTGATTGGCAACAGCATATGTTTTCATTTTGGTCCCTTGATCGAATTTTGAATGAGTATAAGGAATCTGATGACAAAGATTTTATAGGCTTTTGTGATTTTCTTATTTGTAGCCATTTTATTGGCTTTGATAGGAATAATGGTGAACTTCTTAAAAATTATGAAGGTCATGGAAAAGAGAAGCTTGAAGTACAAACACTTAAAGATGCAGTTATTGGAATCAACGCTGACTCGAAATTTATCTATTAGGTCAATAATTTGAGGCTAATGATTGAAAACATAAAAGCTTTCCTCGATTCCAAAGTCATCCAATACAATCAGCCTGATTTCATCAAAAATGATCCGGTTTCCATTCCGCACATGTTCACCCAAAAACAGGACATCGAGATCATGGGTTTTTGGGCGGCAACTTTAGCCTGGGGACAACGCGTTACCATCATCAACAAATGCAAGGAGTTGATTAACCTGATGGATGGCGCACCTTACGATTTTATCATCAATCATCAGGATACCGACCTTAAAAAACTGCTGCATTTTAAACATCGTACTTTTAATGATATTGATACCTTATATTTCATAGCCTTTTTTCGCCATCACTATGAAAATCATGATTCATTAGAGTCAGCGTTCATACCCTCCAACCCCCTGAAGGGGGAGCAAGAGGCAAATACTCCTCCTTCAGGGAGTTGGAGGGTTGAGTCGGCATTAAATCATTTTCGTTCCTATTTCTTTTCACTACCTGATTTTCCACATCGCACCAAAAAACATGTATCCTCGCCATCGCAAAAATCAACTTGCAAAAGGTTAAACATGTTTCTGCGTTGGATGGTACGCAAAGATGATTGTGGTGTGGATTTCGGCATCTGGAACCAACTAAAACCATCCGACCTCATTATGCCCTGCGACCTGCACGTAGACCGTGTAGCTCGTAAACTCAACCTCATCACCCGCAAACAAACCGACTGGCAAACCGCCGTCGAACTCACCCAGCGCTTAAGGGAATTTGACCCAATAGACCCGGTGAAATATGATTTTGCTTTATTTGGATTAGGGATAGAAGAGAAGTTTTAGCCCCATTGTCATTTCGACGAGGTACGAGGAGAAATCTTCTGCAATTTGTAAGTTTGGTTGCTATCTTTAATAATTATGGCCCCCAATAACGACCTTTCCACTTTCCTCTCCGGTAAATCCGAGCAAACATTGGCGCTCTTCAATCACTTCATCAGCGAATATCAAAAGCTGGCACCAATAACCATTCATCCCGCCAAAACCATGATCGGTATTGCCAATTCGCACCGCAGAATTGCATGGATAACCCAATTAGGCAAAAACTTCATACACGTAGTATTTCCATTCAAACAAGAATACCCCGATAACCTATGCTTCCAAAAAATAGCGCAAGTGCCCGGCGATAGTCAACAGTCTAACCACCATTTCAGGATGTATAATGTGGACGATGTAAATGAAGAAGTGTTGAAGTTTATGCGAATGGCTTACGAACAATAATCTGTATAATCATTCTCCAATCGGTGAAATTGTGTTATGCCTCCTCCTTAAAATAAACTTTATAAAAATTCATCGCCCTGCCATCATCAAAACCTTTCTCAATCAGCTCCTTATCGCCATGAATATAAATATGGAAGTTCTTATCCAACTTTAATACACTTTTATAATCCCTTGCCTGTTTTTTTACCGCGTTGTTCGAAATCTCAAATGTATCCGCGATCGGCGAATCAAACTCCTGCTCGTACTGGCTCTTAAAGTTTTTGAATGATTCAATAGCTTTCTCGTTGCCAATAACCTCGCCTGCGAATTCGTCCATATCAAAGGTTTCTTTTTCCTTAAAATATTTCATGGACCTGTTCAGCAAATCAATCTTATCAGCCTTACTCATGTCAAACTCATCATCCAGCTTTTGGGTTACAAAGTTTTTGTAAATGCCTAAAGTATTGTTGGTTTGGTTAAAGCTGTCGTTACGGATCTTTAACTGCAAAAAATCATCCTTCCAATAAACTGCAGCTTCCGGGCCGCTGTTAGCCTTATCTATCACCACTACCTTATATCCATTTTCCTTTTCAATATTGAAAATCAAAACACCTTTATCCAGTTTATTAATGTTGATAGCATTCTCCTCATAATCTACATTGAAGCCACCATCCTGCGGATAAACTTTGAGGTAAGTTTCCTTGTTTTCCGACTTGAAAATACCGATCGCATCCAGCGGGTTACCCTCAATTTGCACCTTCTTAAAATAAACCACATATAACTCACCGGTTTTTATATTCGGATGATTCGATACCTTGTGCAGGTATTTGGTTATCTGTTCCGATACTTCATGAAACTTTTCCTTATCTTCAAAAATCTGTGTGGCAAAATGATGCAGTTCGTTTAAATGCAGTTCACCACTGCTATGCATAAGGTGATAAACCTCGTTCGCTTTTTCAAAAGGCTTTAAAAAATACTGCATCAGCAGGGTAGGGATCACCTCGTCCTTAAGCTCCAATGGCTTGTCAGATAAAGCATAAAATTCATTATGCGAAGGATTACCAACGTGATGAACAGAAATAGTATCGAGCGAAGCTTCAAAAAAAGTTACCATATTAGTTGCGAATTTAGCCTTTTTTGCCCGATGCCCACCGATTTATACTTACAAAATTATGGCAGCAACATTGCGCTTAAATCACGACTTTTGAGCAGAATTTAAGGATTAAAGAATTAACAGCAGTTGTTTTGGTCAAACTAATGACCCAATGACAGCGAAGCGAAATGACTCAATGACCAACACAGAAGAAACCATCGTTGCCCTTGCCACACCCTCCGGAAGCGGAGCCATTGGTGTTATACGTTTATCCGGCCCTGAAGCTATTAGCATTGCGCAAAGCGTTTTTAAAGGCAAGGATTTAACCAAACAGGAATCACATACTATTCATTTTGGCAGCATTGGTGATGACGACCTGGTTTTAGATGAGGTTTTAGTTTCTTTATTTGTTGCTCCGCGATCATACACCCGAGAGAATGTAGTGGAGATCTCCTGTCATGGATCAGCATATATTATTGAGTCTATTATTAAACTGTTGATCAAAAAAGGCGCAAGGTCTGCAAAGGCGGGTGAGTTCACCTTAAGAGCATTTCTAAACGGGCAAATGGATCTTTCTCAGGCCGAAGCCGTTGCCGATCTAATCGCGTCCAACTCCAAAGCATCGCAACAGGTAGCCTTAAATCAATTACGTGGAGGATTTAGTAACCAATTAAAGATGTTGCGCGAGCAATTGGTAAACTTTGCATCTTTAGTTGAATTGGAACTGGATTTCGCCGAAGAAGATGTTGAATTCGCCAACCGCGATCAGCTTAAACAATTGACGCATGATATTACCCGGATTATAGGCTCATTGATTCAATCTTTTGAATTAGGTAATGCCATTAAAATGGGCGTAAATACTGTAATAGCAGGGCGTCCGAATGCCGGAAAATCAACTCTACTAAATGCTTTGTTAAACGAAGAAAGGGCTATTGTAAGTCACCTGCCGGGCACTACACGCGATACAATTGAGGAGGTACTCAATATACATGGCATCAACTTCAGGTTGATAGACACAGCGGGCATCCGCGAAGCTACTGATGCCATTGAGCAAATAGGTGTCCAACGTACGATGGAAAAGATCAGTCAATCGGCGCTATTAGTTTATGTGTATGATGCCCAACAAATTAGTTTAGCCGAGCTTAATCAAGACCTGGAAACCTTGCAAAAACCGGGTGTAGTGATGTTGGTGGTGGCCAATAAAATTGATCTTTTATCACAAGAAGAGATTGATAACCTGCCTCATACCCAGCAAGCGGTAGTCATCTCCGCCAAAGAGAAATTCCATATCGACGATCTTAAAAATAAAATCTACCATACCGCGATAAAAGATAAACTAACCGGTAATGAAACCCTGGTAACCAATATCCGCCATCTGGAAGCTCTCCAAAAAACTGAAGAATCATTAATAAAAGTATTAAATGGTATTGACAGCAATATAACCTCAGATTTTTTAGCCACCGATATTAAACAAGCCCTCCACTATCTCGGCGAGATCACCGGAACTGTTACAACAGACGATCTGTTGGAAAATATCTTTAGTAAGTTTTGTATTGGTAAATAATTAGCCAAATTTTCACAAACTTTTTTAATTTAAATTGCTAAAAATCAATAAATTAAACAAATTTTTATTTGCTAATATTATTGGTTTTTTTGTGCTGTTTTGCCTATTTTTGTACCTGAATTGTACCTCAAAATGGTATTTGTACCTTATGCGAAAAATAGGGGAGAAATTATTGCGCTTATTTACACTTAAATGTACTTAAGTACACTATGATACTGTATAAACTAAGTTTTATGAGTTCCAATATTAGGATAAACAGAATTTGCCAACATTGCGGGTCGGAGTTTGAGGCCAAAACTACGGTGACACAGTTTTGCAGCGACCGGTGCGCCAAACACAATTACAAAGCCAGAAAAAGGGCCGAGAAAGTAAAGGCAAGTCATGAACATACCAAAGCTGTTCGTCAACGCTCGTTCGAGGAAATTAAATCAAAGGAAATATTAACCGTTCAGGATGTAGCCAAATTGCTGACCTGTTCCACCAGGACAATATATAATCTCATTAATAACGGCACTTTAAATGGAATTAAGTTTTCGGAAAGGAAAACCCTGTTACGTCGTTCGGACATAGAGCGTTTTTTTGATGACGCATTGCAACCGTTGGCTCCAAAGCCGGAAAAACCATTAAATATTAAGCAATGCTATCACATGGGGGAAATTCAATTAAAATACAATATCTCGGAGAAGGCGCTTTACGATATGATTAAACGGAACAACATTCAAAAGACTCAGCGAGGCAAATTTGTGTACGTACCCAAATCTAAAATAGACCAGTTGTTAAATCCGAAAAATAAATAACCCTAATATCGCAGATTATGAAAGTGACATTGAGGAGGAAAGCATTAACATCGGGACGGATTTCACTTTATCTGGACTAGATTATAATGAAAGCGTAAGTTTATTAAATGAAGTTGCATTATGCTATTTGAGGGGCAAATCCATTAAAATAATGGTTGCCCCTCAAATAAATTTTAGCTGGTAATGCCAGTATCATAATAAAGCAGGAAGCTTTATTATCGGATCATTCTGTCCAGAAACGCTGTATCCAACCCTATGGATTTATAGTGAGTTCTGGCAATTTCCAGTATGGTGAAGCCATCATCATAAGCGATCATCTGTCCCTCAACTGCATTATTGAGATAGATGAATCCGCCCGAGACAATAAAAAGAGTTATCATAGGTTCGGTTGCATCGGCATCAACAACTAATGTATGAGCTTCTCCGGCAGGTTCATAAATAAATGTCCCGGCTTTTGCAATCCAGTCATGTTCCAGATAGCGCCATGTCCCCCTTAAAGTGTACCCTATTACTGACGTGGCGTGATAATGCGGAGGTATTTGTGCACCCGGGTTAGCCTTTAATAAAACGACAAAACCCCCGTTGCTGGCATTAAACTGGCATGGCTGAAACCATGCGCCGTCTGCAAAAGGTATCCAACGGCGATCATCATCTAAATCCGTGTCTACAGTGTACTCGTTTAACTGACGTTTACCGGGTTGCAGCCCGTCAGTGAAAAAATTAAATGTTTGAATAGGCATATTTCTTTATGTTTTTTGTGCAAAGTTAGATTTGCATCTGCCGGGAGTTTTACAAGATTCAATCTGTTAGTTATAAAATTCAAACCTTTGCCGCCAGAAAAAAGAATATCCTTTATTTGGGGGTTGACGAAAAAATTCTGTTTGGTTTTTCCTGCCTTGAAATTTTCGGAGCTTCCCCAGTATGCTTTTTAAAAAAATTCGCGAAGTAGGCGGGCTCTTTAAAACCGAGGCTATACGCAATCTGAGCGATATTCCATTTGGAATGCTGCAACAATGCTTGCGCCTCAAGAATGATCCGCATAGAAATATGATCAGTGGTCGTCTTACCGGTTACTTTTTTGACAGACCGATTCAAATGGTTAACATGTACAGCAAGATGATCTGCATAATCGGTTGCGGTAGTCAGGCGCAGCGGCATAACCGGGTTTTCTATAGGAAATTGCCGCTCAAGCAATTCCAAAAAGTCGGAAACTGTGCGCACAACAGAATGGGACGCACGAATACTGTGATCCGGTTGGAGTGATTTTATCACATGGTGAATTATTAAATAGAGATAATTTCTTAATAGCTCAAATTTAAATTCGTAACTTGATTCAATTTCGATTACCATCTTTTCGAAAATATTTTCCAATTCTTTAATCAGTTCCGGATCGGGAAATAATATGCGTTCTTTCTCGCTCTGAAATAGCGGAGAGCTTATGAGTGTTTCCTTAAACTCATTATTGTAGATAAAAGATTCTGTAAAAACACAGAACCAGCCTTCCTGCATTCTGTTTTCAGCTTCCCAGGAATAAGGAATCATGGGATTAGAGCAAACCAATGCAGGTCTGTCTATAATAGTCTCGTGATTTGAAAATCTGATTTTTCCGGGACTCAGAATTAATACTACATTATAAAAATCACGTCTTTTGAAAGGTCCGTTAGGATGATGCCCTTTTAGTTTAAATACATTGAAATGGCCGTTTCCTGTATTTTTTAAAGAGATATTTTTAGGATTATTGTGCGGTCTCCTTTTATAATATTCTCCTATATTTTCCACTTCATCAAACATTTAACAGCAAAATTATTAACATAACACATAATCGATTGTGGCTTATGTAAAGTTTCCGGCACTAATTCTCAAAATCATAGTTTTAACCGGTTCCCTTTAACTTAAACAATGATCTCGCTTGTAATTTGCAAGGGAATATGGCAATAGCTTTCATATTGCAAGTTATTAACATTAATTCAATATTTATAAAAGTTGTAATTATTTGATTACCCGGGTTTACAAACCTGGCCGATATTAGAAAACGCATTGACTTTATATTCAGTTAACAATAAAGTTGAACATTTGCATAAGAATGTACAAGCGGCTACTCCCATGCAGACGAAAAAAAAACAATTAATTGAGCTATTTTATGACAAATTCTGGAAAGAACTGTACATAGTTGCTTTTCGCCGCCTGCGTTCTGAAGAGGATGTGGAAGATATGCTCCAGGATATTTTTTTGTCGCTTCTTACCGGTAATGCAGACCTGCAAAGCGAAAGTTCTGTCAGGGCATTTTTACATCTTCGTTTAAAAAGCAGGATCATCAATTTTTACCGCAAACAACTTATCCATTATACTTTTGAGCAGGATGCTATCTTAAAAAGCGAACCGGCCGACCAGGATAGTGAAACCCGGCTGATGACCAGGGAACTTGAAGGAGTAGTAATGGACGAAATTACGCGTATGCCTGAAAAGATGAAGGAAATATTCCTGCTAAGCAGAAATGAGCTTAAAACCACGGATGAAATTGCACTTCAGTTAAATTTATCCAACCAAACGGTAAGAAACCAAATCAGTACCGCTATAAAAAGAGTGCGCTTGGCTGTAAATAATTATAGCCAACAAGATGTTTCTCCCCAAGCAATACATATTGCAGTAACAATTGTCGCGCTTTTGTTAATTAAATATTAACAAATACTATTCATTGTATTAAGTTTTATAAACGCATAGTACATCCATCTGTCAGGATTGGTTATGTGTTTAGATGACTGAAATAGACAAATCAGAGTTAAGCTATTTACTGCAAAAAGAAGTGCAGGGTGATTTAACAACCAATGAAAGGCTGCGGTTGGATGAATGGTATGATTCATTCGATACCGCGCAAAAAGATCTGAAAGTATTCAGGGATGCTAGTCATGAACAAAAAATCAGACAAAGATTGCATGATCGTATCATGATGGTGGAAGATTTTGATGAGATTCCGAAAAAATACCGCTTCCGGTACTTAACGCCATGGCTCTCAGCTGCAGCTGCAATTATCCTGATTGCAAGTAGTGCCCTTTTATGGCACCATGCCCTGCAACACCCTCAACCTGAAACTTTACTTACCGTGCAGACCGGCAATGGAATGCTGAAAGAAATTACACTAGAGGATGGTAGCGAAATATGGCTGAACGCGGGTAGCTCGCTACGTTACCCCGAACATTTTTCAGATAAACACAGGGAAGTATACCTAGATGGTGAAGCTTATTTTGATATAGTTCATAACCCTGACAAATCATTTGTTGTTCATACGGCGCACCTTACTACCAATGTACTGGGTACCGCGTTTTCTGTAACTGCATACAAGGGCGACCGAATGGAGGCTGTCACTGTTATGCGGGGTAAAGTAGCGGTATCCACGGGGCAAAATCAACTCGGGTTTTTAGCGTCAGATAAACAGATAAAATATGATGTTAAGGGTGAAAAAACTACGATGACCGATATAGATGCTTCAGAACTAATATCATGGAAAGAGGGCAAGCTACAATTTGAAAACCAGGATATGCAGGATATAGCAGCAAGGCTGGGCCGCTGGTATGGTTATAAATTCAGTTTTGCGCATGCAAATCTTGAAAACTGCAGGTATACGGCCAGTTTCAATAATAATATACCACTTGAGAATCTTCTAAAAGTAATGAAGGCGATAAGCCTGCTAAACTATAAGCTGGACGAAAAAAACAAAACCGTTACTTTCTTAGGAACAGGATGTAACCTATAAACAAATAAGTATTTACCCCTAATTGATTACATGAAGAAAAACGATTACTGATCTACTTCTAAAATAAAAAACCGCTTTGTGGTCAAGACAAAACGGCTTTAATGACTTTAACCATTAGCAATTAACATTTAAAATCTAACGAATTTATGAATTTTCTTTTAAAACAAAAGAAACAGGCACCGTTTTGCCCTGGTAAACACAAAATACGATCTATCCGGGTCAAAAAAAACATTCAGCAAGTCATGAGAATTTCAGCAGTTATTATCTTCCTGACTGGCATCAGCAGCCTTACTTTGCTGGCTGCAGGTGGAAATGCACAGGATCTGAAAACCCTCAAAGTCAGCATCTCTGTAAAACATGAATCCTTGTCCAGCGTATTACATCGCCTGGAGAATTTAAGGTGGCTTCATTTTGTTTATCCGAGCGATAAGATCAACAACCAGCAGGTAGAAACCTTTGAGGTAACCAACCAGAATGTTGCAGCAGTTCTAAATCAGTTGTTGTTACCACGGAGGCTTTTTTATAAACAGATCAATGATAATATATTGATTGATGCTGTTAAGAAAAATTCGTCGGAGCGTTCGATGTCGGCCATTATAAAAATTGAGGGGCATGTAAACGATGAAAACGGTCAGCCTTTACCTGGTGTAACCGTAAAAATAAAGGATGGTGCCAAATCTACGGCTACGGATAATAATGGTAATTATCATATCAATGCCGATGAGACTGATTTGCTGGTTTTTACTTTTGTTGGCTACCTGCCACTTGAGCAACCGGTAAATGGTAAAACAGTGATCAATGTAGGTCTTAAGCCAGCATCTAATCAAATGAAAGATGTAGTGGTAATAGGTTATGGTACACAAACCAGGAAAGATGTAACCACCGCTGTCGCTTCTTTAGGATCCAGTGATATCAATAATTTCCCGTCAACCGGTGTAGATAAGGCTATGACCGGTAAATTAGCCGGCGTACAGGTTTTACAACCCGATGGTGCTCCCGGTGCGGGAATTTCTATTAAAGTTCGTGGTACAGGTACCATAACCGCCGGCAGCGATCCATTATATGTAGTGGATGGTGTGCCGCTATCAGATAATGACATCAATGGCCCTGGTTTTAAGGTTAACCCATTGGATGCGATTAATGTGAATGATATTGAAAGTGTGGATGTATTGAAAGATGCATCTGCAGCAGCTATTTATGGGTCAAGAGGTTCCAATGGGGTAGTGATCATCACAACCAAACGTGGAAAAAAGGATAAGCCATCTATCAGCCTGAATAGCTATTACGGTATCCAGTCAGTAACAAAAGAAATACCTATGCTGAACGCCACCCAATATGCCCAATTGATTTATGATGCACACAATAACACGTACTTTAATCAGCTGGCGGCGTTGGGTTTAACCGGCAGTGCTACAGACGATAATGCTACACGTTTAAGTAAGCTGGGTGCTTCCCCAACTAATACCAGTCTTGCATATCTCTTACCGCCGGAAATATTCCCATATCTGAATGGGCAGACAGGATTAACCAATACCAACTGGCAAAAAGCCATATTTCAGCAGGCACCTATACAAAGTCAAACGCTTTCTGCATCGGGTGGTTCAGATAACGTACAGTATTATATTTCAGGTAATTATCTGGATCAGGATGGTATCGTGATCAATTCTGGTTATAAAAGATACGATGGCCGTGTGAATGTTGACGCGCATTATAATCATATAAAACTGGGGGCCAGTATTAATTATAATTACGCCATTATCAACTATGATAATACTGAAGGCGCTTTTAATAATGGCAGCAATAATATTATTGAAGGCGCGTTGGTTGCATCACCATTTTTTCCGGTAAAAAATCCCGATGGCAGCTACAACTTCGATCAATATAAATGGCAGTACTCACAGTCTAACGGTATAAACCCTGTAGCGCTTGCAATGTTAAGAACCGATGTTACCTATGAAAAGAAACTTTTAAGCAACTTATATGCCGAATATGAAATTGCTAAAGATCTTAAATTCAAGGTATCCTTTGGAACGGATATCAGCGATTTTAACCGGAATGAGTTTAACCCATCTACCTTACCAAGCCCGCTTACATTAACTACACCGTCTGTACCTACAGCGGAATACATCGATAATCAGATTACAAACTGGGTAACGGAAAGTACATTAACCTATAAAAAACGTTGGGGTAGTCATTCCTTACAGGCATTGGCCGGTTACACGTTACAGAAGGAGCGGGCTAATGCTACCGATATCTCGGCTACCGGTTTTCCTAATGATTTAGTAAAAACGATTAACGGCGCTACCAGCATAACGAATTTTGCGAATAGCGGTGGCATTAATGAGTGGTCATTGTTATCCGGCTTGGCCAGGTTACAATACAGCTATAAAGACAAATATTTGTTATCTGCAGCTATTCGTGCTGATGGCTCCTCCAGGTTCGGTCCGAATACGAAATATGGTTACTTCCCTTCGGCATCCGCGGGTTGGATTGTAAGCGATGAGGATTTTATGAAGAATCTAACATTCATCAGCGAGTTGAAGTTACGGGCAAGTTATGGGCAAACCGGTAATTTCCAAATCGGAAACTATGCTTATCTGTCTACCCTATACCCGTCAAATTATATTCTTGGATCAGGAAGCGGAACCTTGCAGCCAGGATTATACCAGAATACACAGGGCAACCCGAATTTGGGATGGGAGAAGACAGCTGCCTTTAACCTGGGTACTGACATTAGTTTATTTAAAAATGTGCTGAATGCTACTGTTGATGTTTACTCCAATAACACCAGTAATTTACTGTTAAATGTTCCCGTTCCTCTTGTAACCGGTTATTCAACTCAGTTAGTTAATATCGGTAAAGTAAATAACAGAGGCCTCGAGATAACCTTATCTAATACCAGCCAACTGGGTAAATTCAGATGGACAAACAGCGCTAATTATGCTGCTAACCGGAATAAAGTATTGAGTTTGGGTGGGCAAAAATCCATTATTACCGAGGCAAACAGTGTTATCTATTTTATTACAGAAGTAGGCAAGCCTATAGGTAATTATTATACGCTGGTTCAAACCGGTATTTATAAAAGTCAGAAAGATATAGATACAACTAAGGCAAAAGTTCCGGGCGCCCAGCCGGGGGATTTTAAATTTAAGGACGTTAACGGCGATGGTATTATTGATGGTAATGACAAAACCATTACCGGTAATTACCAGCCGAGGTTTACATATGGTTATTCCAGCCAATTACAGTATGGTATGTTTGATTTCAGTGTAGCAGGGCAGGGGGTTTACGGAAGTACTATAGCCAATATAGCACAGCGCCATTATAATTCTACTGAAAGCTATGCCAACAACACCACAGATGCCTTAAATCGATATTATTCTCCTTCTGATCCTGGTAATGGAAAAGTCGCCATAGCTGATCGTAGCGAAACGGGTCTTAACGCGCAAATATCTACCTATCATTTGTCTTCAGGTTCATATTTCAGGATCAGAGACCTTACTTTCGGTACAACATTTCCACAAATTATGGCTAAATCAATTGGATTTGCCAGCCTCCGATTATACGTAACGGCAGAAAATCCATTCACCTTTACCAAATATAACGGCTATAATCCGGAAGTCAGCGTAGACAGCAACCCGCTTACTCCGGGTGTTGACTACGGTAGCTATCCTATTTCAAAAACCTACCTGATCGGTGTAAATGCTAAGTTTTAACTTTTTAGAGAATCAACAATGAAAAAAATATTATTAATTATAGGTGTATGTTGCACCGCGCTTTTCTCATGTAAAAAAAGCTTTTTAACACTTGTGCCGCAATCCGAAGCAACCGCCGTGGCATTTTATAAAACCACTGAGGACATTACGAACGCTGTAAATGCCTCCTATGCGCCATTACAGAGTATGTATTACGGTACCTTTGTCACCATGATGGAGGCCCGGGGCGATAACGTACAGGATTTGAACCCTGGAGCCAATGCCGGCACCGAATATGATATCGACCAGTTCCTTGCAAAAGCTGATAACACAGATATTCAAAGTACATGGGGAAGCATCTATAACGGAATTTCAAGATGTAATATCACCTTGTCATATATTGATGTGGTAACTGATCCGGCGCTAAAAACACAATACACCGGGGAACTTAAATTTTTAAGAGCGTTGCATTATTTTAATATAGTAAGAATGTGGGGAGCGGCACCATTGGTTTTAAGCCCAATTTCAGCCAGTGCTGCCGCGGGTATGGGAAGAAGCACGGTTCCTGCTGTTTATGCTCAAATTGAAAACGACCTGGCAGCGGCCGTTGCCTCGCTACCTGTTGCTTATCCAAATGCAGCTGATTTAGGCCGCGCTACACAAGGTGCCGCGAAAGCATTATTAGGAAAGGTATACCTGACAGAAGGAAAATATGCTCAGGCTGTAAGCACCTTAAAAGACCTGATTGTAACCGGTAACTCTTATGGCTACGCGTTATTGCCGAATGTTGCTTCGGTTTTTGATGTAAACAATAAAATGAACGCAGAGATTATTTTTGCGGTAAGGTATAATAAAACCATTGCTAACCAGGGGCACGGCTTAAATCCTTATTTTAATCAACCCGGATTAGATCCCAAATTGCTTAATGCCTACGAAGCAAACGATGCCAGGCGCGATTTGTTAAATACCGTTACATTGGATGCCAATGATAAACCGGTTAAAAAATACTACGATACATTTGATCCGAACAACAAGACCTTGGGTAATGACTTCATTGTTTTAAGATATGCAGATGTGTTACTCATGTATGCCGAGGCAGAGAACGAGGCTGGTTATTCAAGCGATGCTTTTACCTACCTGAATGCCGTAAGGACAAGGGCAGGAGCCACACCTTTTTCAGCAAGTACATTGCCTGACCAGGCAACTTTCAGGACTGCTGTATTGCAGGAACGCAGGCTGGAGTTACCATTGGAGCTGCACCGTTGGTTCGACCTGATCCGGACTAATAAAGCCATTGCTGTGCTGCAGAACTCCGGATTAACGCCAATCACAATACAGGCTTATCAATATCTTTACCCTATTCCGCAAACAGAGCTGAATATCTCAACAAATAAAACAGGTTTTACTCAAAATCCAGGATATTAATATAGATTGGGAGCGTGAAACCGCGCTCCCTTTTTTTAATTAAAATACATATGAAGCATTTAACTAAAATCTTTATAATTGGTTTGCTGTTGTCTTACAGGCTAACAGCTTATGGTCAGGCAGATCAACTGATCAAACAATTACATAATCCTGATGATAAACATGTAATGGTAGTAGCTCATCGCGGTGACTGGCGAAACGCTCCCGAGAACTCTCTGCAGGCTTATAAGCTGGCTATTGAAATGGGGGTAGACGTTGTAGAAACCGACCTGAATGAAACCAAAGATGGCGTGGTTATTATTATGCACGATGAGACAATAGACCGAACAACCGACGGAAAGGGTAAGCCGTCTGACTATACGCTTGCCGAATTAAAGAAATTTCACCTGAGAAACGGATTGGGCGTGGTAACAAAACATACTATTCCCACGCTTGAAGAAGTAATGGAACTGGCTAAAGGAAAGATATTGGTTAACCGGGATAAGAGTTACCCATATTATCGTGAAGCCTATGCCGTACTTAAAAAAACAGGAACGCTGCAACAAGCTATATTTAAAACAGACGTACCTTACCAGGAAGTACGGGCAAAATATGGGGCTTTGTTAGATAGCATCACCTTTATGGCGGTTGTTTATATTGATAAACCGGCTGCGCATGCTGTCATTGCTGAATACCAAAAAGAAATTAAACCTGTGGCATTTGAGTTGATTTTCCCTACTGATACTTCTGAAATAATTCAGAATGCCGGTTTTATCAGGGCAAATCATTCCAAAATATGGATCAATGCTTTATGGCCCTGGCTAAATGGTGGTCACGATGACGATCGTGCAGTTGAAGAAAATGATAAAAAAGACAGCTGGGACTGGCTTATTGCCCGTGGTGCTACCATGATACAAACAGACCGGCCGAAAGATTTATTAAATTATTTAAGAAGTAGGTCTCGTCATAAATGAGCTATAATAAATTAGTCAGACGAGGATTGTTGGGCTCAACTATTTATCTGGTATCCTGCAGGATCATAATGAACGTTTTCAGGAATTGCCTGAAGGCTTTCTGCAGGAATAAATAAATAAGGCGGCAGCTAAATGTGAACGGGATTTTGAAAGCTCAAAAACGACGCTTTTACGCATATCCGGCGCTTTAAGCTCAAATAGGTACTCTCCCGGTTTAAAACTCACTTTTGTAGTTTTTACTTAAGGTGTTGGCATACCTTAGGCTAGCTCGTCCGATAAACCTAAAAAGAAAAGATCTGTAAACGTTAAAAAAGGACCGGTTCATTTTAAGCATTGTTCATGCAAAAACCTGATTTGACGCTTGTATCTGTATAATATCGATAAAAGTCCGAGTAGCTGTTTTTCGATAGGTATCTTTAGGCCAGGTTATGGTAGCCTGACGTACCATCTCTTTGCCGGTAATAGGAATAGCTTTTAAATTCGGGAAATTAAAGATGGAACTTGCCATCAGGATAGTGCACCATGTACCGGCGTCTGCCAGCTGCAATAAGATGTTAATGTCATTTGCTTCTAACCTGATGTCAAGCAGGAGCTGCTGCCTTGCAAGCGCTAAATCAAGGAATTCGCGTATACTGAAATTAGTCACAGGCAAGGCTAAAGGGAGTGCCGAAATATCGGACAGCCTGATGTTTGTTTTTTTAGCCATGGGATGATTTCCGGAGACGATTAATGAAAGTTTGGATTCAAATAAAAGAATGCTCTCGAATATAGGACTATGTTGGTGAGAAATAAATGAGAGTAGAAAATCGATTCTTCCCTCCGAGAGGAATTCAATCAACCCATCAGGTGTACCATAAATCACCTGTACCAATATTTTCGGGTAGTTGTCTGTGAAGATTTTTAGTGATTTGATAACAAGGTCGCTCAGTCCATAGGTAAGGCCTATTGCTAATGTCCCTGCGGTCAGCTCGTTTAGATCCTTTAATAACTGTTTGCCGTCTTCTCCGTCCCTTATGGTCTTCCTTGCTGCGGGAAGAAAAAGCTTTCCGGCTTCTGTTAGCCTTACCCGCTTGGCAATGCGGTCGAATAACGGTGTCTTGAGTTCATTTTCCAGCTGCTGGATCTGCTGGGATAGCGTGCTTTGGCTGATAAACAGTGCGTTTGCCGCTTCGGTAAAGTTAGAGAGTTCAGCTGCTTTAATAAAATAACGCAATTGTCTTAATTCCATGATCGAATTTACCGATTAATAACATCGAAAAAAATAATTTATACGATTAATTTATTTATCTGAACTTTGTGCTGTAAAATCAACAAATCATGGAAATCCAACAAACTCCTGAAAATACACTTTCTGTTTCGACTGTGAAAGCCATTATTAATGCCCCTATTGAAAAAGTGAATATTGCCGACTGGCTGTTAAATTTACCGGATGAGGAATACCAGCGCTGTTCGACAAAGCACATCGGCGCGGGAATCACATCGACCTACGATGGGCAGCCCATGTCAATAAATGTTGAATACATTGGCGAAGCCTTAATGGTTCAGCACTATGTAGCGGTGGTTCACCGTCCGGATTATTGCTGTATGTTGTCTGTTTCAGACGCCATCACCCCTAACGGACCTACCAAGGTGCAGGTTAAATGGGAACTGCGTGTAACACAAATTGACGATCATACCTGCGAATACAGTAATGAAATTCATGGCACAGCAACGCCCGAATTTCTGGAATTTATTAAAGGGCGTAGTGTGAGTATCGAACAAGCGCGTGCAGCCAGGCAAAAGGCCTCAGATGAGCATAACCAGGAAGAAACGCCATTATTCGCTAAAAGCATTGAATTAAAAGCGCTGACAGGACATTATGGTATATAAGGTGTCATTAATGGTCCATATGCTGATTAGAGAGCAGGCCACTGGTCCGCTCTCTAATCATAAAAGAATAAGAACCGGATACAACCTTAACAGTGGTAATTCCAATTTTCATATCGTTTCTGATTCTTCCTGATCAATAAAATCGTTCGCATTTTTTGATAGCCGTTCACGATATTTTTGAATCGTTCCTTCCTTATCTTTCCTTAATTCTTCCAACAGAACAGCGTTACCTCCAAAAGGATTGAACTTTGCGCCCCAGATAGTAAGCTCCATAATAGTAGGCAATAATTCAATTCCCTTTTTTGTCAATGAATATAAAAATTTAGACTTTTTGTCGGTCCCAACTCTTTTATCAATTAATCCCTGGTTGTACAATATGGAAAGGCGGTCGGCAAGTATGTTCGTTGCGATCTTTTCCCGGGACTGCAAAAATTCGCCATAGGCGGTTTTCCCGTTGAATATCATATCTCTGAGAATCAGTAAAGTCCATTTATCCCCTAAAATATCCAGGGAAAAACTGATCGGACAGTCAGACCTTTGTTTTATTTCTTTCATAATGTTGAATTACACTTGCAAATTAAAAGTTAATATATACATTTGCCTTGCAAAAAACAAGCGAATATACTGTTTTTTTATTAAGTCTTGCTATTGACATTCCGGAATCTAATGGAAAAATCATTGCTATTTAATAATCGGACAGCCAAAATTTATTGATACAATTAATATAAAAATGGAAACAACATCAAATCACCCGCTATTACAACCCTTACATGTTGGCGACCTCATATTGTCAAGCAGAGTTATTATGTCACCTATGACCAGAGGGCGGGCAAAAAACGGGAAAAATATTCCAACAGCTCAGGCTGCGGTATATTATGCTCAACGGGCTTCCGCCGGGTTAATCATCACAGAAGGGACGTGGATAAATCCGGAATCAGTCGGATTTGCCAATGTACCGGGGATTTTCAGCGAAGAGCAAAAAGAAGGGTGGAAAATAATTACGAAAGCAGTTCATGAACAAGGCGGCCTTATTTTTCTGCAGTTAGGCCATTTTGGTGCGCTTGCCCACCCTGATTATTTGAACGGTGAGCTACCCATCGGCCCATCAAATATCAAGGTTAACGAAATCGTTTTTAGTCCAACAGGACCTAAACCGTCAGTTATCCCACGAGAAATGTCAAAGGGGGATATAACCCGAACATTGAATGACTTCAAATTAGCCGCACAAAATGCAAAAGACGCAGGCTTTGACGGGTTGGAAATCCATGCGCAGGGAAAATCACTGATATCTCAATTCCTAAGCGATGCCATAAATAAAAGGAATGATGAATACGGCGGTTCCATTGAAGGAAAGAGCAGGTTTTTATTTGAAGTTTTAGATCAGGTTATATCGGTATGGGGATCCAAAAGAGTTAGCGTTCGTTTGAACCCATTTTTGAGTTATTCAGGCGCTTCAGGTGAGCCGGAAGACATGCTGCCAACCTATGAATATGTGATCAGGAAATTAAACGATTATGATATCGCGTTTCTACATGTGATTGACCGGGCTGAACAAGGCACATCTGAACAGGAGCTGCAAAATCGTATGATCTATCAAAAAGTGTCGACATGGTATTCCGGTCATATTGTGGCCAATGGCGGCTTAACGCTGGAAAAAGCCAATGAACTGATCAGCGAAGGATTGGTAAGCATGGCGTCCTTCGGTACGAAATATATCGCGAACCCGGACCTGATTTATCGCTTCGAAAACAATATCGAGCTTAATGAAGGCGACCCTTCGACCTACTATATGGGAGATGATGCGGGTTATATCGATTATCCTTCTATAAGTCCGGTTTTAAACTAAATCAATAATTATCAACTTCCGAAATCTAATGGATAAAATTAATCAAACAGACGGATTACAAAGCCTGGCTTTAAGCAATCTCGCATTTACCGTAAAGAATATAGACGCTACTATCAAGTGGTATGGAGAGATATTTGGATTTAAAGTAATAAAGCGCGAATCCTTCAGTGCTATCGGCGCAGAGGTCGCTTTCATAACATTTTCTGATATTAACCTGGAAATATTAGAAATTAAAGGACAAATAAGGATACCGGAAATGTTCGCTGATGCGCCGGCCCATTTACTGCCAATAGGCAACAAAACGCTCGTGTTGAAAGTAAAAGATCTGGCACTGGCAACTGAGGAACTAGAGGCAAAAGGGGTCGCATTCGTGTGGAAAAACATGAACCTGAGCGAAAATGGTTCGTCAAATACCATGATCAGGGATCTGGACGGAAACTTTATTAGTATTTTCCCAATCGATCTATTATCATAACAGTGAACACAGATGGAAAATAAAGATCTGCTGTCACCTTTAAAGCTTGGTGACTTGACATTGAAAAATAGGATAATTATGTCCCCAATGACGCGCACAAGGGTCAACAATAGGGATGTTTTGCTTCCAATTGCTGCCGAATACTATCGCCAAAGAGCCGGTGCCGGGCTGATCATATCAGAAGCAACTTATATTACACCCGGCGGGAAGGTGCGCACATCGCAACCGGGAATTTTTACAAAAGAGCAGGTTACTGCCTGGAAGAAAGTTACTGATGCTGTCCATGCGGAAGGCGGATTTATCTTCGCGCAACTGGCTCACAGCGGCAGAAGTGCTATTCCTGAATATAATGATGGGTTGCCCGCGGTAGCGCCCTCTGCGTTGATCTTTGACAGCGGCGCCCATGGTTCGGTGGCTGAAAAGGGGCTTGAACCGGCGATCCCCAAAGCGTTAACTTTGGATGAAATCAAGAACCTGATTGAAACTTACCGCCAGGCTGGCCAAAATGCAAAAGAGGCAGGTTTTGACGGGGTTGAATTGCATGCAGGTAACGCCGGGTTGGTAGAGCAGTTTCTGCATGGCGTATCTAATATTAGAAGTGATCAATACGGTGGTTCACTTGAAAACCGGGCAAGATTCTTATTAGAAGTGATAGATGCACTAATCTCGGTTTTTGGCAAAGACAAAGTCGGTTTAAGGCTATCGCCTCATGATCGCTTATCAGATCAGCATGATCCGGATCCTATAGCAACCACAACTTTTCTAACCAAAGAAATGACAAAAAGAGGGATAGCTTATATCAATTTACTTGAACCTCATAATAAATTCGACGATTACATTCCGTATCCTGAAGGCGATCCGGAGACATTGGAAAATGTTCGAAAACAATTTAGTGGTGTAATAATAGCTAACGGGGGATATGACAAGGCAAGTGGCAATGAAGCGTTAGAAAATAACAAAGCAGATGCTATTGCTTTTGCACGTTTATTTCTGGCTAACCCGGATCTCCCGCATCGCTTCAAACACGACCTCCCGCTTAATCAACCCGATCGCAGCACGTATTATGGTAACAGCGAAACAGGCTATTTAGATTATCCATTCTGGGAAAAAGCAAATTAAAAAATTAAAAAGAATGAAAAACATCAATAAAAGAATCTGGCTAATCACTGGCGCATCGCAGGGATTTGGCTTAGCATTGGTCAAACACCTCCTAAGCCAGCGTCAGCAGGTAATCGCTACCACACGCAACCCGGCGAAGCTTGAGCAAGCAGGCATAAAAGATGAAAATCTGAAAGTAGCAAAACTGGATATCACAAGTGATTCAGATGTGAAAAAAGTAGTTGCCGATGTTATCGAGACGTACGGCAGAATTGACGTGTTGGTCAATAATGCAGGCTTCGGTTTTGTTGGTGGAATAGAGGAAGCGACAATGGATGAGGTTCAAAACGTAATAGGGATCAATGTATTGGCTTCCTTAAGGTTAGTACAGGCTGTGCTGCCGGCGATGCGAGCTGCCAAAAGTGGCCATATAATCAACATGTCTTCAATCGCAGGGCTTATTTCTTCTCCTGGTATTGGAATATATAATCTGGCGAAATATGCGGTCGAAGGTTTTTCTGAATCTCTGAATTTAGAGGTTAATGGCCTGGGGATTAAAGTGACTATCGTTGAACCGGGTATGTTTAGAACGGGATTTTATGGTGATTCTCTGTCACATGCAAAAAATACTATAGCGGATTATGATAATACCGTTGGGAAAGTTAAAAGCCTGTTCGCTACCCTCGGTGCAAATCAACCGGGAAATCCGGATCTCGCCGCAGCTGCAATATTTAATGTGGTAAATATGGAACAGCCGCCTCTGCGGTTACTCTTAGGAAAAGATGCTTTTTCGAGGGCAGTGAAAAAAATGGATGATAATAAGATTGAATTCGAGCGCATGCAAGCGGTATCAGTTTCGACTGATTATACTGTCTGATCATTTCCGATAGATTCAATGAATGATTGTGAGGTTGTTCCGAATGCCTCTCTTGGTTAAATTAATTTGCTATTATGAGCAGCGTATTTCCGTATTTTATTGGTGTTCAAATCACATATTTTTACTTTCAAAATGTAATTTCCCGTTTCCCCTCGCTCTCTGAATATAATTTTGCTAATGCATTAATTCGTTAAACAAAATTTCCGGAGCGATGGGATTCGTTGCTCTTTTACTAATTTAAAATTAAAAATATGATTTATGACCTTCGCACCTTTACCGTGAAATCTGGTAGATTTTTGGAATTTATTGAGCGGCACAAAAAGATTGCTTACCCAATATTACGGATACATCTTGGCAAGCCTATTGGCTACTGGACTTCAGTTACAGGCGAGATGAATCAGTTCATACACCTTTGGCAGTTTGAAAACTTTGACGACATGGAAAAGCGTCAGAATGCCCTCAGCGGAGATCCGGCCTGGCGCGAATATGTCAAAAGTCTTGGCGAAAGTGCTATTCTACAAAGGCAACAAAGTGTTTTCCTAAAACCAATTGAAATACCTGATTAACCCATGAAATTTATCTAAAACTCAGGTCCAGGGTTAAACGAGTACCCAAGAAAGTAGTGGTCATTGACATAGCCATATTGGACTTACATGTGGCATGATAGGTGCTATTGATTAGAAAGAAAAACGCGTTGAGTAGTTGATAGTTAAATCTTTAGATATTTTGACACGGCATCTTTATAAAAGCTTCCTATAGGTATGGTACGCCGGCCGATTTCAAGATGGGTTGAGGAATAAGCATTGATATATGCAGCCGAAACGATAAAAGACCGGTGTACCCTTACGAAACCGCTTGCCGAGAGCTGCTCTTCCAGGCTATTTAAGGTTTGGTACGTAACTATATCCATTTCGGCAGTGTGAATTTTTACATAATCTTTCAGGCCTTCAATAAAGAAGATATGCTCCAAAGGTAACCTTATCATTCTTTTGTCTGCCTTAACGTCGATAAAGGCCGGTTTTATAGTAGTTTTTTCAAGACCCGGATGGTTGGCAGCTTCAGGAAGTGACTTGAGTAGCTCATACTTATTTATAGATTTTAAAAAGCGTTCAAATGATATGGGTTTCAATAAATAATCAATTACATTATATTCATAAGTTTTCAAGGCGTACTCCCTATAAGCGGTTGTCATGATAACAGCAGGAGGTTTTTTTAATGTTTGCAATAATTCAATGCCGTTTAACTGCGGCATTTTAATATCTAAAAACAATAGGTCTACCTGGCTATGCTCTCTCAGCGTATTATATACCTGAACACCATCCGCGCAGGTCGCTACCAGCTTTAAATGATCAAGCCTTAAAATGTAGTTTTCAATGATTTCCCTGGCCAATTCCTCATCGTCGGCGATAACGCAATTAATGATTTTCATAATTTATTTTCAGATCAGCTGTAAAAGTTTGCTTGTGCTCAGTTAAGCTTAATTTATAATTACCCGGGTAAATCAGCTCCAGCCTCTTCTTCAAATTGTCAAGACCCTGTCCGTTACTGTTTATCGGGATATTATGTGGAAAGCTGTTTTCTACCCTGAAAGAAAGTTGTTCGTCATGAACTTCCAGATCAATTCGGATCCATCCGTTTCCTTCTTCTATACCATGTTTAAATGCATTTTCTACAAATGTTAACAGCAGCAGCGGTGCGATCATTTTGCCGGAAGAATCACCGGTGAAGTTAAATGACAGATCTACGCGGTCGGCAAAACGCATTTGCTCAATACTGATGTAATTTTCGAGGTAACTTAGCTCATCGGTCAGCTTTACGCTTTCACTTTTAGTCTCATACAGCATATAATGCATCAGATCCGAAAGTCGGAGTACGATCCCGGGTGCTCTGTCGGATGCTCTAAGGGTTAACGCGTACAAGCTGTTGAGTGTATTAAAAAGAAAATGCGGGTTAATTTGTGCCTTCAGCAGTTTCATCTCGGCTGACAGCCTGGCCAGCTCAATTTCACGTAATTTTTTATCCTGGTTAAATGTATTTCGAATAATGCTGATAACCATCGTAATGGCCATGATGGGTATAGGTTCAAGCGAGATCCGTAATATCCGTACGGGTATCCAGAAATTTTTATTTTCCTGTCTGTACCGTACGAGATTGTGAACCTGTTCCCATGGTAATATAAATTGATAAGTCAGGAAGCGTATCAACAGGCCTCCGGCCAGCAATACGGCAATGACACTGAACAGGTAAATGCCATATTGCCGGTGACTGTAAAAGGCAGGCATTAAGATGTTCAGGTTCACATAGGTTAATATGATGGTTACCGGCACAATTACCGCGATGATTTGCGGTGCGAGCCGGAAAGATAATTCATCTGTGTTTTCCCAGCCATAACTGATCGCTTGGTAAATTACATACAACAGCCAAAGCCCTGTATGTGATAATACGATCCGATAATTTACCTGCGTTTTAGTTTGCATATTTCCAAAAATGCGTACTATTTCATAA
Organism: Bacteroidota bacterium; assembly: GCA_026224775.1. Classification (GTDB taxonomy): domain Bacteria; phylum Bacteroidota; class Bacteroidia; order Sphingobacteriales; family Sphingobacteriaceae; genus Mucilaginibacter. Next base: position 175,975 of record JAMFRP010000019.1, read on the forward strand.
TTGTAATTCCTTTTTCGACGAATCTGCTTTACGGAACTCCGAATTTACTGTTAAACCCGTTAAACCATTCAGGGACGGATAAGTAGTTTCCGCGGTTTGCAAACACGCTTTTGTCTAATAAAGACATTTAACTGTTTACTTCTTGTTTTATTTGTACGTTGATGCTCAGCATAGCTATGTTAAATCTTGAATAATTATTTTGATTAAAATTATGAAAATACTTCGTTTTTGCCCCTTTATGCTGGGGATGTTTTTGTTCTCTTCCTTTTCGGTATTTGCAGAAACCGGAGATACCGTTAATTATGTCAATGTCCTGAAAAAGAGCCCGGGCTATAATACTGGTGAAAAACAATTTTTTCCGGCATTCACTTACCAGTCGGCGTCAGACCCTAACCTGACGCACCTGCGATTAACGTATCACCTTGACTCTGTTGCCGGCAGCGGTAATGATATCAGCAGAGCGATTCGTTTGCTCGAATGGTTCCACAACCAGGTTCCTCATGAGGATGTGGGAAACTTGCCGGTATTGAATGCTGAAAATATCATAAAGAACTATAGAGAAAAGCATATCTCACAGGGCTGTTATCCGCTTTCCATTGCAGCGAATGAGATTTTCCTGTCAATGGGCTTTAAATCGAGAAGCGTAATTTGTTTCGCGGGCACATACCCATATTCAAATGGTGGCCACGTTATTAATTCGGTATTCATCCCATCCCTGGACAAATGGATATATATGGACCCTCAGTTTAATGCCTATATTAAAGATGAAAAGGGTAATTTTTTAAGCATAGCTGAAGTGCGGGAAAGGTTAATTTCCGGCGCGCCCATGATTTTAAACCAAACCGCAAATTATCATCATGTACCGTCCACCATTGAGGATTATCTATATACGTTTGTAGCAAAAGTAATTTACCGGATGATATCGCCCTTAAACAGCGAATACGATTCACAAACCCGGAATAACGGCAAACTGTTACAATATATTGAATTGCTCCCGGCAGGCAGTATAGACCCATCAGTAGACATGTTTGAAACCGGCGATCATAAGACTTGGCGGGTAATTACCTATCATACCAATAATGATCAATTGTTCTGGCAGAAACCTTAGCTGAACATTTACTTTCCCGATCAGGTCGTTAAATATCATAATGTCTTAAATTAATAAATAATCAAACATATATATTATGTCTCAAAATGCTCTGCTTATAGAATCGCGCTGATACCGGTATAAACTATATAGGCGACATGATACCTGATTGGTCGGAATGTGCTGATTTTTAACAGCAATCAGATCTGTTCAAATATTGAAAAGTTTTTTAAGTGCCGGATTCCAGGCAGAGAAATTAATCTTTGCAATAAACAGGCCTATTTATTGAGTAAATAAATTACTGCAGCAATTTCCAAAAAATCTCCCATTGACGTTCGTAACAGGCGCAAGGCCTTACGTTTGTGTTGTTCAACCGTATTGACAGAAATATTCATTTCAGCAGCAATTTCTTTATCGGTTAAATGATCGTGTCGGCTTAACTTAAATACTAGACGGCATTGAGTGGGTAATTTTTCAACTTCGTTCGCCAGGTGTTTTTCCAGTTCTCGTGTTTCTACATATACCAACGGAGATACAGCTTCAGAGACAGGCAGGTAGGTAACGAAGTCGAAGTATTTTTGACGAATAATCTCGTGGCGGTAATACCCTATTATCTTATTCTTCAGGATAACATATAAATAAGCCCTTATGGAAGTATTTGTAGCTATCGCTGATTTATGCTGGTATAAGTTTATAAAGGTTTCCTGTACCAATTCTTTTGCAGTGTCCCTGTCGCCGGTTTTATTTAAAGCAATACCCATCAATTGAATGGAGTGCTGTTTATAAAGCTGTTCAAAAGCCTGCTCATTGCCCTGCTGCCAGACGGCAATCAACTCAGGTTCTGTATAATTACTTAACGATTTGATGACACTAAGTTACAAAATGATTTAAGAAAAATTAATGCCGGAGATATATAATATTTTTTCACAAAGAGTAACGGTTAACGGTCACTCAGCCGTCTTATTACCATACAATTAAAAAGATGGAACAGGCCAGGCTTAAATTATTGATCGATAAATACCATAATAATCGGATCAATTCGTCTGAACTTAACGAATTGAACAATTGGTTTCATTCATTAAACCTTGCCGGGACCGATCTGGAGATGTGGATCAGGCAGGTAGGTAGTAAAGAAACTCTTGTAAATGAATTGTTTACAGACTTTAAATCGCGGCTTGAAAAGGCTCCGAAAAGAAGAAATATCGTTCCTGTAAAATGGATGGCGGCAGCCGCATCGGTTATATTATGTATAGGTGTTCTTTATTTTATAAAAAGCAAACCCGCAGCCAAATCCAAACTGGCTATTGTTAGGAAAGATATTTTACCGGGAAGTAATAAAGCTATTTTAACCCTGTCCAATGGCAGTCAAATAGTACTTGCCGGCGCACGAAATGGCAATTTGGCTACACAGGGTAGTGTTGTGATTAAAAAAACTGCGGATGGTAAAGTTGTTTACGAAAATGGCTCACAAAGTGCAAATACAGCAATTGTATATAACACGTTAACCACCCCAAGGGGGGGGCAATATAGCCTTACATTAATTGACGGTACCAAAGTATGGCTTAATGCTTCATCATCTATTAAATATCCCTCGGCCTATAATGGAAACGAGCGGGTAGTTGAAATTACCGGTGAGGTTTATTTTGAAGTGGTATATAACGCTGCCATGCCATTTAAAGTCATCTCGAACGGTCAGACAGTAGAAGACCTGGGTACACATTTTAATATCAATGCTTATGCCGACGAGCCCATGCTGAAAACTACCCTGCTTGAAGGGAAAATTAAAGTAATTAAAGGTGGTGAAAGCATCCTGTTAAAACCCGGCCAGCAATCGCAATTAGTAACAAACAATAGCATAAATGTTGTTAATGCCGATACTTCGGAAGTTATTGCATGGAAGAACGGTTTATTCAGATTTCATAACGCAAGTTTTCAGGAGGTTATGCGCCAGTTATCAAGATGGTATAATGTTAAGGTTGATTACCAGGGGGCTATACCTAACCGCAAATTTTCAGGAGAAATTACCCGTAATGTAAACATTTCAGAAGTTCTGGACATCATGAGTTTCTTAAAAGTCCATTTCTCTGTTAAACAGGACGGGCAGCAATCGGCAATAACGGTTATTAATAATTAACACAATAATTTAAAGGAGCATATGCAAAAATAATTACCTGATCCACCCCAAAAAAGGTTAATATAAAAGGAACGCAGAAGTGTTCGAAGCACCTCTGCGTAGAATTTGGATTAACCCTCCCTGTTACGGGAAAAGAATTGATTAAGCTATTCGATGTATTAACCCAAAGTAAACAAATGTAATGAATTTTTATTCTTTTACTATTGCTATGCCGGAGGCATGGCTCTTCAAAAAAATTTCAAAGGTTATGAAATTAACCACCTTATTGCTAACCGTGATTTTATTGCATGCAAGTGCCAGGGGGTATAGCCAAAAGGTTAATCTGAGCGCAAGGAATGTATCCCTTGAAAATGTACTTGAAACAATCAGCAAACAATCGGGCTATCATTTTTTTTATGATGCTGCCGACCTTGCTGATAAAAAAGTGAGTGTAACGCTTAAGGATGCTGATATTGAAACAACATTGCAGGCCTGTTTTAAAGATCTGTCCTTAACGTATAAAATTATCGGCAAAAACATTATTGTGAAGCCTTTGGATGATGCCGGTAAAAAAGCTTCGGTTGTAGCTGAAACAGATCGTTATCTAACGATTACAGGCAGGGTAACGGATGAGAAAGGGAATGGGCTGACGGGAGTTACTATCAGGCTGAAATCTTCAAAAATGGTAAGTGTGACCCAAAAGGACGGCAGTTATGCAATACTGGCGGAAAAGGGTAATGTGATGGTATTCAGCTTTGTCGGTTATGAAACCAAAGAAATTGTAATTGGTGATGCTGTTGCCTACAACATAACACTGGCTCCATCCAGCTCGGCACTTGATCAGATAGTGGTTGTAGGTTATGGTACTACAAAAAGAAAGGACTTAACAGGGTCCGTATCATCAGTTAATATTGATGAGGTGAAGGATGTTCCTTATACCAGTATTGATCAGGCATTATCAGGTAAAGCTGCAGGTGTTCAGGTAGTGCAGGCCGATGGTTCACCGGGCGGCGTCGCCAGTATACGCATCAGGGGGGGGACTTCTATTCTTGGAGGCAATGATCCTTTGTATATTATTGATGGGGTACAGATAACTCCGCAGGACAGGTATATATCCAGTCCGGCGGAAGTAGTAGATCCTGTTGGAAGTGCAAACTTTGGCCAGGATGCAAATTCTATATCCGGTGGGTTTTCAAGAGGCCTGAATAGCTTAGCCGGCCTGAATTTAAACGATATAGCGACTATTGATATATTAAAAGATGCTTCGGCAACAGCAATATACGGCTCAAAGGCGGCCAATGGTGTTATTATTATTACAACAAAAAAAGGGAAATATAATCAGAAACCCGTATTTGAGGTGAATAACTATACAGGTTTTTCCGATCCTATAAAAGCCAAATTACTTAATGCCAGTCAATATACCATGATCATGAAAGAGGCGGCTCAAAACCTGCTTACCGATCAGGCGGCAGCGGGAGATCCCGCCGATGCAACAGCGACCAGTATAATTAATGACCCTTCCTTTTTAGGGACAGCAAACACCGACTGGTTAAAACTTGTATTGCAAACCGGTATCAGTCAAAATACAGATATTTCTATTCGCGGTGGCGGCGAGTCGTCCCGTTACTATACATCCATGTCATATACCGATCAAACAGGGGTAGTGAAGGGGACCGACTTTAAGCGATTGTCAGGAACTATCAATCTTGATAATGAGATCAATAGCAAATTACGGATAATTAATAATATCAATTACGGTTTTACCACCACCGATATTACCAATGGAGCCTATGCGCAGGCATTGTATGCGCCGCCTACAAGATCGCCTTATAACGCTGATGGGTCACTTGCAAATTTGAGCAGCAGCGCGTCAGAGAGCATTAATAGCTATAGTTTTCAAAATCCTCTGGCCTTATTAAGCGGGACAAACCAAGGTAAAAACGCGTCTTTTTTAGGATCGGTAGCTTTAGAATGGGACATCCTGAAAAGTTTAAAATTCCGTAGCCAGGCCTCTATCAATTATAATCAGTATCACCAGCTAAACTATACTCCTTCAACAGTAAATGTTGAGGCAGCCGATGGTGCAGATAATTCTCAGGGCGGTATTGGCTCACAAGGGCAAACGGAGAATACCACTTATCTGTATGAAAATACACTGACCTTTGATAAGCAGTTTGATAAAAACAATCATTTAAATGTAATTGCCGGTACATCATGGGAGCTGGATAAAACATCAACATTCCTGGCCTCGGGCCAAACTTATCCCAATGATAATACCCTGAACGGACTGGGTTCAGCAGCAGTTACGCTTCCAAATACATCAGCCGAATACCAGAATTCATTACTGAGTTTTTATATGCGGGCTAACTATTCTTATATGGATAAATACCTGGTAACAATTACCGGCCGTTCGGATGCATCTTCAAAATTTGCACCGGGTAACCAGGTGGGGTATTTCCCTTCAGCGGGTGTTGCCTGGCGTATCTCCCAGGAAAACTTTATGAAAGCGGTAAGTTGGGTTGACGATCTGAAATTGAGGGCAAGCGCAGGCTACACAGGTACACAAAATATAGGTAATTATTTATACCGTACGCTATATACTACGGCAGCCTATGATGGCGCCAACGCGGTAATACCTACACAATTAGGTAATGATAAGATAAAATGGGAGTCGACACTGCAAAAAGATGCCGGTTTAGATTTCTCATTATTTAAATCAGCAATAACAGGTAGCGTGGGTATATATGAGAAACAGTCGTCGGGCTTATTATATACCGAACCGTTATCGCCAAGTTCGTCTTATTCAACACTTACTGCTAACCTGGCCGATATCAGGAACAGTGGCCTTGAAATTGATCTGGCCGGTGATGTCATCCGAACTAAAAATGTATCCTGGAAAAGTGATATTAACATATCATTTAACCGTAGTTTGGTTACACACCTTAATTCTGACTTTGCCGATCCTAACCATGGCAGTGTAGAAAACTCCAATGGTACCAGCTATATATTTGCAAATACCATTTTAGCAAGCGGTTACCCTGTTGGCGAATTTGTAGGCGCGCAATTTGAAGGCATCATAAAAACGCAGGCACAGTTAAAGGCTTACCTGGCACAACAGCCCAATGCCCAATTTTTTACGCCATACCTGGGGATAGGCGACCCAATGTATAAACTCGGCACAGGTCCGTTAGCCGGCAGCGTAGATAATTATGAGTTGTTAGGCGGTTCTTCACCCGATTTTTATGGAGGTTGGACAAATACAGTAACTGTTCATGATTTCTCGTTAACTACATTACTGAATTACTCTTACGGCGGTCATATTTTGTATTTGGCCGATATACAGAATCAATATGTAACCGATCTTACAAACAAAAGCGTAAGTATATTGGGAAGATGGACGCCTGAAAATACAAATGCTACTAGGCTAAGGCTGATTTATGGCAATAATGCCATAGGCACCGCAAGTAATGATATTTACAGTTCATCTTATATCAAGCTTAAATCAGTTAGCCTTAACTACCGGTTTCCAAAAGCGGTTTTGAAAAAAATCAATGTGCAATCGCTGGCTGTATACTGTACAGCAACCAACCTGTTTACCATTACCAAGTACCCGGGGCAGGACCCTGAGGTCAGTAACGATCCCTACAGCTTGGTTGACGGGTATACAGATTCAAATGCCTATCCAACCATCAAACAATACATTTTTGGGATAAGGCTGGGATTTTAAACATGCTATGATTAATTGACGGTTTATTTAAAACTACAAAATGAAAAGATATATAGGACTATTCATACTAACGGCCGCTGTATTTACACAATATAGCTGTAAGAAGCAGCTGGATGCTTTGCCGAATGACGCTTTGGTTGAAGGTAACACCATCACCAACCAGCAATCGGCAAATATTGCCCTTAACGGGGTTTACTACCGCTTTGCAAATGCATCTAGCGTACAGACCAACTGGCTGGAGGAAGAGATCAACGGCGGCATTTTGACAGGATTTCTTGACGATGGTATAAACACTGATGCTGACGCGCAAAATGATTTGGGTAATACAGCTATGAACGATCAATGGGGCACTTATTATACACTGGTAAATGCTGCTAACGGAGTTATTCAAGGTGTTGAACCGCTAAATAGCAGCATATTCAGTAATAATCGTAAAGCTCAGATACTGGCTGAAGCCAAATTTATGAGGGCTTACGCGCATTTCAAATTGTTACTATGGTTTGGCCAATGGTGGAATATAAACAGTAACTATGGCGTAATACTGCGCAATAATTTTATCACGTCAACCAATATACCACAGGCCAGGGCAAACGTTAAGGATACTTATAACTTTATTTTAAACGACGTTAATACAGCTATTGACAGCGCCGCTGACAACAACGGAAATATTTACGTGAATAAATGGAGCGCTATGGCGCTGAAAATGAGGGTTTTGCTCAGTCGTGGACAGGGAGATGATTATACGCAATGTATCAGCATTGCCAATAGCATTATAAATAACGGTCCGTTCAAACTCGAAGCCAATCTGCAGGATATTTTTTATTCAAAAGGGCTGTCCAGTGCCGAGGTGATGCTTGGTGTACAGCCGCAGCCTTCACAAGGTGCTTATTATTATAACACCAGTGGTAATTATGTAGTCCGAAATACCTATTATGTAGCTACCGGGGCATTAGACAGTTTGCTGGCTAACGATCCCAGGCAGGCGTGGATAGTTGGCGATACCGCGGCGTATGGCAAAGGTTTTTATTTCATAAAATATGTTCAGCCAGCGCTTGCTACTACGCAGTTGTCAGAAGTTGCTTATGCTTTCCGTTTATCTGAAGTCTACCTGATGGAAGCGGAAGCGCTGGCGAGATCGGGAGGAAGCTTAGCTACCGCTAAAGGGCTTTTAGAAACAGTTATGAGCCATGCCGGTGTAACTGATTTTACTGCTGTTGACGCTGCAAACACATCCGATGCTTTATTAAAGCAGATCTATTATGAATATGTCAAAAACTTTATTGGCGAGGATGGGCAGTGTTATTGGGCGCTGTTACGGTTTCCGCTTACAGCGAGTTCCGGCCTGACAACCGTTACTAAACTGAGGCCGACCATCACCAGTATGGATCAGTATATACTGCCTATACCACATGATGAGTTCACCAGTAACCCTTTAATAGGTAATCAAAACCCGGGATATTCCAAATAATCAAATTTTAACAAGCATATAATTCCTGTTAAGGTAATTACATGCTTAAAATAAGGTGCATACAGCTTGTTTTTAGGGCTGATGTTGCCTGCTATTTGACTAGTAAATTAAAAATCAACGATATGAAAAAAGTAATTACAACGGTAATAATGCTATCGGCCGGCTGTTTGTCGCTATTTGCACAAAAGCCAGGGAAAAACTTTAAGCTGGAGGGTGACCTAACGGCGGTGCATAAAGATTCTGTTTTATTAAGTTACAGAAACGCCGGTGGAGAATACGTTCACACATCCTGGCCGGTACAACAGGGTAAATTTAGCATAACAGGAAGTATAGATGGGCCTGAAAGCGCTGCTATTGGATTTAAAGATAAGGATGAAAAATCCGATGCCAATAAGCAAGAGGAGATTTTTATCGAACCCGGGTTGATGGCTATAAAGGTTGATCCAAATAAACTTTCCGATCTGGTTTTAACCGGTTCACAAACGCAAAAGGATGATGAAACGTACGAGGCTTTAATAAGACCATATGATGACGCGGTCAAGGCCTTAGTCGACTCAGGTAAACTTGAAAAAGACCCGGTTAAGAAAGCCGCATTAAAAGCCAAGATACCGCTTTATGAAGACAAAGCAAAAACAGCAACTTATGATTTTTTTATAGGGCATCCGGATTCTTATATCACCGAATACTGGCTTCAAATGTATGAACCGATGATGAATATCGATTCTGTAAAAATGGTATATAATGCCTTGCCGCAATGGCTTAAACAAAACTATATAGGCAAGTATATAGGCGATAAACTACAGGCTATAGATGCTACCGCTCCCGGGAAAACGGCATCAGATTTTAAAACTACTGATGTAAACGGGAACCCGGTAGCGCTGTCTGATTTTAAAGGGAAATATGTATTACTTGATTTTTGGGCGAGCTGGTGCGTTCCCTGTCGTCAAAGCCACTCTCATTTAAGAGCTGTTTACAATAAATACCACAGTCAGGGGCTCGAAATTATTGGCGTCGCCGATGATGATACACGTATACCACAATGGAAGGAAGCTATTGTTAAAGACAGCATTGGTATATGGCACCATGTATTAGGCGGATCAAACATGGATAAAACCATAAAAGGAGAGAAAAACGCCAAAGATATTATGGCAAGGTACGGTATCCAGGCACTGCCGACAAAATTCCTTATCGACCCGAATGGGGTGATATTAGCTAAAGCTATCGGCGATGATCTGAAAGATGTTGACGAGGCACTTATAAAAGCATTCAAAAATTAATTAATACAATAAAATGATGACGTATATGAAAAAAGTATTTTCTGCAGCACTGCTGCTTATACCGGGGCTGGTATTTGCTCAGGCAGATCAATTTAGTATAAAAGGGAAAGTTGGAAGTTTGAACAGTCCGGCAAGGGCCTATATTTTGTACTCTGCCAATGATCAAACAACGCTCGATTCGGTGACACTTCAAAATGGAAATTTTGAATTTAAAGGCACTATACAAGCGCCTGCCGGTGCAACAATTACGATCAGCCATAATGGTAAACCATTTAATGAACTGCATAAACGCGATGAGCTTAACATCTACCTCGAAGCAAAGCCGATGGTATTAACACCGGCAGATTCCATTGCTAACGCTACCATCCCAAATTCTCAGATCAATGATGACGATAAAAAGCTGCAGGCGGCCTTAAAGCCCTCGTCACAGAAATATTCGCAACTCTATAAGGAGTACCGGGCTACTTCCCCGGATTCGCAAAAGTCAGCCACTTTTCAAAAAAGGATGCAAGAAAGGGAAGATGCAATTGAGCAGGAAAAAAACGTCGTTGAACTGGATTTTATAAAGAACAACCCGCAATCCATGATCAGTCTCTTTACATTGGAGGAATATGCCGGTCCGGTACCGGATGGTGAGAAAATAGCGCCTTACTTTAATTCATTATCAGCAGAAGTAAAGGATAGTCCGCGGGGGAAAAAATATAATATTTACATAAGTGTTATTATGCGCACGGCTGTAGGCAAACCGGCGCCGGAATTTTCACAGCCTGATACCGCCGGGAAACAGATAGCATTATCATCTTATAGGGGTAAATATGTGCTGCTTGATTTTTGGGCAAGCTGGTGTCATCCATGCCGTGCCGAAAATCCCGTTGTCGTCGCCGCTTTTAATAAATACCATCCAAAAGGACTTGAAATATTAAGCGTTTCTCTGGATGATAACAGGGCAAGTTGGGTGAAGGCTATTTTACAGGATAAACTGCCATGGGCACAGGTATCTGATCTTAAATACTGGAAGAGCGAAGTTTCTGAACTGTATGGAGTCAGGGCTATTCCGCAAAATTTCCTAATTGCGCCTGATGGTAAAATCGTAGCTAAAAATCTACGTGGTAATGAGCTGGAAACAAAACTTGAAGAAGTATTCAACAAGATGCAATAATCAGGTATGAAACTATCCGGAAAATTTTTATTTCTTAGCCTTATGATCATCTTGCTGGCTGATTTTAACTCATGTGCCATCCGGAAAAGTGAATCGCGGTCAGACCTGGCGGTCGGGGATACCGGAATGGTTAGCTATACTATTGTAATCAATCCCCGTGATCAGGCCAATGCTGCAAAAATACGGTACCTGGTAAATGCCGACCATTACGTTCAACTTAATACTGAGACAGATTTAAAGTCAGATGGTAAGTTTATAATAATAAGGTTTAAAGCGACAGGTTCAGGATTTGAAAGGCTAAGAAATAATTTATTTGATAATGATTTGGGAGAATTCTGCTTTGTAAAACTTGATCAATGATCAGACGTGTATCTTCACAGTAGCGTTGCAGGTTCGGCTTCACTTTTATAACCTGTACTGCCATTTTCAACATCATATAAAAAGTCTTCCAGCATGGCCTGCGCTTTGAGCCCTATGACAGATTTTGGCCTGACGGCATTGCCGATGCTGAAAGGGAATCAAGAATTGGTGACTAAAGCATCGCCCGTGAGTATATTAACTTATAAGCGATCTGCGTTTCCCTGATATCCTGAAAATCCCGCTGTGTGCTTTGTGTTAAATTACAAAATAAACAGGGGGTTTTTCTGCCAAAAACCATTTGCTCTTGCCTAGGCTTCAAAAAGCTTCGGCCGCTCGTGCACGGGTGAACTTTTAGCTCCCATGCACCAGCCATGCCCTCCGGTCTGGAATAAATGTAATTTAGATGGGATATTATGCTGCTGTAGGGCCGCATACATCAGCTTGCTGTTTTCTACGGGTGAGATCGGATCATCCAGCGTCTGATATCTAACTTTTATCACTAAATAATGTGAATGTCATTTTAATATATATACCATGGAATTATATTCCATGGTATATATATTTGATTGGTGATTTTTTACGGACAGACCAGACCCCGGGGCCGGCCATAGTGTTTGGTGCGGTTGCGATCTTATTGATTGTGGTTAGAAGTGCATGGGAGCGGAAGCAGGCGCATTGGATAACGATAGCCCAAACATTTTAATTGTTATTAAATTAGCGGAATATACAATACACGGTAAATAAATATTGCATTATGAAAATTGAGGACGAGATCAGACAGGCGCAGTTCAACAGGCCGCAGCATAAAGCGGGAATGAACCTTATTTTCACGGCTAACTGGCTGTTGAACGAAATTTCGGTTGCCCTCAAGCCTATCGGCCTTTCCCTTCAACAGCTGAATGCGCTGACCATTTTGAAAGGGCAAGCCAACCATACGGCAAGTGTTAACCTGATCCGTGAGCGGCTGATTGACCGCATGCCGAATGTTTCAAGATTGCTAAACAAGCTGATGGACAAAGGATTAATCAAAAAGGACCGGGATCTTTCAGATCAGCGGGTCGTTTACATCAATTTGACCGCCGAAGGCGAAAAGGCCGCTTTAAAAGGAAGGGAGCTTTTTAATAAAGTTGCTTACGGAATCGACAATGAGCAGGCTGAACTGCTCAACGATCTTTTAGAAAAAATGAGGAAGTAAAATTTTTTACACAAATACAATCCATGGTTTATTATTCCATGGGTTAAATTAATAATAACATGAAAAACAGAAAAATCATCTTAAAAAAAAGGCCGGTTGGAATGCCCTTGCCTTCTGACTTCAGTAACGAAGAAGAATTAATGCCTGTAAACAGAGAAGGGGAAATTCTCCTGAAATCGGTTTACGTTTCGGTAGATCCTTACCTGCGCGGTAAAATGAACGGCACGCATCCACCAATCTTTGAATTAAACGAATCGGTGGCATCGAAAATTATTGCTGAGATAGTTGAGTCGAATAACGACAATTACAAAAAAGGCGATTTCGTTTCCGGCTACCTGGACTGGAAAATGTATCAGACATCAGATGGCAAAACTTTGCAAAAGCTCGATGCAAATGCTGCTCCGCTAAGAGCTTATTTAGGAGTATTAGGCATAACCGGTTTATCTGCCTACATCGCGTTAATGGACATTGGAAAGCCCAAAACAGGAGAAACGCTGGTAGTGTCGGGCGCAGCCGGTGCGGTGGGAACTATAGTGGGCCAGATTGGCAAAATTATGGGATGCAGGGTAATTGGAATTGCTGGTACCGATGAAAAGGTAGCGCTGCTAAAATCAAAATTTGGGTTTGATGAAGCTATAAATTACAAAACCGCTCCTGATATTAAGGCTGCCATAGCCACATTATGCCCAAGTGGTGTCGATATTTATTTTGACAATGTTGGCGGAACGATCTCTGATGCCGTGATCGCTAACTTGAATGAGTATGGCCGGGTTCCGGTTTGCGGCTCAATTTCAAATTACAACGATGTAGAAGAAAAAACAGGCCCAAGTTTGCTTCCACTCGTGGTCTACAAATTCCTCACTATTCAGGGTTTTATAATAGGTGATCATGTGGCCAGGTTCCCTGAGGTGACTACCCAGTTAGCGGAGTGGTTAAAGGAAGGTAAACTAACTTATTCTGAAACAATTCTTGAAGGTTTTGATAAGTTACCTGAAGCTTTCATTGGGTTGTTTGAAGGTAGAAATGAAGGTAAGATGATTGTTAAAATTTAATTAAACAAGATGAATACAGATAATTTGTTTAAACCTTTTTCTCTTAAATCTAAAGAATGGGTTAATTATGGCTCCGATGTCGCGGTATTTTGCCAATAATGGTGTACCGTAGCCGAAACGGAATCTTATTATTCAAAAGAGCGGAAGGTGAAGTAGCGGTAATCCTTTCAGAAGGAACTGTGATAAAAAGAGCTTCTGCTGCTAACGAGTCCGACATCCCACGCTTTTATGGAGCGGCTGTATTCGATTCCTGAAAAAACATAGTAAATGAGGTACATAAAGCTGGTGGAAGTGTGGGGCCGCAATTATGACATATGGGTATTAAACCCCATGCTTCAGGATGGTTACCAAATCAGCCTTTCGAAGACTGATCCGGATATGACAAACATGGAATGCAGGTTGGAACTATCATGACGGATACTGATATAGCGGATACGATTTCTGCGTTTTGAAGAGCTTCCGCAGAAACTAAACGACTGGGGTTTGATTGTTTGGAACTTCATGGCGCTCACGGTTATTTGATAGACCAGTTTTTTGGGGAGACTACCAATAAACGCACAGATCATTTTGGCGGACTTATCATTGCCGAACGTAACCGCTTTGCAGTGGAAGTTGTAAAAGAAGTGCACAAGGCTGCAGGCGAAGCGTTTGCTGTTATTCTACTAAGCCTTCTGATTTCAATTATCAGCACGTCAGAACACCCCTGGAAATGGGACATTGGTTAACTCCTCTTGCTGAAGCAGGTGTGGACATCTTTCATTGCTCTCAACGTAGGTTCTGGGAACCGGAATTTGAAGGATCGGACCTGAATTTGGCACGCTGGGCAAAAAATAACCGGAATGCCCACTATTACTGTTGGTTCCACCGGGCCGACTGGCGAGTTTATGGCGGGACTAAATGGTGAAAATTCAGATCCAAGTTCTTTGGAAGAAGTATTGCGCCGTATGGATAGAAGAGATTCCTGACTGGGTAAAAAAGATACGTGAAAAGTGCTTGAATGAATTAAAGGGATTTACGAAGGAGGCACTTATTGAACTTTTTTAAAAAGGTAAATTATTCCAAATAAATATTAAATAATATGGAAACTACAGAAAAAAGAAATACCATAAAATCAATCAACCCGGCAACAAATGTGTTGCTGAAAGAATTTGAAATTACCAGTCCCGAAAAGCTGGAAGATATCCTTGCGAAGGCAGATAAAGCCTTTAAGACCTGGAAAAACACATCTTTTGAAGATCGTGCTGTTATACTTAAAAAAGCAGCAGAATTGATCCTAGACAAAAAACAGTTCCTTGCTGAATTGGCTACACTCGAAGTAGGGAAGAAGATCAGCGAAAGCATTGGTGAGGTTGAACTGGCCGCGAAGTTCTACAATTATTATGCTGAACATGCAGTGGATTTTCTTGCAGATAAACCTGTAAAAACACCATTAGGTGATGCTTTTTTAAGTTATGATCCTATTGGTACATTATTAAGTATCCAACCATGGAACTTCCCTTATTACCAGGTGTTACGTGTTGGTGCGCCGCAATTAATGGCAGGAAATACCATGATACTTAAACATGCCTCAAATGTGCCGCAATGTGCCCAGGCGATGGAAGACATCCTGCAAGAAGCGGGATTACCTGATGGTGTATTCACTAATGTTTTCCTGCCCGGCAATAAGGTAGGAGAATTGATGGATGACCCGAGAATAAAAGGCGTAATGCTTACCGGCAGCGAGAAGGCGGGAGCGAGTATAGCTATTGCGGCAAGTAAAAATATAAAAAAAGCTACGCTTGAATTGGGCGGTAGCGACCCTTTTATAGTGCTTGATGATGCTGACCTGGACAAGGCGGTGCAAATGGCAGTTTATGGTCGTATGTATAACTCCGGCCGGGCGTGCGCCTCACCAAAGCGAATCATCGTTCAGGAAAATATAGCTGATGCGTTTTTGGCAAAGGCTTTAAGTATTTTCGATAAATTAAAAGTTGGCGATCCGATGGATCCAAGTACAGATGTTGCTCCATTAAGTTCAGAAAGCGCGGTGATTGAAGTTTTGGAACAGGTAGATAAAGCTGTAGAAGAAAGTGCAACTCTTGTACGTGGCGGACATAGAATCGACAGGGAAGGCGCATATATGGAGCCAACTTTATTAACAAACATTACCGAAAACATGCTTGCTTTTAAAGAGGAAATATTTGGACCGGTATTTATGTTTTATACGGTAAAAAATGACCAGGAAGCGATCGACCTGGCCAACGCTACAGACTTTGGTCTTGGATGTACTATTTATGCAAGCCAGGATAGAGCGGTTAAGATTGGCCGTCAAATTGATTCGGGTATAATTTACATTAACCAGCTTACTACTGCAACACCTGAATTGCCTTATGGAGGTACTAAGAATTCCGGCTATGGCAGGGAACAATCAGAGGAGGGCATACATGAATTTATGAACGCAAAGATCATGGCTATCGCAAAAAATTAAGTATTAAAATTAGTCCGGAACGATCATAGACAATTCCGGATTAATTATTAAAAACAAGAACATTAAAATTACTACAATGAGATTTTCTCCAATTTCACCAAGCCGGCTTTCTGAAATTCAACAACCTGTTGCCCAAAAAATACAATATAGCCTTGATAATTTTTTGAAGGGCTTTATTGCCAGTAGGGAAGACGGAGCCTTGCTCGGCCCGTTTACGCCAATGATTCATTTTCCGGAATATGGTGCAGCAATGCTTGCCTTTAATGATGCAATATCTAAAGATTCCAGTTTACCACCCATTGTAAGGGAAATAGCAATTTTAGTTACCGGCGCGCATTTCCGGGCCAGATATGAGATATATGCCCATTCATTAGTTGCAGCGGGTAAAGGGCTTGCCGCTTCCAAAATTTCAACAATTTGTTCGGGCGAACGTCCGGTTGATCTTGAAACGGATGAGGCTTTAGTATATGACATTACTGCTTTACTTATAAGCGGGGGGCAATTATCTGATTTCACCTATCATCTGGCATTAGAAACTTTCGGTGAACGGGGGGTGGCAGAATTAACTTATCTGATAGGCAATTATTGTAGAGTGTCGATTTTGCTCAACACGTATGATATCGCGGTTCCAGAGCATGCTATAACAATATGAAAAGACAATTAAGCGGCAATTTTTTAATGAGCATTGGTATCATCCTAATGTAAACGAATGCCATACGAGTGTTGTGCTAGAATTGAATGGGATAAAATGAAATGACCTTTATCGTCGGTACAACAAAAGTCATTATCGCCTTGTTGTCTGTATCCCATTTAATGAAAACGATGCGCCCGAATTTAAAGTACCATACTGGATTTATTAGACATGAAATGTGAAAAGGTTTAAATATCGTTGCCTGTTATAGAAAACAATATTTTTTCAAACAGGAGTGTATTTATAAAGGATAGGCTGTAACACTTTTGGTTTCTGAAAGCACAAAAAAGCTTTGTACAGTAGTTATATTAGGTAGCGTTGCCAGCTTGTTCCTATAAAAATCATGGTATGAATCCATATCGCTGGTTGCTATGCGAAGAATGAAATCAAAAGTTCCGGTCATTTGAAAACACTCCATAACCTCTGGAACTAACTGCCGTATACATAATAGTGCTAAGGACGAACACAATGCAAAAAGGAGTGACGGAAAATATTAAGAGCTCCCGGCGATAAACCGGGGACTCTTATTTGAATTTAATTACAAAGAAGCCATATCAATTACAAAACGGTAACGCACGTCCCCTTTATGCATACGATCATATGCTTTTTGAATGTCTCTGATATCGATTAGTTCTATCTCGGATACAATGTTATTCTCAGCGCAATAGTCCAGCATCTCTTGGGTTTCTTTTATGCCACCCATACCGGAACCGGTCAGAATTTTGCTGCCCCCGGTTAAGCTGAAGACCGATATTTCCGCTGGCTTAGGAGGTAAACCGACACATATATGCACTCCATGAGTTCTCAATAAGGACAGGTACATATTAATATCATGTTCCGCGGAAACTGTATCCAGAATAAAATCAAATGCCCCTCTTGCTGCCGCTAATTGTTCGGGATCGGTGGTCACCAGGAAATGGTGGGCACCAAGTTTTTTTGCATCTTCTTCTTTCTTTGGCGAGGTGCTTAATACAGTGACTTCAGCACCAAAGGCGATTCCGAATTTAACAGCCATATGTCCCAATCCGCCCAGGCCCAGAACCGCGAGTTTATGGCCTTTACCAACCTTCCACAACCGTAGCGGAGAATAGGTGGTGATACCTGCACATAATAACGGTGCTACGGCAGCCAGATCCAGCTTATCGGAAATATGCAGTACAAATTCTTCCCTTACTACAATCGTATTGGAATAACCGCCATAAGTAGGCATTCCGTCACGGCCGAGGTTATTGTAAGTAAATGTTCTGACTTCAAGGCAATACTGTTCCATGTTTTGTTTGCAGTTTTCACAAACCTGGCAGGAATCAACGACGCAGCCGGTACCGGCCAGATCGCCAACTTTGAAGTTTTTGACATGTTCACCGACTTTTACGACGCGGCCCACGATCTCATGGCCGGGAACCATTGGAAATAAGCCGGGAAACCATTCGTTGGTGACCTGGCTTAAGTCTGAATGGCAAACGCCGCAATATAATATGTCGAATTGCACATCATGAGGCCCGACCTCGCGGCGCTCAAAATCCCAGGGTGCTAAAGGCGTTTTCTCATTTTGCGCAGCATAAGCTTTAGTTTTAATCATATAGTTTAATTTAATATTTGTTTAAGGTGATTGTTTTTGAAATTGTGCCTTGTGTTTTTAGTGAGTAGGGGGAATTATATCCTCACCATCATTTTTCCTTCATTTTTTCCTTTGAAAAGATCGATAAAGGCGGAAGGTATATTTTGAAATCCGTCAATTATAGTTTCGGAATAAGTAAGCTTTCCTTCAGTCAGCCATTTCGTCAATTGCAGTATTGCTTCCGGAAACTCGCGGGCGAAATTATCGAAGATGAATCCCTGCATCAGGATGCTTTTTTTAACCATGAATAATTCAAACCGCGGACCCGATCCACTTTCAGCGGAATTGTATAAGGAGATAGCCCCACAAAGTGGAACTCTGGCAAAACTGTTCAGGTTCCACATGACCGCATCGGATATTTCACCGCCCACATTATCAAAGTAAACATCAACACCATTCGGGCATAGCCGCGCGATGGATTCCTGCAAATCCTTTTCGGTCTTATAATTCAGGCCTTCGTCGAACCCGAACTTACTTTTAATAAGGTCCACTTTTTGATCCGTTCCTACGATTCCAATAACTCTGCAGCCCATAATCTTACCGATTTGACCCGCGATGCTTCCGACAGCGCCGGCAGCGCCCGAAATGACAATAGTTTCACCGGGCTTCGGTGCACCAATTTTGACCAAACCCATATATGCCGTTAGCCCGGTCATTCCAAGAATGCCAAGATAGGCGCTTAACGGCGCTGCCTTTTCATCTACCTTGTGGAGTCCCACACCTGTGGAAACCTGAAATTCTGCCCAATTCAAATTCCCGTGAACAAAATCACCTTTACTGAACTCCTGATTCCCGGATTCGAGTACTTCGGCAATGATGCGGGACTGCATCGGTTTACGTAATTTAAAGGCAGGGATATAAGATTCAACATCGTCCATTTGCCCTCGCAGATATGGATCTATCGATACGTAACGCGTTTTTAAAAGCACTTGTCCGGTAACTGCTTTGGGAATCTCAATAGACTCAAATTTGAAATTGCCCGATTCAGGCATTCCGGCTGGTCTGCTATCTAATGTAATAATACTATTCATATAATGTTTTTTCGGTCATTTCCCGGAATTATTAACTCAATCTGTTCAGCAAATTCATGAATGTTAAATAGTCACGTTCGGCTTTCGGTCTCTTTAAATCCTAAGGCTGATATTTAAACATGATGCATCTGATTTCCATGCTCTTTTTCCGATACAAAGATGGAGCTTGTATCCATCGCTTTTAAAGGACATTTATCACGATTTTGATGTGACCTATGTCAATCATTTTTCATATTAAGTGGTAATCCTCGATTATAAACCTCAACTTTGTACCTTTTCAGAGTCAAATCATTTTTTATGTATACAGAGCTAAGGCAACAGTTTGAAGAGTTTATCCGGTTAACTGATGCCGAGTTTGAATATGTATCTTCTTTTTTTCAAACTAAGAAATTTAAAAAGCATTCGATCATCATCCAGTCGGGTGATATTGTAGAATACGAATACTTTGTTGTAAATGGGTTATTAAAAACATCTCAAACTGATGAAAAAGGAAAAGAATATATCCTTCAGTTTGCTATGGAAAATTGGTGGGTTTCTGATTATCAGGCATTAATTACGCATGAGCCCTCAACCTTTGAGATAGAATGCCTGGAGAATGTAGAGTTGCTTTATCTGTCTTTTTCCAATAAAAGCAAATTATGCTCAGAGATGCACAACATGGAATATTTTTTCAGGCTGAAAGCAACTTCAGGCTTCCTGAACCTGCAAAAACGAGTAATGGCGCTGCTTAAAAATGATGCGCAATCCAGATACAGGGAATTGTTCGAGCAATACCCATCTCTTTTTCAACGTATTCCAAAGTCATTGGTAGCAGCGTATCTAGGCGTGACAAGAGAAACGTTGAGTAGGTTAAGTGTTTAAGATGATTATGTTACATACTGATCTCAAAATTATGTAATGCTTAATTTTCTATTCGTGGATGTGAAATTAGGACGTCTTTATACTGATATGACGAGTTGGATTTTATGATTGTTTATTGACTTGCTCTGTCGAAGTAAATTGGATCTCTCAGTAAAGCGTATGTAGTTTAGCTGTATATAAGAGGGGCTATACCCTTGTTGATAAAATAAACGGGGTGCCGTATCAATTATAGTTTGCCTTATCGAATTCTTTCTCTCATTCGATGTTTGCGGGGAATAAGTGTTTTAAAATCCGCAAATTTGCGGAGAAAAATAAATATATTTACCGCATAATTGCCAAATTTATGTATGTCCATCAATTAAAAGACTGGCCTTCGTTCACTTGGGACACCCAAGCAATACATGTCCGTTTATGTGAAGTACGACACCGGCAGGGACGTATATTGGGATTAATGAGTTCTGCTGGTTTTAAAATGCAGGAGAATACAGTATTAGATACGCTGACATTAGACGTTACTAAATCAAGCGAGATAGAAGGGGTGAAGCTTAACACCGACCAGGTAAGATCTTCGATAGCACGCAGATTGGGTATAGAAATAGCCGGGGCAGTGCCTGCCGACAGAAACGTAGACGGAGTCGTGGAAATGATGTTAGATGCAACCCAGAGTTATACTCATGATTTGACCTCAGACCGATTATACGATTGGCATGCGGCTTTATTCCCAACCGGAAGGAGTGGTATGCATAAAATCACAGTAGCAGCCTGGCGTACCCCCGGAAGCTGGCCCAATGCAAGTTGTTTCAGGGGCGATGGGAAAAGAGAAGGTGCATTTTGAAGCGCCAGAAGCCAAGAAATTGACTGCTGAGATGGACATATTTTTAAAATGGTTTAACACTGAACCTACTACCGACGCGGTATTGAAAGCAGCAATAGCACATTTATGGTTTGTTACTATCCATCCATTTGACGACGGCAATGGCCGTATAACGCGGGCTATTACCGATATGCAACTTGCTCGTGCCGACGGAACAGCTCAACGTTTTTACAGCATGTCGGCACAAATATTAAAAGAAAAGGCTACCTATTATGATATGCTGGAACAAGCACAAAAAGGCGATCTGGATATAACCCGTTGGTTGAGCTGGTTCTTGGATTGCTTATTTAATGCGATGGATCATACGGAAGAGACTTTAGCTGCAGTTTTAAACAGAACTCAATTTTGGGAGAAGAACCGTGAAGTTTCGCTAAATAGTCGTCAACAATATATGGTCCGCAAGTTACTTGATGAATTTCATGGAAAGCTAACCAGTACCAAATGGGCTAAGATGACGAAGAGTTCTCCGGACACTGCATTAAGGGATATACAAGATCTTATAGAAAAGGATATATTGGAAAAAGAAACAGGCGGGGGACGAAATACAGCTTATAGTTTGATAGCTTAAACGCATTAAACGATAAATGAAAAATTATGAGTTATTAACATTTTTTACTATATTCTATATTTGTTACTCAAACTTCATAAGTAATTGATAATAAGTTATTTGATACTTTATGTATTGGTAAATAGCCAGCATAACTTGGATATTCCGGTAGGCTTGACCATGTGGTTCCGTACTCCAAGTTGATCTATTTGTGTAAGTTGTATCACTCAATTTATTCTGCTTGTAGGAGTATTAACATGATCAAAGTGTTTCGGAACGATATTTTTGATATTCCGGAATGAGGTGGTCAAGCCTCCCTAAATATCCAATAAAAGATCGATCTGAAAAATGTTCCATAGTGAAATAGAGAACGATTGCAAAGCCATAGCCAGGGAAGAAGCCGCCTATTAACATAGTAGATCAGGTGGATGAGGAAATGTTAATAGAAACCTATACTCAAATAAAAGAGGATATTCCCAGGTTATTTAAAAATGAGCTGGCTATACTAGGAAAAGATGAGGAGAAAGAATTAGCAACAGACTCTCCGGTAAATATTCCTAAACCATGTGAAAACCTGGTAAGCAAGAAACAGCGCGGGCCAATAAGTAAACGTAACAGGCAAAGGGAGCGTGCTACAATGCGCGATATAAAGCAAGCCATCTACCGGATATAATGGCGAATCAGTATCTCCAGTTAAAAATGATGACATGGGGCAGGCAAGTTTACAATCTCCGCAGTGGAATTTATACCATTTTTAGTGAGGGAAATACTATCCGTAACCTTACGTGCTGGCGTTTGATTTTATATTAATTTAATACTATCTTCGCTTTCGCCGTTTTTTTTCGATGAAGGTATATGCAGAATTAAATGACCAGGAACTGTTATTGTCGTTGAAGAGCGGGGACGAGACAGCTTTTAACGCGATTTTTAAACGGCATTGGAAAGCCTTATATGATGAAGCTTACAAAAGGCTGAGGAATCAAATGCAAAGCGAAGAAATTGTCCAGGACGTGTTTGCCGATCTGTGGATTAAGCGCGAAATGCAAAAAATCGAAAACCTGTTGCCTTATTTACGTACAGCAGTAAAATACCAGGTATTCATGTTGTATAAAAAGTTTCAGCAATTGCCGAAGTTTGAAGAACCGCTCGATTTTTTCGCCACTGCCTCGCTACAGGCAGATTCTGAATTTTCTGCCAAGGAGCTTCGGGGGTGTATTGACTCATGGCTGGAAATGCAGCCTGAAAAACGCCGGGAGATTTTCCGGTTGCGCTTTATCGAAGAATTTTCAACGAAAGAAATAAGTGAGCAGCTCCATATTTCACAAAAAACCGTTCAAAATACGTTAGCTATAGCGCTTTTGAGCCTGCGGGAGTGTTTAGGAATCACTTTAACCGTCTCTCTAATCTTCTCCGTTTATTTGGAAGCAACAATAAACTAGCTTTTCTTCAATTTTTATAATGTCTTTACCAATTATGGGGCTTTAATAAGAATTATAGCTATTTTTATTCCCTTCCTGTGGAAATAACCCCTAATTTTTTTTAAAAAAAGCATAAAAATCACTAACTGAATAGTACATCATGCTTAAAATATATACTGTATTAAAAAAACAGTATATATTTTATGTCGTCATCGATAAAAAGCGAATACCAGGAGCTTATAAAAAAATATTTAGCCGGTTCCATCTCATCTGATGAGCTGGAAGTATTGGATCGTTATTATAGTCTATTTCGTAACGAACCTGGTGTAACCATCGATATGGACAACCAGGAAATTGCGATCCTGGAAGATCGGCTGCAGGAAGGTATCCTTAACCGTGTTAAGCAAGCTGAAAAGCGTGTTTTACCAATTTATAAACGTACCTGGTTTCGTGTGGCTGCAGCTGTAATTATCAGTTTTTCAGTGGCGTTGGTGGTAATAAGAAAGCCAAATACACAACAATATACTGCTAATATAGTTTCATCGCATAATATCATCACTGCGGAGGAAAATCATTTTTTGACGCTTCCCGATAGCAGCCGTATCGTATTACGCAAAGGCAGCAAACTGACCGTGGCCGACAATTTTAAAACCGGCGCAACGCGAGAAGTGGCGCTCAGCGGTGAAGCCTATTTTGATATTAAGCATAATAATAAACGCCCGTTCATTATTCACACCGGAATTATCAACACCACGGTATTGGGAACGGCCTTTAACATTCAGGCATATCCCGGGCAAAAAGCCATCATCGTAACGGTGACCCGAGGACGGGTGAAGGTAGAGCAAGGGAAAATGCTGTTGGCCATCCTCACACCCAATAAACAGCTTACCGCCAGCACAGATCAAAAACAGACTGTCGAAACTCAGAAAAAAGTCATCGCCGCCAGGATGCTCGACTGGGCAGGAACCGATATGAGTTTTGATGCGATGCCTTTCAGTCAGTTGGCAGCGCATCTCGACAAGCGATATGATGTACAGATTACTTTTAAAAATCCCGCTCTGGCAGGTTGCCCGATTACCGGCACTTTTATCGGCACAGAGAGCCTGACAGAGGTATTGACTATTCTGTCTCAAACACGCGGCACCAACTATGCCATCAATGGCAAGGAGGTAGTGATTGATGGGAAAGGATGTAACTAATACATATCAACGATAACAACTAATAACTAAATAACTCACCTAATTAAAAACTATGAATGAAATTTTATATAGCTAATTGATCCCCAGAGTGTGACGCCGGTATGCAAGATGCGTATCTGCTAAAAAAGACAAACTCCCCAGCCGTGGAAAGCAAGAAGGGAGTTTGATCTAAAAATTTTTACAAACCTTTAAACATACAAATAATGCAAAAAAATACTGCTTTTGCAACCGGGCAGAGTTATGCCCGGTATAGAATAAAGCTACAAACTAAATTATTATTTATCATGAGGGTTAGTGTATTCTGCTGTGCGATGCTATTTACATCTTTACAACTACTGGCTGTTAAGGTAAGTCGCGCGCAGAACATTACTGAAACCGTTGTGAACTTCGGCGTAAAAAATGTTTCGCTAGATAAAGCGCTGAAGATATTGCACGATGAATCAGGCATTGTATTCTTCTATCCCTCGGAGAAAGTTGCTTCTTATACCAATATATCGGTTGATGCTAAAGATCGCACCCTGGAGTCCACACTTGAGCTGCTCCTCGCCAATACTAACCTGGAATTTAAGCAGCAGAATGATGATGTTGTGGTCATCTATCAAAAACCCGACGCACCAATTATAAACGCTAAATTGATTTCAGGAAAGGTTGTTGACGAAGCAGGCCAGCCGCTTCCGGGGGTAAGTATCAAAGTCAAAGGCAGCAACCTGGGCCTCACTACTAACGAAAAAGGTCAGTTCGCTGTATACATCACACGTCCGGACGCCATCCTGCAATTTGCCTATGTCGGGTATATTTCCCGGGAAATACCAGTGGAAGAGATCGTAAATCCAGCGGTTATAGTGCTTAAAAATGATATTGGTAAGCTGGATGAGGTCCAAATTATTGCTTACGGTACCACCACAAAGCGCGAAAGCACCGGCGATGTAAGTACCATCAGTGCAAAAACTATAGAGCAGTACCCAATAACCAATGCGCTGGATGCGTTGCAGGGAAGCGTTGCAGGGCTTAATATTTATAAAAGTACCGGTAATGCCAATGGCACCTATGAAGTACAGATACGTGGCATTAATGGCATAAGCGCCGGCCAACCATTATACGTAGTTGATGGCATTCCCTACCAGGGTGGCAGTTACACCTCAGAAAATCAGAATCTGGGCGCAAATACGGCGACTGGCAAAACTGGTTCCGGTTATGATGCATTAAGCTTCATCAATCCTGCGGATATCGAAAGCATCAGCATATTGAAGGATGCAGATGCCACGGCCATTTACGGCTCGCGTGGTGCCGATGGCGTTATCTTGATCACCACTAAAAAGGGAAAGGCGGGCGCACCTAAAATAGATGCGAGTGTCTATACAGGTGTAAACGATGTAGGCCATTTTGAGCCACTGCTTAACGAACAACAATATCTTCAACTTCGTCATGAGGCAAAAGCAAACGACAATACGCCCATTTCATCAACCGATTATGATATAAACGGTGTATGGGATACTACTCGTAATACTAACTGGCAAAAAGAATTGATTGGCGGCTATGGGCACATTGCAAATGCACAGCTTGGTATATCGGGTGGCACCCAGCAAATGCAGTACCGGATCAGCGGCGGATATAATTATAGCGGCAATCTTGAAGCACTTGGTGGCAGTGACAAATCGGCGAATATGCATGTGAGTTTAAGCAGCAGCACTACCGATAATAAATTTACCATAAGTTTTACCGGGGGCTACCTGTATGACCTGAATACTATGCCGCAGGGCGATTTAACCGGCGACATTCTCTTCGCGCCTGATGCACCGGCGCTGTACACTTCAACTGGTGCGCTTAACTTTCAGAACAATACGTTCAATAACCCTTTAGTTGCTAAAAACTTAATCAACAGATCGCCGAGCAATAACCTTATGTCAAGCGTTGTGCTGAGCTACAGACCCATTCCGGATTTGGAGATTAAACTAACCTCTGGCTATAACAGGCAGGAAGTTAACGAGTTTCTGGGTACGCCTACTACAGCTTATGATCCTGATATCGCCATTTATTTCTCGAGCGGCAACAGTGACTTTACTTACAATACAAACTACGCCTGGAGCTTGGAACCGCAAATCAATTACAGTAAAAAAATCGGTAAAGGCAAATTGTTAGCCACTATCGGAAGTAGTTTACAAAGCGAAAATAGCACGGTCATATCAACTAATGTAACTGGTTATAGCAGTGATCTGCTGTTGAGCAGTCCATCAGCTGGTACAACTACCACGACAGTTCAACCTTACAGTGTTTCACCAACCAAGTTCAGCGCGTTATTTGGCCGTTTAGCTTATAGCTGGGCGGACAAGTATAACATTGACATCACCGGACGGGATGACGGTTCAAGTAATTTCGGCGAAAATAAGCAATTCCATGTATTTGGCGCGGCCGGCGCCAGCTGGATTTTCTCGGAAGAAAGTTTTATAAAAAACAACTTGCCTTTCCTGTATTTTGGTAAACTAAGGGGCAGCTACGGCTCCACGGGCCGCGATAACATCGCCCCGTATTCTTACTTAAGCACTTACAATAGTAACGGACTCACTTATGGTGGTTCGTCAGGCCTTATTCCTACAAGGTTGCCTAACCCTGATCTGTCATGGGAAACAACTAAGAAAGCTGAATTAAGCCTTGAGTTGCAATTTCTGAAGGGGCGTATTGACTTTGAGACTAATTTCTACCGTAACCGCACCTCGGGCTTTCTGAACGCCAATCCGCTGTCTGATGTGACAGGTTTTCAAACCCTCAATGAAAATTTGGCTGGTGTAGTACAGAACCAGGGATTTGATGTCAGCCTGGCCACGGTTAACATCAAGAACACGAATTTTACCTGGTCGACCACTATTTTATTTACACGCGACCGCAATATACTGGCGAGCTATCCGGGCCTGCAAACCTCACCCTATGCTAGTATATATGTGATCGGTCAGCCTGTAAATATTATTCATACTTATCGTTTTGCCGGCGTCAATCCCCAAACCGGAACATATCAGTTTTATACCGCAGCTGGCGCAATTACTACTTCTCCGACAACTAATGACAGAACAGGCCTTGTAAATATCAACCCTGATTTTTATGGGTCGGTGCAAAATAGCTTCCGCTACAAGCAATTTTCGCTGAGTTTCATGTTCAGGTATATTAAGCAAACCGGCATAAATGCATTTTCCAACTTGGGTATACTTCCAGTGGGATTTGCTGCAGATAACAATTATAATACATTAGTACTAAACCGTTGGCAAGCCCCCGGCCAAGTGACCGACATACAACGATACGGTAGTAGTTTCGCTTTGATATATCCACAACTTTATGCGACAGAAAGTAATCATGCTTATGGCGATGCTTCTTATATCAGGTTGCAGAACTTATCATTTGCTTACCAGTTGCCTTCCAGGTTCGCCAGTAAGATAGGCGTTCAAAGCCTGCAAGTTTTTGTTCAGGGTGATAATCTCTGGACTATTACCGGTTACAATGGCATCGATCCGGAAAATCAAAGTGCTTATTCGCTGCCGCCATTAAGAACAATGACCGCTGGTTTACGGCTTACCCTTTAATCCCGATTTCAATGAAAAATATAGATAAATTCAAAAAAGACACCAAGGTACTAAGCCTGATAGCAGGACTCTTCGTGCTGGCCGTTTTTGTGGGCTGCAGAAAATCGTTGGATATTGGCGCACCCGCCACGCTGCTTGCCACAAGTAATGTTTACACCACCAACCCCACTGCAGAAGGTGTTATTTCCGGTCTTTTTGCTACTATGGCTTCGTCCTCGAATATGTATAACGGGGCCTCCAGCGTAAGCATTCAGCAAGGGCTGGCAGCTGATGAGCTAATTAGTTACACCACATATCCAAACCTGTTCTACTCCAATTCTCTTAACAGACAGAACGCATATTACTGGCCGGAAATATTTGCCGAACTTTTTGTGTGTAATTCGGCAATAAACGGATTAAGTTCATCAACATCTCTTGCGCCGGCTATCCAGAAACAGTTACTTGGTGAGGCTAAGTTTGCAAGGGCTTACATTTTTTTTAACGCGGTTAATTTATATGGAGATGTGCCGCTCGCGCTTTCAACTGATCCTCAAGTCAACGGTACGATCAGCAGGTCACCATCAGCTACGGTTTTGAAACAGGTGATACAGGATCTGACCGATGCGCAGGCGCTGTTGCCCGATAATCAATATATTAACCTTGCCGGCGCTGCAACTACCGCCCGTATATTACCGAATAAGCAGGCGGCGAGCGCATTGCTGGCCCGTGTTTATTTGTATATGCAGGACTGGAAAGATGCCGAAACGCAAGCTACAAATGTAATTGGCGCTTCGGTGTATTTATTGGAACCGAACCTGGCAAATGTATTCCTGACAACCTCGCGGGAAACGATCTGGGCCTTGCAATCTGTATCAGCGACATACGCCAATGCTGATGCATATTCTTTAATATTAACAATTGCGCCAAATGGGGTAATTGGTCAGTATCCGCTAAGCAATAACCTGGTTAATGCTTTTGAAAGCGGTGATAATCGTTTTACCAATTGGGTTGGAACGCTGCAAGGGGGGGCAATCACTTATTATTATGCTTATAAATATAAGCAAGGGCAGATCGCTTCCGGTTCGGTAATTAGCGAAAATCCAATCATGTTCCGCCTGGCGGAACAATACCTGATCAGGGCTGAAGCGCGTGCACAGCAAAATGACCTAAGCAATGCCCAGGCCGATCTGAACGTTATCCGGTCAAGGGCAGGGCTACCTGCAACAACGGCATCCGGGCAAAGCGACTTGCTTAGCGCAATTTATCACGAGCGCCAGGTGGAGTTGTTTACAGAGTTCGGTCACCGCTGGTTTGATTTAAAGCGCACCGGGCAGCTTGATGCGGTAATGGCAGTTGTTGCCCCTCAAAAAGGCGGCTCCTGGAGTCCATTTAAAGCATTGATACCGGTACCCCAAAGTGAGATCCTTCTCAATCCGAACTTAACGCAAAATCCGGGTTATTGATCAGTTAATGTCGGGCCGGTCTGCTGTTGTTAATCAACGGCGGCCGGTTTCTTCTATATTTTTTATCCTTAAATACTTAAAACTTCCAATGAACAATTTAAAAAAAATCGTATTACCGATCCTTTCCGTTGTGGGTATGCTTATGCTTTGCATTACTCCCGTCAAAGGACAAAATAAGCAAAAGGCTGCCGATGATATTGATACTTCAAAAGCGAAAAGCCTTGTGCAACTAGCCGCTGCCAAATCCTTAACCTCAGTTAAGCCTTACAGGGAGGTTGTTCCCGCATCGGCCAAAACTATGAAAAGCTTTATAACGGTGCATTTTGTGGCCGACCGCTACCTATTTGAGATACCCGACTCGATGCTGAAGCGCGATATTTTGATAGTAAGCCGCGTTGATAAGAATCCCGCGGATTTTGTGATACCGCTTATAGACATCGGTTATGCCGGTGATGAGGTTGGCAAAGCAGTTATCGCTTTCGAAAAAATACCGGGGGATAAGATGGCCCTGCGTTCGTTGGTATTCAACGAATTTTCAAACGATACAACGCAAAACGGCATGGCCCGCTCATTGCCCGGCAGTAACTATCAAACCATATTAGGCACTTTCCCTATCAAAGCCATTAATAAAGAGACTAAAAGCACCGTAATTGATTTGACAGATTTTATTAATGCCGATAACAATGTGGTTTCCTTTGGCCAGCCTTTTGTGCGTATGATGTTAGCTAACCTGATCGTTGACCGGTCTTATATTGATACCATCCAGGCCTTCCCCAATAATATCGAAATAAAGGCGGTAAAAACTTATAACATGAGGCCAAGCAGCGCCCTTTTGGGTGGCACTCCTCCGCCGGTTTCCTACGAGTTCAACAGTTCGCTGGTGTTGCTTCCTGAGGTACCTATGAAACCACGCCTTGCCGACCCAAGAATAGGCTTTTTCAGTAACGCTTATGTTGATTTCGACGCTAATCCACACGGTGTAGCTACAACCAATTATATCATGCGCTGGCGCATGGAACCTCGTAATGAGGATATGGAGAAATATAAACGTGGAGTACTTGTTGAACCTAAAAAGCCAATTGTGATTTATATTGATCCGGCAACGCCAAAAAAATGGGTGCCTTACCTGATACAAGGCATCAATGACTGGCAGGCGGCTTTTGAAAAAGCGGGTTTTAAAAATGCAATTATCGGCAAAGAAGCACCCGTAGGCGATTCGACCTGGAGCCTTAATGATGCGCGCCATTCGGTACTTGTTTACAAACCTTCTGATGTGCCTAATGCCAGTGGCCCTAATATAAATGATCCTCGTACAGGTGAAATACTGGAAACTCATATTAACTGGTACCATAGTGTCATGTCGCTGATACAAAACTGGTATATCATCCAAGCGGGCGCTATTGATCCCCGGGCTCGTAAACCTGATCTGGACGATGATCTGATGGGGCAGCTGATACGCTTTGTTTCTTCGCACGAAGTGGGTCATACTTTAGGGCTTATGCACAATTTTGGTGCATCTTCAACCGTTCCTGTTGCTAACTTGCGCAACAAGGTCTGGGTAGAAGCACATGGGCATACGCCTTCGATAATGGATTATGCACGCTTTAACTATGTGGCGCAGCCTGAAGACCATATTAGTGAAAAAGGAATATTTCCCCGCATTGGGGATTATGATAAATGGGCCATTGAGTGGGGTTACAAACTAATACCAGAAGCCAAAACAGCACAGGATGAAAAAACAGTTTTGAATAAGTGGATGATTAATAAACTGGCATCCGGTAAACAATACTTTTACGGCAGCCAATTGGATCCAATAACCAATGGGTTTCCTCTCGGCAGTCCCGATCCAAGAGATCAGAGTGAAGACCTGGGCGATGACGCCATGCTGGCTAGTACATATGGCATCAAGAACCTGAAAAGAGTTGAGCCGCACCTGATCGAATGGTTAAAAAAACCTGATGAAAATTACGACCGTGTGGCGGCTGCCTATAAAGAGCTGGTGACCGAATATTCGCGCTTTATGGGCCATGTTTTAAAAAATATCGGCGGTTTGTATGAAACTCCAAAAACCGTCGAACAACCGGGCCCCGAATACGAGCTGGAAAACAAGGCAAAGCAGCAACATGCAATGGCTTTTTTACAGCACCAGCTATTCGATACGCCGTATTGGCTAATGGACAGCAATTTATATAGCGTTAGCCAGGTGGATTTTACTATGGTGACCAAAATACAAAAACAAGTATTATTGGCGCTACTCAGCAGTTCGAAGATAGATCTATTGTTGACTGAAGAGTATAATTATTTCGGGAAAGCTTACACTGTTAGTGAAATGCTGCATGATTTACATCGGGGTATATTTTCCGAGCTTGCAACAAATAAGCCGGTTAGCATATATCGCCGTGATCTGCAAAAAACTTATGTCGAAGGGCTGATCAAATTGTCAGACCCAAAAACAAATGCATCCGATAACGATGCGCTATCGATTGCAAAAGCGCACGCCAGAATGCTTGAAGCTGAATTAAAAAAAGCTGCGGCTCATGCACCAAATGGAATAACACATGACCACTTTGCTGACCTGGCCGAACGCCTTAATCTCGCGTTGCACCCTAAATCGTAGAAATCATATTATAAGCGGTAAAAGTGTTCCGTAATCAAATGAGAAACCGATGATAATTATCATCGGTTTCTTTTTTCTGTAAATTATAATATTCTTATTTAAAGGATATTGAGATCTTCGATTATTAAATTAAAAATATCCGAAATGATAGCTTGATTATCAGCTGAGGTAATAATTTTGCTTCTATACTTACCGTGGTAACGGACAGTTATATTAGGTTTTAAATTTGACTTTGTACTTCGGATAGTTATGGGCGATATGGATGCTTATCATCAGTTTACAGGAACAAACTGGCCACATTGCCTAAAATTACCGTATAAAGCTTTTTGGTGCCTTTAGAAACGAAAGCGATACGGCACACCCGCTTTAATCAAAAAGCCGGAAGCAAAACTTCCGGCTTTTTGATACATGATGATATAAATTTAAAAGGAGCTTATTTTTTACCGAATAATTCTGTCAGTTTATTATCCAAATCAACACCACGTAAGTTTTTGGCAACTATCTTTCCATCTGGACCAATTAAGAAATTTTGCGGAATTGCCTGAACAGCGTATAATTGAGCTACGGCATTTTTCCAAAAACTAAAATCTGATACCTGGGTCCATGTTAAATGGTCATCGTGGATGGCTTTCAGCCATTTTTCTTTAGCACCCGGCCGATCGAGCGATACGCCAAGAACGGTGAATCCTTTATCTTTATATTGATTGAAAGCCTTAACTACGTTAGGATTTTCGGCCCTGCATGGTCCACACCAACTTGCCCAAAAATCAACCAATACATATTTTCCTTTAAAATCATGCAATGAGATCTCTTTGCCTGATGTGTCCGCTTGTGTAAAATCAGGAGCCACAGCGCCTACTGCTGTTTTTTTCATTTTTGCAATAGCTGTTGCGTAGTCGATCCCCATTTTAGTTGAACGGATACTTTCTGAAAGTGAATTGAATACAGGCTCAACTTCATTTACATCAGGTACCGAACCAGCGCAACTTTTCAACGCGAAAAGGCTGATCAAAGAATTTGGATTAGCCTTTATAAAAGTTAAGTAAATTTCTTTCTGTTCTTTTTCCAGTGAATCGCTTTTCTTTTCTAACGCATCAGTAAAATCTTTTGATTGACGCTGTTCAGGTGACGCGGCTTCATATTCTTTATTTAACGCCTCCATTTTTGCAGTAACTGGCGCTAAGACAACTGTTAGTTTAGCATTATCAGCATTAATCTGTCCGCCGGTAACTTTTGCATTGTCAAGCGAATCAGGGCCGATAACCGCGATTGTTGCTGGTTCAAGATAAATAGAGATATAGCTTATTGCTCTTGTATTTATACCGGTACCTTTTTTGTTGATGATTAAATACGCACTTTCAGGAGCGACTAACGTGCCCGTGAAACTAAAAGTACCATTGGTAATTGCAGTTGAGTCAACCTGCCTACCGCCTGTCGCTCCGTTATACACTAAGTAAACCTTTGCCGGTGCGGATAAAGATCCAACCTTTCCGTTTAACGTATAAGTGCCACTTTGCGCCAGTAATACCGAAGGCAGCATAACTGTTATGATCGCCCCCAAGAATTTTATGCTATTTTTCATTTTTGTGCTATTTATATTATAAATTATTCTTCTTACTGAATTATATCTCAAATCGGTCTGCTTACAATGATTGGTTAATTAACTTTCTAAAAATCGTCATTGCTGAATTTAAATACAATGATTACGTTTATATTCATAAATTTTATGGATAAATGGTATTTTGGTTATATTTATTACAGGTTTTATAGATATATGATAATATTCTTATATGTTTTTTCAGTTTAAAAACTCCAGCAAGGCTTCTTTGCAATTCCCTTATGACTTAAATGGCGGCCAACGAGCTTATCTGCACGATCGGTCAAGCCATTGTAGGGCGTTTTGTAACCCCGAATTCCTTGTCTTATAAATTCATTATTTATAACAGGCTTTCTTAAACGACTATTTATTTCTTTTTAAATCTCTTGATTAACTGATCTGTGGCATAGGTCTCAGCTTCTATTGCCTGCGGGATAACGGCACCCATGCAAAGAATTGATGACTATTATAGCCATCAATAAAATAATAGGAGTGTATTTATAAAGGATAGGCCGTATCGCTTTTAGTTTCCGAAAGCACAAAGAAGCTTTGCACTGAAGTGATTTTAGGTAATGTTCCAAGCTTTCGGTAAAAGCGATGATATTCATCCATGTCGCCGGTGGCAACACGAAGAATGAAGTCAAAGGTACCGGTCATTTGGAAGCACTCCATCACTTCCGGAAATTTGACCACTTCTCTTTCAAAGGTATCCAAGGTATCTGCAGTATGGTCGTTTAAAAGAACCTGACTAAAAGCGATAAGGCTTTTGTCTATTTTTTTTCTGTCCAGAATGGCCACCACACGCTTAATATAGCCTTGTTCCCTTAATCGTTTAATCCTTTCATGCACCGTTGCTATTGATTTATGCAGTTTAAAAGAAATCTCTTTATTGGTTAGGGACGCGTCCTTTTGTAAGATCTTTAGAATTTCAAGATCCGTAGTATCTAAATCGGTGATTTTCATAGTGGAACTTTTAAAGGTGAAAAAACATACAATAATAATGATTTAAACTTATAGAATTCCGAAAATAATAATAGAAATATTGTTAATTTACATAAAATTTATGGATTTTGCTTAAATGATTGTTATTAATATTGGATATGGCGAGTTTTATCCAATTAAATATCAAAAATTTTGAATGCTATAGAACTGCTCGAGATAAGTGAGAATCTGGAAAATAAGTTTAGCCACTTGTGGCATCTGGTGGGTAATACCCCGATGCTGGAATTAAAATACACCTACAAGGGGAAACCAGGTAGTATTTACGTGAAATGCGAGCACTATAACCTTACCGGAAGCGTGAAGGATAGGATGGCTTTATACATCTTGTATCAGGCGTATAAAAATGGCAAGATAAAGCCATCTGATGTAATAGTTGAGGCGACATCAGGTAATACAGGTATAGCCTTTGCCGCTATCGGCAAAGCGTTGGGTCACCAAGTGATCATCATGATGCCCAACTGGCTAAGCAAGGAGCGTATAGACATTATAAAAAGCCTTGGAGCAAAAGTTTATTTGGTTAGCAAAGCCGAAGGTGGCTTTTTAGGCAGCATCAGGTTAGCGGAGCAAATGGCTTTTGCTTCAGATAAATACTTTCTGCCAAAACAATTCGAGAATCAGTATAATACCGAGGCGCATGAGAAAACTACAGGCAAAGAGATTTGGGCTCAATTAGGCTCGCTGGGCCTTAAGCCCGATGCATTTGTAGCGGGGGTAGGTACAGGCGGAACAGTAATGGGAGTTGGCAAATATTTAAGGGCGATGAATCCTGAAATCAAGATTCACCCACTAGAGCCTGCTGAAAGCCCTACGTTAACCACCGGTTATAAAGTAGGCACGCATCGCATACAGGGTATCTCCGATGAGTTTATCCCCGCCATTGTAAAGTTGGATGAGCTCGACGTGGTAGTGCAGGCAAATGATGGCGATGCTATTATTATGGCGCAAAAATTATCCAAACAATTAGGGTTGGCTGTGGGCATATCATCAGGTGCGAATGTTATTGGCGCCATTAAGCTAAAAGAACAGATGGGGCCTGATGCTATAGTAGTTACCCTGTTGTGCGATAGCAATAAAAAATACCTGAGTACTGACCTGGTTAAAGAAGAACCGGTAAGAGATGGCTATATATCAACACAAACCGACTTTACCGGGTATGACCCGATATGCCGCTTGCAGAGCCCGGTTATTTAATCAGAAAACAGCGTGAAAATTAAACTAAAACTATAAACACATGAAAAAAACAATATTCCTCAGCATTATCATCTCCATGTTGGTAATGCACGTCCATGCGCAGATACTAACCCCGGTACACTGGAGTTATGGCGCAAAAAAAATAAGTAAGACCGAAGCGGTAATTTTTATTAAAGCTACAATTGATGAAGGCTGGCATGTGTACTCGCAGTTTGTAAAGGATGGCGGCCCGGTAAAAACTGCTATAACCTTTACCTCGTCAAAAGATTACGCTACAGTTGGAAGTACAGCCGAACCCAAACCCATTACCAAATATGAGAAAGTATTTAGTATGGATGTAAGCTACTTTGAAGGGTCGGTTATCTTTCAGCAAAAAGTAAAGCTTACTGGTGGCGAAGCTATTGTAAAAGGTACGCTTGAATATATGACCTGCAATAACAAACAATGCCTTCCTCCTGATGATATTGATTTCAGCATACCTGTAAAATAACACTTTTTCAATACAATATCTAATCACTCACAATTAAATTAAATGAAAAAAGTATTATTAAAAGGTTGCCTGCTGATAGCATTAAGTACCCAGCTTAACAGTGTATTTGCACAGCAGGCAAAACTGGCAGAAAAGGTTGTTAAAAAAGGCGATGAGCTGATTATACCTTTCCAAAAATATTTATTGCCCAACGGCCTTACCGTAATTTTAACCGAAGACCATTCAGACCCGATAGTCCATGTTGATGTGAGCTATCACGTAGGTTCAGCCCGGGAAGAAATTGGGAAATCCGGTTTCGCGCACTTTTTTGAACACATGATGTTTGAGGGATCAGACCACGTAAAAAGCGGCGATCATTTTAAAACGATCAATGCTGCCGGAGGTACACTAAACGGGCAGACCAGCAAGGACAAAACTATATACTTCGAAACCGTACCGAGCAATCAGCTAGAGAAAATGCTTTGGCTGGAATCAGACCGCATGGGCTTTTTGATTAATGCGGTAACACAAAAGAAATTTGAGATCCAGCGCTCAACCGTGAAAAATGAAAGAGGGCAGAACTATGATAATCGTCCTTATGGCTTAGTTACTGAAGCTGCTTCTAAAGCTTTGTACCCTTATGGGCACCCTTATTCATGGTTAACGATAGGCTATGTGGAGGATTTAAATAAAGTAGATGTTAATGACTTAAAGCGTTTCTTTTTAAGATGGTATGGGCCAAACAATGCCACATTAACCATTGGCGGTGATATTGATGTTAAACAAACACTGGCCTGGGTTGAAAAATATTTTGGAAGCATTCCACGCGGACCCGAAGTAAAAAGCACGGTATTGCCTGCCCCGGTATTAGCCGGAAACAGGTACGTGTCTTACACCGATAATTATGCTAGGCTGCCATTGCTGTATATCACTTATCCCGGGGTAAAAGTATATGCCAAAGATCAGTCCGCATTGGATGCATTGTGTTTAATTATAGGGCAGGGCAAAAACTCTATCTTTTATAAAAACTTTATCAAAACCAGGAAAGCTGCTGATGCGGATATGAATTCATCTAATTATGAACTTGCCGGCGAAATCTCAATTGATGCCGTGCCTTATCCGGGCCAAACGCTGGCCGATATGAAAAAACTGGTAGATGATTCCTTTACTGAATTTGAAAAAAGAGGTGTTACTGATGATGACCTTGCAAGATTTAAAGGAAGTGCCGAAGCAGACTTTGTAAATTCGTTAGCCAGCGTTTCAGGCAAAGTTTCTGAATTGTCATCGGCACAAGTTTTAACAGGTGATCCGAACCAAATCGGCAGGGAGCTTGCTGACATCCGTAAAGTAACCAAAGAGGATGTAATGCGTGTGTATAACCAATATATTAAAGGTAAAGCCGCGGTTATAGTGAGTGTGCTGCCTAAAAACAGCACTTTAAAACCGGTTGCACCTGACAACTATACCGTTGACCAAAAGAATTACGAGGCTCCGGATTATGGTTATGCAAAACTAACCTATCACAAAGCAAATGATAGTTTCGACCGTAATGTAATGCCGCAAACCGGCCCGAACCCGGTAATTAAAGTGCCACCTTTCTGGACAGCGAAAACCGCCAATGGCATAAACATGATTGGAACCTATAATAATGAGATTCCATCGGTTGCCCTGTCAATAAATATAAGGGGAGGCGGTTTATTAGCAGCTAAAGATCCGTCAAAAGCGGGGTTACCAAACATTGTCGCTCAAATGCTTAATGATGAAACTCAAAGTTTTACCGCAGAGCAGATGAATTCAGCGCTTGAAAAAATCGGAAGTACTATTGATGTTTCTGCAACCAATAATGCAACTGTATTTTCAGTATTGTCTATAACTAAAAATCTGGATGAAACACTTGCGCTGTTAAAGGAACGTTTGCTGCATCCTAAGTTTACGCAAGAAGCATTGGACCGCATTAAAACCCAGGACCTGCAAAATATACAGATTGCCAAAACACAACCTGCTAATATCGCCAGCGATGTGTTTACTAAAATTTTATACGGAAAAGATAATATCAGAACCTTTGGCCTGTCCGGAAATGAGAAAACCATTCCGAATATAACTTTAGCTGATGTGAACGCTTATTACGTTGATAATTTTTCCCCGGAAATAACTTCGGTTGTAGTAGCGGGTGATATTAATGAAGCCGATATTAAAGGCAAATTGGCTTTCCTGAACGATTGGAAAGACAAACAAGTAACCATCCCGGAACCAAATGCGGATGGGGGGGCAGTTGAACAGAACACCGTATACGTAATCAATATTCCGAATGCTGCCCAGTCGCAAATACGTATGGGCTATTTAACAGGCTTAAACTATGACCCAACCGGCACTTATTATCGTTTAGGCATCGTTAACTATATTTTGGGCGGAGGTTTTGACAGTCGCTTAAATATGGATCTGCGCGAAGAAAAGGGATGGACTTACGGGGTTTCATCAGGGTTTGCTTCAGGGCATTATGGTGGTTATTTTATAGCTTCTACAGGTGTGCGGTCAGCTTCAACTGATAGCGCGGTTATGGAGTTTGTTAAGGACATCCATTTATATAACGATAAAGGCATAAGTGATGAGGAACTGGAGTTTACTAAAAACTCGATCGGCCTGAGCGATGCACGTAAATATGAAACGAACGCGCAAAAAGCCGGTTTCCTTGCCCACATACAGGAATATGATCTGAAGCCCGACTTTGTGACCGAAGAAAATGCCATCCTTTCAGGTATCACTAAGGAGCAGATAGACGAGCTGGCTAAAAAGTATCTGAATCCTAATGTAATGAGTATTTTGATTGTAGGCGATAAGGACAAAATTGTACCAGGCCTTCAGCAACTCGGATATAAAGTAGTTGAGCTTGATACGGACGGAAATATTAAACAATAATTACAGCTACAGCAAAAACGATAATGATTCAATCAAGAAGTAATTTTATGAGAGCGCACAGAAACGGATTGTTATTGTTTTTAGCTGTGTTGTTGATTAGCCTATTTAGCATAAATGCTGAAGCGCTCACGGCAGATACAGTATCAAGCGCGGGAGTATCATTTAGTACTGTAACACTACCTGTGGTAAAACCTGTCAGCAAAAAAACAATTATCAAAGCAGCTCATATACAAACCAAGCAAACGCTCTGGGCAATTTTTTTGGCGGGCATGGCCGGTGGTTTTGCCGCGCTGCTAATGCCCTGTATATTTCCTATGCTGCCGCTAACAGTTAGTTATTTTACTAAAAATGGAGGCGAAAAAGGATCGGCAGTAAGTAAAGCGTTGCTATATGGTGTGAGCATTATGGTTATTTATGTAGTGCTGGGCTTATTGGTGACTATAATTTTTGGCGCTGATGCTTTAAACAGCCTTTCCACAAACGGCGTATTTAACTTTGGTTTCTTTTTGCTGATCGTTGCCTTCGCGGCCTCATTCCTGGGCGCTTTTGAGATTAACCTGCCCTCATCGTGGGTAAATAAAATGGATCAGAACGCGGATAAAGGCGGTATGCTGGGGCTGTTTTTTATGGCGGCCACTCTGTCATTGGTATCTTTTAGCTGTACCGGGCCAATTATTGGCTATTTATTGGTGCAGGCTGCAACCAGTGGCGCGCTTATGGGCCCTGCAATAGGTATGCTTGGATTTTCGTTTGCTTTAGCGATTCCTTTTGCCTTGTTCGCTATGTTTCCGAGTTTATTAAGCGCTTTGCCTAAGTCAGGAGGCTGGCTCAATAGTGTAAAGGTGACCCTGGGTTTTTTGGAACTTGC
The DNA here is from genome assembly GCA_026224775.1 of Bacteroidota bacterium. Classification (GTDB taxonomy): domain Bacteria; phylum Bacteroidota; class Bacteroidia; order Sphingobacteriales; family Sphingobacteriaceae; genus Mucilaginibacter. The sequence continues at coordinate 215,790 of JAMFRP010000019.1, forward strand.
CTTATCATTGAAATTCCTGAGCAATGTTGACCTGGCCTATCACTGGCATTTGTTTGACAGGGAGGTTTTCCTGGTATTATGGATCGTGATCTTCGGCTTAATGGGCATATATCTTTTAGGCAAACTGAAGCTTAGCCACGACAGCGATTTGAAATATATTTCAGTACCTCGCTTGTTCCTGGCCATTATAGTCTTATCATTTACAGTTTACATGATCCCCGGTTTATGGGGTGCACCCTTGCGCTCAATCTCCGCGTTTTTGCCGCCGCAGGCTACACAGGATTTTGACTTGTATACGTCAAGCCTTAAAATCAATAATAGTGCCTCGGCAGCAAATAATGATACCGATATTAAACCACATAGATATGCCGCTTTATTTGATAAGCCTTTAGGTTTAAATCCATTCTTCGATTATGATGAAGGCGTGGCTTATGCCAAACGGGTACATAAACCAGTGATGATAGACTTCACCGGCCATGCCTGTGTTAACTGCCGCAAAATGGAAGCCAGTATATGGTCTGATAAGCAGGTTTACCAGCGTATCAGTCAGGATTATGTATTGATACAGTTATATGTAGATGATAAAACTGATTTGGCAGCCAATGAGCAAATTACAACTCCCGAAGGAAGGCATATACAAACCATCGGTAATAAATGGAGTTATATGCAAACCTCGAAGTTTGAAGCTAATTCACAACCTTTTTATGTGCTGCTTGATCCGGCAACCGGCGATCCATTAGTTACGCCACAAGGTGCGGATTTTGACCCGGCGAGTTATCGCAGATACCTGGATAGTGGTTTAGACGCTTTTAAATCAATTAATCAAAAAATAGTTACCCAATAATATTAATGGAAATCTCTTTCGTTCTTTATAGTTGTTCATTACTTTAATGAAATCAGTCTATTGTTAATTAAATAAAGCCCCTTCTGGAATGAGCCGGGAGGGCTTTTTATATCTGTATAATAGCACCATCTATTTTATAAAGCAGGGCTGCCTTAGATCCACATAAAATTGTTATATTGCATTTGGCAAAAGTGTATGGCTAACTTAAAAACCCTTAATGATTATGAATTAACCGTTTTATTGCGCGAAGGAGATCATACTGCTTATGCCGAGCTTTACCAGCGTTATAATCAATTGCTATTTGTACATGCTTACAAAAGGTTGAGAGATGAAGAACAGGCCAAAGATATTGTACAGGAGTTTTTTGCGATATTATGGACAAAGCGCTCCACCTTATATTTAAAATCCAGCTTAATTGGATACTTTTTCACATCCGTTAATAACCGGATCATTGATTATTTTTTGCATAAGGATGTGCAAAATAAATACATTGCTTCATTTGCTGGCTTCGCAGCAAGCGAGAACAAAAAAACCGATCACCTGATCAGAGAAAAACAGTTGCTATTATTAATTGAAAATGAAATACAACAGCTTCCGCTCAAAATGCGCGAAATATTTCAATTAAGCCGCCGTGAATATTTATCTCACAAAGAAATCGCCGAAAAACTTTCGATCTCCGAAAAAACTGTCGACCGGCAGATCTCAAATGCGTTATTCAGGCTTAAAACGAAGCTGGGTTTGCTTACATTATTCGCATATTTCATCAAATTTTAATTTTTTTTGAGCTTTCTATAGAGAAAGAAGAAAATAATTGATTTTTTTTCATTTTAATCTACATGTTGCCTTGGTTTTACTCGTCATGACTTATAAATAATGATAATTATTATTTATAAGTATGCTATACGAAGAAGCAAAAGCGTTATTGGTTAAATATAAAGAAGGAAAATGTACCGATGCAGAGAATGCCTTGGTAGAAAAATGGCTTTTTCAATATAAAAACGAAGATTTTAATTTATCTGAAGAAAGAATTAAGGAAATTAGCCAGGAAATCTGGTCAAAACTTCCTAAACAACCAATAAAACTTATAAAAGGATCACAATGGACGCGGATTGCTGTGGCAGCAACGATCCTTGTGTTTCTATTGGCGGGTTTATATTTTGTAACCGGTGTGCAAAGGCACAAACAGCTAACGGTAAAATATAGTAAGGATATATTGCCAGGTAGCGACAGGGCTATACTTACGCTTGCAAATGGTAAAAAAATTATTTTAAATAATGCAGGCATTGGCACCGTTGCAAGTGAAGGCGGTGCTGTTATCAATAAATCAACAAGCGGCGAGGTTGTTTATAATGATAAAAGTGCTGCTGCAAATGGGCTGATAGCATATAATACCATGTCTACCCCTAATGGCGGCCGGTATCACCTGATATTATCAGACGGGACCAATGTATGGCTGAATGCAGCGTCTTCAATCAAATATCCTACTGTATTTACCGGAAATGAGCGCAGGGTCGTAATAACCGGCGAGGTATATTTTGAAGTTGTCCACAATGCTGCCAAACCTTTCCGGGTAACAGCCCAGGGGCAAACTGTAGAAGTTTTAGGCACACACTTTAATATAGATGCTTATGCAAATGAGCCGGTTATTAAAACTACTTTATTAGAGGGCCGTGTAAAGGTTACAAATACTTCGAAAATCGTAACCCTAATCCCGGGTGAACAGGCCCAGGTTAAACCGGGTACGGCTGATAATGAAATAAGGGTGCTAGATAATGTAGATACAGATGAAGCTATAGCCTGGAAAAATGGATTATTTCAATTTAATAAAGCAAGCATTGAATCAATTATGCGACAGGTGGCGCGTTGGTATGATGTAGAGATCAACTACAACAATAATAAAATTCCGTCAAAAACCTTTACCGGCAGTATTTCCATGAATAGCAATTTATCTCAGATTTTGGAAATATTGAGTTATACGGGCCTGCATTTTGAAATTGCCGGTAAAAAAATTAATGTAATAACAGAATAAATATAGACCCTAATATTCACCCTTTAAACGTAAAAAAATGATAAGACACTTACGAAAACAAATTTAACTCTCATCAAAAAAGGAACTCATAAAAAAAGCCGGAAAGTGGTGGTACACTTAACCGGCAATAGCCTGAGTTAACCTATCCTGCCTTTAGTTTTCAGTACAAAGCAGGAGTTTAAACTATTTCAATTCACAGATTAACGACATTAACCCAAACTTGTACAAAAGTAATGAAATTTAATGCTTTCTCCACAGCTATGCCCAAAGTATGGCTGCCCCCCAAATTAATTCTGGTTATGAAAATAACTACTTTTCTGTTGATAGTAACCCTTACAAATGTAAGCGCGGCTGCTTTTAGCCAAATAACGATCAGTGAAAAAAATATTTCGCTTGAAAAGGTTTTAAAGCTCATTAAGAAGCAAACAGGTTATCTTGTCTTTTATAATGATCAGGACCTGCAATATGCCAATAAAGTAGATGTTGATTTTAAGAACGCGACACTTGGCGATGTTTTACGCACTTGTTTTACCGACCAGCCTTTAAATTATACCATTATAAATAACACAATCGTTATCCAAAAAAAGGAAGAAACACTCTTGGATAAGATTAGATCTTCTTTAGATATGACCGTAGTTTTTAAAGGTAAAGTGCTGAATGAAAAGGGCGATCCCATATCAGGTGTAACCATAAAAATTAAAAATAGAGAAGGCCGTACCGTGTCAACCAATGGCGAGGGTAATTTTACCATCGCAGCCACAAACGGAGATGTATTGGTTTTTAGTTTTATAGGTTATAAAACTAAAGAAGTGGTATTAACCGCACAAACAATAGTAAATGTTACGCTCGAAGCCGAATCAGCTGTTTTAGACCAGGTTGTAGTTGTTGGTTATGGAACAACCAAAAGAAAAGATCTTACAGGATCAGTATCATCTGTAGATATAAACGAGGTAAAGGACGTACCCTTTACCAGTGTTGATCAGGCTCTGTCAGGTAAAGCAGCAGGGGTACAAGTGGTACAAAGCGATGGCTCGCCGGGTGGTGTGGCCAAAATACGTATCCGTGGAGGAACCTCAATATTAGGCGGAAATGATCCGTTATATGTTATTGATGGGGTGCAGCTTACTGTATCTGATCAGTATCTGCAAGGTGCGGGTGAAGTACCCAACCCCATTTCTGGTAGCGACAACAATGGCGGCTCAATAAGCAGTTCGTTTTCGCGTGGTTTAAATAGTTTAGGCGGATTAAATATCAACGATATTGAATCAATCGATATATTAAAAGACGCCTCGGCAACAGCTATTTACGGCTCAAAGGCAGCTAATGGCGTTGTTATTATTACCACTAAAAAAGGTAAGTATAATCAAAAGCCTTCTATTGAATTTAACTATTTTACTGGTTTTTCGACCCCGATAGCGCAAAAAGTCCTCGATGCCGATCAATATAAAATGATCTTGACCGAAGCTGCTCAAAACTTAAGCGATGCACAGACGGCTGCAGGGCAACCGGTTAATAGCGTAGCCAATAGTATTTTGCACACGCCAAATTATTTAGGTACCGCCAATACAAATTGGTTGAACCTGGTCCTGCGGGATGGCTTTGAGCAAAATGCTGACTTTGCTGTACGCGGTGGTGGAGAAAATTCAAGGTATTATACTTCTTTTTCCTACACAGGGCAGGATGGTGTGATAAAAGGTACCGATTTTACGCGCATCTCCGGTAAAGTTAATTTAGATAATAACATAACCAGCAAATTGCGCACGGTTACTAACCTTGACTACGGTTTTACAACCAACAACATTACTAACGGTGCTTATACACAAGCATTACTTGCCCCGCCTACACTTGCACCTTATAATGCAGATGGTTCTGTTAATAATTTTACAGGCGCTGAACTTGGTGGTTCGGTATCAAGTGGAATACAAAATCCATTGTCTTTGCTTAACAATGGCGTTAACCGGGGAAAAACTGCATCATTACTAGGTTCAGTATCAGTAGAATATGACATACTTAGGAATTTGAAGTTTAAAAGTGTGGCTTCGGTAAATTATCAGCAATACAACCAGATAGATTATACACCGAGTACCGCATTGATCGCTACAGATGCCGGGGCAGGTTCATCAAATAATGGTCTGGGTACAGAAGGACAAACAGAGTCTACTGATTTGTTTTTCGAAAATACCTTAACATACAATAAGCAATTTAATGCCGACAATAGTCTGGATGTTGTAGCCGGTACGTCATGGGAAGAATACAAAAGCAATTCATTTACCGCTAATGGCGAGTCATATCCCAATGATGTTACGTTAACTGATCTTTCGTCGGCGGCTGTTACTTTGCCTTCGACTGCATCATCAATGCAAAACTCATTACTGAGTTTTTATGCCCGTGCCAATTATTCGTACAAGGACCGATACCTGTTTACGTTTACCGGAAGGTCAGATGCATCATCTAAATTCCCTGAAGGTAATCGCACAGCGCTGTTTCCATCTGGAGGTGTAGCCTGGCGTATATCACAGGAGAAATTTCTGTCGAATGTGAGTTGGATGGACGATCTTAAACTTAGGGCAAGTGCAGGTTATACAGGTAGCCAGAATATCGGTGATTATCTTTATCGTACTTTGTATACTCCCGCGACTTACAATGGTACTAATGCAGTTGTGCCTACACAGCTTGGCAACAATGAACTTAAGTGGGAATCAACCTTGCAAAAAGATGCCGGTATTGATTTCTCTTTCTTTAAATCGCGCATTACCGGCGACATAGGGATTTATGAAAAGAAAACATCCGGTTTGTTATTTAATGAAACACTGGCACCAAGTTCTTCTTATGGTAGCGTTATCGCCAATATTGCCGATATCAGAAACCGCGGTTTAGAAATTGACCTGACAGGTGTTATAATTAAAAACAAGCATTTTACCTGGAATAGTGAATTCAATATTTCTTTCAACCGTAGTTTGGTTTCGAATATCAACCAGACTTTCTCTGACCCTAATGAGTCAGGCATTTATCTGGGAAACACTATTATAGAAAATGGAAAACCACTTGGCCTATTTTATGGCCAGCAATATGAAGGGATAATTAATACACAAGCTCAGCTTGCAGCCTATAAAGCCAAGTATTCATTGTACCCTTATATAACCCCATATTTGAATATTGGTGATGCAATGTATGCGCAAACTCCTTATGGCTTTCCGAACAGTAGTTTGGTTATAGGAAATGCGGAACCTAAGTTTTATGGCGGCTATACCAACACATTTACTTACAGAAACTTTTCATTGACCAGTTTATTCAACTATTCATATGGTGGCCAGATACTTTATCTCTATGACATTAATAATAATAGTGTAACTAATTTATCAAATAAAGGTGTTGGAATATTGGGAAGATGGACACCACAAAATACTTCGTCTGATATCCCGAAAGTGATCTACGGGCAAAATGGCAATATAGGCACTGCAAGTAATGACATTTTTAACGGTTCGTTTGTCAAGTTAAAATCTGTTACATTATCATACCAGTTACCTAAACTTCTAATGCAGAAATGGCAAATCCAATCAGCTTCTATTTACGTGTCTGCCACCAACCTGTTTACGATAACAAAGTATCCAGGTCCTGATCCTGAGGTAAGTAATGATCCCTATAGTTTAATAAGCGGCTATAGTGATGCAAGCTCTTATCCAACGGTTAAGCAATATATTATAGGTTTTAGAATTGGATTTTAAATTAATAAGAAAATGAAGAAGTTAATATATATTTTACTGATTGTGGCTTTGTTTTCACAGTCCGCCTGTAAAAAGGAACTGAATGCGCTTCCACAGAATGCTGAAGTAGAGGGTAATGCGATAGTTGATGAGCCGAGTGCCAATGTAGCGCTTAATGGTGTTTATTATTGTTTTGCCAATGCCAATAATACCTCAACAAACTGGAATAATAATAAAATAATGGGGTCTTTGTTTGCTGGTTACATCGGATCCGGAAATGGAGCTACTGATGATGAATCAGACATTTTTGGAAATACGGTCTATGGTACGGAATGGGGTAGGTACTATACGCTGATTAATGCAGCCAATGGTGTTAACCAGGCTGTGCAAGCACTTGCCGATAATAAATTTGCCAATGGCCGTAAAACGCAGATTTTGGCTGAGGCCCGTTTTTTAAGAGCGTTCGGGCATTTTAAATTGCTTAACTATTTTGGCCAATGGTTTGACGTTACCAGCCCCTACGGTATTATTATTGAAAACCAATTTAATACCTTAACCAACATTAACTTACCACGCAGTACGGTAAGTGCTTGTTATACTTTTATTTTGAATGACCTGGATTATGCCATAGCTAACGCGGCAGATACCAATAGCAATGTTTATGCAAATAAATGGACAGCAATGGCGCTTAAAATGCGTGTGCTATTAAGCAGGAATCAGGGTGATGATCTAACACAGGCCATAACTTTGGGTAATACGATCATCAGCGGAAGCCCGTATTCACTGGAGCCGAATGAGAAGGATATTTTTTACACCAAAGGTTTGGCAAGCAGTGAAGTAATGCTGGGTATACAGCCGCAGGCTAATCAATATCTCTATTATTCGAATTCCAGTCTGGAATTTATAGGGGCATCATCTTTTTATGAGGCTAAGCCCGCTTTAGTTACTTTACTAAAGAACGATCCGCGTTATAGTTGGGTTATTGGGGCAGCGGATACCAATAATGTAGGTAATTATTATTTTATCAAATATATTCAGCCCGCAAAAGTTTCAACCCAGCTTTCAGAAGTAGCATACGCTTTCCGTCTTTCAGAAGTATACCTCATGCTGGCCGAAGCCACAGTACGTTCGGGAGGAAGCCTGAGTACTGCAAGAGCCACGTTGGAAACTGTAATGAGCAAAGCCGGAGTAACAGATTTCACAGCAGTAAATGCAGCAACTACCGCCGACGCATTATCGCAACAAATCTATTATGAGTATGCCCGCAACTTTGTTGGTGAAGACGGTATAGAGTGGATGGCTTTATTGCGCCTGCCGCTTGCAACGGTCACAGCAATACGACCTACCATAACCACCACCGTTCAATACATTTTACCTATTCCTCATGCCGAGTTTGTGAGCAACCCCAATATTGGAGCACAAAACCCGGGTTACAGTAAGTAACAAATTATATAACAGATCATCCTCAGTGTATCATTCGATGCGCTGAGGTAATCTTTAACTAATTAAGGAAGTATGAAAATTAAGAGCTTAATTTTTCTTGCTGTGTTTCTTATTGTTTATCAATGGACTGCAGCTAAGGGAAAGAGTTGTTTTATACCTGTCAACACCAGGCAAACAATGGCCGATACAACTAAGGGGACTGTTGGCTCAATGGCACCAGGTTTTGAAACCAACGATATTAATGGGAAATTATTGAACCTGAAAGCGTTCAGGGGTAAATATGTGCTGCTTGATTTTTGGGCAAGCTGGTGTATCCCGTGCCGTAAAAGTAACCCACATTTAATCACCTTGTATCATAAATATAACGCAAAAGGTTTTGATATTATTGGTATTTCTGATGATGATCAGCGGCAATTACAATGGAAGAATGCGGTAAAGCAGGATAGTACCGATTTATGGCATCAAATACTCAGAGGGGCAGCTGCAATTACAGATAAAGCAAATGTTGCTAACCCTAATGACTTGCATCAGCTTTATAATATCCAGTCGTTGCCTGTTAAAATTTTGATAGACCCATCAGGAAAGATCATAGGCAGATATGGCGACAATGATACCACTGATGACGACCTGGATAAAGCGCTTGCCGCGATTTTTAAATATTAAATTTTATTGAAGACAATATGAAAAAAAATATGCTGATAGTACTGGTTCTGCTTTTTGCAGCAACCACGTTACATGCAAAGGGAATCAATCCGCCATCAAAAATTCCCTTAAGGGTTTTATATGTTGGCTACAATCCCCAAAAGCCCATGCCTGCTAAACTGGTTTGGTATATGCCATCTGAAAAGCGTTACGCGGAGTTTTATAAAAGCCGTATGCCGGCCTTTAAAAGTTTTTTGGAGAAGAACTTTACCGTAGTGAAAACAGTAGATGGCAGGGATTATGATGTAAAAATGTCTGACTCGGTTGATGTTACCATCTTTGATGCTTACCCCGTTAAACTACCGGCAAATTTTGACCGCCCTGCAATTTTAATGGCAGCAGTTGCACCTGATATTGGAATATCTATAGGATTGAAATTCGATTGGTATTGTCAATGTCTTGAAAGTGACGCGTTAAATATAAAAACCGGCCACGAAATATTTAATACACCCAATAAGGTTAATTTAACCATGGTTACCCGCCCAACTCCGGGTGGTTTTTTTAATGGATTTCAGGGCGCTAAAACGCCAAAAACAATGCCGATGTGGCGTGTGGTTAACGCTGATGGTATGGATGAAAAAAATCCTTATCTGATTGGCATGGTTGCACATGGCGAAGGCTTTAGTGATTCGCCTGATGCCGAAGTAATATCGGGCGGAGATTGTCTGAAAAATGCGGAAGCTGTGGCTTTGGGCCGGCATGGAAATTATTTTATGTGGGGATTTGCCGCTTCTCCCGATTTTATGACTGATGAAGCAAACCTGGTTTTTGTTAATACCATATGCTACATTAAAAAGTTTGATAGAAAACCCCCTATCGTCAAAAAAATACAACAGGCAACCCGCGAAGAGGTAGACGAAAAGATATATCGTGCCGATGAAGAATTGTATAAAAAAAGTCTTATTTCCAGGAAGGAAGGTAACGAAAGACTGAAAAAAATGCAGCAGGATCTGAGGGATAAAAAGGCGGCAGGGCAGGACATTGGCAAAGGCAATGAAATGTTCCTGAAGATGACTTTATCTGATGAAGTTCAAAGTTTTGAAGACTATTTAAAGCAATGGGAAGGCCCGGAGCTTTTCAGACAATTTGGAACTGATACCAGATTATATTATAAATACTTTAAAGATAACTATGAATATTTTTACCCGGCTGGTTTTCAAAGCGTGCAGTTAGATAGCGATGCCCTGAAATTGGGGATATCAAACAGAAGCCTGTTGATGCTTGAGAAATGCATTAGTTTGTTGCAGAAGGATGAAAATGATCCACTGGCACACCGACTTTTAGAACGCTATACCACCGAAAAATTTTCAACTGCACAGGAATGGAAAAATTGGTATGAAAAGAACAAAAGTAACCTGTTTTATACCGAGGCAGGTGGATTTAAGTTCATGGTGAATACTTATGGTCAATGGCCTAACGCAAGCGACACTTCAGCATCGATTAAGCCGGAAAAAAGTACTGGGCCAACAGCGGGTGACCCGGTTAGTATTACCGGGAAGCTTATCTACGGGACCAACAAAAAAAGCGCAGAAATAGTTATTGAAGCCGATATCTTAGATGGTTGGCACATTTATGCTTACCTGCCCCAGGGCAGCCCTTATATACTAGCTGAACCATTATTAGAATTACCAGAAGGTGCCAAAAGCGATACGAAAGGGTGGGAAAGTTCAGCCGGACTGCCATATCCCGGTTTTGATAACATATTTATTTATCAGGATATAGTCACTTTTAAAATCAATATAACAGATCTAAAACCGGGTGCTGTAATTAAATGCGGATTGTATTACCAAACCTGTAATGATAAAAAATGCCTTCAGCCTCAAAAGAAAATGATTGAGCTGAAATCTTAAATATAAGCGTAAAACAAGTTTAATAACGCACTCCACTAAAAATATGAAAATTAAAATTTTAATACTTCTTGCAATACTGCCCTTTTTTGCGGCAGCTCAAACCCCCAGCTTTACTATATCCGGTAAAATCGGTAACCTGAACAAACCTGCTAAAATTTATCTCGATTACAGCGATAATAATTCGGGTGGTACTGATTCAACAGTATTGGTTGATGGTAAATTTAGCTTTTCGGGCAACAACCCAGGTTTTTCATCAGCCCGCATTACGCTTGACCATACTGGCGAAGGCAAGCAGGCGTCCATATATAAAGGAGGCGATAATATATACTTTTATTTTACCAACGAGCACCTGTCCATTGTTTCAGATGACTCCCTGATCAATGCGAAGGTTACGGGTTCAAAAGTTTATGATGAAAACGCTGCTTATAATAAAGCAATCGGCGGCTCTATCATGGAAATTGATAAAATTGCTAACGGAAGGTTTAACAGCGGTACTCCTGAACAAAGGAAGGACACAGCTTTTATAAAAGGAATTGACAAATGGTTCCGCAGCAAAATAGTGGACAGAACACAAAAACAAATACAATTTGCAAAAGACCATCCTGATTCATTTTTCGCCGTTGTAGCGCTGACCGAGTCAGCTGGGTCAAAATTAAATGTAGCACAGGTTGAACCAATTTTTAATGCCATTGATGAGAAATGGAGAATGACAGGCCTGGGTAAGCAATTTGCGAAACGCATACAAGCAGCGAAAACTATAGTTGTAGGCGATAGCGCCCCGATAATTGCACTGAATGATGCAAATGGCAAACCAGTATCTTTAGCCGATTTGAAAGGAAAGATAGTACTGATTGATTTTTGGGCAAGCTGGTGCGAACCATGCCGCGCCGAAGGACCTAACCTGAAGGAACAATATAAATTATATAAAGACAAAGGTTTCGAAATTTTATCAGTTTCAATTGATACTGATAGAAAGAGCTGGTTAAAGGCAATTAGTGATGATGGACTTACCTGGTTACAGGTTTCAGATTTAAAAGGGTATCGTAGCGAAACGGTACAGTCTTACGGAATAGGAGGGGTGCCATCATTCTTCCTGGTTGACCGCACCGGTAAAATTATCGCCAACAGTAACCTTCAGGGTGCGGCACTGAATCAAAAACTTGCAGAGCTATTTAAAGACTAAAAGCCAGGCAATGGGTAATTTATGGAAAAATATATTTTTTGTCTTTTAGCTATCCTTTTACGGATGGATGCAGGAGCATATTGCCAGCAAATTGACCGTAAGCTGGAAAAAACAATAATCGTAGCATACCAAAAAACCTACCCGGCATGTGTAAAGTTATTTGCTTACGATACAGTAGCCAGGCAACAGGCCGGAGGCCAATTCAGCGGGGTGGTAGTGAGTAAAGATGGCTACATACTTACGGCTGCACATGTTGCCGCACCTGGTATTGTATACAAGGTGACCTTCCCTGATGGTAAGGATTGTTTAGCAGTAGGTTTAGGTAAGATTGCGTTTGCAGAGGACAAAACACGCCCCGATGCAGCAATGCTGAAGATTATAACGGCGGGCACCTGGCCCTACGTGCTAATGGCTAATTCTGACAAGCTTAAGGTTTATGAGCCTTGTATTAGTTTGTCATACCCTGAAAGTTTATATCAGCCAAAACCTATCCTGCGTTTTGGTTATGTCTCGGCTATTAAAAATGAAAGGGGATTTATCAAATCAACCTGTATTATGGAACCGGGAGATTCGGGAGGGCCGTTGTTTGATTACCTGGGCCGTTTGATCGGTATCCATAGCGCGATAGAAATTGCCGAAACAGATAATTACGATGTACCGGTCAATATATATCTTAAATATTGGGATGCTCTGACAAAGCCCATAGTATACACGACACTTCCGACTGTTATAAATAAGGTTCCGAATGATCCACTGCATAAAGGTATAGTTGCAATACCCGGGCTTAAAAACAATGAGACTTTTAATAGTATAAAGTCTGCCCATAACAATAACTGTTATTTTGTTAAAAGCACTTTGAACGGAAAGGAACAAATAGTTACCGGGACATTATTCTCTCTTAAAGGATCGATCTTGAAAGAAAAACTTGAAAGTGTGTTGGTAAGTAAAAGTTCATTAGTTGGCACACATCCGGCCATTATTGATAAAAACGCTCACGTTATAAATGCCAGGATAATTGCACGTAATAAATCAAATGATCTGGTATTGATAGCACCGGAAACCTTACTTGCTGGTGGGATAAGTTATGTAAAAAAAACCGTGGACAGCTCAGCAATTACGGCGGGTACTTTCCTGGTTACAGCAAAGCCTGATACGGCGGGTGTTATCAGCATTTCAGGAAGTACCCTTTTCAACTTACCTAAGATGTCAAGTTCGGCATTCCTTGGTGTTGGGTTTAAATCAAAAGCAGCGCCGCTAAAGATTTCTTACATTTTTCTTAACCTGAATAAAAGTATTTATAGCCTAACTATAGGCGATGAAATAACCGGTATTAACAAGGATGCCGTAAATGATTTAGATGGCTTTTTTAAAGAGGTGAACCGATACTGGCCCGGAGATACGGTTCAATTAACAATACGACATGCCGGACAAAGTCATAAGGAAAACATTGTTTTAGATACCATACCCCAACGGCATTTTAATCATCCAGCTGAAAAATTTGCTGGTGGCAAAAGCGTAAGGAGAGATGGTTTTAACGGAGTTTTTACACATGATGCCATTATCGAACCTTACCAGTGTGGAAGCCCTGTGTTTGATGTTAGCGGAGATTTTTATGGACTTAATATAGCGCGTTTTAGTCGCACAAGTACTATCGTTTTGCCCGCAACAACAATTTACGATTTTATAAACACGTCACTGATCGATAGCAAAGTATTGCCGAATTAAATGAACCATACATGCCTTTAAATCCATAAATCAAAAAACGGTCACCGAGAATGTTAATGGAAATCTCTTTCGTTCTTTATAGTTGATCATTACTTCAATTCATTTGCAGCTCACAACCGTAATAATAATTGCTCATCTAATGCCGCCTGTGTTATTCGGTTTTTTATTATGTATTTTTGATTTTGAGAAAAATAATTGGCAGCGTATAACACCCTTTTGGATGACGAGTTAGTTTCTCTGTTAAAACAGGGAGACCAAAGGGCGTATACGGAGATTTATGCGCGTTATCATGCCGGAATTTATATTCATATCTTTAATCGGCTTCGTATCCGGGAGGACTCAAAGGATTTGGTTCATGATTTGTTCAGCAGCCTATGGCATAAAAGGGAAGAATTTAATTTACACATTTCTCTTAAAGCATATTTATATTCAGCAGCACGTTACAAAGTTTTTGATTGGATATCCCATCGTGAGATTCAGTCAAAATATGTGAGTTCTATCAGTAATTTTATGTCAGTCGGCGAGTGTGTTACTGATCACCGTGTCCGCGAAAGACAGTTGATGGAATTAGTGGAGTCAGAAATTGCTGCATTGCCGCCAAAAATGCGTGAAATATTTGAGCTGAGCCGGAAAGGGTCATTTTCTCATAAGGAAATTGCAGAAAAACTTAATATTTCAGAGAAAACGGTAAAAAAGCAAGTCAATAACTCGCTGAAAATATTACGCGCTAAATTAGGAACCACAATTTTTACCGCCTTTTTCCTTTAAAATGACAGGATGTTAAAAAAAAGTTAAAATATCTTTAACTTTTCTACGCCCAAGGCCTGCTTCAACCGACTCTATCTATAATTCCCTTAAATGGGTTATAGTTTTATAATGGATGGAAAATAAAGACGTTGCGGAATTACTTCAAAAATATAAGGTTGGTCATTGCACAGCGGAGGAAAAGGCCTGGTTGGAAAGTTGGTACCTGCACCATGATCCCGGTGCCATTATTGAATTGCAACCGCAGGAATTTGTCGCAGATTTGCAGCAGATAGGGGTTGGCCTGCCGCTTTACCAAGTAGCTAAAACCAGGCCGCTTTGGCCTCGTATTGCGGTGGCCGCTTCGATCTTGATGGTGTTGTCCTTCGGCACCTACTTCCTGGTTCACAAATCAGCTAAGACAGTTCAAATCGCCAATAATCAAATCAAAGATATAGCGCCTGGTTCGGATAAGGCTACAATAACCTTAGCCAATGGCAAACGAATTGTATTAACAGGTGCTAAAAACGGTTTGCTTGCCAGCCAGGGCAATACGTCTATTCATATGCGGGCCGGTAATCAAGTTGTTTACCAAGCGACAGGCGCAGCAAGTGATCTTCAATATAATACCATGACCACTCCACGGGGAGGCCAGCATTCCTTAACCTTATCGGATGGTACCCAGGTGTGGCTGGATGCAGCATCGTCCATCACTTATCCGGTTGCATTTATCGGGAAAGACAGGCCTGTTAAAATCACCGGACAGGTTTATTTTGAAGTGGCGCATAATGCAGCTAAACCATTCAAGGTTACTGCTAACGGACAGACAGTAGAGGTATTGGGCACACATTTTAATATCAACGCCTACCCGGATGAACCAAATATAAAGACTACCCTGTTTGAAGGCAGCATTAAGATAACCAGCAATACAGGTCAGGCTATTTTAAAGCCAGGCCAGCAAGCGCAGCTCAATCAGGATAAGATAAATGTTGTGAGCGATGCCAATATTGATGAGGCTATTGCCTGGCACAAAGGCTTGTTTGAGTTCCATAATGCCGATATTCAGACTGTTATGCGTCAATTATCCCGCTGGTATGATGTGGACGTGAGTTATGAGGGTAAAATAACGGACAGGCATTTTTCAGGAAAGTTGTATAGAAATGTAACCGCGTTAACAGTTGCGGACATATTAAGTTATAAGAAAATTCATTTCAGAATACAAGGAAAACAGATTATTGTACAACCCTAATAAACCCCGACTATAAACGAAGATTAAACTTATCAAAACAAAGAAAGGAAGCTATGGAAAAATCATACTAAGCAAAAGCAGTAAGGTGGTTCAATAAAAAACCGCATCCCGACAGCAATCAGGATACGGCACTCATTGGGCTAACCCTCCCGGAAACCGGGAAAATAACAATTGGACATTGTATTCACGTTTACCCAACAATTACAAAAGTAATGAAATTAAGTGCTTTTACTAAGGCCATGCCTAGCGCGTGGCCGCTAAAAAAAATCCTGCTGATCATGAAGCTAACTACGCTACTGCTGATCATAACCCTGGTACAGGTTAGTGCCAAAGGATATAGCCAGAAAATCAACCTGGATGAAAAAGATGCACCACTGGAGAAAGTTCTGCAGGCGATTGAGCGTCAATCGGGATATGTCTTTTTTTATGATTCGAAAGATGTTAAACAGTTGGTAACTGTTCATCTTACCAATGCTACCATAGAAGATGCCCTGGCAGTATGCTTTAAAAACATCCCTTTAACTTACAAGATTGCAGATAAGGAGGTTTTATTGCAACAAAAAGAACCGACAATACCTGGGAAAATTGAAGCAGTATTAAAACCCGAAACCGGCATTCGCGGACGAGTATATGATGAAAAGGGTAACCCTATGCCTGGCGTGACGGTAAAAACCAAAGATGAAAGTCACAGCGCGATCACTGATAAGGATGGGATTTTCTTTTTGATGGGAGTTAATGACAAAGCTGTCCTTGTGATTTCCTCAGTTGGATACCTAACGAAGGAAATCAACGCGAGCGACCCGCTTGTGCTGGATATTCACATGGTGATCAGCAACTCTAAGTTAGACGAGGTGCAAATAATTGCTTATGGCGAAACCTCACAACGCTTAAATACCGGTGATGTTACTACAGTTTCTGCCAAAGACATCGAACAACAACCGGTGACTAATCCATTATTAGCACTTGAAGGCAGGGTACCGGGCTTATTTATCGCGCAGGATAATGGTATTGCGGGCGGCGGCGTAACCGTAGCCATCAGGGGGCAAAACAGTATTCAAAGCGGTAACGACCCTTTATATGTTATTGATGGTGTGCCCTATACAAGCCAGTTAATTCCAACAGGTATTGGCGGTATTTTAGGTATCTCCAGCAACACCCCGCAGATCGGTTTTACAAATACTCCAGGAAATGGCAATCCTTTGAGTTTTATCAACCCTGCTGATATTGAAAGCATATCCGTATTAAAAGATGCCGGAGCCACCGCCATCTACGGCTCAAGAGGTGCGAATGGCGTTATTTTGATCACTACCAAGAAAGGTAAAGCAGGACAAACAAAGGTAGATATAAATGTCCAAAGCGGTTATGGGGAAATAGCCAGAAAGGCAGACCTGTTAAATACCCAGCAATACCTGCAGATGCGCAATGAGGCTTTGAAGAATGACGGGGCGACCGCCAGTCTCGATAACGGAGATTATGATCTGCTGCAATGGGATCCCAAAAGCAATATCGACTGGCAAAAAGTGCTTTTGGGCAATACCGCTCACTATACCAATGCGCAGGGAAGCATATCCGGCGGCAATGAACTTACCCAGTTTTTAATCGGCGCAGGATATAACAGGCAAACGACCGTATTCCCGGGCGATTTTGCAGATCAGAAAGCCTCCATGCACTTTAATATCAATAATACTTCGCCTAATAAAAAATTCACCATATCGTTAACAGGCAGCTATAGTATCGATGACAATATGTTGCCGGTTAACGATCTTACTTATGCAGCTTATACGCTGCCACCCAATGCCCCGCCATTACTTAACCCCGATGGCAGTATCAATTGGGCCCCGAACAGCAGCACAGGTGCCTCTTCTTTATTTTCAAACCCGCTTGCGGCAGATCTGCAGACCTTTCAAAATAAAACCAATAACCTTGTTGCCAATTCTGTTATGAACTACCAGATTCTGCCCGGCCTGACGATCCGCAGCAGCTTTGGCTATACCAACATGCAAACGCAACAACAGAATCTATATCCGCTAACCAGTCAGGCGCCGGAAGTCAGGATGTATACTACAAACTTCGCTGTTTCTGCTACCAATAGTATTAATTCATGGATCGCGGAACCTCAATTATCCTATAAAAAAGTGATCGCAAAGGGAACGTTGGATGTCCTTTTAGGGGCGACTTTTGAACAAAATGACGGTAAAGAGATTGCCATTCAAAGCACGGGTTATGACAATCCGGCAAATCTGGGCGACATCAATTATGCTTCAAACATATATCCTAGCAATTATATTCAATCTATTTATAAATACAGCGCGGTTTTCGGGCGCGTCAATTATAACTGGGACGATGAATACCTGGTTGATTTAACCGCAAGGCGTGATGGCAGCAGCCGTTTTGGCTCGAATAACCAATTTCATGACTTTGGTGCTGCCGGATTAGGTTGGATTTTCACCAGGGAAGACATTATAAAAAACGACTTGCCTTTTTTAAGCTTTGGTAAGCTAAGGGCAAGTTATGGAACCACCGGTAATGACCAAATTGGCGATTATCAATATTTAAGTTTATATAATACTGTTTATACGGGAGTAAACTACCAGGGGAAAGTTGGTTTGGCTCCGGCCAACTTGGCCAATCCGAACTTAGAATGGGAGCTGACAAAAAAGTTTGAAGTTGCACTGGAACTCGGTTTTTTCAATGACCGGATCTTATTGACCGGCAGTTACAG
Source organism: Bacteroidota bacterium (assembly GCA_026224775.1). GTDB lineage: Bacteria > Bacteroidota > Bacteroidia > Sphingobacteriales > Sphingobacteriaceae > Mucilaginibacter. The sequence continues at coordinate 233,985 of JAMFRP010000019.1, forward strand.
CAACAACAGATCGTCAAACGAATTGCTCGGTTATAACCTGCCTACAGTTACCGGGTTCAGCAACATTCAAACCAACTTTCCGGCAACGGTTCAAAATACCAGCTGGGAGTTCAGTCTGAATACCACCAACGTTAAGGGCAAGGATTTTAGCTGGACAAGTAATTTAAACTTAACCGTACCTCAGAATAAGTTAATTGCATTTCCGAACCTGGCGACATCCACTTATGTGAACACGCTGGTGATCGGCCAACCCCTAAATATTCAGAAAGTTTTTCATTATACGGGGGTTGACCCTGCTACAGGCGAGTATACGTTTGCTTCTACAACTGACAAGTTTAACCCGGATTATAATGTAGACAGGAATACGGTGGTCAATACATCACCCAAATTTTACGGGGGATTTCAAAATACCATCAGTTATAAGAGCTTCAGACTTGATTTCCTGTTCCAGTTTGTTAAACAAACCGGCTTGAGCAGCTTATACGCGTTGGGGACTCCTGGTAATTTCGGGAACCAGTTTACTTCAGTACTTGCCAGGTGGCAAAAACCAGGGGATGTAACGAATATCCAACAATATACTTCGGTCTATAATGTGGGATATTCAGACATGTATTCCAGCGACGCCAATTATACGGATGCTTCTTACATCAGGCTGAAAAATCTCTCCTTCTCCTGGCAGGTTCAAAGCGACTGGGTTAAGGTTATGCACCTGCAGGGGCTCCGGGTTTTTATACAGGGGCAGGACTTGTTGACCTTTACACATTATAAAGGCGTAGATCCGGAATCGCCGGGTGGTACATCGTTACCTCCGCTGAGAGTATTAACCGCAGGCATTGACTTGGGTTTATAAATCAACAAAATTTTTCATATATCGATTAATTAAAAAGAAATGGAACACTTGAATCAATCATATAAAAGGGACGGCTACAGGAAAAGCTTTAAATCAATTGCCATATTCGGCTCTTTACTCGTAATGCTGACTGTCGCGGGCTGTAAAAAATTTATACAGATCCCACCGCCCATAACCAGTACCAATGCCACAAATGTTTATACCACGGATGGTGACGCTGCCGCAGTGCTAACGGGCATTTATGCTAATTTATCCAACGGCGGAACCGGTAGCCCGCAATTACTCTCCATGTCTGTATTCCTTGGCTTATCAGCCGATGAATTCACGTTGTTTAACGGAAATTCTAACAAATCATATCTCAATTATTACCGTAACCAATCCGATAACAATAACGCCAGTGTTACCTCAGATTTCTGGAGCAATGCTTACGAGATCATTTATGTTACAAACGCCGCAATATCTGGATTGACAAATAATACCAGTCTCACCCCGGCTGTTGACAAACAGCTGATGGGCGAAGCAAAGTTTATGCGTGCTTTTAGTTACTTCTACCTGGTGAATTTATACGGGGACGTACCCTTAACAACCAGCACCAACGCCGCGGAAAATGCGCGCCTTTCACGCACGCCGGCAGCACAGGTATACCAACAAATTGTAAGCGACCTTAAAGATGCGCAAACATTATTGAGTGATCAATATGTAGATGGTACGATTCTTAGCGTTACATCCGATAGAACCAGACCCACTAAATGGGCGGCAGCAGCCTTGCTGGCCAGAGTTTATTTATATACTAAAGATTGGAAAGACGCGGAAACGGAGGCCAGCATGGTTATTGGCAATACCGGCACTTACAGCCTCAGTCCATTGAATGGTGCATTTCTTGCAAATAGTTCGGAAGCCATATGGCAGCTGCAACCGGTTCAGCAAGGTACAAACAGCGTTGAAGCCATCCTCTTTATTATTCCCCCCACGGGCATCAGCGAAATGAATCCTATTACATTAAGTGCCGGCCTTGTCGGTAATTTTGAGCAAGGTGACCAGCGTCTGACTAATTGGGTTGGCAGTTTCATCGACAGTACCGGTTCAACACCCGTTACCAGGTATTACGCCTATAAATATAAGGCAAACTATGGTGCGCCGGTTACCGAATATGAAATGGTGCTGCGTTTAGGAGAACAGTTTTTAATCAGGGCAGAGGCGGAAGCAGAATTAGGGGACTTCCCTGATGCTTCGGTTGATTTAAATATGATAAGAACAAGGGCCGGCCTGTCCAATACGACCGCATCGAGTCAATCCACTTTGTTGACTGCCATCCAAAATGAACGACGAGTGGAATTATTTAGTGAATGGGGGCACCGTTGGCTTGATCTTAAACGCACAGGTACTGTTGATGCGGTAATGAGTGTAGCTACACCTATTAAAGGGGGAACATGGATTACAAGCCATCAACTATATCCCATCGCTAATTATGAGTTGGTCAACGACCCGAATCTGAAGCAAAATCCCGGTTATTAATTAAATATAACATTACAACCATTCTCTTTTATGCATCCAATTGTGAAAATTGAGCATTTGTCTCATAAGTATACGAATACCTGGGCAATCCGGGACATTAATATTGAAATATACCAAACAGGTATTGTTGGTTTGCTCGGCTCTAATGGAGCCGGCAAATCCACTACTATGAACATCCTGTGTGGAGTACTCAACCAAACTGAGGGGAACGTTTACATCGATGGTATTGACATCAGGCAACAGCCCGAAGAAGCAAAAAAACTGCTGGGTTTCCTACCACAAAATGCACCGCTTCACCTCGAATTAACAGTAGAGGAATATTTAACCTATTGTGCTTTCATCCGCAACGTGGAAAAAAGCAAAGTTAAGCAGGCAGTTAAGGAGGTAATGGAGAAATGTGGTGTCGCGCATTTTGCTACACGGGTGTTGCGTAATCTTTCCGGCGGTTATAAGCAACGCGTGGGCATTGCTCAGGCTATTATTCATCAGCCCAAATTAGTGGTATTGGATGAACCGACGAATGGCCTCGATCCTAATCAGGTGCTGGAGGTACGTAAACTCATCAAGGAAATAGCTGAAGAAAGAGCCGTCATCTTCTCGTCGCATATCCTTTCCGAAGTACAGGCCATTTGTAAGGATATAAAAATGATTGAAAGCGGGCATATGGTATTTTCTGATACAATGGATGCCTTCAACAATTATATTATGCCTGAAACCCTGTTGGTAGCTATGGATAACCCACCGCCGGAAGAAGAGCTGGCCGCTATTCCTGGGGTAAGCGGGGTGGAGTTGCTGAACGACAGAAGCATCAGGCTCCGCTTTAAAGCATCAGCAGCAATTTCAAAACAAATCGTTACCATGAGCGTGCAGCGTGGCTGGGAACTAAAGGAAATAACCCTGGAGAAAAGCTCACTCGATGAAGTATTTGCCCAATTATCAACAAATCAAAAAAGATAAATTTCTACATGAAAAAGATATTAAAAATCGCAAAACTTGAGCTTAGCATTTTGATTTATTCGCCTGTCGTCTGGATCGTGCTCCCTATATTTTGCGTATTGTGCGGCATGAATGTGCTGGATACATTACGGGACTACCAGACCGCCCTTGCACTTAACGGAAGTGGCGGCAGCCAGCTTACCAAGGACATATATGGGCTTCCAGGTGGTTTTTTTGTAGATATTCAACAAACCTTATACCTGTATTTGCCTATTTTAACGATGGGCATAATGAGCAGGGAAACAAGCAGTGGTTCTATCAAATTACTATTGTCCTCACCGGTTAAACTGCGCGAAATTATATTGGGCAAGTACCTGGCCCTGGTGATGCTATGCATGGCATTTATCGCCATTCTTGGCTTATTTGCCCTTGTCGGTGTTTTTTCGATTGAACATGCAGACATTGGGTTGCTGATTTCAGGTTTGCTGGGTTTGTTCCTATTGATTTGCACTTATGCGGCAATCGGGCTATTTATGTCTTGTTTAACCAATTACCAGATTGTTGCGGCAATAGCCACGCTTGCGGTATTTTCCTTATTGCGTTTTATTGGTTCAGTAGGGCAGTCTATAGATGTAGTGCGTGACCTGACTTCAGTTCTTTCCATTTCGGGCAGAACAGAAACGATGATTTCGGGACTTATCTCGACCAAAGACCTGGCTTACTATCTAATCATCATTTTTCTGTTTTTGTCACTCTGTATACTTTACCTGCGAAATCAGCGTGAACTTAAGTCATGGAAGGTAAAAGCAGGCCGTTATGCCGTTTTATTGATGATGGTGTTAGTAGCCGGTTATGTAACGTCCAGACCTGTTTTTATTGGATACTTGGATTTAACTGCAGGCAAACAAGAAACCATAACAGCATCCAGCCAGAAAATAACAAAGAAGATAGATGGGGAATTGAAAATAACAACTTATGTTAATTTGCTTGCCCCGAATCCAGGTTTGCTCATGCCCGTATTCCGGAACGGTGATCTGGAATCACAAAGCATGTACAAGCGGTTTATACCGAGTATTGAAAATGAATATGTGTACTACTACCACAACCTGGTTGACTCTAGTTTATCTGTCACTAAATGGAACCCCAATTTTAAAGGGATTAGTGATGTTAACCAGCTTGCAGAGAAAGTTGCTTTATCAAGCGGCTATGATATTCATGATTTTATGCGACCGGAACAGATTGACAAACTGGTTGATCTTAAATCAGAGGGATACCTGCAGGTTAGGAAACTGGAATATAAAGGAAGGAGTACATTCATGCGCTTCTACTTTAACGATGAATATGGTGCATACCCCATGGAGATGGAATGGATGGCGGCATTGAAGCGATTAGCCGTTGAAGATCCTAAAATCTTATTTTTAACAGGAAATAACGAAACCGACATTACCGATAAAGATGATCGGGGATACCTCGATATACTCGCTGATAAAGGCAGAAGAAGAGCGATGGTTAACCAAGGTTTTGAGGTAGATACCATCAATCTTGACAAACAGAGCCTACCAGGTAAAGTTGATATACTGATCATTGCAGATCCTACCGTTTCTTTTAGTGCTGCAACGTTGGCAAAATTAAAGCAATACATTGACCGGGGAGGGAACTTACTTGTTACTACCAATCCTGGAAGACAATCGGTCATCAACCCTGTGCTGTCTACGTTGGGCGTTCAGGTGAAACCAGGTATATTGGTTCATCCGGACAAAAACCTCGGTCAGGATCAGATCGCTGCGGTATACGCTGCCTCTGCTACCGGTATCGATCCGAACGTTGCTATGTTTCAGCAGGCTAAAAGAGCAGTCATATTAAAGGGAGCTTCGGCTTTGACTTATACCCAGTCGGGTGTTTTTGACATTCAGCCTTTGTTGCAAAGCCCGGATGGTGGCTGGAACAGTGCGGCGCCAATAAATACTAATGCACCTGTTTTACTATTTAACGCTGCCGCGGGAGATGAAAAAGGCACATTCCCTGTTTCGGTAACCTTAAAACGAAGGGTAAATGGTAAAGAACAGCGTATTATCGTTTCAGGCGATGCGGATTATATCAGCAACGTTCAATTTACCAATGCAGAACGTGCGGTGAAAGAAGAAAGGCAATTGAGTGCAGATATTTTATTCAGGTGGCTTGCTTATAGTGAGTTTCCAGTTATTGATGACCGGTCTGCACCCAAGGACTTGAATATCAGCGCTACAAAAGGACAGATTTCAGCAATGACCATTGTCTTCAAGTTTATTCTCCCAGTCGTTATGGTGCTAATAGGAATTATTATACTCTTCAAAAGACGAAATAATTAATTAACACTTCAAAAGTTAAGGGCTCCCCAAGAGGGGAACCCTTAATTCAATCTTTTATTAATATCCATGATGAGCTTTAAAACTGATACACAGACACTAGAGGACCTGAACCTGTTAGGCAAACCGGGCAGAGAATCTGTTTTTAATATCTATAATCGTACTAACACACGCGGTGGTGCTGATATACTGGAGCATCTATTCCTTTACCCGTTGTCAGACGCCGGGGCTATTAATAACCGCAGCCAGATTATACAATATTTCAGCAGGGAGAAATTGGCATTTTCATTTAATTCGGCTTCGCTGGATAGCGCAGAGGTATACCTGGGGATGACAGACAAGCGCACCATGTTATCCCATGAGGATAATAATTTGAGTAGAAAGTTCAGCCAGTTTATAGATGCTGACGGCAATTATAAGTTAATTTACAACGGCATTATTGCAATTACAACTATTCTTCAGAATCTTAGCGATTTCATTGAAGAAGTAACATCATCTGCCAGTACAACCCCTTTTCAAACCGAACTGGAGGCGATTATGAGCTTGTTAGCCGATAGCGATATAACCGCTCTAATTGCAGAAAAAAATCCCAATAAATTATCCTACGCTAAAATAGCAGACCTGGATAAGCTACTGAGGTTTACCAACCTTTCAAAAATAAAAGAAGTACTAGCTTTCATCTATCAGCTTGACGTATATGTTTCCGTTGCAGCAGTAGCCCTAACGTATAATTATATATTTCCTAAGGCATTACATAAAGATGAGCATACCATAGACTTTACTGGCGTTTACCACCCGCTGGTTAAACATGCTATCGGTAATACGATCCGTATCTCCCCGCAAAGTAACATTGTTTTCTTAACCGGAGCTAATATGGCAGGTAAATCCACTTTTATGAAATCGCTGGGTATTGCCTTGTACCTAGCCCATTTGGGCTTTCCGGTCGCTGCCGAAAAAATGGAATTTTCGGTACGTGATGGTATTTATACTACTATCAACCTGCCAGATGATCTGAGTTCTGGTAACAGTCACTTTTATGCTGAAGTGCTTAGAGTGAAAAAAGTAGCCAAGGAGTTAGGAGTAAACAAAAACCTGTTCGTCATTTTTGATGAACTGTTCAGGGGAACCAATGTAAAAGACGCTTATGAAGGCACCATAGCCATTACTGAGGCATTTGCCGAAAAAAGGAACTGCATGTTTGTAGTGTCCACGCATATCATAGAAGCCGGAGAGGTATTAAGAGAACGATGTGCTAATATCAATTTCGTTTATCTGCCTACCCGTATGGATATCAATACACCTGTATATACCTATAAGCTAGAACCTGGCATTACCGCTGACAGGCACGGGATGATCATTATCAATAATGAACGTATCCTTGAAATAATCCGCAGCAGAAAAAATAAAACCATATCATGAGCTTCTTTGCAGATAAACAAACCCTGGATGACTTGAATATTCCGGGACGACAACGGAACAATTCTATCGCGCGCCTGTTTGACACGGTTGTAACGTCTGGCGGCAGAAAGCTACTGGATTCCATGTTTCAGCGGCCACTTTCCAATGCGGCTGAGATCAATAACCAAAGCAGTATTTTTAACTATTTTGCCAGGCAATCCATTACCTTCCCTTTTACCGCTGACGAATTTGGGATAATGGAAGATTACCTAAGTTCAGGACAGAGAAGTAGTCTCGCTGCGTCAATTGTAAATGTGGTGTCAAAAAAAGTGCTGCAAATAGCAGTACAGGACAAGGAATATGTACAGTTGAATACAACCGTATGCCAAATCATTGGACTTTTAAATAAGTTTTATGTTTTCGTAAACCAGTTTCCTAATGAACAAAGTGCTTATAAAGAGCAATTGGATAGTATAAAAAATATATTCGCTGACGCGGGGCTTAAATGGTTGCAAAATGAAACTGATGTTAAGCGGCTGTCCCTTGTAAAGCTTATAAGATATGATTATTTACTACGTGCAGATTTTAAGGAACGGCTTCAGGAGTTAATCGAGATGATCTCTCTGCTGGATGTATATATTGCTGTATCCGCCGTCGGTAAACGAAAAGGGTTCTGTTATGCATACGCTTTGCCTGACAGCCGGAATACGATAACAGTCGCCGGAATATACCATCCAATGGTTGAAAGTGCTATTGGCAACACCTTGGTTATGCACCAGGACTGCAATGTACTATTCCTAACCGGGGCCAACATGGCCGGTAAATCAACGCTAATGAAATCTTTTGGCATCGCTATCTATCTTGCTCATATGGGTTTTCCAGTGGCGGCAAACCATATGGAGTTTTCGGTTAAAGACGGCTTGTATTCGTCTATTAATGTTCCGGATAATTTGAGCATGGGCTATAGCCATTTTTATGCCGAAGTATTGAGGGTAAAGACCGTGGCTCAAGAGGTCGCGGCTGATAAGAACCTGATAGTCATATTTGATGAGCTGTTTAAAGGCACTAATGTTAAAGATGCTTATGATGCAACCCTAGCTATAACCGGGGCTTTCTCTGAGAACAGGAACTGCCTTTTTGTGATCTCCACACATATTATTGAAGTCGGGGAAACACTGCGTAAGCAATACAGGAATTTCAGGTTCGCTTATTTACCCACTAAAATGGATGGCTCAATTCCCCGTTATACTTACCAGCTTAAGGACGGCATTACCAGTGACCGGCATGGCATGATGATTATTGAAAATGAAGGCGTACTTGACCTGATCAGGTCAAAAACTAAAAGTATCAAATAACAATAACCAATTAAAAAATGAAAAAAATGATTTTACTCGCCTTATTTGCTGTTCCGGCAGCAGTTTTGGCGCAAGACAGCAATTTTATAGTAAAAGCTAAAGTGGGCAGTGACATTGCGCCTGCCAAGGCTTATTTAATTTATAGGGCAGCCGGCAAAGTGTTTACCGATTCCGCAATGGTTGACAACGGCGTATTCCAGTTTAAAGGAGCTGTAGTCGAACCCATAAGGGCACAATTGGTACTGGATCATAAAGGCGTAGGTTTAGGCAGATTGGGCCAGGATGCTGATGTGGTGTTGCTATACCTTGAAAAAGGTAATATCAATATAACAGGACAAGATTCTGTTAAAAATGCACTGATTTCCGGGTCTAAAATCAATGATGAAAATAATCGCTATAACGCGCTTGTTGCTGCTCCTGAAAAAGCAATGACTATGTTAAATAGCCAATATCAGGTGGCTTCTGAAAGTCAGAGAAATGATCAGGCATTTATGGATGGGCTACAGGCCAGGTATGACAAAGCCAAGGAAGAAAAACGTTTGCTACAATATCAATATGTCAAACAAAATCCTGATGCGTATCGGAGTCTTCTAACACTAATAGAACTGGGAGAACCGGATATGGACGTTGCAACCATAGAGCCTCTGTTTAATGGGCTATCTGTAGGCGTGCGTAATACTATTGCTGGTTTAAATTTCACAAAATCAATCGCAGCAGCACATGCTGTTGCGATTGGCGCCATAGCACCGTTGTTTACGCAAAACGATGCGAATGATAAGCCGGTTTCACTCACCAGTTTTCGGGGTAAATACGTTTTGCTTGATTTTTGGGCGTCGTGGTGTGGCCCTTGCAGAGGTGAAAATCCCAATATCGTAAAAGCATATGATCAATATAAAAATAAAAACTTCACCGTACTGAGTGTTTCATTGGACCGCCCTGGTAAGAAAGATGACTGGTTGGCCGCAATTAAAGCTGATGGCTTGGAGTGGACCCAAGTATCAGACCTTAAGTTTTGGGATAATGAGGTTGCCAAACAATATGGCATCAGGGCTATCCCTCAAAACTACCTGATCGATCCAAATGGGAAAATCATTGCTAAAAATCTGCGTGGTGATGAACTGAATAAAAAATTAGCTACCCTGTTCAATTAACAATACCTATGAAAATCAAATTTCTTTTTATTTCTGGCCTTGTTGTGGGAACTATCGGTGTATCCCCGGCGCAAAACCTACCCTTAGATCCGTCAGTTCATACAGGGAAGCTTCCGAATGTACATCCGTCACAATGAAGAGCCGAAAAACCGGGTGATGATGTATTTGGACTGGTGCATTTTATGGAGCACATGAGCTTTAATGGCACCAAATATTTTCCGCATAACGAACTGGTGGATTATTTGCAAAAAGTAGGTGTACGTTTTGGCGCTGATATCAATGACTATACGGCCTTTGATGAAACGGTATATGAGTTACCTATCCCTTCAGACAAACAGGAGTTGCTGAAAGGCGGCCTGGAGATCATGCAGGACTGGGCGCATGAGGCCCTGCTTGACCCCGGAGAGATCGATAAAGAGCGCGGCGTGGTGCTGGAAGAAAAGCGTCTGGGCAAAGGCGCAGGTGAGCGGATGCAGCGTCAATACTGGCCTGTAATTCTGAATGATTCGCGTTACGCGGTACGTGGGCCTATTGGCTTAGATACGGTGCTGGATAACTTTAAGCGGCCGGTGATCGCCCGTTTTTATAATGACTGGTACCGTCCGGACCTGCAGGCATTATATCAGACTGGTTTTGATGTCGGAAAATATAATTGATGAAATAAAAAGTTCAACAAGCAGTCGCAGAATATTTGGTCCTTTGCACAAATCGTTCTTTATAGGATCAGTTAATAGTTAATGAAATAGCGCCGCCTCGTGCGGCGGCGTTTTATCGTTAAAAAAGAGAATATGTTTGAACCGTGAAAAGAGGCGGGTTATCCATTCTGACGGAGGTCAATATAGAGATTCTTAAGCCATTGACTACGTCGTTACGGAATAGTCAACAGTTAATTCCGTAACACTTTGATCATATTAATTTATCGACTGTTAATGCCTGGTTTTCGAATAGTCAACATAACTAAGTGTTCTAAAGCGCACGGAATAGACTGGTCAAGCCTCCCGGAATATCCATAATAATTACTACTGTCCAAAGTTTTTTTGTGTTATCGGAAACAAAAAGTGAAACAGCATTTCCGTTATCATAACTTTTTGTTTCCGATGTGAGCAGTATATTAATTAGGGAACAACTCTGTTAGCTTTTTATTCAGATCGTCACCTTTGATATTAACAGCGATGATTTTTCCGTCCTTATCAATCAGAAAGTTCTGCGGGATAGCCTTAATTCCATATAAAACAGCCGCGGCATTGTTCCAAAATTGCAGATCAGATACCTGCGTCCAGATTAACCCATCATGATGGATTGCATTTAACCAGTTAGCCTTTTTCCCCGGCTGGTCTAACGAAACACTCAAAACAGTAAAACCTTTATCATGAAATTTTTGGTATGCTTTTACTACATTGGGATTTTCCTCACGGCACGGCCCGCACCAGCTGGCCCAAAAATCAAGTAGCACATACTGCCCTTTAAAGTCAGATAGCTTAACCATTTTTCCTGAAGTATCCGGCTGTTCAAAATCAGGGGCGATTTTGCCTATCGCGGTAACCTTCTTCGCATCTATGGTTTTTTGAATAGAAGCAGCGTAACTAGTGTTTTTATAAGCTGGGGTTAATTCATCATAATACAATTGCGCCTTGTCAGCCGGAATAATAGTGATCATGGTATTCAGAACATACATGGATGCAAACGCATCCGGATGCTGTTTAACAAATGAGCCTAAACGTTCAACCTGTCCCTGATTATAACCTTCATTCAGTTCATTATAGTATTTATAAATAACGGCATACTGAGGGTCTTTAGGCGTAAGATTAGTAATAACATCGGCACCAAATTTTGCATTTAGTTTATCCTGAATTTGCTGCCTGGCTGGGGCGCCTTCCTTTATGAATTCTGTATATAAGTCATTCTCTGAATCATTTTTCACTACAGAGTTTGCAAGTGTTTCCATATCGGCTTTCAATTCAACAGTTCCCGATTTTGTTACGAGGATACCATATGGCGTATAGCCGCCTTTCTTTTTTCTTTCATAGTCGCTGTAAAACATATATCGCCCTGGCTCCTTAAATGGCACGCGTAGTTCAAATTTTCCATCTACAACGGTAACTGAGTCGTGTAAATTAATGGCGTGGTTATAAATAACTAGTTGTTGCCCGTTGTATTTTACATCAGCTGTACCCTGAAATATTGCTGACTGACTATCCTGCGCTTTTACTTGGTTTATCGTAATAAACATTATGAACAGCATTGTAAATTTTAGTATTTTTCTCATGATCATTAATTAAAAATAGAAGTAAGTAAATTATCCATATCAGCCTCAGTGCCCCCTAAATTATCACCATAACGGCCGATAATCTTACCATTGGGATCAATGATTATTTTGGTGGGTAGCGAATGGATGCCAAACTTTTGACCGATTTCTTTATCACTTTTCGCGGTCCGGTCTAATCCATCAAGTACATTGTACCATACTCCAACATTATCCTGTACAATAGCCTTTCGCCAATCTTGGGGTCGGTCGTCATCGCTGGCTATTCCTATTATATCCAAGCCCTTACTATGGTATTTATTATAAAGCGCTATCATATTAGGGTTACTATGTCTACACGGAACGCACCAACTCGCCCAAAAATCAAGTATTATATACTTTCCTTTAAATGATGATAAAGTTAAGGGCTTACCATTCACATCATTTGCGCTAAAATCTGCCGCCATACTGCCGGGCATACCTAAGTGCATTTTTTCAATTTGCTCCGCGAGTTCTTTTCCATAGGTACTCTGCTGTAGGCTTGGATTCATTCGGTTATAAAATATTTGTATTGAATCCAGCGAAATAGAACCTAAATCATACAGCAACCTGTAAGCCGTGAGATATGAATTTGGGTGTGCTGTGAAATATCCCGCATCAATAACTGCCAACCGCTTAAAGTAAGGGTCAAATTGGTCATGAATAGCACCGGCCTTTTCCCGCAGTTCTTTAATTGTTTTTTCATCTGCGTTATTTTTAACGGCCACCCGCACGTTTTTTGCGGCATGGGCAAAAGCTGTATCCAACGGTCGCATTTCCAGATTAACAGATGCCTTTTGTCTTTCAAGCTCAACTCTTTCATCCTCTGTTTTTGACCCGGTTATAACCGCATTTTTAAAATCATCAACGTTGATAAGTATGTGCATTTCCGTTGGTTCAAGAAACAAAGTAGTAGTATTTGGGTCATCTACTGAATATGACTTTATTGCCCCATAGAAATAGGCAATTGTAGGCTCAGCAATTTCGCCTTTAAACGCAAAGCTTCCTTTGTTGATAAAGCATGTATCTGTTACCCGCTTACCATACTTATTTTGGTAAGTAAGCATCAGTTTCCCGGAATCTTGTCCGGAAATTTCGCCCTTTAAATTAAATTGCTGTGCACTTGCTGTTTGCGCAAAGCCCTGGATTAAAAATAACAGCACAGCAATAGCGCATATCACCTTATTATTTCTCATAATGATAATGAATTAAGATTATCTGTTAGTGTTTAAAAATGGAATAAGAAGTAAAAAGCCCGGCCGAAGCCGGACGGAGTAAATCAGCTAAAAACTAAATTATTCATTGTAGATTTCTTTAAGTTTCGCATCTATTTTTGCTTCATCATTGGTATACACCAGGATTTTCCCTTCTTTATCCAGCAAAACATAAAAAGGTATTGCAGCGGTCATGTACAGGCTGCCAACATCTGCCGGCATATTTTTCTTAGAAAAACGATCGTCCACCTGTGTCCATGGCATTTTTTCAATATCCATGGCTTTAGTCCAGTTACTCCATTTGTTATCGTCAGATACACTTACTATATCGAACCCCTTGGCGTGATATTTATGATAAACTTCTTTCCAATGGGGTATTGCCTGCCTGCATGGGTGGCACCAGCTTGCCCAAAAATCTATCATCGTGTATTTTCCTTTTGTAAAAGATGACAGGGTAAATTTGGAACTATCACGCCTTAGTAAAGTAAAATCAGGGGCTACGCTGCCGGGCTGAATTGCCTTTAGCCTTTTTCTTGATGCTACCAAACTATCATAATATGGAGATTTAGTTGCTTCACCGGTAAATTTATTTAGCATGGCGTCAAGGTCAGTGTAAGACATACTGCCGATTACAAACTGGTATAATTGATCGAACATGTATATCCCGGCAACCGATGACGGGTTTTGTGCCACATACTGGTCAATTTTTTGTTTTTGCCAGGCTTGTTTCAGCTTTTCTACCGAGTCCAGTTCATCACGAACTTTGTATTGAGCATCTATGTCATTACCAACTGCTTTAAACTTTTTATCAAGATCGGCAAATGCACCGTCAAACTGTTTCTGCCCCGGATCATTTTCGTAAACTATCCAATCATTATAGTTTGGAGATCCTGTTTCAGTCAGTTGGGTAATGATAGCTCCTTTGTCCATTCCGTATTTGGTATAGTCATAGTGCTTGGCATCGGTAGTATCTGCCGTTACCACATCCGAACCATCAACAAATACCTTAAAACTGTAATTACCTGGTTCAACGATTATGCTCATCAATTGAGGAATAATTTTCCCTTTAAATTCAAATGAACCATTGTTGATGATGGTGCTGTCAACCGTTGTTTGCGTGCGGTCGTCTTCATGATAAGCCGCAAGCTTTACAGTTCCGGATGATACACCTGTTATCTTACCTTTAACATCATATGAGATCTGAGCATACGACTTACCGGCAGAGATTGACATCAATAATATCGACAAATATTTTAAACTTTTAATTTTCATAACCTATTGATTAATTAATATCCTGGATTTTGTATTACCTGATTATTTACTGAAGTTTCGGTGTAAGGTATTGGTAAAGTTAGCTGGGTAAGCGATTTAAGCCCCGGCAGCAAGGCTTGCGCTGTCGCAAAAGGCAACTGGCGAAGCAACCGGCGAAGCGCAAACCAGTCTGCTCCATTTTCTGAAAAGAAATTTTTCATTTCTTCTTTTACAATCAGTGTTTGTAGCGCGATTGGTGTATTGGCATTGGTAACAGCGGTAAAATCTTTGATGCCAGCATGCCCTTCAACAGTTTGCAGCAGCGATTTCGCTGTTGATAGGTTTCCATTTGATAGGGTAATAGCTTCGGCCTCCAGTAAATAAGCTTCGGTTAAGCGAAAAGCATAGCAGTCTTCACTTAAAGGGGTTTCGGCAATATTAACCGTATCACCTGAATAAAACTTATCCAACCGGGGTAGTAAGCCATAATATGCTGTATTTGCCAGGTGATAATACCATTGTTTACGCGGATCAGCACTCAATGCGTTAACCAGTGAATCTGACAAAGGATACTGAACAGAAAATTGATTGCTTTGATATTTATAGGTCTCCGTAGGATATGGCTGAACCCCCAAAATAACTTCTTTACTGGCAAATCCCTTCGACAAAAAAACATCTTTTACGCTATCTTCCAAAGCAAATGGTCCATTCGCAATTACGTCACTAGTTAAACTGATCACTTCTGCATAGTCTCCCGCTGCGCCTCTGTTTATCAAAACCCGGGCTTTAAGCAATTTTGCTGCTGAAGCGTTAGCATAATATATAGCCGTATTTAGTTTAGGTAAACCCGCTATAGCAGTATCCAGGTCACTGATAATGGACGTGTAAGCGGCAGCTACGCCTGAACGCGGCAGGTTAATATTATTCGCGTTAACAAATTCATCCCTCAAAATGATCCCGTATTTACTGGTCGGATCATAATATTGGCCGTAATATAATAACAGCTCTGAGTTACCAAACGCCCGCAGGAACCTTGCTTCGGCAAGCATTTCCGTTTTAGTAGCCGTAGGTATTTTAGTTACCGGTGTCGCGTTCTTAATAAACCCATTAGCCGCATTTACCAGTGCATAACCGTAATTCCAGATAAGCGGGACTGATAGTGATTTTGAATTAAAACTTAACGAATATATTCCATCATCACCGCTAACATTGTAGCAAGAGTTAGCCAGTTCGGATGGTATGATCTCGTTTACTTCTGACCATAATACCGTTGGAACATTGTTATCATCTACCCCGCTATTTGCAAACCTGTAATAAACGCCATTTAATACGGTTGTAGCGCTTTTAGTATCTACAATTACATTTCCATCTACTTCTGATGTGGTAGGGAATACATTCAACTCCTTTTTGCAAGACCAGAAAAGAGAACTGGTTAAGATGATAACCAGGTAATTTATATATTTCTTTTTCATGTTAATGATCGTTAATGGTGAAAAATTAGAACCCGACTTTTATTCCTAATGAAAATGTACGTACGGTTGGATAATTACTTACATCAAAGTAGCCGCCGCTTACACTATAAGAATCATCAGAAGTTTCAGGGTCATTGCCTGGATACTTAGTTATTGTAAACAAGTTGGTAGCTGACATGAATATTTCCGCAGTTTTCATACCAGCCTTCTTCATCCAATCTGTTTTATCGAGATGATAGTTAAGCGTTAGCGTTCGCAATTTCAGGTATGATGAGTTATATACATCCAGGTTTGATTTGGCATAGAACGCATCATTTAATACTAACCTAGGGTCGGTTGCATCAGTGTTTGTTGGCGTATACCTGTTTAGCATTGACACATTAGCATTTGATGTACCCACAAACTCAACACTAGATACATGATCACCCCATAACAATTTGCCTCCCTCTGAGAAAAGGAAATAAAATTGAAGATCGAATTTCTTGTAGGTAAAACCCTGGGTAATACCGCCATAGTATTTAGGAGCGGCATTAGCAATAATGGTATTATCGTCAGGTAACTCATAACCACTGGTAGCAGTGCTTGCGTTAAGCTTATACATTGGGTCGCCTATACCCAATGTTGGGAAAACAATAGGTTGAAAAAATCCGAGAGCTTTTTTATAAGCATCTAATTGGGCCTGTGTTTTTATTAAACCAGTAACAGTATAACCTGTGATCAGCCCCAAAGGCTTACCTTGTATTAATGTAGTATTGCCGACCTCCAAACCAGTAAGGCTACCTATCTGTGTAAGGTTAGCGTTGGAGTTTAATTTGGTTACTACCGAATTTGTCCAGGTAACATTAAAGCCCGCAGTCCACTTAAAGTCTTTGGTGCGGATTATATCACCTTGTACGGTTACTTCAACACCTGTATTTTTAATACCTACCGCATTGGTTAGTATAGAGGAATAAGAACTACTCGGTGCAATTGGTACATTCAATAGGTCATCACTGCTTTGCTTATTATAATAATCAACCGTTGCAGACAAGCGATCTCCAAATAGCGAAATATCAATCCCAGCATCAGCTTCTCTGGTACTTTCCCACCTTAAATCGTTATCACCAACCTGTGTTGGTATTAACGCGCTTGCACCTGCATAAGAATATGGGCTGTATAAAGTGCGGTACATTTGGTTACCAATATTTTGGTTCCCGGTTAAACCATAGCTACCTCTAAGTTTAATATCATCAATCCATTTTACGTTTTTCAGGAAATTCTCCTGCGAAATTCTCCATGCGATAGCCCCTGATGGGAAATAGCCGAATTTATCGTTCGGACTAAATTTTGATGATCCGTCTGTACGGCCTGTGAATGTAAAGAGGTATTTATCCATTAAGCTATAATTAGCCCTTACATAAAAGGATAATAAATAAGCCTGGGGCTGTGTAGGGTCATCGCCTTTTACAATTAATGGTGTAACTGCCGATGATAGACTGTTTAAAACATTATCGTTAGGATAATCGGTACCGGTTGCGCTAAAGTAGCTTAGTTTATCCGTTTCGTAAGACTGGCCTGCCAATACATCTATTTTATTGTTCTTATCAAAAGCCTTGGTATAGGTCAGATTATTTTCTAAATACCAATCTGTTAATCTACTATTTGAATTACTGCCGATACCGCCGCCACTACTGGTATTTCCGAAATAACTGCCAATAGCCACATAGCTTGGCAGGTAGTTTCGCTGGTTGTAATCCTGCATGTTCAGTGAAACCCTGCTTGTAAACTTCAAATCAGGTGTAATATCGTATATGCCGGAGATTGAGCCCAGTAAACTCACTGTTTTTGCGTTGTTAGTAGCGCTTAGTAAAGCAACAGGATTTTGAAATCCCTGATACGGCAAACCTACCTGTGAAAAATCGGTGTAATTGCCGGCCGCGTCATAAGGAGCATAGTCTGGCCTTGCAATCAATGCCTGGTCATAGGCACCATCGCCTATATCCTGATTAGTATAACCTAATATGATATTAGTGATAAATTTAAATTTAGGGGTGATATCATTCTCTAAATTGATCTTTCCGGAAATTCTTTGATAATCAGTCGCATCTACCACACCTGGGGTGCTATTATAAGATATGGAGCTGAAATATTTAGAGGAATTTCCACCACCCTGAATTCCAAGCTCCGCATTGTCAGAAACTGTGGTACGTGTAACTTCTTTTATCCAGTTGGTATTCGCTGTTCCAAAAAATGAAGAAGGGTTAGTTAATATAGCAGTTGTATTTGCAGCCTGCGGCAGACCTGCAGTATTACGTCCGTCAAAATCGTTTTGTGCTGCTTCTGTAAGTAATGTACGGTATTGGCTCGCATTTAAAACCTGCGGCGTAATAGGTGTTGTTACTGTGCTGTAGTAACTGGCGGTTATTACAGGCACCATATTAGCTTTACCTTTTTTTGTAGTGATAATTACTACGCCATTAGCAGCTTTTGATCCATAAATTGCTGTGGATGACGCATCTTTCAGGATAGTAACCGACTCAATATCATCAGGGTTTAATCCGCCTAAGCTATTAAGACCATTAACAAAAGAAGTAGATAATCCCGCGCTAACACCACCAGAATTGGCAACACTGTTACCAACAGGGCTGGTTACATCATAACCAGGATTAATGTAGTTACTTTGTACAGACACTGGAACGCCATCAATTACATATAAAGGATCGTTTCCTCCAAGTAAAGAACTTGATCCGCGAATCCTAACACGCACCGCACCGCCTGGAGATCCATCGGTTTTAGTCACTTCAACGCCAGCGGCTTTACCGGCCAGTGCATTATCAACAGTACCAAAAGGTACATCCTCTATATCTGCCGCTGAAATGGTAGATACTGATCCAGTCAAATCTTTCTTTTGGGTAGTTCCGTAACCCACCACTACTACCTGGTCAAGGCCCGCAATATTACTTTCCAGTTTTATATGAAAAACGGTAACATTTTTAACAATAATTTCCTGCGTTTTGTGCCCCACGTAAGTAAATACAAGTATGTCGTTTTGATTGGCCTTTAATGAGAATTCACCTTTTGCGTTTGTTGTAGTTACTTTACTTGTACCCTTTACTATAATTGTAACCCCGGCTAAAGGGCCTTCTTCATCCGTTACCACACCATTTATGGTAACGGGTAAAGCAATCATATCCATTACCTTTGAGAATATGGATTCGCCCTTTTCCTTTAATACTACGTTGTTTTGAATCACTTTAAAAGTGATCGGCAAGTCTCTAAAACAGATAGATAATACCTGATCTAACGAAGCATCATTTACCTGTATATCAACTTTGGCATTCTTAACATCTTTAATATCATAAAAAAAAGTATAGCCGGTTTGCTTGTTAATAGATTTAAGCACTTTCTCTAACGGGGCATTTCTTTCATTCAGATTTATCTGGCTATATCCCCTCGCACTTGCTTGTACCAGGGCTATCATCAATAGAAATGTAGTTATCTTCATTGCCAGTATTACTTTAGGGGGAAGCAGCCCGTTCAAAGAACGGCCAGCTTTAGTAAAAGCATTTAATTTCATTACTTTTGTAAAGTTTTGGGTTAATACATCTAATAGTTTGTCCAAATTGTTTTTCTATTCCGGTTTTATCGGAACAGAAGGGTTAACCCAGCTATTTTCCGCAGAAGTAGGTCGAAGCACTTCTGCGGTTTTTTATGGTATAACCCTAACCGGGTGGTTACTGTCTTTTTTGTAATTTTCTTTTCATACCTTTCTTGTTTAGTGTTAGTTATAATTTAGTTTAATTATTTGATACGATGATGGTCTTACCATCAATAGTGAAATGTACGTTTGCATAATTCAGCAAGTCCAAAGCCTGCGCCGCATTCAAATTCCGGTGAATCTGCCCTGAAAACAATCGGTTGTCCGGTTGTCCTTCGTAAATAACTTTTACATCATACCATCTTGAAAACTGGCGCATTATAGATTGAAGACTTACGCTTTCAAATTGGAAATAACCATTTTTCCATGCTACCGCTTCATCCAGATTTACATTACTTACCAAGTTGATCAATGTATCAAGATTTTTGCCTTGAATTACTTGCGATTGCTGCCCGGGAATCAATTGAGCGGTTTTATCTGAAGCGGTAACTTTTACGCTCCCCTCCAGCAACGTTGTTTTTATAACGTGTTCATCAGCATAGGCGTTAATATCGAAATGCGTACCCAACACTTCAACTGTTTGGCCTTCTGAGGTTACCATAAAGGGTTTGTTTTTATTATGCGCAACTTCAAAATAAGCTTCACCCGTTAGTGAAACTGTCCTGAGTTTGCCGCTAAACGATGTTGGGAAACGCAAAGAAGACGCTGCATTAAGATATACCTTAGTACTGTCAGGTAAAATTACTGTGTATTGGCCGCCGCGTGGGGTGCTTATTGTATTGTAAGCCATGGTGCTGTTTCTGCCGGCACTGGCATCATAAACAAGTTGGCCATTTGCAGTTTTTTTAACTACCGTTCCACCCTGTAAAGCAAGGATACCATTCTTGATATTGCCTAATATGATAGTAGTACCATTAGCGAGGGTAAGTATAGCCTTATTTCCTCCCGGTGGAATGTTATTCTTAGCATAATTACGGTTGTTACTTTTAACCAGATAAAAGGTAATGCCTCCGCCTAGTATTATAAACAAAATAGCAGCCGCGGCAATTTGACGAAAAAACAAATAAGGTCTTGAGTTTTTTTGCTTGTGCTTTTTTATTTTAATATCAAGGCCTGCTTTAATCTGTTTTTTAAGCAAGTCCTTTTTATCCGGACTAAGCATTTCAGGAATGTCTGATTTTGCTTCAAACATATTATAATAGGCTGACAAGAATGACTTTTCCTCTTCTGAGCCGCCCCCCTTATTAATTTTTTGTAAAATCCTTAGAAACTCTTGCTTTTTCATTAGCTGTTGACTGCTCTTTAACTACATGACAGTTAAAACAAGAAAAGTCCCATGCTTTTTTTAAATAAATTTTGCTTACTTAAAAAAACAAGACTAAAACCAAACATCAAATTCAGTAAAACCCCACCATAAATCAATAGAAACGGGAAAGTCGAAATAAAAATCGATTTAAAAAGATAATTTTAGCGAGTGCCAAATAAAAAAAGAATAGATATTAACGTTAATGATGCGCGCAGTTGGATAACCGCTTTGTTTAATTGATTTTGTACTGTTTTTCGGGAAATGTCCAATTGTTCTGCAATTTCGGATGTAGAAAGATCTTGTTGGTAACGCATTCGAAATATAACCTGTTGCGATGGTGTCAATGTTAATATCAATGCTTCATAAGCTTGCATAAATTCTTTGAGCAGAATTGCGGAATCTGCCTCATCCATAGAAACTTTTAATTGTAGTAACAATTCCGGCACAGGAGTAAACTTCCGTTCCCGCTCCATCCAGTTGAAAATCATGTTTTTTACGGAAGTATGCAGATAGGCCACAAGATTTAAGATATTACTCTCTTCCCGTTTTAACCATAGTTGTAAAAAAACATCCTGGGTCATATCTTTAGCCAAATCGGGATTTTGCAATCTTTTAAAAGCCGCAGAATATATGCTTTGCCAATGCTTTTCGTAAAGTGCGTCAAACGCCTCACTACTGCCTTCTTTTAATTTTAGCAGCAATAATTTATCTCCGGACTCGGAATCATTGTTAAACATTCGATCAGTATTTCAAACCAAATTTAACAAAAACTAAACGCAAATTAAACACAATCGTCGACTTTGGCAGACAACCCAATGTTGTTTAAAGTTAGGTTGGCGAGATGGTTCGTTTTTATACGGTGATATAAAGAGTTCTTAGTTCCAGAAGAACTCTTTATGAACTGGTCTATTATTGTCACAAACAAGGTCATCGGCGATTTTAACTTCGGGTCATCCGGGTTCCCGAAATCAAGTTAGCGTTACTGTCTTCTAGTTCCAGTAAGACTTCAAGTTACGCTTAGCTAAACTTCGCCAATATAGGGCTATGAATGAAATTACTGTCCCTGGTTTGTAGCCGATATAAATTTCTTCATTAATTGAACCTCCATTGTTGTAAGCCCATTTTTATAGTTGCCCATTACTCCGCCAGAAGCTGTGTTCTTTCCATCCGTTTTTGTTTCAATATAACTTAATATTGTACCATCGAACTTTTCATCAAGTGACTTGCTGATAGGATCAAAAAGAAAGTTTTTCAGCTGGGGGTCTAACCAAAGTGTCTTTTTCTTAATAAAATTTCCGGGAGGATTGCCTGGATAATTAATTTCTAATAATTTATAAGTCGCATGGTCAACAATAGTATCCTTAATGAACCTAAAAGCAGAAAGCTCATTCTCATCGATTTGTGGCTTTAATACAAGGCCATCTTTTTTCTCTGCTATAGGAAAAGAAGATTTAACATGCACCTTGCCCTGGTTAGAGTCAAGCCTCATACAAATTCCTTTATTAAAATCAAATAAGTAATAGTTAATGAATTTTCTTTTTACACCATTGACTATGTTTTTTTGTTCTTTTGTTGTCGTTGAAATTGTTGTTGTTGAATTCATACGTAACGAATAAATTGTTTCCAATGCGTAATTATCGAAAATCAACATTGTATCCATTCCATCCTTACCAAAGATGGGTTTATCGTGTTGCACTGCATAATATATAAATCTACCAATATAATGTTTATAGGGTTTGACTGTTTGCTGGGAATAACAATCGAAAATCCATAATAAACCGAGTATAATTAAAATAACCGTCTTATAAAAAGATGTTAACGAATTCGAACCTCTAAATTTAAAAATCATGTAAGCCAGGTTTAAGCAAGAATTAAAAGGGATAAAAATATTAAAAATCATTTATGTCTTATTTTCATCCGGCCCACTGTGAGGTAAACGTTGCCTTTCCTGCAATCTGCGCGTTAGCGAGATAAGCGCAACTGTATATAACTTTCATCCAGCTCAACCGTTTCGGTTCGGCTCAATTTTAAACACCAAGTATACCTTTTCCTCGTCAGTTAACTGTCCAGATTATTGACATAAGAATGTCAAACGATCTGGATTTTCTATAGTAATAGTCTTTATATGTTATTACGCCTGGAAAAAGGCTATCATCTATCCGGATTGAAAATAAATTTTTAGTTTTTGTGATTTTTATCTTTTCGTGCGACTGCTTAATCACTTTAGATGAGACCGTTTGTGGGCTTCTGACGGTAAATAGAAAATAGTGTACCTATCGGCACATTTAGATGATAATTGTAACGCCTAATCTATATATCATGGCTCAAACTGGTTAAACTAATTTGCCTGAAGTCAGGTCGAAAAAAAAGCAGATTATCAATTCAAAAAATATTTATTTAACATTGGGTTTTTATTTCTGTAACTTTATGGGGATGATTTCCCCGTCATGACAATTTATAGTACATATTCGGATTACGACCTACTTTCCTTGCTCAAGCACGGTGATGAACGGGCATTCGATCATTTTTATCAGCTCTACAGCTTGCCGATATACCGAAAATTATTAAAAATGATCAGGGTTGATATATTGGCCGAAGAATTAATGCAGGATGTTTTTGTCCGGGTATGGGATAAGCGGCATCTGATTGAACCAGGGCAACCTTTTAAATCATATTTATATCTCATTGCCCAAAATCTTGTTCATGACTTTTACCGTAAAGTAGCCAGAGAAGAACGTTTACAGTCGGAAATAAAAGCGTTCAGTACGGAGTTATACCTGCATACGGAAGAAAGGCTATTTTTAAAGGAAACGAAAGAAATCCTTGATAAAGCGATCAATCAGTTACCCGCCCAGCAAAAATTAGTGTTCAATTTGTGCAAAATAGAGGGTAAAAGCTATGAAGAAGTCAGCGATGCATTAGGCATTTCCACTTCCACAATTAATGGGCACATTGTTAAGGCGACTAAGAACATTAAAGATTATATGTTCAACTACCAGAATATAGCATTTGCGCTGGCTCTTTCTACCGCGATTCTAGCAGTGGCAAATAAAAAGTAAATTTTCTCTTTTTAATGGCGCATCCTACAAGGTCGTTATCCTGATAAATGAGCCCTGTGCTATTATAAGTGAAAAAAGTGCGCCATTAAAAGAGAAAATTCACATAAAAACTAAAATTTATTTTCAATCCGGATAGATGATAGCCTTTTTCCAGGCGTAATAGCATATAAAGACTATTACTGTGGAAAATCAAGATCGTTTGGCATTCTTATATCAACAGTTCCTGACCGGTAATCTTACGGAACTGGAACTGGACGAATTATTCCTGCATTTTCAAACCTCGGATGAAAAGAAACTTCATTTCTTAATCAGGCAGGAACTGGATACCGCTGACGCAGAAACAACTGCTACAGCAGAAGAAGAAGCTTTATTGGGTCGTGTACACGATCATTTAAAAGAACATATTCATTCAGGGAGGCAAGAAAATACCAATATAAGGCGATTACTGATCTATCGGATTGCCGCTGCTGCGTCCATTTTAATATTTCTTTCCATGGGTACTGCTTACTACTTTTTATATAAACAGCGGTACGAACAGCAAATTGCTCAGAATAAACCAATAGATTTTAAGCCGGGTGGTAAAAAGGCAATTCTTACCCTGAACAATGGCCAACAAATCAGTTTAAATGATGCCCGGACGGGTATGCTTGCCCGACAAGGGAATACCATCGTTACAAAAAGCGCCAATGGTCAGGTTGTTTACCACCAAAACAAATCGGCTGAGTCGTCGGCTATAGGATACAATGTTATAACCACTCCCCGCGCAGGATATTATCCGCTTAGAATGGCGGATGGAACATTGGCCATATTGGATGCCGAATCATCAATCAAATACCCTGTCAGTTTTAGCGGTAATGAGCGCTTAGTGGAGGTGACGGGACAGGTTTATTTTGAAGTAAAGTATAATCGTGCTCAGCCATTTAAAATTAAAGTTAAGGGCCAGATCATTGAAGATTTAGGGACTAAATTTAATGTGAATGCATATGACGATGAACCGTACTTGAAAACCACTTTGATTGAAGGTAGTGTAAGGGTAACAAAAGAAAAGCAATCTGTTTTATTGAAACCCGGCCAGCAGGCTGAGACCGACTTGGATAAAAACTCCATTCATATACAAACGGTTGATACGGACGATGCGATCGCGTGGAAAAATGGGCAGACTTCCTTTAAAAACGAAGATATACAGGAAATTATGAGGCAGATAGCCCGTTGGTATGATGTGGACGTGCAATATGAAGGTCAGATTTCTAAACGGCAGTTTGTTGGTGGTATTTCAAGGACGGCCAATCTGTCGGACCTGCTTAAGATCCTGGCATTTAATAATGTGCATTATAAAATTAATGGCAAGACGATAATAATAACACCCTAATTAATATAAACTATGATAACCCCAAAAATGTGCCTATGATAAAATAAAGACTTAAAAATGGTGGTTGATCCATAAAAAAGCCGGGAGTGCTTCTAACACTACCGGCGAATATTTGGACTAACCTTTTCTTCCAGATAAATCGGGAAGGATAAAAAAACCTCTGACAGATTTAATTACGTAATCCAAACAATCAAAAGTATGAAATTTTATACGCCCTTTACCCTCGTGCGTAAAAAACGAGGTAGATTCTATAAGGCCCTTATGGTTATGAAAATAGTAGTCTTTATTATCATCATCGCATGTCTTCACGTTTCTGCGGCATCTTCTGCGCAACAAATAACACTAAATGAAAAAGATGCTTCGCTGGAGAAAGTATTTAACGATATAAAAAAGCAAACAGGATATATATTCTTTTATGAAGACAACGCTTTAAATGGTACTAAAAAAATAAGTATCAATGTAAAAGACGACAATTTACAAGATGTATTAAGCCAATGTCTGAAGGATCAGGCTTTGGATTATACCATAGCAGGAAATATTGTAGGTGTAAAAAAGCAACCCGCCCCCTTATTTGGCAACCTCAAAGATAAAGTAGCTACGCTATTAGATGTACACGGAAAAGTTGTTGATAGCCTGGGTCAACCTGTGATAGGCGCAAACGTAAGCTTTAGCATAAAAGGATACTCATATGGTACGGTCACTGATAATAAGGGTGATTTTCATTTTAATAAGTTACAGCAAGGGCGTTACACATTGGTCGTGACTTATATTGGCTATAACAAACTGGAAAAGATCGTAGAAGTGAATGGCAAGGATTTGACACTCAGTTTAGTGCTGCGTAATTCAACTTCTGCACTTGATCAAATTCAAATCATCGCTTATGGCACCGAATCCAAGCGTTTTAGTGTTGGATCTGTATCCACTGTTACTGCCGAAGATATAGAAAAACAACCAGTAACCAATCCTTTACTCGCATTACAGGGGCAGGCTGCCGGATTGGTCGTCACCTCCACAGGCGGAATACCCGGTTCGCAGGTAACTGTTCAGGTCAGGGGCCAAAATAGTTTGCTCAGTAATACTATTGGTAATACTACTAATTTAAAACCCTACGACCAACCCTTATTTATAATAGATGGGGTTCCATTCGCCGCACAAAATAACAACATCAATCAAATAGCCTCACTGGTGAGTACACAAACTTATACAGGGGGTAATGTACAACCAGGTGGCGGTTTTAGTCCTTTTAACAACATTAACCCGGCTGACATTGAAAGTATCAGCATACTAAAAGATGCCGATGCAACATCTATTTACGGTACTCAAGGATCTAACGGTGTTATTATTATTACCACCAAGAAAGGAAATCCCGGGGCCACTCATTTTGATCTGAATGTGAATACAAGTTTTAATTCGGCCGCTGATCCTGTTCAGTTGTTGAATACACAACAATACCTGCAATTGAGAAAAGATGCTTATGCAGCAGATGGCTTAACACCAAGTAGCGATCAATCTAATTATCTCGCTTATGCTCCTGACCTTACCATTTTTGATCAGAACAGGTACACCAATTGGGAAAAGGTTATTGATGGGAAAACCACCAATAATACCGATGTCCATGGTAGCCTCTCAGGCGGCACGGCTAATAATACTTTTATCATGTCAGCCGGTTATGACAGATCAACCTATAATTACCCCGGTGATTTTGCTGACCAGCGATTTACGTTTCATAGCAACATGCACCATCAATCCACAGATAGGCGCCTTACCGTAGATATGACCACTGATTTTGGTTATGACCAAAATAATTCCGCAGGATATGGGGGCGGCCAGGATATCGTTTTGCCTCCGAATTTACCCAGTTTATTAAGTCCATCCGGTGGTTTAATTTGGAATTACCAGGGGGTGGATTTAACCCAAGATCAATTTTATAGCGGACTGCAGCAGCCCACCACTTTGCAGAATTATAATTTCAATGCCGCATTTCATATTTCCTATAAAATAGTGAACGGGTTAACCATAGGGGCTGATGTGGGTTATAACCGTAATACGACAAGCGAGAATTCTATTAATCCGATTTCGGCGCAAAATCCGGCAGGGTATAATGTTATCGCTACTTCAATCTTTACTAATAATACCTATCAAACGCTCAACGTAGAGCCGCAAATTAAATACGACAAAACTTTTGGCAAAGGAATTTTCAGCGCGCTGGTAGGTTCAACCTATAAAAAGAATACAAACTATTCAGACTACATAGAGGGAAGCGGGTATTCAAATGATAACCTTCTCGGATCGATTAACGGTGCTACAACGCTATCCGCTCTTGATAACTCCAATATTTATAAATATAGTGCAGGTTTCGCCCGTATAAATTATATTTATAATAGTGAGTTCATTCTTGATCTGACAGGCAGGCGGGACGGTTCGAGCAATTTTGGCCCCGGTCAACAATTTGGTAATTTTGGTGCAGTTGGTGCCGGCTGGATATTTACAGAGGAGAAATTTTTCAAAAACTCTTCGTCTATATTGAGTTATGGTAAACTATCAGGTAGCTATGGAACTTCCGGGTCCGACGGTATCCAGTCATACCAATACAATTCTTTATACAAAGTTATCTCCGGTTATCCTGCTTTCCAGGGTGTCATACCAACTTATCCCTATAACCTTTACAATCCTGATTATAGCTGGGCGCTAAAAAAATCTTTGAATGTAGCGTTAGACCTAGGCCTTTTTAATAACCGCCTTTTATTTAATGCTACCTACTACAGAGATCGTGAAAGTAACCAGTTAGTAAATTATCCTTTACCCGTACAATCAGGTATTGCATCGGTACTTGGCAATTTAGATGCTACTGTTCAGAACCAGGGCTTTGAATTTGCCATCAACTCAACTAACATTAAAACCAAAGATTTTTCCTGGAGAACCAACTTTAATTTGTCTTTTAACAGGAATAAATTGATTTCGTTTCCAAACCTGGCAAATTCTTCTTATAGCAGCCAGTACGTTATAGGGCAGCCGACCTCTATCGTCTATGGCTATAGGTATAAGGATGTAAATCCTACAACCGGACTTTTTGAGTTTTATACAAAAAACGGAACAGTTACCTCTAACCCTGCTTATGGGCCGGCTTCAATCGGCGGCGATGAAGTTCCAATTGCCAACCAGGAGGTGAAATATATGGGCGGTTTCGGGAATAATTTTACCTATAAGCAATTCAGTCTTTATATTTTTTGTCAATTTTCCAGCCAGAACGCACCAAACTACCTCGCTGAAATATACAGTTCTAACCAACTTGGATTAGAATATAATCAACCTACGGCAGTACTTGGGAATTATTGGAAAGCACCCGGAGATATTGCCCAGTTGCAGCGGCTAGGGAGTAGCCAGAGTTCCGCTGCTATATACCCTTCTGCGGTTAAATTTGACCAGTCAAGCGGTGTTTACAGCGATGATACCTACCTGCGTGTGAAAACTGTTTCATTGTCTTACCAATTACCCAATGCCTTTCTTAAAAAGATGCATATAAAAGGGGGAAGTGTGTTTATGAACGGCCAAAACCTGCTGACGTTCACCGACTATAAGGCTGGAGATCCGGAATTACCCGGTTCATTTACTTCTTTTCCGATACAGCGTATTCTGGCATTTGGTTTAAATCTTAAATTTTAAGTGAAAATGGTTATGAAAAAGATATTTTTTAATATAAATAAATTGGTATTAGGTGTTGTTTTAGTTGCCGGGGCAGTTTCATCTTGCAAAAAATTAATCGTAATTCCAAAAAACCCGCCGTCATTAATTACCCAGCAGGAACAATTTGCTGACAGTGCAACAACTATGTCCGCTGTTGCCGGGGTTTATACTTATGATCCAAGCAATGGTTTTGCCTACAGTGATGGAAGCCTGACCTATTGCGCCGGACTTTCTGCTGACGAATTGTCACCCATTATCTCAAGCGATGTTCAGCAATTCTACAGTTATAATTTAACGCCGTTAAACAGTGAAATTACCAACCTGTGGGGATATCCTTACCAAAGTATTTACGAAGTAAACGCGGTCTTGACTGGTATTACCAATAACAATGGTTTATCTACCTCGTTCCAAAAACAGATCACGGGCGAAATGGAAGTGGTACGCGCCTTGTATTATTTTAACATGGTTAATTTGTTTAGTGGTGTACCCTTGGTAACCACAACAACTTATGCTGCAACAGATCGCCTACCAAGGTCCCCGGCTACCGCTATATATGCCCAGGTAAAGGCCGACCTTACCGATGCCAAAAAGAAATTAACAGCAGCTTATCCTTCTTCAGGGCATATTCGTCCCAACCTGTATACAGCAGTAGCGCTGCTTGCAAAAGTTAATTTATACCAGGGCAATTGGCAAAATGCTTATAATGAAGCTGATTCGGTTATCCGCTTAGGTGGTTATAACCTGGAACCTAATCTCAATAATGTGTTCCTGGACGGTAGTGTGGAGGCTATATGGCAATTGCCGGCAAATGCTCTGTACAATGTATATACAGATGCGGCAAATTTCGAACCTCAATATGCCGGAGGAACTCCTAATTACCAGGTAACCCCGTTTTTGTTAAATGCATTCGAGACCGGCGATCAACGCCAGCAAGATTGGATAGGTTCAACATCTATAAATAATCAGACGCTTTATTATCCGAATAAATATAAAAATATAAGTCCAACCGCAACGCCCGTTGAAGATCAAATGATATTGAGATTAGGTGAGCTATACCTGATCCGTGCAGAAGCTGCTGCACATTTGAATAACCTCAGTCAGGCTTTAGCGGATATAAATACCATCCGACATAGAGCTGGCCTATCACCAAACCCGGCTGATGCCGCTTCCCAAACCGCTGTTTTAAATGCTGTTATGCGCGAGCGGCGGGTAGAGCTTTTTTGTGAATGGGGTAACCGGTGGTTTGATTTGAAAAGGACAGGAACAGCAGCAGCGGTGCTTGGCGCGGAAAAGACAGGTTACAGCGCTAATGCTGCGCTATATCCCTTACCACAGACGCAAATTCAGTTAGACAATTTGCTGATCCAAAACCCGGGTTATTAATAATTAACATATTCTGATAGCAATACAAGTAATCACTTCTGGGGTATAATTATATCCTATATCCCGGATAGTGATTTTATTTTCAAAAAACAATGATGGAGCATCCTATTTTAAGTATTAAAAATCTATCGCACCGATACAGCAGTAGTTGGGCGATACGTGACATTGACCTGGAAATAAACAGGACCGGAATTTTAGGCTTGCTTGGTTCCAACGGGGCAGGCAAATCAACCACCATGAATATCATGTGCGGTGTTTTAAACCAGACAGAAGGCAGTGTGCTGATCAATGGAATAGATATCCGCGAAAATCCTGAAT
This sequence comes from Bacteroidota bacterium, assembly GCA_026224775.1. GTDB lineage: Bacteria > Bacteroidota > Bacteroidia > Sphingobacteriales > Sphingobacteriaceae > Mucilaginibacter. The sequence goes on from JAMFRP010000019.1 coordinate 264,509, forward strand.
TGGCAAAAAGGCAAATAGGCTTCCTCCCTCAAAATCCACCCCTATACCTGGACCTGACGGTAGATGAGTACCTCATTTATACTGCAGAGCTACGAAAAATGGAGTACAGGGATATTAAACCTGCATTGGAAGAAGCCAAAGAGCGTTGCGGCATATCCCACTTTAGCAACCGGCTGGTCAAAAACCTATCAGGCGGTTACCGCCAGCGGGTAGGCATCGCGCAGGCAATTATCCATAAACCAAAGCTGGTAGTAATGGATGAGCCAACTAATGGTTTAGACCCCAACCAAATTACCGAGGTAAGAACATTGATCAAGGAAATTGCTGTAGAACACGCGGTAATTTTCTCTTCGCATGTTTTATCAGAAGTGCAAATGCTGTGCAAAGAGATCAAAATGATAGCCGATGGGAAAATTGTTTTTTCTGATACGATGGATGCCTTTAATAATTATGTGGAGCCGCATAGCGTGCTGATGCAAATGGAAAACCCGCCGGTAGTAGCGGAGCTATTAAAGATAGCCGGTGTGGATAAAGTGGACTTCGTAACAGAACGGCAAGCCCGCGTTTATTTTACCGGTGACCGGGAAATTACAGAACGGCTTATAGCAGCGAGCGTGCATAACAGCTGGCGGTTAAGCGAAATCAGCCTTGACAAAACGGCTCTCGATGAGATTTTCAAACAATTGTCTACTAAAACCATGCAATCCTAATTATTCTCTATAATGAAATTAATTTTAAAAATAGCGAGGGCCGAACTTCGCAACTTGTTCTATTCGCCTATAGCCTGGTTTTTAACCGTCGCTTTTATGGTAGAATGTGCACTTACCTATACCGGTTTATTAAACAACTACGCAATTACACAGGAAACAGGTGGTGTGGGACTAACCTACATGTCTCAAATAACATATAAGGTTTTTTCAAGCCCATTTGGATTATTCGTTGGTATTATGCAGAACCTGTATTTGTATATTCCCTTATTAACCATGGGGCTCATCAGCCGGGAAATTAATGGGGGCACCATCAGCCTGCTGTATTCATCCCCGGTAAAAATAAAAGAAATTGTTTTCGGTAAATACCTGGCTATGATGGCCTATAGCTTGATACTGTTATTGGTAATAGGCATTTTTATGACGTCAGGTGTTTTTGACGTTAAATCGGCTGATTATGGAATGCTTTGGTCGGCCGCTCTTGGCTTTTATCTTCTGTTATGTGCTTATTCGGCTATTGGACTTTTTATGTCAAGCCTTACCAGCTACCAGATAGTTGCGGCAGTAAGCACATTTGTAATGATAGGGATACTGACTTATATAGGCACCTTATGGCAAGGTGTGGCTTTTGTACGTGACCTAACCTATTTTCTATCACTTACGGGCCGTACCCACCATATGCTTATAGGGCTGATATCTACAAACGATGTGATCTATTTTATTGTCATTATATATATCTTTCTGGGCTTAACCATTTACAAACTGCAATCGGGACGCGAAACAAAAGCATGGTTTGTTTCGGCAGGGCGTTACATTGCCATTGTGGTTTCCGCACTTATTATCGGTTATATATTTTCTCGCCCCGGCCTTATCGGTTACCTGGATACTACTGCTAATCAGGACAATACACTTACCCCTAATGCGCAACAAATTATTAAGCAATTGGGCGATGATAAGTTAGAAATTACCGCCTACGGCAATTTTTTGGATAATTATTATTTTTTGGGATCACCGGAACAGCGTAACGATTATTTAGCCAGGTGGGAGCCTTATTTACGGTTTAAACCGGATATTGATTTTCATTTTGTGAGTTATTACGATACGCCTTTAGCCTTAGGTTACGACCTGTTTAGCTCTTACAAAGGCAAAACAATGAAGCAGATAGCGGAGCAAAAGGCTAAAGCATCTGATTTGGATTTGTCTGATTTTGAAAAACCGGAACAAATACAAAAAGACATTGATCTTAAACCCGAGTTGAACAGGTTTGTCATGAAGCTAACTTACAAAGGAAAATCTACCTTCCTGCGTGTTTTCAATGACCAGGCTATATGGCCGGGCGAGTCTGAAGTTTCGGCTGCTTTTAAAAGGCTGCTGCAAGCCAAAATGCCTGAAATCGCTTTTATAACCGGTGATGGGGAGCGCAGAACCGGTAAAAAAGGCGACAGGGAATATAAGACATTAACAGCTGAAAAAACATTCCGTTATGCGCTCATTAACCAGGGCTTTGATGTAGATACGCTTTCATTGGGTGCTCAGGATATTCCGGATAATATTACCACGTTAGTACTTGCTGATCCGCAAAGCGAATTGAGTGCAGTAGCTATCCAAAGAATTAAAGCCTATATTAATAAAGGAGGCAATTTGTTAATCGCCGGTGAACCAGGCAGACAGCAGCTACTTAATCCTTTACTGAAAACATTAGGCGTGCAGCTGATGAATGGTATGCTGGAACAGGAAAGCGAAGACCATGCACCCACATTGGTACTGCCTAATTTAACAAAAACCGCTATAAGCTTATCCCCAATATTAGATAAACCATCTATAGACACCTTGCCAATTTCTATGAATGGAGTGTCAGCGTTATCTTATCATGATACCAGTGGATTTAACATGCAGTCATTGTTGGTAACCAAAGCCGGAGCCGCCCAGAATACTATGGCGCGTAACCCTGATTTGGATATGGTTAATAACAAGGAGGCTGGTGTGGAATCAACCGGAGGGCATCCACTTGTTTCTTCAGGCGGTAGTTTCCGTGTAATAAGAATGGGTGATGTAAACGCACAGAATTCTGGTGCTAAAAGAGTAGTAAAAGGATATGCTTCAATGCCTGCGAACAAAAATAATTCAAAAGATACCTATACTACGGCATTAGCCTTAACGCGACAAATAAATGGGAAACAACAACGCATCATTATAAGTGGCGATGCTGATTTTATGGGCAATGCAGAATTAGTAAGATACGAGCCAAAAACGGCGAATTTTTATTTTAGTACTGCTTTATTTAATTGGTTAGATTATGGTCAATTTCCTATAAATACCTCTCGTCCGGATGGCAAAGACAACCGGGTAACAGTAAGTACAGAACATGTAACATTTTTAAAATTCCTGTATGTATGGCTATTCCCTGGCTTGATCTTAATCATTGCTGCTATCTTTTTAATCCGCCGTAAACGAAAATAGCTATGTTATTTACGACAGACAAGCAAACGCAGGAGGACCTGAATATTTACGGCAAACAGGGAACGGATTCGATCCTTTCCCTGTTTAACAGGACGGCTACGCTCAACGGTTCAAAGCTGCTGGAAGAAATGTTCCGTTACCCGCTCTCGGATGTAGAAGCGATCAATGCGCGCGCTGAGAACATCAGTTACCTGGGTAGGATTAATGCCGTATTTTCCTTTAGTTCCGAACAATTCGACCGGGCAGAACAATACATGGTCAATACAGATGAAAGGACGAAGCTTTCTTCAGAGAAGCCCACACTGGAGAAAAAACTGAGTAATCTGGTAGCGTCAAACGCGGACTATAAGCAGATAGTTGAAGGAATAAATGCATTAACGGAGATCATGCGGGAGGTGCATAGCCTGTTGAATAACATCCTTCTTTTAGCTGGCAGCCCATTCAAAAACGATCCGGAAACTCAAAGTATTCAAACACTGTTAACTACAGAACCGTTTAGCTTAATTTTGCAAGAAAACCCAAAGGCTAAACTGCCCCATGAAAAACTGGCAGGCTATGATGCCATGCTCAGGTTTCGCTACCGGGAAACGGTTAAGCAAGTACTACAGTACATTTACCGGCTGGATGTGTACATAACGGTAGCCAGGACAGCAACCGAACGCAACTATATCTTCCCTAAAGCGCTGCCTAAAGAAGAGCATATTATCAAAATAGCAGGCTTTTACCACCCTCAACTAAAGAACGCGGTAGGCAATAACCTAACGATCACACCGGACAGTAATATTGTCTTTTTAACCGGGGCGAATATGGCAGGTAAATCGACGTTTATGAAATCGCTGGGTATAGCTATGTACCTTGCCCATATGGGCTTCCCGGTAGCAGCTCGTGAAATGGAGTTCTCGGTACTGGATGGTATTTACACTACGATCAACCTGCCGGATAACCTGGGAATAGGGGCCAGCCACTTTTATGCAGAAGTACTGCGGATCAAAAAGATAGCCAAAGAGCTAAGCATGGGCAAAAACATCTTTGTGATTTTTGATGAGCTGTTTCGGGGCACCAATGTAAAAGATGCTTACGAAGCCACAATAGCTATCACCACGGCCTTTGCAAAAAAGAGAGATAGTGTATTTGTGATCTCCACGCACATCATCGAAGCAGGCGAGGTATTAAAAGAACAAGCCAACATCAGCTTTAAGTACCTGCCTACTCGTATGAACGGAACAACGCCTGAATATACCTATACCCTGGAAAACGGAATCACCGATGACCGGCATGGGATGATCATTATCAACAATGAAGGCATCCTGGAACTGCTAAAGAAAAGAAAGGAAGCAAAAACACAATGAGCTTTATCGCAGATAAACAAACACTGGAAGACTTGAACATACCGGGTAAGTACAAACCGCTTTCCATCTTTAACCTGTTCAACAAAGTAATAACAGCAGGTGGTGAGCGGCTACTCCAAACTATGTTCCAGACCCCGATGACGGAACCAAACGACATCAACAAACGCAGCGAAATCTTCCAATACTTCCAAAGCAAACAAACCATATTCCCGTTCAGCAATGAGCAGTTCGGTCAGGTGGAGAACTACCTTAATGGTAGTAGTAACAAGTACTACGCGGCAACACTGTTCAGCCTGGCCAAAAAGAAGCTGTTAGCTACAGTGATACGGGATGAAGAATATCCCAACCTCCAAAGCGGCTTACAACAAACCGTAGCTTTATTGAAAAGTTGTAAGATTTTCATCAGCCAATTGGAAGAAGAGCAAAAAAGTAAAAAGGAACAACACCCATTTTCCAACGAACTGCGAACCGCAAAGAACATATTGGATGACCCTAAACTGGCGTGGCTGTCAGCAGAACAACCCGCTCTACAATCCTTACAAAAAACAGCTAAATACGACCATCTGCTAAGAAATACGATGCGATCATCCTTACAAACGGTGATGGAAACTTTTTACCAGCTAGATCTGTACATAGCAGTAGCGAACCTGGCCAAAGAAAAAGGCTTCAGCTACGCAAAGGCCTTACCAAAGGAAAACTATGTGTTAACCGCTACCGCATTAAGGCACCCCAATATTGATAGAGCGGTGGCCAACCCGGTATCCTTTCACCAGGACAGTAACATGATCTTTTTAACAGGGGCGAACATGGCCGGCAAGTCTACGTTTATGAAAGCCTTTGGCATAAATGTTTACCTGGCACACATGGGCTTCCCCGTAGCAGCCAAAGAAATGAAGTTTTCAGTGAGAGAAGGCATCTATAGTTCCATTAATGTACCAGACAATCTGGATATGGGCTACAGCCATTTTTATGCGGAGGTATTAAGGGTAAAAAAGGTAGCCGAAGAAGTAAGCGAAGAAAAAAACCTGGTGATCATATTTGATGAGTTATTTAAAGGTACCAATGTAAAAGACGCATACGATGCGACACTTGCAGTAACAGCCGCTTTTAGTGAATACCGGAATTGCCTGTTTATTATTTCCACGCATATCATAGAAGCAGGAGAAGTGTTGGAGAAAGAGCAGGATAACATTCAACTGCTATACCTGCCGACCATCATGAATGGTACTATACCTGCTTACACCTACCAGCTACAGAAAGGCATTTCCAGTGATAGGCATGGAATGATGATCATTGAAAATGAAGGTATACTGGAACTACTTAAATAATTATCAAATAAGCAAGCCGCAAATGCCGGCGATCCACAAAAATAATCAAAATGAAAAAAAACTTTTATTATGTGCGCCATGTAATTTTACTGGCGTTGATTTTCTTATTTTCTATAAATAGCAATTGCCAGCAAATTAAAAAAGGATCTTCAGTATTACCCTTAGATCCTATGGTTCGCACAGGGAAGCTCCCGAATGGTTTTACTTATTATATCCGTCACAATGAAGAGCCGAAAAACCGGGTGGTGATGTATTTGGTGAATAAGGTGGGTTCGGTGCTGGAAGATGAAGACCAGCGGGGCCTGGCGCATTTTATGGAGCACATGAGCTTTAACGGCACCAAACATTTTCCGCATAACGAACTGGTGGATTATTTGCAAAAAGCTGGTGTACGTTTTGGCGCTGATATCAATGCCTATACGGCTTTTGATGAAACAGTCTACGAGCTACCTATCCCTTCAGACAAACCGGAGTTGCTGAAAGGCGGCCTGGAGATCATGCGGGACTGGGCGCATGAGGCCCTGCTTGACCCCGGAGAGATCGATAAAGAGCGCGGCGTGGTGCTGGAAGAAAAACGTTTGGGCAAAGGCGCAGGCGAAAGAATGCAAAGACAATACTGGCCTGTTATCCTGAACAACTCCCGTTACGCGGTACGTGTGCCTATTGGCTTAGATACGGTACTGGATAACTTTAAACGCCCGGTGATCGCCCGTTTTTATAATGACTGGTACCGTCCGGACCTGCAGGCATTGATCATCGTAGGCGATATTAATGTAGACCAGGTAGAAGCAAGTATTAAACAGCAATTTGCAAGTCTGAAGAATCCAGTACACGAAAGGGTACGTAGCAAATACACTGTACCCCTGACCGGAAAGAACCAGTTTATAACAGTAACGGATAAAGAAATGACCACCACGGAAGCTGAGATACTGATCAAGCATAAGGCACCGGGAAAAGGGACGGCTGAAGATTACCGAATTGGATTAGTGCAAGGCCTTTTTGACCGGATGTTAAGCGAACGTTATGCAGAACTACTGCGGAAAGCTGAGCCGCCGTTTGTGACAGGAGGGGCTGGTATATCTGGATTTATGGGTGGCCTGGATGCATATGACGCAAGTGTACAGACAAAGCCCGGAGAACTGGAGAAAGGACTAAAAGCTGTATGGCGGGAAACAGAAAGACTGAAACGATTCGGCTTTACTGAAACAGAACTGGAACGGGCCAAGGCAGCAGACCTGAATGAGGTGGAAAGCGAGCTTAAAGAAAGGAACAAAAGCAATTCGGGTAGTTATGTAAAAGAATATCAGTCTTATTTTCTGACGGGTGAAGCTGCTCCCGGAATTGAAAAGGAATACCAGCTAACAAAAGATGATCTGCCGGAGATTACCTTAACAGATGTTAATAGCGTTGCTAAAACCTATATCACTGCTACTAATCGTGATATACTAATCTTAGCACCTGAAAAAGATAAAAACAGCCTTCCTGATGAAGCAAAGGTGAACGGTTGGTTAAAGGCTGTAGAAGCGGAAGACCTTGCGCCATACAAAGATGAAGTGAGCAATAAAACATTGTTAAGCGCGATACCAATTCCTGGCAAAATAAAAAGCGAAGAGCAAAATAAGGAATTCAACATTACTACTATAACCTTAAGTAACGGGGTGAAAGTATTGTTGAAACCTACTGACTTTAAAAACGACCAGATTATATTCAGTTCTTTTGCGCCTGGAGGTACCTCATTATACAGTGACGCAGATTATCAGTCGGCCACCAATGCCGCAGGTGTTGTTACAGCAGGCGGAGTAGGCAATTATAATACTGACGAATTAAGTAAATACCTGGAGGGCAGGCAACTCGGTGTCAAACCCTATATCACCGAAAAGTTCCAGGGTATTAGTGGTGGTGCTACGCCAAAAGATCTGGAAACGGCGATGCAACTGATCTATGCTTATTTTACCGAACCGCGGAAGGATACAGCGATCTTTGAGGGAATTATAGCCCGCTCAAAAGCGGGGCTGGCCAACAGGGAGAATGACCCCGCCAGTGTGTTCAATGATACGGTAAGCGCAGTTATGGGAAGCCACAACATCCGCAGAACGGGGCCAACTTTGGAGAAATTTGAACAGATCAACCTGGATAGATCTTACCAGATATACAAAGAGCGATTTGCAGACGCAAGCAATTTTACGTTCACCTTTGTGGGAAGTATTGATATGAATACCATTAAGCCACTGCTGGAAAAATACCTGGGTTCATTACCATCAACCGGTCAGCATGAGCAGGCAAAGGACTTGAATATTCATGCGCCGTCAGGCAGGATCGAAAAAACAGTTTACAAGGGCAGCGAACCCAAAGCCACTGTTTATCTGATATATACCGGCAAATATGATTACAGCCCGGAGAATAACGTGAAGATGGACGCGATGAAGGAAGCCCTGGAGATACGCCTGTTAGAGCGGTTACGTGAGGATGAAAGCGGTGTATACAGCCCTGGGGTGCAGGAAAACACTACAAAACTGCCGCAACAGCGCTATAGCTTTCTGGTTCACTTTGGCTGCGCGCCGCAAAATGTAGAAAAGCTGATTGCTTCCACATTGGATGAGATCAGTAAGCTTGAAAAAGACGGACCACTGCAGGAAAACGTAGATAAATGGCGTGCAGAAGATAGAACCAGTTTCGAACCGCAATTAAAAACTAACGGCTTTTGGCTGAGCTATATCAACGGGCAATTACAGAATGACCAAGACCTGGAGCAAATCAATAATTATAATAACCTTGTTGAGGCGATTAAGCCGGAAGGGTTAAAAGAAATGGCAAAAAAATACTTAAATGGTGATAATTATATCAGACTGGTTTTGATGCCTGGAATTAGCATAGCAAATAAACAATAACCAATGAATGTAAGAAATGCCACTTATCATGATGCGCCCGACATCAAAATACTTTTGGAGGTTTTAGGTTACAAAACAGCAACAAGCATACTAGTCAATCAATTAGAGGCCATGTTCGGTAAAGATGACCACCAGGTATTTGTATATGAATTGCGAAAAGAGGTAGTTGGCTTCGTTTCTGTTCACTTTATGACTCAATTAGCATTCGACGACGGCTTGGTTTTTATTTCCTATTTATCAGTTAAAGAAGAGTTAAAGGGTCAAGGTATCGCAAAAGCATTGGAGCAATTTGTAGTAGAGTTGGCAAGAAAAAGGGCATGTGACCGTATACAAGTGCATTGTCAGGAGTGGCAGACTCCGGCCCATCAATTTTATATTCAGCAGGATTATCAGGAATATCCGAAGTATTTCAGCAAAAGATTAGTGTATGGCGAATAGTTAAAGCTAATGTTCAATGGACATCTGACAAGCGTCCGGTCAAAAATATCAAAAGACGAGGATTTTAGTGATTAATAAATTGTCTTTGACGCTCCGTTCTTTATAAGATCAGTAAAATAGTTAGTTACTGTTTGTTTATTAGTTAATTAAATAAAAGTCGTTCCCTTGAGCAAGGATCGCTTTTAATGTATCAAACCATTTTTTAGCCATTAATCAGGATGGCCTGGGTAAAGAGGCTATACAGATGCTTAAAAAGGATGGCTACTTGGTGCATGTAAAGGAGTTGCAGGATGGGAGCAAAGCTGTGTAGATATTTAATATATCAGGCAAATTTCAAACAATAACCCTGAACTGGAACGACCTGGGTGTAAGTGGTTACACCAAAGTACGTGATGTATGGCATCAGAAATATTTGATAACGACAAATAGCTGTTTAGGACCGCTTAAACTGTCATATATATAATTACTTGACTGCTTAACACTAAATCTTGTATTTTTTCGATTTACACCTTTCTCATATATTCATATGGTTTTATCTTATTATTAGGTTTCTTAACACATAATCATTTTTTAACAAAAGCCTAATATGTGTTTGCTAAAATTGTATCAATAATTATAAGATGCAAAAAGCAAGAAATTGTCTCCGAAGCCTTAAATTATCCATCATTCTTTTGCCGATTTTAATCAGCCTTAACGCTTACCCCCAAAATATTTCATTACCCAACGCATATGCCCATAACGATTATTGGCACAAAAGGCCACTGTATGATGCCCTTGATAATGGGTTTACACATATTGAAGCAGATATTTATTTGAGGAATAATAAATTAGTAGTAGCACATGTATTACCAAGGCTACGAATGCATAAAACGTTGGACAGCTTGTACTTGAAGCCGCTGCTTGCCTGTATAAACGGCATCAATAAAAATAGTAACTGTCCTGACTTTCCAATTATGTTGATGATCGATATAAAGTCGGATCCTAATGAAACTTACCTTGCGCTAAAGAAATTACTCGAAAGATACCGCCCTATGCTATCTGTTTATGAAAATGGTGTATATAAGCAGGGTGAAATTACTATTGTGCTTACTGGGCACAAGCCTGTTGACCTGTTAAAGGCCGAACGAAATAGGCTGGCTTTTGTGGATGAGGACCTGTTACAAGTAAAGAAAGATACACTTGATCAAAATTTTTATCAAACAGCAAGTTGTAGGTATTCACACATCCTTAATTGGAGGGGTGAAGGACCTATTCCGGTTATTGAACAACAGCGTTTATGTACTTATGTATCCGAAGCTCACCGTTACGGTAAGAAAGTTAGATTATGGGCCTCTCCCGAAAATAGTGTAGTTTGGCGGAAGCTGCTGGATTGTGGTGTCGATCTGATTAACACCGACCAATTGGAAAAACTTAAAAGCTTTTTGCAATATAACGGTCATATTTACGCAAAAGCCAATTAATGTTAACTCATCAAATACAATGCTTTAAGGTGGTTAATAATTTGATAATATTAACTTCTCATTAGCTAAAAGTCATTCGAATAGATTAGCTTTTATTAAATAATATATCATCATATTATTTAATAAATATAAAGCTATCTACATCATAACTACCCCTGAATGCAGAAAATTTTATTCATCACCGGTTCACTGAACCAAACCTCACAAATGCACCAGATAGCCAATGAGCTACCTGATTTTGATTGCTGGTTTAGCCAGGTATTTACGGATTCGCCTTTCATGAAATTTCTTATTAACAATACCCGGTTGCTTGATACAACGGCATTTGCCGGGCAGTTCAGGCACAATTCAGAAAACTATTTGAAAGCGCACGGGCTGCAGCTTGACTATGCTGCCCGCTTGAATGAATATGATCTGATTGTGTATTGTACGGACATGATAGTTCCTGCCCGTATGCGCAACTACAAAACGCTTTGGGTGCAGGAAGGGATGACCGATAAATTTACGTTAATGACACATATTGTTAAAGCGTTTAAACTACCCGGTTTTTTGTGTGGTAATACATCGCTTAACGGTTCGTCAAATATATGTGATGTTTATTGTGCAGCATCAGAAGGCTACAAACAGTACTTTGGAAAGAACGGTACGCGGGCAGATAAGATCATAGTAACCGGGATGCCCAATTATGATAATCTGGCGCACTTTAGCAACAATGATTTTCCGTATAAAGATTATGTGATGGTTGCCACCACCGATATGCGGGAAACCTATCGATACGAAAACAGGGGCGCGTTTATTAAGGAGACAGTGAAAATAGCAGCAGGCAGGCAGTTATTATTTAAGCTACACCCGAATGAAAATTTCGAAAGGGCAGAAAATGAGATCCGCAAATATGCCCCGACCGGTACACTGATATTCAAGAGTGGTAATACCAACCAAATGATAGCTAATTGCAGCGAACTTATTACCCAATACTCTACTGTAGTATATACCGGCATCGCCCTTGGCAAAAAAGTGCATTCATGGTTTGATGTGGACGAATTGTATAAGCTACAGCCACTGCAAAATGGCGGAACATCAGCAAAAACAATTGCGGGTGTGTGTCGCGACTATGCTTTATATAACGAAAGTAAACAGCGTTTTACAGCTAAGTACCAATTTAACCGGCAAGTTAATGAAGCATATACCGGAGATTTTGAACCAGCATTAATTTAAGAGCATATGGAAAAAGTTGTTGTCATAGTTCAGGCACGTATGTCATCCAGCAGGTTACCGGGGAAAATAATGATGCCTGTACTGGGTAAAAGCTTACTTGCAAGGATGATAGAGCGTTTGCAAATGATCAGGCACGAAGTTATGATCATAATTGCCACATCGGTTAACGCTGAAGATGACATAATTGAACAGGAAGCGGCAATGCTCGGGTTGCCATGTTACAGGGGAAGCAGCCATAATGTATTGGAAAGACATTATATGGCCGCTATTAAACATAATGCAGATGTTGTGCTTAAAATACCTTCCGACTGCCCATTAATAGATCCCCGTATCATAGATAAAACACTTGATCTCTTTTTTGAAAAAAGTGGTGTGTATGACTATGTGAGCAACCTACACCCAGCGAGCTGGCCTGATGGGAACGATGTGGAGATAATGACAATGCCCTGCCTTGAAAAAACCTGGCGGTTGGCGGAACGACCACTGGAACTGGAACATACCACCCCATATATATGGGAAAATCCCCTGCAGTTTAACATCGGCAATGTGAGTTGGAATTCAGGTTTGGATTATTCAATGTCGCACCGTTTTACGATAGATTATAAAGAGGATTATGATTTCATAGCGCGTGTTTATGAAGAGTTGTACCCTGATAACCCCGGTTTTTCATGCGATGATATTCTAAACTTATTAACTGAAAAGCCTGAAATATATGAACTGAATGCTGTTTATGCAGGTGTAAACTGGTACCGGCATCATTTGGATGAGTTGAATACCATTTCTTCACATCAAACCAAAATTATTAGCCCTAATTAAACAACGGATGCAAAACTTTATAACTGATAATAAGAACCTGGAGGCCATAGCGTTAAAAGTTCGCGAGCATATTTTAAAAATGTCAACAGGTGGAGGGTGTTTCACTGGGGCATCTTTATCGGCAGTGGATATGATCGTTTATCTGTATGCGGAATTTCTAAATCTGCATCAGGATAATTTAAACGACCCAAATCGCGACTACCTGTTCCTTTCCAAAGGTCATGATGTACCTGCGTTGTACGGAACTTTTGCTGAGCTTGGACTCATACCAAAGGAAAGACTGGCTAATCATCTGTCCATAAACGATCACATTTACTGGCATCCCAATACGCACATACCGGGAATCGAATTCCATTCAGGCTCGCTTGGCCATCTGCCGTCTGTAGCTATAGGTGTTGCAATGGATATAAAAATACGTGGGGGTGAAAATAAAGTAATATGCATTATGGGCGATGGTGAATTGAACGAAGGTTCATGCTGGGAAGCGGTATTGGTGGCCAATGCTTATCAACTCGATAATCTCATATTTGTGATTGACAGGAATAACTTCCAAGCCAATATAGCTACGGAGGACCTGATACCGCTGGAGCCTTTACATAATAAATTTACCGCTTTTGGTGCTGCAGTAAGCCGCATTAATGGGCATAATTTTAACCAATTACGAAACGCTTTTAAAAAAATCCCCTTCGCCCAAGGGAAACTAAATGTGGTAATAGCCGATACGGTTAGAGGCAAAGGGCTACCTAGCATTGAAGCACGTGCCGACCGCTGGTTCTGCAATTTCTCAGCAGATGAAGTGGGGCAACTTTTACAGGAATTGCACGGCGAACATCAAACTCAATTAACATCAGAAACTTTAGTGGTCAGATAATATGTCATACGAAGAATTACTTACTGAATTGTCGCTAGCTGATGAACATTTTATCGTTATGACTGCCGAAAACCGTGCTCTTATACGCAACCTGCCCAAATTGCTGGGCAAACGTTTTATTGACACCGGCATAACTGAACAAACTATGATAGGTGCAGCAGCAGGGCTTGCCCTACGCGGACGCGTACCTGTTGTACATGCTTTAGCATCCTTTTTATCAATGCGGGCATTTGAATTTATCCGTACCGATGCCGGGATACCTTCATTGCCCATAAAATTAAGCGCATTTATACCGGGTTTGCTATCAGATGCTAATGGTCCAACTCATCAGGCTATAGAAGATATTTCCATAATGCGGGGCATACCAAATATGACTGTATTTGCGCCTGCCGATGAGGATGATATGGTAAAAATGATGCCGCTTATTTGGGCATCGGCTAAACCTGCTTATACCCGCATCAATACCAGGGCAACGGCTTATGTGCATGCGCCATTTGAACCCGGTAAGGCCGAAGTAATTGAAACAGGAACCGACGTAACCATCCTAACCTATGGGTTACTGTTTGAGCAGGCGCTTATCACGGTTGAAATATTAAGAGGCGAAGGGCTATCAGTAGGATTAGTTAACATGCGCAGTCTGAAACCGGTTGATGAGCAGGCTATATTGGATGTCGTTGACGGTTGTGACCTTGTTGTAACGCTCGAAGATCATTTTTTGACGGGAGGTTTATACACCATTATTGCCGAAGTATTATTGAAGCATCAAAAAACCGCTAAGGTATTGCCATTCGCCTTAAATGAAAAATGGTTTAAACCTGCATTGTTGCCCGCAGTAATTGAGAACGAAGGTTTCAGTGGCAAACAGGTTGCTGAAACTATATTGGGTTACCAAACAAACCATAATCAACCTGAGATTTTAAAATCACAATTCTCTGAATAAACAAAAACTATAGTTATGCCAAATAAAATAGCTTTTAACGATAATTATCCCAACATCCGTCAATCGGATGAATGGTATATGCGTGCTCTTAAAGTACAAAAACCTGTTACACAAACCCTGGCAAAAGGCCCTGGTCAGTTTAGTAAAGGAGTATCGCCTAAATACCTGGTAAAAGGTAAGGGATCACATGTATGGGATGTGGATGGTAATGAATATTTAGATTTTAATGCGGCCATAGGTCCACTATCGTTAGGCTATGCGTATCCAGTTGTTGACAATGCTATAAAAGCTCAATTGGAAGACGGGATCTCCTTTTCACTGATGCACCCGCTTGAAGTTGAGCTGGCCGAACTGATACAACAGGTCATCCCTAACGCTGAGGCGGTAAAGATAGCTAAAACCGGTGCCGATGTATGTTCGGCAGCTGTTCGTGTTGCCAGGGCATTCACCGGGCGTGATAAAATATTTTGCTGTGGTTATCATGGCTGGCACGATTGGTATATCGGTATCACAAGTCGCAATGCAGGTGTACCTGAAGCCATACAGGACATGACCTACACCTTTGAATATAATGATATAGAAGCCATAAGAGCAGCACTTGATGAAACCGTAGCGGCTTTGATATTGGAACCATTTATTTTCCAGGAGCCTGCCCCCGGCTTTTTACAGGAATTAGCTACTGTATGCAAAGAAAATGGCACCTTATTGATCTTTGATGAAATGTGGACAGGCTTTCGTATTGCAATAGGCGGCGCGCAGGAATATTTTAATGTGAAACCCGATCTGGCTGTTTACTCCAAGGCCTGTGCCAATGGTATGCCTATAGCGTTACTCACCGGCAGGGCCGATGTAATGGAGCTATTTAATTCGGAAGTATTTAGTTATACAACATTTGGGGGCGAAGCCTTATCGCTGGCGGCATGTATAGCTACTATCAATGAATTGATAGACAAAAATGTGCCGCAATATCTTGCTGAAAAAGGAGCATTATTGAAAGATGGTTATAACCGCCTAGCTATTGAATTCGGTATGGATAAATATACCGCTTGCATTGGCTTCAACTGTCGGACCATGGTCACTTTTGCGCCGGAAGCAGGTAATGGCCTTGAAGTTAAAACCTTAATGCAGCAGGAAATGATAAAACGCGGCATATTGTGGGCGGGCTTTCATAATATGTGCTACAGCCATACCGACGAGGATATTAACTATACACTTTCTGCTTATCGCGATGTAATGTCGATTATGAAGGAAGCTATTGAAAGCGGTGATATTAAGTCTTATCTGAAGGGTGAAGTATTGGAGGCTGTTTTTCGCAAGGTGAGCAACTATAACATCAAACCTAAAAATACTTTGGCCAATTAATATGGATTTGTTTTCATTATATAAAAAAACGGCTATAGTTACTGGCGCGCTTGGGCTCATCGGTCAAAAACATTGCGAGGCATTAGCTATGGCAGGCGCAAATGTTGTTGTTGCCGATATGGATGAACAACGGTCGCAGGATTTTGCATTGCAATTAGGTGATCAGCATATGGGTATAGGTATTAATGTTACAGACAAAGCATCTGTTACAAAAGCTTTATCTGTAGTGATTAACAAATATTGTTCTGTTGATATACTGGTTAACAATGCCGCCATAAATGATATGTTCGAGAACCCCGCACTCGCTAAAGACCTTTCGGCATTTGAAAATTACCCGCTGGATGTTTTCCAAAAGTCATTAGATGTAAATATAACGGGCGTGTTTTTATGCTCGCAGGTTTTTGGCTCGGCAATGGCGGAACAAGGCCGTGGCAGTATTATCAATATTGCCTCAACATACGGTATGGTTGGTCCCGATCAAAGTATTTACCGTAGTGAATGCGGCGAACAACGCTTTTATAAATCGGCAGCTTACCCGGTAACCAAAGGTGCTGTTATCAACTTTACCCGTTTCCTGGCCGCTTATTGGGGCCACAAAGGGGTGCGGGTAAATACACTTTCACCAGGTGGTGTGGAGAACGGCCAGAATGAGTTTTTTATACATAATTATTCTGCAAAAACATTACTCGGCCGTATGGCCAAAGCAAACGATTACCAGGGCGCGCTTATTTTTTTAGCGAGTGAAGCTTCAGCTTACATGACCGGGGCCAACCTTGTAGTAGACGGTGGCTGGACTGCAATTTAAAAATCATTAAATCATGAAAGATATTTTAAAAGAAAAAGCATCACGCATTAAATTATTGATCACAGACTGTGACGGTGTGTTGACTGACGGCGGCGTTTATTATGGGGAAGATGGGGAGCAGTTAAAAAAGTTCAATATACAGGATGGTATGGGCGTTGAGCGCCTGCGCAAGCTTACCGGTATTGAAACAGCCATTATAACCGGCGAGGCATCGCCGTCGTTAGTTAAACGTGCTGAAAAGCTACAGATCGTCGAATTGCATTTGTTGGCCAAAGATAAGCCTGCCGTATTGAGAGAAATGCTTTCGCGCTTGCAGTTAACAGGCGAACAAATAGCTTATATAGGTGATGATTATAACGATCTGGAGATAATGAAATTGGTTGGTTTTACAGCAAGTCCATCCAACGCATTGCCTGGAATAAAGGCACATGTAGACTATGTTTGTGAAAACAAAGGTGGTGAAGGTAGTTTTCGCGAATTTGCAGAGCTTATCATTGAATTAAAAAACGAGTCAATTGAGCCCGCCGATAAAGTAATCACTTTGAAGAATGGCCGCAAAATAGGTAAAGGGCAGCCATGCTATATTATTGCTGAGATCGGCATTAACCATAACGGTTCATTGGAAATTACCAAGAAATTGATCGACGAAGCAATTGCCGCAAAAGCCGACGCGGTAAAATTTCAAAAACGTACACCCGAAATATGCGTACCGAAAGATCAGTGGGAAGTAATGCGTGATACCCCATGGGGCAGGATGACTTATATTGACTATAAACGCAAAACAGAGTTCGGTATAACCGAATATGCAACCATCGATCAATATTGTAAAAAATCAGGCATTGATTGGTTTGTATCTACCTGGGATGTGCCCTCAGTAGATTTTATGGAACAATTTGATACAGTTATGTACAAACTGGCATCGGCTTCACTGACAGATCTTGAATTAATAGAACGCATATTGGAAACCGGCCGACCGCTGATGCTTTCAACCGGCATGTCAACAATGAAGGAGATCGAGAATGCATTGGCATTTATTAACGCTTTCAGCCCAAATTATCCATTATTTATAGCGCATTCCACATCTGCTTATCCATGCAAGCCCGAAGAGCTTAACTTAAGGATGATTCAAACACTTGAAAATAAATTCCCGGGCATACCTATTGGCTATTCAGGCCATGAAACAGGCCTTGCTACTACTGTAGGTGCCGTAGCGATGGGTGCCACATTTGTGGAACGCCATTTTACGCTTGACCGTGCTATGTGGGGTTCCGATCATGCAGCTTCTGTGGAACCGCAGGGTTTGCAACGCCTGGTGCGTGACATCCGTGATGTAGAAACTGCTGCTGGCGATGGTGTAAAAAGAGTTTATGAATCAGAGCTGGGGCCAATGAAAAGGCTGCGGGTGAATATTGGTGATGAGTATAAAGAAAAACCTTTAATTAGTTAAATGTCGCAGGAAAAAGTAGTTGTTATAACCACGCTGATACTAGGTTGCTGGGCGGTTTTTATTATTGCTTGGGAACGTGTCGCACCATACCGGAAAGGGCTACCATTTTTCAGGGAGGGTTTTTGGACCGACTTGGTATGGTATACCATTATACAGAGCTATTTTTTAAAGATTCTTATATTTGATTATATCATTGGCCCGGTACAAAAAAGCTTTAACTGGTCGGATATACAGTTCGTGGCGCACTGGCCTGTTGCGGTACAGGTGTTGTTCTTTTTGGTGACACACGATCTTTATATTTACTTGTTTCACAGGTTCCAGCACTCTAGCAAGTTTTTTTGGCGAACACATGAGGCCCATCATTCCGGCAAGCAAATTGACTTTTTGTCGGGATCGAGATCACATATTATGGAGATTATTATCAATCAAACCATTGAATTTGCGCCGATCATTATTTTAGGTGCCGATCCGGTTGTAATACCCATAAAGGCAATGCTTGATGCCATGTTCGGCATGTTCATTCATGCCAACATCAGCGTAAAATTAGGTAAGTTGAAATATTTTCTTAACTCACCCGAACTGCATTTATGGCATCACGCTAACTACCAGGAGGTTTTTCACGCTAACTTCTCCACCAAATTTTCTGTATGGGATTATTTGTTCGGTACTGTTTACGACCCTGGTTTTGCGCCTGGCAATGAACCCGAAAACTGGGGCTTGCACTATGATTACCCTAAAGATTACTTTTTGCAACATGCTTTTTCTATAAAACGCTTTGACGAAAAAAAAATGTTGCGCTATAGCTGGTTCAGAAAATACTATAAGTTAAGACCATTGCTTGCAAATAGCATTGTTCGTTTACTTAGCCGTAGGCGAGATAGGCGGACACAAGAGGTTAGTAGCCATGTTGTTAATGGATAGCATACTGTTGGATTTACATCTATCGGAAAGTATTTTAATTAAGATGTTGATAATCAAATAGTTGTAATTATTGGAAAGTAAAAACCTATTTATTTTTCTTAAACATCATGTATTCAGGTAATTACGAATAAGACTGATTGATGTTTTTGCATGTTTTGTTACTGAAATTCGTTTTTTCTGTTCCTTATTTGTTTCTCGGAGTACTGTTAGTTCCTCATTTTTAAGTCAACCCAAATCGTTGTGCCTAGTACTAAATGACCCAAATTAATACAAAAAGCTACAAAAATGAGGTAAAACACCAGGAGGTAATCATCCTCAAAATTTTCACAAGCTGCGTTGTTCAGATTTGATAATTAGATTGTGAAAATTTGAATAACAAATTAGTTCAAAATATTGATCGATTTTCTACCTACTTTCAGAATTCATCCTGGAATGAAGCTACGAGTGGCGGTCAGTATAGACAACGAACCCTATAAAGCCCTTGAAGTACCCGGTTCTGACGGCAGCGAAGACGAGTGGGGGCCGAACCGAAAGATGGGTGTACAAAATAACTATGTGCAAGCACAGATTAAAACAGTCCCATTAACAGCAGGTAATCATGTCGTAAAGATTCGTGCCATTGATCCAGGTATAGTGATCGACAAAATATCATTAGAATAAACAAATCACTGAACAAATCAAGAACGAAGGCCGAATTGTTTGTTTCTTTTTTAAGTGGAAGCTTGTCCTTAACTTTTTTACGCGGCTATGCGCTGTGAGTTGCTTGCATGGGGAAAATAGAAGATATTGGGATCATTCATTGGATATTCGGCGCTAACAGTTCTTCAAGCTTCGCTTTATCGGCTCATGGTGTTTGCTCCGAAAAGCCTGCAAAACAATATCTTCATTTTAGTTGCATTAAATATAATGGAGTATATTGCCTTGATGATTTGTCGGTACCTTCTATCATCTTACCGGTTATGTCTGACGTCCATTCCTTAAATATGCTCGTTGATGAGATATGCAGATGTTGTAATAAGATCCTGAACTCGGGCGAAGTTGTGAGCGATTAATTTTGATAACAACTTGTGCAATGAAAATATTACACGGATCAAGCTAAATTAATATTTACTTAATCTACACTTGTGTACGCAAGCCTATTTTTGATCAATTTAAAAACGTGATGGATACTCGAAGAGAATTTTTGAAAAAAGCCACCTTAATCTCAGGTAGTGCTGCAATGATTAATATTTTACCACCTGTAATTCAAAGGGCCCTAGCTATAAATCCCGAACCGGGCAGTACATTTTATGATGCAGAGCATATTGTATTCCTGATGCAGGAAAACCGCTCATTCGATCATCAACTGGGTAATTTACAAGGGGTACGCGGTTATAACGACCCACGTGCGATCCAATTATCAACCGGGAATAAGGTGTTTATGCAAACAAATGCGAATGGCGAAACCTATGGACCTTTCCACCTGGATGTTAAAGATACCAGCATAGCCTGGATGGGTTCGCTACCGCATAATTGGACTGACCAAACCGATGCCATGAATGGTGGTAAATATGACAGATGGCTGGATGTAAAAAAAGCTCGCAATCCTGCTTATGCCAATATACCTTTAACAATGGGCTATTGCGACCGCTCAGATTTTCCATTCTACTATTCACTGGCTGATGCTTTTACTGTTTGCGATCAGAGCTTTTGTTCCAGTATTACGGGTACACACTCCAACCGCCATTACTGGATGACCGGAACCGTGCGCGAAAGCAATAAACCGGAAGCCATTGCACATTTATGGAATGTGAACGATTATAATAATCCGACGCTGGAATGGACAACCTTCCCTGAGCGGTTAGAAGAACACGATATATCATGGAAAGTATACCAAAACGAACTGACCATTGGTTATGGACTCAAAACTCCCGGCGCCGACTGGTTAAGTAACTTTGGCACCAACGTACTGGAGTATTATAAGCAATATAATGTGAACCTGCATGCAGGCGCCATAGCTAATACACAGGAAAAAAAGAAAAATCTGCAAAAGATTATAGCCGACCTGGAAAAAAATAATGATGCTGATAGTGCTGCCCGACTGGTTGCAGCAAAACGTTTACTGGCCAATTTTGAGAGGGAGGAAAACAGTCGTACTACAGCCGATTTTAACAAGCTATCGCCAAACCAGCAGCAACTAAACAATAATGCTTTCGTTACGAATATTAATGATCCGTATTACCACGACCTTACGACATTAAAATATAGCGACAAGGGTACGGATCGTGAATTGGATATACCCGCAGGCGATGTATTCCATCAATTTAGGGAAGATGTGAAAAATGGCACATTGCCAACGGTTTCATGGTTAATGCCACCCGCCAATTTTTCCGATCATCCTGGCGAACCTTGGTTTGGTCCATGGTATGTGAGTGAAGCCATGGAAATATTACTGCAAAATCCGGAAGTATGGAAGAAGACCATTTTTATCGTAACCTATGATGAAAATGATGGCTATTTTGATCATGTTCCACCGTTTGTGGTACCCAATCCTTACAAAGAAGGAACCGGCAAGGTTTCGAAGGGCATCGATCCCAAAATGGATTTTGTTACACGCGACCAGCAAATCAATCCATCATCGCAGGAAAAAAATCTCCGCGAAGCACCTATTGGTTTAGGTTATCGTGTACCGATGATCATCGCTTCTCCATGGACACGTGGCGGTTTCGTTTGTTCCGAGGTGTTCGATCATACTTCCTCGATCCAGTTTGTGGAGAATTTTGTTCGGACAAAATCGGTAAGAATATTAAAGAGGAGAATATCACTCAATGGCGCCGTACCATTTGCGGCGACTTGACATCTGCATTCAGGCCTGATAAAGGCGAGCGGATAACAGATCCGCAGTTTTTAGAAAAAGAACGCTTTTACGAGGAGATACACCAGGCAAAGTTTAAGCAGGCACCCAATAATTATAAGAAGCTTTCGGATAATGATATCGCGCAGATCAATAAAGATCATTCACAGTCGCCTTATTTTCCTCAGCAGGAGATTGGCACACGTTCAGCATGCGCCTTACCTTATGAGCTGTATACCGAAGGTGTTTTTAATAAAGATAAAGCATCATTTGGGCTTAGTTTCGGGGCAGGAAATTCAGCCTTCGGTAGCAGGTCAGCCGGGGCAGCTTTTAAGGTGTATGCCGTAAATTCATATCAGTCTGAAAATATGCGTACCTGGGATTATAGTGTCGCTGCAGGAGATAAATTGGACAATGAGTGGCAGCTTGCCTCCTTTAATGATGGCCGGTATCACTTAAGAGTGTATGGGCCGAATGGTTTTTTTCGTGAGTTTACTGGCGATAAAACCAATCCATTAATAAAAGTAAACTGCACTTATGAACGCAATCGTCTGACTTCAAAATTAACCGGAAACTTGCTTGTAAATGTCAGTAATAATGAGGCGCAACCTATACAGGTGTCGATTAGTGATAACAGCTATAAAACCGGTAGTATTAATAAAATAATTGCAACTGGTACAAAAATGACTATACCGATAAACCTCGCCGAAACCTTTAACTGGTATGACTTTAGTGTTAAAGCGGAAGGCTATCAAAATTTTGAAGAACGCTTTGCAGGCAGGGTGGAAACAGGCCTAATTACCAAAACCGATCCGTTGATGGGAGGAGTTGTATAAAAAAAAGTTAAATAAGTCAAAGAAGCTACAGCAGATCTAATCCATTGAATAGTCAATGTTATCGATGAATTTCAATCAGCTTATTGTAAGGTTAAGCCGTTCGCCGTTGTAGATGACACCGTCCATGTCAATTAAAAGACCATTTCTCATAGTTGAAGTATTATAGCTGAGAATCTATTTAAAATATAACGTAACTATTTTCCCTTGAAATAATTGTTGAACATATGCCGGGACAGTTTAGCATCACAAACGACAAGTCATATAACTCCCCAAAAGTCTTAAATACTTTTTATTACTGCCAATCCTGTTTTATTTCCATTTTTTCTTTAGCCACGCCCTTGCAGGTTCATCATAATATTTTAAGCTTAGGTAGGCGAATATAATTGATACCGCGAAAGTTAAAGTGCCATAAGCCAGCTTTAGCTCCAGTGGCGCGTGTTTATTGTCACTTATCCAACCGGTATAGATATAAATAAATGCATAATGAGTGATATAAATAGGGTAGGATATATCCCCAAGGAACCGGCAGATTTTGTTTTCTTTAACACCCTTAATGATGCCGCTGGCGCCGAGATAGACAGTGAATGGAAATACAAAAATAATGCTTAGCGATTCAAATAAGCCATTTAGCCAAGCGTGCTGTGGATCACCAATCCTCGGGACACAAAAGACAACCAAAAGTAACATGCTGCACAGCAGAAAAGCATTGTTAATGTGGCCCGGCTTTATAATTCTTGAAAGCAGCAACCCGGCGAAAAAAGGGTAACCCAATCGGGTAAATCCGATTCGCAGCTGTTCCTCATTCAATGACCAGCCACCGGTCAAGTCACCTGATTTACAGGTAACAGCGTATTGGATTAGTACCGCGGCTGCAATCAGCACGAACACTGTTAACGCTGTTTTGGAAAGCTTGTGCAAACCAATGGCATACAGAATATTGGCCACATATTCATAAAATAACGACCAGCCCGGTCCGTTTAGCGGATGCATTTCCTGCCAACCGCGAATATCCCAGGATACGGGTATGGGTATGAGGGTAAATCCGATCAGCATGATCAGCAGCATTTTCCATACCGGCACAGTATGGATCAGTGGCCACATGTGAGAGTCGCCAAAATAAAAACAGGCTGCGCCGATAAGCATTCCCATTATAACCATTGGCTGCAACCGCTCCAGGCGGCGTTTAAAAAATCCTCCTATAGTGAGCTTACCCCATCGGTCATCGTAAGCATAACCTATCACAAATCCCGACAGAACAAAGAAGAAATCAACGGCCAAATAACCGTGATTAATCAGCTGGTCATATGGGCCGGTGGAATTTGCTTCACAAATATGGAATAGTACAACAAGCATTGCGGCAACCCCGCGGAGCCCGTCCAGTATTGGGTAATGCGGTTTGGATTTTATAGAATTTGCATCCGGCATTTTATTTTTGTTTTTAATTTAGGGTGAATAAGATTTTTGTCCTTATATCATCCGATGCGGCTCCTATAAGCGCTGTGAAATCACCCGGTTCGGTAACCCAGTCATGTTTAGCAGCATCAAAATAACTTAATGCTGATTTGTCAATTGTGAAAGTAATTGTCTTTTCTTCGTTTGGCTGAAGCGCGACTTTTTCAAATCCCTTTAATTCTTTAACAGGCCTTGGAACGGAACATTTGAGGTCGCTAATATACAATTGAACAACTTCTTCCCCGGCCCGTGTTCCTGTGTTTTTCACTTTGACCGAAAAAGTAATTTGGTCTGATGGTGACATGCTTTTTTTATCACTTGTCACTTTTCCATATTCAAAGGTAGTATAACTAAGCCCGTGCCCAAAGGCGAACAGCGGCTTGATGTGTTTTTCTTCCGCCCAGCGATAACCTACAAAAATGCCTTCTTTATAAGTGACCTGGTTTGTCCCTGGGAAGGCATTTAAAGCCTGCGCACCATTATCGTTAAGTTTTACCGGGAAGGTAAAAGTGAGCTTTCCCGAAGGATTTACGTCACCCATTAAGATTGCTGCAAGCGCATTCCCCGCTTCTGAGCCCAGGAACCATCCCTGAACAATAGCGGGTACCTGATTGACCCATGGCATGGCAACGGCGTTACCGGAAATATTTACAAAGACCACATTTTTGTTAACCCGGGCAATCGCCTCAATTACATCATCCTGGCCATAAGGAAGGTTTAGACCGAGCCTGTCGAAACCCTCATCGTCCTGATGAGGACTCTTATTCAGCCCGCCCACAAAAATCACCACGTCCGCACTTTTGGCTACGCGCACTGCTTCATCAATAAGCTGGGCTGGTGTTCTGTTATCAGCAAGGTGCTGCCTAGTTACCACTCCGTTATAGTTTCCGGTTGTATCACCAACATAGCCGCGTGCGTAAACAATTTCGGCCTGGTTGCCGATTCTTTTTTTGAGTCCTTCAATCGGCGAGATCTCGTACTTTGCTTTCAGGGACGAGCTGCCACCGCCTACCGTCATCCATTTGATCGCATTTTCACCAATAACCGCGATCCGTTTTACTTTATGCATGTCGATTGGCAGTACATGCTTATCGTTCTTTAACAGTACGATCCCTTCTTCGGCAATCTTACGTGCTGCCAGCGAATGTTCCTCCGACCCCAGTGAACCTATAGGTCGGTTCTTATTCATGGTTGTCAGGAAGCACAAACGGAGAATGTGGCGGACTTTATTATCCAGTTCTTTAGTGCCTACCTCACCCGACTGAATCATCTTCAGGTACGGCGCAGCCAGATAATAGTTGTCGTAGGCATTGCTCTTCCCAAAGTTCAAGCCATTTGTCCAACTACCAAATTCCATATCCAGCCCGTTAAATATGGCTTGCTTCGTATCGTGAGTACCGCCCCAGTCGGATACGACGACGCCTTGAAATCCCCATTCTTTGCGTAAAATATCATTAAGAAGATATTCATTCTGACAGCAATATTCTCCTTTGTACATATTGTAAGAGCCCATTATTGCCCAGGCTCCGCCTTCCTGGACTGCTGCCTTGAATGCAGGTAAGTAAATTTCGTAAAGTGTTCGGTCATCAACATTTACATTAACTGTATTGCGGTTACTTTCCGAATTGTTCAGCGCAAAATGTTTCACACAAGCTGCGACACCATTTTCCTGAACTCCTTTGATGTAAGGGACAACCATTTTGGAGGTAAGAAACGGGTCTTCGCCAAAATATTCGAAGTTTCGACCATTCAATGGTGAGCGGGAAATATTGACACCCGGCCCAAGTAGTATATTTTTATTGCGGTAGCGGGCCTCCTCGCCCAGGGATTTGCCATATAGGTGAGACATTTCCCTGTTCCAGGTGGCGGCCAGGCAGGTAAGCGCCGGAAAGGCCATACAGGAATCATTTGTTTGTCCTGCTTGTGTCCATTCATCCCACAATACATCAGGCCGGATGCCGTGAGGCCCGTCATCGGCCCAGTTTTCAGGAATGCCAAGGCGTGGAACACCGGGCGAGCTGAATTTGGATTGTGCGTGGATCATATTGATTTTTTCCTGTAAAGTCATCCGTGATAAGGCGTCGTCGACCCTCACATTGATTGGCTGGCTGTCATCCAGATAAACCGGGATATGATTTTGTGCCTTACTTATAGTAGTAGCAACTACAGAAATAAAGACTAAAGCAATTAATTTTTTGAACATAGAATGAATTATTTAAGAGTCAATTTTGCAGATTTTACATCGCGACTGTTGGTGCCGATCATGATATCGAAATCTCCAAGTTCGGCCTTATAGTCCAGGTCTGCATTGTAGTACTTAAGCATGTCGTTATCGATGGTAAAGCATACGGTTTTGGCTTCGCCTGCTTTTAGGTGGATCCTTTGGAATCCTTTTAGCTCCTTAACTGGGCGTACTGTGGATCCCACACGCTGATGGGTATATAGCTGGACAATTTCATCACCATCTTCCTTACCGTCATTTTTTACTTCGATAGTGGCGGTGACGTTGCTTTTAGTACTAAGTTCCGAAGCGCTTAGTTTTATATCTCCGTAGGCAAAATGGGTATAACTCAAACCATAGCCGAACGGATAAAGCGGTGCGTTTTTTTCGTCCATGTAATTGCTCCTGAACTTTTCAAATCCGTGATCGGAGGCAGGGCGGCCCGTGCTGAAGTTATTGTAATACAGTGGTATTTGGCCAACGCTCCGTGGAAAGGTGGACACTAATTTTCCGCTAGGGCTAACTTTACCATATACAACATCGCCGATAGCATTTGCGGCCTCGCTGCCGCCAAACCAAACGTTCAATATCGCTGGAACATTTTTATCTTCCCATACCAGTGTTAACGGTCGGCCGGTAAATAATACCAATACCACGGGTTTACCGGTTTTTACCAGTTCTTTAAGCAAGCTTTCCTGCACATCGGGAATGGAGATGTCCGTGCGGCTGCTGGATTCGCCGCTCATTTCAGAAGCTTCGCCCATAACCGCCACAATTACATCCGCCTTTTCAGCAGCCTTTATAGCCTCAGCCCTGAGTTGGTTATCGGTACGGTTGTCTCTATCCACTTTTCGCCCGAACATGGTTCCATTGGCTTCCATGGTTGAATCAGCAAATAGATTAGAGCCTTTAGCGTAAATAATTTTGGTGCCCGGTCCGGCAGCGGCCTGCAAGCCTTCTACAACGGTTGCGGGTTTAGTTAGATCAGCTGCAACGCTCCAGGTACCCACCATATTTGAGCGTGTGTTTGCCAGAGGGCCGATTACAGCTATGGTTCTTCCAGGTTTCAGGGGTAGCAGGTGTTGTTCGTTTTTAAGGAGTACAAAACTTTCTGCCGCGGTTTTACGGGCAATGGCTAAGTGTTCAGGTGTGTAAATGTATTTACTTGCGCGGCTTTCGTCACAATACTTATAAGGATTAGCGAATAGACCCAGCTTGTACTTTGCTTCCAGCATTCTGCGGCAGGCCGCATCGATTTCTGCCAGAGTAACTTTTCCTTCCTGGTAAGATTTCTTCAAGGTAGACAAGTACCCCTCCGAAACCATATCCACATCAAGGCCAGCTTTCAAGGCACGTGCAGAAACTTGCTGAATATTTCCAAGCCCGTGGTTAACAAGTTCACCTACGCCGCCGTAATCTGCCACTGTGAATCCGTTAAAGTGCCATTGCTTTCGCAGCACATCTGTCAACAGCCAATGGTTAGCATGCGCGGGAGTCCCATTTACCGAATTGAAGGAAGCCATTACGCTGCCAGCACCGGCATTTACTGCGGCCTGGTAAGGGTACAGGTAATCGTTGAACATGCGGAAAGTGCTCATGTCTGCCGGATTATAATCACGGCCCGCTTCTACAGCCCCATATAATGCAAAATGCTTTACACAGGACATAATATCTGTATTAGAGGAAAAGTTGTCTTTGCCCTGGTATCCGGTCACCATCGCTTCGGCGATCCGACCGCCAAGATACGGGTCTTCACCGCCAGCTTCCGCTACGCGGCCCCAGCGCGGGTCGCGGGTAATATCAACCATTGGGCTGAAGGTCCAGCAAATGCCGTCTGCACTTGCTTCAATTGCCGCAATACGGGCGGATTGCTCAATTGCTGGCATATCCCAGGTGCATGCCAGACCAAGAGGAATAGGAAAGATTGTTTCATAACCGTGGATCACATCCATGCCGAATAGCACCGGTATCTTCAGGCGGCTCTGCTCAACTGCGATATTCTGTATAGCCCTAATTTTTGCCGCACCTTTGATGTTAAACATCCCGCCAACCAGGCCCTTTTTTATCCTTTCTGTACTTAGGCTATTGCCGCCAGAACCAGTAACGATGTCGCCTTCCGTCTGGAGGTTTAGTTGACCGATCTTTTCATCGATGGTCATCTTTTTCATCAGTTCCGTAACGAACACATTCATTTTGGCATCTTTGGGTTGCTGGGCATGCAGCGCCACAGTAATGGCGCACACCAGTAGCGTGGCTAATAATTTTTTCGGCATGGTATAGTTTTGGGTTTATATAGTTTAGTTACCGTCAGACAACCGAGTGTAAAATTAGCGGGATAGGATGGAAGGTTAAATAGCGTTATAAAAATAGTAGTAAATATACATATCTATATAGTTGATAATTAATTACTTATCAGCATGGTGGGTGAGAAAAAAGTAGTGCGGGGGAGCGCTTTTATGGTTGGAAATCGATGCTGCCTATTTTCATCACTTGCGACTCAAACGTATCACGGGATACTGCCGCTTTATTACGCGCTGCTGTGCGATAGTTATAGATTGTGCTTAGAGAATAGCGCAAAAAGGATGCGATTTTAACACTATCAGTGATACCCAACCGGATTAAAGCGTAGATCCGTAATTCAGTATTTAAATATTCACCGGCTTTTACTATTATTTTCTCCTCAGGGATCAGCAGAGAGTTGAATTCACAAACAAAATTCGGGTATAAGCTTAAAAAGATATTGTCAAATATTTTATAGAGTTCATCAGCCTCATTATGGACCATTTGGGTAGAACGCAGCATCCGGAAGAGCTCTTCCAACTGCTTATCCTGCGCTTTTTTATTCAAGAGCTTACGGTAGTCTTCCAACTTATTGATGTACGTGGAGCAGAGGTCGAAAAATTGCGCAATATATGTTTCCTTTACCTTGTTAGCTTCCGACAATTCTCCATTAATATCATTCAGATGTACATTTTTCTCACTTATTTCTTTGTTTAACGCGCTTAACTGCTTTCCGGTCTCATCCAGCTCCTCCTTTATCCTGGATATCTTTTTCATTTGCTTATAAAGGTAGATAACGGCTATTATTAGAAACCCGGACAGGATGCTAATCAGCGCTAAATAGAATTTTAGTTCTGATTTTCCCTTTTCTTCCTTCTTTTGATAAGCAGAATTAATTATGGTATACAGCTCGGACATATACGCTGTGCGAAATTTTACATTGCTAAAGATCGCATCCTGAATTGCCGACTGGGTAAATATATAAGCATGATTGATGTCGCCTGTTTGATAGCATACCAATGCCAATGCCTGCATAGAGGCGTTATCCTTAATAGCGCTTTGCACGTCTGCAATTGCTGATAATGCGTAATACCTTATGGCAGAATCCGGCTTATTCTGCAATTGATAACTGGATCCTAAAAGGTAGGCAGCCATAGCATAGTCGGCAAAACTTTTCTTTTTGGTAAGAAGCATAGGCTTCAATAGATCATTGGCAGCCCGGAACCTATTGGAGTTGATATATTGTTGTGAAAGATTAATATCATATGCCGTTGAGGAACGTGGCAATATTTTTAACAGGGAATCACGGTAAGACTTTATGCGGTTCCGGTTGGCCAGGGTATAAGTGCCGGAATTATAATGTTCATAAAGTTGTATCTGAGATTGGTAAAAGTCAATTAAATTTTGTCCGGATAAAGTAACCCGGCTTATGGAATTCAGGAGGTCTTTGGCTTCAAGGTATCGGTCTGAAGACGAATAAAGGTTGGTTAACTGCAACTTGGATTCAATCAACAGATCGCCTCTGTTGAGCTGTTGTGCAATATTTACGTTCCGGGTGGCATAAATCACGGCAGAATCGACCCGGAATTTTTGATACTCTTCATATAGCAATTTATTAATTTGATATTGATTAGTAGGGGATAAGGCTGGCGGCACCATTTTTTTAATAGCTTCGATGCGTACCTCCTTTTGTGCCGCAAATTCAGCTTTTTGCCCAATGGCCAAATTGAGGGAGTTTAAAGCAATGGTTTGCGCATAGGTATTTTGGAAAAGTAAAGAGGTAAAGACAATGAGTATGGTTGAAAAACTTCGTGCGCGCATCAACTTTGTAGTCGTATTTTTTTTGACAATCTTATCCTTAGTCTTATATAATGAGACCTTTTTTAACTGGTTATTTAATTCCACCATTCGAATTTACCTTTTCTGTTTAGCTATTTTATCATCTGTTAAATACGCATTTATGCCAATTATATATTTTTTTAAAGATAAGATCAATATTTAATAACTTAATCGGGGATCAACATTCGCAGGCAGTTTATCGCGAGGCAAAGCAAACGATGCGCAGTGCCACTCGAGAAGCGGTAGTACTTGGTTCACAAAAAAAACTCGGCATCGTCGAATTCTTTAAAGTGGCCGATCTGTTAGAGGAGAATGTGCTTGTTACCGACCTGCCCAGCACACATCATTCTTAAAATCCTTATCGTTAGTCAGTACCGCAAATACAGTAGCTTTTTGTTCATTGGGAGGCTGACATATATTTATCCTGAGTTTCACTGGAGAAGCCCTTTCATATATTAATACCCTTCCCCCCTCGGAGTCATTAAACATCAAATAGGGAGATAAGTGAAACATACCTCCCTAATTTGAACCGATCAATCCGCCGTTAATGCAACAGGAGCCAGTTGCCTGGGTATACCGTCAGGACCTACCGCAATTATATTATCGAATATTACTCGTGAACCGGGTTTTATATTTTCTAATGAGGTATGCATTTCTGAATTTAAGCTGTTGCCCGATGTTATCTGTACGGATGCTGTTTCGCGTGGATTGGCGACAATCATGCTGAACCGGGTGATCCTGAACTTGGCATCAAAATCAAAATTATCCAGCGAAGCAAAAATGGCATCCTGCGCCTTCAACGCAACGGTAGGTACATTACCACCGGTTCTTCCCGAGAACTTAGCAATAGGATCGGGTATTCGTTTAGCACGGAACTGAGTGCGGCTCAATAATTCGGTATGGCCCTTATTTATTTCTGCTGATATCGATACGGTAACCATGCCGGGGTTATTTACCTTAACCATATACTTGCCATTGTTTCCGTTTAATGAACCTGCTGATATACTTATCCTGATGTCCCTTGAAGGAATACCCGGAACGGATACCGACACAGGATTATCAACCCCGATATAAAAAACATTCATTTTATCAGGGGATACCACTGCCGATGGGCGTGACACAATATACTGCTGCTCGGGTGTGGTATAGGTTTTAATGGTGCCATCGGTTTGCCGGATCCGAATGGTCCCTGTCCAGTTAAAAACACCCTCGCGTGATGTGGATACATTATAAACGCCCCGTCCGTCTGAAACATTTATTGGGGTACCACCAACTTCAATATCAGGTTTTGATCTTGAATCGTATGCGGTTAAAAACACCTGTGCGGTGTAAGGCTGGCCTTGTATCAAATAGGAAGTAGGGGCTACGGCAACAGCCTCGAACTTGTCTAGATTAACAACGGCCTGGTCCATTTTACCCAATATCTTTTTTACCACTTCGGCTTCGGCATTTTTGTTATCTGCCTGTATGCGCGACAGGGTAGTAAATTCTGCCGTTAATGGTACTCCTTCGCCAAAGTTCAATTCCTCCCAGTTGCGGGAATCGACACCTTTTTTAGGCGGATCATCGGCGTTAAGCGTAAATGAGAGACTGCGACTGTCGTTAGGACCAAGTACAGCCAACAATTGCTCGCGGGTATCATTTATCTTTTGTTTAAGTGCATATGCCCTTTTTTTATTGATCATTACATCAAAACCAATATCGAGATTATCACGCTGTTTTAAATCACCGGTTTTACTGTCATAGCCATCACTCTGGTTTACCAGTTCGGTTTTTATATCTTTTATAAAATCGTCCAGGTCCTGGGTTATCCTTTGGGCTTGTTTCGCCTTTTCATAAAGAGGCTTTGCCCGCTCGGGCGATTCTTTAAGCCTTGTTTGTTCAAAGGCTTTAAATTGCTGCTGTATTGAATTATCAACGTTGCCTGCGGAGGCGGTAAGACTATCGTTAATGGTTTTAAACGCGTCTAATATTGTTTCAGAGATATTCAGGGCCAGCATAGCCAATAGAATCAGGTACATGAAATTTATCATTTTTTGCCTGGTAGTTTCTTTTCCTGCAGCTGCCATTTTCTTAATTATTAAAATGTAAATACTAAATTTTGGTTCATAACATTCCCATCCTGCCTGAGCAGGTGGGTTGTTACGGTAGTTCTATAGTGGGATCATCGACCGCTAAATACGCGGCTGCGTCATGGCTGAAAGCATATTGGCATAGAAAACATTCAGTGATGAAATATTTTTTGCCAGCTTATTCACCTCATCCTTAAACAACCTGCTGTCATCAGCAGATTCATTCAGATTCCTAAGGGTATCATTTAACCCGATATAGAAATGGTTGATCTGTTTCAAACTGGTATCGGCTCCTTTTAATTCTACCTCATAAAGTGAATTTAACTGAGATAAATTGGATGTTAATCGTGCAACCTGCTGATGGTAGGCTTCACCGTCAGACGACCTGTTATCAGCCATACCAGCCAATCCCACTGTAGCGCGCTCGAATGCTGCACCCAATACATCAAACTTTGATGATGCCTGCTTCAGTTTATTTGAAAATTCGTCAGTGTTTAATGATATATCGGTAATAGTGTTAATGCTGCCGATTTTGTCAGCAAACTTTTTCAGTCCCTCACCAAGGCTGTTAAGTGCCTCCGGACTAACATCCGCATCATGCAATAACTTATCCAGTGCTGCAACATTACCTTTTACCGGAGCGGCATGATGATGAACACCGGGCAAACCGTCATAGTCCACTGCCAGCTCGGGATAAACCTTTTCCCATGCAGGGTCCTGGGGTGGCGGGAAAAATCCCAGTGTAAAGAATAATATGGCTTCCACGCAAAGGCCCAAACCAATCATATAGGTACCGGCTACACCTCCCCAGTGATTGATTTTAAACATTGCCCCTAATATTACGATGCTGGCTCCCCACGAGATTGCTACATGTAGCCAGTTGAATTTTTTTGTACTTTTCATGATATTGTTTTTTAAATGTCCTTAGATCAGAATTTAATATAAACGGTTCCAGCAGTGTTTAAACCGGGCAAAAAGCCTGCTTTATCTGCCTTGGCCGGGTTGGTTGAGGTTGGGGCGGTTAGTGGTATATAATAGCCCATATCCAGCCGTAGCCCTAAACTGTTGGTTAGGTGTATATTGCCCAACCCAGTACCTATGTAAGGCCGGAACTTGGCAAGATAGATGGTATAATCATTCAGTGAGTTCGTCTCCTGTCGGAATACTGAATTATTAAAATAATCAGCAACCCCGGCAGATACAAACCACTTGCGTGCCAACCAGGTACTACCACCATACTGAGGCTGCCAGTCACCTATGACATATATCGAGTTTCTATTGAAGGTAACATCCCTGCTTTTATATTGCCAGTTGCCAAACATGCTGGTAAAACCAACCCTTATGTTAAATGCATTGGCAAAACTGTAACTCCCCTGTAATCCTAATCCTTGTGTACCTAACTGTGTACCTATGGATGATGAGGGAAATGCGCTGTACTCAGGCAGCACTTGCGCGCTTGCCTTACCGCAGATGAATAGAATTATTGACATTAGGAGCATCCAAAGGAATTCCCTAATTAGTTTTACTGGCTTTATCATTGCTATCCTCCTTTTTAATGTCTGATGGTTGTACTAGGTCCTTGTTATTAACTCCTTTTGGACTTTGCCAAATGGTTTTCTTTAAATTGGCTATCTTCTGTTCTAACTTTAGTGCTTCGGGGCTGCCCGGGTCAAGTTGTTCAGTTTGCGTACCGCCGGGCGAAAATTCTTTTACCAGGTAAGCGGTGAATTTGTGCTGCATAAACACGTCATCCATAGTTACATCAAACATATTCTTATCGGGGTCACTCAAATCCTGCTTAATAAGCGCGTAACGCAACTGTGGAAAATATATCCAGAAGGCGGGTGTTGTGGACATATTATCTGGCAAATCAACCGACGCAGAAATGGTCATCATGGGTGCTATAGCAATTATGCGCGTATCAACACGGCCGCGTTGCCTGTCGAAAAACACATCCTCCTCTATCCTAAACTTTTTAACCTTGTCAGGATTAAATTCATTCAATACCATTTTTGATGATATCTGGTTACCGTCGTTGTCAAACTTTGGTACTAATACAGAGTCTGCAAAACGTTGCTCACCTTGCCTTACGGTCAGTTTGATTTTAAAGTCATCCTTTTGGTAAGGAGTTAACTTGCCATCGTCCAAACCTTTCATAATGGTTTCCATTAATGATTTACCGGGTATGGTAAGTATTGCATTAGCGGTATCATTCAGGTCAATCACCCGCCATATCCTTGCATACAGCCTAATGTTTGCCTGGTTAGTTTTAGGATACGGAAATGGCCTTACTTGTCCCGGATCTAACTTTTGCAGGTAACTGTCATAAGCAGGCAATGTATCCGAAAGTGTGCTATCTTTTGTAATTGTTTGGGCAATAGAAGCCTCTGAGCCTATCCACATTAGCAGCGGAAGGGCTATGATTATTTTTAATATGTTCATGGCTTTATTTTTTTTGTGCGATATATTTTCTTGTTTTAACCTGTTCCCCGGTGAGCTCAAACGCAGCCATCACGCAGCGAAAGCCGATATAGGAATGCGCAGCGTCCTGATCTTCAAAACTGCGGGTATCGGTATTCAGCATGTCGCCATTGTCTTTCCACGATCCGCCGCGGACTACCTTACGCCTCATTAGAGGTGCGTCTTTGTCAGTAGCATCGTAAAGTAGCGCAGGATTAAGGTCATTCACCAGTTCTGATGCCGACGGGCTAAAGGCATCGAGTGTCCACTCAGACACATTACCTGCCATGTTATAAATACCAAAGGCATTGGGTGTGTAAGATGTAACCGGTAATGTAAATGTAGAGCCATCACTCGAATACATGCCTTCACCCTGTTTGTAATTAATTGAGAGTTGCTCTTTGCCTGTGGCTTTATCAATAGTGGTTAACACAGTTCGGGATACACTATCTTCTGGATTCAATTTAGCTTCGGCAGCATATTGCCACTGTGCCTCTGTTGGCAGGCTAAAGCTGAGTTTGAAATTCTTAAGATTCGGATTGTTTTTTATCATCAGCATTAACTGGGTGCCGCGCCAATCGGCATAAGCGCGGGCCTGTTTCCATGTTACCCCAACAACCGGATTGTACTCATAAATCTTGTTGGTGAAATAATTGGCATCCATTACCGTCATCTGCGCGTTTGGAAAATCCGCAGACCATACAGATTCATGTGGGTAGATGCCTACTGAATCGGCAACGTATTCGCTATTCTTTATGCCGTCCATCCGCACGTAATAAAATCGGTAAACTAATAATGCAGGGTTAGGTACACGGGCGCCGTTAACCATAGTCATCATGGGGGCAAGTTTTTCTTTTATATCCTGCGGGGCTTTCTTCCAGAGTGGGGATATCTTATTGACTTTGCTCCAGTCAATAAGCCTGATTTCTTTATTATCCGAGCCAACAGTTGCCCCTGTTGCGGGCAGATAGAAAGAATCGTCGTGCAAATAATTGGTAATAGCTACTGAATCGGCAACCCAGTTTACAAACGCCTGATATTGTTTATTATTAACCTCGGTTTTATCTATAAAAAATGCACTTACACTAACCCTTGTTTGCTCTGACTTATCATCATTAAGCATTTTGTACAAAAAGGTACCTGAGGGTATATATACCATCCCTTCGGGTGGGATAAGCTTCTTTGTAGATACCGCTCTTGTTTTAGGGGTGTTGTAGAGACTGGTTTTGCAGGAGGCCACTAACAATAGCAGCACACCTGTCATTCGGATTAATGATTTCATATGACTCCTTGTTTACTTGTTTATTAATAAGTCGATATGAATTCATAATCATTTATTTTTTACGGTTGAAATATTGAGTCAAATATGATCGCCAAATTAATATACTACATTCATTTATCGCTAAATGAGCAGAATTTATCGACAAACGAGCGATTATAAGTACAAGGTTTTAATTTATAGAGACAGATAATGTGCGGCTGAATAAACCGACAGAATATAACTCACCAGCTAAATTCCTCTGAACCAATATCACTATTATACCCGCTAGGGCTTTGTCGGGAGGAAGGCCTTGGGCACCGCCTAATTTAAAATTCATATTATGAGATATGATATCCGTTCGTCTATACATAGGCGTTATTCGCCGATTTATTTTTGTTAGCTCACGGCTACGTACTGATTTTTACCGACGCTTTTAATAAGGGTTATTGTAAGGCCTGTTGTTGT
Organism: Bacteroidota bacterium; assembly: GCA_026224775.1. Classification (GTDB taxonomy): domain Bacteria; phylum Bacteroidota; class Bacteroidia; order Sphingobacteriales; family Sphingobacteriaceae; genus Mucilaginibacter. The sequence continues at coordinate 301,235 of JAMFRP010000019.1, forward strand.
TCTGCTTTCATGAATGAGCACGTGCTACTGTATCTGCAACTTATTCTGTTTCTGACACGTATGGTTACAGAACCAGCGATGAGATAAGTGAAGATCTATTATTGTAAAATATGCGAAGCAAAGTCTATTTTTGATTACTTAACCAATATGATACGTTCAAAATTCATTGCTTTTTTTATTCATGCTGTAGGATGGGTAATTTTCCTGGGTTTCCCGCTGCTGTTTATGAATAAAACCCAGGAGAGCATACATAACAGCTATTTTATATTGCTTTCACCATTTTACTGGCTGTTTTGCTTTACCTACATATTCATGTTTTATTTAAATGCATGGTACCTGGTGCCAAAGTTAGTATTTAGAAAAAAATACGTTAGCTATGGTTTTATCGTATTACTACTGTCGGGCTGTGTGTATTTTTTGCAGCCTTTTGATAATTTACTTGGACATAATCTGCTGAAAAACCCGAAATATAATGCTGCTCAATCTGCACCGCTATTGGTTGATAGTTCGATCCCGAATGCAGGTATAAATTCATCAGAAGCAAAGAATCTGCCATTTGGTCCCTTGCCGAATCAGAATTTGCGTATGGAAGACCCGAGGGATAAGCCTACTAATCAGATCATCTTTATACACCAGTCAGGGAATATTGATATGGTAGGTTTATTTATATTTATTTTAGTAATAGGTTTGAGTATTGCAGTGAGTACCGTACAAAAGTGGCAGCTTACGGAGCAAATGGTCGCCCAAACACAAGCAGAGAAAGCGCATGCTGAATTGTCATTTTTAAAAGCGCAGATTAACCCTCATTTCTTATTTAATACTTTAAATAATATTTACGCGCTATCAGTTACAGATAATAAGAACACTTCTGAAAGCATTATGAAGCTTTCCAATATTATGCGTTACGTTACCGATGAAGTAAGTGAGGATGTTGTGCTGTTGCAAAGCGAGATAGATTGCATCAAGGATTATATCGACCTCCAAAAGCTGCGATTGGGTAAAAAGACCAAGCTTGATTTTGTATGTACTGGTGAAATTGTAAACCAGAAAATCGCTCCCTTATTATTAATGACATTTATTGAGAATGTGTTTAAATACGGTATAAGCAAACATAATAATGCAGTAATCAGTATTAGGATAACGGCAGATGAACAAAAAATAAGTTTCTTTTGCCAGAACAATATTTTTGAAAAACCACAAAATGATAAAAGGAAAGGCATTGGAATTAACAATACCAAACAAAGGTTGGAGCACATGTATCCGGGAAAATATAGCTTGGATATAGATACAAGCAACAACTTGTTTACTGTCAAATTAGAGATTTTCGGTTAAATAAAACAGAAGTATGCAATTAAAATGTATCGCTATTGATGATGAGCCGTTAGCGCTTGAGGTAATTAAAAAACATGTGAATGATTTCCCTGAATTAAAATTGCTACAAACTTTTGATGACGCTATTTCGGGTGCAGAGTTTTTGAAAAAAACGCTGGTTGATTTGCTTTTTATAGATATTGATATGCCCGATATCTCGGGTATTGATCTTGTCCGGACATTGCAAAATAAACCGTTGATAATATTTACGACCGCCTATAAAAATTATGCTTATGAAGGTTTTGAGCTCGAGGCAATAGATTATCTGTTAAAGCCAATTGACCTCAAACGATTTACCGCGGCAGTTCAAAAAGCTTTGGATTATGCTAAATACAAAACCCAGGATAAAGATGAAGAAGGTGAATCGATATACGTGCACTCTGAATATCGAATGCTTAAGATAAATTTAAAAGATGTTGAATACATTGAAAGCATGCAGGATTATATCAAAATTCACCTGGTGGGCCTGGAAAAGCCAATACTAACACTTATGCCTATGAAAGCAGTGCTCGAAAAATTGCCCGCAACGCAATTCGCCCGGATTCATCGCAGCTATGCTGTAGCGATAAAGAGAGTAAAATCAATCTATAATCGTAAGGTTAAAATAGGCGTTGTGGAGCTTCCTGTTGGTAATAGCTATGCGGATTTCATAAAAGAATGGTCAAAATAGATCGGGTTTTTGTTGTTTGTCGGTAGATATGTCCTGTTCAGCGATAATTGCTTTTTTGTAAAATTTTAATATGCCAATTTTATATAAAGCATTTAAAACTATTGGATTATGGAACTAATGAGCAAACCAAAAAAGATCCTGGTATTGGATAACGGGGGCCGGATGTTACCAGTTGTTGATGAAATTTTAACTTACAGCGATTTCGATATACATATTATATATGACGCTGGAGCGATCTGTGAAAGAGCCAAATCAATCCGGCCTGATCTGATCATACTGGATTACTTATTGCTGAACAATGAGTGCGAATTGATATGCGGTGACCTAAAGCAAGAGGATATGGTGAAAGATATACCTGTAATTATTGTGACCGGTTACAGAACTAAAAAATTAAAATCAGATATTTACCACTGCGACGCGTTGTTTTTAAAACCGATAGATATGGAAGTGCTGGCATCGCGTATTGACTATTTAATAGCCTCCTGATATACCTAAAATCGCTACATTTATATCGTTATTTACCATCTTTGCGCATAATGAAGATCAAAAAGAATATTGCTACCAGCGAGAACGGGTTTGTTTTTAATCCGGCTACCGGCGATTCGTTTTCGGGCAATGCAATGGCATCAGTCATATTGCTTGCCATGAAAAACGGCGTTAACACAGCGGAGATAAAAGCAGATATTTTAAAAAAATATGATGTTAGTGTAGCGCAGCTTGATCGGGACTGGGAGGATTGGATAATTCAGTTAAAAGAGGCTAATCTGTTGGAATTAGAATTGAATCATGGCAACTAGGTACACTGGCTTATGTATTGGTGTAACTGGCCTCAATGCTAATGACAATCCAGGCCCGGGCATAGCAGTGATCAGGGCGCTAAAAGCAGGATTGGGTGATGATATCAGGATTGTAGGCTTCGCTTATGAATCATTAGAACCCGGTATATACATGCAGGGATTGGTTGACAAAACTTATCAGCTACCTTATCCCACCGCGGGAACCGGCGCACTCCTGGAAAGGTTAACTTACATTAATAACCAGGAGAAGTTAACGGCAATCATCCCAAACTTTGATGCAGAACTCCATAACTTCATAATTATAGCGCCATCGTTATTAAAAATTGGTATCCGCACATTTCTTCCGTCGCTGGCACAATTACAAGTTAGGGACAAAGCGAATCTTTTTGAATTTGGCAATAAAAACGGACTTCCGGTGCCGCCGCATTATAAACTATTTTCAGCTGCTGATTTACCGCATGTTACTGAGGAATTAGGCTTTCCATTGGTTATAAAGGGTAAGTTTTATGATGCATATATCGCAGTAAACATGGATTCCGCCCTGAAAGCATTTAAACAATTGGAAGCGGCCTGGGGTTACCCTGTGATAGCGCAAAAATATATCAAAGGAACTGAAATAAATGTTGCTGCATTAGGTAGTGGAAACGGTAGTAACCTTAGTATTGTGCCTATGCGTAAACTTTATATCACCGAAAAAGGGAAAGCTTGGGCTGGTGTTACTATTGAAGATAATGCATTGGTTGAACTGGCAGATCAATTTGCAAAAGCAACCCAGTGGAGAGGCGCTTATGAACTGGAAATTATACGGGATGCGGAGGATCAACTTTTTATAATTGAAATTAATCCCCGCTTCCCCGCATGGATATATCTGGCAGCGGCAGCGGGCCAAAATCAGCCGGCAGCATTGATTAAAATGAGTATGGGTGAAAACGTTACCCCATTTAACAGTTATGAGACGGGCAAATTGTTTATCCGGCACTCCTGGGACCAGGTGGTTGATATTGCGGAGTTTCAAAAAATGTCTGCCTTTGGCGAATTATAATTATGACTTAATCATGGAAAAACTTCCTTACGAAAGGCCCTACATAAAAAGACTCACCCCGGGTGCCATGAATAAGTTTGGCAGCCACAGCGGTGCACAGCCTTTTAAACATATTGATGGCGTACAGGTAACTAACCTGATCGCGGCTTACGGTTCGCCACTTTTTGTACTATCGGAGACCCAGATACGTCGCAACTATCGCTCCGCTTATCGCGCTTTTAGTACCCGGTATCCAAAAGTACAATTTGCCTGGAGTTATAAAACCAATTACCTGAATGCTGTTTGCCAGATATTCCACAGTGAAGGCAGTTGGGCTGAGGTTGTTTCGGGTTTTGAATACCGTAAAGCTTTGGGCAACGGCGTAGCTGGCAACAAAATTATATTTAACGGCCCGAGCAAGTCAAAAGAAGACCTGATGCTTGCAATAGAGAATGATTCACTAATCCATATTGATCATTTAGAGGAATTAAATCTTTTAATTACACTGAGTGAAAATTTAACGGATAAACCCCGTGTGGCTATCAGGGTGAATATGGATACCGGCATATTTCCGGCATGGGACAGGTTTGGTTTTAATTACGAAAACGGCGAAGCATGGAACGCGCTTACTAAGGTGGTTGCTTCAGGCAAATTGCGATTGACGGGCCTCCATTGCCATATCGGTACTTATATACAATCAACATCTGCATTCGGCATAGCGGCTACGAAATTAGCAGATCTGGCTTTGCGTTGTAAGACTGTACTAGATCAAACCATAGAGTATCTTGATCTCGGCGGTGGCTTTCCTTCAATGAATACCTTAAAAGGCGCGTATTTACCCGGGACAGACACCTTACCATCAATCGATGACTTTGCTGAAGAAATATGCAATAAACTGATTAATTCAGATTTTGCGCCTAATGAATTACCGCTACTGATACTGGAGAGTGGGCGCGCGCTGATTGACGATGCAGGATATTTATTGGGCACAGTACTGGCCAATAAACGTTTGGCAGACGGCAAACGGGCGACTGTTGTAGATTTTGGGGTCAACATACTCTTTACTTCATTTTGGTATGATCATCAAATAAGCCCTGCACAGGATTTCTCGCCACATACGGAAAATATGGCGATTTATGGCCCGTTATGTATGAATATAGACGTAATCAGGGAAAACATAAATCTGCCTTTATTAAATCCTGGTGACCATTTGGTGGTACACAAAGTGGGCGCTTACAATATGACGCAATGGATGCAGTTCATAACCTTTAGGCCTGCGGTTGTCTTAATTGATGAGCGACAAAACATCCATTTAATAAAAGCCGCCGAAACATTGGATTACATTGAGGAAAATGAAAATGTACCCGGGCATTTAAAAGCAAAATAGATGAAAAGCAGGTTTTTATTTTTTATTAAAACCATACTTAATAGCTACGCCATACTGTTCTTTTCACAAAATAGCACGTTAGGCGGAATTTTGCTCTTGGTATCTTTTATAAACCCCCTTGCTGGCATGAGTGGGTTATGCTGCGTTGTGTTCGCCGCTGTAGTGGTCAAGGCGTCGGGCTACCAGCGTGAGCATATTCAAACGGGTATTTACAGCTTTAATAATTTGCTCCTCGGTCTCGCCTTTGGTACATTTTACCAATTTAACATGTACTATGTCATCTGGCTGATATTTACTGCTTTATTGTTAATCATGGTAACGGCTGTCCTCGCCGAAAGGCTTGGCAAATTAGGTCTGCCTATTTTATCCGTACCTTTTATCCTGTGTTTTTGGATTTTGTTATTAAGCGCTGACGGTTTGTTTAACATCGGGCTTGTATCCAAAAGTAGCCTTGTTATGCAAGAGGTTTACGGGTGGACCAGAAATTTGTCCTACCTGCATAATTATCTATCATCCAATCTTCCCGGTTTGCTTTGCTTATTTTTCCGTTCGTTCAGCGCTATTTTATTTCAGGATAATATTATAACGGGCGCATGTATTGCTATTGGCTTGCTGATTCATTCCCGTATCGCATTTAGCTTAGCAGTAATTGGTTTTTTAGCCGCTTATGGTCTTAACGCCAGCCTGCATATTTATCCGGATGGTATCAGCTATTACCATTTGGGCGCTAACTTTATGATATCCACTATTGCTATTGGTAGTTTTTTTACCATTCCCTCCATACGATCCTATTTATGGGCAATCGCCTGTATCCCGGTAATATTTATCCTGATAAATGCCTTTTCGGTTATATTGGCGGCTTATAATTTACCAGTATTTTCTTTACCGTTTTGTGTGATAAACTTCACGCTGCTTTATTTCCTGTTACTCCGGAAAGATGCAGCGCATTTACAATTGGTTAAGCTGCAGCATTATTCGCCGGAACGAAATTTATATCAGTTCATCAACCAACAAAAACGGTTAAATAATTTGCAATACTTTAGGTTCAGGCTGCCTTTTATGGGTAGCTGGACTGTTTCACAAGGATACGATGGCAATATCACTCATACTAACGAATGGGGTAAAGCCCTTGATTTTGTGATTGAAGACGAGGATAAAAAAACTTTTAAATTTCCCGGCACATTGCCTGAACACTTTTATTCCTTTAATAAACCCGTTTTATCCTGCGGCGATGGTGTTGTGGCCAATGTTGTAGATAACGTGGAAGACAATGCTATAGGTATTGAAAACCTGCTGGAGAATTGGGGAAATACTGTAGTAATTAAACACCTCGACGGTTTATACAGCAAAGTGTCACATCTTAAAAAGCAATCAATTAAAGTAAAGATCGGTGATACGGTTAAACAGGGAGAACTGATTGGGTCATGCGGTAATTCCGGTCGTTCTCCTGAACCGCATTTGCATTTTCAGCTCCAGATTACGCCGTATATCGATGCAAAAACACTGAGCTATCCTTTTTCATATTACGTTAGCAAAAAAAACGAACAGGAAAGAATTGCAAGTTTTACTATTCCTAAACAAGGCGACGTTGTAAATCCTGTCTCAATTGTTAACGCTACTGCAAAGGCATTTGATTTTCAGCCGGGCTATACTGCCACACTTGTTGGTGAGCCAGGTGTTAACGAGCAATTAGAGGTATTCAGGGATGAGTTGGGCCAAGCTTATTTTTACAGTATAACAAGTGGAGCAACGGCCTATTTTATAAACGATGGTACACAATTTTACTTTACTAGCTTTTATGGTAGCCATCAATCTTTATTATTTCTTTTTTACCTGGCTGCGTATAAAATTACATTTACCGATAATGACCATGTTGTTGTGCACGATGTGTTTCCTTTACATCTATTAAATAATAAACCATTGCTTTGGTTGCAGGACTTTGTTTCGCCTTTTTTTAGATTTATCAGTTTAAGGTATAGCGCCATAAATCTCCCCTCTAAAAGCGGAGTTATCCAGTCAACACAAGTAAAACAAGTATTTGGCAAACAAAAGATATTAATGCAGGCGACTATCAGTCTTGCAAATGATAATATTCAGGGGTATTATATTTCGGTAAACGGTAACCACAAAAATATTGAATGGATAAAATCAAATACGTATTAACTATCGTTTTTATTTTATTAGCGGGCAGTATAAAGGCACAAATTAGCACCATGCAGGTGGCGGATAGTACCTCGGCCGACCTCTATAACAGTGGCGACTGGAAGGAATTAATCGTGTTTGGAAATCAATCTGTCAAAAACGGCATTGACTTTCCGGGCTTAAGATTAAAGATTGCCTATGCGTATATGATGAGCGGCAATTTTAAGATGGCGCTGAAAAACTATGAAGATATTCTTGCTAATGACGGCTATAACGAAACCGCTCGTTTTTACGCTTATTTATGTAACAGCTATTTAAACAATGACCTTGCGGCATCTTACAATGCCGGATATATGCAAAACAAAAATGGTTTAAGACCTTTTGCCTTTATAGATGCCGGTACCGAATTTAGCACGAACTTAAATAATGACATCAACCGGGGAGATGCGTCCTATTCCCGAATCTCATTGAGTAACCGCTTGTCATGGCGCTGGCAGCTGGAGCAATCGTTAGTTTACTACAACCAAACTATTTTTAGGTTAAGCGATAATGATAATTCGATAGATGCGAGAGACCAGCAAAAAGAATATTATGCTAAATTAAGCTATGCCGCAAGCGCCAATTTTAGTATCTTAGGTGCTTATCATTACGTTAATACCAGCTTTGAAACCTCTGTCGGCAATAGTAATTTGGGGTTTTTAGGAGCGCGGTTTACGGCTTCATATTTTGATCTGCAAGTAGACATGAACTTTGGAAGTCTTGATGAAAAGCCGATAGAACAGTACGACGGAAAACTCACCTTCTATCCGATGGGAAACTTTAACTTCTACACAATCAGCCGTGCATCAGACCAGCATTTAAATGCATCTGACCATATAATATTGAGCCAGGCTATAGGCTTTAAACTTATTAAAAACACATGGCTCGAATCTGCTGTTACAATTGGCGATCAGAATGATTATTTAGATGCCGATGGATTGTATATTTACAATGCGATTGACAAAATAACTTTTAAATGCGGAGAGACTTTATTTTACCAGTTAAGCAAGCACATGCAATTGCAATTGGATTATGTTTATGAAAAAAAGGATGATACCTACCAGTCTTTAAACTATGAACAAAATTCTATTACTTTAGGTTTAATATGGAAGTTTTAAAAAAGGTTCTTTCGGTTTGTTTTTTTAGTTTATGGGCAGCTGGCACATTTGCACAAAGCAATGGCGTGTTACAGAAGGCTTTTCATAACAGCTATACTGACGAGCTGAATAAAAACTATACTGCTGCCATTAATGATATATCTGCTTATTATAGCAATAATAGCTATGAGATAAATATCCGGCTTGGCTGGCTATATTACCTCAACCAAAACTACAATGCGTCTCAAAACTACTATCAAAAAGCAGTTAATATTAAACCGGGATCAATCGAAGCTAAATTTGGTTATGTAAAACCCTTGTCGTTCCTTCAAAACTGGGATAAAGTTTTGCAGCAATATATTGATATATTAAAGATCGACCCACAAAACACGCAGGCCTGTTATTGGGCCGGTGTCATTTATTACAACCGTAAACAGTTTGATGTATCAACCAAATATTTTAAGGTTGTAGCAACGCTATATCCGTATGATTATGATGGTAATCACATGCTTGCCTGGTCGTTACTGATGGCGGGCAACAAGGCAGAGGCTATTGGTTATTTTGAAAAAGCGCTCATCATAAAGCCCGCCGATGCCTCAAGTACAGATGGCCTTACCAGGTGCAGGTAAATGTCTCAAATTCACTTAGTCGGTAAATAATATCCATTCATCGACAAATAGTTCTTCGCTGCAGATTTCGATCATACATTTAATTCATACAAAGGCATAGTGCCTTGGCTTTAAATTTATGAATCAAAATTTTACAAAAATGAGAACCAAAGTTATTTACCCCTCGCTAATTTTGCTGAGCATTTTTAGTGTCGTGTCTTCATGTAAAAAAGACGTAAAGACCTCTTCATCTTCAACAACCACTTCTTCTTTAACAACTGCCACGCTCACAGCTGACGGAGCAATAGCGCTGGCCTCGGTTGACAGTGCCGGTGTTAAAGACAGCATCTACATGGTTAATTGTTTCCCGCCGAATGGCAACAAACCAGATTCAGTAGCATTTAGTGCATTACCGGCTGCTATATCTACCTATTTAACTGCAAATTACGCCGGATACACTTTTACAAAAGCTTACAAAGTTGATAGCGCCAAAGTGGTTGTGAGCTATGTGGTGGTTATTAAGTACAATGGTTTGTTTGTAGGTTTAAAATTCACCTCAACAGGTACTTTTGTCAATGTTTTAGAACAAAAGGATGGTGCCAACATGGGCGGCGGCGGCAAAGGCTGGCATCCCGGTGGCCCCTTCTGTGACCGTGGCGGTGTACAACATGACACCATTGCGATTGCATCGGTACCGGCGGCTGTGTTAACATATTTTACCACAACTTATCCCACAGATACTTTACTGCACGCTTATAAAACGCCGGATACGACGTACATCTTAATAAGTAAAGATACTGTCTTATATGCAACAAATATTTCTGCAACCGGAAGTTTGATAAAACGCATTAAAATAGAGCCGCATGGTGGCAGAAATACAGAGATAACTGCTGCAAAACTGTTGTCTGCGATTACTACTTATTTAACTACGACCTACCCTGGATATGTATTTGATAAAGCCTACGTTGAAAGCAACCAAACAGGAATAACCGGATACCATGTGTTTATTACGGTTAACAATACTAATTACGAAGTAAGTTTTGATGCAACCGGTGCATTTGTTAAAGCGGTTACCATACATTAACAATTAGTTTTTTCATAATGCTGATTGCCCGGTTCCATTTAGATGGGCCGGGTTTTTTGCTTGAAATAGTTAAACTGATTTCATACCGGATTATATTGGAGAGGGTAAATTTTTAGATAATATCAATGAGGCGCTTTATTATTATTACATTGAGTTTATCTACCTAATGTTGTCCCAATCGTCTGTTCGGAACGGTGACGCTGGTAGGTTTGTTCCATTATATAAATTGCAAATCGGGTTATTTGCCCAGGCATACCTCACAGCGACAGGGTTTATAACATTACTACTGTTTACTATTACTTTATTCCCTACTATAATAGCTTGGGCGGGGTAGAATTTTTTATCAGCGCCTGCTATGGTGAATCCTTTAAGGGTACCACCGTTGGCAAGTAGGCCATTATCGGTATGGGTAAATTTCAGTTCAATTTTATTGCCGATAATTACTTGTGATTTATAGATCGGCCCTGAGTAGGGGATATTTTCGCCATATGTTTTTGCCCGTGCTATTAATGCCAAACGTCGGCCGGTTTCCTGTTTGTTTTGAGGGTGTATGCGGTTGGCATCCCGAATATCAATGGTGACAGCCATCCCTGTATTCGGCACGGTTAGTGTGTTTAACTGCGCATCACGTAAGGCGGGCCAATTAGCAGCGGGTGGCTGGTCGGTGGCGGAATAATTGGCTATCTGCACAAAATAAAACGGAAAGTTGCCTTCGTTCCATTTCTGTCGCCAATCATTAATTAATAGCGGAAAAAGCTGGCGATATTGCGTGGCCCTATCAGCATTACTTTCGCCCTGATACCAAATTACGCCTTTTATGGTGTAAGGTAAAATAGGGCTTATCATGGCATTATAAATAAGCATTGGCCGGTTAGGGCTGTTTGATTGTGTAGGTGGTTGTGGTAATAATGTAAGCATATTAGCTTTGTGATAAACCCATTGGCCTGCCAGATCAATTTGGCCAGTAGTATCAGTAGCTAATGACAATTGCAATGGGCCTTTGTTTATTCCGCCAAGGCCGCCATTATCAAAAACGCGGATGGCAATGGTATTTTCGCCTGCTTTTACCAGTTTGCCGGGAATCGTATAGCTGCGTTTATAAATAAATAGGTCAGTATGACCTATTTCAGCTCCGTTAAAATAAGAAACATCGTAATCGTCAATACCGCCCATATTTAGTTTTAAATCCTTGCCGGCCCATGCTGCGGGAATGGTAACCTTTTTCCTGAACCACATTGTACCATCATAATCAGGAACTCCGGCTTGCTCCCAGTAGGTAGGTAAACTCATTTTTGGCCATACGTAATCGTCAAAATCAGGCTCAGCCCAGCGTAGTTTACCTTGCTTAAAGCTAGGATCCTTTGTGTTTATTGAATCGATCCAATCCCTTAGTTCTTTTTGATAACGAGCATCAAGTTTTTCCTGCGTGAGGCCGCCTTCAATAGTATTTACAAAAGGGGCGAAGGCAGGCATTGTTTTTAAAGCGCTGCCGCTAGTCCAGGCTTCAGCAACGGTACCACCCCAGGTGCTATTGATAATACCGATGGGTATATGTTTATCTATAAATAAATTCTTCGCAAAAAAATAAGCAACAGCCGAGAAGTTACGAACAGTTTGTGGGTTGCATACCGCCCAACCGCCTTTCGTTTGCACATTGGTAAGTGGTGTAAAACTGATTTTGTTATCAATTTTCAGCATCCGTATTTCGGGGTAGTTAGCCGCGTCAGCCAACTCATACTTCAGGTTTAACACATCGCCATAAAAGCCGGTTAATGGCATCTCCATGTTTGATTGCCCCGAGCATACCCAAACCTCGCCTATCAAAATGTTTTTCAATACCGCTATGTTGCCATCATTAAAGGTAATAGTATAAGGCCCACCGTAAGTTGGAGTGCTTACTTTTATTTTCCAATTACCGTGTGCATCACTGGTGACCTTATAGATTTTATTATTCCATGATGTTATTATAGTAAAGCTTTTACCAGGGATTTGGGTTCCCCAAAGGTTTACTTTTGTTTGCTGTTGTAAAACCATGTTATCGGTAAAACAGGCGGGCAGCACAATTTGAGCATAGCTCATATTGATAATACAAAGAAATAAGCTGAGAATTAATATTCTACTGATAAGCTCATTATAAAACGGTTTAGTTACCATTCTGTAAAACTATAAAAAAAATATAAAAGCAGTTCTGCTGTTAGCCAAAATAAAAAAATAGGTGTTATAAGATTAATATCAATCATTATCAAAAATCAGTATGTAGATAAAATGTCTCCAACATTCACTAATTTGCCAACGATATTATTTTTATAAAATCATCCAATTTAAACATGGCTTCTAAGTGCTTTTTCAAACTGATGATTATGGCTTATTGCATTAAATTTGCTAAATCGGTTTTTTTGATATAATTTCAAAACTTTAAGGAAAATAGAAAGCCTTAACGGATACCAGGTAATGAAACGCCTCGCCGAAAAAGAGATCACGAAAACCACTATAAACCAAATATGAAAAAATTAGCATTAGCAGCCCTTTTCTTATGCGCAATAACGGTAAAGGCACAACAAAAAGTAATACAGCTTTATCCCGGTACGGCACCTGGCTCTGAAAAATGGACCTGGACCGAAGCTGAAAACGACGGTAACGCCTGGAAAACCAAAGTCGTTTACAACGTTAGTCAGCCTACACTAACCGTTTACCCTGCCGACCCTGCTGTGCAGGCAACAGGTACAGCGGTGGTTATTTGCCCCGGGGGTGATTTTCATGTATTATCAGTTGACAAAGAAGACACCGACGAGGCTGTCTGGTTAAATAAAAAAGGTGTCACCGTATTTATATTAAAATACCGACTGGAACACATACTTGGCACTAACCCTGTAAAGGAATTTAATGATAAAGCCGACCAAAAAGGTTTTGAAATGGACAAACTGAAAGTTATTCCATTATCCGTTGCCGATGGCCAGGTTGCAATAGCATACGTACGCAGCCATGCCGCTGATTATAAAGTTTTGCCAAATAAGGTAGGTATCCTTGGTTTCTCAGCAGGTGGAACAATTGCCGTATTAAGTGCTATTAATGCAACTGCCGAAAACCGGCCCGACTTTATTGGTGCCATCAATCCATTAATTTCAAAAGGTTTATTAAAGTTTGCGCCTGTTGATGCCCCGCCATTATTTATTGCCGCAAATGATTCGTTAAACGCCAACCAACAGCAAAATATCAACCTTTGCCATGAGTGGCTTAAAGCCAAAGGCAGTACCGAACTGCATATCTATGTAAAAGGTGGCAGTGGCTTTGGCATGAATAAGCAAAATATCCCTACTGATACTTTGGTTGATCGTTTGGGCGATTGGATGAATGACCTGGGTTTGTTAAAACCACTCAGCAATGAAAAAACGGCAGCGCAAAAATCAGCTGAAGGCTGGGTCTCCCTACAAAAATATTATGACGATTTAGTGCATAACGACTGGGCATGGCTTAGCAAATACAGCGATGCGAACACCAAAGTTGCACCTCCGGCCCCGGGTGAAAAACGTGTGATATTTATGGGTAACTCCATTACCGAAAACTGGGGCAATATGGACCCTGCATACTTTAAAGATAACGGCTATATTAGTCGCGGTATAGGTGGCCAGGTATCAGCACAGATGCTTGTTCGTTTCCGCGAAGATGTAATTAACCTTAAACCTTTAGCTGTAGTTATCGAAGCTGGTACCAATGACTTTGCCCAAAATCGGGGTTATATTGCCCCTGAAAATATATTTGGCAACATTGTTTCGATGTGCGAGTTAGCTAAGGCAAATGGCATAAAACCAATTATCGGTTCTGTATTACCCGCAACAGACTTTTCATGGCATAGAGGTTTAGAACCTGCCGAAAAGATTGTTGCGCTCAATGCTATGCTTAAAGCTTACGCCGCAAAAAAACATTTCACTTACATTGACTACTGGTCGGCCATGGTAAACGACAAAAAAGGATTGAAAGTTGAGCTGACGCAAGACGGTTTAGTACACCCCAACCTGGCGGGTTACAAAGTAATGGAACCACTGGCAAAGGCAGCCATTACTGAAACACTGAAAAAAAATAGTAAATAATTTTTGTGGCTGCCACATCATTATAAAACTGTGGTTTGATATATTAATAACATGAAAAAGTTATGGATCTTTTGTTTTCTATTTACAATAACGCATTCACTCATAGCCCAGGAAGTTTATCAGGACAGCGCGATAACTAACTTTTTTAAACGCGAAAGTGGTATGATAGCCGCCGACGGCGGCTATTCCATCCCGCTTTCGCATGGGCGCGTAATGTGGTTGTTTGGCGATAGTTATATCGATGACTATAATGCGGCTACCAAATCGACACCCTGCTTATTTGGGGCAAACAACAGCGTGCTTATTCAACCGTTTGTGAACTGGGACTGGCGCAGCACCAAAACGTTACCAGGAAGTAAGGGCACTCAAAGCTTTTTTAAAGACAAGCCCGACAACTTTATCTGGCCAATAAATGGTTTTCAACATGGCGATACTGTTTTTGTGCTTTGTTTAAACCTTCACAAAACTGGTAACGGGGCCTATGATATGAAAACGCTTCCAGCAACCTGGGCAAAGATATATTTGCCTGCTATGAAGGTAGTAGTCTACAGCCCTCTACAGGATTTTAACGGTATAGGTTTTGGACAGGGATTTATAAAAGAGAAAGGCTTCGTATATACTTATGGCCTGAAAGATTCCAAAATATATATAGCACGTTTCCCGGAGAACGCTCCGAATTCACCATGGGCATTTTGGGATGGTAAAAACTGGCAGGGTGATATTAAAAAGATAGCAGTTATAGCCGATGCGCCGGGTTTCAGTACCTTTTTTACCAAAGTAAGGAGCAAATACCTTTACCTAAGCACAGAGTTTAGCCTGGCCTGCGACAATGGTAAAGAGATCTATTCATCTACCAGCGATAAAATAACAGGTCCATTTAATACGCGCAAAGTAATTTATACAATTCCCAATGATAAAGCAGGACACCGACCGTTTTTTTATGGACCGAATGCCCACCCTGAATATATTAATTCAAAAGATGAATTGTTGATCACCTATTCCATTAATGGCTATGCGCCGTGTATCCCAACGTGTGTTGACGGCAAATTCGATCCCAATAATTATCGTTTGCGAGCATTGAGGGTACCATTGAAATTGATCGATCCCCAATTATCTAACCGTTAGAATCAACGTTGTTCCGTTCAAAACTGGCGCTTTCGATTAGGCGATGCCGTGCCTAGGAGGCTGGTTCTAATTTAAAATTCTTTAATTTATTAGAACTACAGATAAAATTTGCTAATCCAAATCAATTTCTTTTGCTTTGCTAAACCAGTTTAATAAGCCATATGCATCGAAAAATTTATCTACAACTTCTTTTCTTGTTCCTGTTCCTCAATTCATACAGCCAATCAAAAGTTCAACCTTTCGTTAATGGTGATAGGGTGGTTTTTATGGGGAACAGTATAACTGATGGAGGTCATTATCATTCATACATATGGTTATACTACATGACTCACTTCCCAAACATGCGGATTGAATGTTTCAATGCTGGAATTGGCGGCGATGTTTCAAAGCAAATGCTGGAGCGGATAGATAATGAAGTATTCGCAAAAAAGCCGACTGTTATGACACTAACTTTTGGTATGAATGATACCGGGTATCAATTATTTCCCGCAGCTAAAGCCGATTCATTGTATCAGTTAAAAATTAACACATCTTTAATGAGTTTTAAACAGATTGTTGCCTTGCTTCAGCAGCATCCTGAAATAAAAAAGATTATGATTGGTTCATCGCCCTATGATGAAACATCCAGGATAAAAACAACGTCATTGGAAGGAAAGAATAAAGCAATGTTAGTCATCATTGCAGCTGAAAAGCAAATTGCCAAAGATAACAGTTGGGGTTTTGTTGATTTTAATAAACCTATGACACAGATCAACAAGCAAGAACAACAAAAAGATTCCTTATTTACGATGGAAGCAATTGACAGGATACATCCTACTAACGATGGGCAGATGGTAATGACCTACCTGTTTTTAAATGCTCAGGGCCTGGCAGGCGATAAAGTAGCTGATATATCAGTTGATGCAAAAAATGGCCAGATAGATAAGCAGGAAAACTGCAAATTAACTGGTGTTGCTCTTAATAATAGCGGTATTCAATTCAACTACCTGGCCAAATCCTTGCCGTATCCGCTCGATACTATTCCGGGAGGTTTTGGCCGCCCACAGCGAACTCAGGCGCAAGCATTGCAATTAATACCATTTACTGACGACTATAATCAGGAATTATTACAAATAAAAGGACTAAAGAAAACTGATAGCTATACCTTAAAAATCGATAGCAAGATATTAGGCCAATGGGATGGAAACGCGTTTGAAAAAGGAATTAACTTAGCCCTGATTATTGGTACCCCGCAATATCAGCAAGCTTTAGCCATAATGCATTTAAACGAGGAGCGTTGGGAAATTGAGCGCCGTTTACGCGAATATTATTGGATACATTATTCTATTTTAAAACCTAAAGGAATGCTTTTTAATGATAGCGAAGCCACCATGGATTCATTACAGAAATATGCTAAAAAGGACTTCTTTGTGGCTGCCGCTATTCCAACCTATCAAAAGGCACGATTTAAAAGCGTGCGCGATGCATGGCAAAAAGAGATGGACCTGCTTACTGACCAGATATACCTAACCAATAAGCCGGTTGAACATCATTTTGAAATTACACGCTCAAATTAACTTGCCTAATTATTATAAGCCTTAGCATCGAGCCTGTAATTGGCACCTAATAATTTAGGGTCTATTTCTATCTGGAGTGTTTTAGATTCGCCTTGCATCAGCGAAAAATAACCATCGCTAAATATAGCAGGCAAAATTTGCGCCCCTAATTTATTCAATAACTGCGCTCTGATGCCAAATGCCGCGGTTGATTTTGATTTATTGGTAATGATATAAGTTAACAACAAGTTTGTGCCATTTGTGGCAGCCTTCACTCTTGGAGTGCTTACATATAAATCCTTACTCACCGAAGGCATTTTGCTAAGGCTGGTATAATCCAGATAAGTATTACCTATCCAATAAAAATTCTCAGATAATAAGTGGCCATCTGCTGCAAATAGTTTTAGTTTAAGAAAGTGAACCGCTGATAGCGCAGGTAAATTAGCAGCATTAAAGACTGTAAAAACTTCCGTTGCTGATGTAGCGCTAACATCTATTGTTTGTTTTTGAGAATACCCGGATACTATTTTACCATCCATATTATAAACGCTTGCTTCTACATGCAGGCCTTTCAACTCATAGGGTTTATTATTGATGATCTTAACAGCATTTGTGGCTGGGTTCCATTGGATGTGGATAGGTTCACATGCTGTTTTCGCCCCAAAATAAGCTCCAGTAAGATCGTAATAATAATCATAGGTCTGCCATATCATAGTAGGGTAGGCCGACTGGCTCATCCAGATTAGCATGCCAGAGGCATCTTTCCACATATGGTCATTCCATGATTCATACATGGCTTTCATCGTTTCCACGTTTAGCAATTGCGCTTTTTTGCAAAAATCTGCTAATGAGGTTGCTGTACCATAGCGGCTATTAAGGTCGTTGATATACCTAACCGGGTTCGAGCCACCTCCAAGGCCACCATCAGTACTGAAATAGTGTTTAGCCCACATATTAGTTTTACTATCCACCGCTTTTGGCGTTGGGGCTACCCAATATTCTTTAGGCATAAATTTTTTGAAACTCTCGATATTCACAAAAGTGGCTGTGCCCAGCTCACTTCGTAAACCGTAGCTGTCTTTGGAAAATAGGTATCCGTTATGCGGGTCGGTAAAATATGTTTTCGGATCAAGGTTGCCCCATATACCGCTGCCTGATAAGGTCCTGCTGCCGCCATGTATAGAAAAATTAGGGTTGTTTACACCTGCATTTGATCGCGGCAGATATAGTCGGTCTTCTCCATCATTATCTTTAACGACATCTTTAATAGCGTTATTTAATGGCCCGTTAGGATTGCCGCCCGGCACGCCTTCATTAGCACCGCACCAAATAACTACCGAAGGATGGTCGCGGAGGCGCTTTACCTTTTCAATCGCGTTACTTTTAAAGATATTCAGGCTATCTATAGGCCCGAAATTATTGAGCCAAAAATCGTCCCATACCATAATGCCATATTTATCGCAATAATCGTAAAAGGCTTCGTCGGTAACTTCGCCTGTCCAATTGCGGATCATGTTAAAGTTCATCTCCTTATGAAACCGGATGCGGGTATCATAATCTTTTCCTCTCACTTTCAGCATATAATCCGACATGCCCCAGTTCCCGCCTTTTATTAAGATAGGTAC
Organism: Bacteroidota bacterium; assembly: GCA_026224775.1. Lineage (GTDB taxonomy): Bacteria > Bacteroidota > Bacteroidia > Sphingobacteriales > Sphingobacteriaceae > Mucilaginibacter. The sequence continues at coordinate 319,824 of JAMFRP010000019.1, forward strand.
ATCGTTTACATAAACACGTAGCGGGCCATTGAGTGATGTTGTATCTGAGGTGATCTTTCTTATTCCGAAGTTTTTGATAACCGCATCAGAGGTCGCTGTGCCATTAACGTCAAAATGAACAGAACAACTGTATAAATATTGCGTACCGTCGGATTTACCACCATAGCCATTCGGCCACCATAATTTGGGGTTTTTAATACTTAACTGGGGAAATTGAGCATCATCAAAAGTAAATGACTGGCTATTGTTGCCACTCAAGGTAATTACAGGGCCAGAAACGGTAATGTTCCCAGGATTTATAACCAGTTTAATTCTGCCGCTTACCGGTTTGGCCGAAGCATTATTTAACTTAACATTTATTGTTAGGTTGGCTAACTTTTTATTGAGGAGTTCTGCCCGGATCCATGGATCTTCAACGGTGACAGGTCCTGTACTGGTAATGCTAACTATATCCGTGATACCACTGTTTAAACCCGGTACGGATGGCATCCAATCCCAGCTGCCACTACTTAAATAAGTGGGACTCTCTCTGTTAGCAAGGCCATGACCTGTATTCGGGGTTATAACCAATACTGAAATCACATTGGGCTTATTTTTATTCAGTAAATCGGTAATATCATACTGGGCTCGTTGCATCAGGCCTTTAATTGTTCCGATATGATTGCCATTTAAATAAACTTCAGCACGTTTATTTACTCCGTTAAAATTAAGCCATATCTTTTTCCCGACTGGAAATCCTTGGGCCGAAAACTCAGCGCGATACCAATAGGGGAGATTATATTTTGATTTGTCTACTTTATATATGTTATCTGCATAGTCAGGATTGTTTTCTTTTCCAGCCGCGACGTATGAGTAAAAAACAGTTCCCGGTACTATTGCTTTTATCCAGTTATCAGTATTAAGACCTGCAATCGAAACTTGTCTTTCGCTATATAGGTGATCATCCTGTGGTGCCAGTTTCCAGTTTAAATGGATAAGTGTTGTTTGAGCATCGGCGGTACTTCCGATTAATAAAGAAAGACAAGCAATTACAGCTATCTTAACAATTGGTTTCATATTGATGTTGAATTGTAGGTTTTTTGTGCAATTTATAAATTATTTGCTAAATCGGTTTTTTTAATTCATTTCTTATTTTAATTTTGTCCTGAAGCCAATATATAAACTATAATAATCAAAGCGTTATAATCCCGGTGCCTCTAAGGTCAACTTGTGTTGTTTTGCTGTAACCATAAAAATGTTATGGATTAATGTCAAGAATTCATTCTTGAGTTGTTTAATAATATCTTTATGATTGCTTTGAAAAAATACTTAAAAGATATATTAGCCAATTAAACTGTATTTGAAGGCCCTATTTAGTCATGAAAAAAAACTTACTAAGCTTTTCTATAGCACTTATATTGCTTCTTACATTTGGATTTAAAAATATCAGGGCATATAAACATGTTGAAAATACAGCGCCAACTGAATTAAGGGAATATGGTACTTATACAATTGCCGCTACTGATAAGCGATTAATTGAAGTTTCCGGTGAAGTAATGCAGGGTGATAAGCTTAAAGATGGCGCCAAAATAGTGACATCTCAACTTAAAATGAATAAAATTGAGCGCTGGCAAAAATGGTTAATTAGTAAGCAGGCTAATGGCTATTATACTATCATGAACCTATATAGTGGCAAATATCTTGGTGCAGATCCTTACAATTACAATATTGGGCCTAATATCCCTTCTCAATCCAGGGGGTATGATAATGACTATAAATATTGGGAATTTGAACTTATTTCAGGTAGAGGATATATCATAAAAAATAAAATAAATGGATTATTACTAACCAGAATAAAAAGAACTATAATAGCACCTGTTACTGGGAAAGATATCAAAACCGGCCGAATGGTTACAGCAATTCCATTTGATGAAGATTATGTCGTTTTGGAGAAAAAAGGAAATAATTATAATAATACAGAAACTCAACTATGGGATTTGAATAACGTTGCGTCCGACAGCTACCGTGATGATGCCGTAGTTGGTTTTTTTCAGCGTACAACGGGATCAACTGCATTTGATGAAGGTGCATCGATACCACTGAGCTATGGGCCAAATAAGAATAAGGTGATTTGGCTAACCGGCGACACATTTTACAACCAGATAGATGAAAAAGGTGAGTTTGCCTGCAACCTGATCTTTCCTTATCACAATGCAGCCTTGCTTCAACCGGCAGATCATAGCTGGGACCCGACTAAAACTGCTAATATCACTTCGCCTGATGGTGTTCAAATTTTCCATACGGATAATCCAAAGAATTTGCTTTGGCCAGGTGTGGGTATTGAAATAGGCAACCATGTTTATGTACATTGTATTGAGGTGATTACCGGTACCCTAAACACGGTAAACCAATACCTTGCAGATGTTACTGAAACAGGCACCACCTCCGTTCCGCCTGTTAAGTTGATCAGCGTACCAAATGTAAGCGGCCAAACCAAATTGATTTACTCCCTTGGCATGGTCAATCCCGGCGACGGATTTATTTATACCTATGGAACTGGTGGTTATTTTGGCGCAAGTGTATACGTAGCGCGTTTTCCTGTTACGCATCCAACACAATGGACGTTTTGGGATGGCAAGACATGGGCATCAAAACCAACCGATGCCCCCGCGGCTGTAATTGGCAAGGGGCCCGTAAACAATAATACCGTGGGCTATGTAAATGGTAAATACGTTTTAATTACAATGGATTATGGCTTTACCTGCGATGTGCCTACAAGAAACATGTATGCTGCGGTAAGTACAAGCCCAACAGGGCCATTCATTAACAAGAGAATAGTATATGTTTTGCCGGATTACAAGCAAGGGCACGCCCCCTCATATTACAATCCAACTATTCATGCCGAGTTTAATAATGGGCATAACGAGCTGTTGGTTAATTACTGCATTAATTTTTATAACACGAACGACCGTGCCAATACTACCTGTCTTACACCCTGTTCCAACCCTGATGGCTCTGAAGACCCAAACGATTACCGGCCAAAGGGCGTTAGGATACCTTTTTCCCTGATAGGGTTATAAAATATTTTCATAAATAATTATTAAAGTTTTGTTTTTGCTAAACCGGTTTTGTATGTTTGTTTCTACAAACCAAATTATAACCAGTTATTGAATGTTTCTCTACCAAACTAAGTTTCGTTTAGCGCTTAATAAAATTGTGCCGTTGACATTGCTTTTAGCTTGCTGTATAATTGCTAATGCGCATTGTCAAACGGCTTATTTTATTGATGGTTATCATGGCGGCATTTGGGGCCATTATCCTGATTGGAATACCCGGTTTATGGCAGACCAGTTGGTAAAGCATCCGGATTGGAAAATAAACCTCGAAATAGAGCCTGAAACCTGGGCCGATACAAAAGGTAAAGATTCCGCAGCATTTGATGATTTTAAAAAATTGTTTACAGATCAATCTGCGGGTACTGAAAGAATAGAATATGTCAATCCTGATTATGCGCAGAGTTATTTGTTTGATGTAGAGGGCGAAAGTATCATCAGTCAGTTTTATTACGGTATAAAAATGGTCAGGCATAATTTTCCTACTACCGTATTCCCGGCATATTCTTCTGAAGAACCATGTTTTACAAGTGCCTTACCGCAAATATTAACTTCATACGGTTTTAAATACGCGTCATTAAAAAATCCGAACACTTGTTGGGGGGGCTATACAACAGCCTATGGCGGCGAATTGGTGAATTGGGTTGGGCCTGACGGTACAAAGATCATTACATCTCCGCGCTACACTGTCGAAGCATTACAGCCCGGCTCAACGTGGCAAACTATCGCCTGGGGTAATTCCCCCGCTTATATTCAGGCTTGTTTTGCGGCAGGTATAAAACATCCCGTGGCTATGACCATTCAGGATGCAGGCTGGAAAAACGGGCCGGTTATGGGCGATGGTACCAGAGGGTATCAGCCAACTGTTTACACAACTTGGGCCAATTATTTTGAAAATATAGCGATAAAAAGCACTACCGATAACTGGAAATTCACACAGGAGGATGTCCTTGTAAGCCTTGTTTGGGGATCGCAAATACTTCAAAAGATCGCGCAGGAAGTAAGGCATTCTGAAAATAACCTTATAAGTGCCGAAAAGCTCGCTGTAATAACAAAAAGTTATAAAGGTGTAGTTTATCCTCAATCAGACTTTGAAGCAGCCTGGCGGCCTTTATTGCTGTCGCAGCATCATGACTGCTGGATTGTGCCTTACAATGGTAAGCCCGGCGATACCTGGGCCGATAAAGTTGTTATCTGGACAGGAACCACAAATCGTATTGCCGACAGCCTGACCAAAGCGGATGCGATTAGTTTAGCCAATGGGAGAGCAATACATGGGAGTAAATTTATTACGGTTTACAACACGCTTGGTATTAGCAGGAACGAGTCGGTAGCAGTTGATATTCCGCTGGAATTTCAAAACAAAGATTTAGTGATATTAAATGCTGACGGCCGCTCAATACCATCTCAAATAATTAGAGACTCGTCATCTACAAAACCTCAGATTGTATTTAATGCTGAAGTTCCGTCGATGGGCTATAGTTCCTATCAGCTTAAAATACAAAACGCGCGCCATGCCAACAGTATTGGTGGCATGGTGCTTAAAAATGGCGATTATAAAATAGAAAATGATTTATACAGTATAATCCTCGATCCAAAAAAAGGTGGAACGATCAAGAGTTTGATCGCAAAAAAGTTGAACAACAAACAATTTGTAGATCAAACCAACCCACGGAACTTTAATGAGTTGCGTGGCAATTTTTATAATGATGGCGGCTTCCATTCAAGTACAGAAAATCCAGCGACCATTAGCATAATTGAAACAGGACCACAAAGAGTTAAGGTGCAAGTTAAGGGCACAATCGACGGTAGTCCTTTTACCCAGTGGCTTACTTTATCCCAGGGCCAGCGTAGGATAGATATGCAGGTGAAAATAGATTGGAAAGGTAATTCAGGTATAGGTGAATATACCCCTCCCGGTACATTCAAAACCACTGATCCTAAAAAGGCTTTTTATAACGATAAGGAGAAATTATTGCTATTGTTTCCTGCAAATCTGCAGGAGCAAAAAGTTTATAAAAACGCACCCTTTGATGTGTTGCAAAGTAGGTTGAAGAATACATTTTTCACTTCGTGGGATAGTATAAAAAATAACATCATTTTAAACTGGGTGGATATTACCGATAAGAGTGATAACTATGGTCTCGCCCTGTTAACAGATCATACATCCAATTATGCTCACGGTGAAGATTTTCCGCTTGGTTTAACATTGGCATATTCCGGTGTTGGTTTATGGGGACGTGATTATAGCATAACAGCCCCAACGGATGTGCATTATGCTATAATACCACATGCGGGCAAATGGGATAAAAGTGGTATTTGGACCGAAGGCACTAAGTGGAATGAACCGCTGATAACTACTGTAACTGATGAAATGCCGTCTGTACGACAAAGATCACTACTGAAAATACAGGGGAAAGGGCTTGATGTAACTACAATGAATGCCGATGGAAATGATATAATTATAAGGGTTTTTAATGCGGAAGGCGATGACAGCCCCCGAAAAATAAGTTTTGATGGCAACGCGGTTAAGGCTGAATTAGTAGAACTTAATGGCGACAAAAGACAGAACTTGAAATTGGAAAAAGAGGGTGATGGTAAAACATCGGTAATGGTTAGTATGCCCCGGTTCGGTATCAGGACTATAAAGCTATTTGATGCTGTTGCCGCTAAATAATTAAAGTTTAAAAAGACAAAAGAATTAGATGATAAAAAAGTACTTCTGCTATATTGTGATAATAATGCTGGCTTTTAATGCAAACGCCCAGCAGCTTACACCTGCCGATTATGTTAATCCGTTTATAGGTGCCAGTACCAGCGCGGCTGATGCCGGTATTTATCATGGTCTGGGCAAAACTTTTCCCGGAGCAGCAACACCATATGGTATGGTACAGGTTAGCCCAAATACCATGACGGGCGGCGACAACGGTTCAGGTTATAGTTATGAAATTACCAGTATTGAAGGGTTCGACTTTACACAGATGAGTGGCGTTGGCTGGTATGGCGATCTTGGTAATTTTTTGGTGATGCCAACAACCGGAAAGATGTATACCAACTCCGGCCATTACACCGATAAGGAAAAAAATGGCTATCGTTCACACTATTTAAAATCGAGCGAGAAAGCTACTGCCGGTTATTATTCGGTATTATTAACTGATTACAACATCAAAGCAGAAGCAACTGCAGCACCGCATAGCGGTATGCTAAGATTCACTTTTCCTAAAAACCAACATTCTCGTATACAAATAGACCTTGCCCGCCGGGTAGGAGGTACATCAACTTTGCAATACGTTAAGGTAGTAAATGATCATGCTATTGAAGGCTGGATGAAATGTACACCCGATGGCGGCGGCTGGGGCGATGGCGCAGGTCACGCAGATTACACTGTTTACTTTTATGCGGAATTTAGCAAGCCGCTGAAAAACTATGGAGTTTGGAGTGCGGATATCCCGGATAACTGGACACGCAAACGCGAAGATGTAGAAAGCGATAAATATCAGCACGCCATAGCTAATTCGGCTATCTTGAAGGGTGTTGCAGAGAAAGAAGGAAAACACTTAGGCTTTTATACTGAATTTGCTACACATCAAAATGAGCAGGTACTGTTAAAATCTGGTATCTCGTTCATAAGTATGAACGGTGCTAAGGAAAATCTGCAGGCCGAAATAAAAGATTGGGATTTTGACGCGGTACATGCCAAAGCTAAAAACTTGTGGAATAATGCATTAGCAAAAATCAAGGTTAGCGGCGGCACGTCTGAACAAAAAATCGTGTTTTATACCGCCTTGTATCATACCATGATCGATCCCCGGATAATTGAGGATGTTGATGGCAATTATCCGGGTGGCGATGGCAAGGCACACCGCTCCGCAAACTTTAGTAAACGTACCATTTTTAGTGGCTGGGATGTTTTTCGTAGCCAGATGCCTTTGCAAACGATTATCAACCCATCATTGGTTAATGATATGATCAACTCATTGGTAACATTGGCTGGTGAGAAAAATAAAGACTATCTGGAGCGCTGGGAAATGATGAATTCTTACAGTGGATGCATGATCGGCAATCCTGCGGTATCTGTAATTACAGATGCTTATGAAAAAGGAATACGCAATTTCGATGTGCCGAAAGCTTACCAGTTATCGGTGAATTCAGTTGAAAAATTTGGCAATGGCGATAGGGGGTATACACCCGATCCATTGGGGGTATCCTATACTTTGGAATATGCTTATACCGAATGGTGTGTATCGCAAATGGCGAAATCAATGGGTAAAACCGCTGATGAAGCAAAGTATGCCGCTAGAGGGGAGAGCTTTAAAAATATTTTCGATCCTGAGCATAACTGGTTTCGGCCAAAAGATAAAGATGGTAACTGGGTGCCATGGCCTGCTGATTCAGGCAGGATAAAACCCTGGTATGGTTGTATAGAAAGCAACCTTTATCAGCAGGGTTGGTTTGTACCGCAGGATATTCCCGGAATGGTTAAACTTATGGGCGGCAGAGAAAAAGTGGTTGCCGATTTGGAAAACCTGTTTGAAAAAACACCCGAAAATATGATGTGGAATGATTATTTCAATCATTCCAACGAGCCCGTTCATCATGTACCCTTCTTATTTAATAGGTTGGGTGCCCCATGGCTAACACAAAAGTGGTCGCGTGCGGTTTGCCACCGGGCATACCATAACGGGGTTGAAGGGCTATGCGGTAACGAAGACGTAGGGCAGATGTCGGCCTGGTACGTACTTGCAGCCAGCGGTATTCACCCGGTTTGTCCGGGTAATACCCGCCAGGAAATAACCAGCCCGGTTTTTAGCAGCATCACCTTTAAGCTTGATCCTAAATATGCTACCGGGAAAACATTTACTGTTGTAGCACATAATAATTCAGCTGAAAATATTTACATACAAAGTGCTAAGCTAAACGGTAAAACCTACGAGCACTGCTATATTGATTATAAAGATATAACTGCAGGCGGCACACTTGAACTAACGATGGGGCCGCAGCCAAATAAAAACTGGGGAATTAATTAAATCGAATAACAACTTTTAAACTATATGAATTTTAAGAAAAAATTATTGTTAGCGTTGATATTATATGTTGGTGCATCTATAAACGTCAAAGCACAAACTATTCCGGCTTTTAAAGCTGGCGACAGGGTAGCATTTGTAGGCAATAGCATTACCGATGGCGGTCATTATCACGCTTATATATGGATGTATTACATGACGCATTTTCCCAATATGCGCATTACTTGTTACAATGTAGGTATTGGCGGCGATAATGTAAAGCAAATGAGCGACCGTTTTGAAGCTGAAGTTTTGTCGAAAAAACCAACCGTGATGACGCTTACCTGGGGAATGAATGACACCGGTTATTTTGAATGGTATAAACCTGATGCTAAGACAAATTACGCAAAATGGTCAGTAGATACTGCAGAAGCACGTTACGCAGTATTCGATAAAAAACTTAAAGCTCACCCCGAGTTTAGAAAAATATTTATCCTGGGTTCACCTTATGATTCAACCACTACCAGCAACAAAAACCGCTTTTATCCAGGCAAATTTTCAGCTTTTGCAAGGCTGATTGATTTTCAGGAAGGAACTGCTAAAAAGAACGGCTGGCCTTATGTTGATTTTAATCACCCGATGACCGCTATCAACAGGGAATATCAAAAAGCCGACACCAACTTCAGCCTTACACCGTATGATCGTATCCACCCGGATTACGCTGGTCACCTGGTTATGGCTTACTTGTTCCTGAAAGCGCAAGGCTTAGCCGGTAAACCTGTAGCTGATTTTGCAGTAAACGCGAAAACAAAAGCAATTAATAAATCAGAAAATTGCGTAATCAGCAATATATCAGGAAATGAAAACAATATTTCTTTTGACTATTTGGCTAATTCGCTGCCATTTGCTTTTGATACCGTGGAATTTAAAGGTCCATGGGGTCAGCATGGCCGCCAAATTGAAGGTATAAAATATGTTCCTTTTATGCAGGAATTTGATAAAGAGATGCTTACAGTTAAAGGCTTAAAAAACGGGACTTATGAACTGAGCATGGACGGCCAGGCGATAGGCCGATGGAGTGCGAAAGACCTTGAAGCAGGTATTAACCTGGCCGAGCAAACTTATACGCCTGAATACCAACAATCATTAGCTATTTTAACTATGAACGAAGAGCGTTGGGAAATTGAACGGAGGTTGAGAAACTATGCTTTTGTGGAGTTTGATTTATTAAAGCAAAAGAACCTTTTGTATGCTGATAATAGAGCTGCTATGGATACGGTTAATAAGGAATCAAAGAAAAATCCTTTTGTAGGCGGTAACCGCGATAATTACATTAAGGCGCAATATAAAGCAGTACGCGAAGGCTGGCAGCGAGAACAAAATGCGTTAGTTGATGAAATTTACACCGTAAATAAGCCAAAGGTGCATCGCATAATATTACAACTGATTAACTAACTAAATGAAAAGAAGGTAGAATTTTATGAGAAAAATAATAGTTAATAGTATTCTGGCCGCTTTGTTGTGCTATTGTGTAACTGCTAAAGCCGCTATTGTTGATACCGTTTTAACTTACAGCGCTGCTATGCACAAAAATATAAAAGCAGTTGTGATAAAACCAAACGATTATAGCGTAAATAAAAAGTTTGCAACGGTATATGTTTTACATGGAGCGGGTGGCAAATATTCCGATTGGCTTACCGATGTGCCCGACAAGCAAACCTTACCAAAACTGGCTGATCTTTACAATTTAATTATTATATGCCCTGATGGAAACGTTAGCAGCTGGTACTTTGATAGCCCAGTTGATCCTGCTTATAAATATGAAACCTATATATCTAAAGAGTTAGTCAGTTATATCGACAGTCATTATTCTACAATAAAAGATCGTTCAAAAAGAGCTATAACAGGCTTAAGCATGGGCGGCCATGGCGCTTTATACCTGGCGTTTAAACACCAGGATATTTATGGTGCATGCGGCAGCATGAGTGGAGGGGTTGATCTGCGCCCATTTCCCAATAATTGGGATATAGCAAAAAGGCTTGGAAAATACAGTGATTACCCCGAAAGGTGGGAGGCCAATAGCGTGGTAAACCTTGTTTATTTGCTAACACCAAATTCGTTGGCCATTACATTTGATTGCGGTAGCAGCGACTTTTTTTACCAGGTAAACAAAAACCTGCATAATGAATTATTAGAGCGGAATATACCGCATGATTTTACTGTAAGGCCTGGTGCGCATACATGGGAATATTGGGGTAACTCAATTAATTATCAAATGTTGTTTTTTCATAATTTTTTTAATTCGGGGAAATGAAAAAATCATAATAATGTCGGGTTTAAAAAAACAGTTATGGTTAATAACATGCTAAATATTATTAAAAAGTCGCATAAATAAAATCAAATATGATAATATCGGAATGTTGTAAAATAAATGTTATAAAAATTTGCTAAACCGGTTTTTAATAGTATCTTGCATTAGATTGTGAATCTATTATAAAACCAATTTGTAATATTATATAACCGGTTTCGTCGATAAAAAGGTTGATTGTGTAAATAAATCCAGCAAATGCTTGCCTGATGTTTTCGGTAGGGATTTGATAAATCTATTGATGCTCCGGTGTTGGAAATTACAAAAATATAAACGTGTTAACTGTATTTTATTAATCAAATTCATATGAGGAAAACTTACGTTTCTGCTTCTGTATTAATATTGATTGTTTTGGCGATAGGTTCCTGTAAAAAGGAAGGCTTTTTAAATGCCACCGCCACTACAAACCTAAATAAGCAAACCGTCTTTACCGATAGCGCTAACGCTGAAGGGTTTTTAGCGAACATTTATTCTAATGTAGGTTTTAGTATTAGCCCAACCCGGTTTAGTTACACTACATCTACACTTGTAAGTATTCCTTGCGGTGGTTTGGATGCGGCTTGTGATGAGTCGGAAATTTCACACACTTATTCAACAGCGGCTTTGGCCTTTGCTTTGGGGTCGGTGAATGCAGGGAATGTGCCCGACGGTTCTGTGCAGTCAAGCGTGGCTAGTGCGGATGCATATTATGTATGTTATCAACAAATACGTGCAGTAAACCAGTTGTTTGCCAATATTTCAAAAGTGCCTTTATTAGCGAGCAATAAAGCCCAAATGCTTGCTGAGGCCCGCTTTTTGCGTGCTTGGTACTATTTTATATTACTGGAACATTATGGCGGTGTACCAATTGTAGGTAATGCAATTTATGATTATACGCAAACGATCCCTACAAAACGTAGCACTTTTGACCAATGTGTAATCTATATAACCGGTCAGTGCGATTCTGCTGCTCAGGTATTGCCGGTGGTGCAAACTTCTTTAGGGTACGGCCGGGCATCTGGTGGTGCATGCCTGGCGCTCAAAGCCCGGGTACTGCTTTATGCAGCGAGCCCCCTGTTTAATAAGCCAGCATCAATGGCATCAGTACAAGCGCCATCTGATATAGCCAGTGCGACAGTGAGGCCACTGGTAGGTTACCCAAGTTATGATGCAACACGTTGGGCTACGGCAGAAGCTGCTGCAATGGCAGTAATTCAAACTCATGCCTATCAATTGTTTACCGATAGTACTTTCTTGGCTGGCTATGGCGAGGAAGTGCCATTCCAGTATTTGTTTACCATACGCGGAACAATGAATAACGTAACCAATAACGAATACATTTTTCAATTGATGTTTCCGCCGAATGATTATCTCGAAGGCTTGTTCCAACCACCGTCGAGAACTGGTGCTAATGGCGCATTTCCTTACCAGGGTACGGTTGATGCGTTCCCGATGGCCAATGGTAAAGCTATAACAGACCCAACTTCGGGCTATAATCCAAATAATCCTTACGCTGGTCGTGATCCGAGATTAAAGTGCACAATTACATATGATCAAAGCTTATTGGGTGACCGTACACCGAATGGCCAGATCCAGGGTTATTCTCCTGTTAACATCTATCTAACTAATAGCGGAGGTGCTTTATCAGGGGGAACAGATGCCGTTTATCAGGGTACGCCTACAGGCTATTACAATAATAAAATGCTTGATCCTGATGCTATTTCGGGCGGCCTGTATTTTAACCCAACTAGTCGTTGTTTACCGTTAATGCGTTACGCTGATATTTTACTGGATTATGCTGAGGCAGCCAATGAAAATGAAGGTCCAACAGCATTGGTTTACCAGTATGTTAATGAGATTCGTCAGCGTGCGGGTTTGAATCCTTATGCACTGCCTGCAGGCCTTACTCAAGTGCAGATGAGGGCTGCTATTCAAACCGAACGCCAATGCGAGCTGGCATATGAAGGTTATCGCTTTTTTGACGTGAGAAGATGGCTGATTGCCGATCAAACAGAAAACATTGAAGCTCAGGGTATGGAAGTGGACAGGACCTCGACAACCGCTACTTACAAAATATTCCCGGTGCGAAAGCACAATTTTACTACCAAAATGTACCTGTGGCCATTCCCTCAGGCGGAGATTGGTAAGGGTGGTGGTTTAGTTCAAAATCCTGGTTATTAACAATTATTATTAATAAGCCTATAAGAAAAAGATTACATGAAAAAGCTTCAAAAACTTAAAATATTAAATGTTTTGCTTTTCGTCCTTGTGTTGTTAGTTTGGACAGGATGTAAAACTGAAAACGTGAACCCGGTTAGTGAATCGGTAAAAGACCTCACCGGCACATGGCGGATTGTAAAAGCTAACAGGAATGGTACAAACCTATTGCCTTTGGTTGATTCAAACTATATCAACTTTAATAAATTCAGTATTGTTTTTAAAGGTGGTTCTTATACGATTGTTAATCCGCTGCCTTTTATAGTTACCCAAAACGGTACTTACTCGCTGGATAATCCGCAATATCCCTTCACCATAACTTTTAAGCAAACAGGTTCAACAACGCCAATTTCAACGGCTTTTACTTACCCAATTGTCAATGGTGTGAGGATACTTACCTTGGTGTTTAGCCCAGGTTGCCCACAAAACACTTATTCATATTCATTACAAAAAGTTAACTAATAAAAGATATGAGACCGAATTTTAATATACATATAAAAGGCCGCAGCCTATGGAAGATTTGTGCGCTGGTTGGTCTTGGTATAGTGTTAACCTGTTGTGTATTACAAATATACAATATAAACCAACCTATAACTGCTACAGCTGGCAGTACTATAACAATAACCACCCGTGATAGTGTATCCACTAATATTGACGGTAACCCTATCCTTACAAATTTTGTTGTAGGTATATTATTGCCAAAGGGCTTTGCCGGTGCAACAAATACTACGGTTAGTTATACTAGTAGCTTGGGAAATGGCCAGATGCAACTAATGCCATCTACGGCTATAGAGCCTTCAACCGCAGGATCCTCAAATTTAAGTTATTCAGCCTCCATGCTGGCAAAATTCGGTATCGGCAATAACCTTATTAATGATCTGGAGTGGGTGGTTTTCAGATCTGTAAATCAGGTAAGCATCGCAAGTGGGGTCGTGATATTAGGTAATGTGACTTTTCAGATCAAAGTAGGAGCCGATGGCAATACCACTATTTTTAAACCTGCTTATGTAATTTGTGAAAGTAATGACGGGCTGGGCTATTTCGTTGGTAACCTGTCGGACCCTTTTTTTGCTTTCAACAATGGCGCACGCATGACTGTAAATGGCCCGGGTGATATCCTTGACTTGTGTGACCCGCAGCTTACAAGTTTCAACCCCCCAAATGCGCTACAAAATGATTTGCTGACGATTACTTACAATGAAGGTTTAGATTCTTTGAAACTATTAAAAGGTAACAAATTGTATTTGTGTGTAGATACCGTTTATACCAGTGATGGCAAGAAATTAACAGGCTTCTGTAGTCAAACGGAGCAAACTCAATTGTTGGAAACATCATCTACGAGTAACCTATATACGCTAACATTTTGGCCTGCCTCGTTTTTTAAATTAAGCAGCACGCAAACACTAGTCGAAATGGCGTATCATATTATTGATGCAAATGGTAACAAGGTTGGGTTGAATGATTCAAGCGCGCCATTTATTTACAAGTTTAGTTGTAACTGACAGAGATTTATATAAACCGGATCTATAACTTATTAAAGCCATGTATTTATAATGGTTGCAGGAGGTGCTAATTTACAGATTCTGCATTATACTCCATTTTTAACAATAATTAAAATCTGATTCTATGCTTAATTGCTACTCAAAAAAATGCTTTACGGGAATCATCATACTGATGTTTATGCTGGCACATACCAGCTATGCCGCCATGCGGGATACAACAGCCCAACACAGGACTCAGGTGCCTGGTTGGGTTACCGGTACGGTTGTTAACCAGTATCATCGTACTTTAAAAGATGTTGAAGTAAGTGTAAAAGGAAATGCAACTTTTACCAAAACTGATTCAGTAGGCCATTTTGAAATTAAGGCACCTGATGGCAGTATATTGATTTTTAAACTTCATGATTATTACACAACTGAAAAGATAGTAGGATCAGATAAGGATACAACCATTCGTTTGCTGAATAGCTATTTGAAATCTCCGGACAATATAGATGTATTATACGGTACTCAAAGCGCCGAAAGTGAACTTGGGGCGGTATCAACTATTTATACTAATCAATTAACTACTACGCCGGCCTCTTTATATGCATATGCGCTGCCTGGGCAGTTGTCTGGTTTATATACACAGCAAGTAAGCGGTTTTACTTCATTTAATACTACTGGGCTTACCACTGTTAATGTTGCAATAAATCAAGTTAGTTCCTCAGCTATCAATAACAGGCCATCTGATAATACGGAAATGACCCTTAGCTTGCGTGGGCAAACACCGGTTACAATAATTGATGGTGTTCAGCGTGATATATCTTCTATCGACCCTGAAAGTATTGAATCTATTTCTGTATTAAAGGACGCCTTATCATGTATTTTACTGGGTATCAATAGTTCAAATGGGGTAATATTAGTCACTACGAAAAAGGCGCAAGCTGGTAAGCCGCGAATATCTTTCACTGCCGAGAGCGGTGTTCAAACACCGCTGGGCTTGCCAACCCCCTTACCGTCTTATCAATATGCTTATTTGTACAACGAGGCTTTAACTAATGATGGTGAAAGCCCTTATTATACAGCTGCCGATTTTACCGCTTATAAAAACGGTACGGATCCTTACGGACATCCAAATGTAAACTGGTTTAACACTATTTTAAATAAACATGCACCAGAGAACAGCTACAAATTAAATGTGGATGGCGGTACCAATGTAGCCAAGTACAATATTGGTATAAGTTATTTTGACCAGGAAGGAATATTTAACCAGGCACCGGGATCAACGTATAATACAAATAATAATTTATCACGATACATCATTAACTCTGATGTACAGGTACAGGTAAATAAGAAGTTGAGTGTCGATCTGCAATTGTTTGGCCGTGTACAACAGTCAACAGAACCCGGTGGTGGTGCAAGCAATATCCTGAGCGCCTTGTATACCACACCTAATAACGCTTACCCATTGTATAATCCAAATGGGACTTTTGGTGGCTCAACCCTCGGTGGGGCCTTTACCAATAACCTATTGGCCATGACTGAATATTCCGGTTACATACAGAATAATACCAATGATATACTAGCCAATTTAGCATTAAATTATGACCTTAACAGCCTTACAAAAGGTTTAACACTTAAACTCAACGGGAATCTTTCTTACGAGACAGAAAATGCGCTGAATCGTAGTTTACAAAACCCAACGTATTCATATAAGGATAGTGTTTATTCAGCTTTGGGTTCAACCATAGCACAAAGTAATACATTTACTACTGTTTATACCGAGCGACAAACATTTGCGCAGGCGGCCCTGAATTATAGCAGGCAATTTGGTAAAAACGGACTTAGTGTAATATTACTTGATGATACTAAATCACTAAATAGTAATTACGACTTATCCGCAGTAACAAGTGACAGAGCGCTTAAAGCATCATATAACTATGATGGTAAATACTTTGCAGAAGGTGCCATAAATAACAGCGGCTACAATAGATATACCCCAGGCAATCAGTTTGGTATGTTTTATGCCGGCGGACTTGGATGGCAGATGGGTAAAGAATCATTCATTAAGGATAATTTTGATTGGATAACATCATGGAAATGGCGCGCGACTTATGGTAAAACCGGTAACAATAATGTTGACACCTATTCATATTACGGTTATGCACAAACCTACAGCACGGGTAACCCTAATTATGCTTACTTTACAGGTACAGGCCGCGCACAAAACTTTACCTACTATGAAAATCCAATTGCCAACCCTTATTTATCATGGGAAAACGCCGACAAACTTGATATAGGTACCGACATTTCTTTATTTAAGGATCATTTACAAATAACGGCTGATTATTATCACGATAAATACTACGATTTACTTCAGATCACAGGTTCTCCTACGGCCATACTCGGAACTGCCTACCCATATCAAAATCTTGGTATCAACTTGTACCAGGGCGTAGAGTTTTCAGCCACTTATAGAAACAACTATAATAAGTTTAACTACTTCATAACAGGTAACATATCAACTCAGGCATCTAAAGTGATTTATGCAGACGAAGAAGCCACTTTATACCCATGGCAAAGATATACAGGTTTGCCTGTTAACGCCTTATTTGGTTATGTGGCACAAGGTATTTATCAAACCGCTGCACAAGCTGCCAATGCACCTACTTACTTAACTTATAAGCCGAAAGCAGGCGATATTAAATTGGAAGATTTAAATGGCGATGGTATTATAAATCAGTTTGATGAAAAACCAATCGGGAATCTAAAACCACTGGTGTTTTATGGCGCAACATTCGGGTTTAATTATCAGGGCTTTAGTTTTAGCGTGATATTACAAGGGGTTTTCAACAGAGAAATCAGTACCAATAACAATGTAAATATACCGTTTCAGGGCATCGGACTGTTTGGATCTCCTCCTCAGGGACAGGCCTATCAAAATGCAACCGCTCGCTGGACTCCAGAGACAGCCAGCTCGGCTCAATTGCCTGAACTGTCATTTGTTAACGGAACAATTAATGGTTACAACTCTCAGTTTTCAAGTTTCTACTTAAAGTCAGGCGATTACTTGCGGGTAAAAAATGCAGAGATAGGATATACGCTACCTGATGCATGGGCTAAAAAAGCTAAATTTTCAAGTATCAGGGTGTTTGTAAATGGTGAAAACCTGTTTACTGTAGCCGGTTATGGTGGCTATGATCCAGAGGTCGGTCCGAGTGCATACCCAATTGAAAGGGTAATAAATGCAGGTATTAGTGTTAAGCTTTAGTTTTTAATGATTGATAGAATTAAAATTATGAAAAGTTATAAAAGTAAGGTATTTATTGGCGTTTGTTTGATTGCATTAGTAATGGGCGCTTGTAGAAAAAGCGAGACTTTTCCTGTTCAGGATGTAACCTTACAATACGTATTTGATCCGCGTGATTCAGCCGGAAGCAGCGCGTTAAAATTTCTGCTGAATGTATACTCTGTTGTTCCGTACGGTCATAACAGGGTAAACCCTGATTATCTTGATGCGGCAAGCGATGACGCCGTGTCTTCTGGCACAGGAACAGAGGTTACTACACTTTCAACAGCAGCATATAGCTCTATTAACCTGCCAGCTTATGAAAATGTATGGTCCAATACAAATTCAACCAATACTGCCAATTTTTGGAACGGTATACGCTATGCCAATGAGTTTATTAACAATATTGGCGTTGTACCTGTTAAGGGTTTTGTAAATGGAATTGGTACCCGGTATATATGGAAAAATGAAGCGCGATTTTTAAGAGCGTATTTTTATTTCGAACTTGTTAAACGTTTTGGCGGTGTGCCACTAATCGGCAATACCGTTTATAATATCAATGATAATCTTAAAGTTCCCCGCAATAATTTCTCCGATTGCATCACCTATATTGTAAATGAATGTAATGCTATACAAGATAGTTTAATAACGGCTCCTTTAGCTAATCCGGCTTCGGATAACTATAGAGCTACTAAAGGGGCTGCATTAGCCTTAAAAGCAAAGGTGTTACTGTATGCGGCCAGTCCTGTTTTTAATGATCCTACAGGTTCCGTAACTAACCCGCTTGTTGGTTATACCAATTATGATGCTACAAGATGGGCACAAGCGGCAGCGGCAGCACAGGCCGTAATTAATTTAGGGGCTTATAGCCTAGATCCGGTTTATCCAAATGTATTTCTCACTCAAAATGATCAGGAGGTTATTTTTATAAGAACAACCAATAGTACAGGTACATCTCATAATATCGAAAATACTAACGGGCCTGTAGGGTTTCCTGAAGCGATAAGTAGCGGGCAAACAAGTCCTACTCAGGATTTGGTAAACGCGTTTCCAATGAATAATGGTTTGCCAATAACCAACACCGCCTCTGGTTACGATCCTAATAACCCTTATAATAATCGCGACCCGCGACTCGCTTACAACGTATTGTACAATGGCGCACCATGGTTAGGCTCGTCATTACAAACATTTGAGGGTGGTGCAAGCAAACCTAATAATGGTCAGCAAGAAACAGTTACCGGCTACTACATGAATAAATTTATGGGTAATGATGCTACAGGCTCAACCTATTCAAATCATGATGAAGACTGGGTAGTTTTTCGTTATGCCGAGATCTTACTTGACTATGCTGAGGCTGAAAATGAAAGTAATGGCCCAGGCACAAATGTTTATCAGCAATTAGAGGTACTAAGGAAACGGGCAGGCATAGCTCCGGGGGCCAATGGCCTATATGGGCTCCAACAAGGTATGACACAGGCGCAAATGCGTGCAGCTATACAAAATGAAAGGCGTATAGAGATGCCTTTTGAAGAGCAGCGATATTTTGATATCCGCAGGTGGAAAATAGCTGATTCAGTGATGAATGCACCGCGAATGGGTGTTTCAATTACGAATTCCAATGGCGCCTTAACCTATAATTATATCCCGGTTTTAACTACCAAGTTTATAGCCCCTAAAATGTATTTGTATCCAATACCATATACCGAAGTACTGGCAAATCCGAATTTGAAACAAAACCCCGGATGGTAACTAATAATTGAATTTAACCAAATTAAATAAAGCTGTTATGAGAAAAAGTATACTTTTCTTTCAAATAATATTATTCCTGCTACCTACAGCATTGTATGCCCAAAATAAAGTAATAACAGGTACTGTAAAAGATGCTGACGGGGTATTGCAGGGAGCAACAGTTGTTGAGAAAGGCAACCCGGGCAATGGTGTTGCTACAAGTGCTAGTGGAAAATTTAGGTTAACCTTAAAGGGTACTACGAACATAATAATTGTGCGTTTTGTTGGTGATATTCCCCAGGAGATCAAAGTGACAGGTAAAACAAATATTGATGTTACTATGCGCACCAATAGTAATGGCTTAGACGAAATATCGGTGGTTGGTTTCGGTAAAACCACTCGTATTACTAATACCGGTGCTGTAAGTTCAATTAGTGCGGCTCAAATACGCGAGGTTCCAACAGCAAACGTCCAGAATACACTTGCTGGCAGGTTGCCGGGATTTTTTTCTCAGCAAAGTTCAGGTCAGCCAGGTAAAGATGCATCCGACTTTTTCATTCGCGGTGTAAGCTCATTGAACCCGTCGGGTAATCAGCCATTAATTATTGTGGATGATATAGAGTATACCTATGATCAGTTACAGCAAATAAATGTAAACGAAATTGAGACAATATCGATATTAAAAGATGCTTCTACAACGGCAATTTACGGTATAAAGGGGGCAAATGGTGTTTTGGTGGTAACTACTCGTCGTGGTAAAGCCGGCGCACCTAAAATTAATTTTCGTGTTGAAGGTGGCTTGCAATCAAATACTATAACGCCTACATTTCTTGATTCATACCAGTCGGCTTTGCTCATAGATCAAGCCGAATCAAATGACAATATTGGAAGCCCGAATCCCCAAAAGCTTACTTTTTCTCAAGCTGATTTAACTTTATTTCAAAATGGTACCGATCCATACGGGCATCCGAACGTAAGCTGGTATAACGATATTGTAAACAAATACAGTTATCAAACAAACTCGAACCTTGATATATCGGGAGGTAACGACCAGGTAAAATACTTTATCTCAGGCGGTGCGCTTGATCAAAATGGCAACCTTAAATATTTCCCCGATCCGACAGGGGTATTGAATAATAACTATTATTTCACCCGTTATGACTTCAGGTCGAATTTAGATTTAAAAGCAAATAAAACTTTGGATCTGAGATTGGATGTTACCACCCGTTTCTCCGATATTAACCAACCGTTAAGTCAAGGCTCGGCAATGGGTTCCTTATATGACTTTACACAGGAAACACCTTTTACCGCTCCTTTTTTAAATCCCAATGGGACGTTCGCATATGCCTATTCATCGTTTAACCCAAGCCACCTTCCTACACTGAATGCCAGGCTCGCATCAGGCGGAAACGAAAATTCAAGGAGATCTGACTATAACGTGTTGTTCAACGCGGTTCAAAAATTAGACGTAATCACCGAGGGATTATCAGCTACAGCCAGAGTTGCCTATGCTAATACAGAGCAATATACAGCACAAAATCTGCCAAGTAGTTCTGCAATTCCCTCGTATCATTATGACGCAAGCACAAACGTTTATACATTAAACCCAAATGGCGCTTATGTTTTCCCGCCGTATGAGCAAACTGGTCAAACAGATATTTATACTAATGATGTGAATGTGCAGTTATTTGCAAATTATGACAGAACGTTTGGCTCGAAAAATCATGTTACAGGATTGCTTTTGTTAAACCAGGATGCTTCAACAACTTATGCGAACAGTGCAATTTTATTGAATCCTTTGCAGGTAGGTGTACCTTCAAAATACCGCGGTATATCATTAAGAGGAGGGTATGATTATGACGGAAAATATCTGTTTGATATTAACACCGCCTATAACGGTACAGATAGGTTTGCCCCGGGTCATCAATATGGTTTATTCCCTGCTATGAGTATAGGTTATAACATGAATAAAGAGGATTATTTTAAAAATCTGCTGCCATTCTTTGGGTTGTTTAAAATCAGGGGTTCATATGGTATAGTAGGCTCTGATGCAGCACCGGGCAACCAGTATGTATATACTCAAAATTATTTACAGGGAACATCAGCATACAGTTTCGGCGAAAGCCAGCAAATGTATAATACTTATTATGAAGGTGCGCTCGCTAATAACAGTGTGGTTTGGGAGCGCCAAAAAGAACTTGATTTAGGTGTAGATATGAACTTGCTGAAAGATAATAAATTAAATATTACTTTTGATTATTTCCACAACGTGCGCTATGATCAGTTGATCGCTCCGGCGGCAGTTTCTGAAGTGTTGGGTGTTGGGCTTCCGGCAGTAAATCTTGGCCGAACCCAAAATCAGGGCTTCGACGGGCAAATAGGTTATCATAACTCAATTGGTAAAGTTCAATACAGCACCACATTTGTATTTTCTTATGCTAAAAACAAAATTCTATACGAAGATGAACCGCAACCCGCTTATCCTTGGTTAGCCCAAACAGGTCATTCCATCGGGCAACCGTTCGGTTATCACTATTTAGGTTATTATACAGCAGCAGATGTGGCAAGTATTCAAAAATACGAGGCAGCGCATGGTGGCTCAAACATAGGAGACCAGGCAGTTGCAGTACCTGATAATGGTGAAACAATACAACCCGGTGATCTGCGATATGCGGATTTAAATCATGATGGGATCATTAATGTTGATGATGAACGCGCTATAGGTTATCCTAACCTGCCAAATACTACACTTGGTTTAAACTTACAGGCCGCTTATAAGGGCTTTTCAATAAGTGTATTATTTCAGGGATCATTCAACTATAGCTTTATAGTAACCGGTACAGGCATTGAGCCGTTCCAAAGTCAGTTTCAGCCAATTATGTTACAGGCATGGACACCACAGAATGCAGCAAACGCCCAGTTTCCGAGGTTGACTCAGAATCCAACCACGGTTAACAGTCCAACCTTTTATCCATCAGATTACTGGTTAATAAATGCCTACTATATCCGTTTAAAAACACTTGAAGTGCATTATGCGGTGCCAAGTAAGTTGCTGCCATTTCATCTAAGCAGTGGCAGTATTTATTTAAGTTGCTATAATCTGTTTACATGGGATAATTATGACAAATATCAACAGGATCCGGAGATTTCAACCAATACGGTGGGAGATGCTTACATCAACCAGCGGGTTGTTAATTTAGGTGTACAAGTAGGCTTTTAACTTTGGTTATGTGGTTAATAAAAATAGCACGGGTATTTTACCGTGCTATTAGTCATTTAAACCACCATAAATTTGAACATAGCGAACAGTAAAATTTAAATTAGCAATATGTTTCCAACGCTTTCCGATTTAATTGCTTATTTATTTCGCATTCATATATCGTTGCCGATTCAAACTTTCGGTTTTTTTGTTGCGTTATCTTTTTTTTTTACTTACCTGGCTTTTTCTTCGGAGTTTAAACGTAAAGAGGCGCAGGGTCTAATACACTCATTTATTCGTAAGGAGATTACAGGTAGTCCAGCATCGCCACTGGAGTTAACTATAAATTTTTTACTGGGTTTTGTATTTGGATTTAAGATTATAGGAGCACTAATTAATTATCATCTATTTTCCAGTGACCCTCAGCATTATATCTTGTCTTCGGCGGGGAATATTTATTCAGGATTGATTTTTGGAATAGGATGGGCATGCTGGGCTTACTATGATAGGAAAAGAACGCAGCTTGCACAACCAAAAATTGTTGAAATTACGGTTCATCCCTACCAACTTATGGGACGTATAACATTTTGGGTGGGTACTATAGGTTTTATTGGTGCAAAGTTGTTTGACACTATTGAACACCTGAATTATTTTTTTGCTGATCCAATTAATGATCTGTTATCACCAATTGGTTTTACGTATTACGGCGGTTTTCTATTTGGTATGCTTACCCTTTTTTATATCGGTATAAAAAACGGCATGAAGTTACCTCAGATAGCTGATATTGGGGCACCGGGTATGATGTTGGCCTATGCCATTGGCCGTATAGGTTGTCAGCTTTCAGGCGATGGGGATTGGGGGATTGTAAATTCACACATTAAACCAGATTGGCTGCATTGGTTACCCAATTGGATGTGGTCATTTAACTTTCCTCATAATATTTTAAATGAAGGCACTTATATACGTGGCTGCACCGGTAATTACTGTAGTGTGCTAACTAAAGGAGTATACCCAACTTCATTTTACGAAAGTGTGATTTGTATGCTGATGTTTATCGGTATGTGGAGTATCCGAAAATATGTAACAACACCGGCATTCATGACATATCTATACTTTATACTAATGGGGATAGAACGTTTTTTTATAGAATATATACGGGTTACCATAAAATACAATGTACTAGGAATGACATTAACACAAGCCCAGATTATAAGCGCGGGTGTGTTTTTAGTTGGTGTTGGCGGTATGATGTACCTATATATCATCAAACCATATAGACCAGGAAAATATGCACGAAATATCTCTCATGAGGTAATAAACCAGTAACAAATTTTTTTAGCTATTACATCAATAAAACTCTTTATGAGAAAGCATATTATGAAAAACATACTATTATTAATAATTTTATTTATAACCTCCCGTGTACATGCTCAACAACCCGACCTTGTAAAATACGCTAATACCCTGCAAGGGACTAATTCCAAATATGAGCTCTCCTGGGGAAATGTGAATCCAGTTACTTCACTACCGTTTGCCATGAATGCATTTACCGCGCAAACCAATAAAGATGGTGAAGGGTTTAAATATCAATATGCCGCGCATTCCATTCGGGGTTTTGAACAAACACACCAGTGCAGCCCCTGGGTTAGCGATTATGCGGTTTTTTCATTAATGCCGGTAACCGGTAAGCTGGTAGTAAATGAAGATGCACGTGCAGCAAACTTTGACCATAAAAATGAGATAGGAAAACCGAATTATTATAAAGTGAAATTCGACAATAATATCACCACTGAAATTTCACCTACATCACGTGGGGCACATTTTCGGTTTACCTTTCCTAAATCAGGCTCATACATCATA
This sequence comes from Bacteroidota bacterium, assembly GCA_026224775.1. Classification (GTDB taxonomy): domain Bacteria; phylum Bacteroidota; class Bacteroidia; order Sphingobacteriales; family Sphingobacteriaceae; genus Mucilaginibacter. The sequence goes on from JAMFRP010000019.1 coordinate 344,040, forward strand.
CTGGATGGATATACCAAAATGAGCATGGTGAAAATTATCCCAGATGAACATAAAATTATTGGCTGGGTTAATAACGTGCGCTGGGCGCCACAAGGCTTTAAAAATTATTTTGTTATAGTTTTTGACAAGCCATTTGTTGAGTACGGAACCTGGGAAAATCAACATGATAACATTTCTAAAGGAAAGCTAAGTGATGAAGGTGATGGTATAGGTGCCTATATTAAATTTAAGGATGGTGTCGTTGTACAGGCAAAGGTAGCATCATCTTATATCAGTCCAGAGCAGGCTGAGGTTACACTGCAAACTGAATTGGGCAATCAAAAAACTTTTGAAGCTACCAAAGATGCGGCCTTTAAGGTTTGGAACAACTTGTTTAATCGTGTGCTGGTTGAAGGTGGAACTGAAGAGGAACGGGCAACCTTTTATTCCTGTCTTTTTAGGGCCAATTTGTTTTCGCATGAGTTTTTCGAGTACAATAAAACGGGTAAACCGCATTACTACAGCCCTTATGATGGTAAGATACATGATGGCTACATGTACACCGATAACGGTTTTTGGGATACATTCCGTGCACAGTTTCCATTGAATTGTATCCTGCATCCTAAAATGGAGGGGCAGTATGTGGAAGCATTGCTGGATGCTCAGCAACAAATGGGCTGGCTTCCCGCCTGGTCACAGCCCGGGGAAACTGGGGGCATGCTAGGTAACCATGCCATATCATTAATAACTGATGCATGGGTAAAGGGCATACATACATTCGACCCTGAAAGAGCGCTTAAAGCTTATTTTCATGAGGCTACTAATAAAGGGCCATGGGGTGGTGCAAATGGAAGGCCATATTGGAAAGATTATTGGACGATAGGCTACATTCCTTTCCCTGAATCCCAGGGATCGGTAGGGCAAACGCTGGAGTCGGCATATGACGACTTTTGCGCTTATCAACTGGCAAAAGTAACCGGTAATACTTTTTATGAAGGCATTTTTGCCAAACAAATGTATAACTACAAAAATCTTTGGGATCCAGCCACACGTTTTATGCGTGGCAGGGGCGAGGACGGGAAATTTGCACCAAATTTTGACCCTTTAGATTGGGGAGGGCCTTATACCGAAGGTAATGCATGGCATTGGATATGGTCGGTTTTTCATGATGAGCAGGGGCTGATCAATTTATTTGGCGGCAATAAAAATTTCACGGATAAACTTGATTCAGTATTTACGTTACCGCCGACAATTAAAGTTGGCGCTTACGGGCAGGTCATCCATGAAATGACGGAGATGAAACTGGGAAATATGGGACAATATGCACAAGGTAACGAGCCTATTCATCATATGATATATCTATATGATTACGCGGGGCAACCATGGAAAGCGCAGCAACATATTAGGGACGTAATGGATAAATTGTACAATTCAACCGAAAATGGGTATCCGGGCGATGAAGACGAGGGGCAAATGTCATCTTGGTACGTTTTGAGTGCAATGGGTATTTATAGCGTTTGCCCGGGAACAGATCAATATGTGATCGGAAGCCCGGAATTCAACAAGATCACGATCACGATGGAAGATGGTAAGAAGTTCATTATTGAAGCAAATAATAACAGTAAGCAAAATGTATATATCCAATCCGGTACTTTAAACGGAAATACCTATACCCATAATTGGATAAAATACAGCGACATTGCTAAGGGCGGAACATTGCATTTTGAAATGGGTAATCAACCAGCCTTACAACGTGGTATACAACAGGCCGATAAACCATTTTCTGTATCAACTGAGCAATAATTTGATTAAGCTATAAATAATATTCATTGCCGCTATTGCTGTAATGAGTATTGTTTATAGCTTAATGTGAATATCAATTTTTAATAAATTTTATATGTGCCATGATAAAAAAGTCTAATCTATATTTTATTGCTTCAATATTGTTTGTTATAATAAATTTTTTATCGGCTATTACCCATGCACAGCAAAAAATTCATGCTGTTAATTATGCCAAAAAGGTAAATACGATGATCGGTACTAAGGGTAAAGGGAAAAGCCCACAAGAGATGTATCTGGAAGCGGGCTTTACATTTCCGGGTGCTACCTACCCATTCGGGATGGTGCAGTTTACCACAACTTTTTTTGATGAAGATAAAGGCTTCGTAGTAAACCAGCTCAGCGGGGCCGGTTGCCCACACATGGGTAATTTCCCCACACTGCCTTTAAACGGTCAACTTGCTTCATCACCCAATGATATGAAAGGTTTTAAGCCGCAATATCATATGGAAAAAGCTATGGCTGGCTATTATAAAGTTAATTTGGGCAGCAGCAATATTGATTGCGAGTTAACGGATACAAAACGTACCGGAATGGCCCAATACCATTTTTCGGACACAGCACAACAAACCACTATTATTATCGGCTCTGGTATAAACGCCACCAAAATTGCCGACGCCCATATCACTATAACCGGGCCCGGAAAATGTGAAGGCTATGCCAATGGTGGCTCATTTTGTGGTATAAAAACGGATTATCGCGTGTACTTTGTTGCTGAGTTTGATATAGCACCTATCGGTTCTGGCACCTGGAAGGGCGATAAGGTAAATGCCTCGTCAACTGCAGAAGAAGGAGAGAACTCCGGTGCTTATTTCACTTTTAACGTTCCGGCAAATAAATTTATACATTATAAATTCGGCCTGTCTTATGTGTCTTTAAAAAATGCTAAGGAAAATTTAAAGACTGAGAACCCCGGATGGAACTTTGCCGCGGTAAAGAACAATGCCATAGCTGCTTGGAACCGATACTTGGGTAAGGTGGAAGTATCCGGCGGGGATAATGACCTTACTACCCAGTTTTACACTCATTTATACCATGCCTTTGTCCATCCGAGTATATCAAGCGATGTAAATGGTGAGTATATGGGTGCGGATAATAAAGTTAAAAAAGCTGAAGGATTTAAAGATTATACCGAATTCAGCAATTGGGATACTTACCGCACCACTATTCCACTTTTGGCCATGCTTGCACCTAAAGAGACCGGCGATATGATGGAATCCTTAGTAAAGTTCGCTCAGCAGTCGGGAGGTGGTTTCCCGCGTTGGGTAATGGCAAACATTGAAACCGGCATTATGCAAGGCGATCCGACATCTATTGTGGTAGCTAATGCATATGCTTACGGTGCAACTGGTTTTGACACTAAAGCCGCTCTCGAAGTTATGCGCAAGGGGGCAGAAGTTGTTAGTACCAAGTCTCAAAAAGAATTAACGCGGCCGCAGTTAGATCAATATATTAACAAAGGCTATGCGCAGGCATCCATGAGCCTGGAATACAACTCTGCAGATTTTGCTATCGCGGAATTTGCTTTACAAACCACAGGGAGTAAGAACCTTTACAATAAATACCTGAAAAGCGCCCAAAAATGGAAGAATATTTATAACCCGGAAACAAAATGGCTACAGTCGCGCAATCCGGATGGTAGTTATAGAGGTCAGAATGATGATATGCGCGAAGCAAGTTATAAAACCTATTTCTGGTTGGTGCCATTTGATCTCGCTAAACTGATTGATACCATAGGCGGTAAGCAGTTCGCTGAAAAGAGGTTGGATGATTATTTCAATCGGCTCGATGCAGATTATGACCAGCCGTGGTTCGCAGCTGGTAACGAGCCGGATTTTCAGGCACCGTGGACTTACAACTGGGCTGGTGCACCATACAAAACACAGGCGCTTGTGCGTAGAATAATGAAAGATCAGTATAAAAACAAAGATAATGGCTTGCCGGGTAACGACGATTTGGGGGCGATGGGGGCTTGGTACGTTTTTGCCGGGATAGGGATGTATCCGATGATACCGGGTTATGCAGGATTTTCAGCGAATAGTCCTTCATTTACTCATATAACAATACACTTAGGTTCGGGTAAAACATTAGTTATCACCGGCGGATCACAAACTAAGCCATATGTATATTCCTTAAAGGTAAATGGTAAAACATGGAATAGTACATGGATACCTTACAGCCTCATTAAAAATGGAGGGAACATATCGTACAGCTTATCTGAAACTCCTAATAAAACCTGGGGCACAATTGCTAATCCGCCATCATTTAACAAATAGGGATTTATTGCGACGGGGAACTAAGTGACCGTGTGAAAAATTAAACAATCAAAGGAATATGTAAATCAAGAATTATTCGATTAATTTACAAGACCAATTGTTTTTTTGCCATTTATGGATGTGAAGCCTAAGTTTACTGAACGAAAATATTTGATTACGCTTTTATTTGTTATTGTACTCTTTATGTTCTGGGGTATTGCCATCACGTTAGGTGATGTTTTAAATCGGCATTTCCAACATGTATTAAAGATATCAAAGGCACATTCAGGTTTAGTTCAACTGTCAATTTTTGGAGCTTATGCGGTGATGGGCGTACCTGCGGGTTTGTTCATGAAAAGGTTTGGTTATAAAAACGGTGTACTATTAGGCTTATTTCTTTACTCGGCGGGCGCGTTTCTATTTGTACCGGCCGCAAATGCAGAATCATTCGATTTTTTCAGGATAGCCCTATTTATTTTAGCCTGCGGTTTGGCGACGCTGGAAACAGTTGCCCATCCATTTGTAGCATCACTGGGTGATCAGCGTACCAGCGATCAGCGCATAAATCTCTCGCAGGCATTTAATGGTTTAGGCGGCGTAGTCGGCCCCTTAATAGGTAGCTATTTTATATTAAAAGCCGGTCAGGTGCACTCCAATGACCTTATTGCGGTAAAGAATTTATATATTGTAATAGGATGTGCTATAGCGCTTATCGGCATATTATTTCTTTTTGTAAAAGTGCCCGCTTTGGTTGACCCGCATATTATTGCTACTGATTCGTATGCGATACCTGGAAAAATAAATGGAGATAAGAAATTGTTTCATCATAAGCATTTTGTTTTTGCCGCTATTGCGCAGCTTTTTAATGTGGCGGCACAAGGTGGAACCTGGGCGTATTTTATAAATTATGGACACGAAATAATGCATTTGAGTGACGAAAAGGCCGGATATTTCTTTTCATTAAGTATGATAATGATGATGATTGGCAGATTTGCAGGGACTTTTTTAATGCGATTTATAGCGCCTTATAAGTTGCTCAGTATATTTGCATTAGCAAATATTATTATGTGTATAATAGTTGCTCAGGGTTTTGGAATAATATCTTTTATAGCTTTATTATTTATCAATTTCTTTTTCAGTATTATGTTTCCGACAATATTTAGTTTGGGGCTAAAAAATTTAGGTAAACAAACACAAAGAGCTTCATCATTTATTGTAATGGGTGTTGTTGGTGGCGGTCTATTTCCGCCAATAATGGGTTTAATCGCCAATCATAATGTAGCAACGGCTTATTATTTACCTATTATTTGTTATATAGTGATATTTTTGTTTGGGCTTATGTATCCCAGATTAAACAAAAATTTAGGGCATAATAATGTTACCCCGCCATTAATTCAGACTTAAAAGTGAGTATTAAATCATATATTTATAAGAAACGTGTTCAGTGAAGAAAAAACTTTCAATTAACGACATTGCCAAGAGCCTAAACGTATCCAAAACAACTATTTCATTTATACTTAATGGAAGGGCACAGGAGATGCGTATTGGAGACGAACTGGTTGACCGTGTGCTGAAATTTGTAAATGAAGTTGGATTTAGACCTAACTCATTAGCGCAAAGTTTACGTTCGGGTAAATCAAACATAATTGGTTTGATGGTAGAAGATATCTCAAATCCCTTTTTCGCCAAAATTGCGCGATATATAGAGGATAGGGCATATCAAAGCGGGTACAAGATTATTTATTGCAGTACCAATAACGATACGAAAAAAACTCAGGATCTTATAGCAATGTATCGTGACAGGCACATTGACGGCTACATTATAGCTCCTCCGGAAGGCATTGAAGAAGATATCGAGTCGTTGCTAAAGGATAATTTACCCGTTGTATTATTTGACAGGAACCTGCCCAAAGTTGAAACTGATTATATTGAGATAGATAATCGCTTTAGTACCTATAATGCTACCAGTCATTTAATTGAACAGGGGAAAAAGAATATCGCCTATATCACTTTCTCTTCAAAGCAAACGCAAATGCAGGCGCGCATTAAAGGTTATACAAATGCGATGAAGGAAAAGAATCTTGTACCGATAGTAAAGGAAGTTGTATTCAATCAGAATGAAGATTTTATTATCGAGCCTATCATGGCTTATCTGAAAAAGCATACTGAATTAGATGCCGTTTTCTTTGGAACTGACCATGTCGGTTCCTGCGGGTTAAAGGTAATACAGGCATTGGGTATCAAAGTGCCTTCTGATTTAGCTGTTGTATCTTTTGACGATTATGATGTGTTTAAACTTTATTCGCCGCCAATAACCGCTGTTGCCCAACCTATTGAGAAGATAGCAGAAAATGTTATATCTGTTTTGCTTAATAAGTTAAATTCGCCAACAGTATATCAAAAACCGCAGACTATAACGCTGAAAACAACCTTTAATATCAGAGCGTCTTCTAAAGGTTCATTGGTAACACATGATTAAATTGAATTCACATTCAATTTAATCATCTAAATGTTCAGCACCTTAAATAACGAATGAATTATCACCCCCTTTAAGGTTATATACTTTTGTTCTCCAGACTAATATTCCTGATGTTTTTTGTGGCAGTATGATCTTTATTTGCCACTTATCATTCTTAAGCAAATAGCTAACCGATACCTTTCCATCTGGATGCGAAATTTCTCCGCTTACTTTTGTCAACGTTCCTAAATGCGGCTCTATCTTTATTTGTGCAAATCCGGGCGCATAACTGTCAATCCCCAATACCGTTCTAAAAAACTCTATGTTTGGACTGGCTCCCCATGCATGGCAATCAGAACGGGAGGTATTGACGTCGGAATACTCAGCCCAGGTAGTCAGGCCCATCGCTATGTTCTCCCGGTAGATACCCAACCAGTTCATATAATCATCACCAAGGCCTGCTTTTACCAATGCCTGGTTCAGATAATATTTAAAGTAAACGGAGCATTGTGTTAAACTTTTATCAGTAAGTAGGATGTTGGCCATCGTCGGCATATCCGCTATACTTACCATACCGGTAAGTATAGCAAGTGAATTAGCGTGTTGTGAGTAACCATTTTTTTCTATATTATCGGCATACAGCTTTTTAACCGGGTCCCAGTATTTGCGTTGTATGGTGGCTTTTAGCTGCGCGGCTTTTTGGTTATATATATTGGCGTAATTTTGTAGGCCAATTTTGTTTTCCATTTCCGCAGCCCATTGGTAGGCCCATAATAATTGTAGGTCATATATTGCCGCACTGCCGTCGCTGCCATTAACACCTCCGGCCAAATTACCTGACCAGTCTACAAATGCCCAATATGGAGTATTTTTTAACGAGCCATCAGGCTGTTGATATTTGCTGAAAAAGTCAAGAATAGCCCTTTCACCCACGAGTTTATCTTTTATAAAATCAGCATCGGGCCTGTACATCCAGTAATCATGAAGCATGCAGATATACCACAGCGAAAACGTCGAGATGATCTGCGTTCCTTGGGTAGGGTAACAACTCCTGGTAACGCCTTCAGCTAAACGCGAATGGTCTATTGAGGTAAGTGCAGCACGCGCCAGCCTGTCATCGTCTGTATTATAATAGGAGATCAGCGCCTGTATCCGTGTATCACCAATATACTGTAGTTGCTCATAATAAGGGCAATCCATATAAGTCTCCCATGCGTTAAGCCTCGCGGTGCGCCAGCCAATATCCAGCATCTGTTTTATTTCGATATTGTCTGTATTAAATATCGCTGTTCGTTTAAAAGGATAACCTGTAAATGTTCCATATAAGTCATTAATAATCAGGGGCTCATTTTTGGTTTTTACAATCAACCTTATATAACGATAAGTGCGAAAGTTTAATGTGGTAAATGATTGTTCCTGACTGCCATTTGCAATGAGGCTATCTATACGCCCCACGAATTCTTTACCAATTACTTCATTCCGGTTACCTTTACGAACGCCGTTGCTACCCTTCTCGTAAAGTGATTCAGCATAACCCAGCGATATTCCTGCATCTTTGCCACCGCTAATTTTTAATGTTACATAAGCATTAGTTTCAAAAGTTTGATCAAGGAGTAAAGTAACTGTTGTGTTAGCAGGAATAGTTACGGATGTTTTTTTCTCAGGGAAACCTATAGGTACGTTTATGCCAATTGCACTGCGCAATTTTAAGATGCGCTGATAGGTCATTTCTCTTGCTGGTAGCGATGATGGAACTAATGCCCAGTCTATTCCCCATGCTGTACCTTTAAGGCTTCCATCCATTACTTTAGCTGCCATTGGCCAGTCGCTGTCATTATAATCCACAGCTGTCCAGTCGCCTTTAACAGTCTTATTCATATCTACCAATTCGCCCTTGCTGGCCGAGAAAAAATAACCCGGAATAGGCAAACGTGCGGTATCGCGAATGCACTTCCAGGTATTATTAGTATTCAATATTTCTTCATTAGCGGTATTGCCCTGTATAATAAAAGCCGTGCGTACAGTAATCTGCGCTTCGGGTCGGTATTCTGCTTCGTTATAAACAAGCGCAGATACTGTGTTTTTTCCGGTAGTTAAATAAGGAGCGATATCAACTGTTTCGTAGTTCCAGAAATAGGTATCGCCACGTGCCGGGCCAAGTGATACCAATTTGCCATTAACATATAATTTGTAGCGATTATCTGCTGATACATGAATAATAAAAGAAGATGGTTTGGCAACAAAATCAATACTTTTTCGAAAATAGTATACTCCGTATCTATTACCAGGATCCTTTGGCGATGCTATCCAGCTGGCATTCCATTGCCGGGAATCCATCGGGTGGGGCTGTGAATAGCCCCAATTTATACAAATCAGACTTACGATTGCGATAAAAGGTATAGAGAAATATTTCATGAACTGTATTTATATCGTTGCTAAACTGGTTTTGCAATTTAGAAAAATAAAATGAAAATTTAATTTGTCAGTAATATTAGATTTTAAAAATTTGATTTTTTTAAAATGACTTAATGCCAGTTGTGCATATCCATTATTTATTAATGTACATTAATCGTCTTATTGCAAATGTTTAAAACGGCGTATTGAAGTTGGTATTGTACTACTTAGATCATGAAAATAAGAATCCATTCCTATCATTACATAATTACGGCTTCATAAAATATTATTGCACTTGTTTGTGTTTAAGTCCCGAAACAGACACTGCAAACAAGTATACAAAGGTAAAAGTAGCTTCAGTGACATCGATAAATCTTAGTCTATAGAACAATTATCTAAAAAATATAGCTAAACCGGTTTTTTAATCAAAATTCTTATTAAATTCGCCATAAATCATTTTATAAACTTCAATATCGCCTTTATTTTCTTTCTGGTTTATGAGTATAAACAAAAAAAGCTATTTAGTAGTTGCCCTTGTATCATTGTTGCCATTTCTCACCCATGCGCAAAATACCCAATGGCGGGCGCAATGGATAACTGCATTTGATTGTAAAAATGCTGTCAACACTTGGTTGGATTGTAATAAGGAGATAACTATAAAAAGAATACCTAAGCATGCCATAGCAAAAATAGCTACCGACAGCAAATATTGGTTATGGGTAAATGGCAAACAGGTTGTATTTGAAGGTGGCTTGAAAAGAGGGCCAAATCCATTGGATACGTATTATGACCAGGTTGATATTGCACCTTATCTCAAAATCGGCAGAAACACTGTTGCTGTATTGGTTTGGTATTTCGGTAAAGATGGATTCTCGCACAAAAGTAGCGATAGAGCAGGATTATTGTTTGATTGCCAAACACCATTCTTTTCCATTTTAAGTAATAAAACATGGAAATGCTCGGTAGAAAATGCTTATCAAACTGCAGGCGATCCCCAGCCGAATTACAGATTATCGGAATCGAATATTTTGTATGATGCGCGTTTAGATTTAGGAAACTGGCGACTTGTTAATTACCTGTATAATACAATGCCGGATGCTGTAGAATTGGGCCCGGCAGGTTGCACTCCATGGAATGAGCTTGTACTGCGCCCTATTCCGCTTTGGAAGGATTCCGGTATTAAAAGCTATGTTAATTTAAGGACGTCCTCCTCATCTACTGCTGATACCCTGATTGGTAGCCTGCCGTATAATGCACAAATTACTCCTTACCTGAAAATTGAAGCTTCAGCTGGGCAAAAAATTACAATTTGTACTGACAATTACCTGTTTTATAACGGGGGCGAAGCAAACCTGAGGGGCGAATACATCACTAAAAAAGGTGTACAGGAATATGAAAACTTAGGCTGGTTAAATGGCCAAAAAGTTTATTATATTATACAAAAAGGGGTAAAAGTTTTGCAGTTGGGTTACCGCGAAACTGGATATGATACTGAATTAGCCGGAAACTTTACAAGTTCTGATCCGTTCTTAAACACTCTTTGGAAAAAAGCGCAACGTACTTTATATCTTACCATGCGTGATAGTTATATGGATTGCCCTGACCGTGAACGTGCACAGTGGACTGGCGATGCAGCTAATGAATCGGGTGAGGCTTTTTATGCTTTATCTACGTCAAGCAACTTACTTACCAGAAAATGGTTACACGAATTAATTGGCTGGCAAAAAGCCGATGGCAGTATATATGCACCAGTACCTTCCGGTTCCTGGACCCTCGAATTGCCCGATCAATCGGCTGCCAGTATTGGCTATTACGGATTATGGAATTACTACCTAAATACAGGTGACAAACAAACATTAATTGATCTTTATGATGGTGCTAAACGATATATAGATAGATGGAAGCTCAATAATAAAGGCACTATCGTTCTTCCTATGATGGTTTGGGGAGACTGGGGTGATAATCGTGATTTACTTGTTTTGCATAATTCCTGGTATTATTTAGCAATAAAAGGCTTGCAAAAAATGGCTGTTGAATTAGGTAAAACAGATGATGCCAATAAATATGCCGGCATAATGACTTCTTTCAAAACCAGTTATAACCAACAATTTTGGAATGGGACTGCCTATCGTGATCCTGCCTATACTCAACAAACTGACGATCGTGCTCAGGCGCTTGCTGTAGTAAGCGGCTTGGCTGATAAAGATAAATACCCTGCTATACTAAAGGTTTTGCAAAATGAAGAACACGCCAGCCCATATATGGAAAAGTATGTTTTCGAGGCTATGTTTATTATGGGTTACGAAAAAGAAGCCTTAAAAAGATTTGAAAAGCGCTTTAATAAAATGGTAAATAATAAGCAATTTACCACATTGTTTGAAGGGTGGGGAATAGGTAAAGAAGGTTTTGGAGGCGGAACCGTTGACCATGCCTGGAGCGGTGGGGGCCTTACAGTACTGTCTCAATATTTATGCGGTATCGCGCCAGTTGAACCAGGTTATAAAACATTTCATGTACTGCCGCAACCGGGTAACGTCCAGTATGCTTCGGCCGAAATTGCTTCGGCATCTGGGGGAATTAAAACCAGCTTTACTGATAACTCCAAAGAATTTATTTTAACTGTTAGCGTACCGACTGGGACCCACGCTATCATCGGTTTGCCAGACAAGCATTACCAACAAATCACCCTGAATGGCACAATCATTTGGGCAAATGGCAAATACATAAGTAACAAAATGGCAGCACTGTATCCAGATTCTGTAGCTAATCGTTTTGAATATAAAATTGCTGAAGGACATTGGATATTGGCTGGTAAATTAAATACCCAAACCATACCTGTAGATAGCATAGGTAACGTACGCAGCATAAGCCAGAAGGCAAACCTAACAGACCACAACGCTAACATTCCCCAATAAAAAATGAAAACTAAAAAAAGACAACTGATTTTATTACTGATCACTTTTTTGCAGTCGACTGCAATTTTTACCGCAAATGCACAAATAATTAGAATTTCAAATGGAATACTGGTCAAAGCTGGGGGGGAGCAAGTAGGATTGTTGGTTGCTAAAGATGCAGTATTTTGCTTAAGCTTAAACGACTCAATAGCACCATCTGCAATTAAAAGTGTTTTTATTGACGAGAACAATAAAGGTAGTATGCCCTATACAGTGATTTCTGCACATCCTTCTTACGGGATTAAAACATCGTACGGAAAATTAATGATTAATACTGACACTAAAGTGTGGTCTTTATACGATGCAGCCGGCCGGGAGCTTATTAAGAACGGAACTTATTCATCTACTGGCACATCGATAGAGATTACTTATGCCGCCGAAGGTCTGCTCTATGGCTCCGGAAACAGATCGTCAAAAGAGCTTGAAAAAGATAAAGCTAATTCTTCAGCGAGCAATGGCGTTGCCGACATTCCCTATTTTTGGAATAACGCGGGTTATAGCGCGTTTGGCGTTTCCGGAGATGACAATAACCCGGCAACCTGGAACCGGGACAAAGACAAACCTGCCTTAACCTGGAAATTTGCCGGAAAGGCTGCAAATTTATATCTATGGCCCGCTAAAACTATGTATGATGGTGCAAGGGGATATGTAAAGCTTACCGGCAGGCCGAAGCTGCCGCCAAGATGGGCATTTGGTTACCTGCAAAGTCAATGGGGCTGGCAAGACAGCGCCTATATAGCCAATGTTTTAACCAAATTCCGTACACATAAATTGCCGGTAGATGCTTTTATTTTCGATTTTGAATGGTACACCACTACGCCCGATTATTCAGTTAAAAAGGAAGGCAAGGTGGGATTTAGCGATTTTTCGTTCAACCCCCAATTATTCCCTTATCCGGCCAAACAAATAGCTGAAATGAAAAGCCATGGCCTTAAATTTATTGGCATCCGCAAGCCGAGGTTGGGTAATGCCGCAGCTCTGGATACAATAAGGAAAAATGGCTGGCTTATTAGCCCCAATATGGATAGCCGTGATTTAAACTTTAGCAACGCCAAACTACGAAAATGGTTTGAAGAAAAAACCAGGCCGTTGCTTAATGCAGGTGTTGATGCCTGGTGGGATGACGAAGGCGAATCATATTATACCTGTTATTATTGGTGGAATACCGCGCAGCGTGACTTGCTGGCATCTGCCCGGCCGAATTATCGCCATTTTACCTTAAACCGTGCATTCAGCCCCGGTGATCAGCGATTTGGCTATTGCACCTGGAGTGGCGATATTCCTTCAACCTGGTCGTCTTTGGCTAGCGTGCCCATGGACCTGCTTAATTTCAGCCTTGCAGGAATGTACTACGGATCTTGCGATATCGGTGGTTTCCAGGGGACGCCAACCAAAGAAATGTTAGTCCGCTGGTTCCAGGCAGGTGTGTTTCTACCGATTATGCGCTCTCACTCCAACATTGGTACAACGGCTCGTTTCCCTTTTCTTTGGGGCAACGATGGCGAAGCTGCTATGCGCAAAGCACTCAACCTTCGCTATCAATTGCTTCCTTATATTTATAGTTTGGGGCATGAGGCCTATAACACCGGCGCACCTATTATGAGGCCGCTGGTGATGGAATTTCCGGCAGACACAACCGTTGCCAACATAACGGACGAATGGTTGGTAGGTAAGGGGCTATTGGCTGCCCCTGTATTGAACGAAGGCGGCAAGCGAAAAATCTACTTCCCCAATGACACCTGGTATAACTACTATACTAACGATGTGATTAGAGGCCCAAAAACTATTTCAGTTGATAAAGCGCTTGATGAAATACCGGTATATGTTCGTGCAGGTACCATTCTCCCTGTTGGCCCTGTTATTCAATATTCAGAACAAACTTCCGGTATCCCGCTTGAGATCCGTATCTATCCTGGGAAAAGTGGCAGTTTTAAAATGGTTGAGGATGATGGGATATCGTACAATTACACCAAAGGTGATGCGAGAACAACAACCTATTATTGGAACGATAAAACCAAAGCATTGACCTGGAAGGTAACCGGCTCTTATTCCGGAAAAAACATATATAAAACAATTAAAGCAGTTTTAGGCAAGAAAGAAAAGAGTGCGTTTATCGGTAAAACAGGAAGCTTGGTTTTTAAGTAATATCGTGTTTTGTTTTTTTATTGACTTATCCATATTCTAAAGTTTTGCCAATATTATTTTCATCTTATCTCTACACAAAATTCTAATTGGCCGGAATCTGTCAAGGGTACATGAACAGCGTAGTTACACAATCCCGCTCTTAGCTACCCTTGATAGAATCCGGCCAAATAATTGTAGTTTTTATTGTATCAGGATTTAATAATCCTTTGGACTGATGGCGTTCGCCGCCTTCATAGGTAGCTCTATCATCATGTTCTTCCAGCGGGTATAAGGCAATATCTTCCAAATCTGTCGGCTCATCCAAAGCTTGAACCGGGTCTGTGGCACAAACCATTCTGCGTTTTCTGCTAGTTTCTGGCTGGCCGTCACCAGTGGGCGCATGGCTTGCTCATAACGGTTAAACGCCATTGTATGATTATCATTGGCTTCCTTTAATTCGCCTGCTAAAATATAAGCACCGATCACCGCCATACTGGTGCCCATACCCGACATCGGCGATGCGCAATGTGCGGCGTCACCTAGCAAAACCACCCGGCCCGAAGACCAGCGATCCATCCTGATCTGGCTCACAGAATCGAAATAGAAATCAGGCGCATTTTCTATGTAACCCAAAAGTTCAGGCACTTGCCATTGTTCGCCAGTGAAGCATTCCCTGATCATTTCTTTTTGCTGGCTGATATTCCGGTAATCATAACGGATTTGCGGGGAGGCGAAATAAAAGCTGGCCCTGGCTTCCGTATCTTCCTTCGCGCTAAACAAACCTACACGCTTACCTAATGTTCCGTAATACAGGCCTGCCATATCCTGTAGCTTCATGAAATTCGGTGTTGTGAAAATGGCAAAGTAAATACCCAGATGGTGCATAAACTTCGCTTCATCGCCAAAGGCCAGTGTTCTTACGTTGGAGTGCAACCCGTCGGCACCCACTATCAGGTCAAAGCGTCGTACCGTTCCGCTGCTGAAAGTAACCTCTACACCAGCTGCGCCCTCAGCTATATGCACTATGCTATCATCAAATAGATATTCTGCATCCTCTTTGGTAGCCTCGTAAAATACATTTGCCAGATCGCCACGCATTATCTCCAGTTCGCCGCTTGTAAAACCGTCGGGCATACTGGCTATCTTTTTATTATTTTTATTCACGATGGTGATCTTTCCAGCACGGGTCTCGAACTTTCTAATTTCATCCACAATGCCCATTTTCTCCAGTACTTGCATGGCCGCACCGCGGAAGTCAATGGCATAACCACCCGGTCGGATGCCCGGTGCACGCTCCACGATGGTTACTTCAAATCCGTATCTGTTCAGCCAGAAAGCCAGTGCTGGTCCGGCGACACTTGCTCCTGAAATCAGTATCTTTTTGTTATTCATAGCGCCAAAATAGGAGCCAAGCGCTTAAATCTAATCCTCAATTCTGTTAACCGCGTAAAGAAATCGGTTAAAGCGGGATTATTGGCGGTAAAAATATTTGATGTTTAAGATCTGTACCTATGTATCTTTGTGAACGTCTCTGCCTGGCCGGGACATTTGATATTGAAATAGATTGTATCGCTACCTTAAAAGATACCCAATGACAGCCTTAACAAAAACAATACAGGAAAAAGCAACCGAATTTAAAGCGCTGCACCAGCGGCCTGGAATTTTCGTAGTACCCAATCCCTGGGATGCCGGTTCAGCAAGGGTGCTGGAAACAATGGGTTTTAAAGCCCTGGCTACCACCAGTGCAGGCTTGGCTTACTCGCTAGGCAAACCCGATGGCCATGCCTCCATCACCCGGGAAGAAACCCTGCAAAATGCGCAAAGTATTGTTAACGCCATCAGCCTGCCGGTTTCCGCGGATCTGGAAAACGGCTATGGCGATAGCCCCGAAGCTTGCGCCGAAACCATTCGGCTGGCAGCAGTAACAGGCCTTTCCGGCGGTTCCATTGAAGATGCCACTGGAAAACCAACTGACCCAATCTATTCCTTTGAATTGGCTGTGGAACGCGTCAAAGCCGCGGTAGCCGCCGCTAAAAGCCTACCGCATTCCTTTATCTTAACCGCTCGTGCCGAGAACCTGATCCATGGAAAAATAGATCTTAAAGACACCATTAAACGATTGGAAGCTTTCGCCGATGCGGGTGCTGATGTGCTATTTGCGCCAGGGTTGAAAAACAAAGAGGACATTGAGGCCGTGGTTAAAGCGGTTAGTCCAAAGTCAATCAATGTCATCATGGGGTTGGCGGGCGCTAACTTCTCACTGACAGAACTTGAAGACATGGGTGTCAAACGCGTGAGCGTCGGTTCTTCGCTGATCCGTGCCGCTTACGGTGCTTTTTTTCGTGCCATAGAAGAAATTACCCAAAAGGGCACATTCGGCTATGCCGCCGAAGCCAAACCTTATAAAGATCTCAACGAATTGTTTGCTAAATCTAATCACTAAACCATGCTGCAAAACCGTGTTGACCCGCAAGGGAATATTATTACAACCAGTGCAAGAGGCGCCTGGATGGGTAACCGTGGACAGTTGCACGATCAGGGTAAAGCCATCAAAAGACAATTCAAGCTCAAAGCATGGCTGATCTGCCTGCTGGAATTTAACGGACGGCACAGGCAGGTTATGGCCCCCGGTCGCTATACCGAGCTGTTTTTCATGGACGAAGCTACTGCTTTCGCTGCCGGTCACCGGCCATGCTTTGAATGTCGCCGACAAGATTATAATCGGTTTAAGGCCGCCTGGCTCAAAGGCAACCCGGAATATGGTTTCAATGAGAAAACCTCTTTTCAGGAAATTGACCAGCTATTGCATAAGGAAAGAATAGATCGGAATGGTAACAAGATCACTCATAAAGCCAATATCAAAGACCTACCCGATGGCGCTTTTATCCTGATCGGTGATGAACCCCATCTGTTAGCTAACAACCTGATCTACCACTGGGCACCGGCGGGTTATGAAAGCGCGCTGCCGTTATCTGAAATTACCACTGTAACAGTGCTCACACCCAAATCCACCTTGAATGCCTTTCGTGCCGGTTATCGTCCGCAACTGGCCGTTTGAACAAATGCTATAAATTAGAGGAATGGACGAATCGTTTATCTTAGAAAATGCTGTGACCATGTGCACATCATTCACAAGGCAAGCGTTCTAATAGTATTATAAATGAAACACATTATGAATTCAAAGTCAATACTTTTATCATTATCTATAATAGTTTGCCTGTTCAAAGTTTATGATTGCAAGGCACAATATAAAGTGGCGGAGCAAAACCACCCCCCGCATATTGTAAATATTGTAAACTTTATCCGTTTACTGGAACCGCGCGACCCTAATATTACTGAAGATGTGCTTTATCAAACTGTGGTAAAACAGGTAGAGTTAATGAAACAGTATCATTTGGGTGGTACTTTCTTATTGCAATATGATGCACTGTTGGATCCGAGATATCAAAAATTGCTTAAATCACTACCGCGAGATTCGTTTGAAATAGGTGCCTGGTGGGAGATACCTCAACCGCTGGTGGAAAATTCGGGGATGAAATGGCGTGGCCGCTATCCCTGGGATTGGCGCGCAAACATCGGCTTTTCCACTGGCTATACACCAAAGGAGCGTGAAAAGCTGATAGATACTTATATGCGCGATTTCAAGAAAATATTCGGCTATTATCCAAAATCAGTGGCCTCGTGGTTTATTGATGCGCATAGTCTTAACTATATGTATCAAAAGTATCATATCGTGGCCTCGGCAAATTGTAAGGATCAGTATGGAACAGATGGGTACACCCTATGGGGCGGTTACTGGAACCAGGCATATTATCCCAGTAAGCTAAACGCTTATATGCCTGCGCAAAATGAAATTAATCAGATACCTGTTCCTATATTCAGGATGCTTGGCAGCGACCCGATTCGGCAATATGGCGATGCACCTGGTAAACAAAGACAGGGGGTAATTACACTAGAACCGGTTTATCCGCAAGCTGGTGGCGACTCAACATGGGTTGCCTGGTTCTTTAATGAATTTGTAAACGGAGCATCGATGAACTTCGCCTACACACAGGCCGGGCAAGAAAACTCTTTCACATGGGATGCTATGCAAAAAGGATTGAAGCTGCAATTTTCATTGATTGAAAAATTACGTAATGAAAAAAAAATCAGGGTGGAAACTTTGGCCGCATCGGGTAGGTGGTTTAAAGCACATTTCAATGTTACACCGCCAACATCAGTTACTATAAATAACGACTTGCCGGGCGATAGCGGTAAAACGGTTTGGTTTGATAGCCGCTATTATCGGGCTAACTTGCTGTGGGAAGATAGATCTCTTCGGTTCAGAGATATCCATTTGTTTAATGAAAAATTTCGTTCTAGGTATGAAACGCAGGCAGCTACGTCTAATGAATGCTCGTTTTTTACCTTGCCAGTGGTAGATGGTTATTTGTGGAGTGCGCCTGATCAACCAGCGGGTCTCAGGTTCGAGGCTATGATAGATGGTAAAGAAGTACTGTTAGAAGGTGGTAACCCGGTAATAACAGATAAAACGCCTGGAAAACTATTGGTAAGTTGGCCTTTGAAAGGGAACAATGGCACTTTAAAAATAGAATTTACCGAAAAACAAATTCAAATGTCTATAGCGGGCAATAAACACCTGGAATGGTTTTTAGATTTAACAAGTAACGACAAAGTAACATTGCCGTTTACAGCCATTGTTAATAGCCACATTAATGCCACATTTGAAGGTATGAATTATTCGATTACGGCCATTAAAGGTAAATTTTCCAAATCGGACGGTAGTACCCGATTCCGACTTAAGCCAAGTCAAAATCAAATTACGCTAAATCTATGATTATTAATAGTGTGCGTTATTTAATTGAAAAGTTGAATGTAGAGAAACGAAACTAACTTGTTTTTTAAGAATTTCCTGACAACTAAGCAACATTTCTATGACAAATTAGTTTCGTTAAAACTTTGGTAGTAACTTCATACCCAATCTAAAAATTGGATTTTACCACATCAAAATCGGGATCCTTTTTATTTTTTCTATTCCAATTATAGACTTTAGTAGATATGAAAAAAGTACCTTATAGTGTCACAAAACACATTCTCACACTAATGTTAATAAGTGTTCATTTAACACTTATGGCTCAGAAAGCTCAAAATGTCCAAATCGGTAACGTATGGGTACCGACCACAATAAAAATTGATGGAAAGCTTACGGAGTGGGGCGAAAGTTTAAAAGCCTATAATAAAAATGTACAGCTTTGGTATACTGTAGCAAATGATGACAGAAATATTTACCTCGCTATAAAATCAACAGACTTGGATAATAATAATAAAATCTTAGCAGGGGGGATAAGCTTCACCCTGAATACAGAAGGAAAGAAAAAGACTAAGAATGCCTTCACCATCACATTCCCCATCATAAAACGCGCTGGTGGCGGTAGAGTAGGACATGGTGGCAGAAGAGGCGGGTTCGGGCAAGACGATACGCCGGATACAGCCGCCATCGTAACCCAGCAAAATCAAACACTGGCTACAGGTAAAGAAATAAGTGCGCTAGGTTTTGCAGATATTACAGATACCCTTGTTTCTATTTACAATGAATACGGCATAAAGGCAGCAGCTAATATTGACAGCAAAGGCGTATTGGTTTATGAATTAGCAGTTCCACTTAGATTGTTGAAGATAGCAGCCGATAATCAAAAAGAATTGGCTTATAATATTAAAATTAATGGTTTATCACTTAGTAGTAGTGGCGGTTTTGGAGGAAGTAACAGTTTTGGCGGCGGCAGTCGCAATGGTAGTGGTGGCGGCGGCGGTGGTGGCGGTTTCGGTGGAGGCAAAAGCGCAGATGTATCAGACATGATGAGTCCTACTGATTTTTGGGGTAAATATACCTTAGCTACCAAAATCACTAATCAATAACCGGGTGTATATGAAAAAACTATACCTTTTATTAATTGTGATTTTAATTACTCAACAATTGTTTGCCCAAGGTAGCCGTGGAGGGGCTTCAAAAAGCCGGAATTCAGCCCCGCTTCCGCCACCTTTGCCTTTCAGAGAGGTTAGTGGTATTGTAAAAGATACTGTCGACGACCCGATTGTCGGTGCCGTTGTTACGTTAACTTCCAAAACTGATACCTTTAGAACAGCCACAAATGTTGACGGTATATTCGTATTTAAAAATGTAAAAGCAGCCACATTTATTCTTTCAATTACTGAAATCGGTTATGTGCCGTCAGCACGTAAATACCTGAATAATGATGCATCAAAGAAGGTGGTTCTGGATCCGATCATCCTTAAAGCGGACAACCATATGCTTAAAGAGGTGAAAATAAATGGTACCCCGAGTATCACTTATAAAACAGATACGGTTGAATATAAGGCAAGTGATTATAAAGTACGTGAAAATGCAACCGTTGATGAATTGCTCCGGAAAATGGAAGGCATGGAAGTAGGCTCAGATGGTACGTTAACACACCAGGGGCAGCAGGTGATGAAGGCAAGACTAAACGGAAAGGATTATGCGGGTGGGGATGTAGCGCAGGCTATTCAAAATTTACCGGCCGATATTGTTGAAAAGATACAAATAGTAGATGATTATGGCGATGAAGCTGCGAGAACCGGCGTTAAAGATGGTACCCCGCAAAAGGTATTGAATATAACCACCCGGGCAGACCGGTCGGTAGGCGACATTGCCCGTGTAACTGCCGGTGCAGGCAGTGATGACCGTTACGATGAACGCCTGTTTTTACAACGCATAGATGCTAATCAGCAAATAGGCCTTATAGGAAGTTTCAAAAATACAGTGAACGGTGTAGCCAGTACTGGTATCAATAGCGGTGCGGGAGGTAACTATGGCAGCTCGAGCAGCAGCGGTGGGAGCGGTGGAACCACGAAGACAGTTACACCTACTCTTAGTTACCGCGATGACTGGGGTAAGAAAATAGAGGTTAACATGAGTTATGGCTATACTTATACTGATGTTAATGCGATTAACGAAAGTGATGGCGTACAACTTTATGCTCCCGGAACCATCAACCCGCAAACCGGTAAAGCCTATCCATCCGGGGCGAATACGGCTTTTACTAATAATAGTGTGGCAAATAATCTTACCA
This sequence comes from Bacteroidota bacterium, assembly GCA_026224775.1. Lineage (GTDB taxonomy): Bacteria > Bacteroidota > Bacteroidia > Sphingobacteriales > Sphingobacteriaceae > Mucilaginibacter. Next base: position 365,152 of record JAMFRP010000019.1, read on the forward strand.
AATCACACACGGCAAATTTTGATATGGAATATAGCATAGATAGTGCTAACTACCTGCGGTTTACGCCTACCTATAGTTTTTCGGGCTCAAATAATGACAATATTTCTCAATATTATCAAACCGGGGTTATTCATCAAACATCACTTGGTAATACCGACGCAAGCAGCACAGCCCCCAGTTATGGCGCGACACTATTCTACCAGCATATATTTAAAAAGAAGAGGAGGAATATTTCGTTGCAATTGAGTTACACTCATACCGACCAGGAGCAAACCAATGAACAGAATAACCATATTTTGTATTACAACGATAGTACAAGTTTAACCACACCTTTTTTAGATTCATTGGTGCATAGGGTAGTTGAGCGTGGTAATATATCTAATAGTTTCCGAGCGAGTTTAACTTATGTTGAACCTTTAAACCTGGTATCCCAGTTAGAATTTAATTCACAGCTTATTTACAGGGGGTACGAAAATAATGCCTTTACCAATAATATTGATAGCCTGAACCGCAGCACACCGATAGATAGTTTAACCAACGTTTATCATTATTCATTTACCGAGGCACGTATTGCCTTAAATTACCGGTTGAATAAAACCAATTATAATTTATCACTTGGTGTTACAGCTATACCTACGCTTTTACAAGGTTCCAGGCAGGGATACTCCGGAAATGTTGATCATTCAGACTTTACCCTGATCCCTATTTTCCGGTATCAGTATTCATGGTCGCGCCAGGAGAAATTTTCTATTTATTATACCGGTACACCTACCGAACCTACTTTCAATGAACTACAGCCATATACAGATTTGACTAATCCGCAAAACCCTGTTATCGGTAATCCTGATCTTAAGCCATCATTTACCAATGCTGTTACAGCTCAATACAATAACTACATAGCCAACTCGCAATTAAATATATCCGCCAATATCAACGCCTCGACGATCGACAATCAAGTAATCACAAACAATATATTAGTGCCAATAGATATTACCAGCAATGGTAAAACCACTAAAAGTTTTATTACCGACACCCGCTATCTGAATCTTAGTGGAGCTTACGCGGTAGCTGGCAATTATAACATTGCAAAGCAGTATGATGATCGCAAATACAACCTGGAGCTAAATGGAACTGTTACCTACGGTTATAATATTGCCATGACCAATAATGTGGAAAATTTTTCTACATCATGGAAATTCAATGAACGTTTAGGGCCGCGTATTGATCCTAATGATTGGTTTGAGATTAATCCTTATGTTTCTTATAGTGTTACCAAATCCGACAATTCCCTGCCTGATGCACCGGATAACAATGTTAAAGACGCGGCTTTAAGTGTTGATGGAAAAGTATATTTATTTCAAACCTGGCTGGTTGGTTACAGTGCAAGTAAAAATTATGTAACGGGTATTAGCTCTAACTTAACAAAAAACCCATTTGTAGTTAATGCTTATTTTGAAAAGGAATTGTTCAAAAAAAGGAATGGTATTCTAAGCGTACAATTTTTCGACCTGCTTGATCAAAATAACTTTGTTACCCGCGTAACCACGCCAACTGGTTATACCGATACTAAATCGAATGCTTTAAGCAGGTATGTAATGGTAAGCTTTCGTATCAATCTTCAAAAATGGAGCGGCGCGGCAAAACGACATGGCAAATTGCTGCAACGCAGGGGGGATGGAAGCTTCATAAACGAATAGCGTAAAATATTGTAAGTTGGTTATGCTGAATTATTTATGGTGATATATTGAGTTATCTTTGACAGATATTGGTATTGCATAAATGATTGCTAAATTTATAATGTAAATTTGACAGCCAATTATAAGTTTTATGCGTTTGAAGTTAGTTTTAGTGTTATTCCTAATTTCCGGTGGGTTTTACACTGCACTTGCGCAAAGCAATAAATACCAATTTTCACACCTCGATATCACCAATGGCCTTTCACGCAATCAGGTAAATTGCATCTACAAAGATTCAAAGGGTTTTATGTGGTTTGGTACCATGGCAGGCCTTAACCGTTATGACGGTTATACCTTTAAAGTATTCAAACACATCGCAAATAATAAAAATTCCATCAACGATGATTATATTGAAAGTATTTACGAAGGCCCAGAGCAAAATCTATGGATAACAACCCGTAATGGGCCTTGTATATATAATTTAGCCACTGAGCAGTTTAGCAGCGATCTATCGCCTTGGCTTAAATCATTTAACCTGTCCGGTAGCGATTTTACCAAAATTAAAAAAGACAGTAAAGGTAATTTTTGGTTTATCTATCCTAGTTCAGGTGCATATCGGTACGATCCGGTTCATAAGCAAACCTATCACTACAGTCATGGTTCAAACTCAAGTCCGTCACTGTTTTCAAATGATGTTGCTGATATTTCTGAAGATGTAAATGGCGATATGTGGTTTATTTACGGCACAGGCGTTATTGAAAAGCTGGACGTTGGGCGCAATAAGGTTACCTTCAATAGCAATGTATTAAGCAAAGTAAATAGTGCGAAACCACTGCCTTATTCAATAATGGTAGATAGTGATGGTGACCTTTGGCTTTATGCATCTGGTGTAAATATGGGGGTATATTATTTTAACCCTCAAAAAAATGTATTGAACCATATTGATAAATCATCAACAGGAACAAGGTTAAATGCCGATGTCATCAATAATGTTTATCAGGCTGATGACGGGCTTATATGGATAGCAACTGATCATGGTGGTATAAACCTGGTGAATAAAAAGGAATTTAAGGTTACCTATTTATTAAATAGGGAGGATGACGCCAAATCGTTAAGTCAGAATAGTGTGGTGCTTTATAAGGATGATTTAGGCATCATGTGGGCAGGCACCTTTAAGGAAGGTATAAGTTATTATCATAAAAATATTATAAGGTTCCCGCTATACAGGCATTTTACATCCGATCCCTCAAGCCTGAATTTTGAGGATGTTGACAAATTTGTTGAAGACAAACAAGGAAATTTATGGATAGGAACCAACGGAGGCGGGTTAATTTACTTTAACCGCAAAACCGGTAAATACACTCAGTATAAGAACAACCCACAAAATAGTAATAGCCCTAGTAATGATATAATTGTCAGTATGTGCATCGATCACAACCAGACATTGTGGATAGGTACTTATTTTGGTGGTTTGGATAGTTTTGATGGCAAAATATTTACCCATTACCACCATGATGACAAAATCGCAACCAGCATTTCCGATGACCGTGTATGGAACATCGTAGAAGATTCATCAAACCGCTTATGGGTGGGTACACTTGCAGGCGGGCTTAATATTTTCGATCGTTCAAAAAAAATATTTTTGCATCCTTATAATCTTACCCAAATAAGGTCGCCCTTTATATCCTCTATTTTTGAAGATAAGGATGGCAATATGTGGATAGGTGGCTACGTAGGTATAGATGTAATAATGAAAAGCACTGGACGCATAATACATTATACACATAACGATAATGATAAGAACAGCCTGATAACTTATAATGTAAACAGCATTACTCAGGATAGCAGGGGGCTGATGTGGATAGCCACACGTGATGGGTTGAGTATATTAAATTTAAAAACCAATCATTTTACATCATTAACAAAAGAAAACGGGTTACCTGATAATTTTATAATTAATATACTCGAGGATAATAGCGGCAAAATGTGGCTGAGCACGTCAAACGGTCTTAGTCGAATTACGTTAACATCAACAGGAAATACTTATAGTTTTCAGATTGAAAATTTTGACGAAACCGATGGTTTACAAGGACGCGAGTATAATGTAAATGCTGCATTTAAAACAAGCAAAGGTGAACTGATATTTGGTGGGGGACACGGATTCAATCTTTTTGAACCATCGAGCATAAAACCCAATATCAATAAACCCAACCTCATTTTTACCGATTTTCAACTATTTGGCAAAAGTGTAATAGTTAATGAAGCTGTAAACGGCCATGTTATTCTCACAAAAGCAATTACAGAAACATCGGCTATAACCCTTAACCACAGCGATAACGTTTTTACCATAGAGTTTGCAGCACTCAATTTCTTTAACCCGAATAAGGTGCAGTACCAATATATGCTGCAGGGGTTTGATAAAGGGTGGATTACTACAGATAATAACAATCGCAAGGCTACTTATACCAACCTGGATGCAGGCGACTATACATTTAAGGTAAGGGCCGCTAATCCGGATAACATAGCTAATAAGGATACAATCACACTGAAAATTCACGTGAATCCACCGTTTTTGGAATCGCCAATAGCCTATGTTTGCTATGTGCTTATTATTATCGGCATCCTTTTGTTTATTCGTCGACGGGGAATCCAAAAAATAAGACGTGAATTTGCCCTTAAGCAGGAGAAAATGGAAACCCAGCTAATTATTGAGCAGGAGCGGCAGGAAATTGAACGGATGCACGATATTGATAAGCTGAAAACGAAATTCCTAACCAACGTTAGTCACGAGTTTAGAACGCCGCTATCCCTGATTATGGCGCCGGTCGACAAAATGTACAACCATACTGTTGATACTGAGCAAAAGTTGCAGTTGAATATGATCCGTAAAAACGCACGGCGACTGCTCAACCTGGTAAATCAATTGCTCGATTTTCGTAAAATGGAGGTGCAGGAACTAAAACTGCACGCCAAGTCGGGCGACATTATTAAATTCATTAAAGAGATAAGTTTCTCATTTAGCGACATTGCCGACGAGAAAGGGATTGGTTTTGTTTTTGACACAGAGATAGAATCGCTCAAAACAAATTTCGATCATGATAAGATAGAACGAATATTATTTAACCTGCTCTCCAATGCCTTTAAATTTACACCCAAAGGTGGCCATGTGAGCGTGCTGGTTAATCTTTGCCACAAAGAACTGGACGCTAAATTGATTGAAATTAAAGTGATAGACACTGGTATAGGTATCGCGAAAGATAAACACGATCGCATATTTGAACGTTTCTTCCAAAATAATCTTCCAGGCTCCATGCTTAACCAGGGCAGCGGTATTGGTTTAGCCATCACTAAGGAGTTTGTAAGCATGCATCATGGCAACATTTCGGTAGAAAGCGAACCGGATCATGGAAGTTGCTTCATTATCCATTTACCTGTTTTGGCATTAGATGATATGCAGACTGAGGAATCTTTAGATGATATGATAACCAGATCTGATGATGATGCAAAACCGGAAGTAAATCCCGGCAGTCGCCAAAAATCAAATAAAAAACAAAGTGTGTTGCTGGTTGAGGATAATGATGATTTTCGGTTCTATTTAAAAGATAACCTGAAAGATAATTATCATGTAATTGAAGCGGTAAATGGTAAAGAAGGTTGGCAAAAAGCACTGGCCCTGCACCCAGATATTATGGTAAGCGATATCAGCATGCCCGAAATGAATGGTAAAGAACTATGTCACAAGATTAAAAACGATAGCCGCACATCGCATATTCCCATCATTCTGTTAACTGCGCTCATTGGTGAAGAGGAGGAACTAAAAGGACTTGAAATTGGTGCCAATGATTACATGACCAAGCCATTTAATTTTGAAATACTCGTTTCCAAGATCAGGAACTTGTTGAGTTTACAGGCTACCTTCAAAAAAACATATACGCGTCAACTGGATGTGCAATCGGTAGAACCTGTTTTGCCGTCAACCGATGAGAAATTTGTTAAAGAGATTATCAAATACATCGGCGATAACATGCTTAACCCGGCCCTTTCTGTTAACGAGCTGAGTCGGCACATGGGCATGAACCGTAATACCCTTTATAAAAAGCTGCTAACCATTACTGGCAAGTCGCCAGTAGAATACATCAGGTCGCAACGCCTTAAAAAGGCAGCTCATTTGCTCGAGCATAGCCAAATGAACATTGCCGAGGTGTCATATGAGGTAGGCTTTAATACTCCTCAATACTTCGCCCGGTCGTTTAAGGATGAATTTAATATGTTACCATCCGAATTTGTGCTGCAAAAGCGTGCACAATACCAGCCCACCAGCAATAATTCCTGATAATAATCATTGTATATCAGTTAATTAACTTGATGTAAACATTTGTTACATTCAAAATTACAAATGTTACTATCATTTTATTGGCTGCCCTATATCTTCACTTTCTGTTATAAACCAATTATTCGTTTCCTAAAAACTAATCATTAAATGGTGTTGATGTGTGCATTATTTCCGTGGGCGCTAACTACGCGGCCGTATATTATTATAGTATCTAATTTATGATCAGGCTATCTTATTTGCTTTTAATGGCTGTGCTACTAAATCTGTCGGCCTCGGCACAACAGGCTATGCAGCGCTATGATTGGAAGAGTGTACAAATAAGAGGCGGTGGTTTTGTTGATGGCATTATTTATCATCCAACAAAAAAAGGCCTGCTCTATTGCCGTACAGATATGGGCGGCGCCTATAAATGGAATTATGTAACTAAAACCTGGGAACCCTTGCTTGATTGGGTATCCTATAAAGACAATAACCTGATGGGCGTTGAAAGCATAGCACTTGATCCTAACGATACTAACCGCTTGTATATGGCTTGCGGTACCTACACCGGTTCGCATGGGCCTAATGTTGTTTTGGTTTCTGCCAATCAGGGTAAAACCTTTAAACAGGTGGATGTTCCCTTCAGAATGGGCGGTAACGAAAATGGTCGCGGTAATGGCGAACGCATGGCTGTAGACCCCAATAATGGCAACATTATTTATATGGGAACCCGCCTGGATGGCTTATGGAAAAGTGATGATCGTGGTGCAAACTGGCATCAGGTAAGCGGTATTTCATCGTCCATGCTGTCTCCGGATACATCAACCAAATTTTGGTCAAGGCTTAGCGGGATCATCTTTGTTTTGTTTGATTCGAACACTAAAATCGATAACAAAAGTGCGGTTATTTATATCGGGATTTCACAACAGGGAAGAGAAAACCTATACAAAAGTACTGATGGTGGCATTAAATGGTCTCCCGTACCTGGTCAGCCAACGGATTTAATGCCTACACACGCGGTTTTATCAGCAGATGGGATGCTTTATCTTACCTATGGTAATAGTCCCGGCCCGAGTGCTATGACGGATGGTGCGGTTTATCAGTTCAATACAAAATCCGGTCAATGGAAAAATATCAGCCCCATAAAGCCCGATCCTGAAAATGGAAAAGGGTTTGGTTATGCAGCCGTAACCATTGATGCGCAACGTCCGCAAACGATTATGGTGAGTACCTTCCATCGTTATGGAAAGGCAGGCGGTGATGATATTTTTAGAAGCACTGATGCGGGCAGTACCTGGAAACCAATATTTACAGGCGATGTCAAAGGTAAATATGATGATAGGGCTGCACCCTATGTGTCTCATACCGGCATTCATTGGTTGTTTGACCTTGAAATTGATCCGACCAATACCAACCACGCTATATTTACCACCGGCTATGGTCTACACGAAACATATGACCTAACTAATGTGGATACGGGCAAATCTACCACATGGACGGTGAAAAATACCGGTATTGAAGAAACGGTGGCGTTAGACCTGCTAAGTCCACCTGAGGGCGCGCAGCTAATTTCAGCCATTGGCGACTATGGTGGTTTTGTCCATAATAACTTGAATGAATCCGCACCCGAAGGGAATTTTATAAACCCACACTTTTCCAACACAACAGGTGCAAGCTGCGGCACGCAAAATAGTAGTATCATCGTCAGGGTAGGTGAGGGGTCGACTCAGGTAGGTGGAGGAAATATTGGTTATTCTTTAGATGGAGGACACAGTTGGCAACCCACACAAAACGCTCCCTTTACAGGAAGCAAGAGTGGCTCTATAAGCGTTTCCGCGAATGGTCAAGACTGGATATGGACACCGCAAAACAACATCCCTTATATCACAGGCGATAAAGGCAATACCTGGCAACCTGTGTCTAGCTTACCCGTGAATACGCGGATTATAGCAGATCAGGTAAACCCGGCCAAGTTTTATGCCATGGCCTTATTTGGTGGTGAGCTTTTTACCAGCATCGATAGCGGAAAAACATTCCAACAACAAAATTTGAATTTAGCAGGTGGCCTGCCGGAACGAACCAGTAACCGCGGTGATGTCCGTGGAGGGCAGGATCGGATTTATGCTGTTCCCAGCAAAGAGGGACAGCTTTGGATAGCGGCCTTTGATGGTTTGTACCGCAATACCGGTAAAATAAATAAGTTCCAAAAAATAGCACATGTGTATGAGATACATGCATTTGGTTTTGGTAAAGCAGGCCCTCAAAGCGAATACCCTGCTCTATATCTGGCTGGGAATATCAATGGTACGGATGGCATTTTTCGCTCGGATGATGAAGGTAAAAGCTGGGTAAGAATTAATGATGACCAGCATCGCTGGGGGCTGATCCTTCAAATAACAGGCGACCCTAAAAAATATGGGCGTGTATACGTAGGTACACATGGCCGGGGTATTTTCTATGGCGATATAATCCAATCTAATTAAACTAAAAAAGTATATCAAAAAATTATGTTATATAAAAATCTACATTTTAAACTAAGCAAGCTATACAAACCTTTATTGCTGCTGATCGGCATTATTATGGTACAGCCTGTCCACGCAACTATCCGCGACTTTAAAAAGCAGCCCGACGGTGTTGTTTTTAACCTGGATAAGGGCCTGATGAAAATAAAAATATGCAGCGCAGATATTGTCGAAGTAAAATATACGGTATTCAATACCTTTCAAACCAAGGAATCACTTGTCGTAAACAACAAATGGAGCACACCGGTTAGTTTTTCTGTGGCAGATGAGGGTAACGATATTGTGATCACCACCGCACGGTTAAAAATTCTGGTTAATAAGGCGACCAATGCCATCAGTTACCTTACAAAGCAGGGCACGCTAATTACCACTGAAGATAAAGCGGACAATAAAACTATGCAAGCCACTACCATTGCAGGCATAAACACCTATAACTGCACCACCGAATTTAATTCCCCCGCCGATGAAGCTTTATTTGGCTTAGGTTGTCACCCGGTTGATTCCTTATCCATCAATTACAAAGGCCGCAACCAGGATATGCTGATTAAGTATATGACAGGTGCCATCCCAGTTTTGCTGTCGACTAAAGGCTACGGGTTGATGTGGGATAATTATTCCGCATCCAGTTTTTATGGGGCAGAGGACAACAACACCAAGTTTAAATATGTATCAGAAAGTGGCAAACAGGTTGATTACTATTTTTTCTACGGCCCAGCCTTTGATCATATTATCGATCTGTATCGTACAGCCACGGGTAAAGCGCCAATGTTTCCTAAATGGGCATTTGGTTTGTTCCAATCGCAGGACAGGTATATGAGCCAGGACGAGATCATCTCCGTAAAAAACAATTACCGCGATAACCACATACCGCTTGATGTAATTGTGCAGGACTGGTATTACTGGGATCCATTGCCGATAGGTTCACACATCATGAACCCTGACAGGTATCCCAACCCTAAAAAAATGCTGGATGAACTGCATAAAGATCATATCCATGGTATGATATCAATTTGGCCGGTATTTGGTAAGGGGACACCAAACTATGACGCACTCAAAAAAATGGGTGGGATGACCGACATTACCTGGGATAACGTAGTAACCCACACTTATGATAGTTACTACGATGCCCATAACCCCGCTGCCCGGGCATTATACTGGGAGCAAGCAAGGGACAGCCTGATAAAAAAATATGATTGGGATGCTTGGTGGGTTGACCAATGCGAACCTGATAACGGCACTTTACTTGATGCCCGTCGTCAAACTAATTTTTGGCCAGGCAGGGGGATTGATTACTTCAATACCTTTTCTCTGGAGCATTCAAAAGGTATTTACCAGGGTTGGCGTAAAGATATTCCGGGTAAACGTGCGTTCTTCTTAATCAGGCAATCATTTGCCGGTGAGCAACGGAACGCGGCTACTTTATGGTCTTCGGATATTACCTGCTCGTTTGAATCTTTTAAAAGGCAAGTACCGCAGGGCATTAATGCCTGTGTTTCCGGTATCCCATACTGGACTTCCGACATCGGTGGTTACCATCTTAACTGGGGTTCGCCGGATTGGTCGCAACCTGAGTATCGCGAACTCTTCACCCGCTGGTTCCAGTTCGGTAGTTTTAGTCCGATATTCCGTATCCACGGTAAAGGCGAACGTGCAATATTTTCCAAAAATTGGGATGATAAAACCAGAGCCATTTTGTTGAAATACGATAAGCTGCGTTATCGCTTATTGCCTTATATCTATTCACTTGCCGGTAAGGTAACAACAGATAATTATACCATTATGCGTTCCCTGGCCTTTGATTTTAGGAATGACAAAAATGTTTACAACATCCCCGATCAATATATGTTTGGCCCGGCCTTTATGGTGAACCCGGTAACCGAGCAATTATATACAGGCAGCAATGCCTCAGCCGGAAAAACCACCCGCGATGTTTACCTGCCTGAGGGTACTACCTGGTATGATTTCTGGACCGGAAAAACTTATAGCGGTGGTCAAACTATTGCCGCCAACGCCGCAATTGAGGTAATGCCCTTATATGTAAAAGCCGGATCAATTATACCCATGGGCCCGGTTATGCAATACGCTACAGAAAAACCGGATAACAATATTGAGCTAAGGATATATCCTGGTGCTGATGGCGAGTTTACCTATTATACCGATGAAAATAACAACTACAACTATGAACATGGTAGCTATTCAACCTTCAAACTAAAATGGGATGATAAGAAGCAGGTACTAACCATTGCTGATAGTAAGGGTAAGTTTCCGGGTATGTTAGCACAGCGCAAGTTTAATATTGTTTTAGTTAGTGGTTCTCACGGCTCTGACTCCGGGAGTGCTGATCATGCTGATAAAACAATTACCTATTACGGTAAACAGATGGTGGTTAAATTATAATGAAATCATTAAAACTAAACAGCGCGCGTTATCCGGGCGGCATCTCATCAGTAAAATTACTGGGCACAGATCGGCAATTATATTTTGAGCGAAATGCCGATGCTTTAACCATAAAGCTACCGGATAACCTGCCTGAGCAGGTGGCTTATAGTTTTAAGATATTTTCGACTTAAATAATATTAAAATAACATAGTTTAGATATTAACTATGATTTAAATTGTTGTAAATCAGTTTATTATGTAAATATAAACATTAGTTACATCAATAGTTACAAATGTTACATTCTTATAAAACCATCATTAATATCTTCATTCCACTGATATGACGCATTATTTGGCAGCCATATTAAATAGTATAACCAATTATAATTTAGTCCTTAACCCGGCTGATTTTTTAAGATTTAATAGTTAGTAGGCAAGTTTTATGTATTCGGCAATCGATCGCATTAAAATAAATGCTAACATTTTAACCTGTTTAACGGGTTAAAAAATGCTGATTCTTTACTGTAATAACCTATAAATTATGAGATAAAAACTACCCAAAAACCAATTAATACCTAAAAATTATGAACCAATTATTTACTAACTTTTAAAATTTCTGTATACAAATGGAAAAAATTTTACGAAAAAAAATGAGATACAGCATTGTACTATTTGTAGCATGCATGTTACTGGGGTTTTCAGGCTATGCGCAAACACTCAGGGTTAATGGTAAAATAACTAATGCTGACGATTTACAAGCCATATCCGGTGTAACCATTACAATTAAAGGTGCATCAAAAGGAACCGTATCAGGTGTTGATGGTAGTTTCTCAATAATGGCACAGCCTAGTGATGTGTTGATTATTAGCTCTTTGGGGTATATTACTCAACAAATCCCAGTTGGGAAAAATAATACAATTAATGTTAAACTATCAGCAACCAATAGTGCGCTTGATGAAGTGGTTGTAATTGGCTATGGTACCTCAAAACGTAAGGATTTAACTGGGTCTATAGCATCAGTATCCGCCAGTGATATTGCCAGTACAGTATCTACTACTTTTGATCAAGCTTTGCAGGGTAAGGTGGCGGGTGTTACAGTAACACAAAATTCAGGACAACCTGGTGGGGGTGTTACTATACAGGTACGTGGTTTAGGCTCGTTAAACGGCGCTACCGATCCATTGTACGTTATTGACGGAGTAATTATTCCACCAGGCCAGCCATCATCAACAGGTGGTGTATATATGGGTAACGCTGGTACCGACGATAATCCACTATCAACCATTGACCCGAATGATATTGCTTCAATAGATGTATTGAAAGATGCTTCGGCTATTGCCATTTATGGTTCACAGGGTAGTAATGGTGTTGTTATTGTTACTACAAAACGGGGTAAAAAGGGTCAACCTAAAATAGCCTTTGACACCTATTATGGCATTCAGCAAATACCAAAAGATTTGCCGATGATGGATTTACAGCAATATGCGACTTATATAAACGCAAAGGATGCGGTTACCGGTGCCACCCCCGATTTAGATTTTGCTAACCCGAAATATTTAGGTACCGGTACTAACTGGCAAAAAGCCATATTTAGAAATGCCGGTATGACTAATAATAATTTATCAATTAGCGGCGGTGACGATAGAACGACCTATTTTATAGCCGGGGGTTATTTAAACCAGGATGGTACTGTTGCGAGTTCAAATTTTAAACGCACAACACTTAAAGTTAACCTGGATAATAAAACTACCAATTGGCTAACTATTGGAACAAATTTGTCGTTCTCTGGTATAAAAGAAAATGTAAACGCAAGCGTATATAGCCTTATAAACGCAACACTTGGGCTTACACCAGATATCCCTGTCACAAATTCTGACGGAAGTATAGGTGCTCTCCCACAAACAGGTACACCTAATAGCTACAATCCTAATCCGGTTGCCGCTGCTGCACTTAATACTAACCAGGTACAACGTTCTCAGGCATATGGTAATGTTTATGCAGATATCCTTTTTACGAAAGACCTGAAACTACATAATGAAGTAACTGGTAATTTTGATTATGGTAACGTAAATCAGTTTTATCCTACTTTTGTAGTTGACGGAGTATTGCAACCAATTAATAGTGCTGCGGTTGCTGCAACCAATAATAAAAGTTTTACTGTTCGTAACTATTTAAGCTACGATCATTATGCATCTAACTTTAATGTTAATGCAATTGCCGGTCATGAGGCAAGTAATGGTACTTATACTTATTTAAATGGCGGCCGTACCGGATTTTTTGCTAATACCCCACAGGATTTGGATTTAGGTACCGCTACAACTGCAACAAACGGAGGAGGGCAGAGTACTTATGCAACTGAGTCGTATATGGCCCGTGCAAATGTGGGCTACCAGTATAAATATAACCTTACGGCAACTTACCGTTATGATTATAATTCAAACTTTAACCCAGGCGGAACGGTGGGACAGCCAGATAATCGATGGATTGGCACATATGCCTTTGCGGCATCATGGAATGTAGAAAAAGAAGATTTTTTGAAAAATGTTAAAGCTATTGACCAGTTAAAATTTAGGTTGAGTTATGGCCTTACCAACAACGCCAATTTACCACCATATACTTATGGTTCGTCTATAGGTTTAAATACTGTAGGGCTTGGCCAAGGTGCTTATGCTTCAAACATAGCTAACAGTCAAGTAAAATGGGAATCCTCTAATAGTTTTGATGCTGGCATTGACTTGAGTTTATTTAAAAGCCGTATTCAATTTACCGCAGATGTTTATGATCGTAAAACAAATAATTTGTTGTTGCAGGATCCTTTAAATGCTTATGCTGGTACAAGTGGCAGTGGTGCTGGTACAGCCGGAGAGTATTTGGCAGCTCCGTGGGTTAATGCGGGCTCTGTCGATAATAGAGGTTTTGAATTATCATTAACAACACATAATATCCAGGGCAAGGATTTTACATGGAATACCGGCCTTGTATTTTCATTAAATCGTAATAAAGTATTATCACTTGTTAATAATAATAACGCTTTATACGGTAGAATTAATAACGATGGTGTTGTAGTTAGCCGCACCGCTGTTGGGAGTTCTATAGGTGATTTTTACGGCTATGTTGCTGATGGGGTTTTTAAAAATGGCGCTGAATTATTATCATCACCTTCACAAGGAGCCATTAGCTATGCTAACGGGGTATGGGTTGGCGATACTAAATATAAGGACCTAAACCACGATGGTGTAATTGATGCAAATGACGAAACCGATCTTGGTTCGCCATTACCTAAGTTTACCTATGGTATTAATAATACGTTTACCTATAAGGCGTTTGATCTGGCTGTTTTCTTTACTGGTAGTTATGGCAATAAAATATTAAACTACAACGAGGTTTTACATGAGGACCCTAACAGCCAGATAACCGGCGAATTTGAAAACCTCACTAATTATGCACATGTTGCTCTAATTAACAATACCGGATCGCTTAGTAATATAAACGATGTTTACGTTACTAATCCAAATACAACAATACCAGGTTTCCGTATGTCCGGAGATCCTAATGATAATACGCGTATTTCCTCACGCTTTATACAGAGTGGCTCATATTTACGCTTAAACAACTTGTCTTTAGGCTATAATGTTCCTAAAAACATAGTTGCCAAATTGCACATCCACTCATTAAAAGTATATACCAACATAGCAAACGTATTTACAATAACAAAATACGATGGATATGATCCAGAAATAGGCTCCAATGTTCCAAATGAATCAGGTTATGGCAGCAATGCATTAACACAAGGGGTTGATTGGGGTAGATACCCAACACCACGTATTTATACATTCGGACTTAATTTGGGACTATAATTATTATTAAAAAGCATAGAACATGAAAAATATTAAAGGAACATTCATCTTGTTTTTATTTGGAGCACTTGGATTAAGTGCATGTACCAAACAATTTGAGAGCAAAGGTATTCCAACCAATAAACTGGTTGCAAGTACTTTTTATCAAACCGCGGCAGAACTTAGAGCTGCCACAGCAAATTTATATACCACTCCCTGGTGGTCATTTAATGAGAATTCTCAGGGCGATTTTATTGTATTTGTAGGCGAGCTGCTCTCGGGTAATGCGGTTGCAGGCAATGCATATGGGCCACAATTCACGAATTTTAGCATAAATACTGGTTTTGTAGGGCTTGATTTTGGCTGGCAATCACTATATGATGTAATTGCACAGTCAAATACCACCATGCTTAATATTCAAAGCTATAGCCCTGCATCATTAGGGGCGGCTAAAACACAGGCAATTGGCGAAGCAAGATTTATGCGTGCCGCCGCCTATTTTTATCTTACACAATTATGGGGAGCAGTACCAATTGTTGATAATAGTACCAGTGTGGTAACTACACCTTTATTACATAGTAATATCCAAAGTGATGTTTACAAGTTCATCATCAATGATCTGCATTATGCAGCCCAAAATTTACCATCGACTGATCCCCAGGCTGGTCGGGTTAATAAGTGGTCTGCCGAAGGCTTACTGGCTAAAGTATTTTTAACAAGATCAGGCATTACAGGCACGCGTGTACAGGCTGATTTAGATAGTGCCAAATATTGGGCAGGTGATGTGGCTAATAACAGTGGGTTAACCCTGTTCCCTAGCTATTACAATGCTTTTTTAACTCAAAACAACAATAATTCCGAAATGCTTTTCGGTTTGCAATTTACTGTAGCACCAACTGCTGGTTGGGGTACCAATGATGTTAGAGAAACATGTATTGAAGGTGATGATAATATTGATGCTGTAGGTGGCGGCGGCTGGGATGGCATGGCTATAAGTAAAAGTTTGTATGATGCTTTCGCTGCTTCTCCTGGTGATTTACGGCGCAAAGCAACTTTTATGCTCAACGGTGATACTTACCCTGAATTAATAACAGCAGCAAATCCAAATGGCTATAGCATGACCAATGCATCCAGCGCTTATGTTAAAAAATATGTTGACGGCGGCCCATTGGCAAATAATAATATGAATATAACACTAATGCATGACGCAAGCCCTAATTATCTGTTGCGTTTATCAGATGTGTATTTGGTATATGCCGAAGCCATTTTAGGGACGAATGCAAGTACCTCTGATCCTGATGCTTTAAAATACTTTAATTTAATACGTACCAGGGCTGGTGTACCAACCAAAACCTCATTAACATGGCAGGATATATTTAATGAGCGAAGGCTTGAGTTGGCATTGGAATACCAATTTTGGTTCGACCTGAAAAGATGGTCTGATTACGATAAGACAGACGCAGCAGCTTTCATAGCAAAGCAGCATCGCAATACATTTACTTATAATTCTGGTACTGTAACAGAATCGGATAGTACTGTTAATGTGGTTGCGAAATGGACTTTACCTTACCCAGCAGCCGAGGTTTCTTCAGATCCATTGCTAACCAAAACCCCTGTACCTTATTATTAACAGGCAATAAACTGAAAATAATTATTAACAATTTAAAGTTTTAAAAATGAAAAAGACTTCATCATATATTATAAATGCGACTATTTTGCTGGTTTTGGCAATGGTAGCATTTATGCAGTCATCATGTAAAAAAGATGCCAATGTAGGTTCTGGCAATCCTGTAATTACCCAGGTAAGGGCGTACGCTGCTTCTCCCAATGATAGTGTGCTTAAAGTAGCCAATCCGGGTAGTTATGTGGTATTACAAGGGAGCCATTTTACAGGTGTAAAAGAGGTGTATTTTGATGGCGTAGTAGCCTCAGTTAATAATGCTTTAGGCTCTGATAATAGTTTACCCGTAAGAGTGCCTGCTATTCCTTTTGCTACACTTAATCAATCAAAGTTAAATACAATAACGGTAGTAACGGCAACCGGGCAGGTTACTTATAGCTTTCCTGTAGTTCCGCTTGCAACGGTTATTACATCTATGTCTAACGAAGATGCACTTGCCGGACAAACCGTTACTGTTTACGGATCTAATTTCTTTTATATTGATAAAGTTATTTTACCTGGCGGGATAATAGTATCATCTGGTATTGTAACTAATGATTTGGGTACTACATTAACTTTTACAGTGCCACAAGGGGTTACAACAGGTGGGCCTATTCAAATAGTTAACCGTTATGGTACAAGTACTTCTGTTTTATTATTTGATGATTTTGTTACCGGCGTAGCAACAAATTTCGATGCGATAAATAATTACTCATGGGGTTTAAGTTCAAATCCCACAAACAGCTCTACCGCCTATCCTGGCAATACAGGCTATTACGCTGTATTAAATGCAACTGGAATTCCTGTAAATGATTTTGCATGGTATGATGGTGGGCGATCAATAAACCTTAATCCAACGCAATGGGTTCCGGTTGCGAATCTTTCAGATAATCCTGCTAATTGGGCTTTGAAATTTGAAATTGATGTTCCGGCGGCTACACCGTGGGTAAATGGTTCCATTTATATTGTAAATAATTATACCTGGACTTATCTGGCTGCATATGACCCATGGAAAAATAGCGATGGTACAACAACGCCGTTTGTTACAAGTGGCTGGCAAACAGTAGTAATTCCTCTATCTAATTTTAAAACAACTCCTACCGGTGGTGCTGATGGTTCAGGTTCACTGCTGCCATCACTTACAGATCTACTTGGCCCAACAGGTAATGGCTCTATCAGTATTATGTTTATAAATGATGGAACAACTGTGGTTAATAATTTCACAGTAGCTATTGATAATATCAGAGTTGAGAAATATTAATTGATTATTGATTGGTTAAATGGATACCCGTGACTGCAAGTTCAGGAGCGGGTATTTTTTTATGCTGATAGGTCTTATAATTAAACATAAATGAAATATATACCCCACTTTAAATACTACGTGCTTGGTTTGTTCGTTTTGTCAGCCTGCTCAAAAAGTAAAAGTAATAATCCTACCCCTGTAACACCTGTTAACGGAGATAGTACGGTAACGATCAAGCCGCAAACGGATCCAGCTATTGCGGCAACCATGGGCTTTTTCTTAGACGACTGGGCACCAAAAACGCTCACTACGCCATCTTATGTCGATACCACCAAACCATCGGCAACCGCATCGGTGACCGTAAATGTTGACTATAGCAATGTGATTACCAAGGTTCCTAAATACTTGTTTGGCAACAACATCAATCCATATATGGGGCAAATAGTAACCGAGCCGGTTTTAATAAATAATATCAAAACGTTATCGCCTAATATCCTTCGCTTTCCGGGCGGTAATATAGCCAGCGTATATTTTTGGAACGGACAAATACCAGCTGATGCTCCTGCTAACTTGTATAATTCAAATGGCAATAGTGTTGCAGCGGGTTATTGGCTAGGTAATAATACCGCCAGTTGGACGCTTTCCTTAGATAATTATTATGCTGCCTTGCAGCAAACCAACAGCACCGGTATAATAACCGTAAACTATAGCTATGCCCGTTATGGCACCAGCGCACATCCCGATCAGGTTGCGGCACATTTGGCGGCCAATTGGGTTAGGTATGATAACGGCCGCACAAAGTATTGGGAAATAGGTAACGAAAATGACGGGGCATGGCAAGCTGGCTGGCAGATAGATGTCACACAGAATAAAGACGGTCAACCTAAAATTATTACCGGGGCATTATATGGTACTCACTTTAAAGTATTTGCCGATTCCATGCGTAATGCGGCAAAGCAAATCGGAGCTCAAATAGAAATAGGCGCGCAGATAGTTAACCCGGTAAGTTCTTATAACGCAGTTGACCAAACCTGGAATTCAGGTTTGTTTGCGTCAGCTGGTAACTATCCCGATTTTTATATTGTACATGATTACTACACTGGGTCGGATAACGAAACTGCGGCGACTATCCTCGCTACCCCGGTTACCGAATCAAAAGCTATCATGACCTGGGTGAATAGCTCAGAACAACAGGGCGGTGTTAGCTCAAAACCAATAGCACTTACCGAATGGAATATATTTGCAACAGGATCAGATCAAATGGTGTCAAACATTGCGGGTATGCATGCCACTATGGTATTAGGCGAGTTATTGAAAAATAACTTCGGTATGGCCAGCCGTTGGGATCTGGCAAATGGTTGGAATGGTGGCGATGATCAGGGTATGTTTAGTATGGGCGATGAGCCGGATAACAGTACCAAATGGAATGCCCGGCCATCGTTTTATCACATGTACTATTTCCAAAAATACTTTGGCGACCGGATGGTTAACTCAACAGTATCCGGTAGTTCGGATGTGTTTAGCTATGCTTCTTCATTTACCTCGGGCCAGGCAGGGGTAGTGGTGGTTAACAGAGGTTTGACATCGCAAGTGGTCAGCATTAATATTCAAAACTTCGCAGCAGGTACACGCTATTATTATTACGTTTTGGTTGGCGGTACAGATAACGGTGAATTTTCGCGCAAAGTATACATTAATGGTATTGGCCCTTCATCTGTTTCGGGTGGTCCGCCCAACTATACGCAGATCACCGCTAAAGGGGGCCTAATTCAGGGAGATATAAAAGTAGCATCGCCTCCACGTTCGGTCATTTTTATAGTGGCTGATGCAAAGTAGGCTTGAATAAATAAAATAAGATAAAAGATGATTAAATATATAACAGCATGTGCTTTAACCCTTTTTGTGTTTGGCAATGTTTCCGCTCAAAATAAAGATGAGGTTACCTTACAGAATAAGATCAGTAGTATAATTAAAAAGATGACGCTCGAAGAGAAGATAGCAATGCTCCATGGCAACGCCTTATTCTCTTCGGCAGGGGTAAAGCGATTAGGGATACCCGAATTAACTTGCGATGATGGCCCCTTAGGTGTTCGGGAAGAGATAAAGCGCTTCGACTGGAACTCTGCTAACTGGACAACCGATTCGGCAACATTTCTTCCAAATGGGTCGGCAATAGCAGCTACCTGGAACCCTGATATGGCTAACAAATATGGCGTTATTATAGGTCAGGAAGCAAATGCCCGCAAAAAAGATGTGATGCTATCGCCCGCGTTTAATATTTGCAGGATGCCGCTTAATGGCCGTACTTATGAATATTACTCTGAGGATCCATATTTGAACGGCCGGTTAGCGGTGCAGGCTGTAAAGGGTATTCAGAGTCAGGATGTGGCGGCATGTATCAAACATTTCGCGGCCAATAACCAGGAGGTTAACCGTAACAATATCAACGAGGAAATTGATGAACGTACCTTGCGCGAAATTTATTTACCGGCATTTAAAGCAGCTATACAAGAAGGTAACGCCTACACCATTATGTCGGCTTATAATAAAGTGAACGGTTACTGGTGTTCTGAAAATGACTTTTTACTTAATAAAGTATTAAAAAAGGAGTGGGGCTTTAAGGGGGCAGTAATATCCGATTGGGGCGGTGTCCACCATACCATAGCCGCGGCCAACAATGGCCTGGATATTGAAATGGGATCTAGTGGACCATATGACCAATGGTATTTTGCTGACCCGTTGCTTGCCGCTGTTAAAGTGGGTCAGGTGTCAGAAAAAATTATTGATGATAAAGTGAGGCGTATATTATGGGTAATGTATCATACCTCCATGAGTGCAAATCATCCAAAAGGATCTATCGCAACACCTGCGCATGGCAAAGCAGCTTATGCTATAGCGTCGGAATCTATCGTCCTGTTAAAAAATGATGCACATCTGCTTCCTTTAAAAACAAATAACATAAAAAGCATAGCGGTAATTGGTGACAACGCGATCCGGACATTTGCATTAGGCGGTTATGGCGCCGGTGTGAAAGCGAAATATGAGATCACTGCATTGGCAGGCATACGGTCGAGGTTTGGGCAAACAGCCGATATTAAATTTGCACAAGGCTATAAAGCTAATTATTTAGCCAGCCGTACAGACGAGCAAAATGCCGGTTACGATAAACCAAACGATACGCTGATAGCTGAAGCGGCAGCGATTGCGAAAAAAAGTGATGTAGCCATTTTATGCATTGGCTCCAATCGTGAATACGAAAGCGAGGGGCATGATCGCAAAACCCTTGCACTTCCCTTTGGTGAGCAGGCGCTGGTTAATGCGGTGACCGCCGCAAACCCCAATACCATTATTGTAATTATGGCAGGCGCGCCGTATGATCTCAATGAGATCAAAAAATCAAACCATACTATTGTTTGGTCATGGTTCAATGGTTCAGAGGCGGGTAATGCACTGGCCGATGTATTGAAAGGCGTTATTAATCCATCAGGCAAAATGCCGTTTACATTCCCGGTTTCATTGCATGATTCACCTGCATTTGCATTAAATAGTTACCCCGGCGAAAACCTTAACACCACTTATAAAGAAGGGATATTGGTAGGCTATCGCTGGTACGATACCAAAAATATCGAACCGCTATATTGCTTTGGTTACGGGCTTTCTTACACCAATTTTGGCTACACTGGTTTATCAACCGATAAAAAGAACTATCAGCTTAATGATAAGATAGCGGTAACGGTCAAGGTGAAAAACACGGGCAACGTGACAGGTAAAGAGGTTGTTCAGTTATATATCAAAAAAGTAAACTCATCTATATTAAGAGCAGATAAGGAACTTAAAGCCTTTAAAAAGGTAATGATAACTCCGGGTAAAACCGCTATTGTTCCAATGAATATTAAGGTAAACGATCTGGCTTATTTTGATGATAAAGTAAACAAATGGGTTGTTGAGCCTGGCGAATATAAAATAATGGCAGCCTCTTCGTCAAAAGATATCAGGAAGGTAACATCCATCTATGTTCACTAATTGATTAAATGAGTACTGGTAAAGCTAAATTGTATGTGAAAAATAAAATCAGGCACCTTCCAATACCTGATTTTAATTCAACTGACCTAAAGAACGAAGAAAGATTTTTTGCGCCTCTCTGGCTTACCGCTACTGAAGTGTCATTCAATTTAAGAAGCATCCTCGATCCGCTTAACTTGTTTTTCGTGTTTTGAAGCACCGGAACCGGAGCGATAGGAGAAAGTGAACGTAGCTCTGGAGCGTATTTCGTGTAGTTCAAAATTGAGCAACAGGTCATTGCTGCTTGTTAAAAATGCCACCTTCCGGCTGTTGAAAATGTCATTGGCATTAAAACTCAACGAAGCCCTGTCTCCGGCGAGGGTATACTTTGTAGCGGCATCCATTCCAAAATCTGCACGATTTCTGTCCTGCAGAAGCATATCCTGTGCGCGATAATCTGCGCGGATTTGGAATGATAATCTTTGTATGGGTGTTATATTGCTGGTGATGTTTGCATTCCAGCTGATCCCGTTGTTGGCCGTTATGCCATATTGTGGAGCCGCAGCATTATCCCGATCAAAGATATTTGCATTGGCCGTTAAGTCCCACCCTTTTAGCAGGTCAAAATGGCCGATCAACTCCAGCCCGGTAGTAATTGAATATTTAAAATTTTCAGGTATCGTGGTTGTTTCATCATTAACCGGGTCGGTTTCAATATGTTGAATTACATTATGGATCGTATTGTTATAGATACCGGAAGTAAAGGATATATTCTGCCAGATTTTATTGTAATCTAATTCCAGGTCGGTAACGCTTTCGGGTATTAAGCCCGGATTACCCTTGTTGTAATTTGACGGGTCGGAAAAATCGATTGTGGAATTGACTTCCCTTACCGATGGTCTCGAGATCCGCCTGGTAAAGGTGAACTGCAATTGGCTGTTGTTTTCAAGCTTTTCGGTGAGCAGCACGCTTGGGTATATTCCTTTGACGGGGACTTTTACCGGAGTAGGAAATAACAAATTATTTGCATTATAACTCATAAAGGTAGCATCAAGGTGACTATCTTCTCCTCTTACACCTGCCTGGTAGCTGAAATTGCCGATTTGGTCCTTATAGTTCAAATACACGGCGTACACCTGATTATTGCTGCTAAAAAAATCAGTAAACGCATAAAGCGGAGTTTCGCCCGTATTTAAAACGTTGTAGGCATATTGGTCATTATTTCCGAGGGTGATCTGGCTACGGTAACCGGCCGAAAATTGTCCTGATCTGCCTACCGGTAAAACATAATCAACCTGTATATTATAATTAATGACATTATGCCTGGTATCACTTATTAACGGTGTGTCAATATTGGGTGATTGCACGCCATTAACAGGGTTATAACGGGTTGTATATTGCTCGTTATCCCTGAAACTGCCGTATGCGTAGGCGAAGTTAAACGCAAGTTCCTCTTTAGGTTTCTTAAATCGCCTGTTGTAGTCGAGGTCAAATTCATAACTGTTGCCATTATTATTTACGGTATTAAAGCGGTTGTAGGACTCAAGAGGTGCATAATTGGCAGAATAGTTACTAACATTTATCGACCCATCCTGATGCATATTACGCGAATTAAAACTGGTGGATATACCCAATGTGCTCATGGGGGTAAGTGAATAATCAATGCCGGCTTTTACAAACTGTATTTTGTTCCGGGTAACGGATGGAAAGGTTTCATTGGAATGCACAACGGTGTCAGCCGGTTTTAAATAAGTAACGAGCTGTGTGCCGGTGCTGAAAGTATTTCCATTCTTTAGGCTATAATTACCATAAATATTTACTTTCCCGCTTTGGTAACTCAAGCTGGCATCGCCGTTATAATTATCGCGGGTGCCGCCACCAATATCTACGGAGGCGTTTAGTCCTGACCTGCTGTTCTTTTTCAGAATAATATTAATAACACCCTCGCCATTGGCGTCGTAATTAGCCGGGGGATTGGGGATCACTTCTATGCTTTCGATTGCACTGGCCGGTATTGATTGAAGTATCTGGGTAATATCGCCATTTGCAATTATGGAAGGTTTTCCATCAACAAGGACTTTAACATTGGTAGATCCGCGGAGACTTACATTACCGTTACCATCAATTTGCAGGGTTGGCACGTTCCGCAGCAAATCCGCCGCATTCCCCCCTTTGCTGATCAGGCTTTGGTTAACCGAAAATACCTTTTTACCATCGACATTTTGTAATGCCTCTTTTTTGGCAGTGATAGCAACCTCTTTTAGTAAGCTGTTCTTTGATGCGCTCATGAGCAGCGTGCCTAAATTTAAATTTCGGGTTTCGGGATTGATTAGTATATTTTCTTTGAAGATATTATTGTAGCCAACATACGTTATCCGCAGTGTAAATGTCCCGACAGGGACATTTACAAGCACGAAATTACCAATGCTATCGGTTTGGATACCTTTAACAGGGGCTTTGGTTTGCTGATTTAATAAAACTACCGTGGCAAACGGGATAGGCTCATGCGTAAGCGAATCGGTTAGCCTTCCGGATATTTTTATACTTTGCTGGCTATATCCCCTAGCAGCAATCAGCATGAGTAAACCGAGTGCCGCTATTTTTAATTGAAGTAATTTCATGAACTGGTTTTTGATGGTCAAAGGGGTTCCAACAACTCGGAACCTTGTAATTGTCGATGATGATGCTTATCCAATTAGGGCATCCGGCTGAAAACAGGTATGCGAAAACATTTGGCCGCCTTAACTAAAACAGCACTTCCGCGGGCGGAGTTACGCCTTTTAAACGCAGGTAAATGGTGGTTTGGCCCACTTGATGGGTTTGATGTTCAAATGCCTTACCGAATAGTCCGCTTCTGGTAATGTCATGCTTGCCAAACTTTGTGGTTTCCTGCATTTGATCTGGCGTCATATTTTGAAGTGTGCTTATTACCCAATCGTAGCTATCCATTACCGTTTTTATGGTAGCTTCCTTCGTCGGTGACACTGTTTTTTCATTAAGATTATGAGTTGTAAGTGTTTCACCAATAGGGTTTGGCTTATCACTTGCGACAGTAGCAAAAACATAATTGGCATCCGATAAATGAAGCATTTGCTGCGCAAAAGAGCGAATCTCAGGTGTTGGTTTAAAGCCGTAACCATCTTCAGGCATAGCATCCAGGTAGGCTTTGGTATACATTTTTGCCCGCTGCCATTCGGTTACCATTTGTGATTGCGTAAATTGAGCGAACGCTGAACTGCTGACAAAAATTAATGCCAGGACTGTAAACAAGAGTGATACTTTTTTCATGATTGGGTTATTTTAATTTTTGATGATCAAAAGTGTTTTTTACAAACCGGCTTCAATAATCTTTTCGACCTTGTTACTTTTATTTCCAACGGGGAATGCTATTTATTCGACATACGGGCTTTTCAGGGGTTTTTAATCCACCGTCTTGATTTTCTATGCAATTGCAGAGAATAATGGCCCAACGGTATAAAATAGTGTATGAAAACGCAAAAGGTTAGTATTTTTGAATATGAAGATATGGAGGCAGGCACTCAATACTACTCAGCTCCAGGTGTTGATATGGACAGCCGTGTTGTTGCTGATATTTTTCTCACTGCTGCCGATGAATGGTTTGCTGGAATCAGTCATAGTCACGGTAGTCAACGCAACATCTTATGCCATCATTATTTACGGGAATATCCTGTTCTTATATCCGGTATTATATCAAAAGAGAAGGTTCGTTTGGTACGGTATTTCAGTAGTGTTCTTTTTAATTTTAACAGGAATGCTAAAGGGGTACGCTGGCTTTATTCTTCTGCAGCATTTTAGGTTGACAAAATCAACCCGGGTAGATGTGCTTACTTTACTGGCTTATGTGCCCGGTGGTATCCTGATCTATGTCCTCAGCTTGGTGTTTCGCATTGCCATCGCGTATTTCACTTTAAAGCAACAAACGGAGGAAATCCTTTTGCAAAAAAGTCAGGCCGAGCTTAATTTATTAAAATCACAGGTTCAGCCACACTTTCTTTTTAACGCGCTGAATAATATTTATTACCGGGTTTATAAAATTGATCCACCGTCGGCCGGCCTGATTGAACGCCTGGCGGATATTATGCGTTATTTTGTTGATGAAAGCCCAAAGGATGAAGTGCCGGTATCCACAGAAGTAGCATTTATAGAAAACTATATAGCGCTTGAACGAATTCGTATCCGGCACGGCGCCGATATTAATTTTGAGAAAACTTATAACCCGGAACTCCGCATCCCGCCCATGCTGCTCATGACTTTTGTAGAAAACATTTTCAAACACGGCATAGACAAATCACGGAAACAAAACCAGGTAACGATTTCACTGGTCCAGCAAAATGATTTTCTGCTTTTTAAAACCAGCAATCATAAGGGCGATCCGGAGCCTGGCGATCAATCAGGCGGGTTTGGGATCGTTAACTTAACCAAAAGGCTCAGGATGTTATACGGGGACAAATTTGAACTGACTATTGATGACGAAGGAGAATTATTCACTGCATTTTTAAAAATTCCGCTTTAATGAATTTAAGCTGCATAATTATTGATGATGAGCCTGACGCCGTCGACTTGGTGGAACTGCTGATAAAGCAAAGTACAACATGGACCCTGAAAGCGAAATGTTATGACGCGCTGGAAGCGCTGGCGTTTTTAAAAATGAACCAGGTTGATTTTATTTTCCTGGACATCAATATGCCAAAGCTTACAGGCATGGAGCTCGCAACCTTGTTGCCGTCCCGCACCAAAATTGTTTTCACCACAGCATATTCGGAATATGCTGTAGAAAGCTATTCTTTTCAGACTATCGACTATTTGCTTAAACCTATTACTTTAAAGCGTTTCCTGGCATCAGTCGAAAAAATAGAGCAGCATTTTTTAAAACCCGGGCCGGAATATCTGCCCAATGCTGAACCGGGCCCGGACTTTTTTTTCGTGAAATCCGGAAAAACATTAAGGAAGATTTTATTAAAGGACATCCTGTATTTTGAAGGGGAGAAGGATTATGTAAGGCTGGTGACAGGTGAGGAACAGATGCTGATATACCGCCGACTAAAGGATGTGGAAGAGCAGCTTAACCCACCTTTTATCCGGGTGCATAACTCTTATATTATCAATTACGAACAGTTGAGTAAAATTGAGGATAACCATATTTATATCGCTGATAAACAAATACCTGTTAGTGAAAAATTCAGAGGGCGATTTATGGAAGTCATTAATAAAAATAAGTTTTGATAGCCCCGGAAATTGCTTAGTTAGCGTGTGAAAATAGAGGTGCTAGATAGCTGTATTCTTAATTTCTAAGACAAATTACCTTCCTTTCGGTTTGCATAAAGAAAATGGCTTGAAAACTAATACCATTTCTCAGTCATTCAACATCAAATAATAATTCATATAATTTGATTATTTGAATTGTTGTTATTTTTATTTGGATTTATTCTAAATAAGGACTTACTTTGTGATATACTTACTTATATCGCATGAGCAATTCAGCTGTTTCTAATCCTCCTTAATAGTATATCAATAAAAAGCCCGGTGATTCGTCGCCAAACTTCACACCGGGCAAATGCTAATTCATTCTTCAATCAATTAATCATTTCAACTAAACTATGAATTCTTTATTACTATGCAGTAATACGTTTAAAAATTATTCTTCTAAAAAAAGTGTCAATCCATTTTCATTTCTTAAGTGGTTGGGTTGTGTGTTGCTAATATCTTATTTTCAATTTGGATATGCGCAGGTACAAACTGGTTCTATCCACGGAAGAATAACTAACTCTGATGGCAAACCAGTCCAATATGTTAGTATTATCCTAAACGATACCCACAAAGGGGCCGTGTCTGATGAAAAGGGGAGTTACACAATTTCCAATATTATTCCGGGGCGTTATACACTAACGGTAAAACATACCGGGATGCTTAGTCAAAGCCAACAGGTAACAATAAAACCTGGTGAAGAGAAAAATACAGACTTTAAGATTTCGGAAGATAATAAATCTCTTCAGGAGGTAACAGTTACCTCGGGTTATAACAAGTTTGCCAAAAAGGAAACGGATGATGTAGCTAAAATGCCACTTAAAAACCTGGAAGATCCGCAGGTATACAATGTAGTCCCCAAGGAGTTATTACAGGACGAAAATATTGTAAGCTATAACGATGTGCTAAAAAACGTGGCAGGTGTAAGCCAGGCGCTGGTGAATGGATCTAACTCTTTTAACCTGCGTGGTTTTTTTACTACCAGCTACCTGCGCAATGGTTTACAAGACTCCAAAGAAAACAGCATTGAGGTAGCTAACATTGAGAGTATAGAAGTGCTAAAAGGCCCATCAGCTACTTTGTTTGGCAGCAGCCTAACTTCTTTTGGTGGGTTATTAAACAGGATCACTAAAAAGCCTTTTGATACGTTTCAGGGAGAAATTTCTTATACCGATGGTGGTTTTGGATTAAGCAGGGTTACTGCAGATTTTAATACGCCGCTAAATCCTGAAAAGGGCCTGTTTCTGCGTACCAATGTAGCCTATGATAGCGAAGGCAGTTTTCAGGATGCAGGATTTACTAATAGATTTTTTGTAGCGCCATCCTTATTGTATAAAGTAAATGACCGACTTACTATATCATTAGATGCGGAAATATACAATCAAAAGTCCAACGATTTTAACCGTTTGTTTCCCGAAGCTTCCTTTACCAAAACCAATCCACGCGATTTAGGTATCGACTGGACAAAATCTTACAGCAACAATGATCTGTATGAAACCGACCCTTCGATAAGTTTATACGGTACGGTTAATTATAAGATATCTGATCACTGGAAATCGCAAACCGCGTTTTCTCAAACCAATTCAACTGTACAGGGCGACTGGAGTTATAATAGTATCGTAGGCGATACCGCTGTAAGTCGTAACCCCGGCTATGAGCATACCATTTATAATTATACAGAGTTGCAGCAAAACTTTAACGGTGACTTTAAGATAGGTAAAATGCGTAACCGCGTTGTTATCGGGCTTGATTATTTTACCAATACGGTGAATAGTACCTCTGCTATGATCTACGGATTTGACGAGGTTAGCATAAAAGGCAATGATCCTCGGTATAACGAGCTTACCGTTACCTCGCTCAATGCGGCACTGGCAAATGTTCCATATAGCAAAAGCATTACTACCCAAAGTACTTATAGTGCCTATGCATCTGATGTGCTAAACATTACTGATAACCTGTTGGCCATGGCCAGTTTGCGTGTTGATCATTTTGTTAACGACGGTACACATGATATTAATGCGGATACAACAACCGGAAAATATAACCAAACAGCCTTATCGCCAAAACTGGGGTTGGTATATCAAATTGTTCCAAATACAGTTTCCCTATTTGGTAATTACATGAATGGATTTAGTAATAATGCCCCGGTACGTCAGCCAGATGGGACATTCTCATCATTCAAACCGAGTATGGCCAACCAATGGGAAGGCGGTGTAAAGTTGGATCTGTTTGACGGCAAGTTGAGCAGTACATTAAGCTATTATCATATTAAGGTAAGTGATGTAATTCATAACAGCTTTGTGCCCGGCGAAACACAGTTCGAAGTGCAGGATGGCGGCCAGTTAAGCAAAGGCTTTGAAGCAGAAGTAATAGCTAACCCGTTCCGGGGATTTAACCTGATAGCCGGTTATGCTTATAATGATATTTATACCATTAACACCGATCCTGATGCAGACGGACTGCACCAATGGACAGGGCCTGCCCAAATGGCTAACCTTTGGTTAAGTTACCACTTTCTAAATACTTCTTTAAAAGGCTTTGGTCTGGGCATTGGGGGTAACTATAATGGCATAGCATATATTCAGCAATCCAGGGCAGACGGGGAATTTTATTTGCCTGCTTATACCGTGCTTAACGCGGTAGTAAGCTATGATCAACCTGTTTACCGTGTCAGCCTTAAGATGGATAACTTAACTAATGCTGTTTATTGGGGAAGCTATGTAAGCCAGATGATGCCGAGAAGGTTCAGCGCGACAGTAGCATTTAAATTTAAATAATGGATCAACAATTCAAAGCTGTTTTAAACACATCAGCACTTGAGTTTAATACAATAAAATCATGAAATCAAACCAACAATATTATATTTCAAAAGCAGCATTGCTTAAAACGTTATTTTTATTCATAACGATATGTCTGCCTGCTTCGTTCACTTATGCACAGTCAGCTATTAATGGTTCTATCAAGGGGACGGTTAAAACAGCCGACGGAAAGGCTGCCGAAGGGGTTACAGTTGCTATAAAGGATTTAAAAAAGGGAACGATAGTAAACGGGGATGGAGAATTTACACTGAACCATGTCACGAAGGGGACATATACGCTTTCTGCCAGTTTTGTGGGGTCGAAATCACAAACGCAGCAGGTTACGATTCTCTCAAATGAAACGGTGGTGGTTAATATAATATTAACCGCAAACAGCAAGCAACTCAACGAAGTGGTGATCCGCAGCCATAAAGCTAACCGCTTTGCCACGGTTAAAAGCGATGATGTAGCTAAAATGCCGCTAAATGATCTGGAAAATTCGCAGGTATATTCTACTGTCAGCAGTAGCCTGATGACTGATCAATCGATTCACAGCCTGGATGCCGCGCTGAAAAATGTACCCGGCGCATATCAGTTATGGGCAGCTACAGACCGGTCGGGCTTTGGTAATGGCAGTTCATTTGTGTTGCGCGGTTTTCAGCTTAATACGTATTTAAGGAATGGTATAGCATCCAATGTGAGTACCACCATTGACAATGCTAATGTCGAAAGTATCGAAGTGCTGAAAGGTCCGTCAGCTACGTTATTTGGCAGCGCCGTAACTTCTTATGGTGGCCTCATTAACCGGGTGACTAAAAAACCTTATGATCAGGCCGGTGGAGAGATTTCCTACAGCGGTGGTAGCTATGGCTTTAACCGCCTCACTGCCGATATAAATACGCCGCTGGATTCGGCTAAGAAATTGCTGTTCCGTATCAATACGGCATTAAATACGCAAAACTCCTGGCAGGATGCCGGTTTTCACCGTAATATATTCTTAGCGCCAAGTCTTATCTACAAAGCTAATGATCGTTTGTCATTTTCATTTGATGCGGAGCTTTATGAATCGGCAGGCACTACACCGCAAATGTTCTTTTTTAACACGACTGTTGCCCAGTTGGGGGTAAACAGTGCTAACAAGCTGAACCTGGATTATAATCGGTCTTATATGAGTAATGACCTGGTGCTAAATTCATCTAACCTGAATTTTTCTGGCCAGATGAATTACAAATTATCAGACAACTGGGTCTCGCAAACCAATATTTCGGTGGTGAATACCACCTCTAATGGCCCAATGCCCTACTTTTACCTAATGCCCGGTAATAATGAGATACAGCGAAATGTATGGACTATCGAGGGTGGTGATCAAACGCTGGACATCCAACAAAACTTTATTGGCAAATTCAATATTGGTTCCGTAAAAAATCGTGTAGTAGCAGGCATCGACTACTATAATTATAATGCCAATGTACGTTATAATGAATTTATGGGAACAGCTGGCGGACAAACGGCGGCTGATCTTTTTGATGTGATCAATACTACAGGCAATATTCCTAATTACTTGAATTTTAACAAGGCTAAAGTAGATTCGGCCTACGCCAATAGCCCGGCCGACCCTTATCCTTATATCATCTCCACTAAAGAATATATTACGAGTGCTTATGTATCAGATGTAATTAATATCACCGATCAGCTGATTGCTAATGCTGCTTTGCGTGTTGATCACTTTGATTTTGCCGGGAATTACAACCCCGTAAATGGCACCACTACGGGAGGTTACAAGCAGACGGCCTTATCGCCAAAATTTGGCTTAGTTTACCAGTTAGTTAAAGATAAGGTATCCTTGTTCGGCAATTATCAGAATGGTTTTACCAATGAAACAGGAACGGACTTCCAGGGACACAGTTTTAAGCCTGAAGAAGCTAACCAGTTAGAAGGTGGTGTTAAGCTGAACGCTTTTGGTGGTAAACTGAGCGGAACTTTTAGCTATTACGATATTCAGGTGAACAACACTCTGCGGACAGATCTGGACCACCCGCAGTTTTCCATACAGAACGGCACGCAACTGAGTAAAGGTTTGGAAGCTGAGCTGATTGCCAATCCATTTACAGGCTTCAACATAGTAGCGGGCTACGCTTATAACGACAGCCGGTACACTAATGCTGATGCCGATGTAAACGGATTAAGGCCTAACACTTCGGGCCCTCAGAATATGGCCAACTTGTGGCTGAGCTACCGGTTTATGCAAGGCGTTGTGAAAGGCCTGGGCGCCGGCTTTGGTGGCAATTATGCCGGAAAAAGCTTAGTGGAGAGCAGCAGGAGCGAAGGACAGTTTTATGTACCGGCTTATACCGTATTAAACAGCACGGTATTTTATGAGACAGGAAAGTATCGCTTTGCTGTCTCCGTGGATAACCTTGCTAATAAAGAGTATTGGATTGGCTGGTATACTGTTAACCCGCAACAGCCGCGTAGTATTAACGGTAGTGTTACATTCAGATTTTAATTAATATCACCCTATGGCCCAACTTAAAAGTATTAAAAGATGGTTTTGGTGGCATCGGTGGACGAGCCTGATATGCACCTTGTTTCTGCTGATGCTATGTGTTACCGGCTTGCCGCTGATCTTTGGAGATGAGATTGAAGGGTGGCTCAACCCAACTCACTATGCCGACTTGCCGAAGGATACACCAATGGCCAATTTGGATGGTATGATTAAGGTTGCATACACGCGTTATCCCAAACAAATGGTCACCTTCATTTTTGTGGATGATGATGAGCCGCAGGTGCTGGTCAATATGGCTCCAAGCTGGAACCCGGATGATCCGCTGCGTCATTCCCTGCAATTTGACAGCCGAACAGGTAAACTGTTGAACGATGAACCGCCATTCTCCAAAAAGCCGGCAAGTTTTATCGATACCATGCTCGACCTGCATCGTGGATTGTTCCTTGACTTGCCGGGTGAATTGTTTTTGGGGCTGATGGGAGTGTTGTTTGTGATTTCTATTATTTCAGGGGTTGTATTGTATGCCCCCTTTATGAAAAAACTGGACTTTGGTACCATCAGACAAGATAAGTCCCGGCGACTTAAATGGCTCGACTTACATAACTTACTAGGTATTGCAACCGCGATATGGCTGTTTGTAGTTGGTGCAACAGGTGTGATGAATGAACTTTCTACACCGTTGTTCGGCTTATGGCAGATCACTGATGTAAAAGCTATGCTAAGTAAATATCATGGCAAACCATTAATTAAGCAAAACGAATTGAGTTCTGTGCAGGCCGCCTATAATATTACCAAAAAAGTATTGCCAGGTATGCAGGTAATGAGTATGGTATATCCGGGTAGCGCTTTTGGCAGCCCTTACCATTACCTGGTCTGGACAAAAGGGAATACACCGCTTACTTCACAGTTGTTCAGCCCTGTTCTGATAGATGCACAATCGGGCAAACTGGCAGCAGTAGTGAAAATGCCTGTATATCTGCGGGCGCTTGAGCTTTCCCGGCCGCTGCATTTTGGTAACTACGGTGGTACACCGCTAAAAGTGATCTGGGTGCTGTTTGATTTAGTCGCTATCGTGGTGCTGATCAGTGGCGTTTATCTATGGATCATACGACGTAAATTTTATAAGGATTATTTTGAACAGATGTCCGGTCCTGAATTAACAGAAACTTATCCTACAAATTCAACCTATGAAACAAAATTTTAAGAAAATCTGGCGGATTCCTTTGCTGCTATCGATATTGATATTATTTGGTTTATTGGCCGCTTTGCTAGGTACAGGTATCTGGTATTGGTTATCATGGCTGGCAATGATTATTCCGCTAATTGTTATCTGCCGGAAGGTTTGGAAACTCAAGGCTCCGACTAAAATAAATACAATGAATTATTGAAAATATAAAGTCCTGCTTACCTGCGGTTGATTATCTATCTATGCAGGTAAGACAGGCACTAATTGTTAGCTCATGTGTAAAACCATCGTTTTAAGCCGTAAATGCGCCACCGTTATTAGTCAATGTATGGACTGTAAGATAATGAATATCTGGCTCCGGAACCTGCTGTTGAATTTTACACCCGAACAGTTTAAAATGTTTAAGAATTTTACTTCAGGGTTGGATGTGGAAGAAAGCATGTTCCCTTTCCCTGATGGAGAAGATAGACTGGTGCTGCGCACACCGCATAGCGACATTTGTTTTACGTTTAGCCTAATGGAATGGGAAGATTTTCAGGTGGCTATGGAAGAAGCTGAGTATATGCAGTGCGTTTATTCACTAATATCACCCTGATAACACTTGCTTAAAGTTCAATTGTCAAGAGAAAGGTCTTATTAATATCAAATCGAGCTAACGTTTTGCTAACAAAGGCAATACACCAAGGCGAACAATAAGATGCGCTATGAGTGAAAGCGCGAAGGTAAAAATGAGAATCATGCCCATTTTTATTGGCGTGTTAAAATAGTCAAGGAAGCCGGAGCGGCCTGAACCTGCGTAAAGTGAGGCTAGCGCGAAAACGATAAAGCCGGTGATCCATAAGGTGACATGCGAATAGAAATATCTTTTATGAGCCAGTGTTGATTGTGGGAAAGCAGTTAGGAGCAACACCACATGTGTGATAAAAAAGATAACAGCAATAAGGATAAGGAAGTAAAACATAAGTTAGGATTTGAATACTAAATTAAGCAAAAGTATTTAATCGAAACTTAAAATATTTCGCCAACGTTTATAAACATACCTCTTGATCCCTCACGGCCAAAACCATAATCAATTGCTATGTTGGTACGGGAAACTTTATTCAGTTTAATGCGCAACCCTGGCCCAAATGCAGGTTGAATAGATTGCAGATTTGTTCCCTGCGCTGCAGAAAAGGATTGCGCATTTACAAATACAACACCACCAAGTAGGCCATTATTGGTCACTTTAAACCGGTATTCCGATTCCATATACACCATTTGCGCACCACGAAAACGGCCTTGTATATATCCTCTTCCGGTTCCGCTGTAAGTATCCCAGGCATTAGCAGGCAGATCAAGATATGGCGGGTTGCCTCTTAACACTAACCAATCATATGACCAAAATGCTAATACATTATCTGAGTTTGAAGGAAATTTGAAATATTTGCGCACATCAATAACCATCGCCTGCCAATTGTGCAAATTGCCCATAAAACTTCCGTTATCAAGGTATTGTAGCGAGGCATAAAAGCCGCGATAAGGATTTATGGAGTTGTCTCTACTGTCATACAAAGCATTCAAAGTGATTCCCGAAGATATTGAATGCGAGAGAGCCCCGTATTTAGTATAATCCGATGGTGCGCCATCCAGCGGCCCCTTATGGGTAACATTCCAGTGTACATCAGCTAAATATCCAACTCCTGCATAAAAATCTGTCCATATACGCCTTAAAGCGATTTCACTAAACCTAAAGAAATCATAATCCATCGGATCTTCATTCCTGATATTGGAATTACTGCCTAGGCCGTAAGTACTTTGGGGATATTTAAGGTAGCGTATATCGCCAATAAAGTCATAATCATTGTTATTTGACCAGATGTTGGACTGGATAGGAATAATGATTTGTTTGGTTTGAGTATAGGCCGTATTAATGGTTATGGTTGATATTTTTGAATCTTTAGTTGTTCTAAAGGCAACATTTCCGGCAAGTGTTAAGGCTAATTTTGATTGCAAAGTATAACCCAATGCGGGTACTACTGAAAAAACTGGTTTTGTTGATACCGTATCGTTCTTACTTTTTCTTTTATTTCCAAATATTGAGCCGATAATATCGTATACATCTAGTTGTTGTAAAGAATCGGGTTGTTTTCTCGCAACGGTATCGGTTTTTGGATACTTGGATAATGGTACAAACTTTTGATCCTGAGCATGCAGTATTACCGGACTATAAATTAATGCAGATATCAAGAGGCACCTCAGCACAGATCGCATACAAAATGAAGTATTTTTAATGAAGATATAGGCACATTTTGATTTAATTCTGAAGAACTAATGTAGTGGAATGATATGCGATATCGGTGTTAAGAGCTTCTTTTTGTGAATGGAATTTTTAATACCTTAATGAAATTGGAATTGACCTGTTTATCCATGTGTGTATCAATCCCGAATGTGATTTCGCTTTTAGGTAGATCATTATAATATGTTTTAAAAATCCTGTCCCAAATGCTTAATACATCGCCATAGTTACAATCAGTATAAGGTAACTCATAATGATGATGTACATGGTGTAAATTAGGGGTGATAAAAACCAGGCTTATAATATTATTAGCTTTAGGCGAAAGTTTAAATTGTGTGTGTGATGTAATATTGGCAACGGTTTGTATAGTTTGGCGCAATAATAAAACTCCAAATGATGCGCCAAGTAAAAATACCCAGATAATTAAAAAACACATCCTGACAAAAGTTTCTACCGGATGCTCCCTTACAGTAGTTGATACATCCAGATCAAGGTCGCTATGGTGTATTAAATGAAAATTCCACAATGTTTTAACCTTATGCATAACTACATGATAGATATACTCGCAAAAATCAAGGAGCACAAATCCTACTATGTATTTCACAAATATGCTGTTGGAATATGGTAATAAAAATAATAATCCCCAATGATGGCTAAGTGACCAAACACATATCATCAGTACAAAAATTGTCATGAATAGCTGTACAGGTAGGGCTGTAAATATGAAAAACATATTGGTGAGTGTATGTTTCCATTTATCTTTCCATGAAGATGTTAACACAATAGCTTCAATCAGCCATAAACCCACAATAATTCCGCCATACAAAAATACTTGCGATGAAGATGGGTTATTAATGAAATAGGATTTAATCGATAGCATAAGTAGGGGCATTATAGTTGGCAAGTATAAAATAAAAATCTGTAGTTAATATGAAGATGACATTAGAAAACGATTAAAATTAGTAGATGTTATGTTTGAGATGTGATGAAACAAACAGTCTTAGGTTAATTCTTTGAGATAACACATAAGGTCTGCATTAAATTAAAGGTTAAAATAATGTATTTTTAAACGATGACTAACTGTTGTGAACTAATCTCTGTACAGTTGTGTTGATATAGGGGCCAATAAATTGGCTTTAGCTAAATTTATTAAACATCTACTTATGAAAAAACTCTTTCTGCTGTTATTTTGTGGTTTTAGCCTGAGCATAGCAAACGCGCAAACAAAAGCTCCCCGGTTTCATGTGATCGCTCTTTATGAAAACGGCGGCCATCATATCGAATATTCAAAGGCTGCAAAGGTTTGGCTGGATAAGCTGGCTGTAGATAGCAACTTCAGCATTGATTACATCCAGAATACGGATAGTATTGATGATAAATTTCTATCCAAATACCAACTATTCATTCAGCTTGATTACGCACCTTATGCCTGGAAAGCCACAGCAGTAGCAGCCTTTGAAAAGTATATTACTGAAGGCAGGGGCGGATGGATAGGGTTTCACCATGCTACGCTGATAGGCGAGTTTGATGGCTACCCAATGTGGGAGTGGTTTCACCAGTTTATGGGCGATATTAGGTTTAAAAACTATATAGCCACGTTTGCAAAAGCTACCGTTGATGTGGAAGATAAACAGCACCCAGTTATGAAAGGCGTATCACCGACCTTCACGGTTGAAAAAGAAGAATGGTATACGTATGATAAAGATCCAAGGCCAAATGTTAGTGTATTGGCCACGGTTGATGAATCAACCTACGTTCCAAACTCTGATATAAAAATGGGGGGAGATCATCCTGTGGTTTGGACTAATCTTAATTATAAAGCTCGAAATGTATATATCTTTATGGGGCATTCGCCCATATTGTTCGAGAGTAAAGATTACCGGACTTTGTTTACCAACGCCATTTTTTGGGCAGCGGCTAAATAATTTATGTGATATTTGGGGTTGCTATTTTTTAATGGCCCTAATATTGCATTGCGTACCAGCGAAGATATGGTAGTAGCAACACAGCCTTAATGGATACATAAAAAAATAACTTCTTTGATCTAAAAATCAAAGAAGTTATCAACGGCAACAGCCGATTTAAATAAACTTAATTATTTGTTTTTAGTAGCAGCTGGTTTTGCAGGCTGAGGTTTTTTTTCAGCAACCTTTTTCTCAATAGGACTTTTCTCAACAACCTTTTTCTCAACAGGTTTTTTAGCAGTTTTGCTATCTGTTTCTTTTTTAACAGGAGCTTCGGCAACTTTTGCTTTTACAGGTTTTACTGCAGAAGATGGGGCTTTAACCTCTTTAGGTTTCTTAGTAGCAGCAGGTTTTGCTATTTTTAATTCCTCAGATATTTTTTTAGCCAGTTTTTTTGATTTTTTCTGAAACTTTTCTGTTAGTTTCCCTTCGTCTTGTCCAAATTTTAAAGCTATCGCTTTTACTGTTGCTATAAGGCGTTGTTGTATATCCAGTTTTGCGGTTTTACGTGCCGACTTAACGGGTGATTTTTGATTTTGTTGTTTCATAAAATTTTGTGTGCCAAATGTATAGCAAATTCATGTGAATTTAATATTATGTTTATGTTAAGCATGTTGGTTAGGCTTAACACAAGATAAGTATTAAATGTTAAAAATCCTATTTTGTTTTGACCCGATATTATTTAGCAAAATCAACTAAATTGTACTCACTCCGAGTTGATCGACATTATTTGTACTTTTCAATTCCTTTAGTATCACCGCTTACTGGTTTAATGCTGATAGCAGCACCGCCACCCGGCGCCAATTTTAATTTTAGTTTAGTATTTGCATCAACTAAATAAGAGGTGATTTTATATGATTCCGGGTTTTTGTCCCAGTCGGCATCCAAGCCATCGGCGTAAATAGTCGCGATGTACTTTTGCCCTTTGTTTAAGAAATCAAGAGGCGCAATTTCGTCACGCCCATCCTGGTTAGTTACCGCACCAATAAACCAATTTTCTGTTCCTTTTTCTTTACGGGCAGTAGTAATATATTCACCCGGTTCAGCTTGAATGATCTTTGTATCATCCCAATCAACACCAACATCTTTAATAAATTGGAATGCGTCTGCGTATTTCTCATAATTTTCGGGCAGATCCGCCGCCATTTGTATCGGGCTGTAAAGTACCACATACAATGCCAATTGCTTTACCAGTGTGGTATGTACTTGTTTATTTGGTAAAACTGTGTAATCTTTAACTTTAAGTATACCCGGGGTAAAGTCCATCGGCCCACCCATAAAGCGGGTAAATGGCATTATGGTTTCGTGCTCAGGTTTGTCGCCATGCCCGAATGCATTGTATTCATTACCTCTACCGGCTTCGCAAGCCATCCAGTTAGGATAGGTGCGCTGTAGGCCTGTTGGCCTAACAGGTTCATGTTCATCAATCATTATATGATATTCAGCAGCTTTTTGCGCCGCGCGGACATAGTGGTTCACCATCCATGCACCATCGTGGTGTTCTCCCCGTGGAATGATCTTACCCACATAACCCGTTTTAACCGATGTGTAACCATACTTATTCATAAAGCGGAAGGCAGTATCCATCTGTCGCTCATAATCAGTTGCAGAACCTGATGTTTCGTTATGCATGATCATCACTACACCTTTAGCTTTTGCATATTGCGTTATAGCTGCTACGTCAAAATCAGGATAGGGGGTAACAAAGCTAAATACGTTTTCTTTCCAGTTGCCAAACCATTCTTCCCATCCGTAGTTCCATCCTTCAACCAAAACACCCTTTATTCCATTTTTCGCCGCGAAATCAATATAATGTTCCACATTGGCGGTATTTGCACCATGAGTATGATTTGGTATAAGCAAACCATCGGCACCAACAATATCTGCATTGTTCGAATAGTTCCAGGTACTTTTACCGGTTTGCATTTCCCACCATACGCCAACAAATTTCATCGGTTTTATCCATGATGTATTTTCAATTTTTGATGGCTCATTCAAATTCAAAATTATTTTTGAAGTAAGTATTTCTCCTGCTTTATTACTTACAATTATGGTACGCCATGGGGTATGGCAAGCAGCACGCATATAAGCCATATTGCCAACCGCATCGGGTACTAAACTTGCTTTAAGTTTAAAGGTTTTAGTATCCACATGTAATTGCATCGAGGTATAATTTACTAAAGCAGCTTCGTGAATATTGATGTATAAACCATCGGCAGTTTTCATCATTAATGGTGTTTGCACTGCATACCTATCAGGGCATACTTTAACGGCAATATCATCCGAGCCATTAACCATGCTGCGGTTATCAATTTCACTTATTTTTGTGGTGCTGTAAGGATATTCGTTGGTATCATAGTCGCCGGGTATCCAAAAGGCTTTATGATCGCCCGTTAGGGCAAATTCTGTTACCTCGTTGGATACAATAAAATATTTTAAGTTTGGTTGTATTGGAAATTCATATCTAAACCCTACACCGTCTTCAAACACCCTAAAAACAATATCCATTAACCTACCCAGGTTGTTTTTTTGCTTTAGATGGATGGTTACCTGCTCATAATGGTTACGTATAGTACTTACTTCGCCCCAAACTGGTTTCCATTGCTCATCAACAGATTTTCTTTCGGTATTTATTACCACGAAATTACTGTCGAGCGAAATATCATTTGCAAGTTTTATTCCCATGCGTGATGTATTAATCAAGGGTTTTTCAGCATAGTCAACCTTATATTCAGGCCGCCCACCTGCATCAAGCATAAAATCAAGCTTAACTTTATTCATACTTGCACTAATGGGTGTAGCCTGCTGCGCCGTAACACGGTTAAGCAATAACAGACTAATGATGCAGGTAAGTATTTTTTTCATTTTTAGATAATTTAATGGTGTAGGCTTCATAGGTTGAAGCATTGATTTCAGATACGTTTTGGTGAAAAATAGCATGAGTGGTCACTCAAATAATTTTATTTGGGTAGCATTTGTATAAGATGATTTTTTCGGAGAGATTAAAAAAGCACGAAGCCTTTTTAGGGGCTCCGTACTTAACCAACTATTAATGAGTATATCCGGGATTTTGAACAGCTTTGCTGTTTGTATTTAATTCACTTAGCGGTATAGGCCAGGTGTATGATTTGCTATCAACAAATGTTGTTGTTAGTGGTTGCGTTGTATTTAAAGCAGCCCCATAATAGGCGGCTTCGGAGTCACCAATTTTCCATCGGCACACATCAAACCACCAGCTGCCTTCATTAAATAATTCAGCCCAACGCTCATAGTAAAGCGGGTTATGGCCCAATACGGGATCAGGATCAAGCGAATTATTTGCAGGGGTTGCACTTGTGGTTGATGCATAATCAATTGCTGAAGGCGTGTTGATAGGTAAGCCATAAGCTCTGCGTTTTACTTTATTCAGATATTCCAATCCAACGGCGGTGTTGCCACCTTGAATATTAGCTTCAGCATATAATAAATATACATCAGCTAAACGCAACAGGTAATAATCCCATTTGTCTGAGTTGATAGTGTTTTCGTTATAATCAATAGGTGAGTATTTTCTTACACTAAAGCCATAATGATTAGTTTGAAAAGCGTAAATGGCTGGTTTAGCTACTTTTGCGAAATTGATTCCATCAAATTGAACTGAATCAACCCATGGCTGCAAGGCATTAACAAATAAGCGAGGATCGGCCGTTTGGTTGGTGCGAACGGCCAGCGACTGTGACGTATAAGCAGGGTCTTGTATGAGTTTTGGATTTTTATACGATGCTGTTTGTGATGCATTATATTTAGGATTTGCAACAAGGTTATATACTGAGCTTAACGGAAAACCGAAACGTACTACACTTTGATCGTGGAAAAACTCGTTGCCGTAACCCATTGACAAGACACTGCTTTCTGTTCCATCACCTCCGCCAAATGTATTTGGCGACCAGATTAACCCATTAATTGTAGATGAGTTTGCTGCGCTGCTGTATATACCATAACCACCCATTGAATTTTGATCAACATAGAGTTCCAGTAATGATTCGCTGTTGAATTTATTACTGCCATTAAAGGCATTGAGATAAGTTGCATAAGGCATTAATGATTTACCGCTGTTTTGGATAACATCCAATAAGGTAGTTTGTGCATCGGTCCAATCTTCAGTATAAACATAGGCTTTGCCCAATAAACCTTTTGCCGACCACTCGGTAGCTCTTGCCAGATCAGCAGAACCCCATACCTGGCCTTTAAGCAAAGTGGCAGCTTGCTTTTCGTCGCTTTCTATTAAAGCCCAAACATCTTTTACAGGCGACCTGGGTATTTGAGTTCCTGCTAAGCTGCCAGGTATGCTAGTATAAATTGGTACGCCCATTTCTGTGCCATTTACACCACCAGTTTTCATATAATCCTGGCCGTATAGGCATTCCAGCTGCATATAATACCATCCGCGCAGGCAGTAAGCCTGACCTAATATCAAGTTAATGGTTGGCTGATCAGCCGGATCAGTCTTCATTAGCGCGGCGGCGGCAAAAATGGTAACATTGCAGTTTTTAATACCGGTGAAGCAAGCCGCCCATGTTTCTGATGCAT
Organism: Bacteroidota bacterium; assembly: GCA_026224775.1. Classification (GTDB taxonomy): domain Bacteria; phylum Bacteroidota; class Bacteroidia; order Sphingobacteriales; family Sphingobacteriaceae; genus Mucilaginibacter. Next base: position 407,344 of record JAMFRP010000019.1, read on the forward strand.
ACTCGTTACCAACTGTAAGATTATTGGCTGCCATTTCATTCCATCCCGGATCGCCATTATATTCAGAGTTTACGGTATGCATTGAATTTGACAATGCTTTAGGTAAAAAGTGAAATCCGTATAAACCCTGGTCGCGAAGGTTGGCATAGCACGATACCAGTACTGTTTGCAGGTCGTTTACGGTTTGTGGATAATCTGCAATGGCATACGCATTTTTTTGCCCGACGTTGGTTGGGTCTTTTTTACATCCCGCTAAAATAATAAGTGCGAGTGCTGCTATATATTTTTTCTTAATCATCTTTGTAATTTTAAGTGGTTATTATTGAAAACTAATGTCAACACCGGCTGAATAGATTCTTGCCTGCGGATAGTTTGTTACAGCATCAATACCTTGTGTAGTAGTGCTAACTGTACCGCCTGTTGCAATCTCGCTGCCTAACTCAGGATCGAGGCCCTTGTAATGGGTAAATGTTAACAGGTTATTAGCCATTACAAATACTCTTAAACTTTTAACATTCAGTTGCTGTAAAACATTACCCGAGAAGGTATAACCTAATTGTATGTTTTTAAGCTTTAAATAAGCACCGCTTTCAACAAAATAACTGTTTACCGAAGAGTAATTCTGGTTTGGATCTAAAGTGAAACCACCTGTAGTAGGGATACCTAGCCTTGGTTGAGAAGTAAGCCCGTTTGAACCAAAGAATGAATCGTTAAAGATTTGTTTAGTAGAGTTACCATCCTGAAAAACAGTTTGCTCATAGGCTTTTACGCCGTTGTATAACTGTACGCCAGCAACGCCATTAAATAACATGGCTAAATCAAATCCCTGATAATTAAAGTGCAGATTAAAGCCATACACCATTTTAGGGTTAGGGTTACCTATAACCTGCCTGTCGTTCTGATCAATAGTAGCGTCGCCATTTGCATCGGTACTACCATCGGTATTGGCATAAATTAAGTCGCCCACATTAGCATGCTGACCATTAATAACTTGCTTTTGGGCTGCAGCTTGATTGCTAAATATGCCAAGCACTTTGTAGCCATAGAATGAACCAAATGGTAAGCCGACTTTTGTAATAGTTATATTTTGGCTAGGCTGCGCGCTAAAAGCCACGTTACCAGGGTCAGGTGTGTACCAGTTGTAACCACCGTAAACAGCATCTGTAGCTGCACCGCTTAACTTGGTAACCTTGTTGGTATTAAAGCTGGCGTTTGCATTTATATCAAAACCAAGCTTCCCGAATTTGTTATGATAGCCTACCATAAAATCAAAGCCGTGGTTATCAACATCACCAATATTAGTTATGAAGGGAGCTGTAAAACCACTGCTTTGTGATAAAGTAAGGTCATATATCATATCTGACGTTTTTTTGTTATACCACTCTGCAGTAAAATAAAGGCTGCCATGTAAGGCTTCTCCGTCAATACCAATATTTGTTTCGGTAATGGTTTCCCAATGTAAATTAGGATTTGGTATACCTGCTAAAGTATTCGCGATTTGGAATGGTGCACCCGGTGCAAAGCCTTGTGCCCCGCCTGCAATACCGGTAGAAACGTTGTTTTGTTGGTATGGTACGGTAAACGAATACGGAGGTATTGCGCTGTTACCTAATTGACCATAACTTGCCCTGAATTTTAAGCTATTTAATTCAGGCAGCACTTTATTAAAGAAGGGTTCTTCACTTATTGTCCATCCTGCAGATGCAGCCGGGAATACACCTTTTTGTTTATTCGGGCCAAATACAGTGTAGTTAGCATCCTGCCTGATTGATCCTGATAGAAAATATCGCTCATTAAAATTATAATTTACACGTGCAAATTGTGATTTTATTAAGCTTTGCGGATCATAAGTGCCTGACAGGCTTAATGCAGATGCAGAAGTTTGGATAAACGAGTAACCTGGTTCACCTACCTGACTTTCGCCTGCATCAATATTATTGGTTTTATCAGTAATCTGTTCGTAGCCAGCTAATGCACTTATATTATGCTTGCCAAAGCTTTGGTTGTATGACAACACATAGTTGGATAGCAATTGGCTGCTTTGATTGTATGATTTAGTAAGTGAATTGACATTGGATGATACCGGGCCAAAATTATAAGTGTTTTGAAAGAGGTCCTCAGTCTCCAGATAATAAGTGTAACCTAAGGTTGTTTTAAAATCTAAATGAAAAGGTAATTTCAGATCAGCATAAACATTGCCCTGGAAATTGTTTTTGGTATCCTGCGCGCTTGCTGAGTTTATTGCTCCTAAAGGGTTAGGGCCTGAATATTGCGCGCCATAACCTGATGGTTCAGTGCCGTAAGAGCCATTTGAATTATATATAGGGATGATTGGCTGGGTACGGAATGGGGCATTTGCCAGGAATGCCTGAGCGCCTACCAGTGGTGATGTAATGCGTTGAGATGCATTGATTTGCTCGCCAATAGTTAGATACTTGCTTAATTTATAGTCTGTATTAACGCGTACACCTCCAATATTCGAGTAATTCTTGATGAAAATACCTGTTTGCTGATTGTAAAAGCCTGATATTAGGTAATTAATATTGTTTGATGCACCTGAAATTGACAGGTTATAATTTTGCTCGGTACCTGTACGATAAAGTGCGTTAACCCAATTGGTGTTTGCAAGGGTATCTAAACCTCCTTTGCCTGTAAATACAGTGGGGTTTAAGATGTCCTCTACTTTTAAGTAATCATCTTTGTCAAGCAGTTGTACCAATTTAGGTTTGGTCACACCATATCTTGCACTAAAAGTGATTAATGGGGGCGCACCCGCATTTGCTCCCTTTTTAGTGGTGATAAGTATTACACCGCCAGCTGCCGCTGAACCATAAATAGCTGCTGAGGCCGCATCTTTAGCAATATCTATTGTTGCTATATCCTGTGGATTAATGCTGTTTAAATCTGATTGCCTTACCCCATCAACAATGTATAATGGGTTAGGTTGATAGAATGAAGCAACCCCGCGTATAATAATTTGCGGAACTGCATCCGGTGCAGCCGAGGCTGTAATTACGTTTACACCGGCAACACGGCCTTCTAAAGCTTCCAGAGGGTTGGTAATGGGTTGATCTTTAAATACATCGCCCTTGACAGAAGATATTGAGCCGGTAAGGTCCTTTCTTTTTTGTGTGCCGTAGCCAACAACAACAACTTCATTTAGTTCCTGGTTGTCTTCCTGCATACCAACATTGATGGTTTGGCGATTGTTTACCGGTATCTCTTGCCTGGCATATCCCACACTTGTGAATACAAGTACATCTGAATTTTTAGCGCTTATGGTATAATTACCATTCGCATCTGTGTTTGTTCCGTTTGCTGTGCCCTTTATCAGGATAGTTACGCCCGGAAAGGGATTGCCTTTTTCATCTGTAACTTTACCTGAAACTGATATCTGCGCGAATGAAGACAGTGATATCAATAAAAGCAAAGGACAAAAAAGTAATAAGAGTAATTGTTTTTTATACATAATGATTTCATTTTAGGTTATTAATGGATAATCTTTTGGTTGGTTACTTGTATGTAGATCAGATAGTTTTATCCGGAAAGCAGGAGGGTATTAAGCTGCTTCTTTTGCACATGCGGTTTTGCACATACAAAAAAGCGATTCAATACCCGGTTAAGGTTTTGATACATTTTCATAATTCAATAAAAGTTTTAAAAGAGGTTATAATCAGTAATTACAGCCTATGGTTTAGCTTGCCGTAATTCTCATATCAAAGAGAGGAGATTTAATTATCTGCAACAAGTTTCAAAACTAAAATATAAAAGAGCAGGAGGCTTTATTGTATTTAAGTAATTGAATATCAGTGTGTTAAATAGTGTGTCGCAAATGTAAAATATAAACCCTATATAAACAATATAAAGTTTAAGCTTGTATTTATATAGCTTTTATAGCCATAATAGCATGCTCAAATTCATCATTATGGATGATGGATTTGCTTTTAATGCGGGCTTTATAGTTGTAGATGGTATTTACAGAATATTCAAGAATATGGGCTATCTTTTCTGTATCGCTAATTCCAAGCCTTATGAGGGCAAATATGCGCAGGTCGGTATTTAGTAATTGATTGGGTAATAGTTTAACCCGATTCTCCTCACAAAACAATTCATTATAGCCATGTACAAAATTCGGGAAGATCTTAAGGAAGGCCTTATCGAAATTAATAAACAATTCTTCGCGCTCTTTTGTAAGGTTGATGTTGTTAACCAGTATACGTATATCCTCATATCGTTTTGTGGTAAGCTTGTTGTCTACAGAGCGTTTAAATTTTTCTAGTTTGTTTATATATTCCGATATCAGGTTGAAATAGTAACCTATGTACTCTTCCTTTATGGTATTGGCTTCGTTTAACTCGATAATACTTTTCTCCAGGTGGTGGTTAGTGTCCAGTATTATTTTATCAGCAACCTTTAATTTTTGTAGCTGCTTATAAATAATCACCGAAAACACAATTACGATACTTACCAAAATAGTTAACAACGATGCGTAAAAGAAAAGCGCGCGTTTCTGCTCTTCCTCATTATTTATCCTGTCGCTGGCAATAACCGGTAGTATGGCGCTTACCTGTAATTTCCTTTGCCTGGCGCCATAAAATATGGCATCATCCATGGCTTGTTTAATATATATATAGGCATTTTTTACATCGCCGTTTTTGTATAATAGCTGGGCAAGGTTTGTCATAGCCGCGGCTTCCTTAGTTGATGAACGTACATCAGCCATGGCAGCTCTTATTAGCAGAGAAATCGCACTGTCGGGCTCATTTTTACGAATATAAATATCGCTTAACGTGGATGCAGTAACCGCGAATTGATGGTCGGTAAGTTTGTATTTGTCGATCAGTTGCTTAAGTGCTGTAATGGCTTTATCGGTATTGCCTGTTTTAAGATACTTTAAGCCAGAATAATAAATATATTCAAAAGAATTACTTTTGCATAGTACAGTCCCCGAGTCGGTATATAGGCTGGCACGCTTAACATAAAGGGGAGTATAATAATTATCCTTGTCAAAGTCGGATAAATCGTAATATGTGCGGGCGGTTAAAAAGTAGTATTCCTTTTTCGCGTCATTATCTAAAACCTTTACATTAACAGTTTTAAGCGAATCAAAGGTCTCCTTAAACATCCCCGATGAAAGCAATATAAAGCCAAGCTTAATTTTGCTAACGGCAATTTTTGATGGGTCGTTTAATAAATGAGCTGTTTGCTGTAGTTTCTGAACATAGTCATAAGCCTTATCATAGTTAAATGATTTATACTCATTATACAGGCTTAAATACAAGTTATATCTAAAATTCAGATCATTAATACGGTTGCTATTGAGGTAAGTCTCCAGCTTTTCAATTCTTATTGTTTTTTGCTGGTCGAATGTTTTTTTATTGTCTAAAACATCGTTCAGCTTATTCAATAAGGTATCATAGTTCTGGTTTGAAAATGCCGGATAAAAAAATAATAAAAAAGGAATCAGGAGTACAATTCTTTTCATGAATGATTTAATAATCAAGCAGTTTTCAAAAAATGATGTATAAATTGGTAGATAATCAGTTGGCTATAAATTGGACTGGTTTATCTCTTTAAAATTAGAAAAAATAATCAATTTACCCTTGTAAATATTAAAAAAACAGAGATCGTTAAATTAACAAGCTCTGCCTATTGTATGTAATAGGTTATCTTTGCTGGAAATGCATAGTACACCCGGATGTTAGAGATTTTATATCACGATGAGCATTTAATTGCTATAAATAAGCCCCATAATCTGTTAGTCCATCGTTCATCCATAGCTGCGGATGTTGAAGAGTTTGCCTTGCAAATATTGCGCGACCAGGTAGGGCAATGGGTAAATCCTGTTCATCGGTTGGATAGGAAAACAGCCGGGGTATTGCTGTTTGCGTTTAACAAAGATGCGGAAATAGCTATGCATCAGCAATTTGCTGATAACCTGGTAAAAAAGAAATATCATGCTATCGTTCGCGGGCATACGCCTGATAGCGAGGATATTGATTATCCGCTAAGGAAAGAAAATGGAACGCTGCAAGAAGCTTTTACAAGTTATATCACGTTAAAGCGTGCCGAGATTGATGTGCCACTAGGCTCGCATCCAACATCCAGGTACTCTTTGATAGAAGTTACACCTTCAACCGGGCGCATGCACCAGATCAGGAAGCATATGGCGCATATCTCACATCCCATCATAGCCGATCGTACCCATGGCTGTAATAAACAAAACAGGTTTTTTAAATCAAACTGGGAAATGACTACCATGCTATTGCATGCATCAAGCCTGTCTTTTACTCACCCCATCACCAAAAATATTGTCAATATTGAAGCGTATTTACAGCCTGAATTTAAAAGGGTTATGGCTTTGATGAATTGGTAATCGGGCAATCTGCCCGTCAACTTTAAACAAAAGATCACTAAATCGGTTACTATACTATGAATACTTCTTTACAACACGCTTTCAACTTAACAGACGGCAAACATGATATTACTATAACAGCTATTGACAGTGATATAGCCGTAGGTAGCCTATCAGAAAATGGAAATTACAGATTAACCGAGGGTGAACTAAACCTGGGGGATATACAGTTTGATGAAGAAATGGATTATTGGATATACAATGGGCAAAGTGAATTTACCCGTGATGAATTGATCACAATAGCTGATTATATTAAACATCAGCATAATAGGGCCGCTTAGTTACTAAATAATTGATATTTACTGTCGCATAATTCGTATTATATTTGTTCTGTAATCCTAACATAATCACATGGACGAAATAGAAGATTTTTCAGAAAAGATTCATGAGCAAAGCGATGAGCATGCCCATGAGATATTACATCATAGCGAGAGCAAAGATAAATGGGTAATGTTTGTGGCGTTGTCTACAGCAGTTATTGCTGTCCTCGCTGCTATTACAGGTCTACTGGCTGGTAATCATGCAGATGATGCCATGTTAACCCAAATACATGCATCAGACCAATGGGCTTTTTATCAGTCGAAAGGGATTAAAGCAGAGCTGCTTGCTTCTACCGATCATGTACTGGTTGTAATGGGCAAACAATCAGATACAGTTGATGCTAAAAAAATAGCTACATATAAGCATCAGCAACAGGATATTATGAAAAAGGCTACTGAGTATCAGAAAGAATCTGATACTCATGTTGAGCGGCACGATGTACTTGCGCGGGGCGTAACACTTTTTCAGGCCTCTATCGCCATTGGCGCAATATCCATTATAACCCGCCGGAAGCCGTTGTGGTTTGTGAGTCTTGGCTTTGCGGCAATAGGCTTGTTTTTCCTGATACAGGAGCTTTTTTTCTGACAATACGTACTATTTAACCCCTTAATGCATTAAGTTGATTTTGCGGGGATTGTAATGGTTATCTTTGCACTTTCTAAGCAAAGCAAATGATAAAAAAAGTACTGGAGAATTTAAAGATAACCGCGTTAAACGAAATGCAAAATGCGGCGCTTAATGCCGATAAAAAAAGTGACATCATTTTGCTTGCGCCTACCGGTTCCGGTAAAACCCTTGCATTTTTATTACCTTTGCTAAGTGTATTAGATGCGAATGTGCCATTGGTACAGGCGTTGATATTAGTTCCCTCGCGTGAGCTTGCTTTACAGATTGAACAGGTATTTAAAGCCATGGGGAATGGTTTTAAAGTGAACTGCTGTTATGGTGGCCACTCTACAAAAATAGAAAGTAACAACCTATCGCAACCACCGGCCTTGTTAATTGGTACCCCTGGCCGTATAGCGCATCATTTGCGCCGCGAAACCTTCAGGACAGATAAAATAGAAACATTGATACTGGATGAGTTTGACAAAGCGCTTGAATTTGGTTTTCAGGAGGATATGTCGTACATCATCAGGCAACTTCCTTCCATAAAAAAACGAGTGCTGACATCTGCTACTCAAATGCAGGATATACCTTCATTTACCGGGGTGAAGCACCCTGTAGAATTGAACTTTTTGCGTAATAAATCAAATACACCTGATTTAAAATTGAAAGCTGTTATAGCTGATGGCGAGGATAAGTTAGATGTGCTTTTTTCATTGGTATGCAAAATCGGTAACGAGGCTACACTGATATTCTGTAATCATAGGGATGCTGTGGAACGGATTAGCGAGCTGTTATGGCACCAGGGATTGGTACATGATATATTTCATGGCGGGATGGAGCAGGAGGATAGGGAACGCGCATTGCTAAAATTCAGGAATGGTAGTCACCGTTTGTTGATCACTACTGATTTGGCCTCACGAGGATTAGATATTCCAGAAATTGAGCATGTGATCCATTATCAGTTACCACATAATGAAGAGGCCTTCCTGCACCGCAATGGCAGAACAGCACGTATGCATGCCAAGGGAACATCTTATTTGATACTTACCCCTGATGAACTGCCATCGTACTTAAAAGCAGTTCCTGAAATTGAGGAGTTACCGGCACATAATACCTTACCGAGGCCAACCCCATGGGAAACCTTATACATCGCCGCAGGCAAAAAGGATAAAGTTAATAAGGTGGATATTGTAGGTTTATTACTTAAGAAAGGTGAATTGGACAAAGAAGATCTGGGTTTGATTGAGGTTTTAGACCATACTTCATATGCCGCCGTAAAAAGTAATAAAATTGCAAAGGTTGTAAGTTTGATAAAAACTGAAAAAATCAAGAATAAAAAGGTTAAAATTGAAATCTCAAGATAATTACGAATATGAGCAACAATGATATTATGAAAAAGCTTAGGGTTGCCCTAAAGTTTACCGATGATGACATTATTGAGGTGCTACAATTAGCAGATTTTAGAATAACTAAAACTGAACTGGGAGCAATCTTCCGCAAGGAGGATCACCCAAATTTTAAGCCTTGCGGCGACCAGATACTACGTAATTTTTTAAATGGACTCATCATATACAAACGCGGGCCAAAAGCCAGTTAATGGCCTGATCCGCCGCTTGTTTGTATTAGTTTAAGCTTGCCGCTACGTAATTCGCTTTGTTGTTGCGGCGAAAATGATTCCCGGCCGCCAAAGTCCTGCACCCAATAGCTGTGGTTTTCGGCAACGCCAACTTCCTTAAATTTGGGGTTCAATAAATTTTTGCAATGGCCGGGGCTTTTAATCCAGCCGTCCATTACTTGATTAATGTTGGTTTGGCCAAAGGCTATGTTTTCGCCTATCGCGAAGCTCTTAAATCCGTTAAAAATATATCCTGCGAAAACTATACGGTCTTCCATACTGCGGCCATCCTTACTGGTATGGCTGAAATAGTTGTTGTTCGACATGTCCCAGGCATGGCCTGTAGCAGCTTTTTCCAAATTATCATTCCAAACGATGGGTGGGGCAGGAGGCATATAGGTAGTCCCGCAAGTGCAACCCGTTGACCTAACATGGTTAATCTGTTTTAAAAACTCATGTTTAAATTCTGGTGTGCCTGTTGCTTGGCTATATGCCCTAATGCCTGTTAAGCATAATATAGTAAACAAACAGCTTATAATTAATTTTTTCATATCTGTTTTGTTCGACTATAGAAACCGGCAGTAGTTTAATTGTGATGCCTGCGTTTACGACGGCGACGACGTCTGTAGAAAAATATAGTAACGGTTATTAATACAATAACAATTATTAAAACTATAACAAGGCTATTCTCCTGGAAGAGTTGGCTTTGTAAAGCCGCTTGTTGTTTGTTAGATATACTTTTTTTTTGCGCTGAATAGAATCTGTGGCTATGGCTACTTTTACATCCTGGCTATGTAGGATACTATCGTTTATAGCATCGTGCCTTTTTAAGGCTATATCTGCTTTAGTGTACAGTTTCATGTTATTATAAAGCGTAACATAGCCCATTTGCACATCAGCTTCTGTTTTTGGGAAGTGATGGGTTGATGATAGGGTTAACGCTTCGTTTAAATCACGCATGGCCAGTTTATAGTCTTTGATATCGGTTTTTATCAATGCTAACTCAAGTAATGACGAGATAATATTAGGGACATCATTTTTAGCACGTGATAATGTATTTGACTGTAAAATGAACCACTTAGCCTGACTGAACTTCTTTTCTGACCTGTATACTTTAGCCAGGTTGTCAAAACTTAAGCGTAATCCGGTGGTATCGTTATATCTTGAATAATAATGAATAGCCTGCAGCGTATAACCAATTGCATTTTCCTGGTATATATATCTTTTCCTTTTACTCGATATTGTATCATAGTTAAGGTAAGTGCCTGCGATTTGAGTATATAAAGGTGCTTTTAATGAGTCGCTGGTTACGGCAACTTGTTGCTTCAGGCTATCAGGATCAACAGGAGTTGCTGATAGTTTTGCGATGCCCAAAAGCATGAAAGCTGAAATTGTAAATAGTATCTTCATAAAAACTGGCCTTGAATACAATCATTATATTCAAATAGCATGCCTGTTTAATGCATTATTAAACCAGCGGTGTATAATGAAGCAATGATAAGTTAAATTGCTGTCAGACAGACGAAGATGTGGAAAACTATTTCAGTGTGAATAAACTGATCGATAGGGATTAGCACGTAATAGTATAGTAATTAGTACACCAAGTACTACGCCCATTAATTATTGAATAATAGCTTCGTATTTATCAATAAAGCGCCTTATAAAGCCAACCCGTTTTACAAGAAGGTTAAAAAGGTTGATGCCAATAGCTGCGGTTAGTATGCCTGCAATAACATCCAATACATAATGATGACTTGCATATATTGCTGTAAACCATATGCCAAGCATCACAATTATAAAACAAGCATTGGCCCACTTTAAACGGTTTTTTAAGCCATAATAAACTACTATAACAGGGTATGCAGAATGTAAGGATGGCATAGCCGCGAATACATTTGATCCCTTTGAGTAGATGGATTTAAACAGATTGATATGGAAATAGGCATCGAACTTAGATAAGCCGCCGGTACTGCCCAGTGTTAACGGGTGGAAGGTAAATCCATAGGTTTGTATATACCACGGTGGTGCTGCAGGGTATAGGTAATAAACTACAAAACCCAACAGGTTAACCAGCAAAAAAGTAAAGGCGAAATAAAGGAACTGCCTTCTATTCTTAAAAAACAAGTACGCTGCAAATGATAATGGAACCGGTATCCAACATAAATAAAACAGGCCGGTTACTACATCTAAAAACGTAGTTCCTTTAATTCTGAGATACTCGTTAGGGGTAACTAGTTTACCATTTAGGTTGATACCGAAGATGTGTTTTTCTAGGTGATAAAGATCGGCAATGTGTACCGTGTTGTAATTATAATTAGGGATGGCCTTCATATAATCAAAAATCACCCAGTAAAAAATGAATATTAAAAAGCCTAAAATGAATTTACGTGTATTGGTGAACACAATAAATTTGCGTGTGCCCGGGAATATATTATTAACCTCTGGAAGATAGAACATTACATTGAATAAGAATACCAATGTAAGCTGATCAGATTTGTATCCGATCAAAAATGAAGATAGCAAGAGGTACGCAACTGATAGAAGCGAGACAATGACTACCGACTTGAAATTAATTTTTATGCTATTATCAATAGCCCCCATTATGCTATTTTTTTATAAAATCTGACCGGAATATTTTGTCCCATAGGGGAGAGCTCACACCATAACCTTTACCGGGATCCTGATAATGATGCAGCATATGGTGTTGTTTTATTTTTTTCCAGATTTTACCTTTAAAATTAAAATGATGTATGGCATAATGCGATATATCATAAAAAAGGTATCCTAAAATAAATCCAGGGAAAAAAGCAAAAATGCAATTAAGGGGTAATATCGCTTTAAATAAAAAGTAGAAACCTGTTGCCAGGGGTATGCTTACAGATGGGGGTAATACCAGCCTTTTAGCGTCGCTTGGGTAATCATGGTGTACACCATGAAAAATAAAGTGCAAGCGCATAGCCCATGGTTTATCAGGTGGCATATAATGGAATACAAAGCGGTGCATAATGTATTCAACCAGGGTCCAGATAAATAAACCAAGTAAAAAGAATTCGGCAAAAGTGATGATGCCTAACGAAAGCTCAAAACATTTGTAAATGAAAAAGCCAATAACAGGTATAAATATAAATAAGGGTACTGTAAAATGAACCTTGGATAAGTTTTCCAATAGGTCACTTTTAAACATCCTTACTGATTCCTCTGAGTTGGAGATATAGTTTTTTTTCATGGTACATCAGGGTTTAAAATGTTTTAAGTTTCTCTGCCTGTTTTATGAAATTTATTAAATAAGTATTGTAGACTGAATTTAACCGGCTACAATTTTACTAAAGATTTTTTGAAGTATAAATGCTTCGTGTAATTATTGCTAAGATATGATATTTTACAGCGGTTGAGGATCTCAACATAAAAATGACCAAATATAAGCATGCATGTTAATCTTCTTTGTTGTTTTTTTCCATTTCTTCAATGGATTTTTTTGATCCCATCAACCTGTTGTAAGCTGTGATATTGGTTAATATCGCCATCATAGTTATTGGGATGGTAAATATTGACATGGTTTCAAAAACGTGAAATCTAATACCGGGTATATATAGCTTATAATCACCACCCATATATAACGATGCCACGCCACATATAATACCAAAAACACCTATTGTTACTACACGTTCGGGGCGTTGCATTAAGCCACCGCTGCATTCAATTCCTAAGCCTTCAGCACGTGCGCGCACGTAGCTAACCATCATTGAGCCCATCAAGGCTATAAAAGCGAATATAGAGCTCAGGAAGTAGTGATGTGCAACCAGGTAATAACAAATACCTAAGAACATTACTTGTTCGCTGTAACGGTCAAGTACAGAGTCATACAAGGCGCCAAAGGTTGACTTCATATTGCCAAGCCTTGCAACCTGCCCATCAAGCATATCAAATAGGCCGGCAAATAATATTAAAGCGCCTGCCCAGCCAATGTAGGTAAGGTCGCCACGGTTACCTTTTTCGCCACCTATGATAAAGATAATCGCTACGCCAATATTCAACACAAAGCCAATGGTAGTTACAGCATTAGGGGTAAGGCCAATTTTTATTAATACCTTAACAAAAGGATCAATAACTTTATAAATACCCAGTTGAAGATTTTTCCGTGCGGAGGTTTGCTGTTCCATCATTAATTATGCAATGTTAGCTTGTTTTAATTAAAAATCAAATTGAACTAATACACGTACGCCGTATTTAGCAACATCAGGGTTATCCAGATAAGTGAATCGCCTAACAAAGTCTACACGTACAAACTTAAAAATATTTTCAATACCAACGCTTGCTTCTATATATGGCGTACTTCCTAATGCGTAAGTTATTGGCCTTCCATCAGGATAAAGTGGGTATTGGTATAAATTAGAGTGTAAAGCAGGATTATTCTGATCGCTCAAACCACCCCATATTCCTTTAAATGATGCAACCTCGCGCCATTTTAATTTTTTCAATAATGGGATCTTGTTAAAGAAGAAACCCTGGAAATGCTGATCTATGTTTATACTCTCGTAATGATCACCAACAAACTCCAAAAAGTTCATTAAGTTATATGAGTATAGATCATACGCATATGTTTGATTCGCCCGGAAAATATTTAATAATGGGTAAGGTACTTGCCCGAAGATATGCCCTAATTCAACCCTTACATCAGCAAAGCCAAACTGTGAATTATAAAAGCGTTTGTCGATTTGTGCATGTAGTTTTTGATAGGAGTAACTACTATTAAAAACATCTTTAAAACCTTGTGTATAATCAATTTCATATACCGGGAAAGCGTTAGGTATAGGTGTACGATATATTTTGCCCTGATAAAATTGCTCACCTGGTGCATAGCGGAATTGTAAATTAGCCTCAGAAGTAGTTAAATCCTGGATGTTAGTAGTATTACCATCCTGATTTGTTAAAAATGTTAGTGAACCGGCAGGTGATTGTGTCCGGTTAGTGAAGGTTAAGTTATACGAGAAATGACTATCAAATTCGTGTGTATAATTCAACCTGTAAAACTCGTTGTACAAATACTTATCGTTATTACCACGTTTGAATGATAACAAGAAGTTGTCTTCCTGCACGAATTGCAGATCTTCGCCCGGTATGGTTACATCCTTCTGATAACTTGCCCGGATATAATCTTGCGGGAATTTATAAATAGACTTATCGTTCAACGAGTAGGTCGCACTTAAAAAATACTTCCATTTTTCATCTTTAAACCCGTAAGCGGCATAAGTTTCAAAATAGTATCTGGTGCTCAGCTCCGGTGTAGTACGGCCACCTAATCGTAACCTTAAACCTTCAACCGGGTTAAAGCTGTAAAAAGTATTGGCGGGGCCAACCTCAAACCATCCAAAGCCTTTATAGCCTGCTAATAGTAAGGTGGCTATATCGGTAAGGCGTTTAAACGACGGCATGTTTCTTAAGCTGTCGGTGTTTTTATAAACTTTTGATTCGGCAGTAGTTAAAGTATCTAAACGATTTTGGCTCCAGTATTGATCGCTACGGCTTGAGGAGTTATCAAGCTCTGTAACCTCATTCCCCACATAAGTACTATCGGGTTGGGGAGAATTTACTTTATAATCGCTAAATGTTATTGTCCGGGTTCCATATAAACCACCATCCTTATTTTTATTGAAACCAAAATCAGCAATCATACTGTTTTTGCTTAAGTGATAACGGCCGTCAGGATTTTTTTCAAATGTAAGATCAACATTCAAATCCTTTACAAAGTTTAGATTGATGTTTTTATTAGCATATAGTCGGGCCTTTTGTACCGCGTAATTGCCATCAAGGGTAATATATATTTTACCCATGAATAATAAATCGGTGGTGTTGCGTGGAGTAAAACTTAATTCAACCACCTTTTTGCCATCAACTTCTAATGTATCCGTAATAAAAAACTTATAAAAGGTTGGCGCGCTTTCTGCAATCGGGCTCAGAAAGTTATTGGTCATTAAAAATATGCTGTTTTGATAGATATCAATATCGGCATACATATGTTTAAAATATTGGCTAATACCATTTGCATCCAGGGCAGCTCCAAAATCTACTTTCTTTTGAGCAAGTATATTTGTTTTTGTTTTAGAGGGGCTTTTACGGTAATAAACCTGTGACAATTTTTCGTCAAGATAAACCGGTAACAAAGATTTTCCGGGCACAGTTGTGCTGTCGCGATTATCAATAATGAACTTATATTTTTGAAAGAACTTTTTATCAGAAAATGTAGTGGAAACGTTGGCAAATGAGAATGCCATTTTATCGTATTCTTTATACTGCACGTAATCATATGCAGTAGGGCGGTTCTGTGGCTTATGGGCGATAACCTGGCGAATCAGTTCAACGGCAGGGTTTCCTTTATTACGATATTTTGGTTTTTTACCAGCTTTTATGGTTACCGTGTTAAGTTGCTGCGCCTGTGGAAACAGCCTAACGTTTACAACCTGTGTTTGGCCTGCAACAATAGGTAAAGTGGCATCTTTATAGCCAACAAATGTTATTTTTATATGATCAAATGTTTGTGTAGTGGTTATACTGAATTTTCCATGGCTATCAGTATTAGTACCTATAGAGCTACCAGCAAATAAAACAGTTACATAGGATAACGGTTTTTTAGTACTTGCATCGTTTACGGTACCACTCACAACAGTAGTTTGCGCCAATAAAGCGTTGGTAAGTAGTAGGGCAAATGCCAATAATGAAAACTTTTTTAGTAAATATTTATAATCCATGTATTTTATGCAAGTGAACAAACCAGTTTTTGTTTTACAAATGGGGTTATTAAATGATATAGTTAACAATCCATTACAATAAGCGTTTTTAATTTAATGCACTACTAAAGAGCATGTTTGAGGTACGTTGTTACTTAACTCAAAGTTTTATATTATAGTATTAAATCAAATACTGATTGCTGTCGCTGCAAAGTTAATTAATCGTTTGATTAATTTTATATCTGAAAAGTAATAAGTTGTCAGTTAATGTAGTTTAAAGGTAAAAAAACGAGGGTTGCTATTTTTAGAGTTTCGTTTTTTATTGTTATCTGCTTGTAGATTAAGCAAATACGAATTTTTTTTGTAGCATGTAGTTATATCCTACACCAACAATAACAGCTACTATTATTTTTGATATAAAATAACTAATGCCGCAATAGTGTGTTACAACAAATACACCAAAAGTGGTTAACAGCATATTGCCGCCCCATATTATTAAATATTTAATAAGCTGGGCATGTACTTTTTTATCTCGGCCATCAAAAACCCATCGCCTGCCAAGTGCAAAGTTTGTAACACCGCCAACAAATGTGCCTGCAAAGCTGGCAGCTACGTACCAAACTCCAAAAACCTCTTTGCAAACTATGGTAGTAAGAAAGTCGAAAAATGTAGAGATAATTGAAGAGGCTTGCGCCTTAATAAAAGTGGTTGACATTAAAATAATTTAAATGCTACAACGGCTTGTAGTAATATGTTAGTATAAATACCTGCCAGCACATCATCGGCCATTACGCCCCATCCTCCGTTGAAATGTTCCATATCCCTTATAAAAAGGGGCTTTTTGATATCGAAGAACCGGAAAAGTATTAATGCACATAACACATATGTTACATTTACCGGTAAAAAAAGTAAACTGAAGCACATACCTGAAACCTCGTCAATTACCACTCGTTGGTGGTCTTTGCCCCAAAGAGGCTCAACTTTATTCCCTGCCCAAACACCTAAGATGGTGATAAGCAAAGTAATTATTACAGATAATATAGCGGGTGGATAACCACCAACCCAGGCGAAATACCAGCAAATACAACACGCAACAGCAGCTACTGTTCCGGCGCCTTTGCCAATATAACCTATGCCCAGGCTGGTGGCACTCAGTTTAAAAAACAACATTTACTATTATAAAGTATCAACCAATTCCTGGTAGTAATCTAAACCCAGGTGAGTGATCAAATCTTCACCCATCATGTGGCGCAAAGTGTTTTGTAGTTTCATTAATTGCTTGAAAATATCATTTTCAGCAGGCAGGCCTGGTGCTGTTTGTGGCGATTTTAAGTAGAATGATAACCATTCCTGAATACCGCTCATTTCAGCTCTCTTAGCCAAATCGATAAATAAAGCAAGATCTAATGCAATTGGCGCTGCTAAAATAGAATCGCGGCAAAGGAAATTGATCTTGATCTGCATTTTGTAGCCTAACCAGCCAAAAATATCGATGTTATCCCAGCTTTCTTTGTTATCGCCGTGTGGCGGATAGTAGTTGATACGTATTTTGTGATACAGATCGCCGTATAATTCAGGGTTTCTTTCAGGTTGAAGAATGTCTTCTAACACACCTAATTTTGAAACTTCTTTTGTTTTGAAGTTATCCGGATCATCCAAAACTAAACCATCGCGGTTACCCAGGATATTAGTTGAAAACCAACCCGAAACACCTAATGAACGTGCAGCCAAACCTGGCGCAAGTATAGTTTTCATTAAAGTTTGGCCCGTTTTAAAATCTTTACCTGCAATTGGGGTATTTGTTTGTTTAGCAAGTTCAACTAAAGCAGGGGTGTCAACAGTTAAGTTAGGAGCGCCGTTTACATAAGGTATGCCCATTTTTAATGCTGCATAAGCGTATATCATACTTGGTGATATTAACTTATCATCGTCTAACAATGCTTGCTCAAAAGCTGCAACAGATTCGTGTATAGCTGATGTTTCGTAATAGATCTCAGTTGATCCGCACCAGATTAAAACAATACGGTCGCAATCATTTTTTGCTTTAAAATCTTTAATGTCCTGCATTACCTGTTGAGCAAGCTCATAGCGAGTACCAGTTTTAACGTGGGTAGCAGTAAGGTTTTTAGCATAGTTTTGGTCAAAAGCAGCCTTCATCGGCACAATTACTTCTAATCCATCTTTTACTTTATTTAGCAGGCTTTCTTCTAGTACCTTAGCATGCATAGCAGCTTCGTATACGTTATCTGAGTATACATCCCATCCACCAAAAACAATATCGTTAAGGTCGGCAATAGGCACAAACTCTTTAATCTTTGGGTTACGGTTTTCCGTTCTCTTACCTAAACGAATGTTTCCCATTTGAGTTAGGGAACCTACTGGTTGTGATATTCCTTTTTTTACAGCTTCAACACCGGCAATCAGTGTAGTAGCTACCGCGCCTAATCCTGGTATTAATATTCCCAGTTTTCCTTTGGCAGGTTGAATGTTACTTTTCATTTACTTTGTTTTATGTTAACTTATTTGTAGCTAAAGCCATTTATTTGTTTTGTACCAGTTAAGTGTTTCAGTTAAGCCGGCATCAAGGTTAAACAGGGGATAATAACCAAGGTCGTATTTAGCTTTGTCTATTTCACAAGACCAATTGACGGCCATTAATTCCAGTAATTTTTCAGAATTGAGTACAGCTGCTTTGCTGCTCAAAGAACCGACTTTTTCTGATATCAGAGCGATTAATTTCACAAAATTTACAGGGAGATGAAACTTTACAGTTTTCAAATTTAGCACATTTTTGGCAATTGTAGCTAATTCATATCGGTTATAAAAGTTGCCATCGCTCAAATTATAAGTGTTCTGATTGCTGATATAGAGCGCTTTAATGGCTACCGCCGCCAAATCCTTAACGTAAATAAAGCTTAACTTTTGTTCCGTATGGCCTATGTAAGGCTCAATTCCCAATTTTAACTGTTTGAAAAAAATAAATATGTCTTTATCTCTTGGGCCATATATAGCGGTTGGCCTTAGGATAGTATAGTTTAATGAAGTAATGCTTTTTAGCTTTTCTTCGGCTAAAAGCTTGCTTTTGCCATAGGCCGTAATGGGGTTTGGTAGGGTCTCTTCCGTAATTATTCCTGGTAAGGTATTGAGTGGCCCTACTGCTGCAAGGCTACTTATTAATACGAAGGATTTTAAATTTATATCCGTTGATTTTGCCGCTGCTGCCAGGTTAAAAGTATATTCCGCATTAACTGTGTTGTATTCGTCGGCGGTTCTGGCGGTAGTAACACCGGCGGCGTGTATAATATAATCGTATTGTTTTTCTTTCAATTCCTTCTTTAGGGCGATGATGTTACCTAAATCAGGATAAGTATAGGTGATGTTGAAATGTTTAAGATGATCGATCTTGCTGGTTTTACGTACCGCTACATATACATCCAGGTTACTATGCAGTGCTTCTTCAATCAGATGATAACCCACAAAACCACTCGCACCGGTTATTAAAACCCGCTTTTTCATATATCTTTTTCGTAAAGCCTGTATTTCTTATACGGATCGCCTTTTATGGCGATGATGGCATTGTTTATAAGCACATTGTTTTCAAGTGTCCATCCGGCTTCGGCGCATTTAAAGCCACGTTCTTTATATCGTTTAATAATTGTACCGTATAAGCAAGCCTCGATACCCGTTTTACGGTAACCCTCAATTACGCCCAGGGCGTAAATGCGTATGCGCGATATTTTCTTTTTGTTAAACAATAGTTTGAAGATACCAGTTGGCAGCAAGCGGCCACGTTTAATAGTTTTAAATATTTGGTTATAATCAGGCAGTGCCAATCCAAAGCCAACTATTTTACCTTCCTTCTCTGCAATTAAGCAAAAGTCAGGATCAAGTATTAGCTTAAGGTCTTTAGCCAGATAATCAAACTCATCATCGTTCATCGGAACGAAGCCAGTGTTTTGATCCCATGCCGTATTATATACCTCGCGCAATTTAATGGTTTCGTTCTTGAAATCTTTAAGGTTAACATTGCGGATAACAATATTGTTACGTTTTAAACGCTCCTGTAGGGTGTTTAATAACCTTACAGATTTATCGTCATAATTTTGGCCTTCCCAGTTCCATGATATTAGGTCAATCTGTTTTTGATAGCCTTGTTTTTCTACCAGGTTGATGTAATATGGCGCATTGTAGGTATCCATTAACACCGGTGAGCTGTCAAAACCTTCAACTAACAAACCACAAGGTTCATTCGTTGAAAAATTTACCGGGCCGATAATTTTTTGGGTTACACCTTTTTCTTTAAGCCAGTTTTTAACGGTATTAAAAAGCTCAGCTGCTACAGCGTCATCATTAATACAATCAAAAAAACCAAAGAAACCATCATTACGCTTATTAAACTCGTTATGGGCATTGTTTAAAATAGCGGCAATGCGGCCGGCTATTTTGCCATCTTTATAAGCTATAAAAGTTTGTAGCGAGTTGTGT
This sequence comes from Bacteroidota bacterium, assembly GCA_026224775.1. Taxonomy (GTDB): domain Bacteria; phylum Bacteroidota; class Bacteroidia; order Sphingobacteriales; family Sphingobacteriaceae; genus Mucilaginibacter. The sequence continues at coordinate 427,514 of JAMFRP010000019.1, forward strand.
TTGTGGAAAGGGTGCTTAGTTAGCAGATCCCTTTGAGCGATGAATAATTCCGGAACGTAGTAAGGATCGTTTTTATATAGATCGTGGGGGAAATCTATAAAATCTGCCAGCTCATTTTTTGAGCTGACAGGAATTATTTCAATCATATTTTTTCTTTAACAGCAGTTACGCCTACTTCTTTGAACGCTTTAATTATCTTTTCAATTGCTTCATCAATTTGCTCAAATGTATGAGTCGCCATTAATGAGAAACGAAGTAAAGATGAATCAGAAGGTACAGCAGGAGAAACAACCGGATTTACAAATATGCCTGCTTCCTGCAGATATTTTGTAACCAGGAACGTTTTATCGTTATCACGAACATAAATAGGCAATATAGGGCTTTCGGTAGGGCCAAGGTCAAAACCTTCTTCCAATAAAAGTTTCATCGCGTAGTTTGTGTTATCCCAAAGTTTTTGGATGCGTTCAGGCTCTGATTCAATAATATCCAAGGCTGCAATAACGCTGGCTACAGAAGCCGGAGTCATACTTGCGCTAAACATTAGTGAACGTGCACGATGTTTCAAATAATCAATAGTTGTAGCATCAGCAGCAATAAAGCCACCTAATGAAGCTAATGATTTACTGAATGTCCCCATTATAAGGTCAACATCATCAGTAAGGCCAAAATGCGAGGCTGTACCTGCACCTTTGTGCCCAATAACACCCAGACTATGAGCGTCATCAACCATAATATTAGCACCATATTTCTTAGATAGTTCCACAATTTCAGGTAATTTAACAATATCACCTTCCATGCTGAATATACCGTCAACTACAATAAGTTTAACAGCTTCTTCCGGCAAAATGCTAAGCTTGCGCTCAAGATCTGCCATGTTGTTGTGCGCGTATTTTATTACTTTTGAAAATGAAAGGCGACTACCATCAATTAATGATGCGTGGTCATATTCGTCTAAAATAAGATAATCATTACGGCCTGAAATGCAGGATAATACACCAAGATTTACCTGGAAACCTGTACTGAAAAGTACTGCAGCTTCTTTGCCAACATAAGCGGCCAATCTGTTTTCTAATTCAATGTGAATGTCAAGTGTGCCATTCAAAAATCTTGAACCTGCACAACCCGTACCATATTTATCAATTGCCTTTTTTGAAGCTTCTTTGATCTTCGGATGACTTGTTAAGCCTAAATATGAATTCGAGCCAAACATAAGCACCCTTTTATGATCGATCATCACCTCAGTGTCCTGTCCTGACTCAATTGGCCTGAAATAAGGATATAGCCCCTTTTCCCGGATTGCATTCGCATCCTGAAACTGAGCAATTTTTTCCTGTAGCTTTTTAACCATGTATTAACCCTGCTTAAATTTTTTGTAAAAATACCATGAATAAGTTTATAACCTAAATTTAGTGTGTAATTTTTTTTAACACTACGTTTTTGCACTATTATTCATACTCGGCAAATTAATTAATTTTTTTATAAAAATGGTACCACTATTTTTCATTTTGTTGTAAAAACATTATTGCACATTGTAAATAGTGCCGTTTTTATAATCAAACGGTAATTTTTTTTATGTCTGGTTTACGTATTGGATATAAAAATAAAATAATTAATCTAACTTTCGTATATTCCCCAATATCAAAACAAAACCTAAATTGATTTGGTGAAAATACTTGTAAGCCAGTTCTAATATATGAAAAAAATCTATCTACTTGTCATAGTTAATTTAACATTATGTTTACCTAAAGTTGTTTTTGCCCAATCAGCTACCGACACTGTAGTTACGTTAAAACAGTGTATTGGGTTTGCATTACGCAATCAACCAGTGCTCCGCCAGGCTGAAATTGATGAGCAAATTAATGAAAGAAACATCCGAATATCACTTGCCGATTGGTTACCTCAGCTTAATTCATCCAATGAATATTTGCATTATTTTAAAGGTAGCCCAGTTACCAGCGCTAATCCGGCGGTGGTTTCTCCTATTAATGAATATTCCAGTTTAGGCTTACAAGCAAGCCAGGTTATATATAATAATGATGTTTTACTGGCTGCCAAATCAGCCAAATATTCACGCTTATATTATAAACAGAATACAGTAAGCAGCCAGATAAATGTGGTATCGGATGTTAGTAAAGCCTTTTTTGATGTGCTGTTATCAGAAAAACAACTGGATATATTAAATGAGGATATAACAAGATTGCAACGTAGCTTAAAAGATGCCTATAACCGTTACCTGGCTGGTGTTGTTGATAAAACAGATTATAAACAGGCAACTATATCATTAAATAATTCAATTGCAACCCGGAAGCAAACGCAGGAGGCTATAAAAAGTAAAACAGCTTACCTGAAACAAATTATGGGCATAGGTGCCGATAAAAACTTATTGTTAAGTTATGATTCAACACATTATGTAAGTGAGGCCAGTATTGATACCAACCAGCAATTAAATTATAATAACCGTATTGAATACCAATTGCTGCAAACATCAAAAAGCCTGCAAAATTTAAATGCTCAATATTACAAGTGGAGTTTTCTGCCTTCAATATCAGCAGTGGGGGCCTACGATCTGATTTATTTAAATACAAAGTTTTCAAACTTGTACAATAATAACTATCCAAGTTTATATGCGGGGCTTACCTTATCATTCCCAATTTTTACCGGGACGAAACGTTTGCAAAATTTAAGTAAAGCCAGGTTGCAGGTTGATCGTGCCGACCTGGATGTTGTAAACTCGGTGAATACTATTAATACAGAGTATGTGCAAGCCCTTGCAGATTATAAGAGCAACTACACCAACTGGCAGTTATTAAACCAAAATGTTAGCCTTGCTAAAGATGTATATAAGGTAGTAAGCCTGCAATATCGCGAAGGGATAAAAACATATCTGGATGTTATTATAGCGCAAGCTGATTTACGCACTGCCGAGTTAAACTATTATAACGCGCTATTCCAGGTGCTATCCAGCAAAATAGATCTCGAAAAAGCATTAGGTATACTTACTGTACAATAAATAAATATGAATTATCACTATATGAAGCACAAATATATATTACTAATAAGTCCGTTAGCCGTGCTGTTCTTTTCGGCATGCCATCAAAGTGGTGCAAAAAGTACAGCATTGCCACCAACACCTGTCTACGTTGCTGAAGCAAAAACTGCCGATGCTGTTTATTACGACCCTTATCAGGGTTCGGTAGTAGCGCTAAATTCAGTAGAGCTGCGCAGCCAGGTAGCGGGTTTTATTACGGCTATTTATTTTAAGGAAGGCGACGTTGTGCAAAAAGGTGCACCATTATATGAAATAGATCGCCGAAAATATGTTGCTGCTTATGACCAGGCGGTGGCTAATTTGGCCAGCGCCAAAGCAAACCTGGTTAAGGATCAGAAAGATATTGACAGGTATACCATGCTGCTTAAAAACGATGCTGTAGCCCGCCAAACTGTTGACCAGGCCCAGGCGGCTTATGACTCGGGGAAAGCAAATGTTCAGGTAGCTAATGCCGCGGTGCTATCAGCCAAAACAGATCTTTCCTATGCTACTATCACAGCGCCTTTTACCGGTAGGATAGGCATATCCCAGGTGAGGTTAGGTTCTGAGGTTAGTCCAGGTACTACATTATTAAATACCATATCAAGCGAGCATCCGATTGGTGTTGATGTTGTGGTAAATGAACAGGACATTAGCCGGTTTTATGCCTACCAAAAACATGCTACCGATTCAACCTTTAAATTGCAATTATCAGACGGGACCTCCTATAACAAGCCCGGTAAAATTTTAACTATTGACAGGGGCGTAAATAACGGAACCGGTACCATAACAGTTCGTGTGCAGTTTAGCAATGATGATGATTTACTTAAGGATGGTATGAGCTGCGTGCTAATGGTGCTTAATAGTGCATCTGGAGAACGTTTGCAAATCCCTTACAAAGCAGTAACAGAGCAGATGGGCGAGTATTTTGTTTTTGTATCGCAGGATACTATTGCCATACAGCATAAGGTAAAATTAGGCCCGCGTATAGGTAATGATGTAGTTGTTTTATCAGGGTTGGAACAAGGTGATCAGGTAATAACGGATGGCTTTCAGCGCCTGCGCGATAAAGGTAAAATAACACTTGGCAAACCGGGGGCTCTCGGTGCAAGCGGAAGTACAGGAGCAGGAAAATAATCAGCTATAATAAATTAACAACACGGAACTAACCTCCCTAACAGCAAACGAATGATCGCAGATACTTTTATAAAAAGGCCGGTTACAGCAATAGTTATTTCAATAGTAATTGTTGTGGTTGGTATTTTATCTATAAGCACTTTATCAGTAGGGCAATACCCCGAGATTACACCACCAACAGTGCAGATTACGGCTAATTATCCGGGTGCAGATGCCGTAACATTAGAACAAACGGTAGCAACACCTATTGAAGTACAGGTAAATGGTACGCCTGGCATGACCTACCTGCAAAGCAATAGTACCAGTCAGGGCCAAATGAGTATGATAGCCAACTTTGAGGTAGGCACTAATATAGATATAGCCGCGCTTGATGTGCAAAACCGTGTAGGTATTGCAACACCAAGTTTACCCCAGGATGTGCAGCGTTTGGGTTTAACCGTGCGTAAAAAAAATCCGAGTATATTAATGCTGGTGGCACTGTTTGCCCCTAAAGGAACGCATGATGTTACCTTTATGGATAACTATACTAACGTATTTATAAAGGATGCCCTAACCAGCACCGCAGGCGTTGGTGACGTTGTAACCCGCGCAGATGACTTTAGTATGCGTATTTGGCTAAAGCCAGATAAGCTGGCTGCACTCGGTATGACCGCAGCTGATGTTACGGCCGCCCTAAACGAGCAAAACGCGCAAGTTGCGGCTGGTATAGTTGGCGGTACCCCCCAAGAGAAACAACAACCCTTTGAATATACGGTATTGGTGCAAGGCCGCTTAACGGAACCCGAAGAGTTTGGGAACGTAATAGTAAAAACACAACCCAATCATGGTGCGGTTGTACATTTAAAAGATGTAGCACGGGTTGAACTGGGTAAATTTAACTACGCTAACAATTCATATGTTGATGGTAAAAGAGCTTCATACCTGTTAATATACCAGGCACCGGGCAGTAACGCGCTTGCAACCGCAGACGCGGTTTACGCGACGATGAATGAGTTGAAAAAATCTTTCCCTGCTGATATTGACTACGTGGTTCCGTTTGAATCCATAACCGTGGTTAAGGTGTCGGTACACGAAGTTGTTGAAACACTGCTTATAGCTTTGGTATTGGTAATTGTAGTAGTGTTCCTGTTTTTACAAAGCTGGCGTACCACACTGATACCGGTATTGGCAATCCCGGTGTCTATTATTGGTACGTTTATCTTCTTTATACCATTAAACTTCACCATAAATACATTAACACTATTTGGTTTTGTATTGGCGATAGGTATTGTTGTGGATGATGCCATTGTTGTGGTAGAAGCGGTTCAGCATTATATGGATGAAAAGGGCATGTCGCCTAAAGAGGCTACCACGCATGCAATGAATGATATTTCTGCCCCGGTAATAGCTATCGCGTTAATATTGGCAGCGGTATTTGTACCGGTTGGGTTTATACCTGGCATAGTGGGCCGGCTTTACCAGCAATTTGCCATAACTATCGCTATATCTGTATTGATATCAGCTTTCGTAGCATTATCGTTGACCCCCGCATTGTGTACTTTGATCTTACGTCCGCACAAACTTGATGAAAAATCAGGCGGACTGGATAAGCTGTTCTTTAAATTCAATGCATGGTTTGAACGGGTTACAGGTAAGTATAAAAATGGCGTTGACCGGGCGATTAAAAACTCAAAATTTGTAATTATCATACTGGTATGTATAGTTATCGGAACCATCCTGTTGTTCAAAAAGAAACCAAGTGGTTTTATCCCATTGGAGGATGATGGTCGTTTATATATTACTTATGATTTGCCGGAAGCAGCATCAACCCAGCGTACGGTTGCCGTATTGAACCAAATGATGCATGTATTAGATAGCGTACCCGGTATATTGCATTATGCAGCCTTAGGCGGATTAAATGTGGTAAGTTTTGCGAGTAAATCAAGCAGTGCTACCATGTTTGTACAGCTTAAACCCTGGGATGAACGTACTGCCGATAGTTTGCAAATAGGGGCTATTACAGCCAATTTACAAAAGAGACTATCAAGATTTAAAGAGGCTAACTTAGTGGTAATTCAACCTCCTGCTATACCTGGTTTGGGTAGTACAGGTGGTTTCTCATTTATATTGGAACAAAAAGCTGCCGGTGGCGATATTAAGGTTTTTGAACAGGTACTTAAGAACTTTACCATCGCTATCAATAAACGGAAAGAAATAGCCAAAGCATTCTCGTTTTTTACCGCGAGTACACCTGCCTACCAATTAACCATCGATCGGGAAAAGGCTAAAAAGCTGGGCATCTCAATCAGTGATATAAATAGTGCCCTGCAAACTTATATGGGTAGTTCATATATTAATGACTTTACCATTTATGGGCGCGATTTTCACGTAGTAGCACAGGCCGATACTAATTATCGGACGAGTATCCAAAATATCGGTCAGTATTTTGTGCGTAACCAGCAAGGCGGGATGGTTCCTTTAAGCACATTAACATCATACAAACTAATACAAAACGCACCATTAATATCGCATTATAACTTATTTCGTTCTGCAGAAATAGACGGTGGTTCAGCACCCGGATATAGTAGCGGTGATGCATTAACAGCATTAAAAGAGGTAGCGGATCAAACACTACCGCAGGGCTTCGGCTATGAATTTTCCGGGTTAAGCCGTGAAGAACTATTGTCGGGTTCAAAAACTGTGTACATCTTCATGTTGTCTATTGGCTTTGTATTCTTATTCCTGGCTGCTTTGTATGAAAGCTGGTCGGTACCGTTTTCGGTATTGCTTGCGGTGCCATTGGGTGCATTTGGGGCTATACTTTTCCTGAACTTTAAACCCGGGTTAACAAATAACGTTTACGCGCAAATCGGTTTGATTACCCTGATAGGTTTGGCGGCTAAGAATGCCATCCTTATTGTGGAGTTCGCTAAGGAACGAGTCGATAGGGGGATACCGCTTGAAGAAGCGACCCTACATGCGGTAAGATTGCGTTTAAGGCCAATTATTATGACCTCGATGGCATTTATACTGGGCGTATTGCCTTTAGTATTTGCCTCGGGTGCAGGCGCGCAAGCAAGGCAAACCATTGGCTGGACAGTATTTGGTGGTATGCTTGCAGCAACTTCATTAGCTATATTTATAGTGCCAGTACTATATTATACCATAACCAAGTTTGCTTATGGCAAAGAAAAATTGGCCGAGTTAGAGAAGAATTATAAACCGGATGAAGGTGAGTTATAAGTAATTCTGCAGAATAAATTTATTAAGGCCCGTGTAAACGGGCCTTTTTTGCTATTGTAAAGCCTAAATAAATGTCATATCAATCAAATAAAGATTAAAAAGGAAGTGTTTGGCATGAAAAATAGATGAAAATCACATTGTTTAATAAACGTAACTTTTCTGATCCCTTTCAAAAAGGACACTAAAATAGACAGTTATTTTTTTTCAAAAGCTATTGGATTGATGTTTTTCAAAGGTTTTAGGGGTTAAATGTGCCTGTTTTTTAATTTAAAGCAGATTTAGCTAAAAACGTTTGACTATCAGTTGTTAAAACAATGTAAATTATTTGTAACTGCCTGAGGAGTGACTTGAAAATTAGTCATCCGATTGACTTTTAATTGTGAGTTTGGCACGTTGGCAAAGTATTTGCAAAGTGTATATAAATAACTAATAGTTTATTTATACAACTTACAATTACACAACAATGAAAAAATTAACAAATTTATTAGCCGCAGCGACAGTAGCAGTGGCTATATTTATTGGATCGAGTGCGAAAGCACAAACAATTACACCAGATAAATTCCGTTTTGGAATAGGTGTTGAAGGTGGTATAGCTACCGGAGCAGCGCATGATTTTTCGAACCTTGAATTAGGTGGTACAGGAAGAGTACAATATGGTGTATCAAACAATTTAGCTATTACGCTTACATCCGGTTATTATAATTTCTTTGGTAAAACCGAACCAGGTACAGACAGTAAATATCAATCATTAGGTATGGTGCCAATTAAAGCGGGTATAAAAGCCTTCTTTACTCCGAACTTATATTTTGGTGCAGAAGTAGGTGCTGGTATTGAAACTAAAACTTTTTTACCTCAAGGTGTAGATGAAAATTTTGCTGAAAAAGATACCAAACTGATTTTATCACCAGCTATAGGTTATGCCAGCAAACATTATGATGTTGGTGTGCGTTATGAAAATTACTCAGGCCAAAGCAATAATTATGGCTTAGTAGCTTTGCGTGTAGCATACGGATTTGGACTATAAAATTTAAAGAAATCTACATAAAAGAAAACCCCGGCCAATTTTGGCCGGGGTTTTCTTTTATGTAGACTTTAGGTTATTTTAATTTACCTAAAGCCGCTTTTATGCGTTTAACTGCTTCAGTCAATTTTTCTTCTGACGCAGCGTATGATAAACGTAGTGATTTCGGGTCACCAAAAGAATCACCGCCTACAGTTGCAACGTGTGCTTCTTCCAGTAAGAATATGGCTAATTCGTCAGAGTCATTAATGGTTTTGCCATTGTAGCTTTTACCGAAGAATGAAGTTACATTCGGGAAGAAGTAAAACGCGCCATCAGGCAGGTTTACTTTTAAGCCTTCAATATCGCTTAATAAGCTATAAACTAAATCGCGGCGTTTTTTAAATTGTTCGCGCATCTGCAAAACAGTTTCTAAACCGCCTTCGTAAGCTGCAACACCTGCACGTTGGGTAATTGAGCAAGTACCTGAAGTGATCTGGCCTTGTAATTTATCAAAAGCAGCAGCAGTTTCTTTGCTTGATGCTGAGTAACCAATTCTCCAGCCAGTCATGGCGTAAGATTTTGAAAAGCCGTTGATGATTATCACGCGATCCTTAATGCTATCAAACTGCGCGATCGACTCATGTTTTTCGCCATAGTTGATGTGCTCATATATCTCATCAGAAATAATATAGATATGCGGATGTTTTTCAAACACTTTAGCTAAGCCTTCCAGTTCGCTTTTATTGTAAACGCTACCGGTTGGGTTGCTTGGCGATGAAAACATGAACAGCTTTGATTTTGGTGTAATTGCTGCTTCTAATTGCTCAGGAGTGATTTTAAAGTCCTGCTCAACTGTAGTATCAATAAATACACTTTCGCCTTCGGCAAGTTTTACCACTTCGCTATATGATACCCAGTAAGGGGTAGGGATGATAACTTCTTCACCAGGATTAACTAAACATAATACAGCATTAGCAATAGCTTGTTTTGCACCAGTTGAAACTACGATCTGGCTAAAATCATAATCAAGATTATTTTCGTCCTTCAACTTTTTAACGATAGCCTTTCGTAGCTCAGGGTAACCCGCTACAGGTGTATAATAGGTGTAGTTTTCATCCATCGCCTTTTTAGCGGCATCTTTAATATGCTCAGGTGTGTGAAAATCCGGTTCGCCAAAACTTAGGCTGATTACGTCTACGCCCTTGGCAGCAAGTTCACGGCCCATTTTGGCCATTTTAATTGTTGCCGACTCAGACAAGTTGTTGATCCTGTTACTTAGTGCACTCATGTTTTTTTGTTCTTAATGCGGCAAATATATAAAAACTCGTAAGTCTTTGACCTGATGTGTTAAGTCAATATGAATTTTTACAGATAATTAAATGTGGTTAACTTAACACTTATAAGTTTCGAGTTTAACCAGAAATAATACAGTTGTTATTTATAAATTTGGCAATAAATTACAACGCTTTGCGCGAACAAAAAAAGATCATACTATTTTCGCTTGTCACCGGTATCGTACTGATGACGGCCAAATTCGGGGCATATTTCTTAACCTCATCCAATTTTGTACTTACCGATGCTGCCGAAAGCATTGTAAATGTGCTTGCCAGTTCGTTCGCGTTTTTTAGTATCTACCTGGCATCTCAACCCCGCGATGAAAATCATCCTTACGGCCATGGCAAGGTTGAATACTTCTCTGTTTTTATTGAAGGCGCGCTAATTGGTATAGCAGGCGTTATTATCATTGTAAAATCTGTTTACGGGATATTTTATCCTAATGCAATCCATAATTTGCTGGTTGGTGCTATCATTATAGGTGTAACAGGTGTAGTTAATGGTGCCCTTGGTTATTATATGATAGGCAAAGGCAAGTCTATACCCTCAATAACTATTGAAGCTGATGGGCGCCACCTGATAACTGATATGATAACCAGTTTAGGTTTGGTTATTGGCTTACTTTTAATCTATTTTACTGGCCTTTTATGGCTAGATAGCACGCTATCTATTTTTGTTGGCTTGTATATAGTATATACAGGATATAAATTGGTACGCAGATCTGTTGCGGGTTTAATGGATGAGGCTGATTTTGATATAGTAACAGAAATAGTAAAGATATTGGATGAAGAGCGCCGTGATGAATGGATAGATCTGCACAATTTCAGGGCGCAAAAGTATGGTAATGAGTTGCATATAGATTGCCACATGACACTACCAAACTATTTAGACCTGAATAGGGTGCATACTGAAGTATCATTAGTTGATAAACTGGTGAACAGCAGGATTACTAAAACAGAGTTATTTATACATGCCGACCCGTGTCTGCCTAATTGTTGCCATTATTGTAGCATGCCGGACTGCCCAATACGGTCTGAAGCGCAAACAACTCGTATACCGTGGACAATGGAGAAAGTTATCCGAAACAAAAAACATTTTGAAGATTAATGTATCAATTTAATGTACGCGTATATGGCTTGCTGATTAACGAACACCAAGAGATTTTGGTGAGCGATGAGCAGGAATACGGAATGCAATTCACTAAATTTCCCGGTGGGGGATTAGAGTATGGCGAAGGGTTAACCGATGGCCTGAAACGGGAATTTGTTGAGGAATGTAATGCTGAAGTAGAGGTTATCAGTCACTTTTACACTACGGATTTTTTTGTGAAGTCGGCATTTAATGATTCGCAAATTATTAGTGTTTATTACCTCGTTAAAAATATCAATACCCTGGATTTAAACTTTAAAACAAAAGTTTTTGATTTTGATGGAGAAGGAGATGTATTGCAAGCATTTCGCTGGGTAAAGTTAAGCGAATTGAGAGGAGATGACTTTACCTTCCCGATAGACAAACATATCGCAGGGCTTTTAATAAAGAATTTATGAGTTTAGCTGAAAGAGATTTAGCGGTTATATGGCACCCATACACACAAATGAAAACCGCGCAAAAGCCAATACCCATAGTAAGAGGCGAAGGCGCTTGTTTGTATGATGAGGATGGCAAAAAATACATTGATGCAGTATCATCGTGGTGGGTTAATATTCATGGGCATGCTAATAAATATATCGCCCAAAAAGTAGCGGAGCAGCTATTAAAGTTAGAACATGTGATCTTCGCGGGATTTACGCACCCCACAGCTGTTGAATTAGCCGAACGGTTACTTGATATATTACCATCGAACCAAAAGAAAGCCTTTTACTCTGATAATGGTTCAACAGCTATTGAGGTTGCTATTAAAATGTGCCTGCAATACTGGAATAACCAAGGGAAACCGCGCACAAAAATGCTGGCATTTAAAAATGCCTATCATGGCGATACTTTTGGCGCAATGGCAGTAAGTGGGCGCAGTGCTTTTACCGCCGCATTTGATTCGTTATTGTTTGAGGTTGAGTTTATTGATCTGCCTGATAGGTCGAATGTTGAAAGTTTAAAGTCTAAAGTTTCGAGTCTTAAGTCTGATCTGGCTTGTTTTATATTTGAACCATTGGTTCAAGGTACAGCAGGAATGGTAATGTATGAAGCTGAATACCTGGATGAGTTGCTTAAACATTGCAGCAATGAAGGTGTATTAACCATTGCTGATGAAGTATTTACTGGTTTTGGGCGCACAGGTAAATTATTTGCCTGCGATTATTTAAGCCAGCAACCGGATATCATGTGTTTTTCGAAAGGGCTGACCGGCGGCACTATGGCATTGGGTTTAACCACCTGTACGCGACAAATTTACGATGCTTTTTTGTCAGACGATAAGTTGAAAACGCTTTTTCACGGACACTCTTATACTGCTAATCCAGTGGCTTGTTCGGCAGCATTAGCAAGTTTAGATATAACATTGCAGGATGCTACCATGCTGAATATCCAACGGATCGGGGCTATGCATAGTGGATTTGCCTTAAAAGTAAAGGATCATCCTAAGATAAGAACCATCCGCCAAACAGGTACTATAATAGCGATGGAATGGGAGATAGGCGATAATACCTCGTATTTTAGTTCGTTGCGCGATAAACTTTACCAGTACTTTTTAAACGCTGGCATAATTATGCGACCATTAGGCAACATCATTTATATTTTACCCCCGTATTGCATTACCGATGATGAGCTGAACTATATTTACAGCAAAATTGAACAAGCGCTGGAGGAAATCTAAAAAATGGAGCTATCAACTATACTACCTAATATTATTGCCGATAAACAATTACATGCTCGCTGGTTAAACACGCTATCGCTGATGGAAAATACAGGCGCAAGGAAAATATCAGCGAGTGAAGACCCGGTTACCGTAACCTATATTATTTTAAAGCACGCGGCTGAAGAGCATCGCCATGCATTCTACCTGAAAAAACAAATAGAAAAAACAGAAGAGGGACTATGCCCAACTTATGCGGGTGAGTATTTATTAGCTCCTGCTTACAGTAAATATTATTTAAATCAGTTAGATATTGATGTTTGCCGTTATCTGAAGTCAGAACTTAAGCTAACCGGCCACGAACTGAGGTTTGCAGCATATTTATTAGTTACCTATGCCATTGAAGTGCGTGCAGATGAACTTTACCCGATTTATCAGGATGCATTAGATAATGCAGGCAGCAAGGTGAATGTAAAATCGATTATTTTAGAAGAGGAAGGTCATCTGGAGGAAATGATAAATCAATTGCAGCATTTTTCGCCTGATTGGCAATCACATGCTCAAAAAGCAGTGGACATGGAAACCCGTTTGTTTAAAAGCTGGGTTAATGAATTGGGAACTGTCGTAAATAATTAAAACAAAGCGTCATTGCGAGCGAAGCGTGGCAATCCCAAACTATGCAGAGCCGCTCTGTAAGTCGGGGATTGCCACGCTTCGCTCGCAATGACGATAGTTATAAATAAAGAAAGCCAATTGGAATATTCCAATTGGCTTTCTTGTTATTGAAGCTTTTTTAATTATTGACCCGAATTTAAATCTTCAAGGCTAACTTTTTCAAAATCGCTACCGATAACGAATGTACCGGCTGGGGCTTTACCTTCGGTTACACTTTTAACGGTGATGCTTATTTCCTGACCTTGTTGGAAAGACGTGTATTGGATAGGAAATCCGCCTGCGGCAGCATAATAAGGTGATATAGCCGATTGCGGAACGCTTATATCATTGGTGATCCATAAATCATAGCTTTTGCCACTTTTAGCTTCTTTAGCGGTTACTTTTTTACAGTTAAATCCTGAAATTACCTTGGTTTCGGCTGTTGGTGTAAAAGTGAATGACGGTAAGCCTGCAAAAGCTTGCTCTATTTCAGCAGCAGAAGCAACTCCTGCTTTTTTCAAGCCAGCAACTGGAATATTCAGTACAATAGCAAAGTAATCATGTTTGGCATCAGATAGTATTTTTACATTTCCTGCACCAAAAGTTATTACGCTTGCTGATGAATCAGGTGTGAAATACGAGTTAACAGTTGCCGGGTTACCCCTTAATTCTGTATCATAAGAAAAGTAGCCTTCTTTATAAACTTTTTGGGCGTTCGCGTTAATAAGGGTACCTACCGTTAAGGCAATGCTTAATGCGGCTCCTAATACTTTATTATTCATAGTTTTTTAGATTTTAAACCAATTTAGGGATTTGTTTATTGAAACCAAATCTTTTTATTTTTTAATTAGATACAGCGATGAGTGCTTTGTTACGCTTTAACAAAATAAAATTTGCCACAGGCCACTTACTCTGTTGAATTTGATTTACAAATCTGTCGCTGTTTGCTGCACTTACAACCAACTGCTGGTAGGTATAGTTTTTATTAATGTTGTTAAAATTGGTGTATGGATTGCCGGTGATGTAAATGTAATCGGCTGTTAGTTTACTGTTTAATGCGCAATTACTTACGGCTTTATCAAATAGCAAGATCCGTTTATCAAAAAACTGGATGAGGTTTGATTGTTTCAATGCATAATTGCTGTTAATATTCTGTTTTGGATTGTAAATGGTGACGTCTGTTAACTTGCAGCTATCCAAGTAAGGCTGGATAGAGTAGCGATAGTTTTTATTGGTATCGCTAAGGTCTGACAGTACAATTGCCTGGTTGCCGTTTCTCATCACAATACCCATATGGCTGCGCATATTTAAAAAGGTGATGGAATGTGTATTTACTGATGTGATCTTTTTGTAGCTAAAGCTGATGCTGAGCAATAACAGGCAACAAAGGCTTAGTCGTAATAGCCATATCTTTCTATCATAAAAGAAATAAAACAGACTGATAATTATCGCATATAGCAACAGATATTCGACAGTGTTTAGCCAGATTTTGTTGATGGTTGATAGCGGGAATTGCTCAATACCCGATAAACCTTTATTCATAAGCAGGATAGTTTTTTCCAAAAACCATCCTAAATACCGCGATACAAAAGCTATCTGCGGCAGCAATAAATAAAGGATTCCGGTATACATGATGATGGTGGCGGGTATGACCACCAGAACATTACTCACCAAAAAATAAACAGGGAACTGATGAAAATAAAAAGCGCTAAGCGGAAAGGTGATGATTTGCGCGGCGATGGAAACTGAACAGATCGCCCATAATTTATCAGCGAGTTTGTTTTTGAATTCGAACCAATCGTAAACTATCGGCCTTAAAACGATCAATCCGCCAACGGCTAAAAAGGCCAATTGAAAGCCAACTTCGGTAATTAAATAAGGATTGTACAAAAGCAATACAAACGCGGAAAATGCCAGGATATTAAGTGTATTTATGTAGCGGTTATAAGTTTTACCAATCACAATCATACTCACCACCAATACCGCGCGGCATATGGCAGGCGAAAAACCCGTGAGCAAGGCATAATACCATAAAACGCCTATAATGATTATTGCCCTTAGTACTTTACCGTATTTGTGCCGGCTTAAAAAGCTTAGGGCATAAGCCAGCAGGAAATAAATGATAGCCACTTGTGAGCCGGAAACGGTAAGTACATACACTGTACCTGTGCTGGAATACGCTTGCAGTACATCGCTGCTTAAATCTGCCCGGTAACCCAGAAGCATGGTTGATGCCACGGCGATGGCGTCGGGGTTATGCATGTTGGCTTTGAGTTTTTTGACCAATTGTCGTCTTAGTTTTAACGCATAAGCAACAATGGGATTTCCTGCATCATGGGCCAATACCACGTATTTATGGCCGTATAAAAACGATTGATAATAGATGTTTTGATGGGTCAAATATTGTTTGTAATTAAACTCGGCAGGGTTAAATGGTGGGTCTACGAGGGTGTAATTTGCGGGGATGAGTACTTCATCGCCATAAGTAAGGGTTTGGGCCAGGCTATCTTTTAAGGTCACTAATAGCGTGCCGTTGTTTGTTGTTTTATTGCCCTTGTTTATGCTTTGCTCTACCTTGGCGGTAAACCGGATTAATCCATTCTTTATAATAGGCTCATTGTTAATTTTGATAATGGCGAATTGTGAAGGGAGTTTCGAGAAATGGTTTGGGCGATTTAATTCGCCGTAATTGGCTATACTGATCCAGCCGAAAATAAACAGGATTAGATTGATGAGTATTCCGCCAAGCCATCTTGCCTTATAAATATTGAACTTTTTGTAGCTGATGTTTAGAATGATGAATGCAGCGCTTAGTGTAAGCAGTATAATTAACAGGATGGATATTTCAGCAAATAGGGCGAAGTTTAAGCCAAAGGTTATCCCCAGCAAAAGAGGTATCAGTAAAATAACAAAAGGGATTTCGCCTTTGTGATTTGCTATCATTGTGATTTTGTGCTTGGCATTCTGAGCGCAGCGAAGAATCTGTAAAGTAGTTTACACCGTACAGATTCTTCGCTGTGCTCAGAGTGACAATTAAAGTTTAAGATTTATGATGCAATAAAGATAGTTTTTCGCGGAGAAATTACAACTGGTCGCGGACTTCTAACAGGAATTTTTTTATGTTTTCGAGGGAATCGATCACCCGCTGAGTTTCTTTGGTTTCACCTGAGTTGTTTTTCAGATGATCTTTGGCACCGTTAAGGGTATAGCCTTTGTCGCGTATCAGGTGGAAGATGATTTTTAGGTTCTCGATATCTTCGGGGGTGAAATAACGGTTGCCTTTTTTGTTCTTTTTGGGTTGAAGAACGTCAAATTCTTTTTCATAAAACCTTATCAACGATTGATTAACATCAAACATAGTCGATACTTCACCCATGGTGTAGTACATCTTGCTGATCTCGTGTTCTTTGTAAGGCATATGCAAAGGTACTTAGGAAATTCGGAAATTAAACTAAAATTGTTTTGGTTGTAATTCTGTTTTGTCTTCATAGTGTTCGGAAGATTGTCAAAAGCGGTGGGAGGTGCGATTCCCTCCCTTGGGAGGGCGAAGGGAGGGGTCTGGTCAGCTATCTTGCAAACGTAAACCCCTCCCCGCCACTACTCAATTCCGTCGCACCCCTCCCAAGGGAGGGAGCTAAGCAATATTCTTATTAGCAGTCCGCTTATTTTGTACATCAAACCTAAATGTTTCCATTTATCAAATTCAAGGAATTTAGAATATCAAAAAGTTCACATTATTTCACATAATTTCACGATTTTTGCGCAAATGGGTATACATTATTTCACTCATTTTTCACAAAATTTCACATGACCGCTACCCAGATACGCCAGGCTTTTTTAGATTTTTTTGCTGCTAAAGGACATACTATTGTGCCTTCAGCGCCTATTGTTGTTAAGGATGATCCAACCCTGATGTTCACCAACGCGGGGATGAATCAGTTTAAGGCCATTTTTTTGGGCGAAGAACCTGCGAAGTTCCCACGCGTAGCAGATACACAACGTTGTTTGCGGGTATCGGGCAAGCACAATGATTTGGAAGAGGTGGGTATTGATACCTATCATCATACCATGTTCGAGATGCTTGGTAACTGGAGCTTTGGCGACTACTTTAAAAAGGAAGCCATCGACTGGAGCTGGGAACTATTGACCAAAGTTTACAAATTAGACAAAGACCGGCTGTACGTTACCTATTTTGAGGGTGATGAAAAAGAAGGCTTGGCAAAAGATACCGAAACCTACGATTTGTGGAAACAGTATGTAGATGAAGCGCATATCCTCCCCGGAAATAAAAAAGATAACTTTTGGGAAATGGGCGAAACCGGTCCGTGTGGGCCGTGTTCTGAAATACATTTTGATAGTCGCCCTGACAGTGAACGTAAGGAAGTTAGCGGCGCTGTTTTAGTAAACGCCGACCATGACCAGGTTATTGAGATTTGGAATAACGTATTTATGCAGTTTAATCGCCTGAAAGATGGCTCACTACAACCATTACCTGCACAACATGTGGATACGGGTATGGGCTTTGAGCGCTTGGTAAGGGTGCTGCAAGGCAAAACATCAAACTATGATACTGATGTTTTTCAACCGATGATACAATTTATAGCTAAAAAATCAGGAATCGCTTATCATCAACCAAAAGATCCTGCAATTCCAGTAACTATCACTAAAGAATCAGGCGAAGTATTAGATACGAGCATATCATTCGGAGACGGAGCAGCAGAAGCAATCGCAATGCGTGTTATGTCTGATCATATTAGAGCAGTAAGCTTTGCTATTGCCGATGGTCAATTACCATCCAACAATAAAGCCGGATACGTTATACGTCGTATTTTGCGTCGTGCTGTACGTTATCAATATCAATATTTAGGATTTAAGGAACCTTTTCTTAATCAATTAGTTCCTTTATTAGCAGAACAATTTAAAGGTGTATTTGATGAATTGTGGAATCAAAAGGATTTTGTCCAAAAAGTGATTTTAGAAGAAGAAACTTCATTTTTAAGAACATTAGCATCAGGAATTAGGAGGTTTAATGAAATAACGGCAGTAGTTGACTTCGGTACGATTATTAAAAATGAAGATGGGTCGACTACACATCATACAAGAGAAAATGTTATTTCTGGAAAAAACGCATTTGAATTATCTGATACGTATGGGTTTCCAATTGATTTAACCGAGTTAATGGCTCGCGAAAAAGGATGGGCTGTTGATCTAAATGGTTTTGAAGAAGCCCTCCAAGCTCAAAAATCCCGCTCTCGCTTAGCCACTACCGTTAATGCAGGTGATTGGGTTGTTTTGCGCCCGGGCGATAATACCCGGTTTATTGGGTATGATGAGTATCAAACCCTCGACACCGAGATTTTAAAATACCGTAAAGTTGTTGCACAGGGCAAAGAGTTATATCATATTGTTTTAAGTAAAACACCTTTTTATGCTGAAAGCGGCGGTCAGGTTGGCGATACCGGTTCGATTACGAGCGAATGGTACGATGAAAGAACCGGTCCGGTGAGTTTTGATGTGATCGATACTAAAAAAGAAAACGGTTTAACCATCCATATAGCTGAATTAATGCCAATATATTCTCCTGAAGGAGAAGTGTTACCACCATCACAGAACCGTTTACCCGGGGGTACTTATATGGCTTTTGTTAATATGGGCAAACGCATGATGACCAATGCCAACCACTCGGCTACGCATTTGATGCATGCTGCTTTAAAGCAAATTGTTGGTGAGCATGTGAATCAAAAAGGATCGTTGGTTAATCCGGATGCATTGAGATTTGACTTTTCGCATTTCAGCAAGGTTTCCGAAGATGATTTGATAGCTGTTGAAAGGGTTGTGAATATGAAGATCATGGAGAATATTCCGCTAAAAGAACAGCGCGACGTACGTTACCCGGATGCGATAGCAAGCGGTGTTACCGCCCTGTTTGGTGAAAAATATGGCGATTATGTGAGGGTAATTACCTTTGATGATAATTTTAGCAAGGAACTGTGCGGTGGTACGCATGTTAAGGCTACGGGAGAGATCGGTTTCTTTAAGATACTATCCGAAAGCGCTGTGGCCGCGGGTGTTCGCCGTATTGAGGCGATAACAAGCTTTAATTCCCTGAATTACATACAGGAGCAAAGCAAAATGGTGCAGGATGTTAAGGATCTGCTGAAAAATCCAAACGACATTGCAAAATCCATAGCTGATCTGCTGGAAGAAAATAACCGCCTGAAGAAAGCACAGGAAAAAGCAGTATTGCAAAAGGCATCCGGCTTAAAGCAAGGTTTGGCAGATAAAGCACAAACAATCAACGGTATCAATTTTATTGCTGAGCGGG
The DNA here is from genome assembly GCA_026224775.1 of Bacteroidota bacterium. Classification (GTDB taxonomy): domain Bacteria; phylum Bacteroidota; class Bacteroidia; order Sphingobacteriales; family Sphingobacteriaceae; genus Mucilaginibacter. The sequence goes on from JAMFRP010000019.1 coordinate 447,006, forward strand.
TAGAATTGCCTAATGCAGATGCTGTGAAGAACCTGGCTTATCAGCTTAAAGATATTGTAAGTGATTTGTTCCTGGTATTAGCTGCTGAGATTGACGGTAAACCAAACTTAACCGTAATGCTGAGTGAAAACCTGGTAAAAGAAAAAGGATTAAACGCGGGTAATATTGTTCGGGAATTAGCTAAAGAAATACAAGGCGGCGGTGGCGGTCAGCCATTTTTTGCAACTGCCGGTGGTAAAGATGTAAGCGGGATTGACAGAGCGTTGGAAAAAGCTAAAAGCTTTATAGCCTAAAATTAAAAAGCGCCGGGCAATAACCCGGCGCTTTTTTTATAAAATAATTCCTGTATTAAAGGGTAGGGGATTTAGCTCTTAGGCTCGGTACTAACCTCGTAATTGTATTAATAATTTCGTTGCCTATTTTTTTATGAGAGCCGGGTAATTGCTTTAGCTTGTCGGTATAAACTCTCACCTCTTCCTCATTATCAAACAACAAAACCGCATCATTATTTACTTCGTTGTCAATTCCTTTTGGAGGGAGTGGTAGTAAATAATTCATAAACGACGAAAAATTAATTTTCGAAGGCCCGTTCGATGGAATGCTTATTCGTAACATGGGAAATGAATTTTTTGGTTTATTGTAACTATTAATAAACAATATGGGGTAAAAGATGTTTGTGGCTGATTCTGCCTTTTTGTAATAATTATGTCACATAAATTCGGCATCTCACGTTCTTTTTCTCCATTTTGAAATAAGCCGCGGTTTCAGTAATTTAAGGCAGATTAAAACTTGCGCATGACTGAAGCCACAACCACGCAATTAAAACGAGTGTTAAAGCCCATACACTTGTGGGCCATAGCCGTTGGTTTAGTTATATCAGGTGAGTACTTTGGCTGGAATTACGGCTGGGGTGTATCGGGGACAATCGGGTTTTTGATCGCTACTGTCATCATTACGGTGATGTATATTACCTTCATCTTCAGTTATACTGAATTAACTACTGCCATACCGCATGCAGGCGGTGCATTTGCCTACGCTTACCGGGCCATGGGGCCATTTGGCGGTTTGATAGCAGGTTATGCAACACTTATCGATTTTTTGTTTGCTACGCCTGCTATTGCGGCTGCATTGGGTAGTTATTTGCATTTTCTATATCCATCAATATCTATTATTCCATCAGCATTGTTTTTTAATGTGTTGTTTATCGGGATCAATGTATCCGGCATGAAAGAGTCCGCAGTGTTTTCTGTAGTGATCACTATACTGGCGGTTGCCGAGCTATTGTTATTTATGGGTGTTGTTAGTCCACATTTTAAAATGAGTAATTATTTAAGTCACCCCATGCCTTTTGGTTGGGGCGGTGTATTTGCGGCGTTGCCTTTTGCCGTTTGGTTTTATCTGGCGATAGAAGGCGTAGCTATGGTTGCTGAAGAGGTTAAAGAACCTAAAAAGAATATACCCATAGGCTATATCTCTGGCTTAGTTACGCTGATATTTTTAACTTTTGGGGTGATGATATTCACGGGTGGAATTACCGACTGGCACCGGCTGAGCAACGTGCTTGACCCATTGCCGGAGTCGATAGCGATTGCTTTGGGCAAAGCCAACGGGCTTACTAAAATATTTGCCAGTATAGGGTTATTTGGGTTGATAGCATCATTTCATGGTACTATACTGGCATCCTCAAGGCAGCTTTATGCTATGGCGAGGAGCGGTTATTTACCGAGGTTTTTATCTAAGCTAAATCAACGTTTTCAAACACCTTATTGGGCGCTGATTGCGGGTGGGGTGATTAGTATGATCGCTTTGTATTTTGATAACACGGCGGAGAATATCGTGATACTATCGGCAATGGGAGCAGTGTTTATGTATATGATGAGCATGATCAGTTTGTTTATACTCAGGAAAAAAGAACCTGACCTGGAGCGGCCATTCGCATCGCCTTTTTACCCGGTGTTTCCGGCGGTGGCATTAATTATATCAGCGGTATCGTTGTTCGCTATTATTTATTATCATTTTACGGTGAGCCTGGTATTTTTCGCGTTTTTAATTGTAGCTAGTATCATTTTTGTGTTGATAGGAAAGCATAAAGTACAATTAGTAGAAGATAATATGATTGCACCTATTGTTTGAACCATGATTTACTTGATTTTAAGATTGCTTGATTAAATAAGGAACATGAGCTATCAAACCACCATCGGCGGAAAAGTTTGCAGGTTTGATGACCTGAAAACGCTGCTTGCTAAAGCTTCGCCCTTCCGAACGGGGGATGCGCTGGCTGGCTTATGTGCAGAGAGTTATGAGGAACGGGTGGCAGCGCAGATCGCTTTGGCGGATGTATCATTGAAAGTGTTTTTAACAGAGTTGGTTATTCCTTATGAAAGTGATGAGGTTACAAGGCTGATCGTTGATAACCATAATGTAGCCGCCTTTAGCTTGATAAGCCATTTAACTGTTGGAGAGCTGCGTGATTGGCTATTAATGGATGAAACAACCACATCAACCGTAAAAAGCATTGAGGCTGGATTAACGCCAGAGATGGTTGCTGCTGTATCCAAAATAATGCGGAACCAGGACCTTATCGCGGTAGCAAAAAAATGTGAGGTGGTTACCAAATTTCGCAATACTATTGGTTTAAAAGGACATTTTGCAACACGCCTGCAACCTAATCACCCGACAGATGACCCTAAAGGAGTTGCGGCCAGTATTATTGAAGGTTTGCTTTATGGCAGCGGCGATGCTTGTATCGGCATCAATCCGGCTACTGATAGCCCAAGCCATGTGATGAGTTTGTTGCGAATGATAGATCAGCTTAGGCAGCAGTTTGATATTCCCATACAGTCGTGCGTGTTAAGCCATATCACCACAACACTTGAACTCATTAATAAAAACAAAGAAGCTCCTGTTGATTTGTGCTTCCAATCCATAGGAGGGTCGGAATTAACAAATACCAGTTTTGGAATAAGTTTAGCATTGATCGAGGAAGCTTATCTGGCCACTTTATCATTAAACCGTGGTACTATAGGTGAAAATGTAATGTATTTTGAAACCGGGCAAGGAAGCGCACTATCAGCCAATGCGCATCATGGGGTTGATCAACAAACATGTGAGGCAAGAGCTTATGCTATTGCGCGCAAATTCAAGCCTTTATTGGTAAACTCGGTAGTGGGGTTTATTGGCCCGGAGTATTTGTATGATGGCAAGCAAATCATCCGGGCAGCGCTGGAAGATCATTTTTGCGCTAAGTTATTGGGCTTGCCAATGGGTGTGGATGTTTGCTATACTAACCATGCTGAGGCCGATCAGGATGATATGGATAATTTAATGACCTTATTAGGGGTAGCAGGTTGTAACTTTATCATGGGGATACCCGGATCGGATGATATTATGTTGAATTACCAATCCACCTCTTTTCATGATGCTTTGTATTTAAGAAAGGTGCTGGGACTAAAGGCTGCTCCGGAGTTTGAAGCCTGGCTAACAAAACAGGGAATTGTGGATGCCAAGGGGCAATTAACTTCAACTAATCAAGTTGATTTGTATAATCATTTCGGATCATTATGGATAAAGTGATCAAAGATATGCCGAATGCGGATGGTCCGTTAAATCCCTTAAAGGAGTTTACAGCTGCGCGTATTGGAATTGGACGGACGGGTACCAGTATTCCTACCAAACAGTCGTTAGCGTTTAAACTGGCACATGCTCATGCCCGGGATGCTGTTTATTCCCGATTGAGCATTGATTTGTTGTCAGAAAATATTAAGCAATTCAATCTTCCGGTTATCGTATTACATAGCAAAGCGGGCGACCGGGCAGAGTACCTGCAGCGGCCGGATCTCGGTAGGAAATTAAAAAAATCATCCGTAAACCAGTTGAAGGAGCATGCCAGTGATTATGATGTATCGATTATCATAGCTGACGGGCTTTCCGCATCGGCTATTAATGAAAATGTTATTGGTTTGTTGCATGCGCTGATACCATTGTTTATGGCTGCTAAGTTGAAATTGGCGCCAATTTGTTTCGTAGAACAAGGAAGGGTAGCTGTAAGTGATAAAATAGCACATTTATTAAGTGCAAAACTGTCCATTATACTAATTGGGGAACGACCAGGATTGAGTTCGGCTGATAGCATTGGCGCTTATTTAACGTATGATCCCAAACCCGGTTTAACGGATGAATCGCGCAATTGTATATCCAATATCCGCCCGCAAGGATTACCGTTTAAGCCTGCCGCTGAAAAGATATTTTACCTGGTGCAGGAAGCTTTTAGAATGAGGCTTTCCGGCGTTGGATTAAAAGACAACCAGGGATTGATTGGGCATTAATTACTTGTCGTCATCTTTAATATACCCTTGAAAGCTAATTGCATCGCGTGAATTGCTTGTAGCCTGCAACGTAGCTGATCCGTTTGCGAATACATCTAAGAGGAGTTTTTGAGTTCGCCTAACATCGTGTAGTACAATGGTAATTGACCAGCCGCCCTTTTTCTTTTCGACTATTTTATAGTCAAATTTGGTTGATGTGAATTTTATTCCTTCGTCAGTCGAATTGTAGGGCACGTCCATATAAGCACGGCCAAAATAGGGGAGGTATGCTATTACAGAATCCTTCTTTACATGCAGGTCGTATTCAGAAGTCAGGTATTTCTGGGTACCACGCAAGGGTTGCGCATATTGCGCTATGAAGATATATTTTTGATTGTCTATTTTATGTTTAATTGAGGCTGCTTTTTCCTGAGCCTTAATCTGCTTGGCAGTTTGCTGTGCGTTTGCATTTACAATAATCAACATTAAAAAAAAAGTTAATGATATTTTAAGCGGGGTTTTCATAAGATATTGATTTAGAGGTTAACGGAGATAGGTTTAATGATAATATAAAGTTAGGAAAATATTATTTGTTTGGTGTGAATGATAATTTTTGTTGGTGAGGACACCAATAAAGGGGATGAACGTTTTTGTCATTGCGAGGAACGAAGCAATCGCACGGAGAAAAGCGAATATGCAAAGTTCGCGATTGCTTCGTTCCTCGCAATGACATGGTGGAGGGAATAGCTGCTTAAATGATTCATTGTTGCGTTAGTGATAGGAGCGGATACCGGCTTTTGGCTAAGGCCTGTGTAGTATGAACGCCTGTCTGCCGGGAGGGATAGCATGGGCCGGAGGCAACGCCCAATAACATATTTAAGACTTTTTCGCGCTTCGTTGACTCACCCGGTCTTGCTTCGCCCGACCACCCTCTCTTCGCCTGCGGCGGAAAGAGGGAAAGAAATAAAGAAGTTTTTCCCCCTCTTTTCCGTAAAGCGGAAGAAAGGGGAGGTTGAGCGGCTGAGCGAAAACCGGGTGAGTTATCTACAAGTGTAAACTACTTTACAGATTCTTCGCTGCGCTCAGAATGACAAAGGTGGTTTTATAAATAAGATTGTCATGCTGAGGAACGAAGCATCTGTACTGGTGTAAACTACTTTATAGATTCTTCGCTACACTCAGAATGACAAGGGGAGATAGTATAGGGTGGTAAACAAAAAAAGCCACCTTTTGGGCGGCTTTTCATAAACTTATTTAAAACTTAAATCAAATTAACACTTCTGTTTACAAACTCGGTTAAGTCGGCGCCTTTTAACAGACCTTGAGATAATAGAGCCAGATCAAAAGCTTGTTTGGCTAAAGTTGCCTGGGCATCTTCATTATCGTCCTGCAAAATGCGGCTGATGAGTTTGTGGTTGCCGTTAACTACTACTTTGTAATTATCGGGCATGCTGCCATAAAAGCTCATACCGCCGCCCATGGCTGCCATATCTTTCATACGGCGCATAAACTCATCCATGGTAACTGTTACAGGTAGCTCGTCAGGGTTAAGGCTTTCCAGCTCAACTTTGTAGGCTGGTTTGTTGATGGCTTTATCGAATATGGCTTTTACCCTGGTGATCTGCTCTTCGGTTAAAACTGATTCAGGATTTTCATCCTTCGCGATTAATTTGTCAGCAACATCAGCGTCAACGCGCTTCAGAGATGTTTTTTCCAGCTTCTGCTCTAACTGACTGATAAAGTGTGTGTCGATAGGAGAATCCATCAATAATACATCATACCCTTTTTTATTGGCCGATTGGATGAAGGCGTCCTGTTTAGATGGATCGTTGGTGTAGATATAAACTAACCTGCCGTCTTTATCAGTTTGAACAGGTTCAACTTTTTCTTTGTATTCCTCTAAAGTGAAGTTTTGTTTAGTGGTGTTGGTCAGCAAAACAAAATCTTTTGCCTTATCATAAAACTTGTCTTCGCTGATCATGCCGTATTTTACAAATACGCCGATATCACTCCATTTTTCTTCAAAGCCGGAGCGGTCATTTTTGAAAAGCTCAGCCAGTTTATCAGCCACTTTTTTGGTAATGTAACTATTGATCTTCTTAACGTTATGATCGGCCTGTAAAAAGCTGCGTGATACGTTCAATGGAATATCCGGTGAATCAATAACGCCATGTAACAGCATCAGGAATTCAGGTACAATATCCTTTACCTCATCGGTAATAAATACCTGGCGAGAGAATAGTTTTATCTTGTTTTTCTGTACTTCGAAGTCGTTTTTCAGCTTAGGGAAGTAAAGTACGCCGGTTAAGTTGAAAGGGTAATCGACATTCAGGTGGATCCAGAACAAAGGATCTTCGCTGAATGGATAAAGTTCTTTGTAGAAGTTCAGGTAATCTTCATCCTTTAATTCAGATGGAGCTTTAGTCCAAATAGGGGTGGTATCATTGATGATATTATCAACCTCAACTGATTTGTATTTTGGTTTGCCCTCTTCATCAACACCGTCTTCTTCCTCTTCGGTAGTAGTGCCAAATTTGATTGGTACAGGTAAGAATTTGCAGTACTTATCCAGTATTTCCTGTAGTTTTTGTTTGTTTAAAAACTCTTCAGATTCGCTGTTGATGTATAAAGTAATTTCAGTACCGCGTTCTGCCAAAGTGCCTTCGCCAATTTCAAATTCGGTGCTGCCATCGCATACCCAGTAAGCAGGCTCTGCGCCATCCTGGTAGCTTAAAGTTTGAATTTCAACCTTATCAGCAACCATAAATGCAGAGTAAAAGCCTAAACCAAAGCGTCCAATAATTTCATTGGCATCTTTAGCTTCCTTAAATTTCTCCATAAACTCGGTAGCGCCCGAGAAAGCTATTTGATTAATATATTTTTTAATCTCATCGGCTGTCATACCCAAGCCGTTGTCGCTAATGGTGATTGTCTTTTTGTCTGCATCGAAAGCAACTTCAACACGCAGGTTGCCAAGCTCACCGTTGTACTGGCCTAATGAGGCTAAGCGCTTGATCTTTTGGGTAGCATCAACCGCGTTTGACACCAGCTCGCGCAAAAATATCTCATTATCTGAGTATAAGAACTTCTTAATTATCGGGAAAATGTTCTCGGTATGTATCGAGATCGTTCCTTTTTCTTGCATAGTATTTTCTGTAAATTGTTTATTAATGATTGTTACTGGTACACATCAATGCCTGTTCCAAAAGGGTGGAGCTTGTCAAATTGGCAGTAGGAGGAAATGCATCAACTTGAAACAAGTTTGGCTGGTATTGGCGTGTTTTCGTGATCTAAAAGCTATGAAAACTAATGATTTTTGATTGAAAAATGGCCAAAACGAACAAAAAATCATGTTTTTTGAACCGTTTTTAGGGCTAAAATAGGCGTTTTTTGGTCAAAAATGACTTTGAAAGTGATGTAAAAACAATGTTTTTAGGATCGTTTTGGTGGTTTTTAGGGCTTAAAGTGTACCAAGTGTATCACGGTGTTTCATCTGTTCCGTGGTACGGTTGGGCGCAGAGCTGACTCACCCGGTCTTCGCTTCGCTCGACCACCCTCTCTTCCGCAAGCGGAAAAGAGGGAATTGGAAGATGATATTCTAGGGATTAAATCTTCTTAAACACTACAATACCATTATGGCCACCAAAGCCAAATGTATTGCTCATGGCTACGTTTACTTTATGTTCAATGGAATGGTTGGGTACTAAATTTAAGTAGTCAGGAAACGCGGGGTCAAGTTCACCTGTATTTATGGTTGGTGGCAATACCTGATTTTCTATCGCCAGTAGACAAATAATAGCTTCAATAGCTCCCGCCGCACCTAAAAGGTGGCCCGTCATTGATTTGGTTGCACCTATTTGCATAGTGTTAGGCCCTGTGCCTGTTAATGATGTTACCGCTTTAAGTTCGGATAGATCACCTACCGGGGTTGATGTGGCATGCATGTTTAAATAATCAACATCAGCCATGGTTATCCCGGCTTCTTTAAGTGCCAGCTGCATAGCCTTTGCCGCGCCCAATCCTTCGGGGTGGGTTGAGGTCATGTGGTAGGCATCTGCCGTCATTGCTGCGCCGGTTAGTTCGGCATATATTTTCGCGCCACGCTTTACGGCGTGTTCATAATCTTCTAAAACTAATGCACCTGCACCTTCGCCCATAACAAAACCATCCCGGTCAATATCAAATGGCCTTGATGCACCTTGCGGATCATCGTTACGCGCCGACATTGCCTTCATGGCACTGAAACCACCGATAGAAGCTTCAACAATTGGTGCTTCTGATCCACCGGTAATAACAATTTTAGCTTTACCCAAACGGATGTAGTTAAACGCATCCATTATAGCAGTATTAGAGGTGGCACATGCTGAAACAGCAGTGTAATTGATACCCATATAGCCGTGGCGCAAGGAAATCATTCCTGAAGCCATGTTGCTTAAAAATTTAGGTACAAAGAAGGGGCTATAACGCGGGCTGCCATTACCTTTCGCGTACTCTGTAACTTGTTGTTCAAAGGTTTCCATGCCACCCTGACCCGTTCCCCAGATTACACCTACCTCAAATGGGTCCATTTTTGAGAAATCAAAACCTGAATCCTTTATTGCTTCATCAGATGCTACTATGGCATATTGCGTAAAGGAATCGGTACGCTTAATGTCGGCCCTATCCAAATGTGCGGCAGGGTTAAAATCCTTCAGTTCACAAGCGAATTGTGTACGAAATAAAGATGGATCGAAGCGTGTAATACGGTTCGCACCGCTTTTGCCGGCTAAGGCATTTTCCCAAAATGATTTTATATCGTTCCCTATCGGAGTTAAAGCGCCTATGCCTGTTACAACAACTCTATTCAGCATTATAATTATAATAAATGATCACAAAATTAAATAAAATATACCAAATGGTATTATTCTATTCACTTGCAAAGGTAAAATTTATATTAATATTTAGGCCTCTCCCCAGGCAGTAATTACCAAGCTGCGATTACCACCGTAATTGCGATGCTCGCACAAATAAATGCCCTGCCACGTACCTAAAGCTAACCTTCCGTTGTGGATTGGGATAGTTACTGAGCTACCCAACATTGCGGCTTTAAGGTGCGCAGGCATATCGTCGGGGCCTTCATCGTCGTGCTGGTATTCAGGGTCATTCTCGGGTGCGATTTTATTGAAATACATTTCAATATCTTTCCTAACGGTAGGATCTGCATTCTCATTTATGGTGAGTGATGCTGATGTATGCTGAATAAACACTTGCAAAATACCTGCCTTAAATTCGCTGATCTGCGGTAAAGCATTTACCACCTCAGCGGTAATGATATGAAAGCCCCGCCTTTTTTGTAGGGTGAGCATTTGCTGGTACATTTTCATAAACAATTAACGTTTGGATTGACGAAAAAGTTCAAGTACTGATGTTATCTTATCACCATTTGCGCGGTGTTGCGACTTATTTGCTCTAATAAAGTCACTTTGCCTTCGGTTAACTTTTTTAAGGACTCCGGTGTATAGTGACGGGTTGTTAGGAGGCTAAGGTTATTATTGTATTTCGCTTTGAAATTTTCACTAACAGCTAGTAATAATTTTTTAAGTCGCTCTTCATCCTCATCAAAACAAGCGGTAAAGCTTAGGGCAGAGGTTTGCATCATGTTAATTTTAACATGGCTTTGCGCAAACAGGTTGAATATTTCGCTTAGATGAGTTTCTGAAATGAAAGCGTAATCCTTTGCCGAAAGAGAAAGCAATACCTGGTTTTGTTTTAAAATGATTATTGGTTTGGCATAATGGTCGTGGCCGTTTTCTTTAATTACGGTACCCGGTGCGGTTGGGTCATTAAAAGGTTTTACCAGTAGCGGTATCCTGGCGTTTTGTAAAGGTTTTATTGTTTTTGGGTGGATTACCGATGCCCCGTAGTAAGTCATTTCAATGGCTTCGGAATAGGGTAGTTCATCAAACTTAATGGTATCCTTAAATAATTTAGGATCAGCATTTAAAATTCCGGGTACATCTTTCCATGTAGTAACCGATTCAGCGCCTAAGCATGAAGCTAAAATTGAAGCCGTGTAATCTGAACCTTCACGACCTAAAGTGGTGGTGAAGTTTTCGGATGTCCCGCCTAAAAAGCCTTGTGTTACCACGATGTTTTTTTCCAGTAGAGCCGGAATATCTTTAACAATACTCTCCTTGGTTTTTGCCCACTGTACCACACCCTCACGATAAGTGTTGTCGGTATGAATATAGCCTCGAACATCAAGCCATTGGCTTTTTAACCCGATTTTGTTGAGATAGGCGTTAACGATGCGTGTAGAAACCAGTTCACCAACGGAAACGATTTGATCATATATAAAATCATAATCATCCTGAGGTTCATCTTCCAGCATCCAGTCTATTTCCACAAACGTATTGGCTACCTCATCAAAAATAGCAGCCTTGTTATCAAAAATATCTGATAGGATATGGTAATGGTATTGTTTAATTTCTTCGTAAATATAGTGTACATCCTCGGTTTGGTCAAAATAGGCTTTGGTGAGTTTTTCCAGCGCATTGGTTGTTTTACCCATTGCCGAAACCACAATTAGCAACTGATTGTCTTTGTAGTTTTCAACTACTTTACCAAGATTTATTATACCGGCTGCATCTTTTACCGATGCGCCTCCGAATTTAAAAACAAGCATTTATTTAATGTATTGTGAGATTAACCTATGCGGCAATATTAACGAATTTATTTTAGCGTAAAGGCGTACTCAATATTTTGATACCTGTTCTTTTGATAGTGATGCATTCAACCAACCTTCCTCGATATTTGCTTCATATTTTTTATAAAAGCCGATAGCCGGTTCATTCCAATCTAACACCTGCCAAACCATGCCGCTGTAACCCAGTTCTTTGGTTTCCCGTATTATCTGTTCAAATAGCAATTTACCTATTCCTTTACCACGGTACGCTTCGGTAACTATAAAATCCTCTAAATAAACACGACAACCTTTCCATGTTGAAAAACGGATATAATACAAAGCGAAGCCGATAATTACATCATTATCTACAGCTACAAACGCTTTCCAAACCGGGTTGTTTCCAAAACCAGCATCCTCAAACTCTTGTAATGTTACGGTTACTTCTTCAGGTAATTTTTCAAATACAGCCAGCTCATTAACTAATTCGATTAAACGAGGGCAGTCTTCTTTTTTGGCAACTCTTAAAGTTATACTCATGATATTAGTTTAAATCGGGGTTAATATTTTTGAAGTGCTTAATAACCCTGCTTCCAAAAATAGTGCTACCTAATCGCACCATATTGCTGCCTTTTTCTATAGCGACTTTATAATCAGATGACATGCCCATCGACAGGACATTAAAATCCTTATCTTTTCTGAAAAAACTTGCTTTCACACCTTTAAAAAAGGTATCCAGTTCATAGTACTCATCGGCTATTTGTTTTTCGCTTTCGGTGTTGGTGGCAATTCCCATCAATCCGCGAATCCTGATGTTTTTTAGTTCTGCAAACTCATCTGAACGAAGCAGTTCTATCGCCTCATCAAAACCTAAACCAAATTTGGTTTCTTCATCAGCGATGTAAATCTGCAGCAAACAATCAATTACACGGTTAGCTTTTAAAGCGTGCTTGTTTATCTCCTGCAAAAGCTTCATACTATCAACCGATTGTATCATACTGATGAATGGCGCTATATATTTTACCTTGTTGGTTTGCAGGTGGCCAATCAGGTGCCATTCAATATCTTTAGGTAATTGTTCGTGTTTTTCAACTAATTCCTGTACCTGGTTTTCGCCAAATAAACGTTGCCCCGCTTCATAGGCCTGCAATATATCTTCGTTCGATTTCGTTTTTGATACTGCTAAAAGGGTAACTTTTAATGCGCCGGTTTCTTTTTTTAGGCTGATGATATTATCTGCAATGCTCATTTATGCGTATTTTTGCTGAATTAAACCGCTAAATTACAGAATGCACAAATATATAATCTTGTTTTTTTTAGTATTGACCTTATTATGTTCATGCGGTAACGATGATAACGCGCCCGACGGTATCCTGAAAAAATCTGAAATGGTAAACGTATTAGCTGATGTGCACGTAGTAGACGGCGGCTTAATCAATGTATCTCAAGAGCCGGATACGCTGTACAAATATGGTTACCCAAGGTATTCAGCGGTATTTAAAAAATACAATACCGATTCTGGCGAATTTAGGAGGAGCTTTAAATATTACTCGCTTAAGCCAGCGATATTTAGCGATATTTATGATAAGGTTTTAAAAAGGTTGCAGGCAAAAACCGATTCGCTTACCAAATTGCTGTCGCTTGAGAATAAAAAAAATCATGTTACATCTACACCTGCAGCTACCGGTGGGCGTGTGAATCCGCCGGTTGGGCCTGCACAAGGCACGCCTTTAAGGCCGGGTATGATGATGAACCCAAGTCAGCAAGCCATTATGAAAGCTAATGCCAAAAGAGATTCGGTGATTAAACAACGTTTAAAGGAGAAAAATGCTTTACCCAAAAAGTAGTGTTGATAAGCTTGGCTTTACCGAGATAAAGGAACTGATAAAAAAACATTGCCTGAGTATTATGGGCCAGCAAATGGTTGATAAGATACAGGTAATGAACAATTATGACCTTATCCATAAGTTTTTAAGCCAGGCCAATGAGTTTATGAATATTTTATTGAATGATGCGGTATTGCCTATACAGCATTTTTTCGATATAAAATCATTGGCTAACAAAGCCCGCATTGAGGGTGTTTTTTTAAGTGAGGAAGAATTTTACCAGGTACAGGCATCATTAACTACCGTTTTCGCGGTTATCGCTTATTTTAATGAGCGGGAGGGCCAATATCCCAACCTGGAAGCCTTATTTGAGCATTTACCGATTGAAAAGTCGATATTAAAAAAGATTGATCAGGTGATTGACCCGAAGGGGAAGATCAGGCCTAATGCATCCCGCGACTTGATGGATATTACATCCGGCATAGCCAAAGCCGAGCAAGAAGCCAGAAAAAAGATAGACCAGGTTTTTAAAGCCGCATCGGGCAATGGATGGACGGCGGACGGATCATTAACTATTCGTGACGGACGTTTGTGCATACCATTGCTAGCCGAGAATAAACGTAAGCTTAAAGGGTTCATTCATGATGAATCAGCATCAGGCCAAACGGTTTATATGGAACCTGAAGAGGTATTCACCCTCAATAATAAGATACGTGACCTTGAATTTGACCGCAGGCGCGAGATCGTGAAAATCCTAACCGCTTTAACCAATGAATTGAGGCCTTATGTGCCACTTTTGTTGAGTTATCATGGATTGCTTACCAAGTTGGATTTTGTGCGTGCCAAGGCATTATTTGCTATTGATATTGAAGCCGAAATGCCGGTGGTAGTAAATGAACCCAGCCTGAAATTGATTAATGCCAGGCATCCGTTACTATTCCTGAATTTTAAGAAGGAGCAGAAAACGGTTGTGCCATTAAACGTAAGGATAGATAATATTACACGTATTGTAGTGGTATCTGGCCCAAATGCCGGTGGCAAGTCTGTTTGTATGAAAACGGTTGGGCTTTTGCAAATGATGGTACAGGCCGGTTTGTTGATCCCTGCTGATGAAGCCAGCGAGATGGGGGTGTTCAAAGAGTTTTTTGTTGATATTGGCGATGATCAGTCGATTGAAAGTGATTTGAGTACTTACAGCGCGCATCTATCTAAAATGAAAACCTTTGTGGAGCAGGCCAATGGCAAAGCATTGATACTGATTGATGAGTTTGGTACAGGTACCGACCCACAATTTGGCGGCCCGATTGCCGAGGCGGTTTTGGAATCGCTTAATAATAAAAAGGTTAGAGGGATGGTTACTACCCATTACTCTAACCTGAAAATATTTGCCAGTCATACTGAAGGTTTAGAAAACGCTTCGATGTTGTTTAATAACGTGGAGATGAAGCCACTCTACATTTTAGAAGTTGGTAAACCGGGTAGCTCTTATGCATTTGAGATCGCCCAAAAAATTGGTTTGCCCCAAAATGTGCTTAACCTGGCTAAGAGTAAAATTAGCGCCGGGCAAAAAAAGGTGGATACCTTATTGGTTGATCTGGAGCGGGAGAAAAAGGAAATATTCGATACCAAACTAAAATTAGACCGGCAACAAAGGCAGGTTAATACACTTTTAACTGAAAACGAAAAACTAAAAAGCTATCTCGAAGAAAATCAGAAGGCTTTAATACGTGATGCCAAGCAAGAAGCTAAAAACATTATCCTTAACGCCAATAAATTGGTTGAAAATACTATCTCAGAAATTAAAAGTAGTAACGCTGATAAGGAGAGGACCCGGGAATTACGTGAAAACTTAACCCGCGAGGTACAAAAGAATACGGTTAAGACCGAGGTAAAGAAACCTGTTGTTGATCCGGATGAATTAAAGGTGGGTGACTGGGTGAAGTTGAACGACTCAGATACAACTGGCCAGATAATGGAATTTGCACGCGACAACGTAATTATAGCCATTGGCGATTTGAGGACTGTTGCCAAAAAGAACAAGATTCATAAAGTATCCAAAAAAGAAGTACCGAAAGAGGTTAGAAGAAACTTTAGTTCCAATACCGATTCTATTGCCAGTTTTAGTCCGGAGATTGACGTGCGTGGTATGCGTACCGAGGATGCTTTGGGTTCGATAGAGAGGTTGTTTGACAGGGCGGTTATGATGGGTTTCGGCACCTTGAAGATACTTCATGGCAAGGGTGACGGTATCCTGCGCAAAATGATCAGGCAATACCTGAAAAAATACGACCAGGTTGATCGTATGGAAGACGAACATGCAGACAGAGGCGGGGATGGGATAACTTATGTGTATTTGAAATAATAAACATTTTACGCTTATTTAAATGAACTACAAACATCTTATTTTATGCTTTGCAATTGCACTAAGCTTAGATTGCAGCGCTCAGGTTACTATTAAGGCCAACGATCCGCATATTGCATATATGGGGCGTGTTGACATGCAGGATAATGCGGCGGTATTGTCGTGGTCGGGTACTACGGTTGACATTAATTTTGAAGGCACAAGCATAAGCTATAAGATGCGTGACGAGCGCGGCGACAACTTTTACAATGTGCTGCTAGATGGTAAGATAATTAAAAAAGAGCGTGAAACCGCTGACGGAATTATTACGCAAACTATTGACGGGCTTACACCTGGTGCGCATCACTTGGAGTTGTTTAAACGTACCGAGTGGGCGATGGGTAAAACCTGGTTCTACGGTTTCGAAATAGCTAAAGGTGGTAAGATGTTACCGGCTTCGCCTGCCCACAAACATAAAATTGAGTATTTCGGAGATTCTATCAGTTGTGGTTATGCCGTGGAAGACAGCACAGGGCAGGATAGAGGCAGTGCATCTTATGAAGATGGATATGTAAGTTATGCAGCTTTAACAGCAAGGCATTTTAATGCTAATTTTCATAATACCTCCAAAAGCGGTATCGGGATTACTATTAGTTGGTTTCCGCTTATCATGCCTGAAATGTATGACAGGCTTGATGCGACTGATTCAACCAGTAAATGGAATTTCGCTAAGTATACGCCTGATTTAGTAGTCATCAATCTCTTTCAAAATGATTCATGGTTAGTAGAAAAACCAGATAATGCACAATTTAAAGCCCGATTCGGCATTACCCCTCCAACGCCTGAATTTATCATCAACGCTTACAGTAGTTTTGTGAAAAACGTCAGAGGTAAATATCCTAAAGCCCATATCGTTTGTATATTGGGAAGCATGGATGCAACCAAATCCGGCTCACCATGGCCGGGCTATATTCAAAAAGCGGTTGACGGTATTCATGATAAAAATATTTACACCCACTTTATTGCCTACAAAAATACCCCAGGCCACCCCAATGTTAAAGAACAACAGGCAATGGCTGATGATCTGGAAACATTCATTGCCCAGAATATGAAGTGGTGATAACAAAACAATTTGTCATTGCGAGGAACGAAGCAATCGCGAACTATGCAAGACCGCTTTTCTACTTGCGATTGCTTTGTTCCTCGCAATGACATAGTTTTATGATTTCTTAGGTTTCTATATGATTTTCATCGTTCTCGCCAACTTTTAGCTGGTCGGGTAATTCATTAGGGCCGGGGATGTTTGTTTGTCTTTCCTCTTTGGCAATGTCATCGCCATCGGTTCCGTCGTCGTCAACGGTACCTTCATAGTATGGTTGTTGCGGATGCGGTCGGTCGTTTTCGCCATCGCCTCTTTTGATTTCTTCGGGTTTGGGGGATGTATTTTCCATGATTTTAGCTGTTGATGTTGCTTTACTATAATTTGGTGTGCCTTCCTGAGCTTTCGCGGTAAAGTTGCTATCCTCAGGATGTTCTTCAGATGGCTCTTTCCTGTTGAAATAAGCATTGGTACTACCGGCAAGTTGTGATGGGTTATTTTTGTCATTCCCGGCAGGCGTCAAGCATTCTTCACCAAATTTTTGTCCGCCTGTGCCATGGCCTTCAGTAGGATGGGGTTCGAAATGGCCTTTGCCGAATAAATATTTCTTTTTCAGGTCTTTTTCGTCAAGTCCTGCACCATCATCTGTACGATAGGCGTTAGGTTCCGGGATGTTTGTTGCTTTTGAACTGTCGATGTATTCATCGCCTGATTCATCATCTTTGTAAATCATAACTTTTTATGTTTTGATGATATTATTATAATCGCTCAAACAGCTAATTGTTTTACTTAATCATCATCAAAAAAGCCTAATTTTACAGCACCAATTATATAAATTCATGAACAAAGTTGTTAACGGAGCCGATGAGGCTATTCGTGATATTGAGGACGGTATGACCCTTATGCTGGGTGGTTTCGGACTGTGCGGTTTACCTGAAAAATGTATTGCCGCGCTGGTTAAAAAAGGCGTTAAGGAACTTACCTGCATATCCAATAATGCCGGGGTTGATGATTTCGGTATAGGCCTGATGTTAAAACAACGCCAGGTTAAAAAAATGATAGCTTCCTATGTTGGCGAGAATGCGGAATTTGAACGCCAGCTGCTAAGCGGCGAACTTGATGTAGAGCTGATTCCGCAGGGAACGTTAGCTACGCGTTGTATGGCAGCAGGCTACGGCATGCCCGCAATATTTACCCCCGCAGGTATCGGTACTGAAGTAGCCGAAGGCAAAGAAGTAAGAAATTTTAATGGCAAAGACTACTTGATGGAGATGGCTTTTAATGCCGATTTCGCCATTGTAAAAGCCTGGAAGGGCGATACGATGGGAAACCTGATCTACCGTAGCACAGCCCGTAATTTTAACCCGGTAATGGCAATGGCAGGCAGAGTGACCATTGCAGAGGTAGAACACTTAGTTGAGCCAGGCGAACTTGACCCGGATTATATCCACACGCCCGGTATTTATGTGCACCGGATTTTTCAGGGTAAGGATTACGAGAAAAGGATTGAGAATAGAACTGTTAGAAAGAAAATATAAAACCATGTCACTGCGAGGAACGAAGCAATCGTAAGAAAGCAAATCGGTGATGCAAGTTCGCGATTGCTTCGTTCCTCGCAATGACAATAGAAAAATATTATGCTTGACAAAGAAGGAATAGCAAAGCGCATCGCTAAAGAAATAAAAGACGGTTACTACGTTAACCTCGGCATAGGTATACCAACACTGGTAGCCAATTACATCCCGGATACGATGGATGTAGTGTTACAATCTGAGAATGGGTTACTCGGCATGGGGCCATTTCCTTTTGAGGGTGAAGAGGATGCCGATACCATTAATGCCGGAAAACAAACTATCACCAAACTGCCCGGATCAGCGATATTTGATTCGGCAATGAGTTTTGGGATGATTCGCGCTAAAAAAGTTAATCTGACTATTTTAGGTGCTATGGAGGTATCCGAAAATGGGGATATAGCCAATTGGAAAATTCCCGGTAAAATGGTAAAAGGCATGGGCGGGGCCATGGATTTGGTTGCCTCCGCAGATAATATTATCGTAGCCATGCAGCACATCAACAAGGCAGGAGAATCTAAATTATTACCCAAGTGCAGTTTGCCATTAACCGGCGTTAATTGCGTTAAAAAGATAGTAACAGAGTTAGCGGTACTGGATGTATTGCCGGGTGGCGGTTTTAAGTTATTAGAACGTGCTCCGGGCGTTAGCGTGGAGGAAATTATTAAAGCTACCGCGGGTAAGTTGGTTGTTGAGGGGGAGATACCGGAAATGACTATCTAAACTTTTTGTCATTCTGAACGCAGTGAAGAATCTATCCGCTAATTACAAGCGGGTTGGTTAGTCTATCGATAGATTCTTCACTGCGTTCAGAATGACATGGTGGTGAAACGTTTCTTTTAATTGCCATCGACCGGAGGGAGAAATCTTCTTCGACATGCATAACGGCTTGCTTGGTGCAGAAGGTTCTTTACAACGTTCGCAATGACAAAGGGGCTATTTATCACCCAGAACCTTTTTCCTTAATTGTTTTGATATCTCTTCAGTTACGCAAATAATATCCTCAGCTACGTGGGAATTGTTTACTATCACCTGATCACATTCATTTTTGTAGGGCAGCAGGAACTCTTTGTAGGCGGGTACAACATGGTTTACCCATTTATACATCACATCGTCGTGCGAGTAGCCACGTTCAAGTAAATCGCGTTTGATGCGGCGCTGAAGGGCAACATCGTCATCTGCGTCAATAAATATCTTAAGGTCGAGTTGTTCAGAGATGTTTTTAAAATGCAGGATAAACAAGCCCTCAACAATGATGATAGGCGCCGACTTGATTTCAAGCATTTTAGGTATTGCACTTGGATTATTGAAAGTGTATTCCTTTTTAGTGATAGATCGGCCCTCCAGCAAACTTTGAATATCTTCTTCAAAATGCTGGTGATCGATAGTATCCGGAAGGTCGAAATTGAAGTGTTTATTTTCCTCGGCCGTCATATCCGGCGGTACAGGAAAATAATAGTCATCCTGCGATACCAAAGAAACTTCGCTATCGCTGAAATGCTTTAAAAAACACTTTAAAAAAAAGGTTTTGCCTGAGCCGCTTCCCCCTGCAATCCCGATTATAAAAGGTTTATTCATTCGGGCTACCGTAGCTAATGCTTACATGAAAACGCTTGTCCAAAGCACCTAATGAGTCGGCAACGTTTTTAGTTACCACAATAATAACATCTTTATTAGCCTCATTATCTGTAAAACGACCTACAACTTTTGCATAAGTTGTTAAATTGGTCATTGGGTTGGTTATTTTAATAACCGTACCTATAGGCGCGGTACGGTGCAATACTAATTTTTTATTCGGATCGAGATCGGCATCATCCATCCAGGTGGCAACACCTTTTTCATCCTTTTCATATAAACCGAAATGGTTTGCGTTGAATTTAACCGCATTGGCACTATCCGCAGGAACAACTACCGATGTTGCATCAGGTTTTGCCGTAACAGGCGCAGTTTGAACTGGGGCAGGAGCTTGTCCGGCACGTACTTTAATTAGTTCGCCCGGGGTTAATGTGCTTGATGTTAAGCCATTAATATTGGTAATATCTTCAACCGTTGTTCCGAAGCGCTTTGCTATTGAATAAAGTGTTTCACCTGCTGATACCTTGTAATCCTGGGTTGGGGCATTGTTGCTGGTTACTACCGTTTTTTGTTCAGGTTCTGCTTGTTCCTGCTGTGCTGGCGGCGTGCTTACTTGTTGCTTAACAACCACAGGTGGCGTTGGCTGAGGCTTTTGTGGTGTGTTATATGACGATTCTAAAAAAGGCCTGTCGGTAGGTACTTTAATAATCACACCAATTTGCATGGTTGCGTTATTGT
Organism: Bacteroidota bacterium; assembly: GCA_026224775.1. GTDB lineage: Bacteria > Bacteroidota > Bacteroidia > Sphingobacteriales > Sphingobacteriaceae > Mucilaginibacter. The sequence continues at coordinate 467,121 of JAMFRP010000019.1, forward strand.
TGTATTGGATGATGGTCTTCGGGCTAACTTTATATCGTCGACCTATAGAATAGTAGTTGTCTTTCGGATCTACCTTATGTAGTATGATTTTTTTGCCGTCTTTGTTCTCAACGCCGATAGAGTCGCGCAGTGAGTTGGCAAAAAGAGAGGTTGTTGATGTTAAGAGAATGGTAACGAGTAATAAAATCCTAAATTTCATAATAAATTATAATACAGTAATTTATAAGCTTAAAACTTTTAATTCTGACTTGTTTTTAATATAAATCAAGCGGTTTTTATGTAATATGAACGCTTCCGGTTGTAACTTTTGTATATCATTGTTTAATAAATCCTCATATACCTTAACCGCACCATCCAATATATACAGATACTGTTTAAGCATCCCCGCCTGCAAAGCGTGCAAAGATACAATTCTGAAATTATTGTATTCGAGATAATGTACACTATTTCCAAAAACTGGAAGAACTAGCGCTTCATGCGGCAAAGTATCAGGCGGTAATACATCAGGAACAGTGATATTGTTTTTTATTTCGGATAACATAGTGGGTTCATAAATGCGCTCGACTATACCGGTTTTAATATCAATTAAGAAAAGTTTTTTTGGGTGGATGTGGGTGTCATACAGAATAGGTCCCCTGGTAGTCAAGTGATCAAAAGCGTATATGTAGTTCGTCCACAAAACGGCGCCATCGGTATCAATTGCGGTTAGTCCACGGTGTGCCGGGCCGGTTGCTGATTGGTAATTGTGGAGAAGCAATACACCATTAAAAGCGGTTTCAATGCCGGTGAGCCACCTTTCCGGGGTTACCAGATCTTTAAAATTAAGATTGCCATTGTTTAGATCAATTGATGAAAAGCTTACCTGTTTTTCGCTGTCGTTACGGATTTCTATAAAAATAGTATCGCTTATTTCATCAATTTCCATACGCCAGATGGAGCCATTAAATTGCTGATTGATGTATGGTTGATGCACTGTCATAAAAGGTAAAAATATGGTTATTTATATTAATGGAACCCGAAATATTAAAAATTACCGACAGTGCCCGGGATGATGGTACCAATAATATGGTTAACCGTTTTTATGCAGTTTAAAGAGGAAAATACCTGGATGCAGTGCTCATTTATCAATTAAAAATGTCATTGCGAGGTACGAAGCAATCGCGAACTTTGCTTCCGGCGATTGCTTCGTACCTCGCAATGACAATAATATTATTTATTCTCCTGTCGGGAAATCCGCACCGGTTGTGGTGTCTTCCCATGTATCAAAATCCTTCTTTAATACTTCCAGTTTATTGCGTGCACCTTTAAGGGCTGCCACACCTAACAATAAATGTAGTGGTGGATTTTCTGATTCTACAGCATCAACAATGGCTTTTGCGGCGCGCACCGGGTCGCCGGGTTGTTTGCCACTGTAACCACGAATGGTATTCTTATTGGTTTCGGCAGTGGTTTTGTAATCATCAATTACAATTTTGCTGTTATTTGCTGATCGCCCAGCCCAATCGGTACGGAAGCCACTCGGACAAACCACCGTAACCTTAATGCCTAATGGCGCGGTTTCTTTTGATAGCGCATCTGAGAAACCATCAACAGCAAATTTAGTAGCGTTATAATAACCAACAGCAGGGAAACCCACCAAGCCGCCAATAGATGCTACGTTAACGATGTTGCCACTGCGTTGTTTACGCATTAATGGTAGCACAGCCTTTGTCATGTTGGCTAACCCCCAAAAGTTTATCTCGAACATACGGCGTACTTCGTCGTCTTCGCTTTCTTCTATCGCTCCGAAATAGCCTATACCAGCATTATTTACCAATACATCTATCTTCTCGAATTTTTTGATTGCTTCTTCAACTGATGATTTAATCTCATCGGAACTCGTTACGTCAAGCTTTACAGCTATTGAAGTATCAGGATAATCTGCCACAATATCTGCTACATCATCTGTTTTGCGTGATGCAACTACCGCCTTATGCCCCAATTCTAAAACTTGTTTAGCTAATTCGCGACCGAAGCCGGTTGAACAGCCAGTTATAAACCATACTTTTTTCATAAGTTTTTTATCTAATAATCAAATTAACAGTTATAGGGAGAAATGTTTGTCAGGATAAAGACATTGTGGAGAATTATAGCCAAAAATTAACCTTAGGTTGTTATGAAACGCTTATATTGAAGCCTTAAACTATTGACAATTCAATAACCTTTTGCCTTATGACAGAAACCATAACCTCAAAATATAGCTTGTTTTTCTGGGCTAAAATATTGTTAGGCATTTTATTCGAAGGCTTTATTGTATTCCTGGTTTTTCAGGAGGGGATAAAAGATTCAATCCCTGAAAAATTAATTACGGCTAATAATCTTATGCTTATTTTAATTGTTTTAATAGCAGGAATTATCATAACACTTTTATTTCCACCTAAAAGCGTAATAGTTTCGCCAGATCAGGTTGTTTTTCGCAGTTATATCACCCAAAAGAAAAGAAAAATCACCTATCCTGATATTGATAAAATAAGAACTGTAAGAAAACAAAAATTTATAAGGGGTGGAGATGAAATTAACTACCAGCAGTTGGAGTTGGTGCTGATTAATGGGGATGTGTACGCTTTTAATGAAGATGATTATGATAATTATGAATCATTAAAAGCAGCTATCTACGATCACAAGTTTCGGGAGCAATAGATAGCTGTTTATATAAAGATCGACTATTTATAAGTCGATAAATGTGTAGTTTTTATGCTTAGCAAAAAGGTTTTACCAACAGCTATTTTTACGCTTTTATCCAGGAACATCGCTTTAATAGTTTCATCAGATCTTAAAGCTTCGTAAAGGTCGCGGGCTACGGGTGAGCCGCTTAAGCTGGTTGTTACTTTGCCATTTTCAATTGTTATGCTGAAAGTGTAACCTGATTTACCGCGATCGCCGGCTGATTCAAAATCTGTAATGTTTAATTTAAAGCTTTGATCCTCTGTCAAACTTCTTTTTAAGTGCAGGCGAATAACCGGAAGATATTTTTTCCAGGTTTGTAGATAAGTTCTTTCTTCCATGTAGGGTGTAAAGGTATAATTAAAAACAAGGAAATGAGGATAATTATGCGATTACCCGTGTGAAAGAACAAATTGAACGGTAAGCCTTGCTTTAAATATATTTTCCGCTAGTAAATCCAATCGATTTGGGTTCCTGGTTTTCAACCACTAAGCCTTCAATATAAAGCTGTTCATCCACTATTTTATAATCTAATGAATTTTCGTCAATCTTGAATTTTTCATCTTTTATGGCATCTTTAAGCTGTGCTAAAATAGCCTCTCTATTAAATGGCTTACTTATTTTCAAGTTGTCGTTAACCACTTTTAACTTTACATCATCAACTCTATAAGAGAATATTTTCGCTTTCATTTTAAGGGTTATTAATCTTTATGTGCATTTACTTTCATTAATGAACCAGCAGCAAGTAACGCTAAAAAGGTTATGGCAGCAGCAATCGACAGATAAAAACCAACGTAAGTAAGCCCATATTTTGTAGCCAGCGTAGTAGCTAAAAAAGGTGTCAATGATGCTCCCAATATCCCGGCCAATGTAAAGCACAATGATGCACCTGTATAACGTACAGATGCAGGGAAAATTTCCGCCAGCGCGGTGCCGATAGGCCCGTAAGTCAAGCCCATTAAAAACATACCGATAACCAGGAATAACACGGTTACCGCCCAAATACCTGTACTGAATAATTGTGAAAAGAATAAGCCAAATATGAAAATGCCAATAGTGGCTATGATTAACATTTTATTGCGGCCAATCTTATCGGCTAAAACAGCCGAGATAGGTATACCCAAACCAAAAAACAACATTGATATCATTTGAGCGATCAGGAAACTGGTTTTGGAATAATGCAACGCTGATGTACCCCAACTTAGGGTAAATACTGTCATCAAATAAAATAACAAGAATGTGGTTATGGTTGCGATGGTACCTAGTACAATGGCTTTTGTATGTTTGGTAAATACATCAGCTACAGGTAGTTTTACACGATCATTTTTTTCAATGATCTTTAAAAAGTCAGGAGTTTCGGTAATTTTTAATCGAACATAAAGGCCAACCCAAACTAATAAAGCACTCGCTATAAAAGGAATGCGCCAGCCGAAATCTAAAAACTGTTGGTCACTCAGTGTTTTGCTCAGTAACAGGAAAGTACCGCTTGATACCAGGAAACCAATTGGCGCGCCCAATTGCGGAAACATACCATACCAGGCTTTTTTACCTTCAGGTGCGTTTTCGGTAGCTAATAATACCGCGCCACCCCATTCGCCACCTAGACCGAGTCCTTGTCCAAAACGGAATAAACACAACAGGAGAGGAGCCAATACACCAATAGAATGATAAGAAGGTAAAAGCCCTATGGCTACGGTTGACGGCCCCATGGTCATTAAAGCTGCCACCAAAGTTGCCTTTCGACCTTTACGGTCACCAAAATGCCCGAATAAGGCTGCACCTATTGGCCGGGCAAGAAATGCCAGTGCAAATGTCGCGAAGGATGCAAGTGTGGCTGCTGTTGGACTGCTTGTGGGGAAAAACAATTTGGGAAATACTAATACTGCCGCGGTAGCGTAAATATAAAAATCGAAAAATTCAATAGTGGTTCCAATCAGGCTTGCCACTAATATTCTTCTTACCGGGTTTCCTGTAGTAGTATTTGTGTGATTCATTAGGGTTTATTTTTACGTTGAATAAAAGTAAACCCAAACATATCATATTTCAATCAATATTCTATACGATCCATTACCGAAAATGAGTTGATTTTAGTTAACCATTAAAGGATCATAATTAATGGCTCGCTACAATTAACCTTTGCGGCATAGATGAAAAATAAGTACTTTTCGACCCTTGAACAGCGTATGGAGATAACATTAATTAAAACAACCCCTGTGTTTTTGTTGTCTTAAATCCAATATCGAGATGTTTAAAAGCGTTTAATTATAGCATCATCATCTAAAAAACAAGTAATATCAGGAGCAGGCTAAAACAGATGGCAGGGGATAAACACACTTATTTTGCGCAATCCATTAAGGGGAAGATCATTATCGCCTCGGTTTTGGGGTGCCTTACTTTATTACTAGCCTGGGGTATCACCAAAGTGGCTTTTAAGCACATGCTTACCGCCGTTGAAAAAATATCTACCCCAAACGATAAATTACGATTGGTTAATGAACTCACCCACCGGGTTGTACAGCTTGATCAGGCGCAGAAAACAGAGATATTAAATAATCCGGCAAATTATTACAGCTTGTTTAGCGAAACAAAAAAGCAGTTGCTGATTATTGATACGCTGCAAACATTGTATGCTGATGATGACAAACAGGTGAAACGCATTAATTCACTTAAAAAACTACTTATTGATCATGATAAGCTTTTTATTAGCTACTTGAAAGTAAGAGAGGGCTTGGTGAATAACAAGGCATTTTCTGGTCAGGTTAAATTACTTAACGACCTGGTTGATAAAAGTGCCACGCAAAATGACAGCAATGTTGTTACAACTGAAAAGCAGGTGCGTACTACCACGGTTACCCCGCTGCACTGGGATACCACCAAGGATAACCGTGGCTTTTTTAGCAAGTTATTTGGCAAAAAAAAGAAACAGACAGTAAAACCATCTTTCAATATAGTTCATGTTGAGTTGGATACCAAGCATGACAGTGCCGCGATGGCCAAGCAGGACAGTATTCTTAAAGGTATGGGGCAAACCATGCGTCGGCTGGAGAAAGGGCAATTACAGCGTAGTGCATTGTTTGTAAATAAGGAGTCTATTTTAAATAAAGTTGATAATAAGCTTATCAAGCGGATACTAGTTATACTTAAACAAGTAGAGGCCGAGGCTGTAAAACAAACGGCTTTAAATAATAGCACGGCTAAAAATGTAGTTAATACAAGTGTTACCCGCATAAGCTATATAATTTTAGCATTCCTGTTTATTACTATTGGCTTATTGTATTTTATTTTAAGGGACATTGGCCGTATCAATCAATACAGAATAGATATTGAAGCTGCGCGGGACGAAGCGGAATACCATGGACAGGCAAAGCAACGCTTTTTATCAAACATGAGTCACGAAATCCGTACCCCATTACAATCAATAATAGGGTATGCTGAACTGATGCGCCAACAGGATCATGCCAGCAAAAGCGATATTGATGCCATTTACCGCTCGTCAGAACATTTGATGCATATTGTTAACGAGGTGCTTGATTACAACCGTATCATATCGGGTAAATTCAATATTAATAACACGGTTTTTAATATGACAGAACTGCTTACTGATGTATTATCAGCAATGAGATTGCAGGCTGTTAAGAAAGATATTCAATTGGTTGCTGATTATGACATCCCCGATAGTCAATACTTATTAGGTGACGCTTTCCGATTAAAGCAGATACTATATAACCTATTAGGTAACGCCATTAAATTTACAGATACCGGGGAGGTGAAATTATCAATAGTAACTATTGTAACCAGTAAGGGGATACGGTATGTTTTTACCGTGAGCGATACCGGAGTTGGGTTATCTGCTAAAGATATGAACCGGATATTTAATGAATTTGAGCAGGTATCCGGAAATCCAAGCCATATAAAAGGAACAGGATTAGGGCTAACTATCAGCAAGGCGCTTGTTGAAGCTCAGGGTGGTACAATGAGTGTGAAAAGCAAATTGGGGCATGGCAGTAGCTTTACATTTAATTTAAGTTACGAAAACGCGGCAGAACCTGTAACTGAAAGTATCGAGCCGAAAAATAAGCCTCAGCGAATAAATTATGGCAAAGTATGGCTTGTTGACGATGATACTTTTATAACCGATTTGTGTAGTGCGGTATTCAGTTTACATCATATAAAACATAGGTGCTTCGCTTCGGCCGGTGAAGTTTTGAATACGGCTTTTGACCCGGAGGTGAAATGTATTTTGCTGGATATAAGAATGCCTGATATGAGTGGGATAGAGCTATGCAGGCTGTTAAAACAGCGTATTCCGGGCGATGTGTTAATATACGCGATAACCGCGCAGGTATTACCAGGCGAGAGGGAATCAATTTTAAATAAAGGTTTTAGTGGGATATTAATGAAACCATTTAGGGAGCGGGAGCTACTGGCCTTGGTATCGCCGGTAATTAATAATGAGGTTGATCATCAGCCTGAAGTGAAACTTGATTTGACCATGATCAAGAAAATGACATTAGGTGATACCAGGCAATTGAACAAAATATTAAAACGCTTTACCGAAGACTGTATAGATGATGTTGCCGAATTAAGGTTAGGTATGGGTAATTACGATAACGAGAAGTTGGTGTTATTGGTGCATCGTATTGCCGGCCGTACCGCTCAAATAGGGGCTGCCGACCTTGCTGCCGATTTTAGGAGGGCTGAAATAGATTTTGTAAAAAATGATTTATCCGATGCCGTTAAAATAGAAACCATTATTCTATTAACTAATAGGCTGCAGATGCTGGTAAGGCAGGTAACAAGTATTTATCTTGATGATGATACACCAGAATACATAGATAATTAACTATCTAAACCGTAACGTTCTATTTTGCTGTATAACGTTTTACGATCGATGTTAAGTAGCTTAGCCGCTTTTGATTTGTTGAATTTTACTTGAAGAAGGGTTTTTTGGATCATTTCTTTTTCGGTTGTCTCATTCAATAATTTCAAATCAGATTCAGATGTGTTTTTTGAGTGAGTAACGGTAAAAAGCATTTCATCGGGCAATGTCTCAATTCCGGCAGTGTTTGATGTGGTTAATAACACCATGCGCTTTATTACATTTCTTAATTCACGTAAATTACCGGGCCAATCATATTGTTGCAACACTTTTTTAGCCTGCGGCGAAATGCTTTGCACATTCCGATTTAACTCCTGGTTGGACAGGGTGATAAAATGGGTAATAAAAAGCTCAAGGTCATCACCACGATCACGCAAAGGTGGCAGCTGAATCTTAAATTCATTAATGCGATGATAAAGATCCTGCCTGAAATCGCCATTGCTTACACTGTTTACTAAGTCGTCGTTGGTAGCTGTTATAATACGCACGTTTACCGGTATTTGCTTGGTGCTTCCAATTGGTTGTATTGTTTTCTCTTGTAAAGCCCTTAAAAGCTTAACCTGTACTTCATAGCTCAGGTTACCCACCTCATCTAAAAAAAGAGTGCCACCGTCAGTGGTTTCAAATAATCCCTTTTTGTCTGTTATAGCACCTGTAAATGCCCCCTTAATATGACCAAATAATTCACTTGCAGCTAACTCTCGCGATAGTGCACCACAGTCAATAGCTGTAAATATTTTATCGGCGCGGGTGCTTAAACGGTGAATAGCCCTTGCTGCATATTCTTTGCCTGTACCGGTTTCGCCTTGTATTAACACCGACATATCAGTAGGGGCAACAATGTCTATATATGCATGTAGCTTATCGGCATCGGTACTATTTCCTTTTATAAATCCATCAATAGGGCCGGCTAATTGTTCGGGGGTATCTGCTTGTTGATTAAGCGCATCGCCAATAATCATCAGCAATTCATCGGGATTAACCGGTTTGGTAATATAATCAAAAGCGCCTGCCTGCATGGCCTTTACAGCTGTGCGTACATCATTAAAACTGGTCATGATGATGGCTGGTATCTTTTCGCCTTTTTCAGATGCTTTTATAAACACATCAAGGGCGATACCATCTGGTAAACGATAATCAAGCAGCAGCAGTTCAAATTTATCCTGCTCTAATAATTTAAAGCTTTTTTTAACTGTATTGGCAGCTTCAACAACATGACCATTTTTAGCCAGGAAATGCTGTAGTAATTCAGAGAATGTTATATCATCTTCAACAAGCAGTATTTTAGCCATAATTTTTTAAGGAGATACAATGGCGAAAATACGAAAGTGACGGCTATTATATGGCTTTAAAAAGATTTAATTAATTTTTAAGAAATTTTATTACATAAATTCACTAAAAACAAAAAGCTGCCTATGGTAATCATAGACAGCTTTTTGTTAGGTTGAAAGCTTATTTTTTAAGTTTCATAACCGGAGGAGTCTTCTTTTTTGTAGTATCTGCTTTTGATTTTTTAGTAGTATCAGTTTGCATTTTTTCAACTCTGCTACCAGCATAAGCATAAGCACTTCCGAAAGAGATTGCTGCTAAAGCAACCATTGCTATTAACTTTTTCATATTATGTTTTGTTTTAATTTGATAAGTGTTAATACACAACTGTGCCAAAAAAAAATTTATTTACATTTATCTGAAAATCAGGTAAATATATTTTTTTATCTATTTTAAAAGTGTGGAATATATCCACAACTTGATGAGGTGTGCTACATGTTTCTGTATTGATTTAGATTGGTATATCAAAATAGAAACATCCTTAACTTAAATAGTTAAGGATGTTCTTTTGGCGGATAAGTTTTATAAAAACCAGGTTAGACCGCTATTTTTGTACTGTAAAAGTGTTAATCATGCGGATTGTTCCATCCGGGTTATGGTATAACCTGGTCATCTTAACATTTCTTAAACTTGTTCTGCCTGAAAGTTCGGTATCGTGGTAAAAAATATACCATTTGCCCTTAAACTTTATAATAGAATGATGGGTTGTCCAACCCTGAACAGGTAGCATAAAGTGTCCGGCGTAAGTAAAGGGGCCTTCAGGATTTTTTCCTATAGCATATGCAAGGAAATGCGTGTCTCCGGTAGAATAAGTAAAATAGTATTTTCCATTATATTTATGCATCCATGAGCCTTCAAAAAAACGACGGTCATGATCTTTTGTCAGGAGTGGGTGCCTGGCACTATCTACAATAAGCGCATCATGAATAGGTCCGTCAAATTCGAGCATGTTGTTTTTCAGTTTAACCACCTTACAATTTAGCGAAGGTGTATTGCTATCTTCCAGATCTGTTTTAGATCCATTGGGGTCATATTTTCCATCTTTCCATCGTTGTAATTGGCCGCCCCAAATACCACCAAAATACATATACGTGGTGCCGTCATCATCTACAAAAACTGCCGGGTCGATACTAAAGCTACCCGGAATAGGATGCGGTTGCGCTTTGAATGGGCCTGCGGGATGTTTGGATGTAGCTACGCCGATCTGAAATACATCCTGTTTATTCTTTAATGGGAAGTATAGGTAATAAGTGCCGTTTTTGTAAGCCGCGTCGGGTGCCCAAAGTTGGCGGCCTGCCCATGGAATATCTTTAATATCCAGCGCTACACCATGATCGGCAACAGGTCCGCCTATGTAATCCAATGAGAAAATATGATAATCGCGCATCGCGAAATGGTCGCCATTATCGTTCTCCGGAATACCGGCATCAATATCATGCGAAGGATAAATATATATTTTACCATTAAACACATGAGCCGAAGGGTCAGCAGTATAAATACTTTTAATCAATGGTTCGGAAAGATATTTTATTTTCTCATTCTTTTGTTGGGCTAACGCCTGGTTAATATAGAACAAGGCGGCTACTGCCAGCATAATTAGTTTTAAGTGGGATTTGATAATCGTTTTCATTAGCTTTTATGGTCCGGTAATTAATTGGTTATAGCAAATATAAAATAAATTGCAATCGATTGCATAAATTGTTTGTATTTACCTAAAACCATGTAACACGCAGGCTATTCAAAATATGGAATGGTTGTGAAACAGCTATATAATATTTTGAACAGGATGTTCAAACGTAGCCTTATCTATAATGAAGATGCAATTAGAAAATAATCTGTTGAAAATCATCAAAGGATTGCTCTTTTTAGAGCAATCCTTTGATGAAATGAGGTAATCTCATTAAGTGCTCCCGACGAGGCACTCTTTCGAACCATTTTTAAAAGAACTAAGAGTCAAACCCCATTATTTATTATGGTTAAAATCAAATATTCTTGAGATTGTAAATCCAATTCGGAATTGTCCTTTTGAATATTTCGATTCTGTATCGCTTAAATAATTGATTTCATCAATTGCACGTGCATTGGTAAAGTTAATGGTAAATACGTGGCCGCCTGTTTCCATCTGCAAACCAAATCCTAAAGGATCTGAGAAATTGCTATTGTGCTGTCTGAAAGATGAGAAAGGATGTGCATAGTCAACAATTATACCCATGTGCTTTGATACCTTTAAAACACCGGTTCCAGATAAGGAAAAAAACTGCTGTTCATTACCGGCAATGTCTGGCATAGGCAAATTATCGCGTACATATGATGGTGCTATCTGTAATGAAAATGCTGATGAAAATTTACGGGCAAAAATAACTTGTCCAAAATAGGATAACCTATCCCCAAATGTTGGGTAAGTTACAAAGCCATAAGGCCTTACTCCGCCCTCGCCAATTAATGTAATGGCTATTGGAGAGCTGTTATCACTTTTTTGATGTAAAAGAGCATATTTTAATTCCAGATCGGCAAGGCCTCCAATGGTTGTTCTGCCAATATCAATATTAAAATTATCGCTAATACCGTATTCAAAACCAATGTAAACGTCGGCCACATCATCAAGCCCGTAATAAAGCTTTCCCCCGCCATTTGCGCCGCCAGCATCACCAAAACGGTGAATGATCAGGAAGTTGAGGTTTTTCTTTTTAGTCATTTCCGTACTTTGCGACAGCACGAGCCTGGTTGCTTTAAATATGACCACATTATCGGCTTTATTGTCCGTACTTACCGAATCAAGTAGCGCATCCATCGAACTGGCTTTTTTCTCGTTCTTAGCTGTATCGGTTGTTTGAGCAATTAAAAAGTTGCTTGCTACAAGCAGAACTAATAAAATTAAATATTTCTTCATGGTGGGGTTATTTAGTTTGTTATTTATACGGGGTGTAAGTGGCCGAAACATTTATTTTTATAGTTTCGGCTATGTTGTGAAATACAATTCGAGGAATGCTAATATTATGATCGGCACATTTAACAATGAACTCAGATGCCATGCTGATCACACCGTTTTTCACGATAAGCGTTCCCGGGATAGTCCTTTTTTGAGTTACGCCATGTACATTCAGGTCGCCGGCAACAGTAATTGGATAAGTACCGTCCTTGGTTACATCTACATGTTCCTGAACCTTACCTTTAAAAGTGGCCTTGGGGAACTTATCGCTCTCCATATAATCGGAGTTAAAATGTTCCTGCATAAGTTCCTTTTCAAATGTGAAGGATTTAATGTTTACGCTGAAATCTAACTCCCCCGACGAAGGATTATAAACCGAACCTCCCGAAGAAGTCGCGGCTTTAATATCCTCAATTGGCGCGCTTGAATACAAGCTGATCCTGGCATTTTTTGACACATAGATGTCCTGTCCCGCCTGGTTGATGCTCATCCAGGCAAGTAAAATAATGGTAATATATTTCATTTTTTTCTAAGGTTGTGACGAATCGAGGTTCCAGCTAAGTCCAACAGCTATGCCGGTAGTTTGTAATTTTACCTGGCTGTATCCTATATCTGCTAAAGGGAGTTTCAGATATGGCTGAATGGTTATGCCGGCCTTTGAACTAATTTGTCGTTCATAAGTTGCATTAAGATTTAAAATTTTAAAAAGATAACTACTGCTATTGGGTACCGAATAATCTTTTGGCGCTATGCCAGATGAACTTGAGTAAACAAAATTATAGTCTTGTTGTAACATGATGTATGATGATAACCCGGTGCCAAACGAGATCATATTTTTACCCTGGTTGTAAACTTGGTACCCTATATTAATTGGAATATCCAGCATCTGACAGTTTGCTGTTAAGCTAACCGGGCTCACTTTAGGTTGGTAAGGCAAAGTAAAATTGTCATATCCGGCTGAATAAGGTGTAGACGAATAAACTGCACCTGTACTAATGGTTAGTTTTTGAGATACACCTGCTGCAAATACTAAACCAGCTTTACTACCAACTTTGCCCTGTTTAAATGATCCGGCTCCATTAATATCCTGCGCGCCTATTACACCACCAACAAACCGAGGTTTAAACGATGCCTGCGTTTTAGCGCTAAGCTTATTATTATTCGCTGGCGATGTGCTCTCTAACAATTTCATCATCGCTGCATTTGATTTTTCAGCAGCGGTCATTGGCTGATCAGCTATTTTTCCATTACCTACAGGTTGTTTTTGTATCGCACTTGTATTTACCGTAGCCGGAGGATTAAATGTCGGCTGAGGGGTTGAAATTGATGCGATACTGTTTCTGATATTATTGTTATTTAAAATTATCGGGCTACCTGCCTTATTAACCGGGCTGGTAACATGATTTAAAGTAACCGGTTGCTCATTGTTAACCCAGTTACTATTGTTAGTTTGAGGACTAAGCACCGGGCCGTTATAAAGCGGATGGTTTTTGGCATAAGTTTGCTCAAAAACGGAATCCTTACTTTTATTTGTGTTTGATACTGATGCTGTAAGCACTGAAGCTTTATTGTTTAAACTATCATTATTAATACCATTAACCTTTGTTTTGCCAATAACAACGCTGTTAATAATCGATTTACCTTGCGTAATTCTAGCTGTATAAGTAGGTTGTTGCGTTATTGCCTGTTTAGGCAATTTACCTTCGTTATTTTTAGGTATTGAATTATTATTTAATGGGCTGTTATTAATCTTAGGAGTAATAGTTTTTGTTATTTGTGTTTTTTGTTGATGGTTGAGATGATCAGCTTTCGGCTGAAAAACCCACCAGCCTACAAACAACAGTATTGAAGCGGCTACACTGCCCAACATTGGCAACAAATAAACGATACCTGTCCTTCTTTTACGCTTATCCAGCATATCCTCCAGAGCATTCCAGTCCTCCTCCCTGTACCCGGATTGTTCATCCGGATTTTCTAATCTTTTTTTGAAAAGATCATCTAACTTCTTGTCCTGCTCGTTTTTCATCCTCTGATACCTCTGTTTAAAAATACACCCTGAATATTAATGGCGTTTAATGCTACAATAGGTATATAATCTGTTCTTGTGTTATAATTGGCATGCTTATCAGGCAAATCTGCCTCTAATATCATTTTTTTAAGTTTTAATCTGGCTTTATGCAGGTTTGATTTAGATGTACCTGCATTAATACCGAGCATTATAGCAATTTCTTCATGCGAATATCCCTCAATGGCAAAGAGATTAAAAACTGTTTTGTATGCTGGCGGAAGTTGTTGAACCATTGTTAACAAGTCATTGTAATTCAAATTCCTGTCAGGTAGTTCTCCATCACTTAAATGCTCGGCTTTATCCAGATCATCGGTATAAGCCATTTTTAGGTTCGATCGGTAATGATCAATCGAAGCATTCATCATGATTCTGCCCAGCCAGGCTTTAAAAGGCCTTGCTGTATCAAAACTATCAATATGTGTAAATACTTTAAAAAATCCCTGGTTCATAACCCCTGAAGCTTCATCACGATCATTTGCATAGCGCAGGCATATCCCCATAGCAAAACCATAGAAAGCTTTATACAGCATTTTCTGGCATTTCCTATCCTGTTTTATACAGCCCTTAATCAGTTCGTGTAACTCTTCGTCTCCCATATGGGTTATTACCTATTCCTTTTAAAACTTCTATCTATATAATTGCATCACGTTAATAAATAAATAAAGGTTGCCTGTTTGTTGCAA
>JAMFRP010000020.1 GCA_026224775.1 Bacteroidota bacterium
TAGCTATAAATTTGTCTTTCTCTAATAATAGCATAGTTCATCTACTTTAAAGCATTATCCATTTTAAAGACCTTTCTTGCGTACTACTTTTACAAGACCAATAACCAAACTTAATTTTATGGGAAATGTAATTTGCCTATTTCAGGGGAGCCCTCCGGATTTTAAAAATGCTAAAAAAGGTTTAATTATTTAAGTGCTTACTACAATATATGCAGAAGCAGAATATGAACTAACGGACCGGATGCTACTTTATACAAGCTGACCACAGCTATCCGCGTTAGGTCTAACGTACCGACTCATTCGGATGGTCTTTCACAAGGTCGGATGCGTCATTGCATTCGCCATGAGTTCAATCCTAATTAATAAAAATTGGCTTAATTGGTTATATAATGAGTGTAATAAGGTTCATTAATTTGGACATTATTCATTTACATTGGTTTAAGATTTTGCATGTATGAACAATAGTAGTTTGTTGATTTGTTGATCTTGACTTAGAAATATTTAAGCAAAAAGTTCAATTTGGGGATTTTGGATTAGCTGCCATTTTTAATGGAAGGAGATCATAAATTTATCTGTTTCGGGGAATAACGATTGCCAACATGAGTAATAATAATTTAAATTGATTTTAAAGAATATATTTAGTTTTAACTGCTGAGTTCCCAGCGTTATTTATCGATATAAAATGAAAAATATTTTCGTAGTAACTTTTGCCACAATGATCTGCCTAAGCGTGTTTGCGCAAAATAAACATAAAAAACGCATACATGTCCTGATTGTAGATGGCTATAGCAATCATGACTGGCAGCAAACCACGAAAATCGCAACCCACATACTGGGTAAAGCGGGCTTATTCACCGTTAGCGAATCAACCGCGCCGTGCAATCCTGATGATTCAGCGGCCTGGGCCGCTTGGGAGCCTGATTTTAAGAAATACGACGTGGTTATCCAGAATACCAATAATATACAGAACCCCAAACTAAAATGGCCGCGCCGCGTACAATTGGAACTGGAAGATTATGTAAAAAATGGGGGAGGTTTGTATGTACTAGACTCAGCTAATAATGCTTATTCCGACTGGGATGGGTATAACCAGATGATCGGTTTAGGTTGGCGGCCGAAGACCTACGGCTATGCACTTACGGTAGATTCATTAGGTCATATCGACAGTATTCCGCCAGGACAGGGTCAAGGAACTTATCATAATGACAGGAGCAACCTACGCATACAAGTGCTTAATGACCATCCGATAAACAAAGGCTACCCAAAGCAGTGGCTTACACCCGATATGGAGCTCTATCGCTTTGCGCGCGGCCCTGCCAAAAACCTCATCGTATTATCCTGCGCAAAAGATCCGCTTACAGGTATAAACTGGCCCGTGGAATGGATAGTTAAATATGGCAAGGGTAATGTCTATGTATCAAGCATGGGCCATTTATGGAAAGGAGATACCTACCCATTGGGTTATCGCTGTGTTGGTTTCCAAACCACCATGATCAGGGCTACAGAATGGCTCGGTAGTGGGAAAGTTACTTATCCTGTACCCTCAAACTTCCCGACATCTGCAGCTGTTAGCGTGGTAAACGAAAGCAATTAGCCTATTCGCGCCTCGGGTTTTATGGCATACTGTCCGCTGACCGTCAAAAAACGTTTCCATGCCACTCTTCTATTCGCTCTCGTTTACAAATTGCAATAAGACTCTATAATTATTGGATTGTATTGAATCGAACCGTTTTTTTTAAGCCCGGCCATAAATGATCAAAGTGTGCGTTCATGATTGCTGATAATTTAAGATTTAAAAACAAGAATATAGTATTTGGCGTTTACTCCATTAAAACTTAACAAACCGTCTTCAATTATTATTGAAGCTCAGTTAACATTATTATAAGCCACCCCATTTTAAATATGCCCGTTATATGTAACGGTTCTTTACATCAATCCTAATGGCTATAATTGTGGATTTCTTAACCCTGAAAGCGAATGCGGAATGAATAGTAACAGCCATGCTGTTAAATAAATACCAATAATTTCACAACACGAGATACCGTGACGTATTGTTCTATGCCGCTGGTCGCCAGTACAAACCATGTATGCGTTTAGCCAAACCATACAGAAACTTAAGTAAGCCGGGAAATAGGAATACTTGCAACTCATCAAGCTTGACCTGTTACTTTTAGTAAAGTCATAAAAAAGCAAATAGAATATGCCTTTACCAAACAAAAACTTGATCTGAAAAATAAAATAATTTCAGGGGTACTATACTTTTACAACGAAAATGTAAATCGCTATTAATAAAAAACCTGGAATATTCTTTCGAACGCTCCAGGTTTAAAACCCTTGCCATATGCTATCAATATTTAAAATGCATCCTAACAGTTACTTTTCATTGATGACCGTTTGTTGCTACAAAACCATCCAAGGTTTTGTAGCAATGTCATCTTTTAACTTACATTTTGTAATAAGCAACAATAGCCTGTCTAAATACATGTCTACCAACCAGGGTTTTGCTTAATTCCGGTGTTGTCTTCAATTTCTGTTAATGGGATCGGCCAAAGATTATCCCTGTTCGCAATAAATATTCTTTTTTCTGCGTTTACTGGCTGACCAGTTGATGGGTTTATAGCGCCCTGTGCTTCGCCGTTTAGTACTGTCGAACCAATACCCCAACGCCGTATATCATATAAACGTACATTTTCAAAAGCGAGTTCTACCATTCGTTCTCTTCTGTATAATGTTTGCATGGTAGCCTGAGTATTATACTCTGTTTCGTCGTAATTAGGCATCCCGGCACGGTTTCGGATCATGTTAATATATTTTTTCACGTCAGGATTCTGCCAGTCGCCTGATTCTACAAGCGCTTCTACATAACTTAATAGTATTTCAGGGTAACGAATAACCATGTAATTTATGGTGCTGCTTTGACTTCTGGATACATCGCTGGAATCAACATATTTGTGCATAAAATACCCGGTAAATGTAGACCCTAATATTCCAAGCGGATCTGGTCCTGAATTGTTAAAAGGGTTCAGTGTAACCCCTACAAATTTTTGTCCGGAAAACATAATGCTTTCTGACATGCGCGGATCACGGTTATTGTGATACAAAGGGTTTGCCCAATAGGTTTTCAGGCTATCCGCTCCCAGTTCCTGCAAAGTTTTTCCTTGCCGGGTCTCATAGGTATTTACCAATGTTGCAGTAGGGCTTAGAACTTCTTCGCCAGCTGCCGACGCAGGGCCATACCTGAAAAACACTTGATTACAGCCGGAAGGACAGATCAAAATTTCTTCATTGTTAAGCAAAGCGTTGTAGCCAAACAATTCAGAATAGCTGTTGGCTTTAGGGTTAGGCGATATATACAAGCCATATACATTCAGGGCTATTAGCTTTTGAGCGTATTCTATTACATGAGGATAATCTTTTATGGCAAGATACAGCTGTACCTGCATGGCATAACAGGCGCCTTTTGTAATGCGCTTAACATCGGATGAAGGGTATGTTGTGGGCAAGATAGCAGCGGCGCTGTCCAGTTGCCCTGAAATAAAGCTAACCATCTGTGCCTGAGTAGGTCGAGGAGTGTTTTCCGCCTGCTGAACAGTTAAGCTTGAAGTAACGATGGGGACAGGCCCCCACAAGCGAAATAACTTTAAATGAGAGTATGCCCTTAATGCCCTGGCCTCAGCCCCATATCTTGACAAAAGGGCGGTATCAGTAATATAGATCTTTCTATAATTTTCCAAAATACGGCAGGCATTTCTTATGTCCGAATAATATTGCGCGTACAGCTGTGTAGATACATCCATGGATGAACTAGCCGTTCCATTAACAAAATTCTGCCAGTCTATATAATTCGCCCTATACACTGACTCATCAGTTATCCCGGATGACTCCATGTAACCATTGGCATAAGAAAAACTATAGCTGCTTAATACAGCCCCGGGAATGGTAGAGAAATAAACCATATCCAGGTAGCCGGTTAATTCTGCCTGAGTTTGCCAGAATTGCGCATCTGTTGTGGCGTTTGGGTTGTTGCGTATTAAAAAACTATCTTTTTTACAACCGGCAAATAAAGTTATTGCCAGAACGGATAGTATAGCATATTTAATGATGTCTTTCATTGTATTATCTTTTTTATGGTTTGGATCACTTTAGAACTTCACATTAAGCCCGAAGCTATAAACTTTCATTATTGGAACTGCAGATATACCAGCACCAGCCGAAGCTTCTTCGGGATCCAGGAGTGGCACTGAATCAATAGTGAATGGATTTTGAGCGTTGATATATATTCTCAGCGATTTTAACCTGATCTTGTTACATATCGTTTGCGAAAAAGAATACCCTAACTGCAGGTAACGCACCCTTTCCCAATAGCCGCTATGCTCATAAAAATCCGAAAAAGCTAAATTTGCACCGTCCGCTAACCTTGGCAGTTTCGCATTAGTGTTTTGAGGGGTCCACGTATCCGTTTGTGCTTGTTGAGGGGTTGCTTCTGACCCGCCATTAAAAGGATTAGCCAATTGGCCCGTGTAATATATCCCGTTGCCTCCCTGGCCAGTAACAAGGCCCTGAAAATCAAACCCTTTATAACTAAAGCCTAATGAGCCGTAATAGATATTGGTAGGTTGATTATTGCCCAGTGGCTCCATATCCTTACTATTGATCGTACCATCATGATTCGCATCTACATATTTGATATCGCCTGCCTGTTCACCCGGCATTTTTGCAACCGAACTATTAGCCATATCCGCCTGTTGCAAAAGTCCATCGGTACGGTAACCATAATTTGCATAAAGCGGCCCGCCTACATACAAAATGGTATTGCCATTAATAATAGGCGCATTACCATTGCTCGCTAACAGTTGCATAACGCGGCTTGTTTCTCTGGTAAACCCTATACCTACGTTGAAATTGAAATCTTTGAACAACTTATGATGATATTTTAAATCAGCTTCCAACCCATCCACCCTTGCGCTGAAGGCATTTTCCAACGGGCCAGTGTTCCCGTCATAAGCTCCGCTTCCAATACCTCCAGTTAAAAGTGCAGGTGTCCTATATAACTCATCATTTGTTCTTTTATTAAACCATTCTATAGTGGCATCAAAGCCTGATTTCAAACTCAGATCGGTACCGAAATTGACCATATTGGTTTTTTCCCACTCAATTTCCGGGTTGCCGATATTGCTCTCCGTTCCGTTGCCGTTAATGGTCGTTTGATACTGATAAGGGCTTACATTATTATTACCCAAGCTACCGTATGATGCACGGATTTTCAATTCGGTAATTTCCGGCACATTAAAGAATGCCTCCCTGTTAATATTCCATCCGAGGGCTATGGAAGGGAAATTACCCCACTGATAACCGGGGCCAAAGATTGATGAACCATCTCTCCGTATTCCGAGTTCTACCAGATAGCGTTCATCATAAGCGTAAGTTGCTTTAGCAAATATAGATCGTAAAGCTATGTCCGTTAATTGACTGGATGATAACTCCTGTGTATAGCCTAAC
This sequence comes from Bacteroidota bacterium, assembly GCA_026224775.1. Taxonomy (GTDB): domain Bacteria; phylum Bacteroidota; class Bacteroidia; order Sphingobacteriales; family Sphingobacteriaceae; genus Mucilaginibacter. Next base: position 5,500 of record JAMFRP010000020.1, read on the forward strand.
AGCCCGGTAATTGAATTTTTTCCGACAGTTTTGTTATAATCCAGATTGCCCCCCCAATAAAAATAAGTATTACCTCCTTGAAGGCTGGAGGAAACTGTTAAAGGTGTTGTTTGGCCTTCGGCCAAATAAGTGAAATAATTATAAAAATTATGGCTGTTTTGTTGTTGCGCCAGCACGCCTGACTCAACGTTATAACTTGCCTGTCCATTGAAAGTTAAATCCGGGGTTATTTTCCATTCCGGCCTCATATTGATTATGGCCAGATTGTCTGATGTTTTTTGAGTTCCGGCTAATTGAAGCAGTTCAAGAGGTTCCTGGCTTTGTCCAAAATTTCCATAAAATACATAACCTGGCAACGACTGAATATAAGCAGGTAGTTCATTAAAAGGTTTGGCTGGGTAGGCTCCTACAATATTCGGCGGAGCAGTGTATAGCTTGCTGTATAAGTTAGCAGTGGTACCACCATAAGGTGTATATGGTTCAGTTTGGTCTGTCCGTGCAGCAAACAGATCGGTGTATATCAATACATTTTTTGCCAGATCCACGGTACTGTTTACGCGAACAGTGGTACGGGAATATTTTGATGTTGGTGTATTATTATATTCCTGCAACTGCCCTAACTGGTCGGTATTATTAATATCTATTACGAACCTGGATGCAGTATTACCACCTGATAACAAAAGCGAATGTGTCTGAATAGGCGCCAGATTCCGCAATATCAAGGATTCCCAGTTAGTGTTAGGATAAGTTATCGGGTATTTGCCTGAAGCTGTGGAATCAATTGCACCCTGGCTGTAAGGAGCTGCGCCACCGCCATTTATATTACGCTCGTTGATCATTTTCATATAGGTAGGCGCATCTACAAAATCAGGCTTATAAGTAGGCTGCTGAAGGCCGAAATAACCATTATAATTTACGTCTATTGCTCCTGCAACCCCGCGTTTGGTTGTAATTACAATAACACCATTAGCGCCACGCGCACCATACATGGATGCGGCTGCAGCATCTTTCAGTACGGAAATACTGGCAACTGTGTTCGGATCCAGGTTGTTCATATCGTATGGTACGCCATCTACCAATACCAATGGGGCTGTACTATTTATAGTCGCTGTACCCCGTATGGTTATAGTGGCCTGATCGCCGCCTACTAACCCACTGCTTTGATTTACCATTATACCTGTGCCACCTCCTTCTAAAGCTTGGGAAAGCTGGGTAATAGGCTTATTAATATAGTTGTCCATATTAATGGTGGTCACGGAACTGGCAATTTCTCTTTTCTTTTGTTTTTGAAAGCCGGTTACCACCACCTCATCAAGTTCAGACAAAGCCTGAAATAATGAAATTGTAAGGTCAACCTTTGCGCTCCTTACAAAGTATTCCTGGGGTTTATAACCAATCATTGTTACACGCAAAGTGCTGTTAATGGGCACATTGTTCAGTTTAAAGAAGCCGTGGGCGTCGGTGACGGTTGCCTGGGACGAACCAACCACTGCAATTGTTGCCCCGAAAAGCGGTAATGGCGGGTCTTTGGCTTCAAAAATACGACCGGCAATAGTTACAGATTTAGAAGTATCGGAAATCGATTTGTACTTTTTTGAGGTGCGTAAAGTTATTTTATGTGCATAAGCACCTGCATTTGCCTCCAATATAAAGCTGACTAAAAGGAAGACCGTTAACTTCATAATCAAAAAAATATTGTTTGTACGGCCAACAGGCCAAACATGAAATTTAGGGTAAAATTTGTTATACATTTGTATGTGATTATTTAGTGCGGATACCCTTTCATTGAGATTGATTCGTGTACCACGCGGTAAGATACTTGGTTTATTTACTGGTTAAGTCTGGCTATACTATCCCGATTCCAGCCGGATAGCCTTTTTTATGCCTATAGTAGTTAAGTAATGTTTTTCTATTCTATAACAGTCCCCCCCTTTCCTTTTATTTTAAAATGAACCCTACTGGTAGATTCCGACATTTGTAAAACCTCGCTTACATTTAAACTGGATATTTTACCATTTAGCCAATTGTTGATGATGTTTCCTTTATAGAATAGATACTGCGTATAAGAGTAAGGAATTAAATTATTTTTCCTTTTTTGAAAGGAATTGTTTAAGGGTGAGAACACAGGAATCACCCAAAATAGATAAGTAAAATTTCCCATAAAATTAAGTTTGGTTATTGGTCTTGTAAAAGTAGTACGCAAGAAAGGTCTTTAAAATGGATAATGCTTTAAAGTAGATGAACTATGCTATTATTAGAGAAAGACAAATTTATAGCTA
>JAMFRP010000021.1 GCA_026224775.1 Bacteroidota bacterium
CCAGCAAGGGCGGCGTAATGATGATGATGAAAAGTATGGCCCAGGAACTGGCTCCGCACAAAATCAGGGTGGTATCAATAGGGCCGGGAGCTATACAAACGCATATTAACCAATCCGCATGGAGTACACCCGAAGCATTAAAGAGTTTATTAACCTTAATTCCGTATAATAGGATAGGTGAGCCTGATGATATTGGTAAAGTGGCGGCCTGGCTGGCATCAGATGAGGCTGATTATATCACTGGTACTACCATTTTTGTTGATGGAGGAATGACTTTATACCCCGGTTTTGCCGATAATGGGTAAATATATTGTTAAAAACAGGTTAAATTGAAGTTATTTATCGATTTAGCAACCAAAGATAGAACCTATTTCATGGTTAGATATTGTAATTTATACACTAAGTACATTGCAAAAATTTAAATTTTATTGATGAAAAGTACATTAATTATTAAATATTCATAAAAATTCAAATTTATTAAGAGATTTAATAATTATACCATACATTTGTTACGGATTTAAAATTTAAAACAACATGAAAAAGATATTTTTAACAATCGCAACAATTGGCCTTTTAGGCACAAGCGTTTATGCCGCTGATGGTGGTAAAAAAACCGAAAAAGCTACAACTGTTTCTTACGCTGTACAAAATGACTTTGAAGGAAATTTCAGTGATGCAAAAGATGTAACCTGGACAATAACTTCAAACACTCAAAAAGCAACTTTTTTATCAAATGGTGTTAAGATGACTGCTTTTTACAATATGAACGGCGAGTACCTTGGTTTAACCCAGGATGTTGCTTACAGCACTATTGATGAGAAAGCAAAAAAGGAAATTGCTTCTCAATACGCTGGTTATGATGTTAATGAAGTAATTAAATTGGAAACAAACGGTGCAAATACAAACTTTGCTGAAACTGTTTACTTTGTTGACTTAAAAAGCAGCGCTGCTGAAGTTTTAGTTAGAGTAAATCAAAGTGACGATGTTTACTTTTTTCAAAAAGTAAAATAATAAATCGCTCTAATACAATTTATTAAGCCATTGCATAAGCAGTGGCTTTTTTGTTGTTATAGTATTTTACTGTACACGGATATATACGAACTAAAACAAATTTGAACTTCCGGCATTATTAAGTAATACTATTTACGTCTAATTATGCCTAAAACAATAATTATATCAAACAGGTTACCAGTAAAAATTACTAAAAACAATAACGAATATCAACTTTCACCAAGTGAGGGGGGGTTAGCTACAGGTTTAGGATCAATATATAAAGATGGAGATAATGTTTGGATTGGATGGCCCGGGCTTGAAGTTGAGGATCCGAAGGATCAAGATACCATCAACCAAAAACTAAATAACTTAAGCCTGTTGCCGGTATATTTAACACAACAGGAGATCAGTGAATATTATGAAGGTTTCTCGAATGAAGTACTATGGCCGGTATTTCATTATTATGCATCAAGCTATGCAAGCTATAGCCAGTCTAACTGGGACTATTACAAACTAGTAAATGAGAAGTTTAAAGATGCTGTTTTAAAAGTTGCCGAACCGGGTGATACCATATGGATACATGATTATCAATTATTACTGCTGCCAGCATTGATAAGGAGCGCGCTACCTGATATTTCTATAGGCTTTTTTCTACATATACCTTTCCCGTCGCATGAAATGTTCAGATTGATACCCTGGCGCTCCGAACTACTTGAGGGAATGCTGGGTGCCGACCTGATAGGTTTTCATACGTTTGATGATGTGCGGCACTTTTTGAGTGCGGTTACCAGGGTGTTACCGGTAACGTCATCAGCAAATATCATCAGTTCTAATGATCGATCAATAGTTGTTGAATCGTTCCCTATGGGGATTGATGAACATAAATATGCTACGCTGCCAAAACAAAAGGAGGTTATCGATCAGATAAAACAGATAAAAGAAAGCTTTAAACATACCCGGTTAATATTATCAATTGACAGACTAGACTATAGTAAAGGGATTTTACAACGATTGGAAGCCTATGAACTTTTGTTAAATATGCATCCCGAGTATATTAATAAAATAACACTTTACATGATCGTTGTGCCTTCGCGTGATACTGTTCCTCAATATCAGCATTTGCATGATGAGATCGATAAAAAGGTGGGGAGTATTAATGCTATTTATCGTACGATGGATTGGACGCCTGTGCACTATTATTACCGGTCATTCCCAATAGAGACACTTTCTGCCCTATATTATTCGGCCGATGTTTGCCTGGTAACACCAATGCGCGACGGCATGAACTTGGTTAGTAAAGAGTATGTAGCCAGTAGAATAAATAACGATGGTGTGTTGATATTAAGTGAGATGGCAGGCGCATCTAAAGAATTAATTGATGCTATTATTGTAAACCCTAATAACATTGGCGAAATATGCCGTGCTATTATAGAAGCCCTAAATATGCCACTGGTTGAACAACAAGCCAGGATGCAGCAAATGCGCCAGCTGGTTACAAAGTTTAATATTACGCATTGGGTTAAAATTTTTATGGAGCGTTTGAAAGAGGTGAAAACATTGCAGCGATCGATGCAGACGAGGCACGTGAGCGGGGCTACCGGGCAATCCATAATCAATCGTTATGCAAAAACAAAAAAAAGGTTAATCTTTTTAGATTATGATGGCACATTGGTGGCTTTCAAATCTAATGTTGCCGATGCTAGTCCGGATCAGGAATTGTACCTGTTATTAGATCAACTTACCGAAGACCCGGCAAATCACGTGGTGTCAATAAGCGGCCGGAAACATGAGAACCTGAACAATTGGTTTGATGATAGAAATATTTATCTGATTGCCGAACATGGGGCATGGCATAAACAGCAAAACACCCGGTGGCATAAAATACAAGGCTTAACAGACAATTGGAAGCAGGATATTTACCCAATAATGGAAACCTATGTTGACCGTACACCGGGATCATTTATAGAAGAGAAAACATATTCATTGGCCTGGCATTATCGTAAAGCCCAAAAGGGTTTGGGTGAATTAAGGGCAAATGAATTGATGAATAACCTAAAGTACCAGGCCAACGACAAGGGTTTGCAACTTTTACCCGGAGATAAGGTGCTGGAAATAAAAAACATGGAGATAAACAAAGGTAAAGCAGCTTTAACACTAACCGCGAACGAGGATTACGATTTTATTATGGCCTTCGGCGATGATTATACCGATGAAGATTTGTTTAAAGCTTTGCCCGACTCGGCAATTACCATAAAGGTGGGAAGCAATATATCCGCCGCTAAATTCTATCTCAGAAACCCGATTGAGGTTAGGCGCTTTTTGTTTGATTTAACAGAAAGTACAGTTTTGAATGATAAGTAATTTTTTTTGTTATTCTGAGCGCAGCGAAGAATCTATCCGTTATATATGGCGCAAATGCCTATCGATAGATTCTTCGCTGCGCTCAGAATAACAAAATTAAAAAACATCTTACAAAAATATAGGCCTATCCAACTTCATAGCTATCCGGTATGCCGCATTCATCAGCCCTACATGGCTGTAAGCCTGCGGGAAATTACCCCATTGGCTGCCATCATTCTCATCTACATCCTCACTAAATAATAGCAGGTGGTTTGAAAATTGTAAAAGGTTTTCAAATTCCTTTATGGCATCATCCATGCGCCCAACCGCGGCTAAAGCCTCCACATACCAAAATGCGCATATGAGGAATGTGGTTTTAGGCCTGCCGAAATCATCTTTATATAAATACCTGTAAAATAAACCATTATCTGTCTTTAACTCTTTCTCTAATGCAATTAAATGATCCTTTGCTTTATCCGAAGTAGGGTCGAGATAATTCATCAAAATTAATTGCAGGGTACTTGCATCCAAACTTGTACCTCCGGCCGCATTAGTATAAACCTTTCTTACCGGGTCGTAACAGCTTTCAATATGTTCAGCCGCACGATTTTTCATCGCGACAGCCCTATTAATCAAATCATCATTTTTAATAGTTCTTGCCATTTTTTCAGCGGCAGATGCACCAGCCCATTGAAACAGATTACTGTAGCAATGTACATCGGCCATATTTCTAAACTCCCAAATGCCTGCATCTTTCTCATCTATGGTAGCTTCTATCTTTGCCAATAAAAACTCCAGCCATCGCGCGGAATCTTTCCGTTCAGAAAAAATAAAACGGTGGTCGGTGTACAAGGGGAGAAGCGAGATCAGTACCTGCCCGTAAATGTCATTCTGGATGTGCTCATAAGCCTGGTTACCAATACGTACAGGCTGATTACCCTCGTAACCATCTAAATCATCTAAAATAATTTCGGTAAGTTTTTTCTGACCGGTTATACCATAAAGCGGCTGGTATCGTTTGTCTTCGGCAACAGAAATATCAGTCACATAACCAAAATATTTCTCCATTTCTTCAAAATGGCCGATGTGATTTAAGGCGGTGATCACGTAGTAAGTGTCACGCAGCCAGCAATAGCGATAATCCCATGTACGCCCACTTCCCGGCGATTCGGGTAAACTGGTAGTACTAGCGGCAATAATGGCTCCTGTGTCCTCATATTGGTGAATTTTAAGCGTTAAAGCCGACCGTATCACCACAGGTTGATAAAATGTAGCTATCGACGAGTGTTTGATCCAGGTTTGCCAGTATTGGGTTGTTTCCCTTAAAAAACGCTCTGCTGTTGAAATAAGCGGAGCCTCTAATGGTTCGCCATAAGTTAACACCAGGTATTTGGGTTCGTTCAACACAAAGGCATGTTCATCAAATACATAGCTAATTGGAATATTGGTAGTAAGCCTGATGTTTTCATCCCCACCTAAAAATTGAATATGATTGCTTCCTCGATTTACATTCAACTTTGTTTTACCGTAATCAGAAACTGGTGTACATCTAACAGTAACCCGTGGCGAGCCTTCTATAGCTTCAATCTTCCTGATCAGCATCAGCGGTTTATAATACCGTTGGTTGTAATAATAGCGTGGTGCGAAATCCGTAACACGATAGGAATTTCCATTATCAACGGTAATTTCAGTTACTAAAACATTAGTGTTCTCCAGGTAATATTGATGAGAAGTGTATCCACTTTGTGGTAAAATAGAAAATTCACCACCTTTCTTTTTGTCTAATAATCCGCCAAAAATAAAAGTGCTGTCGAAACGTGGCCAGCATAGCCATTCAATGTTAGTGTTTGTATTGATATGCGCTAAAAATGCACAGTTGCCGATAATACCGGTGTTATAAACGTGTCTTGCCATAAAATAATAAGCCTAAGTTGCTTTAAGTACTGTTTAACAACCATTAAAGCATAATGTTGAGTACACACTACAATTTTATATTAGCTATTGATTTTTAGCATAAACAGATTTATATTAGTATAATATTTGAAAAGGCCGCATAAATAGGGGTGTATACGCACACACTTAACGGAATTTCCAGATGGTTACAAACGGTTGTTACCCTATTAAGAATTAACTATTTAGCCAAATAAATAATTTTATTTGGTTATTAATTATTTTATATATTTGAAAAAGACAGGTTTCTATTTTCCTTTCTGATTATTAAACCCATTTATATTCAGTTTGGCTTTAGTTATAATGTTTTTTAACACGAATTATTAATACGATTATTTTATTATGAAAACTGGAAAAGTAAAATGGTTTAACACACAAAAAGGTTACGGCTTTATTGTAACTGATGATGGCAAAGATCTGTTTGTACACTTTAAAGATGTACAAGGCGGTGTAAATGCCATTAAGGATAACGATAGCGTTACCTATGATGTGGAAGAAGGCAGAAAAGGATTACAAGCAGTAAATGTAAAAAAAGCATAGTCTAACCACTTCAACTAAACTAACTAAACTAAAAACTAAGCCTCCGCTAACTACGGAGGTTTTTTTTTGTTTAAAATTGGCCGTAATTATATATTTTAGCCAAACCAATTTAAACTATATGGCCGAACTATCATCAGCACGCACCAACAGGAATGTTATTTTTTTAGTGATTGTAGCCTCATTGGGGTATTTTGTTGATATATATGATTTGCTGATATTCTCGATAGTAAGAAAAGCAAGCTTGTTGGGCATTGGTGTAAAACCCGCTGATGTACTGAGCGATGGCTTATCAATCATTAACTGGCAAATGTTCGGCTTACTGTTGGGTGGTGTTTTGTGGGGTGTGCTAGGCGATAAACTGGGTAGAATAAAAGTACTTTTTGGGTCGATATTATTATACTCTATAGCCAATTTCGCTAACGGCTTTGTGCATGATGTTAACTTGTATATTATCGTAAGGTTTATAGCAGGGGTGGGGCTTGCCGGTGAGTTAGGGGCAGGCATAACACTTGTAACCGAAACCATGAGCAAGGAAAAAAGAGGTTACGGAACAATGATTGTAGCCGTAGTTGGTCTTTTTGGCGCCGCCGCGGCCAACCTGGTTGCTAAACATGGGTTGCCATTCCATTTCTATGCCGATCATGCTAACTGGCGCGATGCTTATTTTGTTGGGGGATGCTTAGGCATTATTTTGCTTTTATTACGTTTAGGCACTTTTGAATCGGGCATGTTTAAGAGTATGGAGCAAAAAGAGGTATCAAAAGGTAACTTCTTCACGTTGTTTACCAGTTGGGGCAGGTTCAAAAAATATATTTATTGCATTTTAATTGGCGCACCGCTTTGGTACGTTGTGGGCGTACTTGTTACGCTCAGCCCTGAATTTGGTAAGGCTTTGGGTGCTAAAGATGTGTTGAGCGCAGGGGATGGTATATATTACACTTATTTGGGTATAGCTTTAGGTGGTTTATTTGCCGGTTTCATCTCACAGATTACCAAATCCAGAAAACTAACCATGTTTATTTTCCTGACCGCATCAGCAATCAGTGTAGTGGTTTATTTAACCTCTAAAGGGCTTAACAGCGAGCAATTTATTTGGATATGCCTATTTATGGGTACTTGTGTGGGATACTGGACAACCTTTATCACCATTGCGGCGGAGCAGTTTGGTACCAACATTCGCGCTACGGTTACTACTACTGTTCCAAATTTTGTAAGAGGTTCATTAATACCAATAAACCTTATTTTTGTGGCGCTTGCTAAAGGGTATGGCATGATAAATGCCGCATATATTATGATGGGAGTGCTGACACTCATCTCGTTATTTGCAGTTAGCCAGTTAAAAGAAAGTTTTGGGAAAGATTTGAATTATTTAGAAGAGAATTAGTACCGGAATGATTGACCGATAAGTCAATTGTTTGTTTAATTTTGCTTAACATTAATATATGCTCCAATGATTTCCAAAGAAGAGATAAGTGCGGCTTACCAACTAATACAGGACGAAATTTGCGCCGCGCTTGAACAAGTTGATGGCAAAGCGACATTTGAAGAAGAAAAATGGGAGCGGGAAGGCGGCGGCGGCGGGCGCACACGTATTATCCAAAACGGGAATATATTGGAAAAAGGCGGCGTTAATTTTTCAGCCGTACATGGCCCACTACCCTTGGGCATAAAAAAAGCGCTTAATGTTGAGCATGACGAGTTTTTCGCCACCGGTGTATCTATTGTAATACACCCAAACCATCCGATGGTGCCTATTATTCATATGAACATCAGGTACTTCGAAATGCCATCCGCAGACAGCGAAAACCCGGTGCGCTGGTTTGGCGGAGGGATAGACCTTACACCTCATTATATTTTTGAGGATGACGCTAAATTCTTTCATCAAAACTTGAAATCTGTTTGTGATCAATTCAACCATGATTTTTATGCACGCTTTAAGCATTGGGCTGATGATTACTTTTACATCAAACATCGGAATGAAACACGTGGCATAGGTGGTATATTTTATGATCGTTTAACTGCCAGCGACACCCTTACATGGGAAACTATATTTGATTTTTCGCAAGCATTAGGCCGATCATTTATCCCTACTTATACTGAACTGGTTAACCGTAACCGGAATAAAGCATTTACCGAAGATCATCAAAACTGGCAGTATCAACGCCGTAGCCGCTATACCGAGTTTAATTTGGTTTATGATGCCGGTACAAAATTTGGATTGGAAACCAATGGCCGTATTGAATCAATACTAATGAGCTTGCCACCAACTGCTAAATGGGTATATAATTACCAGGCACAACCCGGTAGCGAAGAAGAAAGAACATTAGGATTATTGAAAAAGGGGATTAACTGGGTATAAGTTATGAGAATTGTTGCGGGATTATTTTTAGCCATTATTTTATTTTCTTCTTTTCATCAGATTGATAACCTGGCGGGTACCTGGCAATATGCCGGAGACATCACCAACGGAAAAAAAGAAGCGGCCCCAACTGAATATTCGCTTCAACGGAATTATACATCATCAAATTACGAAGGTTTTGTAATTGAAAAAGGGTACGAACCTCAGAAATACGAAACAGGTAATTACAAATTAAATGGCGACTCCTGCCTTGAAACACAAACATGGTGCGTACAACCATCCAACCTGTTAAATATTGCCATTCACTACCACTCTCATGTGGTTAACGATACACTGGTTTTAACCGGTACTTTGCCAAATGGAACCGCTGTACAGGAGTATTGGAAAAAGGTAAAATAGGCACAAAAAAGCGTATCTATCTTTATTAACAATTTACTACCTTAATTTACCTGTATTTAGCTAAAAAATGAGCTTAATGTTAGTAAAATCATGCGTAAAAATGATATAATTTCTTAACTTCGCAAGTCGTTAAAAACCCCAATTTTTAACGGAAAATTATAAACAAGATTTTCACAAAAAAATACAATGGCCGAAGGAACAGAAAACGATAATCCACAAAAAGAAGACAGAATAATTTCGATAAATATTGATGAGCAAATGCGATCAGCATACATTGATTACTCAATGTCTGTAATCGTTTCCAGGGCACTGCCTGATGTACGCGACGGTTTAAAACCGGTACACAGAAGGGTGCTTTTCGGTATGCTCGACCTTGGTTTAAATAACAACAAACCTTATAAAAAATCAGCCCGTATTGTGGGTGAGGTAATGGGTAAGTATCACCCGCATGGTGACTCATCTGTTTACGACACCATGGTGCGTATGGCGCAGGAGTGGAGCCTTCGTTACCCGTTGGTTGAAGGCCAGGGTAACTACGGATCAATTGATGGTGACAACCCTGCGGCAATGCGTTACACCGAGGCAAGACTTGAAAAAATTGCTGAAGAGATGCTGGCCGACATTAACAAGGACACCATTGATTTCCAGCTAAACTTTGACGATTCGCTACAAGAACCAACTGTATTACCTGCTAAATTCCCTAACTTATTGGTTAACGGAGCATCAGGTATAGCGGTAGGTATGGCTACCAACATGGCGCCTCACAATTTGTCGGAAGTTGTTGATGCTACCATAGCATTGATAGATAACCGTAATATTGAGGTTAGCGAGCTGATGCAGTATGTTAAAGGTCCGGATTTTCCTACAGGCGGTATAATTTACGGTTTTGAAGGCCCGCGTGAAGCTTTGGAAACAGGCCGCGGCAGGGTAGTTTTACGTGCAAGAGCTGAAATTGAAACCTATAACGGTGAACGTGAGCGTATCATTGTTACCGAAATACCTTACCAGGTTAATAAAGGGTTAATGATTGAGCGTACCGCTGAGTTGGTTAACGAAAAGAAAATAGAAGGTATATCATCCATCAGGGATGAATCAAACAGGGAGGGTATCCGTGTTGTTTACGAAATAAAACGTGAGGCTAATGCTGCCATTGTATTGAATAACTTATTCAAATACACATCGTTACAAACATCATTTAGTGTAAATAATATAGCGCTGGTGCATGGCAGGCCAATGATGCTGAACCTAAGAGATCTCATCCATCACTTTGTTGAGCACAGGCATGAGGTTGTAGTACGCCGTACAAAATTTGAATTAGCTGAAGCGCAGAAACGTGCTCACATTTTAGAGGGCTTATTGATCGCTTTAGATCATTTAGATGAGGTAATTCGCTTAATACGCAGTTCAAATACACCTGATGATGCAAGGGAAGGATTGATAACCCAATTTAACCTGAGCGATATACAGGCACGCGCCATACTGGATATGACCCTAAGAAGGTTAACCGGACTGGAACGTGATAAGATTAAGGATGAATATGATGGCTTGATGAAAACCATTGATTACTTGAACTCTATTTTGGGCGACGAAGCTTTGCGTATGCAGATCATCAAGGACGAGCTTTTAGAGATCAAAGAAAAATATGGCGATGAGCGCAAAACCGAAATGGTTCACTCATCGGCAGAAATGAATACTGAAGACTTTATTGAGGATGAGGATGTGGTAATTACCATTTCGCGCGAAGGCTATATTAAACGTACGGCCTTAACGGAATACCGCAGGCAGGGCAGAGGGGGTAAAGGATCATTAGGCAGTAATAGCCGCGATGCTGACTTTATTGAGCACCTGTTGATCGCATCAAACCACAACTATATGTTGTTCTTTACCGAGTCGGGGCAATGCTTCTGGTTGAGGGTATTTGAGATTCCGGAGGGAACGCGCACATCAAAAGGCCGTGCCATCCAAAACATTATCAATATTCCTAAAGAAGAAAACATTAAGGCTTATATTAAGTTAATTAGCCTTAAAGACAAGGAATACCTGGAGAATAACTACATTATTATGTGTACCAAGAAAGGTACCATTAAGAAAACTTCGCTTGAGGCATACTCACGTCCGCGTGCTAATGGTATCAACGCGATCAATATTAATGATGGTGATTCATTGTTAGAAGCAAACTTAACCAGTGGTAACAGCGAAATTGTGATGGCATTAAAATCAGGCCGTGCAATACGCTTTAATGAGGCTACAGTTAGGCCGATGGGCCGTACAGCAACAGGTGTACGTGGTATATCGCTTGATGGTGATAATGACGAAGTTGTAGGTATGATTAGTATTGATGATCCGGAAACTACAGTGTTGGTAGTATCAGAAAAAGGATACGGTAAACGTACCGATATTGATGATTACCGTGTTACCAACCGTGGTGGTAAAGGTGTTAAAACACTTAATGTTACTGATAAAACCGGAAACCTTGTTGCCATTAAAGGTGTTACTGATAAAGAGGATTTAATGATCATCAATAAATCTGGCATTATTATCCGTATTGCTATTAGTGAATTAAGGACTATGGGCCGTGCTACGCAAGGTGTACGTTTAATTACCCTTAAAGGTGATGACGAAATAGCATCAGTTGCAAAAATTGAGCACGACGAAGAGGAGGAATTAGATGAAGCTGTTGCCGAAGCAAATGATGCAGACGCAGCGGTGGATAGTGATGGTGCTACCGAAACCAAAGGCGATGAGCCCTCAACTGATGAAGTAACTGAATAAAAAAAATATGCTGAACCGTAAAATAATAATACCGGTTTTAATATTAATGTTCGCTACAAGCTTAGCCTTCTGCCAGTCGGAAGTGTTTAAGCCTGTAGTGAATAATTTGGCGCTATATAAGCAAAAAAAAGATCTGAAGTTTTTAGCAGCCGCTAAAAAATCAATAGATAGCCTTGTTACTAATCATGCTGATTCTGCTGATTATAAGAAAAGCATTTACAGGGCGCTGGTAAATTCCACCATTTTATATATTGATTCGCTTAATAAGCTTAAGCAACCTGCAACACTGTTTACCCAAACTACAGCTTTGGTTAACAAGTTATGTACCAGTAAAAAAAGTGCGAGTTTTCAGGATCAGCTTGATTATATAAAGAAATGCCTTGCAAATGTTTATATCCGGATTGGTTTTCAGTATATGAATACATCCGATTTTGTAAATGCGGAGCAAGCGTTTTTAAATGCTCAGAAATATGCGCCATCCTTTAAACAGCTTGATTTCTATATTGCCTACTCCAATAATAAACTGGGTAATTTACAGGATGCCGCAAAATATTATAATCATTTAATTGACGCGGATACTGCCAGGGCTGAATATATTGAAGCGGCTGCAAATATCTATAAATCAATGGGTGATACCTCCAAAGCGCTTGAAGTTATCAAAAAGGGCAGAAGCCGCTTCCCTGATGATAAGCTGTTGTTGATGAACGAGGCCAACATTTACAGTAATAAAAAAGAGTATTCGGCGTTAGAACCTTTATTAAAACCACTGACAGATACTTACCCCAACAGTGCCAGTGTAGCATTTGTAGCTGCCAATTGTTATGATAATCTTAATCAATACAAATTAGCGGAAACATACTATTTACAGGCTATAGATATTAATGGATCGGTTTATGATCCAATATTTAATCTCGGTTTGTTATATTTCAAAGAAAGTTTAATTTTTCCGTCAGAGAAAATAAAAAACATTAATCTTGCAGCGGCAATGCTTGAAAAAGCTAATGAAATATCGCCAAATGATATTAGGGCTCTGGAAGTATTGCAACTTGTTTATGCACAAACACAAAACAAAAACCAGTTAATACGGGTAAATAATAAATTAAAACAGTTAAATAATCAATAACATCACTATGAAAATAAAACTCTTGATGACAGGCCTAATGGGCTTAGTATCAGTAGCAGCATTTGCACAAAAGGGCGAATTAAATAACGCCAAAGAAAAATACGATAGCTATTCGGTAGAGAAAGCGAATAAAATAACACAGGTACAAGGCGTAAAAGACTTGGCGGATGCAAAAACATCAATAGATAAAGCATCTGTTAATGAAAAAACAGCAAGCCTGCCGCTAACTTTTGCTTTAAAAGGAGCCATATATTCATCGTTGGTTACACAGGATACCATCCCTGCTAATAAAGCTGCAAATTTTACAATAGCTGAAGAAGCTTTAAAAAAGGCAAAATCTTTAGATTCTGTTAAACAGGAAAACAAAACGATGATACATGATGCTGCCCTTAATTTAGCATCATATCAATTTGATTTAGGCAGAACAGAATTTCAAAATAAGAAATTTGAAGATGCTTATAAATCATTCGATTATTATCATCAGATTGCCCCGGATGATACCTTAGCATTATATGTTACAGGCATATCTGCTGCAAATGCCGGTGATAGTAATGCCAAATATTATGGTTATGCAATATCATCATACACTAAATTGCTGACTACAAATTATTCAAATAAACCGGCTATATACTACGACCTTACTAATATTTATTTAGCTACGAAAGATACTACTAACGCTTTAAAAACAGTAAGTGCAGGTGTTGCCGCATATCCGGCAGATAATAATTTACGCAGAAGAGAAATTGAAATTGGCTTACAATCAGGCAAACAAGATGTTTTGGTTGAAAAAATACAAAGCGCAATTGCTGCAGACCCTAAGAATAAAACCTTATATTATTATTTAGGTTTAACTTATTCTCAGATTGCTGAATCTTACGGTAACCAGCAAAAGAAAGCCAAGGTTGCTGCTGATAAAGCAGCTTTACAAACTAAGAAGACAGATAATTATCATTTAGCTGCAGAGCAATATAAAAAGGCTGTTGATTTAGATCCTAATTATTTTGAAGCTAACCTAAATTTAGGCTACGTAACGCTTAACCCGGCAATTGATGAATATAACGCCGCGAATCAGTTACCATCGAGCAAACAAAAAGAATATGAAGCTGCACTAGCAAAATCAAAAGCTGATTTTGAAGCTGCAAGACCATATTTGCAAAAAGCTGTAGATTTAAATCCAAAATCATACGATGCTTTAAATAATTTAAAAACTTATTATTTAGGTACACAAAACACAGCTAAAGCTAATGAGATCCAGAAACAAATGGACGCGTTAGGGGGTAAGTAGAAATAGAATTATATAAAGGGCTGTAAAAGGCCTTTTATATTTGAATATCAACTTAACATAATGTTAATTATGAGGTAATTTATAGCGCTACTTTTTAAATGGTTAACAATCTCAATTCGTCGGGTTATTTTTACCATTCATCGAGTTTTATGTAATTAACTATGTGAAAAATATAAGTTTGCAATTCATACAGGTGAAATTCTTTTACCTATTGTGATAAGGTTTAGGTTTAGGCCTCCAAACAGCGAGTGTGAGGAGGCCTTATTTTTAAAGAAATTCTCCTAGATATTGACAAACGAGCGCAGCAAGTATCAGCCTGAATAGCAATCATTTTTTAATAGAAACGTACATTTTTCACTTAAAAACCATCAAAAAAGAATCAAAAACAAGCATTTTTGGTTGATTTTAGCATTAAAATAGTCGTTTTTCGACTAAAAATTGGTCAAAAAGCAATCTAAAAACCGCTTTTTTTATACCATTTAGGGCCTTTTTTGACACTTTTTTGTGCCAACTGTACCAGGTGTTCCATCTGCACCATGGTACAGTATAGCTAAAATCCAGATCTGCCCCCTCCCCGACCAATGTATCCGGCAAATGCAGCTATTGCTGCACTGCCTTCAACATACCTAATGGATTAGGGGTATTAAGTATTTTTGCCTTAAACGGCTGATTATTATCTTGTTGTACTATCTGTTTTACGGTATGCCCAACCAAAAATTAACGGGAATACCCAAAGACTGAATAGCATGGCGCATAATATGCCCCCAATAACTACCCTGGCTAATGGCCTTGAACTTTCTGAACCGATGCCATGCGACAGTGCTGCCGGACATAAACCGATAGCGGCCATTAACGCTGTCATCATCACCGGCCTGATCCTGGAGTTTACCCCTAATTTTATGGCGGTATATAGCGTTAGCCGGTCGCCTTTTATAGATTCCAGGTTTTGTTTAAATACCGTGATGAGTAACACGCCATCCTGTATACATATTCCAAATAGCGCGATGAAACCGATACCTGCTGATATACTAAAGTTAGTCCCAGTGATTAACAGCGCTGCTATACCGCCAACAATGGCGAACGGCACATTTAGGAATACCAATGCTGCATCTTTAAAATTGCCGAACATGACGAATAGCAGTAAAAAGATGAGCGCCAAACTAACCGGAACAACTTGGGTTAACCTTTTTTCAGCACGTTGCTGGTTCTCGAAGTCGCCCTGCCAGGCCATGTGGTAACCACGCTTCAGTTTGACTTTAGTATTTACTTTTTGCTGTGCTTCCTTAATGGTGCTGCCCATATCCCTGCCGCGAACAGAGAATTTAAGTGTGGCGAAGCGTTCGTTTTCATCCCTGAAAATTAAACATGGACCCGTTTTTTGACTTATGTCGGCGATTTCCTTAATCGGAACTTTTGAACCACTTTGGGTAGGAACTAACAGGTTTCCAATATCCTCCGGTGTTTCCCGAAAAGCCGCCGGGAAACGTACCCTGATATCGAATGTCCTTACACCTTCATATAATGTTGATGCCGCCTGACCGCCGATGGCCATAGATATTACCGCATTAGCATCGCTGGTTGATACACCATATTGAGCCATTTTTTGTTGGTTCAGGCTGATATCCAATTCCGGCAAGCCGATACTTCTTAGTACTCCTAAATCTTCTATGCCTCTTACGCCCTTTAGTATCTTATAAATATCGTCGGTTTTTTGCTCCATATAATTAAGCGAATCACCGTATACTTTTACCACGATAGAACCCTTAACCCCGGATACAGCCTCCTCCACGTTATCACTTATCGGTTGCGAAAAATTAAGATCGGCGCCTGGCAGTATGGATAGCTTTTTGTTCATTTGCGCTATCAGCTCTTCTTTGGTTACCTTGGGCTTCCAATTATCCTCCGGATACATGAGCACGTCAAACTCATTATTGTAGAAACCAGCTACGTCTGTACCATCATCAGGTCGCCCGGTTTGTGATACCACATATTGCACCTGTGGGAAGGTCATTAATATTGACCGTACTTGTTTCGCTGTTTCTACCGATTTGTCGAGTGATACGCTGTAGGGCAACTGAACTCTTAACCAAATGGCACCTTCATCAAGTTCAGGTAGAAACTCGCTACCCAAAAACTTGAATGAAAACAGGCCAACAACCATCACAATAAGCGACACCGTAACTACCAGTGTTTTATACTTGAATGCCTGGGTAAAACCGCCAAGCATAAAACGGGTTAGGTTATGTACAAAAGGGTTATGCTTTTCATGTACATCCTTCTTTAATAGCATACTGATTAATACCGGTACTAATGTCAATGTAGTTATTAGGGCACCCAGTAATGCGAAACCTAATGTATAAGCCAACGGTGAGAATAATTTACCTTCCACTTTTTGGAAAGCGAACACCGGTAACAGCCCTGTAATGATAATTAGCTTCGCGAAGAATATGGCTTTTCCTAATACGGCACCATTGTTTTTGATCAACCCGAGTTTGGATATTTTGTTAAAGCGGTCCATACCCATTTGTATGGCTTTATGATCCAGAATAACAAACATCCCCTCAACCATAACTACCGCGCCATCAATAATAATCCCAAAATCGACCGCACCTAATGATAATAAGTTGGCCGACATACCCATCAAATGCAGGCATATAAAGGCAAACAGCAGCGCCATGGGTATAATGATGGACACAATTAGTGTAGTCCGCCAGTTGAACATGAATAACGATACGAGGAAGGTAACCAGTAAAATACCCTCAATAAGATTATGCAATACGGTATGAGTAGCATAACCAATCAGATCGGAACGATCATAGTAAGGTACAATCTTGGTATCTGCCGGTAATACATCGTTATTTAGTTTGTTTATCTCAGCTTTTAATGCCGTAACTACGTCTGTTGGGTTTTCGCCCTTACGCATTACAATAATTGCTTCAACGGCGTCTTCATCATCAGTTACATGCCTTTTACCATCTTTATCAATAGTAGCGTCACTTCTTCCTACCCAGCCTAATCGAGGTAGGTTGGAGATAGAAACATTAGCAACATCGCTTACCAAAACGGGTACGCCATTATTATTGCTGATGACAATATTTTTAATCTGATTGACATCCTTGATCAAACCAAGCCCCCTAACAGCGAATGCCTGGTTATTTTGGATGATCATATCGCCCCCAACATTAATATTGGTTTTTTGTACAGCCGCGAAAACATCCAGCGGGGTAATACCCAACGTAGTCAGTTTACCTGGATCAACCGTGATTTCATAAGTTTTTGTTTTACCACCAAAGCTGTTGATATCGCCTATACCGGGGATGGCCCTTAACCGGCGGTCAATCACCCAATCCTGTATGGTTTTAAGTTCCCTTATATCTCTGAAAGTGCTTTTTAAGGTGTATCGGAAAATCTCACCTGTTGGCCCTGTTGGTGGTTGCACCGATGGGGTAATACCATTAGGTAAGGCCGCGTTAGCTAACAGGAACATTACTTGCTGCCTTGCTTCCTGATCCTCTACATGATCATCAAAAATTACTTTTACGTAGCTTAAGCCGAATATGGTAGTTGAACGCAGACTAACCTTCTTTTGAACCGGGTTTAAAGCGATCTCGATGGGAATGGTAACCAGTTTTTCAACCTCTTCGGCACTTTGGCCGGGCCATTGGGTAATAATATCTATCTCGGTATTGGTTACATCCGGGAAAGCCTCAATAGGCATCTGAATAAATGTAATTATACCACCTACTATCAATGCTCCTGCTAAAAACAGGATCAGGTATTTGTTTTTTAACGAAAAGCCTATAACACCTCTAAGAAATTTTATCATTTTCTGTATATGTTATATTAACTGTTTAATGAACCGTAGATAAGTATGGCGTTTGATGCAATCACACGTTCGCCGGGCTTTAAACCGCTCTGGATATACGCAGTGCTGCCATTGTTACTGATGAGTTGTACCGGCCTTATCTCAACATTGTTTTTACCAGTAAGCACCACTACATAATACTGGCTGTTATCAAAAACCAGCGATTTTGCCGATACCGAAATAGCGGTCCTGTTCTCGTTGTTCTCCAGTGTTACCGTAGCAAACATTTGCGGTTTTAATAAATAGCCAGAGTTTGACAATACAATGCGCATTTTTAATGTTTTTGTTGCCGGATCAAGCGCATCCATCATCTTATCTACTTTACCTTTAAACACTTTATCAGGATAAGAAATGGTAGTTACATCAACAGAATCGCCTTGATGTACTTTACCAATATTACCCTCGTAAACGTTGGCCTGCACCCACACATTTTTAAGATCGGATATAGTAAATAAGCCAGCGTTATTATCGGGACGAATAGCCATGCCATTGGTGATGTTCATCTGTACAATAAAACCGTCTATTGGTGCTTTTATCAAATATTCGCCATTGGTATTGTTACCGTTAATGCTTAGTATTTTTCCGGCAGCAGTTTTGGCAGCTATCGCCTGCTCATAAGCAACCTCGGCGTTAGTAATATCTACCTGCGATGCAAGCCCGCTTTTAAATAAATCTTTTTGTTGCGAAAGTTGTTTAGCGGTAAGCTGCACATTGGTTGCCGCGGTTATTAATGCCGAATTGTAATTTGCCACCTCGGCACTTTTCACTACGCCTAATACTTGCCCCTGTTTTACAAAATCGCCAGGTACTACATTTACTCCCTGTACATTACCGCTAACCAGCGGGAATACGTTTACAACTTTGTCTGTATTAAAATCTACCAGACCATTAAATTTAATGGCATCGGTTATGTTGGAGGTCTTTACTGTGTCGACAACAAGTGTTTTCATCAGTGAATCCGGCACTACGTAAGGCGCACGCGTATCATCTGTTGTCTCTTGTCTGTTACATGAAAAAACAGAGAGCAGCAATGCGAGTGACGAAAGTAGCGGAAGGCTATATTTAACGATTGATTTATTCATGGAGGTGGTTGATAGATATTTTATTGATTAAAAAAAGGTGTACCCGTAACATAGTTCAGTTGTTCAAGCGATATAACCCTGCTTAAAAGTTGATTATTGATGAGTAACGTGTTGGTTTTGTAGGTATCATAATAATCCAGGAATTCCAGTAAACCGATGTTCCTGTTTTCGTAATTTTTGTATACCTCGGCTATCAGGTGCGAAAACTCGGGTTTAAACTTAGGGTCAAAACTATTGGCTAGTTTTTCCTGTGTAAGCGCCATTTTATAATTGATAGCTACATCGCTTTCAACCTGGTCTTGCTGGCTTTGCAACTGCACTTTACTTTGATCTATAGCAATGCGTGCCTGCTTAATGCCACCCTGGTTGCGATTAAAAAACGGAAGATCAAATGATATGCCTCCGCCTAAATAATCATTACCATATCCGCCCAACTTATCATAGCCTAACGAAACGGAAACATCCGGCACAGCGGTAGCTTTTTGTAATTGCAGGTTAACATTATTGTACTCTACAGCTACTTTAGCCAATTTATAATCATAACGGTTAACATATGCCGAATCAAGTAATTGCTGATAGGAAACAGTTGCCAAAACATCCTGACCGGTAAGATCAGAAGTTACAATAGGATTGATTGTTGTACGCGGTGATAGTCTTAATAATAACTTAAGCTGGCTCTCGGTAGTATCTATCCCGGTGATTAAACCAGTGTATTCTACCTGTAAGGAATAAAGTTGGGCCTGTATACGAAGCAATTCCTTTTCGGCAATATTTCCTTTGACATATTGTTCTTTGTAGGCCACCAGTGTTTTGCTTAACGAGCTTATTTCCTCGTCATAAACTTTAGCTGATTGTTGCTGATAATAGATGGTGTAAAAATCATTTCTCAGCGTAAACTTTAGTGTTCTCAATAAATCAAAAAACTGGTACCTCGATTGTGTGATGCCTAATTTAGCAAGCTGTATATTTTTATTGCGTTTACCCGCGGTGGTTAACAATTGAGAGATACCGTAAGATTGTTCGTTATAAGCAGGGCCTTCAGTTACATTATTAGCGTAAATACCATTAGAGAAATTGAAATTGGGATTGTTAAACAAACGGGCGGTTATCAATTGCGCGCTGGCATTATCAATATTATAATGACTAATAATTAAGCTTAAATTGTTTTTAATAAATTGATCTTCGGCTTGTTTTACGGTAATGCTGACCGTATCAGTAGCGGTTTGTGCACGGGCAGATTGGGATAATGTTAAACACCCAAACCATATAAATAGTATACCGATATTTTTTATGTACATGCTGCAAATTGTATAAACCGGCGGCAGTACGTTTTTGAACGCCATCCGATATAACAAAGGTACATGGGGCTTATTAGCGGATACTTAATCTACCATTAGAGATACATTAGATGTACATTAAAAAATTCTAATGTCGACACAAATTTCATGTGTATGGGAGCGCTAATTTGGGAATATCAGATGAAATTCTGTCCCTGTATCAACAACAGAACTAACTACAATAATCCCATTATGATATTTTAAAACGTTTTGTGTTAACGAAAGGCCAATACCATGCCCCGCATAATTAAGCGCGTTGGAAGCCCTGAAAAATGGCTGGAAGATCTTTAGAATGTCTTTTGGGGTCATGCCTATACCCTGATCGCGTATTTTAATGTTAATGCCGAGTTCATTGCAAAACAGCTCACAAAAAACATCTTTGCCGTTTGAAAATTTGACAGCATTTTTAATCACATTATTAATGCCGATAAATAATAACCTGCGGTTACCCATTATGGTGCATTTTAATCTGTCATTAGGAATATTGTAATCGATCTTTACTTTATCGTTATCAAGTTCATCTACAATCTCCCAAAGTAGTTCATCCATCCTAACACTTTGAAGCTCATAATGGGCCAGGTCCATCTGCATCAGGTCCATCAGGCTATTAATAATCTCATTTAAGCCTTCAGTCTCTTTAATAATATTTACCAGCGTTAGTTGATACTCCTCTTTTGGCCGTTCATGAACCAATGTAGTTTCTGCCTCGCCAAGTATTGTGGTTATAGGTGTGCGCAACTCATGCGAAGCGTTGGCAATAAATGATTGCTGGCTCTCGAATGATTGTTCAAGGTGTTCTAATAACTTGTTAATTGTAAGCGAAAGATTGTCGATTTCATCCGTTTTCCGTTCAGCTACCGGCAACCTCAAATCGAGGCTTGATGCCCTTATTCTTTTCAAGTTTCCGGTAATGCTTACAATCGGATGTAATGCGATCTTTGAAAATATCTTCCCAATAAAAAAAGTAATGAGTAATGACGCCATGAAAAAGAAGATCATCACAAGGCTTAGATCGTGCAGATAATGGTATCCTGCTTCATCAACTGCAGAAACGATCACAATAAAATTACCTGAGTTATCTACATAATAAATACCTGTAACCTGACGGCTTCCTTCAGAGAAATGAATTTTTTTCTGCTCGATAACCTGTTTCAGGATGCGCTTATCCCAATGAACAGAATCCTCAGGAATAAATTTGGGCTGATAGTGATCGGTATATATCCTGATGTTTTCACTAGCTAATGATTGCGGGAATTTTTTAATAACACTCTTGAAATTCTCCTTTGACAGGTTGTCTTCTGCCAGATAGAACTGCGCTACGTTAATAACCCGGTCATCTAGTTTGTCAAAAAAAGTATTAACCCTATTATGCCCGGCAAATAGGAACACGCCTGTTAAAACCAGCAACAGCAACAGGGCAAACATAAAAGTAAACTGAAAAGATAGCCTATCTTTAACTTTCAATCTAAACCTCCCGTGTTTAATCTTTTATCATATAACCCATGCCAATTACCGTATGGATTAATTGACTAGGATAGCCTTTATCAACCTTGGCGCGTAAATAATTAATGTAAACATCGATAAGATTGGTGCCGCGGTCAAAATTTATGCCCCAAACAGACTCCGCTATATAAGTACGTGATAAAACACGGTTCTTATTGTACATAAGTACTTCAAGCAATATGAATTCTTTTACAGTTAGCAGTATCAAATTGCCGCTTCTGGTAACTGTTTTCCGATAACAATCCATTTGCAGGTCAGCTACTTCATAAACCGTTCCGGGCAGTATGGCTGATCTGCGCCTGTCAAGTGCTTTTATCCTGGCGAGTAGTTCTTCAAAATGAAAGGGTTTGGTTAGATAGTCATCAGCTCCGCTTTCCAGGCCTCTAACTTTATCATCTACCGTTCCGAGGGCGCTTAGCATTAATATGGGTAACTCTTTTTTAAATTGCCTTATTTGTTTGCAAACTTCAAAGCCATTTAATT
Source organism: Bacteroidota bacterium (assembly GCA_026224775.1). Lineage (GTDB taxonomy): Bacteria > Bacteroidota > Bacteroidia > Sphingobacteriales > Sphingobacteriaceae > Mucilaginibacter. The sequence continues at coordinate 22,032 of JAMFRP010000021.1, forward strand.
CAGGTAGTACAGCGTCAAGTATAACCAATTCAAAATCTGACTCGAGTGCCATCTTACGTCCCATGTTGCCATCATAGGCCAAAGTAACTTTATGAAATTGTTCTTCGAGGCCTTTTTTTATAAAGGCGGCAACTTTGGGTTCATCTTCAATTAACAAAATATTCATAGTGGGGTTTGCTATAAAATCTTTTGCAAAGATACCCCAAGTATCTTTGTCAGTATTATAAATTAGAACTTTCTAATCTACATTAGAAAGTTCTAATTTGAAAACAATGGATTTAACGCTTAAATCTTATACTACACACGCGTTAATTACTTGGCTATGGCGGCCTTATTTTCTGTGCTGCCAAAGGGAAATACCAATTTAAAACTGATGCTTCTACCCATGTTGTAAATACCCTGATTTTGCTTGGTTACAGTAACCGGCGTTCCGCTGTACGACAGGAAGTATTGTGCCAGGTTCAGGTGATCGGCATAAGCCACGTTAGTTAAGTTGGTGCAATTCGCGAAGAATGAACATATCACCCTGCCTGTTTTGCGGTTCACAAAATTTGTTCCTATACCCGCGTTAAACAAAGTATATTGCGCAGCAGGCACTTCAGTATAAAGCGCGCTGTATATATTGTTCTGCGCCCAATCATGCTGAATTCCGAACTTAAAGTAGGTTCCTTTTATAATTGAATTGCGCCCATCGTTCAGCCTTAATTTAATTTCAGAAGTTAAATGCGGGGCCGGTATCCATGGAAGATGACTGGTTGAATCAGAAGCGTTAGGAATATGGGAATAGATATAGGTGAAGCCATTATCTATCTCTAACCATCTGGCAGCCGCGGGATGTATATTCAGGTATCCTGAAACGCCGGTAATAATAGCGGTATTAGAAGATACATATTGGTAAACCGGATACCCCTCCGAAACGGAATCGGTACGGTTAGCGAATATAAAGTTGCTGATGTGGTTATAAAAACCGTCTGCTTCTACACTTACATCTTTGCCATCGTATCCATAAGCAAAATCTATCTGGTAACCTTGTTCAGCTTTGAGGTTTAGGTTACCTAATTGCACTGCATTTGAGCCAATATTTAAACCGTTGCTGGTTAGTTCATTTATGGCCGGTGCACGATAACTTTTTGAAATATTAAGCTTTACGTAATTATTGTCAGGCAATTGGTAGGATGCTCCAATACTTCCGGACGGCCCGGTATACTTATTGTTGAAACCTGTAAATTGAACATCAGATCCGGGTGTTCCCGGTGGTACAATATTCCCGGCGCTGTTCAACGACATGGGATCTCCCACAAAATCAGTCCGATCAAAGCGTACTCCCCCACTAAGCGTTAAGTTTTTGAAGTTTTTCTCCAGTACTACATACCCCCCTATCTCAAAATTGGTGTAATTAGGTATTTCATAATCGGCTATATACGGCGCTGGTGGTGCTGCCCCATTATTCTGAAATTCGTAAATACCGTTAATGCCGGTGGTTAGCTTCAATCCAGAATGCTCGCCTGCTATCTGGTATTTTAAAGAATAAGGAATATCATTAACCAATAGATTGCCAGACCCAATACGCCCGGTATCTATGTCATGGTGAATGCTTCTGGTAAAGCCAACATCAAGACCAATTCTGCCTTTGCCAACATTAACACTATTTTGCCACCAGGCCTGGTACTCGTCCAAGACCTTATCCCCGGCTATATCAGCACTGTAGGATAAAAAGTCAGATCTGGTTGGATATATCTTACCATTTTGAGGTGAGTCGAACATAAAGCGACCTGTGCTATCGCGATTGCCATCAGGAACTTCTATTCTGCGGTGCAACGCGCTTAGGGTAAGGCGCGAATAACCCCATGATTTGTTGATACCAAGTATTAAGCGGGTGTTAGTCTGGTTCCATGCTGTTCCCCAAACATACCCATCCTTTGGATTGGAGTAACTATGTGCCTCCTCCCCGCTTGCGGTTAGCGCCCATACAAAGCCGTTATGATTACCTGCTACATGTACCGAGGTTCCCAGGAATCCGTTATTGGTATGATACTCTGTAAGCACACTACCCTGCACAGTCCCGTTTTCAGGTAAGGGCTCTGATTTGAAGCTGATGACACCAGCCTCTGCACTTGCACCGTATTGTAACGAAGCCGGGCCACGGATGATCTCCGCATCATAAACGCCATAAGGATCAACCAGTAAACCATGATCATCTCCCCATTGAAAATCTTCTTGTGGTATACCATCCATCAAGGTTAATACCCGGTCAAATCCAAGTCCGTTAATCTGCGGCTTGGTGGTACCTGCTCCCTCGGTTGTTTCACTAATACCCGGTTGTGAGGCTATTAAGTCAACAGCGGTATTGGCAACACCCTGCAAAATCATGTTGTGTGTTACTACCGATATAGGTATAGGGGCGCGTTTTTTGGTTGTTGTATTGCCCAAAGCCGTTACCACAACATCCGAAAGCTCATAATTTGAGGCTGATAGTTTAAAATCGACCGAATAGGTATTGCTCAGATTAACCACTTTGGTCACACTCGCATAACCAATTGCCGTTACCTGCATAAGGTATTCGCCCTCTGGTAATTGTTTTAATAAATAGTTACCTTTTTCGTCGGTACTTGTCCCAATATTTAGATCGGGGATAAAAATAGTCGCGCCATGTATTGGCAAGCCGGTAGTTTTATCGGTTATGTTTCCGGCTATGCTTCCGATGCCTGTTACGGTTTTTGCTTTAGCAAACATGCTAACACAAAGAAACAACAGGATGTAAAGTGTTCTTATAAATCGTAATTCAAATTTCATATATCTTTTCCATATAAGAATGTAATTACCCGGTAATTGACCCGAGGATTATCTTCTTATGTAATTTCTAAGCAAAAAAAAATAATTTGCTAACTCGCGTTGTCAGCATAAATAGAATCGGCAAATTGCCGGACAAAAAGATTAGGGAATATTGATCCCTAACTCTTATTTAAGCTGCAGACTTAGGTGGTTTGAAAATGGAAGATAGATAACGACTGGTGTAATGATAATCAAAAACCGGAAAACCTGCTGATAACGTATCAATTATTACCGGTTCAGAAAATGAAATAATGAATGGCTGCTGTATAAAAGACATTTCGAGCCTGCTGGAACCGTCTTTGGCGGCCTGCTTTTTCTCGTTGTCTTCCGCCTGTTTAATTTTTCGCATAAAGTAGCATTTACCGTTACAATGCAGGCTGGGTTTAAACCTGTTTATGCAAAGATTAGCCGCTATATATTGCTGGTTGAATTTAAAACCTACATATACAAACACCAGGGAGAAGTTCGCGGCAAAAACCGCGAAAATCAGCATCCATATGGTGAGTCGTTTGAGCATGTATATGTTTAGATAGAACTGATGATATTACATTTTCATCTTATCATCCGGTGCCATTGCTGCGGCAGCAGGCTTAATATCCAACTGCTTTAAATATTCATCAGATAACTTTAAGGCAGATTGATACAGGCTATCAAGTTTTGCAACCTTGGTTTTCTGGTCATTAAAATAATCTAACGTTTCCTGATCTGTTTTTCCTTTAAAATCATTGTTATATGCATGCATCCAACTTTCCATCTGGTCGTCCGCATCGCTGAGTTTTTTATTTAAGGAAATGATTTGAACCCTTGCCGCAGCGGTATCAAGTGCAGGCTGGCTAGTTTTTATCTTTTTTAAACCTGATTTGAGCAGCGCGTTAAACTGCATTTCCTTATCCTCGCCTTTACCCCCATCGGTCATTACTTTATCATGCGTGGCCAGTACTTGTTTTTGAGCTTCTTTATAATCAACTTTGTTCTCACAGGCTGAGATGAATATAAAGCCGCATATAGCTAATAAGGCCATAACTGTGCCTTTCTTTGAAATAGTAAACATATTATTCGTTTAAAATGAATCCACACTCAATGCTATCGTATTGCTTGATTTATACCAGCAATTATGCATTAAATTAATTTTATGCCGCTGAATACAGCAGCTAAGTATAAAGGGTAATTAAACGATTTTTGGAGGTAATAATATTGAATATACACGCTGAACGGTTTCAGGCGTTGCTGTATTCGGATAAGATACTTTTATGCTTTCTGAAGAAAATGCGATAGTTGATACAGGTTGCGTTACCGGAAGTGCTTCCTGGTAATGATTTTGCTGATCGGCCCTATCCTGCTTTTTTTCGTTATCCTGCGCTTCTTTAATCTTTCTCATAAAAAAACATTTCCCGTTGCAATGCATCCAGGGTTTGTTTTTATTAATGCAAAGATTTTCGGCTATGTATTTTTGATTCAGCTCAAAACCTGCATATATGAAGAAACGCGAAAAGTTTGAACTGATCAGCGTTACAAGCAAACATATGGCAACTATCCGTTTGAGCATTTGCGCAAAGGTAATTGATATAGCAAGCGATAATTACAATTATTTCTTTTTAGAATTGTTCTAAATAACACACTTTCTGTTAGAACTTACCTGGAAATTATCAACTATTGTCATTGCGAGCGAAGCGTGGCAATCCCCTACTTACAGAATGGCTCTGCATAGCTTGTGATTGTCACGCTTCGCTCGCAATGACGCTTTGTTTTTGTGTTTATGGGAGGGGCTTATATCTCTCTATTGGGATCCCAGTTTTCTAAATAATCGGCTACTTTTTTAACGAACATTCCGCCAAGGGCACCATCAACCACACGGTGATCGTATGATAATGACAAGAACATCATGTGGCGGATACCAATCATATCGCCCTGCTTAGTTTCAATTACAGCAGGTTTCTTTTTTATAGCGCCTACAGCTAATATAGCCACCTGTGGCTGGTTGATTATTGGCGTACCCATTACGTTACCAAATGAGCCAACGTTTGTTATGGTAAAAGTACCTTCTTTTACATCATCAGGCAGTAGCTTACTTGTACGTGCGCGATTAGCCAAATCATTAACCGCTTTGGTTATACCAACCAGATTAAGTTCATCAGCTTTTTTAATAACAGGCACTATCAGGTTCCCATTTGGTAAGGCGGTTGCCATACTGATATTAATGTCCTTCTTTTTAATGATCTGTGTACCGTTAACCGATACGTTTATCATCGGAAAATCTTTAATGGCTTTTACAACAGCTTCAATAAATATTGGTGTAAAGGTGATTTTTTCGCCTTCCCTGGCTTCAAATTTATCTTTAACTCTATCACGCCATTTAACCAGTGATGTAACATCAGCTTCAACAAAAGATGTTACGTGCGGCGATGTATGCTTACTATAAACCATGTGCTCAGCAATCAGCTTACGCATACGGTCCATCTCGATAATTTCAATTTCACCGGAAACCGAAGTCGCTTTTGGCTCAGGTTTTGACTGAGGCACAGGTTGAGGTTTGCTCTCAGCAGTGGTGCTTTTTTGTTCTGCAACAGGTTGAGCTTGCAGTTTTGGCGAGCTAAATACAGGCGCTTGTTGAGCAGTTACTGTTGTAGTAGAAGGTTGGCTTACAGATCCATTTCCTGACCTGGTTTGTATATAAAGCAACAAGTCATCTTTGGTTAAACGACCTTCGGCACCTGTACCGGGTATCCTATCAAGTTCAGCAACACCAATACCCTCTTGTGAAGCAATGCTTCTAACCAGTGGCGAGTAAAATCTTACATTATCATTAACCTGTGAATGATTTACCGGAGCTGTGTTTTGATTTAATTGTTCTGTACCCGGTATAGAATCAAGAGTTGCTATTGCCGGTTCTTGTTCTTTAACTTCAGATGCAACAGGTGCAGGTTCTTTTACGGCTATAGGTTCGGTAATTACTTGTGCTGGAGCTTCAACCGTATTAGTTGTAACCGATTCACCAGCTTCCTTAGTTTCTATTACAGCGATAACAGCACCTACCTGTACAACATCATCTACATTATAAAGTTGCTCTACCAATGTACCTGATACTGGCGATGGAACTTCAGAGTCAACTTTATCGGTTGCAATATCCATTACCGATTCATCGGCTTCAATATAATCGCCTGGTTGTTTTAACCATTTGATTATTGTTGCTTCGGCAACACTTTCGCCCATTTTTGGTAACAATAGCTGATATTTGTCCATACAAAAATTATATAGTTAGTCTGGTCAAAATTAATCAAAGAATAGCTTACTTTACACTATCTTTTATTAAATTATTCAACATAAATAATGCTGAAATGGCGCTTCTTTCGATGTTTTGCGCGCGCTTATTGCCAAATGTGAATTTCTTTACCTGCGTTTTGCCCTTAGTTGCTACCCCTATCCAAACTGTACCTACGGGCTTATCTTCAGTGCCACCATCCGGGCCTGCAATACCTGTAACCGCTAAGGCATAATCAGACTTAAAAGTATGCAGTGCACCTTCAACCATTTCTGTAACAGTTTGTTCGCTAACAGCACCATATTGTGCTAAAGTTTCGGTTTTAACACCTAGCATGCTTTCTTTTAGTTCATAAGAATAACTTATCGCCCCGCCTAAAAATACTTTTGATGCTCCTGGGTGTTGGGTAAACAAATGCGATATATAACCGCCCGTGCAACTTTCGGCAATTGACAGGGTTTGGCCTTTTTCGTCCAGAATATTCAGTATAACCTTTTCAAAAGGTATATCTTCTTCGGCAACTACTACATTTTTAACGCGCTCAATTATCCGTGCTGAAAATTCATTCACTTTTTGTTGCAGTGTAGCTTCATCTTCACCATACGCACTTAACCTTAAACGAACCTGTCCTGGTTTGGGTAGATAAGCTAATTTAACATCCAATGGCAGATCATCTTCAATATCAGCTATTCTATTGGCTAAATATGATTCACCCTCACCGGCAGTTAAAATAGTTTTATGAATGATGAAAGGTAGTTTCAGTGTAGCCTTTAATTTGGGTATCACCTCCTCCTCTATCATATACATCATCTCGAAAGGCACACCCGGCATCGATACATAAATTTTACCTTTATGATTAAACCACATACCCGGCGCTGTACCATTCTTATTCAGGATAACCTCGCAATTTTCGGGTACCAGGGCTTGTTGCTTGTTAATATCAAGCATAATGGCATCTTTGCCCCTGATCCGTTTAAAAATACGCTGAACATTTTCAAGAGCTTCTTTATCCTCAATCAGCCCAACACCAAAATAGTTGGCAAGGGTTTTCTTGGTAATATCATCTTTTGTTGGCCCCAGGCCGCCGGTTATCAGGATAATATCTGCGCGGCCCGCTGCTTCATCTAATGCGGTTAAAATATGTTCACGATCATCAGATACCGATGAGATTTGCTTTACACTGATACCCGCATTGTTTAACTGGCGGGCTATAAATGCTGAATTGGTATCAACAATCTGGCCTATTAATATCTCGTCGCCTATGGTTATTATTTCTGCAAGCATAATATTATTATTGAGTGTTATAATAAGGGCTGCTGGTGTAATCGCTTTTCTTGCTTAACTTCAAATCCTGCAAAATTGTTGATCTTACGCGTAAGGTTACGTTGTATGATTTGTAATAGCCAAACGGTAACCATTGCATCGACAAATCCCAACAATGCAGATCGCGATAAATAGAAAAGGAAGTAGCGCTACCCAATTGCTTTGCCCTGATATCATAATTGGTGGTGTATTGCACTTTCCACTTTGGGGTAAGGTTAATATCACCGCTTAACATTAATGTATTAGCTATACTGGTTGAAGTGTATTGATTTGCATATGAAAAGTTGTAATTGAATGAAATATTCCATGGAATTTTAAAATCGACATATGCAGCGGGGTCACTATTTATTACTGCCAGCCTTTGCGCCTGTTGTGGACTTTGATTTGCCACCAAGGCCCCTATCGGTGCGGTAGTGGTATGCGGTTGAAATGTGGCTGGATTAAGGCTACCGCTTACAGATATGGAAAAAGATTGCAAGGATGGAAATTGGCCGTTTTGAAAGCTATATTTATCGGTATACTGAACATATTTTATTATTTGTCCATTCCCTACTGAATCTTTTACGTTTGTTACGTAAGGATAAAGAGTTCCCGAAAAGCTTACATTTACCTTTTCATGAAACAGCGCTGTATGACCTGAAAATGAGATTGGTGACAGCCTCATTGAGTCAGCGGCAAAGTTGTATGACGTGGCAAAAGTTAAACCATCAATTATCTTGATCTTTCTAGGCGTTTGTGAGGTATCAGTAGCTTTTGGGCGTACTTTAGCTTCGATTGTGTTATCGATACTTAAGTTAAGTCCTGCTTCCCTACCGGGTGAAGGGCCACCATACACACCATTCTGAAAAACGGAATAGTTGGTAACGGAGGCAGGATATGGTATAATAGCGTTACTAACAATAGTTTTATAATAACCAAAGCTTGGATCAGAAAAATCGGGATGGTAGGAAAAAGACAGGGATGGTGTCATTACCTCCCTTATGGCTATTAGTTTACTATTTTTAAAATCGGCCCTGAAATATACTTTTGTCGATACCCCCGTACTTAAGGTATATTCCCCTGCCCTTTTAAAGCCGCTAACGGTATCAATAACCGGTAAGGTTGGATTTATAAGGTTATTACGGTCATAGGACTCCTTTATTGACTGTAAATACCATTGCTCGGTATAATTTGCCGAAGCGCTAAACTGGAAGTACTTAAGGAACGTTTGGTTGAAACCGATTGGTATTTGATGCTGTAAACCATTTTGCATACGTTTAAATAGCGTATTGCCCTTAAATAGTTCATTTTCGGGTACGGCATTAATGTTGTTTTCTGCCTGTAAGCTGTACCCTACAGTGATTTTTTGATACCATTTTTGCTCTCCCACCCTGTCTTTTGAATCAAACGGACTAAGGGTTGACATGTTAAAGCTGACTGTAGGTAAATCAAGTGTAATGGTTTTAGCTGTAAGATCCTGGCTATGCGACAAGGCTACGTTAAGGTTGAATGGGGTACCAATCCATTGCTTACTGTAAGATATACTTGAACTTAAGTTATTTTGCGTAAGCGCATTTAAGTTATATCCTACTGCAGCTGCGTTATCCTGATAAAAAGTTGATGTACCTGCATTTACCGAAGCACTGAATGTACTACCAGGGCTTGCATTAGGGTTTTTAGTGTGTGACCAGGTGATATTAAAATCTTTTGCCGCAGGATCGCCCTCGAGGCCATAGTTATGTGAACCGTAGCTTAGTGAAAGGTTACCGGAATATTCATATCTATTTAAATAGTGGACCGTCTCGTTTAAGTCGTATGATCCTTTTGAATAATAAGTTCCCTCTGTGGTAAAATCAACATAGTCATTCAGGGCCAGGTAATAACCGAAGTTTTTTATATAAAAACCTAATTGAGAATCCTCACCAAAGGTTGGTAATATAACTCCTGATGTTTTATGATCGGGTTTTGGAAAAAAGCCGAATGGTATGGCCAATGGCAGCGGCACACCTTCAATCTCAAGGTAAGCCGGGCCTGAAATGATACGATTTTTTTCGCCAATGCCTTTGGTTATCACTATACCAAAATCAGTTTCGGGGAATGGTTTATCGCAAGTGCTAAAGAGTACATTACGATAAGCCGCTTCGTCATCATTAAGCTTTTTAACCTGCCCTCCCGATATAAAGTTGCCATCCTGCTCGGAAGCGGGATTATAAACCTTTCCTTTTTTGGTTTTATAATTAAATAATAACGAATCTGATTCAACAGGCTTATCTTTCCCCTGTTTGGTTATTGGCCTGCCAATATATCGGTGCGTTACCGGATCTGTACTTCCGCTGGCAAATATGAGGTTGTTTTTTTGGTCGACCCGGATGTAATCAGCATCCATTTCAACATCCTGATATTTTACACGCGCTTTACCATATAGGTACAAAATCTTGTGTACATTATCGGTTATTGTGGAATCATCATCGCTAAATTTCAGTTCTGAATCTAAGCCGTCCTTACTTTTTCGCTTAGATGTGTCGGTTTTTGCAGTTTTGACATTCTTATTACCAGCAGATTGCTTAATTTTAAGAAGTTTTTTGTCTTTTGCGGTATCGAGTTTTATAATAGTATCAATAACAGGCTTGTAATTGTTTCGGATGCTAATTTTAGAAGCAGCAGAAACATTCACTATTAACACAATTTCGAGCAGAAAAAACAGTTTAATGAATTTCAAAATAGATTACGAATAGTATTTTTGCAGAAATAACTTAACAGCTCCCAAACATAATGAAAAATAAAATATTGAAAAGATTGATTTGCACTTTATCCCTGGTATTAATATCCTTTTCGCTATTTTCTTTCCCTCTATATAACTTTAAAAACGATACCCTCAGCAGTTCGGGTTATAAGCTCAGAACTGTGATTATTGATGCGGGGCACGGTCAAAACCCGCCAGGAACCGGTGGGCATTTTTCGCTTGGTGCATCAGGGTCATGTTCCAATGAAAGAGATGTAACGCTTGCAATTGCACTTAAATTGCAAACCGCTATAGAAAAAGATATGCCAGGAGTTAAAGTAGTTTTAACACGCAGTACACCTGAAGATGTATCATGGGAAAGACGCTCGGAAATAGCGAATGAGAACAATGGAGACGTTTTTATCTCGATACACTGCAACTCGTTGCCTGATAAGGTTGAATACTCACATGGGCGACGCATACACGTACCTGACCGCTCGGGTAAAGGCGTATTGTTATTGGTGTATGGTTTCCATCGTACCAAAGAGGAAGAATCTGTTATCCGGAAAAAACTAAATGAGGATGAGGCTGTTGATGAAACCGGAAACGGTGGCGGCGACCCAAATGATCCAACCACGGTTATTTTGATGAATGCCATAAAAACCAAATACCGAAAACAAAGCATCCATTTAGCCGATTTGATAAATACGGAATTTGTTGACCATGATGGCAGACATAGTGACGGTGTGATTGAGCAGGGTGTGTTGGTGCTATGCCACAGCGCTATGCCATCGGTTTTGGTTGAAACAGGCTTTATAAATAATCCTGATGATGAGGCTTATTTAAATTCACAAAGCGGGCAGGATGAAATTGTGGCTTCGTTAGTTAGGGCACTAACCAATTACAAAAAAGAGGTTGAGGATGCGGCCGAGTAACAAAGTTTACTAATTGGTGTTAGGTTTATTAGGCATTTGAATTAAATTTGACACCTGTTACAACACATATATAGTTAATGAAAATATCAAACGAAACAAAAATCGGAATCCTGACCACCATTGGTATTGCGGTATTAATATTAGGATACAGTTACTTAAGTGGTAATGATGTTTTCTCCCGCTCAAATAAATACTATGCGGTTTATAATAGTGTTGATGGGTTGTCGGTATCAAAACCGGTATTGGTAAACGGTTTTCAGATAGGCCAGGTATCAAAAATGATTCTACGCCCTGATGGAAAGACCGTAGTTGAATTTAGAATAGATCCTCAATATAACGTGCCTTTAAATACTCATGCGCAATTAATAAGCACCGACCTTTTGGGTGGTAAAGCGATTAAGTTTGAATATGGCGACAGCAAGCAAATGGCCCCTGACAGGGATACCCTAGCGGCTGACATACAAGGCAGTTTAGCTGAAAGCCTGCAACCGATACAGATGAAGGCAGAGAATTTAATTTCAAAACTAGATTCGTCATTGGCAGCTATCAACAAAATACTGAACCCGAATTTTCAGAAAAATGTTGATCGCAGTTTTACCAGTATTGCTAATTCACTGCAAACGCTTGAGGGTACCACCAAAAAGATAGATGCATTGGTTGGCACACAGTCTGACCATATTAATGGTATTATGACCAATGCCGAAGCTGTTTCAAATAACTTAAAAACCAGCACATCGCATTTAGATGCGATCTCAACTAATTTTGAAAGCTTTAGCGATCAGTTAGCATCATCAAACATAAAACAGACATTGGGAAGTGCCAACCTGGCTTTGGCTGATCTGCAAGCTACCATCGGCAAAATAAATAATGGCCAGGGATCTTTAGGCTTACTGATTAACGATAACAACATGTACAAGAATTTAAATGACGCTACAGCAAATTTAAATAACCTGTTTATTGATATCAAGGCACATCCTAAGCGTTATGTAAGCTTCTCGGTATTTGGTGGCAAGAAAGACTAATTATTTGATGTGCAGGTATGCGGATTTGCAAATGTGCAGATGATTGTTATTTTTTGATTTGCGGATATACTAGATTTAAGCTTATTCGCCTATAACAAAGGTTTTACCTTCAACGGCTAACTCTGTATTTGGAAAAACTGTTTTGGCTTCGTCTAGCAGTTCATTGAGTGTTTTATACCGGGCCGAAAAATGCCCCAACAATAATTCCTGTGCACCAACCTTTAAAGCAACTGTGGCAGCCTGAAGCGACGTAGTATGAAAGGTACTCTGTGCCCTATCCAGCATATCATGCAAAAAAGTAGCTTCATGATATAATAAGGTAACACCTTTTATCTGATCAAAATACTGTTCGTTATAAATCGTATCCGAACAAAAAGCATAGCTCTTGGGTTCATCCGGATCTAAAGTTAACATGTCGTTTTTGTAGATGGTGCCATCATTCGCGGTATAGTCCACTCCTTTTTTTAGCGCGGTATAGTATTCAATAGGTATTTTCAATTCTTCCAGTTTTTCTTTAAGCAGTTTACGGTTACGCTTTTTTTGCTTGAATAAAAACCCAGTACAATCAATCCTGTGATCCAGCGGGATGGTTTCCACTGTTACATCCTGATTGCTCAAAACTACTTCGGCTTTATTTGGATTGGTATCTATATAGTTGATTGGATACTGCAGCGTAGTTTCGGAATATTTTAGTTGCAGGTTGATAATTTCTTTTAAATGCGTCGGCGCGAAAATAGTAATAGGTTTGCTGCGGCCATTTAAATGCAATGAGGATAACAAACCAACAAGGCCGAGGTAGTGATCGCCATGTAAGTGGCTAATGAAAATATATTCTATACGAGTCGATTTTATACCGAAACGCAACATTTGTTGTTGTGTACCTTCGGCACAATCAATAAGGTATAAGCGTTCGTTGATGTTTAGCGCTTGTGATGTAGGGTTTCGGTTAAAAATGGGTGTTGCAGAACTGCTGCCAAGTATTGTTACCTCGAATTTCATACAGGGTAAACAATAATTGTTACTATTTTGCTTCTTTTTTTAAATCTTTTTCTATTTCTTCAGAAAATATTAAATCAATAGCCTCTTCCGTATCCGGAACTATAGATAATACATTATCTAATTGTGAAATAGTTATCAACCTTGCAACAGCGTCACAAAGGCCTGAAAGTATAAATACACCATTCGCGTTTTTACATAAACGGTGACCAACTAACAGGCTACTTAAACCTGAAGAATCGGCGAACTTAACTTGCGAAAGGTCAAGTATTATATTACGCTGACCTTCAGTGTTCATCAAGATAAGTTCTGATTTTAATTGCGGGGTAACTAATGAATTTAACTTGGATTCATTAAGCTTAACCAAAATGTATTTCTCGTGTTTGTCAACAGCAAATTTCATTTTTTTAAATTATTTAAGCTAATATATTAACTTTAATTATAATATTTTTATAAAACTGAAGTTATAGCATGATTAATTGCACCTTCTACTCTTTTTAGTACTTCACCACTTTGGGGCTTAACAAATGCTTCACCTGTAATTTTCTCATAAAGCTCAATATACCTATCAGATATTGACTGTACAATCTCTGGTGTCATTTCAGGAACTACTTGTCCATCTTTACCCTGGAAACCATTTTCAATTAACCATTTGCGTACAAATTCTTTTGAAAGCTGCTTTTGGGCCTCGCCAGTTGCCTGGCGTTCCTCATATCCTTCGCTATAAAAATAGCGGGATGAATCCGGGGTATGAATCTCGTCGATTAAAAATATCTTACCATCGGCTTTGCCAAATTCGTATTTGGTATCTACCAAAATAAGTCCTTGTTTTTTAGCTATTTCGGTACCGCGTTGGTATAAGGCACGGGTATATTTCTCTAACTGAATATAATCTTCCTCAGATACGATGCCCTTAGCCAATATTTGCTCGCGCGATATATCTTCATCATGCCCTACCGATGCTTTTGTTGTTGGGGTGATGATAGGCTCAGGCAGTTTATCATTTTCCTTTAAACCTTCAGGTAAATTAACGCCACAAACTTCTCTTTTTCCTAAAGCATATTCGCGGGCAGCGTGACCAGCTAAGTAACCACGGATCACCATCTCAACCTTAAATGGTTCGCATATACGGCCAATAGTAACACTTGGATCGGGTACGTTAACTACCCAGTTTGGTACAATATCGGCAGTGGCCTTTAAAAAGTCTGCTGCAATTTGGTTAAGCACTTGCCCTTTGTATGGAATAGGTTCAGGCAAAACCACATCAAATGCCGAGATGCGGTCACTAACCACCATTACCAGGTATTTATTATCTATCGTATAAACGTCACGTACTTTCCCCTTGTAAAAGCTCGTCTGTCCCGGAAAGTTAAAATGTGTTTCTTTTATTGCATTCATTTTTTTAGTATCAAGTAATTAGTATCAAGTCGCAAGTATTTAACCGGCTTCAAGTATTTAGTTTTTTTGTCTTGATACTAAATACTTGATACTTGATACTACTGTATGTCTCCGTAGGCTGCTAAAATTTTACGTACTAATTTGTGCCTTACCACATCTTCTCCGCTCAGGTAAACTATTTCTATGCCGCTTATGTCGGTTAATATCCTTAAAGCCGTGTGCAAGCCTGATTGTTGTTTTTTGGGTAGATCTATCTGTGTAACATCACCTGTAACAATAAATTTGGCCGACGGGCCCATACGAGTTAAAAACATCTTTAACTGCATATCGGTAGCATTCTGCGCCTCATCTAAAATCACAAAGCAATTATCAAGGGTACGGCCACGCATAAATGCCAGTGGAGCGATCTCGATGGTACGGTTTTCTAAATATACCTTCAGCTTTTCTGCCGGGATCATATCATCCAGCGCGTCATATAAAGGGCGCAAGTACGGATCTATCTTTTCCTTCAGATCGCCGGGCAAAAAGCCCAGGTTCTCCCCTGCTTCAACAGCCGGGCGGGTTAAGATGATTCGTTTGATCTCTTTATTCTTTAAAGCTCTTACTGCTAAAGCAACGGCGGTATAGGTTTTACCGGTACCGGCAGGGCCAATGGCAAAAAGTATATCGCTTTTGTTAATGCAATCAACCATTTTGCGCTGGTTAGCCGTACGGGCCTTTACCATAACACCATTAGGACCGAAGACGATAACTTCGCCGCTCGCGAATTTATCAACAGCTGTTTCGGTGGTAGTTGATGAAGATGATGCCTTAGCGCCGAGTATCCGTTCCAGATCGGTGATATTCAGTGTTTCAAATTTCTCTACATGAGCAATTAAATGGTTAAACCGCTCCTGAAAAATGGCAATCTCGTGCTCATCGCCCAACACCTTAACATCGCTGCCGCGGGCAACTAATTTAAGCTTAGGATATTGTTTTTTAATGATCTCAAAATGATCATTATTCGGTCCCCATAAAACAGCGGGGTTAACGTTTTCAATTGATAATTTAAGTTCGTTCAATACAAATTGATTTAATTAGTTGCAGATTTTTATGAATTAAAAATTGAATATTTGCAGCTGCTAATGCTTCTACAAGATTAGTAATAAAAATTTAAAATATTAATGGCAATAATAACATTAACTACAGATTTAGGCGATAAGGATATTTACCAGGCTGCTTTGAAAGGCAGCATCCTGAAGCTTTTGCCATCTGTAAATATTGTTGATATTACTAACAATGTTTCCGCCTTTAATATACAGCAAGCAGCATTCATATTAAAAAATAGTTTTCATTATTTTCCTGAATATACGGTGCATTTAATTGGTATTGACACTGTTTTTAATAACAATACAAAATACCTGGCCATAAAATACAAGAACCATTACTTTGTTGGGGCTGATAATGGCATATTCTCGCTGATGTTTAACGCCGACCCTGATGAGATGGTGGAAATAAACATTATGCAGGACCTTAAATTTTTGCATTTTCCGCTGGCGGATATTTTTGTTAAAGCTGCCTGCCATTTGGCGAGCGGCGGAAAACTGGAAGAAATTGGTGAGCCGATTGATACCATAGAGAAAAAAATGAACCTGCAACCGGTGGTTGAAAAAAACGTAATTAAAGGTTCAGTGATTTATATCGACTCGTTTCAGAACGTGATTACCAATATAACTAAAGAGTTTTTTAACAGCATACAACAAGGACGGCGTTTTATTTTGTATTTTAAGCGCAATGAAACCATCAGCGATTTAAGCTGGCATTACAGTGAAGTGCCGGAAGGCGAAAAGTTGTGCTTGTTCGGTATAAGCGACCATTTAGAAATCGCTATTAATAAAGGCAATGCCAGCGGTTTGTTAGGTTTAAATTTGGGCGATAGTGTTATATTGGACTTTCAATAAAAAATATGAAAAAAATACTTTTACTTGCCTTACTATCTTCTTTCCTGGTTAATGCTTTCGCGCAAGTTGGTACCGATTCGGCGGCTTACCAGGCTCAACGTGCAAAAATAAATAGCATGCTGACTGTACGGACACAGAAGTTTGGGCAGTATGACCAGAGTTTAAGCCAGCATACGGGCATTTTCGGTTTGCAGACTAAGAAAGATATTCGTCATTCCAATGATATTTTGATGGATATTGTCAAGACAGATAATGACATTTTTGTACAGACAAAAATATTACTGGATTATCGCGCTTTTGAACAAAACCAAGCTCAAAGTCACGCTGTTGAAGTGGATAATAATTCGACCGGTTACATGGCAACTATCAATAAACTGCGCGCGGATAATGATAGACTTAAGCATGATGCCGAAATAGCTGAGCAAGATCATAAAAAAGCATCAACCAGGGCCCTTGCCATTGTTATTGCACTCATTGTTATTATTTTGTTTTTACTAAGAGCCAAATACGTTAAAAAGAATTAGTTGTTCGTTACTAATTATACCCCTATTGCAATAAGCGAACAATTAAAACGCTGAAATGAAATTAACCATACACGGGGCGGCCCGGCAGGTAACCGGCAGCATGCATTTGCTGGAGGTTGGCCAATATAAAATACTGATTGATTGTGGGCTGGATTACGAAAAAGACCGCAGTGTACAATCCAACGAAAATTTTCCATTTAATCCTGCTGAAATTGATGTTGTAGTGTTAACACACGCTCATATTGATCACTCGGGAAACCTCCCTACTTTATTACGGTTGGGTTTTAACGGCCAAATACTGTGCACCCCTCCCACTGCTGATCTGACTGAACTGCTATTGCTTGATTCGGTGAGTATTTTTATGCGGAAGGCGCAAACCAAAGGGAGATATGGCAAAGGCAAGGGGAAATTTAATACCAATAGCCAGCCACTTTACCTGCAAAAGCATGTGATGGACACCGTTGAGCGTTTTGTAACCATCGGTTTTAACAGGCCTTTTAAAGTTAACGGCGATATCGAGCTGACTTTTATACCTGTTGGTCATTTACTGGGGGCAGCAGCCGCTGTATTTAAGATCAATGAGCATGGTGTAGAAAAATCAATTGCTTTTACCGGTGATATAGGGCGCAAGAATTACCCTGTTTTAAATGACCCGGAAGTTTTACCACCAGTTGATTATCTGGTTTCAGAATCAACCTATGGGGGAAGATTCCATAGCAAAGGAAAATCAGTTGAGGAAACTTTGGTTGAGGTTATTGAGAAATGCTGTACTAAAGAACAAGGCCGGATGATTATCCCCGCGTTTAGTATCGGGCGTACGCAATCATTGGTTTTCGCGCTGAATAAAATATTCAGTAGTGGCTTACTGCCGCCGGTTAAGGTTTTTGTAGATAGTCCGATGGCCTCTATGGCTACTGGGATTTTCCGGAAATATCACAATCTGGTAAATCAGGAAGCTCAGGACTTTTATAAAAACTCTGGCGATGAGTTTGAGTTTGATAATTTAACTTACGTTGAAAATTTAAAAGATAGTCGCCAGGTATCTAATTATTTTGAACCTTGCATTATTATATCCTCGGCAGGTATGCTGGAGGGCGGCCGTATACAGGATCACTTATTTTATAATATCCAGAATTACTACTGTACCATATTATTTATAGGTTATTGCGCTAAAGGTACATTGGGGCATCGTTTATTGCGGGGAGATTCCATTGTACATATAAAAGACCGTGATCTGGCGGTTTATGCTACTATTAAGCAAACGGATGTATTAAGTGCTCACGGAGATCATGAGGATTTAATGAACACGGTTAAGCAACAGGACAAATTATCCTTAAAAAAGGTTTTCCTGGTGCATGGCGAAACAGAAAGCATGCAGGCTTTGGCTGATAGTTTGGAGTTTGAAGGATATAATACTGTTATCCCGGAGAAAGGAATTTCGTATGAGATTTAATCGCGTTATATATTCTCTATTGTCATTCTGAACGTAGTGAAGAATCTATAAAGTGGTTTACAAGCGTACAGATTCATCGTTCCTCAGAATGACAATACGATAAAACAAAAAAGGAGCGTTAAGCTCCTTTTTTGTTTTATCGTATTGAAATACTTATTTTTTAAAATGCTCGATAATCAAGCTTGCAAGCTCAACTCCTATTCTTTCCTGTGCTTCGTTAGTTGCGGCACCGATGTGTGGTGTCAGGGAGATTTTAGGGTTTTTAAGGATCTCTTCGCGAGGTGTAGGTTCGTTATCATACACATCAAGTGCAGCAAAAGATACCTGTCCACTGTTCAAAGCATCAACCAAAGCAAGCTCGTCAATTAAGCCACCGCGTGATGCGTTAACCAGGCCTACTCCTTTTTTCATTTGCGCTAATTCTTCAGCACCAATAAGCGCTTTGTCTACAAATGGTGTATGCAGGGTGATGAAATCAGCTGTTTTGATGATCTCGTCTAAAGTTGCAGTTTTTACAGATGCGTTTACTTTGATACCACCGCCTAAAACTAATTCCAATTCAGGTTTGAACGGAAATAAGTCATAAGCCAAAACATCCATACCAACGCCGATAGCTATTTTAGCTACTTCGCGACCGATACGACCAAAGCCTACGATACCTAATGTTTTTCCGCGAAGCTCAACACCTTTAGCATAAGCTTTTTTCAGATCGTTAAACTTGGTGTTACCTTCAACAGGCATTCTGCGGTTGCTATCTGCCAAAAAGCGGACACCACCAAATAATTGCGCGAATACCAACTCAGCAACTGATAATGATGATGAAGCTGGTGTGTTATAAACGCCGATACCTTTTTCTTTGGCATAGTCAACATCTATATTATCCACGCCTACACCACCACGGCCAATCAATTTAAGATTTGGTGTAGCATCTATTAAAGCCTTGCGGACTTTTGTAGCGCTACGTACAGTGATAGCATCATAGTTCTTCAATTTTTCAGGCAATTCATCCTGTGGGATGTTATTGGTATCTACTTCAAAACCGGCATCTTCCAGCATTTTTTTGCCTATCGGATCGATACCATCGTTAGCTAATATTTTGATCATTTTTTGGGTTGATTGGGTTTATTGAGTTACATTGAGTTGATTAGGTTGAAAGAGCGAAAACTCAATCAACATATTCAACCCAATCAACTATTCAACTTATTTATTTTTTTCTGCAAATTCTCTCATGGCGTCAATCAGTACATAAAAGCTGGTGATTGGCAACGCATTGTATATTGATGCACGGAAACCGCCCACACTTCTGTGACCTTTTATTCCTACTATACCCTTTTCGTCACATAGTTTAAGGAATGGCTTTTCGTGCTCAGGGTTGTTTACCACAAAGGTAACGTTCATATCTGAACGGTCTTCGGTAGCACATACCGGTTTGAACAATGGGTTGCGCTCAATTTCTTCGTATAAAACAGCCGATTTCGCTTTGTTTTCTTTTTCAATCGCTTCAACACCACCTTTTGATTTTAACCAGTTAAGGGTAAGCATTGATACATAAATAGCAAACACCGGCGGCGTGTTATACATTGAACCACCTTCTATTTGTGTTTGATAGTTTAACATTGCAGGTATTTTACGGCCTGTTTTGCCTAAAATATCATCCTTAACAATAACTAAAGTGACACCTGCGGGGCCCATATTTTTTTGAGCGCCAGCGTATATCAAACCAAAATCGGCAACGTTTATTTTACGGCTGAATATATCTGACGACATATCGCAAACCAAAGGAACCGGTGATTTTGGGAACGCGTGCATTTGCGTACCGTAAATAGTATTATTTGATGTGATGTGGAGGTAAGCAGCATCCGCAGGGATGGTGAAATCCTTAGGGATATAAGTAAAGTTGCTTTCTTTTGATGTAGCTACAACTTCAACTTCGCCAAAGTTTTTAGCTTCTTTTAAAGCTTTATTTGCCCACACGCCCGACTCTACATAAGCAGCTTTGCCACCCTCAGGTAACAGGTTATAAGGAGCCATAGCAAATTGCATGCTTGCGCCACCTTGTAAAAATAAAACTGAATAACCTTCAGGAACTTCGAACAATTCCTTTACCAGTTTTACAGCCTCGTTTAAAACCGCCTCAAACTCCGGGGCGCGGTGCGAAATCTCCAGTATGGAAAGTCCTGTTCCGTTAAAATCAATTACGCCGGCAGCAGCCTGTTTTAAGACTTCGTGAGGTAAAATGCCTGGTCCGGCACCAAAATTATGTTTCATGTTATTAGGATTTATAGCTAAACGCGCAATTATTAAATTACTACTTAGCCGCGCCGAAGTTAATTAATTCGACAAAATTTATAGAGTTTATTTGCTTTTTTTTCAAAAAAAATACAATAACCTGATAAGTCAGATTTTAAACGGGAGGTAGTTATGTAATGAAATGGTATCGGTTATACCTGAATTGTTTGACTCACCCGGCTACGCTTCGCTAGCCGACCTCTCTTTCGCTGCGCGACAAAGAGGTGATGGAAAGTTCCGGATCTATTTTTGTAGAACCGATTTGCTACTATGCTTGTTTTAAAGCTGCAATAGCTGCAAGCGGATCGGGGGATGAAAATACAGAGCTACCCGCCACCAGGACGTTTGCACCTGCTTCAACAAGCTTAGCCGCATTATTTATATCTACGCCGCCATCAACCTCAATTAATAATTCGGTGTTGTAGCGGCGTTTTAAAGCCTTAATATCGTTTAATTTTTTATATGTGTTCTGGATGAATTTTTGGCCGCCAAAGCCCGGATTTACCGACATGATGAGTACCATATCCAAATCCAGGATAATATCTTCCAAAGAAGCCACGGTAGTATGTGGGTTTAAGGCCACACACGCCTTGCAACCTAATTCTTTTATAACCTGAATAGTACGGTGCAGATTTGGGCAAGCCTCGTAGTGAACGGTAATACTATCGGCACCGGCTTCTACAAATTCTTTTATGTATTTATCAGGCTCTACAATCATCAAATGCACATCCAAAAACTTTTTGGAGTACTTTTTTACCGCTTTAAGAACTGGGAAACCAAAGGAAATATTCGGCACAAACCTGCCATCCATCACATCTACATGCATCCAGTCGCCTTCGCTTTGGTTAAGCATTTCAACATCGCGCTGTAAATTAGCGAAATCCGCTGCTAAAATTGATGGGGCTACTAGGTGACTCATAGTTAATTGGAGAGTAGTGATTAGAGATTAGTTAAACTTCGTGGCAATTATACGTGTATCTTGCCCAAAGGTAAATTTCTGTTTGATAAATTCCTAAAAATCCGGAGAAACATTCGTGAATACTTAATCACAATTTAACAGCAGGTCGTAGTATTTTTTCATGAGGACGACATCGTAGTTTACTAATGAATTATACGCTTCGGCTACCAGCTCATTCAAAATAGAAGAGCCGAGCTGCCCGCCACCATTGGGAATGGAGTCGTAATATTTTATTAATTCTTTAACCCTGATAATCTCGTACAATAAATGCTGAATAAGATCGGTTTGTGGCCCCGACTGTATTCCGCCATTATTATTATCGAGAAAATCTAAAGGATCATTAGTAGTAGATGTCATTATTCTATAAAGAGCCGGCTTTTATCATTTTATCAAATGGATTTAACTCGTGTTAACATTTATAAAGGCCAAAAAAACACATTTGTTTTAAAAAATTAAAAATATTTTAATCTAAAAAATAAAGCCCTCTTTTGGAGGGCTTTAAAATTTTTATTTTAATCAAATTATTGATTTGCAGATTCTGGTTTAGGCAATAATGCTTTGCGTGAAAGCTTTAATTTGCCTTGTTTATCTACATCAAGCAATTTAACACGAACCTCATCCCCTATCTGGAATATTCCGTCCATAGTTTCGATGCGGCGGTGGTCGATTTCAGAGATGTGCAACAAACCATCTTTACCTGGCATAATTTCAACAAATGCACCAAATGGCATAATTGATTTCACTTTACCTTCGTAAATTTCACCAACCTCAGGTTTTGAAGCGATGTTTTTGATACGGGTTACAGCTTTGTCAATTGCTTCTTTGTTATCAGCAAATATTTGAACTACACCCTGGTTGCCAACTTCCTCGATAGAGATAGTAGCACCGGTTTCGCGTTGCATTTCCTGGATGATCTTTCCTCCCGGACCGATTACCGCGCCAATGTACTCTTTATCAATACGGATGGTAATGATACGTGGTGCATGTGGTTTGTAATCTTCGCGTGGTGCTGTAATGGTTTTAGCCATTTCAGCAAGAATGTGTAAACGGCCTTCTTTAGCCTGATTTAAAGCGTTAGTTAACACCTCATATGATAAACCATTGATCTTCAAGTCCATTTGAACAGCAACGATACCATTCTTAGTACCTGTTACCTTAAAGTCCATATCACCTAAGTGATCTTCATCACCTAAAATATCAGAAAGGATAGCGTATTTAGTACCCATTTCATTAGTGATTAATCCCATAGCGATACCTGATACCGGGTTGGTGATTTTGATACCAGCATCCATCAAAGCCAATGTACC
>JAMFRP010000004.1 GCA_026224775.1 Bacteroidota bacterium
AATTGCGAACTGCCGGGCCGGTACAAAAAACCGCCAAAATAGAAGCGGGATCATTAGTGCGTTTAAAATGATCATAATACATTATCCACACCAAAAATGCACCCATAAAAGCACCTAAAAACTGGGCAATTATATATGGCAGCACCTGTGCCCAGGCAAATTTGCCTGCAATGGCCAAGCCTATAGTTATGGCCGGGTTTAAATGTGCACCGCTGTAAGGGCCGGCAACCGTAACCCCTACAAAAACAGCCAAGCCCCAGGCGGTGGTAATCACAATCCAGCCGCTGTTACTTCCTTTGGTATCCTTCAAAACTACGTTGGCTACTACGCCATCGCCTAAGAGTATCATTAGCATAGTGCCAATTAATTCTGCAATAAATGGAGACATCTCAATAAAATTAAAAGTTGAACACTAAACCAATTCTTCTTCCGGAATTTCATCACACCAGGATTGTGCAGCGTGGATGGCTTTTTTCCATCCAAGGATTCCCTTTTTAATGTTTGGCAGATCTTCTTTGGGAATAAATTCTTTTTCTGATTTCCAAAGCTGCTGAATCTCCTCAACATTTTTCCAGTATCCAACTGCCAGCCCGGCTAGGTAAGCCGCGCCCAAGGCCGTAGTTTCAACTATAACAGGCCTTATCACTTTACAATTAAGCAAGTTTGATTGAAATTGCATCAACAGATCATTTGCTGTTGCGCCGCCGTCAACCCTCAACTCTTTTATCTCCATCCCTGCATCGGCTTCCATCGCTTTTAAAACATCCATGGTTTGGTAAGCGATGGACTCTGTTGCCGCACGGGCAATATGGCCCGATGTGGTACCCCTGCTTAAACCTACAATAGTTCCCCGCACATCTGGTTTCCAATAAGGGGCGCCCAGGCCTGCAAAAGCCGGTACAAAATAGACCCCCTGCGTATCCGGCACGCTTAAGGCCAAAGCTTCAACTTCTGATGATGATTTGATAATACCCAAACCATCGCGCAACCATTGTACAACAGCGCCGCCTATAAATATGCTTCCCTCAAAAGCATACTGAATCTTTCCGTTAATTTTCCAGGCAATAGTAGTTAGCAGGTTGTTTTTTGATTCAATAAATTCATCCCCTATGTTCATCAACATAAAGCAACCTGTACCGTAGGTATTTTTAACCATGGCCTTTTCAATACACATTTGGCCAAAAAGCGCGGCAGACTGATCGCCTGCTATACCTGCAATAGGTATTTTTGATGCAAATATGGTGGTGGCTGTTTCGCCGTAAATTTCGCTCGATTGCTTTACTTCGGGCAACATGCTTTTTGGAACATCAAGCATAGCCAGTAATTCATCATCCCATTGTTGAGTACGAATGTTGAAAAGCATGGTACGACTCGCATTGGTTACATCGGTAACGTGTACCGCGCCCCTGGTAAATTTCCATACCAGCCAGCTATCTACAGTTCCAAAGGCCAGTTCTCCGGCATTTGCTCTATCGCGCGCGCCTTCTACATTATCCAGTATCCATTTTATTTTTGTTCCAGAAAAATAGGAGTCAATTACCAACCCCGTTTTGGAGCGTACCATAGCCTCTTTTCCATCTTTTTTTAACTGATCGCAAAAAGCGGCAGTGCGCCTGTCTTGCCAAACAATAGCATTATAAACCGGCTCACCGGTTTTTCTGTCCCAAACAATAGTCGTTTCGCGCTGATTGGTGATACCTATGGCTTTTATGTTGGTACCGTTAATTCCCATCTTAACGGTTGCTTCTGCAGCTACCCCCGCCTGGGTCGACCAGATCTCATTCGGGTCATGTTCAACCCATCCGGATTGCGGGAAAATCTGTTTAAATTCCTTTTGCACAACAGATCTTATTTTTCCATCGTGATCAAAAATAATGGCCCGGCTACTTGTGGTACCTTGATCGAGGGCTAAAATGTACTCTTCCATAATTTAACGTTTATTCGTGGTTTAATATATAATAGGTTTAGTTCAGGTTGTTGGTTGGTATGGCTCTAACAAATAGGTCTGAGCCATTTTTATAAAGGTGCTTACCTGCTCTTCTTTCCAGGCTTCTTCTTTATTCAGTTCGATAGCCATTAGATCGGCCACTATAGATGCCATGTCAATTGCAGCACGGGCATCTAAAAACAGGGCACGTACCCTTCTGGCTAAAATATCTTCTACCTTACGGGCCATTTCATATCTAACGCCCCATATTACTTCGGCTTTTATGTATGGCATACGTGGGTGCAGTTTTTCCTTCCATTCAGGGTTTTCATTTCCTAAGGCAAGTAGCGCTACTTCGTCGCTGCCATAAACATATAAATGGTCGTTACGGTCAACGTCTGTTTTACTGCCATGTATCTGCAATGTTTTAGTTTTATTTGGATAAGGGTTTAAGCCACCAACTTCAATGGCTTTATCAACCGTATCCTCGCCCATGCGGCGGTAGGTTGTCCATTTACCCCCAGTTATAGTGATCAGCCCTGAATCAGAAACAATCAGTTTATGGCTACGGGAGATCTCTTTGGTTTTTGATGATCCATTTTCAGGAGCGGCCAACGGGCGCAGACCTGCAAATACACTCAACACATCTTTTCGGGTAGGTGCCTTAGTTAAATATTTGGCAGCGGTACGCATAATAAAATCTATTTCTTCGGGCAATGCCTTTGGTTCAAGGCTGTGTTCATCAATAGGGGTATCGGTAGTACCAACCACTAGCTTATCATGCCATGGAACAGCGAAAAGCACACGGCCATCATCTGTTTTAGGGATCATCAATGCATCTTCGCCTGGCATAAAAGACCTATTGAGCACTATGTGTACACCCTGGCTTGGCCTCACCATTGGCTTTCTTTCGGGCTTGTCCATGTTTAAAATTTCATCAACAAAAACCCCCGTGGCATTAATTATGGTTTTGCCTTTTAGCGTATAGCTAATTCCGGTTTCTATATCAGTTGTAGTGACGCCACTAATTTTACCATTATTGTTTTTAAGAAGGTTAACCACTTTAAAATAGTTAAGTACCGTTGCCCCCTGCTCTAAAGCTGTTTGGGCAAGGTTTACAGCAAGGCGGGCATCATCAAACTGACCATCGTGGTAAACTACCCCGCCATATAAACTTTTTTGCTGAATAGTAGCCAGCTTACTGATCACTTGTTTTTTTGAGATATGTTTGGCACGGCCAAAACCCAGTTTTCCGGCCAACAGATCATATATAGTTAAGCCTATCGTATAAAAAGCACCGCCCCACCATTCATAATTAGGGATAATAAACGACTCGTTTTTTACCAAGTGTGCCGCATTTTTAAGCAACAGTCCTCTTTCATATAAAGCTTCTCTAACCAGTGCAATATCACCCTGTGCCAGGTAACGCACCCCGCCATGTACCAGCTTGGTGCTGCGGCTTGAAGTACCTTTGGCAAAATCGGCCTGTTCCAATAAAAGGGTATGGTACCCGCGCGATGCAGCATCAACAGCTGTACCTAACCCGGTGGCACCACCGCCAACAACAATTACATCCCACACTTTATTTGCATCGCCTATTGCAGCTACTATTTTATTTCTTTCGATTGCTATCATGATCTTTTTCAAATATTTAGTCAAAATGAAAGAATCATTTCGTTTTGACTAATCAAATCTACAAAACGAAATATAAAGAAACAATATCGAAATATAAAGAAAGTAATTTTTGTTAAAAATTTATAAAAAACTCTGTTTTGTTTCATTATTCCAATTAAAACAAATCTTTCATAACAAATAAATAAGCATATGAAACTTTTTTTTACTTTCGTTTTTTATCTATTTAAAAAAATCTATAGAAAAGACTGGGCTTATTCGTATTTTTGGATTAACAACAACACGTTTTACAGCAGCACATGAAAAGTATTACCGAAAGACATCAGTATATCTTAAAAAAATTACAGGATGCAGGTTTTGTTAATGTGCAGGACCTTAGCAAAGAAATGAACGTTTCGCACGTAACCATTCGTAAGGACCTGAAATTACTGGAAGATAAAAACCTGTTGTTTCGCACACATGGCGGCGGCTCAAAAACCAACCCTTATATAAACGACAAACCGGTTGCCGAAAAAGAGCAGCTTCATGCCGATGAAAAGCACCTGATAGCCAAGGCGGCGGCAAAAATGATCGGGCATAACGATTCTATTATTATTGCATCAGGAACCACCATGCTGGCGTTAGCAAGGTCAATCAACCCAGAGAAACACCTTACAGTAATTACCTCAGCACTAAATGTTGCGCTTGAATTATCCAGCCACCTGCATGTAGATGTTTTGCAGCTCGGCGGCCAGTTAAGGCAAAACTCATCATCGGTTATGGGCCCTTATGCCGAGCAGATTCTGGCAGATGTATCATGCAGCATGCTTTTTTTAGGGGTAGATGGGATTGACCTGGAAATGGGCCTCACTACTACGAGCCTGATGGAGGCCCGCCTGAATCAGAAAATGATAGATGCAGCTCAAATTACGGTTGTACTCGCTGACAGTTCAAAATTTGGGAAACGCGGATTGGGCAAAATATGCGGACTGGAACAAATCCAACATATTATAACCGATAACGGCATAGCGCCATCCACAATTAAGCTATTGGAGGATAAAGGCGTTAATGTTACGCTGGTAGACAAATAGGAAAACCAACCTTCGCACTAATTGCATTATTCAAATCAAAAGATCGGGTAATTGTAATTCCGCCCCCCTTAAAATTTCCATTCGTATCAGCATAAGGTTTGGTCATATTCCTAAATGAAATTAGGCTCTGACTGAGTATGTTAATTCAGCTTAAAACAACATTCGTGAATAGCTTTATTGTGCTGTCGTAATCTTTAGCAGAACGGCGTCCGCCTGGCCTAATTGTTCATTGATTGCTCCTGTACTTTTAGTGGTTCTTTGAGTAAAGAGGTTAGTTACCTCGTAAGAGCGATTGGGAGATAGGCCTATGCGACTAAAATCTACCCTTAAATTCAGTGGGGTTTGATTGTAATTAAAAAGTGCCAGATAAAACGTATTACCTATCTTCCGGTAAAATCCATTGGAGGCACCTTTATCGATATTGCCTTCCAGCGGCATAAAAGCTTTGCCGTTTTTTACAATTGCCAGAAAAGCAGGATCCTGGTACCATTGCTTGGCTTTAACCGACCATTGGCCATACTCAGAAAAATCATCGCCTGTTATAAAAGTTCCGGTTATAATAGACGACAGAAACCGCGCCCGGTTTTCACCGTCGCTTTGATGATCAAGTACCACATGGTCGGCATCTATGTAGTTATACAGCCAGGTTTGCCACCAGCCATACGTAACACTGTTCAGGGTATATCGTGTATGTTCAATGGTTTTAAAGGCATCGCACGCAATGCGACGGCTATGTACGTACCGCCCGGTAGCCATACTGGGCGATATGGCGGCATAGATCAACATATCGTTCCCTAATTCACTAACAAGATATTCCATGCCTTTACGGTATGCCTGCATGCCAGTCGTTACAGTAGGATCGTAAAAATGATTGGCTTCAATAGCGGCATGGCCTAAAAAGTCGATCTTGATCATCTTAAACCCGCAGTCTTTAAATATGCGGGTAAAGTAATCAATCCGTCGCAGCGTACCGGGATGGGTAGGATCAAGTGCGCGTGCGCCGTCAAGGTCATGATAGCCGTCGTTCACTTTTGTCCATAATTCGCCGTAGGTATAATCGCTGCCTTCTACCTTCCTGCCGGGTGCTTCTTTGTCGCCCCAATCGGCAAAAGGTGCCCAGTAGACCCCTGGTTGCAAACCTTTTGCTTTACAGTAATTGGCAAATTGCTTCAACTGGCTGTAATCATTCCCTTTTACCATATGATCCCAATACGAGTCCAGATCGATAAAAGCGGTACCACCCAACCGGAAACCTTTCAGGCTATCGGCAAAAAAATCAACTACCTTAACGGCCTTGTCATAGGTTAGTTTGTCCTGCATGACGCCCCAGCTATTCCAGCCTATAGGTGTAGCCTTTGTCCAGTTATGCACATAAGGCGGGTCAGCGATGCGGTTGGCTTTACCATAATCTTCCATACCGTTGCGCCAATCCGCAAAATAACCGGCAAATACCTTGGGTGATTTGATCACATCACCCGATATTTTGCCATGTTCAATCGGATCACGGTTAACCTTTTCATCAGTATAGCCCCCCCATACGGTGACTTGTCCGCCAGCCTTTCCTGCCTGGGTCTTTACCCCTGTTTTCCAGACCCCATGCTCTACCGATCCCCATACAAAACCGTTGCGTTGCCCGTTGTTAAAAACGGTTCCCACCTCGGCACTGATAATCTCGGCCGACTGCTGAAACACGCGCGACTCATAGCTGATAAAGGTATCATTATCAAAAGGCACAAAAAGTGAGCGTACATCGCTGGCGAGCGGCGTAAAATCACCCTGTAGCGGTGCCATATAATTACTGGACAGTTTTTTACCGGCAAGCTCCACGCTGGTAAGGAAATAATTACGACCAGCATAAGTATAAAATACCTGCGTCATCACCGGCAAACCGGGGCCACGCATCGTGATCATATACTTTTTACCTTTTCCGAAACCATCTGAGATGTCCGATGATTTACATTTACGTTCAGTATAATCTTTTGAGGAGTAGGTTTTGTTGTTCGCCTTTACTATAGCCTGTATGTTATACATTACCGATTTGCCCTGGTGATACACTGCCAGCGTGCCGGTCTGCAGCGAATAGCGGATAGCCTCATGGCTACCATACCTGATGCTGACGATGCCCAATGATGGCGCAGATACAGACTGTTTATGGTCAATACCTGCAAATACCTGCGCTGTCAATACGCAGATAGCGATGGTTGGGAAAAACCGTTTTAAAAACATAGTAAGCTATTTTAATATTGACTGAACTTTTTACTCCTTTACCGCCTCAATTTTAAGCACCACACTGGTTCTGTCTGAATTAACAACAGGATTAAACCCAACCTTGCTTAGAAAATCACCGGAATAAATATTTGTACTGTTTATTACAGATGTAGATGTAGGATA
>JAMFRP010000005.1 GCA_026224775.1 Bacteroidota bacterium
AGGCCATTTACCATGATTTTCTTTAAGTATTTTTTGAAAATCCAGTTCTCTTTGAACTGAGCTTATAAAGACCCAAAAATAGATCAAATAGAAAAGTATTGCTACCACATGTTGCTTTAATATTAACCCGATGATTTTCATGAATTTAAGTTGTATCATTAATACATCTCTATATCTAAAGGTAACCCCTCAAAAAAACTTACACGAACCCCTTGAAAATCAAAAATAAAGTGCCTACCTTTGCAGTCCTTAAAATAAGTGCGCCATGTTGGTGCGCTGAGGGATAAAAAAGTAAAGACAAAAAAGGAAAAATGCCTACTATTCAGCAATTAGTTAGAAAAGGTAGAGTAGCTCTGGTTGACAAGAGTAAGTCGCCAGCGTTGGACAGCTGTCCACAGCGAAGAGGCGTGTGCACCCGTGTGTACACCACTACCCCTAAAAAACCAAACTCAGCAATGCGTAAAGTTGCACGTGTGCGCCTTACCAACGGTAAAGAAGTTAACGCTTACATCCCGGGTGAAGGCCACAATTTGCAGGAACACTCCATCGTATTAATCCGCGGTGGCCGTGTTAAGGACTTACCGGGTGTACGTTACCACATTATCCGTGGCGCGTTAGATACATCGGGTGTTGCCGGCCGTAACCAACGTCGTAGTAAATATGGTACTAAACGCCCTAAACCAGGACAAGCTGCTGCAGCCCCTGCAAAAGGTAAAAAGAAATAATTAAAGGAGGATAGTAAAAATGAGAAAGTCAAAACCGAAAAAGAGAATCCTTCTTCCTGATCCAAAATTCAATGATATTTTGGTAACCAGGTTTGTAAATAACATGATGTATGATGGTAAAAAATCTACCGCTTACACTATATTTTACAACGCAGTTGAAATAGTTGAAAAGAAAACAAGCGAAAACGGGTTAGAAACCTGGAAAAAAGCTTTAAATAACGTTATGCCTGCTGTTGAAGTAAAAAGCCGCCGTGTTGGTGGTGCTAACTTCCAGGTACCTACAGAGGTTCGTCCGGAGCGTAAAATTGCTTTGGGTATGAAATGGTTAATCAGCTATGCACGTCGTCGTGGTGAAAAAACCATGATGGAGAAATTAGCAGGCGAGATCATGTCAGCAGCTAAAGGTGAAGGTGCAGCAGTGAAGAAGAAAGAAGATACGCACAAAATGGCTGAGGCTAACAAAGCGTTCTCACATTTCCGTTTCTAATTAGCGAATTAGTGATTGAGTGATTTAGTGAATTGTTAACGATTTGTACATATTAAAATCGGTCATTCGCCAAATCACTCATTCACTCAATAAAAAAACATAGATGTCAAGAGATCTTAAATATACAAGAAACATAGGTATTGCCGCTCACATTGATGCTGGTAAAACCACTACAACAGAGCGTATCCTTTACTACTCGGGCGTTAGCCACAAGATTGGTGAAGTACACGAAGGTGCAGCTACAATGGACTGGATGGCGCAGGAGCAGGAACGTGGTATTACCATTACCTCTGCAGCTACTACTGTTGGCTGGAAATACCGTGGCCATAACTACCACATTAACATTATCGATACTCCGGGACACGTGGATTTTACTGTAGAAGTAAACCGCTCGTTACGTGTATTGGATGGTTTAGTGTTCTTATTTAGTGCTGTTGATGGTGTTGAGCCACAATCAGAAACTAACTGGAGGCTTGCCAACAACTACAACGTTGCCCGTATAGGTTTCGTTAATAAAATGGACCGTTCAGGTGCCGACTTTTTAAATGTTGTAAAACAGGTAAAAAGCATGTTAGGCAGTAACGCTGTTCCGCTTCAGTTGCCAATTGGCGCAGAAGAGAACTTTAAAGGTGTTATTGACTTAATTAACTGGAGAGGTATTGTTTGGAATGAGCATGATAAAGGTATGACCTTTACTGAAGTGCCTATCCCTGATGATATGATCGAGGAAGCTACTGAGTGGAGAGAGAAATTATTGGAATCAGTTGCTGATTACGATGAGAGCCTGATGGAGAAATTCTTTGATGCTCCTGAAACTATCACTGAGCGTGAAGTGCTTGACGCTTTACGTAAAGCAGTTTTAGATGCTAAGATTGTTCCTATGGTTTGTGGTTCATCTTTCAAAAACAAAGGTGTACAAACCATGCTTGATTACGTGATGGAGCTATTGCCTTCGCCACTTGATGTTGATGGTATTGTTGGTACTAACCCTGATACAGGCGAAGAAATTATCCGTCAGCCATCAGAAAAAGAACCATTTGCTGCATTAGCATTTAAAATAGCAACGGATCCTTTCGTAGGCCGTTTATGCTTTATCCGCGTATACTCTGGTAACCTGGAAGCTGGTTCATATGTGTACAACATGCGTTCAAGCAATAAAGAGCGTATCTCGCGTATATTCCAAATGCATGCTAACAAGCAAAACCCTATACCTAACGTAGGTGCAGGTGATATTGCAGCGGTAGTAGGCTTTAAAGATATTAAAACAGGTGATACACTTTGCGACGAGAAACACCCGATCATCCTTGAATCGATGAATTTCCCTGAGCCGGTTATTGGTTTAGCTATTGAGCCTAAAACTCAGGCTGATATTGATAAATTAGGTATGGGCTTATCTAAACTGGCTGAAGAAGATCCTACATTCAGGGTTCAGACTGACGAGGAAACTGGTCAGACTGTAATATCTGGTATGGGTGAGCTTCACTTGGATATCCTAATTGACCGTCTTAAACGTGAGTTTAAAGTAGAGGTTAACCAAGGCGCGCCACAAGTTGCTTACAAAGAGTCAATCACTGGTACTATTCAGCACCGTGAAACTTATAAGAAACAAACTGGTGGTCGTGGTAAATTTGCTGATATACAAGTTATATTATCACCTAACGACGAAGGTAAAGAAGGATTACAATTTGTTAACGAAATTAGCGGTGGTTCAATCCCTCGTGAGTTTATCCCATCTGTTGAAAAAGGCTTCGCGGCTTCAATGGCAAATGGTGTGTTAGCAGGTTTCCCTTTAACTAACCTAAAAGTTAGGTTGATTGATGGTTCATTCCACGCGGTCGATTCAGACGCGCTATCTTTCGAGTTAGCAGCTAAGATGGCTTACCGTGAGGCATTGCCAAAATGTAAACCAATGTTGTTAGAGCCGATCATGAAAATCGAAATATTAACCCCTGAAGAAAACATGGGTGATGTTATCGGTGACATGAACCGTCGTCGTGGCCAGCTGTTAGGTATGGATTCACGCGCAGGTGCACAGGTAATTAAAGCAACTGTACCATTGTCGGAAATGTTTGGTTATGTAACTCAGTTACGTACCATTACTTCAGGCCGTGCTACTTCAACCATGGAGTTTGATCACTATGCTGAAGCACCACGTAACGTACAGGAAGAAGTAGTTGCTAAAGTAAAAGGTAAAAAAGCAGCAGCAAACGCGTAATTAGTGATTAGTTGATTGGTGAATAGAGATTAGTTCTTTTATTTCCCAATCAACTTATTAAATACAATAACCGATTAACTATAATTAATAGCTCTTATAGTTGATCAAAACAAAAACAAAATGAGCCAAAGAATCAGAATCAAACTAAAATCTTACGATTACAACCTGGTTGATAAATCAGCTGAGAAAATCGTTAAGACTGTAAAGCCTACCGGCGCTGTAGTAAGCGGACCGCTACCTTTACCAACTGAAAAGAAAATCTTTACAGTATTGCGTTCACCGCACGTAAACAAAAAAGCACGTGAGCAATTCCAATTATGCTCTTACAAGAGATTATTGGATATCTACAGCTCTAATTCAAAAACTGTAGATGCTTTAATGAAACTTGAATTGCCAAGTGGAGTTGAGGTTGAGATCAAAGTGTGATAGTACCGGAAGGTACGGAAGCAAGAATTAAGATATAAGAATCAAGATTCAAGATAATAAAAAGCCATTCGATAATTCGAATGGCTTTTTTGTTTTTATCCCCTTTGTCATTCTAAACGGAGTGAAGAATCTTCTGCGATATTAGACTTCTACGGCATTGCATTAACGTTTACTTTTCTCTGGTATCGCTGGCCGCTAAGGCGTCACTTTCTTTTTCCGCAAAAGAAAGTAACCAAAGATACTGAGCGGAGCGACCTCATGAACACCATCAAAAAGCAAACAACAGTGAATAAACTCCCGGCTGCGCCTGCTTCTTTGAATGGTAGTGCCAATTGTGCTGGTGTGGTTGCCGAACCAGACGATGCCGGTTATGGACGGATAACGGAGGGCTTGTGCTTTGGCTATTAACTGTTAGAACTTCATTTCAATCAATTTCCCTTAATATACATATACTTAAAATTGTAAATGATCTCATTGAAGTTTTTGGTAAAGTCCTGGCCGATGTTGCCGTAGAATTTTTCATTCGGGATTATTTTTTGCTGCAGTACATCAACGCCTTCCACAGTTACCGTTTTGTTGCCCAGGGTAAGGTTGATTTTGGATAACACATACGCTTCCTTTTTTTGTGAACCGCCTGCTCCGTAGAATCCCAGCATTTTCTTTTTGCCGGATTCTATAACCTCCGTTTTATATTTGTTGAGATAGGACACATAAAACAATGACGAGCTGGCGCCGGTATCGAATTGAAAATCCAGCGTATCGTTGCCTTTTTTTAGGGCGACAATCGGATCGAGGCCGTCAAGCGCAAAATTATGCAGGTCACTTTTGGCAGGGATTAGTGGGATGGTTATTTTGCCATCTTTGAAAATATGTATTTCGCCGAATTGTTCAATAACCGGGTAGCCGATGATCATGTTCAGTTGAAATTTATTGCCAGAAAAATACAACACGGAGTCGGGCATTACCTCAAACACTACATTCTTTACCAATATGC
Organism: Bacteroidota bacterium; assembly: GCA_026224775.1. Classification (GTDB taxonomy): domain Bacteria; phylum Bacteroidota; class Bacteroidia; order Sphingobacteriales; family Sphingobacteriaceae; genus Mucilaginibacter. Next base: position 4,848 of record JAMFRP010000005.1, read on the forward strand.
CGCTAATATAAAGACTGTCGGCAATACCCTCACTGGTTTTAAACTTGAGGCCTGTTTCTCCGCTGCTTTCATCAAAAGAAACATCTAACATATGCAGGCCTAGTTTTTTAGCGTAGGTTTTTGTTATAGCTGATATATTGGCTCGGGTATCGAACACGGCATTGTAAACAGTGGAGTCGCATTTTACGGGGATCTCGATGAGGCCAAGCTTATTGTGCGACCAAGGTATTGAGGTATTGTTTTTTATGATAGTTTGCTGGGGTGCGATATTTTTTAAAGCGCCACGAAGTAAAATCTGTTTTTTAAGGTCTTCGATATAATCATTAGGCAATACCTTTGAATACAGTTTTAATGTGCTGCTATCCGTTTGTGCGGCTTTGGCGTATTGATAGGTTTTGAAATAACTATCACTTTGCAAACGCCTCATATTAGCCTTAACCGAATCGGGTAGTTGATCCGGGAAGTTTTTTAAAAGTCGGTCTACATCATTTATACAATCAACATTGCGATTGAATACATTATCAATAAATGATGCATAGTAGAGCTTCTTTTCATCACCCAAATTATCATTATACAATTTTACCTGGGTTTCCAATTTAAAATATTCTTTGTTATCTAGCAGGGCCTGAAGTTTTTTATTGGCGGTAACGCTCAATGAAGGTTTATTATTACATGTAGCCAATGTTGCCAGCGCAAATAAAATTGATAAGGTGACTTTCATAGATCCAATTTGAAAAAATTACATTACTGAATTGCCGGATATATTAGACTGTTATACAGTCAAGAATATATAATGGTTTAGGCGCAATCAATTCCCCTTGATGTACATATACTTAAAATTATAAATGATCTCGTTGAAGTTTTTAGTGAAGTCCTGGCCGATGTTGCCATAGAATTTTTCATCGGGGACTATTTTTTGTTGCAGGACATCAACGCTATCCACGGTTACTGTTTTGTTGCCCAGGGTAAGGTTGGTTTTAGGTAGCACATACACCTCCTTTTTTTGTGAGCCGCCTGCTCCGCCGAAGCCCACTATCTTCTTTTTGGCGGTTTTTATAACGTCGGCTTTATATTTGTTGAGATAGGACACATAAAACATGGATGAGCTTGCGCCGGAATCGAAATGAAAATCCAGCGTGTCATTACCCGCTTTTAAGGCGATAACCGGATCGAGGCCATCAAGTGCAAAATTATGCAGGTCGCTTTTGGCGGGTACCAGTGGGATAGTCATTTTACCATTCTTGAAAATATGCACCTCGCCCAATTGTTCAATAACCGGGTAGCCTATGATCATATTAAGTTGAAACTTAACGGGAGCAATGTACAATATAGCGTCAGGCATTACCTGGAACACCACATTCTTTACCAGTATATCGCCAATATAAAGGCTGTCGGCAATACCCATACCAGTTTTAAACGTAACGCCGGTTGCACCACTGCTTTCATTGTAAGAAACATTCAAAATATGCAGACCTAATTTTGTAGCATAGGTTTTTGTTATGGTTGATATGTTGGCCCGGGTATCGAATATGCCATTATAAACAGTGGAATTGCATTTTACAGGTATCTCGATCAAACCAAGTTTATTATGTGCCCATGGTATTGAAGTATTGCTTTTGATGATGATTTGCTGTGGTGCTGTATTTTTTAAAGCGCCACGAAGTAAAATATCATTTTTAATATCATCGATGTAATCTTTAGACAGTGCCTTTGAATATAGTTTTAATATGCTGCTATCCGCTTGTGTTGCTTTGGCGTATTGGTATATTTTGAAATAACTATCACTTTGCAAACGCCTCATATTAGCCTTGACAGAATCGGGTAGTTGGTTGGGGAAGTTTTTTAAAAGGCGATCAACATCATTAATACAATCAACATTGCGGTTGAATACATTATCAATGAATGACGCGTAATACAGCTTCTTTTCATCGCTCAAACTATCGCTATATAATTTTACCTGAGCTTCAAGTTTAAAGTATTCTTTGTTATCTAATAAGGCCTGAAACTTATTGACGGCAGCAGCATTCAATGAATGTTTATTGTTACAGGCTGATAATATTGCCAACGCAAATAAAATTGATATGGTAACTTTCATAAATCCAATTTATAAAAATTATACCATTGAATTGCCGGATATAGTAAATGTTACAATTTATGCTATTATTTCGAGCAATGGTTTCCGAAGATAAAGGATAAATATGAGTACCATAGCGGTACAATTTAAAGCTTAAAAAGGTAAAAAGCAGTAATTTTACAGTGTTTTTTTGATTAAAACCGTCATTTTTCAGGCGTTTTAGGGCAAAAATAAACTTCAAAATGCTGTTTTTAAGGGATTTTGAAGTGGTAAAAAGGCGTTTTTTAGTACTCAAATGGCATTTTTTTAGCCTAAAAGTGTACCAAATGTACCACCTGTTCCACTTGTGCCGCGGTACAGTACAGCTATTCCGGATTCAGGAAATCCTGCCAGACACCTTCCAGCTCATCAACCAATTCCGGCCGGATGGATATGCCGGATGCCTGCGGTGTCCAGGTTTGGGTAGCGAGGTTACCGGTCTTTAAAATATCAAGGGTAAGTATGGGTTGTTTATCAGGGTTGAGCAGGACATCAAATTCGATAACGATGCGGTGGTAAGTTCGGCCCTTTCGCAAAGCAAGGAATGGTTCGGATGATATAATGCCCGAGGCGAATATGCCTTTAGGCTCCACACCCACACGGACGATGTACGCCCGGTCGCCGGGGCGGATGGTTTTGTGACTGGCTACGCTCCAATCTTCCTCGAGTTTATGGCCTGCTAGTAATTTGGCTATATCATCATCCAGATCATCCCACTTAAACTTAATAGGGTTCCATCCAAATAAGTAGGCCTTCATATATAGATTATCCTCTGCCTAAAAGCTCGTCGAGTTTGTTACGCTCGGTTTGGAGTTCGCGGGCCATTTTCTTTTCCTTTTCAACGGCTTTGGCTTTGTATACACGGTATTCTTCTTCCAGTTCGCTATATAGTTGGGTGCGGTATTTAGCTTCACGCATACTTGCACCTGATCTTGCTATAACAATTGCAGCAACAGCGCCAAATATAATTACTAGTCCCCACATAATCAGGTTATAGGTTGCCTTGGTAATGGGTACGCCTATCAGGCTTACCTGATTCACCTTTTCATTGGATTCGTTTAGTGATTGTGTATTTGCTTTGATGCTGGCCTGCAAACTATCAATGGTTTTATTGGCAACAGCCAGCTCGCCTTGTGAAGCCTTTAGGCCCTTGCGCGCCTGAGTAAGGGTATCGGTAATACTCTTGTGAAAAGCGTTCAATAAAGGTTGTTGATAAGCGTAAACCTTGGTTAGTAAATATTGATATTGGCCCTTAAGGCTGTTATCTACAGGTTCTGCGGATTTTGCAGTTACAATACCAGCTTTTGTGCTATCTGCTGCTCTTGAGGCGTAAGTCGCGGCTGCGGGTTTGTAAGTTTTATACTTGGTATACGGATTGGTAACAGCCGGTTTTGTAGCGGGAATCTTTTTTACGGAATCCTGCGCATAAAGGGATGCTGCACTAAAGCAAATTAATACAATAAGGAATTGAAGGGTAAGTGGCTTCTTCATATTGTGAAATTACATATAACAATGCTAATAAAACAAGCATAATTTTGCTTTATTGTTTGTTAAACTAGATTTAAGGTGATGTTTTTTCTCTTTCATACGGAAATTTGCCGCTCATAGTTATATTAGCGGAATGAATATTGGCATGATTGGTTTGGGCGACATGGGCAAGCTTTACGCAAAGGCCTTTGCAAAAGCAGGTTACACCGTTTGCGGTTGCGACTTGCCCGAAAATATAAATTCGCTTAAGCAGGAACTCTCACCTTTTGGTATAAAAATATTAGATAGCGGCAAAGATGTTGCCCGAACTAACGACCTGATCATTTATTCTGTAGAGGCTGAAAAACTGGAGCAAGTTGCTGCTGAATGCGGCCCGGTAACTAAATTTGGAGCTATTGTAGCTGGTCAAACTTCGGTGAAAACTCCGGAGGTAAATATCTTTGAAAAATATCTACCCGCTGATGCCAAAATAATCACTTTTCATGCCATGCATGGTCCCGGCTTTGAGCCGAAAGGGCAGAAACTGATCCTGATACCACATCGTACAGATAAAGAAGCATATAAACGTATGCTGGATCTGTTTACATCCATTGAGACTGATATTGTGGAAATGGCCGATTACCACGAGCATGACAAAATAGTAGCCGATACCCAGGCCGTAACCCACGTAGGATTTGAAAGCATGGGAACCGCCTGGAAGTCTGCCGGATTTTTCCCATGGGAGAATGGCTCTTATGTTGGGGGTATTGATAATGTGAAGATATTAACCACCCTGCGTATATTCAGCTATAAAGCGCACGTATATGCAGGGCTGGCTATTCTGAACCCATACGCGAGGCAGCAGGTTAAAGCTTATGCTGAATCTGAATCAGAATTATTTAAGCTGATGATTAAAGAGGAGGAGGACGCTTTTAGAACTCGCCTTTACCGTGCCCGGGATTTTGTTTTTCATGAGAGCCGCAAGCCGATAATGCTAAGCGATACGGTAATGAAGGAATTTTCCCTATCATCCCAGCCCGAACTTCAAAAACCAAACTCGCACTTAAGTATATTAAGTATGGTTGATGCGTGGCATCATCTGGGCGTAAATCCTTATGATAACCTGATCTGTCAAACACCGCCTTTCCGCCTTAGATTAGGCATCGCTGAGTATCTGTTTAAAAACGAGGCGCTATTGGAAGAATCCATAGAGACCGCCTTGTATGATAAAACCATCCGTGGTGACGATTTGGAATTCCACTCCGCGGTTAGAGAATGGTCGGCTATTATCGGTTACGGCGATATGGAAGGTTACAAAAAACACTTTAACGAAGTGCAAAACTTCTTCAGTCACCGTTTGGATGAGGGTAAAGCGCAAAGTGCCGAATTGATTAGACGGTTGATGATGGAATAATGAAAGTATAAAGTAAGTAATATGTAAATGCAATGATGTCAGTTCCAACGATATTTAAGTTTGTTATATATGCTGCTATGTCTGTAGGCACATCCCATTTATATGCTACTACCGATTTTGAAAAACAATTGTTACCAGTACAAGCAAAGCATGATACAGTGCTTTCAAAGACCTCTCCATTCCTTGGATATTATACAAAATATCTTGATTGTGATGGGATTATTATTCGTTCAAGTAATGTTGTAGATAATAAGGCGTTTTACGTTGCCTCAGTTAAAATTAAATTGATGCTTAGAAATATGCCTGTTGCCCATGATAACTTGGTTAGAAATGGGGCTGAACTTCATATTATAGGAAAAGATCAGCAAACATCAGACTTACCTGAACTATCAGATCAAAAGGGAGTAAATTATGTTGATCATGGAATACTAACTGATATTGATAGGCGTACACGCGGTGTAGGTGGCCTGTATGCATCCTGTGGAGAAGAAAATCTTTTACAACTGCCCGGTGATAGGTATTTTGGAGGATCGGACATTTGTATTCATGAATTCGCTCATACCATAATGGATTATGGATTTGATGCTTCATTAAGGGAAAGGATAAAGCATCAATATGAGAGAGCATTAGCTAGTGGATTATGGAAAAATGCATATGCCTCTACAAATGAGCAAGAGTATTGGGCAGAACTTTCTATGTGGTACTTTGGCAAACATGGTGAGTTTTTAAGTAGAACGCATATCCCTGAAGCAGGACCTAAAGCTTTGAGCCAGTATGATAACGGAGGATACAAGTTATTGGATTCAATTTATAGTGGACTAATACAGCCAACAGTACAGGGACGAGCTTCGGTGCCTGTGCAAAAGGGGGCTGTTTCAGGCCCATCAATAGAAAAAACGGAATTTACCTTTACAAATCATAAAAGTACGCCGGTAAAATTATATTGGATAGATTACAGCGGGAATGCTAAACTTTATGCAACTGTACCACCTAACGGGCATATTGTACAGGCTACTTTTGTATCCCATGTTTGGCTGTTTGAGAACGACAAAGGTGAGGCACTGACCTACATGCGAATAAATGATCCACCATGCGATATTCAACTAAAAGATTGATAGAAAATAATCCCTAATCCTCTTCCCTCAATCGTTCATCGGTATAAGTAATTTCCGTTTTGCCATGGCGAACCGGTTTTCCATTCTCATCAACACTTACAAAAACTATCTTATCAATAGTAAGGATAGTTTTATGGCTGATTTTATTGCGCACTTCACAGGTTAGCGTGATAGAAGTATGCCCAAAGTGAGTGGCCTTTATACCTAACTCAATAATATCACCCTGGCGTGCAGAGTTGATAAAGTTAATCTCCGACATGTATTTAGTAACACATCCATTAGTTTCTAACTGTACAATAGTATATATCGCGGCTTCCTCGTCAATCCAACTCAATAGCCTGCCGCCGAATAAGGTGCCGTGTGCGTTCAGGTCTTCGGGTTTTACCCATTTACGTGTATAAAAATTCATAAAAAGTCAGAATGTCAATTATGCATTCAGTTTGCAAATATAACTATTCAGCAAGTCATTTAGCTAAATAAAGTCCAGGAGTATCAAGATGTTTGTGTGCAATGGGGTGTTGATTACAGCTTAAAAATATAACTAAAGCGAAGTACATCAACCCTAATTCAATAAGGTTTTTATAAAATAATAATAAGATCAGTTAATAGTCGAGTTGAATTTAAGAAATAAGTATTGATTAATCAAAAAAACGAATCCTTCAAATCAGCAGGATATTGCTTTTAATGAGTTCCTTATCCCCAAAAAGGCTTTACCAAATATTTATGAAAAAATAACGTAGTAACTATTTGATATTTAATGGAAAGTTCCTATCTTTGCCGTCCCTTAACGGGGAAGAATTGCCTTGAACGAAGCCCTACTGCTTCGATGGGCACAAATAAATTAAAAGAAAATGTCAGGAATTATTGGTAAAAAGGTAGGAATGACCAGCATTTTCGATGAAACAGGGAAAAACATTCCTTGTACAGTAATCGAAGCTGGCCCTTGCGTTGTAACACAAGTTAGATCTGTGGATACAGACGGATATGCTGCTGTTCAGTTAGCATATGGCGACAAGAAAGAAAAAAACACCTCAGGCCCTTTAAAAGGCCACTTCCAAAAAGCCGGTACTGCTCCAAAGCGTAAGCTTGTTGAATTCAAAACTTTCGAAGACGAAAAAAACTTAGGTGACACTGTCACTGTAGATATTTTCGCTAGCGGAGATTTTGTTGACGTAGTAGGTACTTCAAAAGGTAAAGGATTTCAAGGTGTTGTAAAGCGTCACGGTTTTGGTGGTGTGGGTATGCAAACTCACGGTCAACACAATCGTTTACGTGCACCGGGTTCATTAGGAGCGTCATCATGGCCTTCTCGTGTATTCAAAGGTATGCGTATGGCTGGTCAAATGGGTAATGAGCGCGTTAAGGTTCAAAACTTAGAAGTTTTGAAGGTTTATCCTGAGCAAAACCTATTAGTAGTTAAAGGTTCCATACCTGGAGCTAAGGGTTCATTCGTAATAGTGGATAAATAAGATGGAAGTTAAAGTATTAAATGTATCAGGTAAAGAAACAGGTGCCAAAGTGCAACTTCCTGAGTCCGTATTCGGTATCGAACCTAACGATCACGCTATCTATCTTGATGTTAAGCAGTTTTTAGCTAATCAACGTCAAGGTACGCACAAATCAAAACAGCGTAACGAGATTG
>JAMFRP010000022.1 GCA_026224775.1 Bacteroidota bacterium
ATGGTACCCTGATTAAGATAACCTGTTGATGTTACAGTTGTCCCGACAGGAGCTGGATCGGCAAGGCCGGATTCTGTACTTGGCCCAACATAGTACACCTGTACCGAATTACCTACCGGTATAGGTGTTGCTGTAGCAGGCACCATTGAGGCGGTTATTCCAGCAGCATAATAAGTAGCGTTATACGGAGAGGTGGTAGCCAATGAATAGACACCTACATTTTTACCCGCAAGATAAGTTGTAAAGTTTTGTGGCTTGGATTCATCGTACAGATACATTAACGGGTTTGTGGTTCTTGTACCATAACTAAATCCAGAAGTACCAGCTGGGCCTGGGCCCGCCGTTAACATCCCATTACCTAAAGAACTAAGATTAATATACGCTTCACTACCCCCACTTCCTGTATTTTGGTTAATGGTAGATGTACCATTTACAGGCAAGGTAAGTAAACGGTAATTTCTGTAAGACGCTGTCCCTCCCGGTATATAACGCTGCGCTACAACATTACCCGATATGTTTGATGTACCACTTATCCGCGCTATTGAAGCGGTACCGGTCGCATCTGAGTTTAACGTTAAATATGCAGCCCCGCCTACTGCGGTTGAACCTGCAGCTAATTGCGCTGGCGATGTCATGGTAAGCATACCTATGTCAGCTACAGTAAAATTTCCTACTCCAGCTGTCATGGTAGCTGTTGTGGCTGTACTGCCGGGGCTGTTAAAAGTCACGTTATAAAATTTTGTTCCCGCGGTACTGTTATCAAGTAAGGTTTGGGTGCCGGTAAAATATATCATCCCGGTAGTTGATGCTGTAAAAGTCGCGCTATTGGTATAGCCACCCTTATAAGTAACGCTACCGGTGCCGCAAGTAAATATACCTGTGTTTGTAAAAAGGCCGCCTACCGTTATAGTAGCCGTGCTACCGGTTATTGTGCTGCTATTTGTAACAATGCCACCAGTGGTAATACTGCCGGTACCCTGTGTAACAATAGTAGAATTTGTCCATCCGGCGCCCACGTTAACCGTAGGGTTGTTGAGACCCAAATTCACCACACCGCCACTGGTTGTCCAGTTATGACCGACTACCAAGCCCTGTGTAACTGTTCCTAATGTACTGTTTCCATCAACCGATTTTGGGCTGGGGCCCGAAAAAGTAAGATTATAATACGATGGCGATACGATATTTATATATGTTGCTGTTGTTGTTGCAGATGGTTCATTAGCTGTGTAAACAGTTTGGGTTTCGGTATTTGGATCATCATACAATACTGTACCTGAATTTCCACCACCCTCAAAAAACACATAAAAGTTATCGGCCTTTGCAATGGGTTTCTGATTTTGCAATTCAAACGTATTTAGGCTGCCTGCTGTATTATCAGCCTCAACCTCACCATATCCCTGATAGGCGGCCTGCCCGAGGTAACCTGGCTGCCCGGGGTTATAGGTATTATACCCACTCAATAGAGGACTATTATGTGTGGCGAAGGTAATTTGCCCCTGTAGCGTGGTTGTTCCTTTTTCAACAGAAAACAACGGATAGCAAATACCTAAATCGCTGGGTACAGGAGGAGAGCCGTTTCCATTGGAGTTTAAAACAATGTTGCCTGCGATAGTTAGCTGATTAATTTGCAAGGCAACCTTGGTAACATCAGCTACGGTATAGTCTGGCTGAGTTAGTGCATCACCTACTATAAAATTCTGGCAATTTAGTGTACCTAAACCCCCTATTGTTGTAGTTAGATAATTATACGAAGTTGCCCGTACACTTGGGTTATGATTTTGGGTGACATTCCCCAATACGGTTAGTATTATGCCAGGATTAACCATTAATGATAAATTATACATCATGCCATAGGTAGGGCCGCTACTATTGGAGCCATCAATATAGCTGCTTGCTGGCGCATAGTAACCAAATGTTAATGATTTCCAGGTTTTGGTGGCAGTTACAACCGGCATGGTGGTTAAGTTAATGTTGCTTGTTGTTAATACCGGTAACGGGATTCCTAGTATTACCACATAATGCTGGTAAGTTAAGCTAACACCAATATTAACATCATCACCGCTGCCTGGCACACCACCGAGGTGAGTAGTTTCATCCGACCAATTAGCTGCAACGTTAGTATCGTTACTTGTTGCCCCAAGCCAGTCGTAAACATCGGCGGAAGCAGTTATATTTAACAATATAAAGATCAATCCGCAAAAGAGTATCTTTAATAAAAACCTTCGGTTTCGGGGTTGGTATCTATTTACATCCTGAGGCATAGGTACAGAATTTCTCGCTAGGTAATATTTTACTATTACGTAATAATACAACTATAAGTTGTAACTATTTGGCAAAAATTGCACAATGGTTAAAATGAACAAACTATCAATCTCGTATAAAGCAAAAAGAATAAAACAGATCAGTTACTGATTTGGAACAATGGTAAAATAACTTTTGAGGTTTAGTATGGTGATACAAAATCCATAATAGATGCTGCGAAACAAATTCCTCTTAAAAAAATTCATCTCAAACTAATTAAATTGTAACATATACATTATATACAGAATTTCTTCAAACTTAAATTACACCTTTGCGGAAAATCAAACTGCCTCATGCGTGTTATAGTTCTTTTCATATTCTTAACCATTTCTACCTTTTTTGCTAACGCTCAAAATAAAGGGAAGATCACCGGCAAGGTTACCGATGCCGCAACCAAGCAAGTAATTGATTACGCCACTATTAGCATATATAAACAAGGTGCTACTGCTCCCTTTAATGGCGTTGTTACGGATGATAAAGGCAACTTTACGCTACAAGGGCTTGCAACGGGCGATTATATTGTAAAAATTGAATTTATTGGTTATCAACAAAATGTAATAGCCCACGCGGTAATAACCGATTCCGCTCCAACTGCCGCGTTAGGTAATATATTTTTGGCCCCGGTGCAAAATCAACTGCAGGACGTAGTAATAACCGCTAAACGCCCTACAGTTGAAAACAAGATCGACAAGATGGTTTACAACCCACAAAACGATCTTACTGCTCAGGGAGGTATGGCTATTGACATTTTACAAAAAGTACCGCAAATATCTGTTGATATTGATGGCAACGTGGAATTGCAGGGCAACTCTAATATCCGCTTCCTGATAAATGGCAAGCCATCCAGCATATTTGGGTCAAGCCTTACCGAAGCATTACAATCTATCCCGGCCAGCCAGATACAAAGCATCGAGGTAATCACCAACCCAGGTGCCAAATACGACGCGACGGGAACAGGCGGTATCATCAACATCATCTTAAAACAAAATAATGTACAGGGGGTAAATGGTTCGGTTAACTTATCGGCAGGTACCAGGCTCGAGAACGGCTCTTTTAATATCAATGCAAAAAAAGGCAATTTTGGTGTAGGCGCGTTTTTTAATGGCAATGAACGCATCAACACCACAACACTTACTAACGCGACAACCAAATCAACTGATGCTACTACCGGTACCACAACAGATTTATTGCAAAATGGTTCCAGCGCTTTTAAAAGGAGCGGCTACCAGTCGGGTATTAATTTCCAATGGGATGTTACTAAGAAAGACCAGTTAACAGCCTCATTTAGTTATAACCATTTTGGCAACGACAATGTGGGCACAACCAATCAGGAACAGTTGGAAACCGGAATTTCAAATGATATTTTGAAAGATCAGTTTAGTACGCTAAATTCTGTTAGCCATTTCCACGCTAACTCATCCGACGTTAGCCTGGGATACAAAAAAACATTTGACAAAAAAGATGAAGAACTTGATTTTCTGGTCTCATCAAGTCTTGGTAGTAATTATAACTATGCTTCGCAGCAACAGTCTTACTTAGATGGCACTTTACCATCCGGCTCGATGAGCACAAACCCTGGTACCGACAGGGAAACTGACATATCCTTAGATTATACTTACCCATTTAGCAAAAGCTTCACTTTAGAAACAGGTGCAAAAGCGGTTATTGAGGATATAAGTAATAGTGTAGCTACCGACACCTTGTTAAACAACGGTGGGTATTCTCCCGATGCAGGACAAACCTACAACTTCAATTACAACCGCGATGTTTTTGCTTACTATATATCTGGTACATTTTCGCTCTTCCATGATTTTATAAATGGTATGGCCGGTCTTCGTTATGAATATACTAGCACCAGTTCCAGTTATGCAAACACAAACGTTCCGGGTTATGGTATACTGGCCCCTTCCTTTGTGTTACAGCATAAATTAAGTGATGACCAGTCTATTAAATTTAGTTATAGTTACCGCTTACAACGCCCGGAGTACAGCGATGTGGATCCATTTTATAATGTTTCCGATCCGCACAATATCAGCACCGGTAACCCTAACCTAAAACCTGAACTTGGCCACAACTTCGAGTTAGGCTATAACAAATCATTCAACAACGGCCCAAGCATTTACCTGTCGGCTTTTTACAGGTATAATACCAACGATATCCAATCATTAACTACCTATTACAATACTTACAATGTAAATGGCACCGATTATAATGATGTAGAACTAACAACCCGTTCAAACATCGGCTCCGAAATTAACGAAGGCGCTAACCTGTTCATCTCCATCCCGGTTACCGGCAAATTCAGTCTAAGGTCAAACAACTTTTTTGCAGATAGGATCTCGAAAAACCCGTTTGATCCGTTGAACCCGGGTGACCCAACAAGAGTTAGCGGTTTTGCTTACCGCCTTAACCTGAATGCTTCGTACGAGTTTGCACCAAGCTTTGCTGCCGAGGTGTTTGGCAACTATCGTTCATCGCAACGTACTATACAGGGCACAAGCCCAGCATTCGCGTTTTACAACTTCGCGGTACGTAAGCAGCTATGGAAAAAAACAGCAAGTATTGGTTTAACCGCTGCAAATCCGTTCAGCAATTATATTGCGCAAACCGCTACCACAAATACCGGTAACTCGTACCAAACCAGCACACGCGAGGTTCCGTTCCGTTCATTCGGCATCAGCCTAACCTACAAGTTTGGCAAGCTCGACTTCAAGAAACCTGCCAAGGAAGATGTGCCCGACGATACAACATCGCCTAACAAAACTCCGGATAGCGGTCCAAAATAAAATCAAAATCATTAAACAAAAAAGCCATCTGTTAGCTAACGGATGGCTTTTTTGTTTAATGATTTTACGAATAGCATTCTCAAAACAGCATAAACGCAAAAAGCCGGGCAATGCCCGGCTTTTCAAAAAAGAATAATATGTTATAATAGCTTAATTGTGTCTAAAACCACCTTTGCCGCCACCGCCGCTAAAGCCTTTGTCCTCAGCAACGTTTACAGTAATACGACGACCGTAGTAGCTGGCGCCATTCATGCACCTGATAGCTTCTTTAGCTTCATCCTCGTTCACCATCTCCACAAATCCAAAACCCTTACTCTCTTTTGTTTCGCGGTCCTTAATGATCCTGAGGGACTTAACCGGCCCAAAATCACCAAACACAGCTGTTAATTCGGCCTCATCCACTTCAAGTGGCAAGCCTGCAATAAATACTTTCATCAATGTTTTAAAATTTAGTCAAAGATACACAAAAAAGGCCGTATTTGTACTATCTGCACCACTAATAGGGCTTTGCTAAACGCTTTTTGACTTAAGGGTTACTAAGTGAAAAATGATAGCTGTAAAGATGAGGGGAAATAAAAAAGAGTACACACTTGCAACCTCTCACCGGCACCTTGGTAAGTTATTTCAGCCGTAAACTGAATGTGCCTTTAACCTTATAGGTAGTAGGTTTACCTAAACCAGCTTTAACCAGGTAGGTATAAAATGTGCCTTTTGCCAGTACGCTATCTTGTTTGTAAGCGCTAAGGTTTATCTTTCCGTAATCCTGAGCACTGGCGCTGTCGGTTAGCGCATATTGATCAGCATCTCCTTTATCAGGCTTCAAAATAAACTGGCTGCCTGCTACATTGGTATTAATGTTACTTAGGGCATAGCCGCTGCTGCTTATTCCAAAGCTCATGTTATGGGCTTTGTTAATAGCGGTGATGCCGAAATACTGGTTATTGCCATTATGCACATTCACAAAAGCTATGGAATCAGTAGCAGCGTCAAAGCTGTAGGTAGAATCTTGTAAAGTTATTTTTAGGGTTCCTTTAGCAGCAAGGTAATTATCTGGTGCGGTAAAGGTGGTGTCAGATTTGTCCGAAGCAGCATCTTTAATTTCCTGGTCTTTCTGGCATGATACGATCACCCCCGAAAGCAGCAAAAAAATTAAAATGAAATATTGAGTAAACCTCTTATTTCTCATGCCGGACCTGTATTTCCTATAGACTTATAATTATACGTAAAAATAGTTAAAATAGTTGTGTATAAATTACGCTAACTATCTTTTTAACAAATTTTAACAAGTAAAAATAATGCTACAAAAAATCAGCCAAAAACCTGACTAATAATTAATTAAAATTCAAACCAATATTTTCTCAAATTATTTCCTTTCCATTCTTTGCAAATACTAATTATTTTAGTTATCTTTGATTGTCTTTTATGCCATTCGGCATTTTAATCATAAATTTCATGAAGCCTAAATATCCGAAGTTCACCGCCGATGAACTCACCAACCTTATTGACCAATATTTTATCTACATCAAAGGCAAATACCGCATGACCCGAACGCCGCCAAAAAAAGAAGGCGACAAACCAACCCGCACCAAAACATGGGACCGCGAACCTGAATTTGCCACCATCAGCGGCCTGGCGCTATTCCTCGGATTCAGCAGTCGGCAGGTTTTTGATGATTGCATGCGCGGGGGCAAATACTCCGAAATACTAAAACGAGGCTGTCTCCGTATCGAAGCATTTTACGAAAGTCGCCTCCATCAGCATTCAACAAGCGGTGCCATATTCGCGCTAAAAAGTATGGGATGGAACGAAAAACACGAAACCAAACCAACCAATGAAACCACGCTAAAAACACTCAGCATAAAAATCATCGAAAGCGGCCCCAAACCGGTCAGTTCCGAAAAAGAGGTTATGATGCCGGAACCGATAGAAGCAACACCAAACAATGCCATTCAGCATCCAGATCATACTAATGACCTAATGACCTAATGACCTAATGACCTAATGACCTAATGACCTAATGACCTAATGACCTAATGACCTAATGACCTAATGACCCAATGACCCAATGACCTCAACCATCCTCTTCAAACAAAACTATCATTCCACTGCCCAAACCGTCATCAACCAGGGTGGTACCAGTTCGGGTAAAACCTATGCCATCGAGCAGGTATTATTTTGCCTCGCCTGCGAAAACCATCAACAGGTGATAACCGTTGTCGGGCAGGATATACCAAATCTTAAGGCTGGTGCACTGCGTGATGCTTTGAATATTTACAACAGTTCCGATCAATTAAAAACCTTAGTCAAAAACTATAATAAAACCGACAGGATATTCGAGTTTCATAACGGTACATTAATCGAGTTCAAAAGCTATACCGATGCGCAGGACGCCAAATCGGGCAAAAGAGACTATTTATTCATAAACGAAGCCAATGGCATCACTTATGATATTTACAATGAATTATCCCTTCGCACACGTAAACGGGTATTTATTGATTATAACCCCAACAGCAATTTCTGGGTACATGAACATCTGATAGGCAAAAAGAATGTGGAGCTGATCATATCCGATCATCGCCATAACCCATTTCTGCAGCAATCTGAACGGGATAAGATCGAGGCTCTAAAAGAAGCCGATGAAGAACTTTGGAAAGTGTACGCCCGCGGCCTTACCGGTAAAATAATGGGATTGGTATTTGCCAACAACTGGCACATCTGCGAAGAGATACCGACAGTCGCCAAACTCATAGCCGCCGGGCTCGATTTCGGTTACACCAATGACGAAACCGGCTGCATTGAGGTCTACCGCCAAAACGGTGAGCTTTGGGTTGATGAGTTAATTTACGAAACACACTTAACTAACACCGATATTTCCAAAAAAATGCAGGATGCCGGTATCAGTAAAAAAACCGAGATCATAGCCGATAGCGCCGAACCAAAATCAATAGAAGAACTCATCCGCCAGGGTTGGAACGTAAAAGGCGCAAAAAAAGGCCCGGATAGTATCCAGCATTCAATCGACATCCTGAAACGCTACAAAATAAACGTCACCCGTCGAAGTGTAAACCTGCGTAAGGAACTCGACCGCTACAAATGGAAAGTCGACCGCTCGGGCAAACCAATCAACGAACCAGTTGATACCTGGAATCATTTGATTGACCCGCTGCGCTATGTAGCCCTAAATAAATTAAACACCCGCTCATCCGGCAAAATAAAAACCCGACTCCCCTACCAACAACCCGGCTGGACCGATCCATTAAAAAACTTAATTATTGTATGATAGAAAAAACACTCAAAACCACCACCGGAAAACTCCACGTCAGTATCCCCACACAACTTGACGAAGTTACGCTGGGTCAAATGATGGATCTGCAACAAACGACAGACTTGAAAGACATAGATGCCATCAGCATCTTATCCGGCATCCCGGTTGACCAACTAAAAACGGTCCGCAATTTTACCGACTTCCAATTATTTGGTGATATTGTACAATCACTTTCCCATCAAATAGCGCAATTGTATAATAGCGATATCATACCCGATCAAATCAGTTTCTCAGCAGGCGAAACCACGGTAAAAGTGATGAAGAACCTATCGATTGAACCCGCAGGCGCGTTCATGGCAGCCCGCGAGATTATTGCTGACGAGATCAGCGAATGTATCAAAACTTATGGCGAAGAAAACTGGCAGGACTACTTCAACCCGTCATTAAAAGCCTGCTGTCAATTATTGGCTCATTACTTTTATTGTAAAGCAACCGGTAAGCCCTACAACGAATATGGAGCAGAAGTATTTACCACCGAAATAAAAAAGCTCAGGGTAACGGAGGCACTGCCCATAGCCAAACATTTTTTTATATGTTATCCCAACTTATCGAAACAGAAAACAAGCTTCTGGCAGCGCCTGCCACGATTCTGGAAAAAAAAGCCGGTATTCGCGCATTCGAAAAGTTTAAGTATATCAACACCATAAACTCCCTTGCCGCCGGCGACATTACCAAATGGGACATCATCCTCAACATGCCCTATGAACGCATTCTAACCAAGCTACTACTAAACAAGACAGAAGCCGAATACCAAAAACGATACTCAGAACTCATCCAAGCGCAAAGATAAATCTTAATAAAGTGTCATTGCGAGGAACGAAGCAATCGCGAACTTTACAGGGTTGCCATTCTCCTTGCGATTGCTTCGTTCCTCGCAATGACAAAGAATAGAAAAGCACAAACCAACCAATGCAAAAGCACAGGCCTAGATTCACCGCCAAAAACCGGCATCGTCTGGCTCGGCTAGCACAGACCTAACTAAAAGCACTAACAATAATAGAGGCAGGCGCAGCCGGGAGTTTCTTTTGGTTACTTTCTTTTGCGGAAAAAGAAAGTGACGCCTTAGCGGCCAGCGATACCATAAGCAAGCTATACACCATGCAAACCAAACATTATATACAATGATTCGTAACCAAATCCAATCCATAACCAAAACCCTAACCAACATCCCAACATTCATTTACGGCACCGCCAACGAGCTTAACCTATTAGCAGATGACGCTACCTTCCCGGTAGTTTTCATGTATCCGCTGCAACCCGTAGAAGTATCCCCACAAATAAACGGCTCGGTCGACAATACCTTCTCCGTATACCTCGAATTCCTCTATCAAACCGAATTCGACCAATACACCTCAGATAACGAAACCTACGTAACCCAAGCCCTGCAAATGGCAAACGAGTTCATCGTAAAAGCATCTAAATACCGCGAGGGCGAAGGCCGTTACTTCCGCATCAAAGCAGGCGACAAAGCCAAATGCCTCCCCGTCTACAACAAATTCGATGTTAATACTACCGGTGTTAGCTTAACAATCACTTTGGCAACTATGTATTTTCCTACGATTACATAAGTTCACAATGTCATCTCGAGATTGTTTCGTTCCTTACAGTAATGACAAAAGAATAGAAACGCAAACCAACCAATGCAAAAGCACAACCCATCGTTTACCTCAAAAATCCGGCATCGTCTGGCTCGGCTAGCACAGACCTAACTAAAAGCACTAACAATAATAGAGGCAGGCGCAGCCGGGAGTTTCTTTTGGTTACTTTTCTTTGACGATCAAAGAAAAGTGACGCCTTAACGGCCAGCGATACCATAGAACATTCAGCACCATACAACATGAACCAACCCGAAATAACCCAATTCCTCGAATCCCTTAAAACCGACCTCATTAACTCCCTCCAAACCAAAAACATAACCAATACCCAAAACATAACCATCACAGCCAATGATCAAAACCAGCAATTACAAATCCCCTCCTACCTGCAAATAGTTGAAACCGGCCGTGGCCCAACATCCAAAAACGCCCAGCCGGGCAACCCGCCCATGATACAACGCATACAGCAGTGGTGTCGCGACAAAGGCATACCCGATAAAGTCGCCTGGGCAATAAAAAAGAAGATTGATAAAATGGGTTACCCCGGTAAACCTGGCCTCCTAACCGATCCGCTCGGCGATGACAACATCAACATGAAGCTGGATCAAACCTTAGAACAAATGGCCGACAATATTTCAAACCAAATACTTAACGCTTTACCCATATGAGCATTTTAGCGCAAATAAAAATAATTAATACCTACTCCATGCCGGGTATCGATCCGATTCACCCTGCAATTTTGGGAACCGTTATTATTACATTAACCGATGTAACAACTGGCAACCCAACAAACGGAAATAATATTATTATAAATTATAATCAAACAATAAATGGTATCACCACAGCAAAAACAGCCACTATAGCCGGGCAGTCGCAGGTGATCTATGATGGTATAATTACAGACATTTCTACAAACATCCATAACTCATGGTCGGTAACCGGCCAAAGCGACACACCAGATCCGTCCCCTCCGGTTAATCAATGTGATTTGCAAATAAATTCTATTAGCGTCAACAAACCCGAGAGTTCACCCGGCGCAGCAGACGGACAGATTACCGTTAACGCGACTTCAAGCTATTTACCAATAATGTACAGTTTGGATAATGTCAACTTCCAAACCAGCAATATTTTTACGGGCCTGCACGGCGGCGCATACACCGTTTACTGTACTGATGCAAATACTTTAGGTTGCGCGGTTTCCGCATCAGTTACCATACCCATCACGCAAAACCTGTTAATATCCGACCCATCGGTAAGAATAGGCAACAACACCAGCCGTTGGAATGCAGCCTTCAACCCCATCGTATTTATCTACCAACGTAAGGATTTTGAAGTAACAAGTATAATTATTGATACAGCTACCGGCAATGCCCGCGTAAACGTGAATGCTGATATGAGTGCCATCCAAACTGCTATTACCGCCAACCAAAACGCAATAGCCACCGCTGCCACAAATGGGGTTACTTTGTTAAATTACCAAAACATATATGTATATCTAAATGCAGGTGCTTACAATGGCGTATATACTGTACTATCTGCCGATGGCAGCTCCGTAGTAATCAATACGCCACATAATGGTAGCGGCAGCGGTTTTATAAACGTGAATACCTTAAGGCCCTATTATCAAATATCCACGCAAATCACTTATGTCGATCCTTTTACTAATGCAATCAGTACTATCACCTCTGTAAACCGCCCAAATAACCAGGGAATTGTTCAGGCAGATATTTCAAATTTCCTGCAAAGTCTGCTCCAGGCAAAGGACGGCAGCGATTACTCCTCAATAAATTATCGGGACACCAACTTGTCGGCCAGCTATACCATCCAATATGCCGAGCAGTATGATGATTACCAAAACCCGGGTACTACGATAACCTCGCCATATATTCCTATTGCGGCCCCTTATTATGTAACCTATACCGCCCGCCAGATACAATCAAAAAACGGCGGTAATATGGCAGATTATGTACCATTCCCCGCCCCATCCACACCCGCAAAATGGGTTACCGATTTCGCGGAACCCGCCTTCACCAATGGCTACCCTTTTGATATGTCGTTTATCTATTCCGAAGCACTTGCCGGGCAACAGTTGTATTATCAGATTATTTTACAGGACATCAATCGTAGCCCTTTACCCGGTGGTAACGAAACATCCTATTTGTTAAACGATGACGGTTCATGGCTGTTAAACCAGGATGCATCAAAATTTATCATTGCCGCGCAAAACCTGGTCACCACCCCCATTACTGCGCAAACAGGATTAAACCGCATTAGCATCAATCTCGATTTGCCTTTAAATGTATATTACTTCACTATTACGCTTTTTTACAACGATGTTAACAGCAATCCTGTTCAAGTAACCCAAACCCAATCAGTACGGGTAGATCACGCGCCGGATATAAATGGTGTTTACATGCGCTGGATAGGTTTAACAGGGTCATGGAACTATTACCGCTTCAACTATAACCAGGAAATCTCCTTGGATGTGCAAAACGCCACGATCATCAAAAACTTTGTACAAAACTGGGAAACTCAGGATGGCGTAGAAGAGGTGATCAGCAAAGATGCGGGGCAAAAAATGAAACTCATGGCCGAGGATTTGAGCGTATCCGACATTAAAGGATTACAATCCATTAAATACTCACCCAAAGTACAAATGATGCTCGATGCAAGCCCTGTAAAATGGCAAACAGTAGTACTGAACACAGCCACCTTCAGCGAGTACGAAACCATCAACGGCCAGGCACCATTCAGCATCACATTCAATATGCCGTCAATCAATATTCAAACGCAGTAGCCAAAAAGTATCAAGTATTTAGTATCAAGTAGCTAGATTTTTTCTTGGCTCTTGTTTCTAAATACTTGATACTGGCTACTTGATACTAACTACTTGATACTATATATATACTTGATACTAAAAAAATGACCAATCTCCAACTATTCCTCAACGATAAACCCGTCGATCTCTCCGATGATAGCCCTATTGCTCTCACCTTTCAGATCAACGATCTGGCCGAGGTGAAAAATCAACAAGGCAATACCAGCAACCAGTTCAAATTACCGCTTACACAAAACAACCGCGCTATTTTAGGCTTCGCCGATGACATTAGCATTCAAAGCCAAACGCCATACACCACACTACAAGCCAAAATCATCCAAAATGGTATAGAAATATTACCCAACGCCATTGCTGAAATTAATGAGGTAGATGATAACACTGCCAGCATAACTGTCCTCTCCGGCAATGTCGACTTCTTCGATGCGTTAGGTGGCCAGATTGCTGATATGGGCGATAGCACCAGCCAATGGAGCAATTACGGCTCCAACCTGCCCTGGAAACCATTTGATCACCGCTGGAATTTGGATAACGTAGCCAACAGCCAAAAAAACACCGAGCAGGATGGTTGGATATACCCGGTGGTTGATTATGGATTGATAGACCCCGTTGATTTTACACAACCAATTGATGTACGAAACCAGCGCCCGGGCTTCTTCATCAAAAAGGCCATCGACCTGATGGTTCAGTCAACCGGATACATTGCTAAAGGTTCACTATTGGCCGATCCGCTTTATCCCCTCCTTATTGCCCAATTTAGTAATGGCAGTTTTGAGCATGGGCTTGATTACCAAAACCAACCTAACGAAAAAGGGATATTAGTAAGCAACGCCATTGCACAGACTCAAAATCATCCAGCAGGGAATACAGGCTCGGCACAGTACCCACAACAGGGTATTATCCGATTTGATAATGTCATATCTGATCCCTCTTCATTTTTCAAAAATAACGCATATATACCCAATGAGGTAATCAGTGTTGAAGCCACAGTAACCATTCCTAAACTATTGTTGCATGGGCATCCAAATGCAACTTACGGCTCAAACCTTAATATCAATATTTTATTACTTGATAGTAACGCCAATGTGAATCTTGGCTCATTCAATTTTAATTTCTCAAGCGGTTATGACACCAAAACAGGGAGTGGAGATTCCATACGCGTAAATAAAACTTTCACCAATAGCAAGCTATCCATATCTACCACTTTAAGCCCCACAACATTTGAGGGATTGCAGGTAACATTTGATTTTGAAGGATATACCGATGCTTATTTCACACTTTATGAAGGGGCAATCTTTCAAGTTGTGCCGCAAAATACCAATGTGCAATTTGGCCAAATGGTACAATGCGAACGCATCCTGCCCGATATGTCGCAAAAGGATTTTTTGAAAGATACTTTTCAGCGTTTCGGTATTATTTGCCAAACAGATGTATACACCAAAACCATTACCTTTTCATCCCTTAAGGATATAGTGAATAATATCCCGTTAGCCAACGATTGGTCTTCAAAGTGTATCGATCAGGGTAAACAAATAAATTACCAATTAGGTAACTATGCGCAGGTAAATAGTATGGAGTACCAAACCGATGTAAACCTTTTACCACTCAAATTTGGCTGGGATCAACTCACTATTTATGATCAAACGCTTAGCGCGGTACCAACTGATCTTATTGTAAGCAAATTCGGCCCATCATTTAACCGCCCTTTTATCGGCGGTACCATTGCGCAGATAACCATGATTGATGATACCTCGGCACCTGCCACTGGCCCTGCGGATTTCACCATTGGCGTAGCCTCGCGTATTTTGGTCGACCAAAAGCTTGATCTGCTTGCCTTGGGCAAAACGGTAACTTTTATTGATGGAACAAATACTCCTATCCAGATAAACGATGTAATAAGCGTACCTTATTTTTACAAACCTGATGGTGCCTATAACCTTTGCTGGTGTGATATGCCTGGCAATTCAATCAACCAAAAATTATCTGGGTTAAAAAATAAATATTATACTGAGCTGCAAAAAATACTACAAAACACAAAAATAATAGTCCGCTATTTTATGTTAACCCCGCGAGATATTGCCGGGCTCGATTTACTAATTCCCATTTATTTGGCGCAACATAATGCCTATTTTTATATTAACAAAATAGATAGTTGGCGAAAAGGACAACCTTGTAAAGTAGAATTAGTACAATTAGGGTAGTTATAATAGGAGTAAATATTTTGCTAATATTTTTTGCAAAATCAGAATTCGTTATTTATTTTTACAGTCACAAACTTATTACAAAAATGAAAAAAATATTACTTATCACATTATTATCATTACCCATCTTAGGCTTTTCACAAACGAGTACAAAACCTATTGATGGTTTTTTAGGAATTAAATTTGGCACCACTAAACTTGCTGTTACTGCGGCAATGAAGGCACGCGGTGCAAAATTAGACGCCAATAGCGATGCTACCAACCTTGCTTATACTAATGTTAGTATGGCACACCGACCAACAGAGGTGGTAATAATAAGATTTGTAGATGGTAAAGTTTATGAAGGCGACATTTTTTTTACACCTGCCGATAATGACCATACTATAGCATATTACAACGATTTAGTTAGTGATTTAAATGAAAACTATGGCAAAGGCCAGGATAGCAAAAAATTCACTTCGCCTTATGCAGATGGTGATGGTCACGAAGTAACAGCCTTATTAGTTGGTGCTGCCGATTATCAAACTGTTTGGGAGGCTGCTAATAGCAATACCATTAAAGCTTCAATTGACAAGGAAAGTGATACCTCATTAAGTGTAGAACTTACTTATCAGGACGATGTGCTTACTCAACAAGCAATTGATAAACAAAAGGCTAAAGACAAAGGCGATTTATAATTAGCTCAATAAGCCCGTAAAAGGGCTTATTTTTAATCTTAAAATATGCCAATTGGCATAATAAACACAATTTTAAAATTTTACAATGGCAGATGATCTAAATAAAAATATTACCATACAGGTAACATCAGACACAAGCGATATTGAACAAAATATCAGCACCTTAAATAAAACTATCGACGGGTTGCTTGCGCAACAAAAACAGCTGGACAATGCAGGCCAGCAAAACTCGGCCAGCTACGAAGGGTTGAACACTAAACTTGATGCCTATCAAAAAGCATTACAAACTGCAAGTAAGCAATTGGCCGATCATACGTCGGCATTAAATGGTTTAAACACATCCGCAAAAAATAGCAGTGCAGGTTTATCGTCCTTAACTTCACAACATCAAAAAACAGCAAAGGCAACTAGTGATAGTGCAACAAAAGCTAAGGAACTAAACACCCAGCTTAATACACTTGGCCAAACATTTAAGCAACAAGGTAATAGTATTGACAGTGCCTCGGATGCTATCAATGGCCAATCGGCTAATATGGCTAAAAGCTCGCAAGCCGCACAACAATTAAAAAGCGATGTAGACAACACAGGTACATCCTTTGTACAACAAATAACAAATGTTGACCAAAGCCGTGCGGCATTTGATTTACATAAAGCTACCATGGATCACCTAAAAACATCCTTTGATGAGGTAAAGGATGTATCTGGCATATTCGGGCCAAGTTTACAGGAGGCCGCAAAAGGGTTTAACCTCATGAAAAGCGGGCTTTCAGTAATGAAAGATGGGTTAACCGGCGTTGGCGAAGCCCTAAAAGCTGACGGCTTTGACTTTTTACTGCAGGTTTTACAAATGATGTTTGATTACTTTATAAAAACATCAACAGGTTCAAAAGTATTGCAGGGAGCCATATCGGCAATTGGTGTTGTAGTAAATGAAGTGGAGGATTTTTTTCACTCATTTATGGATACAATTATTAATGCATTTTCTCACCCGGTGGATACCATAAAATCGTTAGGCAAAATGGTGGAGGAAAACATCATCAACCGCTTTACTGCCTTTGCAACTATATTGGATGGCCTTATCCATCTTGACTTTAAAAAAGTTACCAATGGCGCCATCCAAGCCGCTACAGGTGTTACCAACGCTACCGGTAAAATTGCAGGTATATTTGATGCAACGGTAAAAGGTGTTAAAGATACTGTGCAGGCTATGGGAGATGCCTATCAAAAGGGCACCCAAATGGCCGCCCAAAGCGAAACCAATATTAAAGGCCATGTTACTAAGGTTGTAGATCATACTAAAACCATGCTGGCACAATTAGACAAAACAAAAATAAAAACCATGGGTGTTTTAACGGAAGCATCCGGAACCAAGTCATTTGGCGCAGCAGCTGACAGTGATCAAAAACAACAACCGGCAGATGGCTTACAAAATAATAACATAATTGGCCCGGCTAATATTTCGGGAAGCACACCGTACAATGCATCCAATAGTGATAGTTCTGACAGTGATGATGCTGAGAAAAAGAAAGCCCTGCAACTCAAAGATTTTGAAATTCAAACAGCCCAACAGGTATCGTCGGCAACATTTTCAATCGTGCAAAATAGTATCAAACAAGAATCTGAGGCTAAACTTGCCGCACTTGAAAAAGATAAGGATGCCGAGCTGAATAATAGCAGTCTCACATCTGCACAAAAAATCGCGATCCAGGCCAAATACAAAAAGCAGGAAGACCAGGTAAAAATAGATGCCTTTAAAAAAGAACAGGAAGCCTCAATAGCACAGGCTGTGATCAATGGTGCTTTGGCAGTAACAAAGGCAACCTCGCAAACTGGCGTACTATCAGCTTTCGCGGTTCCCGCAATAATAGCCGAGACAGCCGTCGAGATCGCTAAGATCGCTTCACAAAAACCACCTGCCTATGCAAAAGGAGGGTTACACTATAAGTCTGATGGTCGTGGCGGCGTACTTCCCGGTTACAGTCGTACCGACAATACAAATGCCTATCTCCGTTCCGGCGAGGGCATTGTAGTCTCCGAAGCCATGCGCGATCCATGGGCCCGCAACCTGGTAAGCGCCATCAACGTAGGATTCGGCGGTAGAGATTTTTCTACTACTAATACAGGTCGTGGGTTTGCGGTGGGTGGTATATTTACCGATGGCGGCGATGCCAATCGTTATTATAACCAACCCGTAACTGATAATAAAAACCTTGCTAACTCCATCGCCTACCAAATGGTCAATAATTTTCCACCGGTATATGTAGATGTCAAAGACATCAATAGTCAGCAAAATATCCTCGCACAAACCATCAACAGGGTAAATCTTTAATTTTAGTAGCTAGTACATAGTATCAAGTACCAATGCTATTGCTAAAATTCCTTGAGCTTGAGCTCGACTCCTCCATTTCAATACTAGCTACTTGATACTAGTTACTAAGTACTCAACAAAATGAATATAACAACAGCCAACCTCCTATTCGACGAAGGAACCTTCTCAGCCATGTACAAAGCCGGCTTCATCACTGCCAAAGTTTTCATTTACCGCGAAATATATCTATGGATACAAGCGCAGATCAAAACGCGCAACCTCAGCAAGCGCCAGGCCGTACTGGAAGCCGAAGTAAAATTCAAGAAAGATGAACGTACTATTTGGCGCGCATTAAACAGCTTTGAAGATAATTAACAGGATTATTTTGTAACAAGATTTGTCTGTTTCAATCTAAAGTGATAAACTTGTTTATCATGAACTGGAAATTCTTCTCAAAAAACAAAAAAACTACGCCAACAGTTAAAAAATCAAAAACACGCGAGTGGGTTGATGCCTTAATTTTTGCCTTTATAGCAGCTACTATTATCCGTGGTTTATTGTTTTCTGCGTATGCAATCCCTTCAGGATCAATGGAGGGAACCGAATTAACCGGTGACTACCTGTTTGTAAGTAAGTTCAGTTACGGCGCACGTATGCCGATAACCTTGTTCTCTATACCATTTACCGAGCCTGAAATGTACGGCGCGAAAACCTACTGGAGCGGTGTACAACTACCCTATTTCCGTTTGCCCGGCTTTACAACAGTAAAAAATGGCGATATAGTAGTATTCAACAAGCCATCAGAAACCGGCACACCCATAGATCAGCAAACAACCTTAATTAAACGTTGCATTGCAATCCCCGGTGATGTATTAACCATTGTTAACGCGCAGGTTTATATCAATGGCAAAATAGTCCCTAACGCGCCAAAAGCACAAACATCATACACCGTAGTTACTGATGGCGCCGACATGAATCCGCAAATATTTCAGGATTTGAATATCACTATAGTGAACCAGTCGGCCGCTAATACTTATGAGATGATTATCCCGGTTGATAATTTAACTACCTTAAAAAGCTATTCAAACATAAAGAGCATAACCCCGGTTGTGGCACCTGCTGGTCAATATGACACGGAAGTATTTCCAAGTAATCCAAAATTCAAATGGAATATCGATAATTTTGGACCATTAACTTTGCCTAAAAAAGGTATGACCATCAAACTAAATGATTCTACAGTTACCTTATACAGCACAGCTATTGAAAAGTATGAAGGCAACCGCTTAGGTAAATCAGGAAATGACTATACCCTCAACGGTAAAAAAACCGATACCTATACCTTTAAAATGAATTATTACTGGATGATGGGCGACAACCGCCATGATTCATTGGATTCACGTTTCTGGGGTTACGTACCCGAAGACCACATCATCGGCAAAGCCATGATCACTTGGTTCAGCACAGATCCTAACAAAGGCTTATTCAACAAAATTCGCTGGAGCAGGATTTTGAGGCCGATAAACTAATCTAAATGTCATTGTGGGCGCAGCGTGGCAATCGCATGCTATACAGAGCAATCAGCTAAGATTTGGGCGTTACCTTCGGCCCGGGCTATCCACTCATACGCATGAGCTTGTCATCCTGAGCTTAGTCGAAGGACGTTCCCTAACGCAAATAAAGTGCTGACAAAACAGTGTCAGCACTTTATTAAAATCTTATCCCGATATTTGAATAAACCAAATCACCATCAGTGTAATCACACTCAAATCACTGAAATCCAAAAAACAAAAAGTACTGACAAAACAGTGTCAGCACTAATTCAAAACATAACCTCGATATTTGTATATATTCAATCACCATCGGTGAAATCATTCACCAAAATCGGTGAAATCCAAAAAACAATACTACTGACAAAACAGTGTCAGCACTAAATTAAAAACTAATACCGACCTTTGAATTATGCCAATCGGCATATTAAGCCATCGCTTCAATCAAGGCAAATTCTAAAATAAACCTCCGGTTTTTCGGACATCCCGACTTCCGGACTCAAACAAAAAAACATGAGTTACAAAATCTACCTATACGATACCGACACTGATTGCATAGGCTCCGGCAGCCTGTCATCATCATATATCCAGTGGCAATTAGAGGCCGCAGCCGGCCAGGATGTAGAAGTGCACATAAGCTCTGTTGGTGGCAGCGCTTTTGATGCCATCGCCATTTACGATTTGCTAAAAAAATACACCGGCAACGTAACAACCTACATCGATGCGCTGGCTGCCTCTGCCGCTTCAATTGTCGCCATGGGCGGCCACAGCGTGGTCATGAGTAAGTATGCATTACTCATGATCCACAAACCAATGGTAGGCTCTGGCGGTAACGCCGATGAGCTACTAAAAGACGTTCAAATGCTAAATGTAGTGCAACAGCGCCTGGCGCAGATCTACATGGATAAAACCGGGTTGGACGGAGTTACTATCAACAGTCTAATCAACTCTGTCACCTGGCTATCCGCCGATCAGGCGCTCGATCTCGGCTTTATCGATGCCATAGAAGATTACAGTACCGAAATCACCAATAGCGCGCTCATTAAAAATTACACCAGCGCCGCTCCGGCGGTTTATCAGCGCTGCATCAACAAGCTCTTAAACAACAATAATAAACACAGTAAAAACAACATGAACATGGAGAACAGAGAACTTATCGAAAAAACCTCATCGGTTTTGGATAAGATTATGAACTACTTTAAAAAAGTAGTGAACAAACAAACCATTACCGACAAAGGCACCCTGCACCACGCCGGCACAATGGATGAAGGCACAGAAGTTTACCAGGATGCTGACATGACCGCCCCCGCCCCTGCCGACACCTACACCACTGCAAGCGGAAGTAAAATAGCGGTTAAAGGCGGCACGGTACAGCAAGTCACTCCGCCCCTGTCCGACCCTGATGCAGATCCTGATCCCGATACATTCCAGGATGATGACGATGATGCACCGTCAGACAAATTCAAAAAAGCGAAACCGGGTGATGTACAAAACAAAATTCAATCCATTAAAGCAAAACTGCATGCCCAAAATGCCTTGCTAAACGAGGCACAAGCCGCCCTTAAAGTAGCTAATGACCGCCTCAGCAAAACCCGCGAAGAAGTAAAGAACGAGATCCGCTCCAACTTCACCCCCGAAGGCTCCAAACGCAGCAACAAAGCCAAAACCGAACAAACACCGTTCTTCGCTCCTACCAGCACCCTGGCAAAAAACGCAGTAAAAAAAGCAATTTCTAAATAGTTGATTGGTGAGTAGTTGATTAAGTTAAGTAGTTCAACTCAACTGAACCAACCATTCACCAAATCAACCAATCCAACTTAATCAACCAATATAATAAATGGCTCAATTTACATTTACAAACAACACCTATGCCGGCGAAGCGCTGGCAGGGTTCATGGCCAGCACGCTGCTGGAAGCCGACTCGGTAAAACGAGGTTTGCTAACAGTTATTAACGACGTAAAATCGCGCAAGGTAATACTTGATGTAGATGACGACGTAGTGCTCCAGGACCCATCAGGCATATTTGCCGATCAGGGCACAACCGCCCTACAAAACGAAAGCTACCTGGACCCGGTAGTTTACGAATTTATGAAACAGGAACAATGGGACAAGCTCGTACAATCATGGGAAGCCCAAAGCCTGCAACCCGGCGCCTTTATGGATTACGAAGGCGTGGTCGACCTGTCCGACTTTATGGTTCAGCGTTATCTAACCAAAATACAAATAGCTAACGAGCGTTTGTATTGGCTAGGAAAATCAGCCACTAAAGAAGCAGCATTTACCGCAGGATTCACTGGCTTATTACCATCTATCTCAGCCGCCTCAGGCGTTTACAAAGTAGGCTTAGGCAAACCAACAACCTCAACGGAAGCGAGCGCGATTGATGCGACAGGCTTAGTAACAGTAGCCGATACCTCTACGCTATCCGATGGCGATGTGGTAACTATTACCAATGTTACCGGTACTAGCAAAGACACTACCAACGGTACGCCGGGCATCAGCTTACAAGGACAGTCGTATTTCATCCAGATTGCAAGTACAACAAGCTTTAAACTGGTACGTAATTACAACGAGATCAATACCCGTAAAGCAGCAACATTCACCGGTACGTCAACAGATGCGACAGTGAGCTATATCAATGCAAGCAACGTGTTATCAGTTTTATCAAGTGTTTATTCTCAGCTTGACCCTGCCGACCGTAGTCAGGATGATTTCAATTTGCAAATACCTTTACATGTAGGTTACGCTTATGCACAGGCACAAGCAAACAAAGCGGTTAACGTCTTAAACGCATTTACCGACAGCAAACAAATGGATTATTTAGGCATGCCTTTACAATTAATGAACCACTGGCAGGCAAACACCATTCTGGGTGCACGCGCATCAAACTTGTTCTTAGGTGTCGATTTATTAGGCGACGAATCCGAATTGTCAACAGTATACATGAAGCCTTACACCAACGATAATGTTGTACGCATGAAGGCCCGCATGAAAGCCGCTGTAAACTTCAAATTCGCTAACGAAATATTCTACCTGTCAGCATAGCTGTAGTGAGTGGTTGGTTAAGTTGATTGAGTGAATAGTTAATATTCGCAATCAGATAACAACCACTCACCTAATCAACAATTCAACTTAATCAACTAATAATGTCAATCTACAATAAAATAAATGCAGGTTTCGCTTTAGGAACCGATGAACCCGTAACCGCGGGGATAGAGGATCTGATCTACGTCTTTAACCAGGATGATTTCACTCTCACTTTTGATACCACCAACCCTTTGATCGTTACCGGCCTTACAGCAGTAAATGCAGCTAAAGTTTACAAATTCGAAGGAACAAACAACAGTTTTAACACCACTTCAAAACTGGCAAAAACATCTGTTGGCCCACGTTACACCGAAGAAATAGATTTCAATGTGGCCGGTTTTTCTGTCGACATTAAAACACAACTACAGGCAATGGGTTACGGCCGTGTATGCGCTATCGCGGTAAACAACTATAATTCAAGTGACACGGCAATCGAACTATTCGGCGCAGTAAATGGCTTAATCTTAACTGATGCCGAACGCAGCGCAGCAGACGATACCATGGATGGCGGTTACAAATTAAAATTAACCAACCCCGACAAATTAAGGGAGCCATACCCGCCGCGTGCAGTATCCATTGCACCAACAAGCGGCACAGCAACATTCGCCAGCACAATTGCAGCTTTGGAAGCATTGGTGGCAACTTCTTAGTTCATGGTTGATGGTTCATAGTTGATTGGTTTCATTCAACTATGAACTATCTGAAAAAGTGCAATGAACTATGATCCATGAACTATGAACAACCAAACCAATGACAAAAAAGAAATACATATTAAAACCAGGCAAACACCAATTCGCACCCGGTTCATCAGCCACACACCATAATGATAACATAAGCGATGCCGAAGCGGAATGGTATATAGAAAAGTATCCGCACATCAAAGATCTTTTCGAAATCAGCTCAGCAGATAAACCGACAGCCGTACCATCAGTAAATGAATCTATAGAATCCCCGGAACAATCGGTGCAATCACAAAATAAATCAGTGCAATCAAATTATAATGAAGACCTATCTACCACAAATTGAACGCCGCATATTAGTAAGGCCTAACCAAACCTTCGGCATACTCAATTACGATATGGATAACGCCTATCCCCAACGCATGCTGGAATTAGTGGCTAGTTCGCCAACTGCAAAAGACTGCTGGAATAAACGCGCCAAATTTATCGCCGGTAATGGTTTTGAACAATCAGATTTAGGCAAGCAGATCATCAACGTAAGCGGACTAACACTTGCCAAATTATTAAAAGCTGTTGCTACTGATAAATCACTATTCACAGGCTTCGGAATCCACCTCAATTACAATGCTAATTTTAAAATTGCATCGATAAACTATATCAAGTTCGAAGACATCCGCATGGGCGATACCGATTGCCCGGAGACTACCGGCAAGTTTGCCATCTACTCCGACTGGGGCCGCAAAACCTGGAAAAACATCATGCGCAACAAGATCACCTTTCTTGATGCCTATGATCCCAACCCTGAAGTTATCAAACAACAAGTGATTGATGCTGGCGGCTGGGAAGACTACAAAGGCCAACTGCTTTACTGCAACCCTGAAATAAATGATTACCCGTTAATTGAAGCTGATAGCGTTTGGGAAGATTTTGAAACAGAAGCAGGTATAAAGATTTTCAATAACAGAGAAGTTTCTACAGGATTTCTCCCATCGACGATGCTTTTTATGCAAAGTCGCAGGGAAGAAGCAGATAATACCCGCCCAGATAGCGATGAGCAGCATTATTACAACACACCATCACAATTGGAACAGGATCTTGGTGCATTTCAGGGAACAAAAAGCTCACAAAAGATCATTGTAATTGAGTATGAGGATGAAAACTCGAAACCTGAATTTCAACCTTATTCCATTCAAAATAATGACAAGCTTTTTGAGAGTACTGAGAAATCGGTCGAAGCCCGCATTATCAAAGGATTTTCTATTCCGAAGGAGCTCATCAATTCCGAAAAAACATCAGGATTAAGTAACGGCAGCGAAAAAAAGGAAGCCATCAAAGAATTCAACGATAATACCGAAGCAGACAGGCTAGAATTGTCAGAAATTTTCGCGGATATATTCAGCCAATTCTATAACAATATCAACCCATCTGGCAATTGGAATATCATTCCGGTTTCAACAAATGTTGCCGATGACAACGCGGGAATAACCGCAGGTGCAAGCATTAATCAGTTAATTCTATCTGATATTCCTGCCGAAAACAAAATCGCCGTGCTGATTTACGCCTACGGTTTCAAACAAGCCGAAGCAGAGGCGATGGTTGCATCGGGTGAGTAGTGAACCTATTGAATAAGTTGATTGGTTGTAACATCATAAATTTCCGGAAAATTACATTTCCGTTTTCAATTCCCTCCCGCGGGAGGGGTGCGGTTGGAATGTGAAGTGGCAGGGAGGGGTTTAGTCACCAAATAATCTATCAAAGCCCACCCTTCCCCGCCCCAAGGCGGGAATCGCACAAGGCCGATGCCTCCTTTTTCCATCTTACGAATACCTATAGTGTTACAATCAATTACAATTTCTGCTAACCATTCACTCAATCACTAATCCACTCAATCACTCATTAAAAAATGAACCAAATATACCTGATCGACCAGATCACATTTCAGAATTACGAGGATCTTTCTGTAAACATAAAACCCGAACGCATAAAAGTATTCGTAAAAAAAGCCCAGGAACTTGATCTTAAACCCTTTTTGGGCCACACCTTGTACTACGATTTTATTCAATATTTCAATGCCGATGGTACCCTGCAGGATAATACGCCCCAGCCTTATAAAGATTTATTGAACGGCTCCGAATACCTTGACCGTTATGGTCACGTCGTTCTTTACGAAGGTTTGTTACCCATGCTGGTATATTTCACCTTCGCCCGCTTTATTGAAGCTGACGCGATACATTATACCGCAACCGGCCCCATCATCAAACATCATGATAATGGCGATACGTTATCGCCGCAGGAAATAACCAAACTCGTACAACAGCACCGCAGCGTAGCCAACGCACATGCCAACGAGGTTGAAAAATTCTTATGGGATAACCGTGCCGATTTCCCGCTTTGGAATTACAATGGCAAAAACCGGAGCGCAAGACAGGCAGGCCCACGCATCCGTGGCATTGATAAAAATGATTTTAATTATCCTGGCGACAGCTTTAGTCAAAATGATGGCTTTTTACCCATAACCCAATTCTTAAACTAATGGCAGATAAAACAATAACCGAACTTCCCGTAGCCTCCGCCATAGGTATAACAGACGTCTCTGTATTAGTCAGCAACAATGTCGATTATCAGTTTGACTTTGCCCTATTATTGCAATTCATATCATCAAACATCAATACCGGCGCTGTTATCACTTTCGGGGCCATTATTCCTCAAAACAACTCCGGTAAAAATGGCGATGTATTTTTCAAAACCGATACAACTGCGTTTTATCAGAAAACAAACGGTACCTGGGCACAAACTTATACTTCGGCAACATCAACTACATCAAACAGCGTATTGCTTTATGGCGAGGGTATCCCC
Source organism: Bacteroidota bacterium (assembly GCA_026224775.1). Taxonomy (GTDB): domain Bacteria; phylum Bacteroidota; class Bacteroidia; order Sphingobacteriales; family Sphingobacteriaceae; genus Mucilaginibacter. The sequence continues at coordinate 26,201 of JAMFRP010000022.1, forward strand.
GGTAGTACAATTGGTGCCGATAACGATAGTTATATCAATACTACAACCGGTATATTCTATTTACGAACATCAGGTATCTGGTCGCAAGTTTTCTCAATGGCGACAGGTCCGCAAGGACCACAGGGAACGGCAGGTATTAACGGAACAGATGGCACCAACGGCAATACATTATTAAGTGGTACTACCGATCCATCCAACAGTATTGGCAATAATGGCGATTATTACATAAACCTTTCAACTTATGCATTATTCGGCCCTAAAGCATCTGGTGCCTGGGAAACAGGAGTTTCATTAATCGGCGACACAGGCCCAGTCGGCCCACAAGGCGCAACGGGAGCAACCGGACCACAAGGTCCCACCGGAGCAGCGGGAGCAAATGGTGCAGTCGGTGCGGCGGGCGCAACCGGATTGCAAGGTCCCTCCGGAGCGATGGGGGAAACGGGAGCCACAGGCGCAACCGGTCTAGGTGTAGTAGCGGGGGGCACAGCAGGACAGGTATTGTCTAAAATTGATGCAAACGATTATAATACTCAATGGATCAACCCACCAGCCACAGGCGCACCCGCAGCAGACGGGATATTAACAGGTCTGGGACTAACCGTAACAAGTTCTATTTTAAGTGTGGCTGCTGGCTCATGGCGTATTAGTAGTGTAGTCTATCAAACAACAATAGCAACAAACATCACACTGACAACCGCCGATCCTGTAAATAATCGTATAGATCTAATCTACGCAAATACAAGCAATGCAATTCAGGTTTTAGAGGGATCACCATCAGCCAACCCTGTAAAGCCCTCCTTACCCTCAAGTTGTGTCGAGGTTGGTTTTGCACTAGTCAGTCCCACCGGTAGTACAACCGGAAGTTCCCCGAGCGCAGATTATGTTACGTCGGCTACATTCAACAACATTATTGGTGATAAAACCACGCTTGTGACCGACGACAAGAACAATTTGGTAGAGGCAATTAACGAAGTTTCCGAAGGCCTTTCATCATTAAATCAGGATAATGTTATCCTTAAAATCTTTAAAAAATCTAATTACTCATAACCCATGGCAGATTATAATGAAATAGTAGCCTTTACCAAAGGCGTAGGCGTAAGGCCCGTATCCTTTACCAGTACCGATGGCACCACAGCAAAACAAATTTATGCCCCTGATGACCCTGCCAGCAGAATAAACTTTTTAGCCATATCCTCAACCTCTGCCACACAGCAGTATTTAGTGTTACAAATAAACAATGGCACAACAATAGCGCCACTCGGCACAATTACGATACCTGCCAGTTCAGGAACAAATGGTTCGGTACAAATAGTATCCGGCTTAAACCGTGGCAATTTACCCTGGATACAAGTAGACAGCGATGGCAACCCATTTATTGATCTCAATTTAAACATGAATTTGGAAATGCGCTTATTAACTGCATTAGCAACAGGCGAAACAATTACAGTAACAACATCAGGAGGCTCATACGCAGCATAATTATGGCAAGCAGAAACGGATTAAACCCCAAAATAAGAGGACCGAAAGGAGTTGGATATGGCAGAGCTTTGCCATCGGCATTTGGATTTGGGAATGGGATTTTACCCCCAGGAAATGGATATCTAAATGTTTTGCCATTAGCTGGTAAGATAATACCTCATCAATGGACAATTGAATTCTGGGTAAAACCTGATACAAACATAAATTCTTATGAGGGTTGGATACAATATAATGATAACTATCCTAGTCATAATGGTGAAGGTAATGGAGCAGAAATTAGATTACAAGGTCAACTGTATCCTTATCCATCTTTTCAATTTGCAGGAGATACGGCAGGAGTTGGTATCGGTGTTAGCCTTCCTGGTAATATTATTAATAACGTCAGAAATCATATAGTATTTACTGTTGATATGGAAACAGGGGTATCTACTTCCATTTTAAATGGGAATGTCGGTACTAAGGCTATAGGTACCAATATTATTTATACTAATCCTTATTTGGGCGTATTCCAATTCTTTTATTTATTTACCCTTACAACGCAAGGACTATATGCTACAAAATTGATGGACGAATTCAGAATGTATACTGAAGTACTTAGTGATGCAGATATACTGACAAACTATAATTCAGGAATAGGTAATAATCCTGTAAGAACTGAAAATTTATTTGTTTGGTATCAGTTTGAGCAATTTGAAACTCTTGATTTTTCATTAATCCAAGACGGCAGTGATATTCGTTTAGGTCTTAGAGATATGAGCGGCAAAAACAATCATGCCTTACCGATAAATATGGATATTAACACAACTTCTGAAACATATGTATTACAACGCTTTTAGCAAAGTACAAAATATCGAATTGTATTTAGAGCATCCATAATAAAATTCAATTACCCCCTAAAACAAAATAACATGAAAACATCAAATCTATACAGTATTGATTTAAAAGATCTTGCAAAAGGACTAATAGTAGCAATAGGTAGCGCCGTGGTCACAACAATACAAACCAGCTTACAGGCGGGCTCGTTAAGTTTTAACTGGAAACTAATTGGCACTGTAGCCTTAGGTGCCGGCATAGCTTACATCAGTAAAAACTTCTTTACTGCGCCATCCATCAAAACCCCTGTAAATAATTAATAATGGCCGACTTTACTAAAGCATATAAAATAACCGTCCTTGGCAACGAGGGTGGTTATAACCCGGGCGTAGGCGAAAAAGAAACTTACAGGGGCATTGACCGAGGAGCTAATCCAAAATGGGATGGCTGGTCAATTATCGACGGCATTAAAAAAAACAATCCCAATTTAAGTATCTGGAAAATGGATGTACTGCTATCTCAAAATATTGCCTTACAACATAATATAGAAAAATTCTATAAAGCAAGTTATTGGGATACCATTAATCTGGATAACGTAACAGACCAACAACTGGCAAATAATCTATTTGATTGCGCGGTCAACCAGGGCGAAGGCTGTGCGCGGCGATTTATGCAGATAGCATGCAATTATGTTATCGCTTCTCAAAAATCAATAATAAAACCACTAATAATTGACAATCAAATAGGCCTTGCCACATTGTTTGCATTTAACTCTCTCCCTGCCGCAATGCTGAATGCTGAAATAAACCTTGAACGTGAAACAAGCTATCGCTCCGATGCTGGTTATACTGAATGGGGGAAGGTATGGGCAAAAAGATTAGTAAACTATACCTAGATCACCATGACAGCCATTGAACAACATGAATTAAAGGGCATTACAATTAAAAATATTATTGTAACCATAGTAAGTACTGCCAGCATAGTAGCATCGGTAATGACGACATATTTCAATTTAAAAAATGACATGTCCCAGCTACGCGACCGGCAAGAAACCACAGATAGGGTAAACGAAATACGCCTAAAAGTTTTAGAAAGCCAGGTAAATATACTTCAGCAACAAGTTCAGGAAATTAAATACAATAAACAATCACCCCAAAAATCATGAGTTTAACAACATTTCTTACAAAAATATGGGCAGGCATTAAAAACCTGTTCGATGGATTTCCATCAGAATTAAAAATTGCCGTGCACATCGGCGTAATCGTAACCGAAGCCATTAAAACTTTTGTTGACAGTCCCGAAGCCGACGTATTAACAGCTATTATTCCGGGCAGCATTGATAACGATATTAAAAACTTGCTTCGGGCAAAATTACCCGAAATCTTAGCTGAATTAAAATTAGCCGATAGTTGTGCCGGTCTTACTGATCCCGCTCAAATCACAGCCTGTGCTATACAAGTGTTACAGGGATTAGATGGAGATATTAAAAGCGCTTTTCTACATAATCTCTCCATATTAATAGCCCAAGTAGCTGCAAACGGAAAGCTAACATGGAGCGATGGCGTGTATATTTTAGAGTGGTATTACCAGAATGTGGATAAAGCGGCTGCTTAACTAATTATGTGCCCGGGATGAGATTCGAACTCACACATCCTTACGAATGCCACCCCCTCAAGATGGTGCGTCTACCAATTTCGCCACCCGGGCTTTACAATACAAAATCTTTAGTTTAAGCAATATATACCTTAAACTAAAGACTTTTAACTTATTAAAGGATGTGCCCGAAGAGAGACTCGAACTCTCAAGAGACAATTCTCAACGGCTTCTGAGACCGCAACGTTTACCAATTTCGCCATCCGGGCATTCAAGTACATATTTAAGCTTTCGGCTAAACCTATACAGGGTTGCAAATATACTTTTTTCAACTAAAAAGCTTCTTAAAAAATATAATTATTGGTGATACCTTGTAACTTGATTCTCGAAGGTTTAATTTCGGAACAATCGTCACAACCTCGTATAATGATTGGTAAACAAATCAGGCCATTAATTTTACTTTTGATGCTTTTATTTGCATCTATTTCGAACGCCCAGCATATTACACTATTACAACGAGGCAAGCCAACCAACATAAGAGGATTATGTGTGGTAAACGATAATATAGCATGGATAAGTGGCAGTAAAGGCTATATAGCTATCACAACCAATGCTGGTAAAACATGGGCATGGCAACAAGTAAAAGGTTATGAAGCTGCTGATTTCAGAGGCATCGAAGCATTTTCAGATAAGGAAGCCGTTATTATAAGTTCAGGAACACCGGCTTTAGTATTAAAAACAGTTGATGGTGGTTTAAACTGGAAACTTGAATATAAGAATACAGACACCTCTTGTTTTATGGATGCAATTAGTTTTGCAAATCCAAAACACGGTTTTGTTTTGGGCGACCCCATTAATAGTAAATTTTTTATGTTGGAAACTATTAACGGTGGTGAAACCTGGAATGATTATGCTCCGAATCCTGTTGCATTACCAAATGAGGCGGCTTTTGCTGCAAGCAACACTTGCATGCGCATTACATCAAAAAATAAATATATAGCCACAGGAGGGCTATTTGCAGAAGTTGATATGTCAAATCAAAATAACCAATGGACGCACTATCAAATTCCTGTTTCTAAGGGCAAGGCAAGTAAAGGCGCATTTTCAATTGCAATAAATAATCATAAGCTGGTAGTAGTTGGCGGCGACTATCAACATGATACCGATAGAGATTCAACAGCTTGTTATTCAACCGATGGCGGATATATCTGGCATTTAGCGAAGGTATCACCAGCCGGCTATCAATCATGTGTAGAATTTATTAATGCTGACACTTTTTTATCTACCGGTACATCAGGATCTAATATAACGACTAATAATGGACGAACATGGCGTAAGATTAATAACACAAGTTTTAACGTTTGCGGTAGTTCAACGCATAAAAAGTTAATTCTATTGGCTGGAAATGATGGCAAGATAGCAATCTACAAACCATAGAAAGTTGACAATGAAGCCCTTATTATTTACTTTAAAATAATTCAAAATAACACTTGCACTAAATGGCAAATAGTCCTATATTTGCACCACTTAAAACGGAAACGTTTAAAGTTGATTCCGTAGCTCAGCTGGTAGAGCATAACACTTTTAATGTTGGGGTCCTGGGTTCGAATCCCAGCGGGATCACAGAATAGCCCTCGAAAGAGGGCTATTTCTATTTAAACCCCCTTGTAATCAGCAACTTCCGCTGTCATCGCAGTACAAACAAAACCAAAGAAATACAAACAAAAAGGTAACCTATTCGGTAACCTATTGCTATTTCCTAACTTAGGTTACCGAATTGGTGCAGATTATCGGCACAATTGTCTGATTTTCAATTAGAAGAACAATCAATTCACCCTAAAAAAATGGTTATGAAAGTGAATCAAAATCTTTCAATTTTATTCTGGTTATGGCGAAAAAAGGTAACAAATGACGGCCGTATTCCTATTTATGTGCGCATTACCGTTAATGGTACCCGCGACGGTTTCGCTTCCGGCCGAAAAATTAATGCGGAGTACTGGAACGAAGAAACAGGTTTGGCTGTCAAAGCATGCCCGGACCACCGGGAAATAAACAGCTATATCATTAAAACAAGAGCAGACTTAGAAAGGCATTTTAATCAGCTCTCCGCAACTTATGAAAGAGTAACGGTAAAGATGCTCAAAGATGCTTATATTCCTAAAGAGGTGGCTCAAAACACCTTGCTGGAGGCCTTCAAATTACATAATGATGAATTTGAAGAAAAAGTCAGTAAGAAAAAAGGTACTAAAGCGACACTGGCCCGTTACGAAAGACTGAAGGAAAAAATCGTGGCATTCCTCATAAAGAAGTACAAAATTTCTGATATCCCGGTCGTGGATATTAAGCTCGCATTTGCCAATAATTTTTACCATTACCTTATCATGAATGATATAGGCGAAAATACAGCAATGAAATACGTTAAAACATTGAAACAAGTTATTGACAGGATAATCATAGAGGAATGGATTCCGCAAAATCCGCTAAAAGGCTTTAAATGCACTTATGAAGATCCGGACAGGGAATGCTTAGAAATGCATGAAATCATGGCTCTATATAACAAAGAAATTAAAATAGCGCGTTTAGCTGAAGTAAGGGACGTTTACCTGTTTTGCATTTTTACGGGTTATGCCTATGAAACAACATATAACCTGGAGCCTGAAAACATTTTTACCGGGCTGGATGGCAAACTCTGGATTACAAAAAACAGAGGTAAAACTGGGGCTGAAGAAACCGTACCCCTATTACCGATTGCTTTGGAGGTAGTTAAGAAATACGCCAACCATCCTTATTGTATTAATTCTAATAAGTTGCTTCCTGTTAATAGTAATTACCGTTACAATGTATACTTAAAGGAGCTGGCTGATATTTGCGGAATTACAAAAAATCTCACTACTCATACTGCAAGACACACATTTGCGACCACTATTACCTTAGAAAATGATGTACCCCTTGAAACTGTCGGTAAATTACTCGGTCATAAAGATTCAAGGTCTACCCAGATTTATGCTAAAATCACTAAAAGAAAAATCAGCAATAACATGAGCGTACTTCATGACAAACTATTTGATAAAAAAGGTAAATTCAAAATTGAAGGCAATTCATAAAGTGTAATAAAAAGGGGCATTATTTAATGCCCCTCAAAAGATTTGAAAGGTCTTATTTCTTTTTTGGATTCCCCTCTAATATTTGCATGATATGTTCATGTTTGTAATACAAGATACCTCCGATTTTGGTGAATGGCAGTGTGCCATTCACCCTTAATGTTTGAAGGGTTCCTTGCGATATTTTTAACAAATTTTTTACCTGATAGCTTTTTAACCACTTTTTAGGTTCACTTATTGGTTGCCCCAATAGTATTTTTATATCATCTAATAACTTATCCCTGAATTCATTCAAGTCTTCCTTTGTTATAATTTCTGCAGCCATATACTTAAGATTTAATAGGCACAAAAATTCATCATGAAAAATAAGAAATTTGACAACTTTTTAAAGTTGTTAATGATTAATCACTTGAAGTGAGTAAGGATATATTAGCAAAAGACTTTGAAAATTTGCTATTCAATTTTTTTATTGAGTTCGTGCCACATAGTCGAAACTTGGATGGAAAGCATTACAAATTTCTTCGCGTTTTTTGGCTGATTTGAAAGCATTGGCCGATTTGGAAAGAAAAATGAAAGAGGTAAACACTTGGATAAAGTGTGAATAGACTGACTTTTTCAAGGATATTTGTACGCTAAAGGTAAGTGCAAATTTATGTATAGTAGAGTATTTGAAACACTCTACTAGGGACTAATCGATCTTTGTATAGTAGAGTATTAAAGTTTTAAGCGGCGCAACAATATTTGATTCCGATACAAGGTTAAAACTACCATACGCTGCTATGAATTGGAGGTAACACCAATCAAACGTCCAATTAGTTTTTGTTTTATTTTTTCATAAGCTAAAGCCCAGCAAATATTATTTATGATTTCATTTACTTTATGAAAGGGTTGAGATAATATTTCCTTGCTGATCAATTCGCTGTATGTGAGTTCAAATTTTGGCGTTTCCTCGATAAAAAAACTGGTTACCACCACATCATAAGAATCCCACCTTGATTTTAACCTGTTATAATCTTCTAACCAAACTTTCATTTGATCGACCATCATTAATACTTCCCGTGAATCTCTTTGTTCAGGCTTGTTTAAATCTATCCCTGAATTAGTTTGCAAACGGGTTAACAGTATATCCTCGAATTGCGTTATTTTTTTTTGTAATTGCTCTTTCATAATTATTTATTATTGAGTTAATCATCAGTCCATTTTTCAAGCAATGCCCATTTAGTATGTGCCCCGATCTGGTATTCATCTTCTTTGGTGCGCTGGTCAAAACCCAAGTTTTCTATTAAAACGCGATCTGCCCACCTGACTTCTGCTGTATCCCCCTGGTCACATAAATCCTCCAGATATTTTTTTTGCTCCGGGTTTGGTACCAGGTCAAAGATCTCATAAATTAGGATTTCCTGCATATCAATCTTTTTTGCTTTTTTCAGCGGGGTTTGAAGTGTTGTTGCGTAGCTGTAATCAATATACCGGAATTTGTGTTTATCCAGCAAACCTGTTGTCACCAGTTCCTCACAAAACTCCCGCCATTGTGATATCTCCCGATCCTCTTTTGAGTGGAACCACCTGATCATATCAATAACATGTTTGCCAGGGACGCTAAATCTTAAGTCATTTTTAGCTATACCATTATCGGTTTCAAACTTTCGGTCGGGGGTAACATCATACTTTTTAAAAACTTTTTTCGCTTCCGGCAATGTTTTATAAGCGCCGCCAACTAACTGATAGTAGTCGCCGCGTCGGTTTTTCACCAGCAGGTATTTACCTTTCACTTTAATTCTGAACAGGTAAGCAATGGATAGCCTCACCTCCTTATTGCGGTATAAGATTTTTGTTTTCCAGAAGAGGCTGAAATCTTTCAAGCTGTACAGTCCCTCTACAATAATAAAATACAAAGGGGACGAAATAATATTTATAGCTAAACTCAAAACCAGCGCCCAAAGCGGATCGGTTACGTTTTTGGAAATTAATATATAGGTGATCAGTATAATGGTAGTAATAAACACCAGCGCTTTAATAATAATTGATCTCATAATTAAATAATTTGCGGGCTTGGCTTAATCAATTTAATCGTGGCAACCAAATCATTATAATTTAATGCTTTGTTTGGGTAACACCGCGCTATGGCTTCAGGAATTACTTTTAACCGAAGGTCGGAAAAAGAAAAGCCTAATCCATTATTAGCTTCCGGACCAGTTAACCGTGCCAGTTCTGTAAATTCGTCATTCAACAGGTTCAAACCTTCCAGATCTTGTTCAAAAAGCAACTGCCTCTCATCGGTATCGGGGCGTTCAAATTCCAAAATAACGGCTGCACGCCTGACAATGGCTTCATCAATAAAATGCAAACGATTGGTTGACATAAACACGATTGCCCGCCCCTGCATATCACGCATCTCATCTATTTTTTGAATCAACGTATTTACCGCAGCTTTTTCCTCCTGATGCATCTGCGTGGTAGAGCGTGTGGTAGCTATCGCATCCGCTTCATCAATAAGCAAAAATGCTATCCTTTTTTTTCCCGCCTGCTCCTTTAATTCCTTGAAAGCGTCATTAACTAACTGCCCCATTTCTCCGTGAAGTCCTTCTCCCCGCACGCGTGTGCTTAGCTTCAGGAAAAAACCGTCCTTACCTAAATCCCGTAACATTGCATCGGCTATAGCAATTGCCGACACAGTCTTTCCGGTTCCGGCATCCCCCGCTAAAATAATGAGCGGGTATTTATCGCCCAAGTGAGCGATGGCCGGTAATTCCGTATGATGGAATTTTCGGCTCCAACTGAGTAAGCCATCCTTATCCAACAGCAATTTAAGGTTAGTGTATATCCTGTCGAATTTGGCTTTAAACCCAATTAACGATGCTGTTTTTAGCTTAATTTCGCTGCTGGGTAGTTCGATGGTCTGATCAAAAATTGACATAGGTGTTATTTAAAATTAGTTTTTTGTACTTCATAACCATTGCTGCCATATAATTGGGCATTTTCCTTACTCAAATGCCGGAATGAGTTATCTATCTGGCTACTTCCCCAAGTTAATTCAAAATTGTTATCGCTTTTAAATTTAGCCTGTTGCTCCGGGGTAAGCGCGCTCCAATCGCTATTGTAAGTAACCAAAAGGCTCAGGGTAGTACTTGGAATATCTGTCCAGTCATTGCTGCCCGGGCGCTGGCTCGAAATTGCCTTACCTTCACTGTTGACGGTATAACGAACAGCCCGTAAGGGAACCTGGTTACGGTCAAGAAGGATAATATCAATAAAATTCACATATCTTCCTTCAGCAAATTGGAGCACATCATGCATTTGCTGTTCTGCATAAGCTATCGTCCATTTATTTGTCCGCCTTGCGATCATGCGCAGGTCCGCTTCAAATCCTTCGAAAGTTTTCCTGATGTCGATTACCGTAAAGGTATTGGTTCTGGTAGTTGTATTATATCCGCTCATAATTAATCCTGGTTAATGTTAAAACTTGGCCCGAAAACAGATTTCCATTCCGTAATGGTATCGCCGCTGTTGTTCCGGCTCTGCGCATAGTTTAAAGTCTCGAAAGCTTCGTTAGCTTCACTAACAATATCCTTCCAAGTAGGGTTATCTGTTTTCTTTGCCGCGTTATTTTCGTTATTGGTAGGGTCAGCTATGAAAACGGGGGTACTATAAGCCGGAACTTTATTAATTGCCGATTTAAAAGTAATTAGTGGGAACCCCGGATCGCTGACAAACCGAAAAAAACGTATAATACCTTCCTCTATATTATTCTGTATGCCTTCATGAAGATCGAGATAGGCGACGATCAATTCAATCATAAAAGAACTTAATTCCGGGTCGAGTTCTTTATGGTTGCGCCACCATTTAAGGCACCGTATAATGGCGTTAAATGAGTTATTGGCCTGGTACAGCTGTTTAGCAAACTCCAATTGTCCCTCTACGCTGGTAATATATTTACCGCCGCCCCCGCGTTGCGGTTGCAATACATAACCTGCAGGTGAAGCGGGCACAACCGGAACGATATCTATCTCCAGGCCAGAGCTAACAAATTTGATTTTAATGGACTTGGTATTACCCTCCATATCCACATCCTTTTCAATGTCCTTAGTTGGATAAATTGCTACCAGATAGTCATAAACGAAATCATGTAATCTCTTGAGATCCTTTCCGATATTTTCATCCCCTTCAACGTAAAGAACTAAATCAATATCAATCGGATAATCGCCTGTATGGCGCAGGATCGTATGTTTTTTCCAAGACCCGGCGATCAAAAACTTGGTCACACGGATAGCATTTCTTTCATCTTCATGAATTTTCTTCTTCAGCTTTTCTTTTAAGTTATTCAGCTGGTCCCGGTATTTTCCCATGTGCTCACTTTTCAATTTGATCCGGTGTACAAAATTCTTTAGTTCAGTATTGGTTAATACCATTGTTGACTCCTCCTTTTTTTAAATTTATGTGCTTTCATATACCCCATACAGTGATTGACAAGTTACATGCCAAACAACGATTTTGTCAACCAAACTGCCATTGTGTCCCATAATTACAGGCGGTTTAGTATAAATGGCACGGTTTCTGTTAATTTGTTACATATAAAAGTTGACAAATATTCATTTTATGTACTATGTTTGTAAACGAATACATGAAATTTCACCCCATTATTAAAAGGTTATGAACAGCTTATTTTCAGAAAGATTTAAATCTGCAAGATTATTAAGTGGCCTTTCACTCCAGGAACTTGCAGACAAGTTAGAGAACCGCATCAGTAGGCAAGCTTTGCACAAATATGAAAAAGGCGAAGTGATCCCTAACAGCGAAATGATCAATTATTTATGTGAGGCATTGAATGTCAGGCCTGACTTTTTTTTCAGGGAAATGAAAGTTGAATTGGGCAGTATTGAATTCAGGAAGCTGGACAAACTTCCCGCAAAGGAAGAAAACAGGATCATTGAGCAAACCAAGGATTACCTTGCACGCTACCTTGAACTCGAAGAAATTATCGGTATTACCTCTACTTTCAAAAACCCGCTTGCAGGTATGGACGAAGTTACCACCTTTGAACAAGTGCAGGAAGCTGCCAATAAAGTAAGAAAAAGCTGGAACTTAGGTACCGATGCGATATCTAATGCGGTCGAATTATTGGAAGACAATCATATTAAGGTAATAGAGATTGAGGCAGAAGTAGGTTTTGACGGGATGCAAACTTTAGTGAATGGCGATATACCCGTTATAGCCATCAATATCAGCCGGGTCAAAAAGGATGACAGAAAGCGGTTCACCGTTATGCATGAACTCGGCCACTTGCTTTTACCTATACCCAAAGGTATGCCTGAAAAGCAAAAAGAGCATTTATGTCATCAATTTGCAGGGGCTATGTTATTCCACGCGGAAGCGCTAAAAAAAGAATTAGGGGTCAGCCGAAACCGTTTGCTGATACAGGAATTAGGTGCGCTTAAACAGGAATACGGCATATCTATACAGGCCATTGTCATGCGCGCCATGCACATCGGTATCATTACTAAAAATTACTGTAAGCAATTTTTCTCCTATCTCCGGCAAATGAACTGGCAGATCGAGGAACCTTATGATTTTAAATCGGTAGAGAAATCAAAACGCTTTGAACAATTATTATTCAGAGCATTGGGTGAAGACCTGATTTCTGTAAGTAAGGCTGCTGGTCTCAGCAATTTGAGATTAGCGGATTTTAAAAACCAAAGATTAATGGTTGCATGAAGGTAGCGATAACTGATGCATGTATATTTATTGATTTGTACGATCTTAAATTAAATGCATCATTTTTCAAGCTGAATCTCGAAATACATACTTCCGTAGACGTATTTAACGAACTTTACCCCGAACAACAACAAGTTTTACTGGCCTATCAGTCGCTTGGTAAACTTACCATGCATTCAATCAGTGAGGAAGACAGGATAAAAATATCCGCCACCCGCTATCCAAAGTCGCTTTCGGAAATTGACAAAACGGTATTATACCTGGCGGTAAAAGTAGAAGCGATCATATTAAGCAGTGATAAAGCAGTAAGGCAATACGGAAAAAGCCATAGCATCGACTATCATGGCATGCTTTGGATATTCGATCAATTGATAGCGGAAGGAATATTGCATCCCGGCGAAGCAGGTTTAAAGCTTACTCTCCTCATTAAATCCAACATTATTTACCAGCATAGCGCTGAACTTTGCAGGGAAATGGATATACGGCTTAAGAAATGGGAAAAACTGAACATCCCCCAGAAGTAATAAGGGTTCAATTTTTTCCTAACACATGAAGGCTTAGGTCATCACTTTTTAACTGGGATGATAAAAATTACTTTGAGGCCATGTTGTTGGGAATATCAAAAACTAATCGCCTGCGATTTAGCCGGGTCGATAGCATCTGACAGCGCGTTTCCAAAAAGTGATAGCTGTTGCGTCCAATCCGGCTGTTCAAGCGTATGATCGATCATGTTTTTGCCGATTAAAGCACCGCTGGAGATATCCACCGACCAGTTTTCTTCCAGGATCAACCGCCCGTCGCCGCTTCCCCCATTGTCATCGAAATAGGCTATCCGTGCTTCGTTGCCGGTTAGCGTCAGCTGCACGTAGCCGTTATGGCCTAAGGGTACATTTTGGTCGATCACTTCTTTTTTACGCTGGTCATAGATCACCAGGTTGCGGTTTGCAGGCGCTTGAATATTATCCGCTTTGGGTACATGCGCACTCCCATCAGCATTATCCAGTTCCACCGGCATACCGCTGTTGCCAATGCAGCGACCGTATATATTGCCGCCGGCATTTACTTTATTAGGTCCGTATACCGCGAACCAGTGCTCATGGCCCCATAGCCATAACACATCACGGGCGGGGTTTAATAATCCCGAAATGAATTTGGCCGGATTAGGGAATTCCTGCTCGAACGCTGAAAAACTCTGGTGATGGGACAAAAAGATCAAGCCCCGCTTGTCCGCGTTCAGGTTAACTATATTGGTCAGCCATGCTTGTTGTTCAGGCAGCAGTTCCAGGTTGCCATTCGGTGTTAGTCCCAATAACCCGGTCAGTGAATCATAGCCGGTATCCAGGCCGATCATACGCCAGTAATCATTTTCGAGGCAAAAAAAGCTCGCCTGCTGTACCTGCGTCGGCATTTCCTGTTCCGGCGCATAAAGTCCCAAATAAGGCAATAGTTCCGTAAAGTAAGCGCGGCCGCCGGAATACATTTCGTGGTTTCCCGGGATAGCGAAACTGCCGAGGTTACCATAGGGCCAGGTGCCATTATGGTCGGTGTCGAAGTTTTCTGACATTTCCTGGCTGTTACCGACATAATAGGTATCGCCAAGATGGATGCTGTAGTCCTGTATTCCTGCCTGCCCAGCAATCAGCCGGGATTGGGGGGTATCTGATGCCCAGTCAGCCAGCACGGCGATGCCGACAGGTTCACCAACAGGTTTGGTAATTCTAAATACCCCATTGTTCGCTTGGGAATCCGTGTAATAAGGATAGGGCGTGTACCGAGAACGCCAGATGCTGCTGATATTCTTTTTGATCCAGGCCCAGCGGTTTTCTGATACGAGGCCGTTCATGTTATAGGCCGGCGGCTGTTTGCTTACACTGTCTATAAACGCACGCCAGATATTGGTTAGCGGACTCGTATTCTTAAGTCCTAACAGATCCTTGTTATCCCTCATAAGCTGGGTAATTTGATATTACAGGTACTTGTTAAACCTCCTATGGCATCGACAATATTGCCGGGGTTCATACTGATGACTGAAACGACAACTTTAACCGCGGCAGTAGCGATATCAATCGCTTTTTGCACGTCAGCGAGGCTTTGCAGGCTTTGCGTAATTTGATCATTCACTTGCGCCAGGCTTGCGACCGCAGCGGCGGCAGCCGGCCCGGAAGCGATAGCTGCCATAGTGGCCAGTTCACCGGCTTTATCCAGCAGTTCGTTTTGTAGCTGTTCCAGCTCGGCATCGTCACCCGGACTGATACCGGCAGTGTTTTCGCGGAAAGCGAGTATCGCATTGCCCATGTCTAAAAATTGGGTAGCCAGGGTATTGAGCTGGTCGGTCGTGATCTGGTCCATAGCTTAATTTTTTAAGATTTGTATTTGGGTTCGAATATCCCGGATATTGCTAACATAGCCGCTAAGCATGGTTTTCAGGCCGTCTTTATCTAATTTATTTAGGTTATCGGCCAATTGCTGATGCCCTTGTGCAACGGTTTGCAAAAGGGCAGCGTAAGCTTTCAATTCAGCGAGTTGGTTTTGGATCGCCGTGTTCTGGGCATAAAATTCTTCGATGATTTGTCGTTTTTCAAAGTCGCGGCCATTACTGTTATTAAGGAGGTCGTGATAATCACTCTCCAATTTACCTTTATATGCACTTAGCTTGATGGCCAGACTGGTCCCAATATTGGAGCGCAGATAATGAAGTAGCAACTGCAAAGGCGGGTTTGCTTCGCGGATATACAGCTTAAGCTTATTCCTGCGGTAGCCATCGGTGATCGCCGTGGCCAGGATGCTGCCTAACTTGGAATAGGCCCCTGCGGTTTCCGACGGCACTTTCAGATCGGTTAACTGGGTATTTAAGCTGTCAAAATTGTAAGAGGTGGTCTGACCCGCAGATAACTTCTGCAAGCCGTCCAGGTAACCTTCAATGGTTTTATAAAACAAATAATCCACGCTATCTGCCTGTTTTTCAGTACTGCAATTACATTTCGAAGAATTTAATTTGCCTGCTTTGATGTCCAGTTCTTTGTAATTATCGGCACAGATACTTTGAAAAGTCACCGATAAAGTTTCAAAGCCGGCTGCGCCTTTGTCAGCCGTACCAGCGAAATCGTTAATTTTATCCAGATTGGCGCAGCTGGATAACATCATAGCTACCGGGATAAAAAGCAAGCAGGAAAGGGAAAGAATTCTCATAAACAGAATAAGGTTTAACCGGTTGAAATTCAACATAAAACTAAGTAATATTTAAGATTATCCAAATAATTAACGCGAACATTATTTGGTCTTATCTGACGGTGGGGTAGGCTTTGGCGGCGGCGGAGGAGGCGGATTTTCCATCCTTGGAACTGAACCTTTGACATGTCCGATTACCATACCTCCGCCTACTTTAGGCATAGGGGTTCCTAATACTTTTTTACTCATATTAAAATTATTTTTTAGTGCTGTTTGAATTATTTTTGGGTGGCGGCGGCGGGTTGACCATTTTAGGTACTGATCCCAACCCGGTTCTTGTTGAACCTTTTGGATTTGCGGGCTTTTGTTGCTTGCTCATGATTAAGAGTGATATTGTGTTAAATAATTATTGGTTTCCATATTCGCCTTGTCCATTAATTTATTTCGCTTTTTGACATTTAACCTATTGTCGAGCGCTTCTATTTTCAAGGCTTCTTCCCGGAATTTAAAAAAAGATTCCGACACCTGTTCTTCTGTAACTCTGTCCGCGTGGAAATCAATCCAAAGCTTCTCCAGTTTATTGCACTGCTTCAAATATAAATTTCGCAGTTCTGCCAATTTTCCGATATCAGCCTCGGATAAAATAATTTGATTTTCGATCAAATGGAACAATTGGACAATAGCGACGAGGATACAGGAAACTATTGGTGCGCCTTTCCAAACAGGCCATCCCAATATACCGCTGGCCGAAAATAATAAGGTAAGTATTTTAAACCGTTTCCGTACATTCTGCTGGGCGCTCAAATATAAGGAGAGATAACAATCCCCATATTTTGTATGCACAAATTCGTACCATAATTTATCATTCATTACCAGGTTATTTAATCAAAAATAATGCAAATACTACAAAAATTAGCATTTAATTATCAACAATCGATACCTTATTCCCATCTTCGGGTCATCAAAAAATTACTATATGCTAAAAGCGTGCGAAAAGACACTGAATGAGTGCGAAAGTATTTTTTTCGATGGTAAAATATTGGAAGCAAACGCTTCAAGTTTAATTTCTGTTCAAGTATACATTGGGAATGTAATACCGTTTGGAGATTCTACTTCCAACGCGGCTGGTGCGTTAAGGGAAATATCTGCTTCATCACAGACCGGCCGGAACAGGATATATTATAGAAAATTATTGATATTGAATATATTTTTATTAACTTCGATTAATAATAAACCTAAACTACTATGAGCAAACCTATTGAATTCTCAGAAGGTCTGAGCAAGGATTGTACCAGAGTTGGCTATTCCGCGCTTACCTCATGGATGAATGAACACCAAATCAAACTGGGGAGTTCGGACAACTGGCTGGAAACATTACGAAAAACCGTTGAATCCGGTGATTTAACACTTGACCAGTTGTCGGAAGCCATAGCGGAACTTGATGAAAATAGTGACAAAAAAATATTCCTGATGCAAATCGAAAATCCGGGCGAATTGGCTGATAAAAAAAAGGTTTTGCAAGGTTTAAACTTTAGGGATCGCATTGTAGCCGGTTCAAAAAAATGGGTGAATGGTTCACCATCGGCAAACGGAAACCCAACTTTTATCAATCTTTATTGGGAGGGTGATCTTCTGAAGATCAAATATTCGGAACTGCAATGGGACTCCGAGGCAGATTTTGAAAACAACCGTTTCATAAGAACGGAACGGCGCGTGAATATCGTCTATGTGATCGATTCGGTTACTGGTTTCGTCCAGCTACGGCTGGACTCGCCCGGAATGATACATCATCACAAAGGCGACACCGGGAAGTCCAGTGAAACAGCCTATGACGCCTTTTACAAGGATATGTTAAACAAGCTATTGCCGGACCTGGTGATCCGAGACCTTAACCTGAACGGTTTGGCCAATTATCTGGCCGGTAACGTAATGGATATGTTCAGGATCAACAAAGGAATCACTACTATATCCAATAATGCCAAACAAACTTATGCGACTGGCTCGGTACAAGCCGATGTGAGAAATCTACCAGAATATGCCGCAGCCGCAGCCTTAAATAACGGAATTTGGAGAACTGAAGACCTCACAGGTTATTGGATCGCCACTGCATCCGGGGGAGAATTAAGAAAGGACTTATTCATGCGCATCTCCAGGCGCAGCTCCCAAATTAGGGTGCAAAGGGGTTGCCTGGAAAAAGAACTGAATTATGGAATTGGAAAAATTAGAGAAATACAAAACCAAATATAAGGATTTGACAGAGCGGATCGGTTCTTTGCAGTCTTATTTGAGCAAAGTAGCCAGGGAACGCCATGATGTTGCTGTCATTACCCCTTATGCCATTTCAAGCCAGCTTCATATCCCTGAGGCGGATGCGATCTTCTTATTGTCCCTGGCAGCCCATGAAAATCTGCTTCATAAAAAATTTCAGGTCTGGGCTGACGAAGACAACTTACTTGGCGATTATGAAGATCCTTCCCAAATCCCCGCAATTATCCGGAATAATGCAAGTGGCAAAGACATCGACCGCGACCATTACTATGTAGACATCGTTTTCGAATTGGACAAATGAGCAGTGAGCCAATTAAATACCGGTATGGTGATGAATTGCTCACCAAACTGGAAATCATCCGGCGGGCAAGCCTGGCCGCGGAAGGACTTTCACCTGAAACCAAAAAATTCTATCTGGACATGACCAAACAAGCTTTCACAACTGACAATATGAAAAATAAGTTACAAAGCATTTTCTTACCGTCATTTGGGGTTGCGTTCTTAGTGGGAATTATTGTATTGTCTTTGCTGAATCCTTTCCCGTCAATGTTCCAGTCAGCAACCTTATGGGTGGCCTTAAGCCTGGCTGCTGCTGCCTGCGCAGCTTTAATCCCAGGCTTCGTGGAATTCCGTCTTCGCGGTTTAGTCCGAGCAGGCGGAGCAATAGCTATTTTTTGCATCATGTATTTTGAAGTACCGGCCATTGCCAGTAAAATTGGCTCTCAGGCACCTCAGCATATTAATATCTTTATGGCTCAGGCGCACAGTGCAACCCTACAAAAGCTTTCACCGGACTTTGAACTGAACAGCCATCGCAGCATTACATCCACAGTAACTGGCCTGATCAACCAGTATTATGGTACTAACTGGCGCGACAGAGATTTTACATTTTACCGTAAGTCCGACGGAAAAATTTACAGTACAGAAAGCTGCAGCGATCTTACTGAATACGACGTTCTTGCTGTACCTAATTCACTGGAGAAAGGCTACAAAAACAAGCGTGATGCCTATATCAGTATGAACGCCAAAGCCAGCCGCTAACTTGCAATATTGTCCATTTTTCTGTTAAGCAATATTAAGCTACATATGGAACACCTTCTTTTTCATCATTTACCTTAC
This sequence comes from Bacteroidota bacterium, assembly GCA_026224775.1. Taxonomy (GTDB): domain Bacteria; phylum Bacteroidota; class Bacteroidia; order Sphingobacteriales; family Sphingobacteriaceae; genus Mucilaginibacter. The sequence continues at coordinate 45,454 of JAMFRP010000022.1, forward strand.
CTGATAACAGATAAAGTTTGAGTTGCGTGATCGAGTGGGAAAGTTCGGTAAACAGAAAGCCTTGCTTCAGAAATTTATTAATCTTTACTTTCAACCTTTCGTTGATCCGGATGGCACCCATTTTCCCGCTGGTAACCACATTATTACTTTGCAGTATCCGGGTTAGCAGTTCTACACTGATGTAATCGTCATAGCTTATATCAATTGACTTTTCGTCTTTATCTACGAATTGCCTGGTGGATTGGAACGTTTTCAGATACTCTTTAAAAAATTTGATTAGGTCAACATCTTTGCGCTTTAAGCTCAGTATGCGGAATACGGAGTTGTCACCACGAATATTTTTATCAAAATTTTGAATGTCAAGACCAACTGCCCGGGTATTGATCCGGCTGCTAAAAACGTTGTTGATTGCACAGGTTTCGTCGAAGAATGTATCACTATTCGCTGAACAATAGAAAAAGCCATCGTAATTATCTATGTAAGAACTGGAAAAGTATAAATTCGAAAAATCCAGCCGGATACCTGACTCATCCGGCACATCATAAAAACAGAAATTGACAATTCGGCCGGTTTCGTCCTGGAACAGTTGTTGAATGATCGACGCGCTGTTTGAAGGATTGCCTAACATCTTAAAGACCAACAAAAATATATTACTGGTAAATTTCTTTTTGACAATCCCGACTTTATCGCCCGCCATCATTTCGAAAGCCATCCCTTTGCGCAGTATGCCTTTTGCGTGTTTTACCAGGTCAGACTCATTAATGTTGTCATTTCTTACTTTTTCGAGGATGATCTTTGATATCACCGAATTGAAATTACATTCATGTGCAATTGTACTTAGAAAAATATGGCTCATTGGTAGTTCAATCCTTCCATACAACATATTGAGGATGGCCAGCGCCTGAAAATTAGTTTTAAAGAATTCAAATCTAAAATGGTAGTTATTACCGCTGCTTGTTGTAATAAGCAATGGATGGTCACGTAACCCCAACACAACTTCTTTTAAGCGGTCAAAAAGACCAATTTGCTGTAGAATATCTTCAAAAACATCTTTGTCAGCTTCTCCCTTTTCTTCTATAGCGAGATAACACATAAATTTCAACTGATGATGAATGTCCAGTTGGAAGCCATTTTCTTCCTTTTTTATGTTTTCACGTTGGCAAATCTGTGAAATAATGGTATCAAATGTTTCCTCGTAATGCAATAAATCTGAATCACGGTTTAAGGTTAATGATGCATAATTGAATTCCTTATTAACGAGCTGAATAATGATCTCGAGAATAAAGGGCGGATATTTGTGTTTGACTTCAAACTTATCATCGGGAAAAAACTCTTGTGCCAGTCTAAGGGCGCCACGTATTTGCTGTTCGTGTATGAAATGTTTTGAAAAATATTTTTTAGCGAGTTCTGTATCAAAAGCCATCAGCTCATACACCCGAATATTACTATCCTCTACTTTATAAATGACCTTTAGATCATGAACATAGGCATCACGGCAGTTAATCAGGATTTTACCCTTGCCGATCCTTAATTTTAGTTCATTTAAAGTAGTAAGAAAGCGGTTCAAACTAAATGAAGGAATGGTGGATATGACTTCATCTATACCGTCAAATATGATAACTATATTTCCTAAAGCGTAGTTTACATAAAAAGAATTTTTATCAATAATGTTAGCATGGGGGTGACAGGCTTCGAAAATACTGTAGAGATCATAGACGACCGCCGATGTTGCCCCATGTCCGCGCTGTTTAAAAAAACTAATATATCGTGCAGCATCAATGAAAATTACAATAATCCTTTCATGATCATCCAATAACAAATCATGAATTTTCTCGCAAACCGTAGTTTTGCCAATCCCACCCGAACCGGTAAGAATAGCTACCGATGACTCGGAGTCATTCCTGATCCAGTAAATTATATCATTTACACCGAGCAGTTCACCATCATATCGAACGACTGGGCTGACATAATCCTCGGTGCCCAAAATTCGTTCCTGCTTAAATGATTTATATCTTTTATCGTATAAATGTTCATCTATATAATATACTTTGTTTGATAATCCTTTAAAGCCGTCTAACCTTCGCCGTGTTCTTTGATTAAAATCTTTGGGAACTAAAATATTTAAGTTTTTACTGTATTGCTTTTTATAATTTCTTTCAAAATGTTGTATGACTGCGCTTTGCTTATAATCTCTCGTCATGAGCAGGTAATTGATTTCGATATCATCCTGATCATTCATTTTTAAATTTAATAAACTATACGATGTAGTATCAATAACGTCGATGGCGGAAAAATTACGATTCGTGTTGATCAATTCCTGTTTGATCTCTTCCATTCTTATATTGCCAAATGTAGCCTCTTTTAAAATACTTAATAGTAACTTTTGAACTGTCTGACGGATACTTTCGCGTCTGACGTTCATGTGGCTATTAAAATATGTATCTGATTTGACCCGGTTTACAAAACGGTCGAAAGTAATGACTTCTATCCTTGATTCGTTCCGCTTTGCTTCTTTCAGTAAATGGCATGCCTTCGATGTGAGGTTTTCAAAATTATCTTTGATATAATTATTGGACAATACCGACAAGCAATATTGCAGATGTTCGTAAGACTGGCCCGGCTGGACGAAAATAATATAGTCCCTGAATGGATGACGTTCCGAACGAAAGCGTTCATAAACTTTATTTGAAGAGCAATAAACATTAACACCTTCCCGAACGAGCGCATCGATAAGCCAGTAAACATTCTCGCTTTCTTCATCATCAAAACTTACGCTAATGGACGAAAAACCGGATGTTTTGTCAATTGGCCGGTAATTGAAAACCTCTTCCAGTAAACCATTCAATGTGTGGATTTTACCGAGGTCCTGCCTCGAATGGTGTGTCCGGAAAATATCATTAAAATCAATGATGTCGGTATCCGGTTCAAACGAAAATCGTCCATCAATTTTTTCGGCTATTTTTTTTTTAAACGGTTCGGTCAGCTTTCTTTTATCGCTAAGCATGACAAACATTAAGCGGTCATAGCGTTCATACAAACCATGGTCAATAACCCGCTCAATGGTGTGATTTATTTTTTCATTCGAGGATGTTGCGGTAACCTGAATCATTAATCGGCGATCATGATCTACACCATCTATTCCGGGTTGATTTTGTTGTAGTAAATTGGCGTTTTGAAAGGCTAAATCATAAGTGAGATTTAGCACCTGAAGCATTTTGGTCTCCAGTAACAAACTCAGGCTTTGATCATTTGCTAGGATTTCAGTCTTAAGTTTTCCCTGGATAGTACCAATGTGGGTAGATAAAATATCAAGGGCGACGCGGATGTTATTCGCTACAGGTTCAAGATTAGTGTTATGTTGGGGCATAAGAATAGTTTAGGTAATCAGGATATCGTTGATTGACAACGATATAATTTCAAAAGTGAATTTATTATTTTAAAAAAACAATAGTATTTTTCTATTAATGAAAATAAATACCTTTTTTTTAAACTTATTCTGACACCGGCTGGCTTTTTGACGGAGACAGCTGCTTAATAATGGATCGGCAGGAAAAGGCTATTTTTGAGTAGGATTAAAATACTATGCTAAAAACGCTGGTCGAACTGCAGTTCGACCCGTCGTTGTTGATATAAATATTGGTGGACTACCTGGAGCCGTCAAGCAAAAAGGGCATTACCGCGCTTTGGTGTTCCCCGTTCTGCATATGCCCGGATGTTTCGCAGTAAGATCAACCGTGACTCGTAGAATTTCATTGTGAAATGTTATTGCAATTATTTCCAGACCTTCAGCAATTGCATTTTAAAACATATCATCTGCTGTCATCGAAGTTTCCTTCACATCGTGAGGTGCCCTAAATGAATGAATATGTAAATCAGCTCTTTGTAAATTCTCACAATTGAAGATGCCTGTAATTGCCCGTGATATCCAGTTTTCATTAAAAGACGAAAATATACGCGCACGGGCGACGGAAGACGTTGACATCGCTGTAATGGTGAGCGACCAAGCGCAGTACACGGCCATAAAAAATGCATTGATCGCTTCCGGTGAATTTACTGCCCATGAAACCGAAGCTATTAAACTATATTATCAGAATGCTATTGAAATTGACCTGCTACCCTTTGGTGATATCGAAAACGAACAGCGTGAGATCAAATTGACCGACCCCATGTTTATTCTGAATATGCCGGGCTTCAACGAGGTGTTTCCCTATGCCGAAGCTGTACAGCTCAGCGAAGAACTGAATATACGGGTCTGCACTTTGGAAGGCATAATTCTCCTCAAACTGATCGCCAATAACGACCGGCCAGGCCGCACCAAGGACATCACGGATATCGAGCACATTATCGCCAATTACTTTGATATCTCAGACGCGGATATTTATAGCGACCATTTCGAGGTCATGGACTATTATGACACGAAGGACCGCGAATATATCCAATTAGTCTGCGCCCGGGTCATCGGCCGCAAGATCGGGCAGCTCCTGCGGGAATCACCTGAATTACATGAACGGATAGCCAAAATACTGACAGGCCGCCCGACTACTTTGTGGAACGCCATTCTTGATGGGCTAAACGATAATTGAATTACTGCTCAAACTCAACATAGATGAAATTCTGCCGCCTGGACATGAATCTGAGTTTATATGCAATTGCATATAATAATGCCGCTTTCGATATATTTATATGCAATTACATATAATTTGAATCACTCAAGTAAGAGCGTTTAAAAAGATTTTTTACAGGGATCATGGGTTGTAAATCAGCAGGATCACTTTCAAAAACAACAACCAAAAATATGATTATTAGAAATATATTTTACTATTAAATATCTGAATATTAGCTTTTTACATAAGATTACTATTAAAATTAAGGCAACAGTTTGGTGGATATTTGAGCATCAAAATTCAGTATTATTTCATCTATCAATGCCCAAAATAGTGCCCTTATTTCAAAAAAGCATTTTTATTCCAATTTAAGTGCCTGTATAATAGACACTTACTAAATGGCTCGTGTAAATGATTTTTCGTTCCAGCGGGATCACAAAATGGTCACCAAATCATTTCAAAAGAATTAAAGCCACTTGAAAAAGTGGCTTTTTTAGTTTAAAAACTACTAACTATTCATTGGGTTCCCATTATCACATGCATAGAGTATCGTTGCGCATTATGTGCGCTCCTTTTCCTTATTTATGTGATTTATGCGCTTATTCAGCAACAAGATCGCCGAGGGACACATTAAGCAACCGGCATAACTCACTTAGGCTTTCAGCAGTATGCGTGTATGTGTTACCCAACCAGGCTCTTAAAGGCCGTATCTCCCGGCGCATTAAAACGGCGAAATGTCGTCTTGACCAACTATTTTGTCGTAATAACGTCTCGATACGTTCAGCAATTAATAGTCGGTTCTCTTTCAAGCTGATATCAGCAGGGCTGAACTTGCTCAAAATTACAGTTAGCAGGGAGTTGCGGTCTTCTGTCATAACGTAAGTTTTAAAGGTGATGCGCTTAAAATTAATAAACGGAATTAATATTCACAAATTGTCTGCGTCATTTTTTGTTTACAAACAATCTTAGGTATTGATAAAATTGATCTAAATCAAAATTACACAGTTAGTTAAGTAATAACATTTTATACATTAGAACTATTTGTTTTATTGTAAATTGAAAGTTATCGTTTGCTGTTTAATGATACGTGATTATCTTCATTATGAAAATGGACATTTTGAGCCTAAAGATGAGCAATCCAACTCTTATTAAGAATTTGAATATCTGATCGCTACCCCGCAAAAATATTTCAATACATTTACGGCCTATAACACTTATCGAAATGAAAAATGGTCTTTTAATTGACATGGACGGTGTCATATACAGCGGTGAACAACTTATTCAGGGCGCTGATCGCTTTATTAATGATCTGGTTAAATCTGATATTCCTTTTGCCTTCATGACAAACAATAGTCAAAGAACAAGCCTTGAGGTTGTCAGGAAGTTAAAACGGCTCGGGATTACAGTCGAAACCCGCCACGTTTATACAAGCGCGATGGCAACCGGAAAATTTCTGGGAGATCAAAGTCCTAACGGTACGGCTTATGTTCTTGGAGAAGGTGGCCTGCTAACGAGTTTACATGAAAATGGAATCACATTAGTGGACTCTGATCCGGAATTCGTTGTACTGGGAGAAGGCCGAAATTTCACACTTGAAATGGTACAGCGCGCCGTTGATATGATTTTAGCAGGCGCAAAATTTATTACGACAAATCGCGACCCTTCACCAAAGAAACCAGGTTGGAATAACTTAGGTATTGCGGCAACTACCGCGATGATAGAAGAAGCTACCGGAAGAAAAGCCTTTGTAACAGGAAAACCGAGCCCGGTGATGATGCGGTCAGCCCGCAAATTCCTTGGACTGGAAACTGCTGAAACAACCGTTATTGGCGATACAATGGAAACAGATATACAAGGAGGAGTACAAATGGGTTATAAAACAATCTTAGTATTGTCAGGAATAGCTAGCAAAGAGCAACTGAGCTATCATGCTTTTAAACCAGATATGATTACCAGTTCCGTGGATAAAATTATTTTTCCTTTAAAGTGGTGGAAATAGACAATGTAAACTGCCTATGGTTTACATTTTCATGGGTTTAATAACCGGATATTAACATCGTTTTTATTTAGCATTAAGTTTTTCTGGTATAATCCCTGTTTCTACCATCCACATTTCACAAAGCTGTGTCCACAATTCGGTAGAACCGGGATTATTTCTTAAAGCGATAGCATGACCTCCTTGCAGGAAGGCGTGAAAACTAACCGGTATCTTATTTTGCAGCAATGCCTGGTAAAACAGCAGACTGTTCATTGGGTTTACCGTTTTATCGTTAACCGCGTCGACTATAAAGCATGGTGCCGTGGCTGGGGTTACTTGTAACTGCAGTGAGAATCTTTTCTTCAGTTCATCCGATGCGCCTGGGCCCAGTAAACTTTTAACACTGCCCGCATGGGCATATAGTGTGCTCATGTCTATAACCGGTGAAACCAAGATCATGAAATTTGGTTTAAAGGACACTCCATCCAAGCTATCACCTATAGCCGATACATCGTAACCGATGGTTCCGGCTGATGCCGCAAGATGCCCTCCGGAAGATGATCCTGTAATTCCGATCTTGTCTGCGTTGATACCCCAATTGGCCGCATTCGCCCTGATGTACCTAATTGCGCGCTGGGCGTCCATTAGGGGGCCGGTTTCCCGCTGTTTCAGGTCAGGTGAATTCGGCAGACGGTAATTAAGTACAAATGCACTTACCCCTATTGTATTAAACCATTTAGCCAGCTGCAAACCACTTATTACATATGCCAGGTGTTCATACCCGCCACCCGGGCAAATAACTACCGCCGCACCTTTATTTTCCTGTTTACCCGGAAAAAAAGCGTACATGCCGGGTAGCATGACCCGAAAAACCCGCTCATTAGCTATGCTGTCTTTTAATTTCAGATGCCTGGAATTCGGGATCTTATCTTTAGGCCATATCGGTATAAAATCCTGAGCAGGAGCTGTCAGGGAACAGCACAATAAAATTATAATACAACTATATTTAAATGAGTTTGCCATTTTTCTATTATAGACCTTTCTGATTACTCAATACTAATTATAGTTTGAAGCGGATCCCAATCGCCAAAAATATTCCGGAGTGTAATTTGCCCCACCTGAGCCGGTGTTAATTGTTTTGACCAGGGCACCCTGGCAGTAACATCAGCTCCAGGACCATAGTTTTTGAACTCTGCATAGCGTGCCGTTTTATAGCTTTCGGTTTTATTCCAGTTACTCCAACCCTCGGCCTTTACTTGCTCACCCAGGTAACAATGCATATAAATCACACAAGCATAAGGTCGCCAGGGGCGGCCAAGTGATACCATATGCAAGGCGCTATCGCCTGTTAAAGTACAATTGTTAAATACAAAGCCATAAGAATGATCCTGTGGTGTTGATGCAGCAGTAACATGTGAATTCTTTTTGCTGTGGATATGGCAGCTTTCAAACCATGCAGTAGCGGAACCAAAAATGAAGTCGGTTGTTCCTTCTATATAGCAATCTTTGTAATACTGACGGCTTTTATCATTGTTCAGGAATAAAACATCTTGGTTACCGATAAAGCAGCAGTCTGTAAAAACAGCTTTATCTCCATCCGCCTCGACTGCTACAGCCTGCCCAGCGCTAAAACCAGCATCATTGCGAAAGGTAATATCACGTGCCTGGAAGTTATAGCCATTGATAAGAAAACTATAAGAGGAACGTGTACTGATATTATTCCCACTCGCGGATACTTTACCCGTGTGGTCGTCATAAGTCAGAATAGTATTAAAGCGCGACTCACCCCTTAACTCCACAAAGTTTTTTCCCGAGTCTAAATGCAGTTTTTCCTTGTAAATACCATGTTTAATGAAAATCACAATATGGGTTTGATTATTCCGCGGGATTGCGTTTATGGCTTCCTGTACCGTTTTATAATTACCGCTGCCATCGGCTGCCACAATTAGGCGGCTAACCTGGCCAAAAGAAAAGCTTACCAAAAACGCAAAAAGCGTTAACAATAGAGCCTTTTTCATTTGCCGGTTTGCTTACTTTTAACGATCCTGCCTTCCAGGTCGAGGTGCAGACGCTTGATTTCGTTTAACACCAGCTCCGCCATCAGCCTCGCGCCGTATTCATTAAAGTGGGTATTATCGCGCCTTCCTGACGGATAATTAGGATGTTCTCCCGAATCAACCTGCATGTAGAGCATTTTAGCTGTTTCCGGTCCCAGCTTGCCAACTAACTCCCGGCTCCGTTCATCCAAATCAATAACGGGTACTTTTAGGGAATCGCCAACGGCTCTCACCGCATTTGAATATTCCAGGTGTGTTTCCTTTATTTTACCATCCTTATCAAAATTACATCTGGTAACCGGGGTGATTAACACCGGAATAGCATTTTTGCCGCGTGCCTGCGTAATAAACAAGACCAGATTTTTCCGGTAATCGCCTACCGGAGTGTACCTGTCAGCAAACTGAGGTTGATTTGCCTCATCATTGTGGCCAAATTGTATCAGTACATAGTCGCCGGCCTGCAGGCTGTCAACAATGGGTGCCCAGCGGTTCTCACTTATAAATGTACGGGTACTTCTGCCGCCTCTGGCTTCGTTTCTGATACTTACCGAACTATCAAAATAATCGGCAAAAGGCATACCCCAACCAGTAAGCGGTAGCCGGTCCTTGGTATAAAGGCACATCGTAGAATCACCTATCATATAAATTTTGATAGGTTTGGGTGGTAAGGTAACCGCTATTAGTAGAAAACCGGCGGTAAAGATCTTTTTCAGCTTCATTTCCTTGTATTGCTATTTTATAGGTAAATCTTTCCCTTTTATTATCCTCGCAGCAAGTTCGGGCTGTATAACTCTTATGCGGGCCAATACCAGTTCGGCCATTTTACGGGCACCCAACTCATTAAAATGCGTGTTATCTTCCTTGCCTTCGGGGTAATTAGGATTTTCTCCGGGCAGCAAATGATTAAACAATAGGTTTGATTGATCAGGACCAAGCTTTTGCAGCAACTGCATGCTTAAACTGTCCAGGTCAATTAAAGGCACATTATTTTTTGCCGCTACATCCCTCATTATTTGCGCGTACTCCACATGGGTATCCACTACTTTACCGGTAGTATCAAAATTTCTGCGGGTAACTGGTGTTATTAATATCGGGTTAACCTCCTTATTTCTGGCCTCTGTTACAAAACGGGTAAGGTTGCTACGAAACTCATCGGGTGTAGCATAGCTGCCTTTGGTTTTTACTTCATCGTTATGGCCGAATTGTATTAGCAGATAATCACCCTTTTTCATATTGGCGGCAACAGATTGCCACCGGCCCTCGTTGATAAATGTTTTCGTGCTACGCCCGTTTTGTGCACGATTGTCAACAGTTACCGTCTGATCCCAAAAAGTGGCAAAGGGCATTCCCCATCCCGTTTCGGGATATGCCGATTTCGCTTTTATCGACATGGTAGAATCGCCTATCATATAAATGGTTATAGGATCCTGTAATTGCGTAAATCCCATCATGACTAAAAAAAAAGAACCGATTAGTACACGTTGGTACACGTTTTTTTTTGCGAAAAGTTTATTTAACATATTAGTATAATATTATTGTATAGTTATTGCGCTTTTATCCAAGTGTTTTTCAAGTTTAAGCGGCTCAGCTAAACTTTTCAGGTTGGTATCTGACACTTTAACACCCTTTGTACTTCCGCTTGCCGAAATAAATATTGAGGTGTTACTATTAAATCCAATGCTGTTAAAAGTTATATTCTGCGCGTTATTCAGTTCGATCAATGTTGATGCCGGCGAAATTAGCTTTACATTTTCCAAAGAAATATCCGCCGCGTCCACCGCGCTGAATGCAGTTTTTGCAGATATAACCATATTCGACATATATATATGATTCACCGGCATTTCAGGCAGCCCGGTAATGGCAATGGCGGATTTGGCATTGTTACAGAAAATGTCGCTGATATGAAAATCCTGAAAACGTGGTGTTCTGCTATTCACCGCCACCTGTGCGGATGTGCCGTCCTTAGCATCTTCGTTATAATAGGTATTGAAAAGTATGGCTTCATTTAAAATATCGCGCATATAAATATGATCCACAAATACATCATGTACCAAGCCACCACGGCCACGGCTACTTTTTACACGTATGCCAACATCCGTATTTACAAAATCACAATTGGTAACATATATGTTTTGCATACCACCATCTGTATTGCTGCCTATTACAAACCCACCGTGCGCATGGTAAACGATACAATCGGCAATAATGATATTTTTCAGGGCAGGATCAGTAGCCGCATCTCCTTTATTACCACTTGATTTCATACAGATACCGTCATCACCAGCATTTACTGTGCAGTGATAAACCGCTGCGTTTTTGCAGGACGACAAATCAATACCATCGCCGTTTTGCGCATAATATTCATTGTTTATAGTCACATTACGAATGATCATATCGGTACAATTCCGGGGATTGAGTGCAAACTGAGGTGAATTTTTAAATGTGGGTCCATCTATGATTACCCCAGTGCTGTTCTGTACCGCCACCATTGTCGGACGAGTATTTTCTGTTGTAGGATAATACATGCTGCCATCCTTGCTAACCGAGCCGCCAGCTTTTACCAAGTCTCCCCAAAGAGTTGGTGCAGCCTTGCTTTTTTTGAGTGGTCGCCAGGTATCGCCCCCCCCGTCATAAACCCCCTCGCCGGTAATTCCAACATTATGGAGGTTATTTCCTGACAAGGGCAACTTTGCCTTACCATTAGCAACCGGATATTGAGCATGATCGGTAGTAAAGATTATCAGTGCACCGCGATCTGCATGCAGGTTCACATTACTTTGCAGTTCGATAGGCCCGGTAAGCCACAACCCAGGGGGGATCTGTACTACACCGCCGCCAGCGGCATTACATGCCGAGATCGCTTTTTCAATGGCGGTTGTATTGAGTGTTTGACCATCGCCAATTGCACCGTAGTCCTGTATATTAAAAGCTTTATCGTTAAAATGAGGTTCATTTATCGTCATTTTAAACGGGGCGTGAGCAAGATAATAAGCCAGATCTTTTTCACTACCCTGTGCATCAGCGGTATTGGCTATCGCGGCTAAAAAAATATAGGCAAGGACAAGAATTGTTATTTTAAATTTCATAATTATTGGTTATAGTCAAATTACAAAGTAAGTTTATATCAAAGGTCTACTGGTTGTTAACTAACCTGAATCACTTTTTTGAATTGTTTACTTATTGGTTTTATCGTTACAAACGTAAAAAGGTAATCGATTTATTGAGTTCAAAAATTGACTGAATAGGTCTTATTTCTATTAATATTTGTTAAAATACTCTCTTTATGGTTGAGGTACAATGAATAATTGACAGCCGGTTAGTTATTTTTAAATATATGATCTAAAAAACCTGTTTGTATAGTTCAAGGCCTGGTTAAACCAATGGTCGAAAAGTATAAATATATGCGGTGTATTAGCTATGGTATGTAATTTGTCATCCTATTTTGTTAAAGCGCCCACCCTAAGCCAATCAAAATCCGCATAACCTGAATCATTTGACTGGCTTTCGCGAGTGCAAAACAGACCTACTTTTGCCCCAATCCACTGTCCTACCCTCGCCTGAAATTCATCAGCTAACCACACATAGTCGATGCCATTTAGGCTATAACCAAAATGGCACTTCGCACCGGCCTCAATCTTCACCCCCAGGTAAATTATCGAAGATGACAACTTAGTTATTTTTTTTTCATCTTCTGTTCCGCCTTTACCCGCATCCTTACATTCCTTATAAACCAGGTAATTCCCATCGGCTGAGCTTTCCACAGCTATCGCGGCGTAGTCTAAACCCATAATGGTCAAGCCTGCCTTTTCATCTTTCAGTTTTGGATTGGGCACGAAATCTACCTTAGTCGTTACCATAAATTCATCAGCGGGAAACTTTTGCAGGAGTACATTTCCGGCACTCCATAAATTTTGCTTATCTGGTATCATTACCGAATACAACCTCAGGGCACCCTTAACCGGGTTCATATAATACCAGGCTTCGCCGGGATTAGCCATCCATTGCCATTGCAAGCCCAGCGTATTACCATTAAATTCGTCACTTTCGACAGGTGTATTAATGGGATACGATCTGCCTACATTGGGCTTTTTATAGCTTGCAACCGGTTCACCTTTCCCATTTCCGCTTTTATCGATACCAATCACGGGCCAGTTATATTTCCATTGCATGGGCTGCAAATGAAGCACTCTGCCGTAGGGGCCTTTATCCTGAAAATGCAGGAACCAATCCTGGCCGGTTTGGGTACTTACCCAGGCACCTTGGTGAGGGCCATTTGTGCTGCTCTTACCCTGATCCATCACGACCTTGCGTTCATAAGGTCCATAAACGCTTTTTGAGCGGAGCACTAATTGCCAACCTGTTGACACCCCGCCCGCAGGTGCAAATATGTAGTAATAGCCATTACGCTTATAAAACTTTGGCCCTTCAATGGTGGGGTCGGTTTCATGGCCGTCATATACGATTACGCCCTTATCCGTCACCTTCGTTCCATCTGCATTAAGTTTATTCACTGCTAGAATGCTCTTTATGCCAGCCTTACTGCCGGCAAATGCGTGTACCAGGTACATTTGGCCGTCATCGTCCATCAGCGGGCATGGATCTTCAAGGCCTAAACCCGGATAAACCAGCATTGGATCACTCCAGGGACCGGCAGGATTTTTGGCTTTTATTAGATATATGCCATAATTGATATCGGGATAATAGATGTAAAATTCACCATGAAAGCAGCGGATGGATGGTGCCCAAACACCGTCACCATGCCGGGGAATATTATAATGATCGAACGGGGGTTGCCGCAATAAGGCATGCCCTATAATCTCCCAGTTAACAAGGTCCTTCGAATGCAAAACAGGCAAACCGGGAATAGCTTCAAAACTGGATGAGATAAGGTAAAAATCATCACCTACCCTTATCGCGTCCGGATCGGAATAATCGGCATCCAATATCGGGTTTTTATAGGTTCCGTTTCCCTGATCGGCCACCCAGACTTTTGACACATAACTTGATCCGCCCTTTTGCACAAGGGGGATATGTTGTGCTACAACCCTGCAACACCACATCATTAAAACTAATGACAGCAGTTGTTTTTTCATTCTTTATGGTTATTGTACAGTATTTTCAAGGTGTATGCTCATTCTTAAATTTATTTCTCCCTTAAATTATGTGATTTATTTAAAACGGAAATGCTAACCGACAGCGTATCTGACATTTCAATAGCGTTGCCTTTGGATGCCCGGATAAGATAGTAGGTAACCTGGTTTTCGGCAGGCATAGCTATGTTAAATTGGTAAGCCGCTATGGTATCCGTTTTTGTAATCAACCTGCTAGTGTTTTTAAATAACATACGTTTGTCAGGGCTTGTAAGCAACTGGTAGGTAACCCCATTTTGTGGCCAACTGCTGTTAAACTGCAATATCGCCATATTATTAATGCTTCGCACCATAAAGTTAGCTATGGCTATTGAATGCCCAGTTGTCTCTTTGGGCAAATCCTTCCAAATGGTAAAAGGATCCCAATCGCCGAACAATAGTTTGTCATCATAATAGGTCTTAGCAGCGCTATCGGTAAGTTGTTGAGACCATGGCACCCTGTGCCTTAAGTCAACCGGTGTACCGTCAAATTTAGTTGTTTTATATTCCGCATAAGTTATTACAGCTGTCTTTGTACCATCATCCCATATTGACCATCCGGATGGAACGATAGAAGCGCTCATTGCGGTATTTAAAAATACCACCTTATTTTCCGCCCGCTTGCGCCCCTGGGTTTCGGTGCGGCTATCGTTCTGCCAGGGCCTGCCCAGCGTATAACTCGTTAAGCCATGATTGTTTGGCATCGTACAGTCTCTGAATACCAGGCCGTATTGCTGTCCAGCCGGAGTACTTGCCGCTGTTACATAACCACCTTTACCACCATCGACCCGATCCCGTGGAAAGATAACACAATGGTCAAAAACAGCCACTGCCGCGCCATATATAAAATCGGTATTACCATCAATATAACAATTATTAAAATACACCCGGTTCCCATCCCGGTTTGTCAAAACGGTATCCTGCCCGCTGATAAACCTGCAGTTAAAAAAGACAATCCGGTCAGCGTTGGTCTTGACCGCAAGCGACTGTGGCCCGTCAAACAGACGTCCTTGCGTGTTTTCCATGGTGATATTCATCAGCATACAATCGTTGGCATTAATAACCACTACGGATGTACCGCCCTTACCATCACCGTAGGCTATTATTGTCCGTGCTACATCTTCCCCGATTAGTTCTATAAAGGGTTTTGTGGCGGGGATGATGATCTGCTCCGTATAAATACCCGCCTTGATAAAGATCTTATAAGGCGTTGTCCTACCTTCCGGCGCATTATTTATTGCCTGCTGAATGCTTGTGAATTTTCCGCTACCATCTTTGGCAACCAATGCGTCATATGCCACCGTCACTTTGGCGCCCGCGGGGAGGTAAATAAACACAAGAAGCAGGAACCAGCTAAAATTCAATTTTATATGCATAGAGATTAGTTTTCCGATAAATTATTTATCTATTGTCAATGCTGATTTATCAGCACCATATTTAAATTCGGTTACGTTTTTTGCTGCTGATATGCTGGTATGCTGAACGCTGATCTGTCCGGAGCGATCTCCATTTATGCTAAAAAATAAACCGGGGCTGTTTTGAGTAACTATTTGGTTAAACGTGATGTGATTGCTATTCTCAATATTAATCAGCGGCCCGGGGTTATTGCATTCCAGGCTTATATTGTTTAAATTAATGTTTTGTGCCTCCATGATATTAACCCCCGCTTTAGCTTTTATAAATACGTTTTCCAGGTAGATATCTTTAATGCTCATCTCTGGCAACCCACGTATAAACACGGCCCTTTCCGCCCCGTTACACACAATATTGCTGATATAAAATTTGCGAAACTGTGGAGTACCTTCATCAACAGCGGGGATATCCACTTTACCGTTTGTTTGAGTCAACGTTGGAGCCTTTGCAAAGTAGTACATATCAAATAAGATAGCATCATGCACAATATCGCGCATGGTGATATTCCTGATAAATATATTCTCCACGATACCGCCGCGGCCGCGAACCGTTTTGAAGCGGAGGCCGTTATCTGTGCCGATAAAAGTACAATCAGAAACAAAAATATCATGAGCGCCGCCCGACATTTCACTGCCAATCACAAAGCCACCATGCGCCTTATACACTATATTATTGCGAATGACAATATATTGGGAAGCTTTACCAACCTTCCGCCCATCTTCGTCCTTACCCGATTTTATACAAATACCATCATCACCAGCGTCTACTGTACTGTTTTCAACCAATACATGCGAACAGGATTCGATATCCATTCCGTCGCCGTTTTGGGCATTGGGAAGATTGCGTATCCTGACACCTTCCAGCGTCAGATCATCACATAACAGCATATGCAGGCACCAAGCCGGCGAATTCTGAAATGTGACACCTTGTAACAACACCTTTTTACAATTATTAATCACTACTAAATTCGGTCGGAAGTAGTCCTTAATGGCTTCATAGTTCTTTAATGACTTTTCAGTATCCACATAACCGGCATTGGGTATCTTTGCACCTTTTGCGTAGCTGGCCGACGGGTACCAGGTGCGGCCGTCATTGCTTAGTTCGCCCCCGGAAGCCAACAGTTCTTTCCATTCTTGTTCAGTAATCCTATCTCTGCCCATGGCACGCCAAACCTCGCCATGTCCATCTATCACGCCTTCGCCGGTTATAGCGATATTGGTTAAATCGGTTCCGGATATAGGCGACTCATTGCGAATGGCCTTGTGTCCTTCATAGTTACCCTGAATTAATTTATATTGACTTTTATCATCAGTAAACTGCAGCAATGCTGCACGATCAATATGCAGGTTAACATTACTCTTGAGTACAACCGGCCCGGTAAGCCATAAACCCTGCGGTATCAGCACCACTCCTCCACCTTTGTTGCTGCAATCCGTAATCGCGTTATTGATACTTTCTGTATTTAGAGTAGTGCCATCAGCTTTAGCGCCATATTTGATAATGTTAAATGTGTCAGTTTTGAATAACGGTTGTTCCGCTCTCGGTAAATTTTGCCATGAATATTTTTCACCGCCTGTCTGCGCTATTATCTGTCTTGACAGTACAATAGCGAGTGATGACAATAATAATTTTTTGTTGATGTTCATTTATATATAATTTCAGTATTTAAGTTTTTTTAGTTGGCAACCAGGGTATATATTTTACCGGGCAGTGTATTAAAATCATAAACTTTTGTCGGTTCGAATGCCATACCTTTAAGCTGATCCGGGTCGACAATTATGGGTTCTTTTATTTCGTTCACCGGGAATAATGGATTGGGATTTTGTCCACTTGCAGCTTTAAGCGAAAACTTGCTGGTCGGGTGCAACTTATTCGGTAATCGCAGGCGGCAATTACCACCCAGCCTGGACGTGATCATCAGTTTAGTGATCTTTCCTTTATCCCAGTCCATGTCTATTAGAAATCCTCCTCTTGCGACGATGCCTTTGATCGAACCCTTATCCCATGCCGAAGGTAAGGCAGGCAATAAATGAATATCGCCGTCGTAGCTTTGCAGCAACATTTCTGTTATACCGGCTGTACAGCCAAAGTTTCCATCGATTTGGAATGGAGGATGCGCATCAAACAGATTGGGATAGGTTCCCCCGCCACCTTCAATTTTACCTTTCCATACAGGGGCCGGTTTTAATTCCTGCTTAATAAGTTCAAAAGCATGATCACCATCTAACTCCCGCGCCCAGAAATTCACCTTCCAACCCATAGACCAGCCGGTTGACACATCTCCGCGACTAATCAGCATATTCCTGGCTGCTTCCATTAACTCCGGATGCCTGTAGGGAGATATCTGTTTACCCGGAAACAAACCAAACAATTGTGAAATATGGCGATGCTTATCGCCTTTTACATCCATATCATCAAGCCATTCCTGTAACTGGCCCCATTTACCAATATGCATTGGCGGTAAACGGTCTTTTTTTGCTAAAAGCGTATCGGCAAATGCCTCATCTGTGTTCAATGCATGAGCAGCGGCGATTGTATTGGATAAAAGATCAAATACAATCTGGTTATCCATTGTGGTGCCGGCCGTTAACGAAATCGCACCAACAGTTTTATCATGCATGAAGTCATGTTCAGGCGACATAGACGGCGATACAACCAGCCAATGGTGATCAGGATCTTCCTGCAACGCATCGACAAAGTACATCGAGGCGCCTCTAAGTATAGGGTATATTTCTTTTAAATAGACCTTATCGCCTGTAAAAAGATAATGTTCCCACAAATGTTGGGTTAACCACGCGCCACCAGTAGGAAAAACACCATAAAACGCTTTATCAACCTGGCCAGAGATTCGCCATATATCTGTATTATGATGTGCCATCCAGCCTCGGGCACCATACATTTCTGAGGCGCTTTGCCTGCCTGTAACTGAAAGGTCTTTAATCAATTGAATTAATGGTTCGGTAAGCTCGGAAAGATTCGTTTCCTCCGCGGGCCAATAATTCATTTCCGTATTGATGTTGATGGTATACTTCCCACCCCATGGCGGCGAATCTAATTCATTCCATTTACCCTGCAGATTAGCGGCCTGGTCTCCCGGTTGCGAACAGGAAATTAACAGATACCTGCCAAACTGATAAAATAACGGAACCAGGCCCAGGTCGCCGCCTCTATCAAAATCTTTAATTCTTTCATTTGTCGGCTTATCTGAACCAGCGTCCTCTCCCAATCGAAAATCTACACGGTTAAAATAACGCTGATAAAAAGCGATATGATCTTTGATTGCCATATCATATGTTTTTTTTAAAGCCATACTCAGGAATCCTGCAGTCCGTTTTCCGGCATCGCCGCTTACATCATGGTAATTTTTAAAATTAGTGCCCATAGCAATATAAATGGTTACCGAGTTCGCATTTTTGACCGATAACACGGTATCATCCTGTATCATATTGCCGCCATCTGTTACCGCCTTTACCTGGGCCTGAAATTTAATAGCGCCATCGATACCACTTCTGGAATCGCCTCTTCCGTCCAGAATCAATTTGCCGTCCACAACTGCCACCTGGTAGTTATGCATTGGCGAATGCATAGACAGATTACAGGTAATTGCCCCTGGTTTATCGGCAGTAAGGTGAACGATCACAACCTGATCGGTAAACGAGACAAACATCACTCGTTTATAACGGATGCCATTAACGCTATAACTAACCGATGATATCGCTTTGGAGATATCCAGATCACGGTAATAATCCTGTACAGTATCGTGGCCCGGAAATTGGATATACAAACTTCCTATGGTTTGATAGGGCATACCGTTTTGCTTTGAAAACATTTTATTGTTGGCAAGGCGCTGCGCTTCCACAAATTGTTTTCCGGCTACCAATTTTCTTAATTCCGGTATAACTGTTTTCACATCGGGGTTTACATTGTTATGCGGACCGCCAGCCCAAACAGTTTCCTCATTTAATTGGATACGCTCAACGCCCGGCGTACCAAACACCATCGCGGCAAGCCTTCCATTTCCGATAGGGAGCGCTTCATTCCAATTGGCAGCCGGTTTATTATACCAAAGTTTCAGGTCCTGCTGCGCCAGCGCAGGACTTACAACTAACAGCAGGCAGCTAGAAAAGACGATTAAAGTCTTAAAAATTTTCATTAATTGTTTTTAAGTCGTTTAGCGTATCCCATCTATCCATTTTGTTTTATTTTTTCTCCGTCCTTGTGTCATTTACAGCATCTTTTAGGTGTAAGGCAAAGCAAGCCCCGGATAATCTGCCATATTTCTATTCATTAAATAATCACATCAAGCATAACTAATCACCTGTAGATCAACAAATAACAAAGGCAGTATATACTGCCTTTGTTATTTGTACAATGTTTAATTAATAGCCGTAATTATTACCACCAAGAGACGGGTTATTAATTAAGGTTTGAGAGTAGTATGGTAATAATTCGCTATGATTGGTTTTAAACGCATAAGCAAATATTGACGTAAAGCTTGTGTTGATGCCACTATATCCAAGCCAGGATACTTTAGTAGTTAGCGTGGTGGTATTTCCTGCTATAGTTAAATCAACAGGTGCCTTTGCAGGGGCAGGTTGGTATAATGAATTAGCCCATAAACCCTTACCAGCACCAGCGCCGTTGGCAGGGCTCCAATAACTGTCATCCCCTTTAAAATCAGCATTATAATACATCGTTTTGGGTAAATTAGCACTTATACAATAAGCCGGAGGCGGGGCCATATAAGATGGCGGGTTCATCGCCAGGGGCGTTGCCGCGCCCATATTGGCTAAATTCGCCTTTGTTTCATTAATAGCAGCAGTGAGCAGGTTCCATCTTATCAGGTCATATTTCCTGACCGCCTCACTTCCGAATTCAAGCATGCGCTCCCGAACAATATATTTAAAAAAACCGGTGTAATCATTGGGTATAGGGGGTACCAGGCTGGCATTACCGCTATGCGCCCGTGTACTTACCTCTTTAACGGCGGCAATGTCAGCAGCTGACGGGGCTCCATTAATTTCATTATCAGCCTCAGCATACATCAACAACACATCTGAAAACCGTTGAATAACCCAGTTAAGTCCCAAGTTTGACGGCGATGTAGGGTTCGCCGGGAACGCCGGGTTCGTTAGCCATTCTTTTCTCCATTTGCCATCAACTATAGCATTGATGCTATGCCCTTTGCGTGTCACATAGTCAGTATTCGTTTCAAAAGGCACACAGGTTACATCCCTTCTTACATCGGTTGAATCAAACATATAGAAATAGGTAGGCATAATAGCTAAAGATCCGCCGCCAACGGTGCCAAATTTTGTACCATTATAGGTACCAAGCTTACTGTCGCTTGTCGAGGTCGCGCCTCCCATCGCTACCTGGAACATAATTTCTCCGCTGGGGTCATTTCCGTTATGCCCGCATATATAAGTTTGCCAAACAGCCTTATAACTGGGATCAAGAGTATGCTCATCCCGCCTGGCCAATAGATCAGAACATTCGCTAAAAGCAATTTTATAATAAGTCAAATAATCGCTGCCGCGCTCCATCACCCCACTTTTTGCCCTTAGGGAGTATCCTCCTCTGAACAAAGCGATCCTTGCTCTTAGTGCTTTTACAGTACCTTTGGTGATGCGCTGGTCAACCGGATCTCCAACTGTTCCAACGTCGGTGCGCCATGGAACCAGGTTTTCGGCGACTAACAAATCGTTTAAAATATGATTGTATATGGTATCCCTGTCTGTTTTAGGTAAAAATAAGTTGGTTTGAAACTGAGATGGTATCCACTGTGCCGGAACATCTCCCCAGTTACGGATGAGCTCAAAATAATACTGAGCCCTTAACGTTAATGATTCTCCATAAAGCCTTTTAAGCTCGCCTTGTTCCATCGGCGTGCCGCTAGTGTATTGTGGCATGCGCGGGATGTAATAAATACACAGATTTGATCTTTCAATACCCTGGTAAGACTGAGCCATTATGGGTTGTAGCTGGGCATTATTGGAAGTCAGGTTATATCTGGCAATATCCCTCCTGTCATTATCCTGGGTATTACCACCTGCCCCCATCATCTCATCGCTATCATAAGGATAATACATGCTGATCCTAATGCCGTAGCCATAATCGCCGGTTAAGCTGTTATATGCACCCATTACAGCTGTACGCGCAAGGGTAACGCTTCCAAAAGTAATTTCCGGACTAAAAGTAGATAAGGGGTTAGGACTGATATATTTTTTACATGAATTTATAAATAGTATGGCAATCGGTATCATCATTAAAAATGATGTTAATGTTAGAAATTTAGTTTTCATATTCAATATTTTATTTAGAATGAAACATTTACGCCAGTTATGAAAGTGCGGCTTTTCGGATAAGCAGAATAATCAACGCCCGGTGTTAAAGTAGTGTTACGCCTGGTGCTCACTTCGGGATCATAGCCGCTATAACCTGTTATCGTGCCCAAATTATTGCCGGTAATGTAAATCCTGAAGTTGGTAAGACTTAATTTCCCTAATAACACCTTAGGAAAAGTATACCCAATTGATATATTATTAATTCTGATAAAAGAACCATTTTCGACTGCGAACGACTGCGGATAAGTATATTCTATACCTGTTACCGGTATCCAATATTTTGCATTGCCATTAACAGCGTTCAATTGCGCCGGAGACACACCGATTACCGTGGTTGGATTAGTTAAAACCCGTTGCAGGTATTGGCCAGTGTTGGGATCAGATACTACCCAGCGGTTATTGAAGATAGAAAGGAGGTTGGCACCATTTTCATATTCGCTGGTAAACTCCAGTTTATTGTCATTATACACCTGGTTTCCATAATCGAAATTAAGGAATATGCTCATATCAAAGTTTTTGTACCGGAACGTTTGGTTTAACCCTCCTACAAATTTTGGCAACGCGTGGCCAATAACGGTTTCATCATTAACATCGATTTTCCCATCGTGGTTCAGATCTTTAAATTTTTGAGTTCCGGGCTGTATTGTGGTTGATGAAATACTGGAAGTTGGCACACCTGGTTTTAAACCCAGGTATTGTGTTGTAGCCCACGGATTATTCCTGTCGGTGTAAGGAGCGGTATAAAAATCCGACGGTTTGTAGTATCCATCGTTAACCAGGCCATACATTGTTCCTACTTCCTGGCCAACCTTTACAATATAATCTGCGGGTCCGTTAGAACTGCTGTACCAGCCAGAATTTGCTGAAAACTGGGTCTGATCGCCCAAACTCAATATAGTGTTTTTATTAAATGATATATTAAAACTGGAGTTCCATGAGAAATTACGTGATTGAATAATGTTAGCTTGTAAGGTAAACTCCAAGCCTTTATTACCTGTTGAACCCACATTCTGAAACTGGGTGCTATAGCCGGTATTTAAGGGTATGGTATTATTTATCAATAATTTAGTGGTTACATTATCATAGGCATCAACGGTTAACTGTATGCGGCCTTTTAAAAAGCCCATATCTAAGCCCAGGTTTTTAGACTTTAGTGTCTCCCATTGAAGATCAGGGTTATTTAAGGTGCTGCCAGGTGCCAGACCAAGCGCCCCCGCGTTGTTTAAATAGTAATTTTTACCTGTTGAATATGCCGGATCATAGGAATAGGGCGTGATCCGGTTATTGCCAGATGAACCATAGGTGAACCTTAGTTTCAATTCAGAAAAAACATTCTGATTTTTCATAAAATCCTCCTGTATGATGCGCCATGCAGCAGATGCCGATGGGAAATAGCCCCATTTTCTATCAGGCCCGAAGATAGAGCTCCCATCAGCCCGTACAGTTAATGACAAAATGTACCGTTCATTATAAGTGTAATTGGCCCTCGAAAAGAATGACAGGGTATGCACAGGTACTTCCGATGACGTGGGTGTGGGTTCCGTATAACCAGGGGGAGCCGAGGCTAGACCGAGGTTGGCAAAAGCTTCATCGGGCGTTAAACCAACAGGAAAATAGCGCAGGCTAATGTAATTCGATTTAGTATCTGTTTGATAAAACTCCTGCCCCGCCAGGAAGTCGAAACTGCCCTTTGAGTGCAGGAATGACGGATTGTTGTAATCAATGGTATTGGAGTTATCAAATGTAGTTACCTGCCCTGTTGTTAAGGTTAACGTAGGCATTAGCAGGTTGGTTTGCGCGTCTGCGTTAAGCGTATCATTGTACGCCCTGGCCACCGTATTATAAATATCATAACCGATGGTAGACCTGAATGTCACATTTTTTACGATATTGTAAGTAATATTTCCGTTGATATCGGTAGTGTTTGCCTTGTTTTGACGATAAGTTGCCGGTAAAAGCTGTAATGGGTTGACCAACGTAAGTCCGTTTCCAGGGTTGGAGGCATATAATGCCGGATCAAAGTCGCTTTCACTCAGCCCGGATGCCAGAAAGGGTGGATACCGGACAATCTGCCGCAGATTGTTAGTTCCTGAGCCTCCTACATCCGAGGTTCCGGCACCATCAATAACCTGCTGACTATAACGCACATTAAAACCCGCCGATAGCCGTTCATTAACCTGTTGATTAAACCGGAAGTTCAGCAGTTGGCGATTATAATCCGATCCTAATAATATGCCTTGCTGGCCATTATCGGTCACACTCAAATTGAACTGTGTTTTCTCCGTTCCACCTGACAGACTCAGATTTTGTGTTTGTTGAATAGCTTTCCGGCCAAACATCACATTCTGCCAATCAATCCCCGGTTGTCCCTGATAGGTTTTGATCGTATCAAAATTATAGCCCACCCTGGTGTATCTGTCAATAATAGAAGAGTCGCCAGTTAGTTTATACCTATCATACATCGCCATGATGTATTGGTAAGGATTCATAACACTTAATTCCTTAGCCAATTTTGAGACGCCTACAAAAGCATTATAATTAACCGTTATTTTGCCGTTAGTATTTCTACCGCCCTTGGTTGTAATTAAAATAACCCCGTTAGATCCCCTCGAACCGTAAATTGCTGTTGAGGCAGCATCTTTAAGTACATCTATCGTAGCGATGTCCTGTGGCGAAATAACGGTCAAGGCATTATCAACCTGAACACCATCAACAATAAAAAGCGGGGAACCGCTTTGGGTAATCGAATTCCGGCCGCGGATGTTAATGTCAGCTGGCGCTCCCGGAGCACCTTCTGAAACGGTGATCTGTACTCCCGCGAGCCTGCCTTCCAATGCCTCAGCCAGTGAATTAGTCGGTACATCTTTTAAGTCTTTGTTTGTTATCGATGAAACGGCTCCAGGGAGTTCGCTACGCCTTACGGAGGCATAACCTATAGCCACAACTTCATCCAGTTGCCTTGAATCACTTTCCATACTAATCTTAAAGCTTGTGCTGGTGGCCAGCGGTTCTTCACGGTTTTTATAGCCAACCGAATGAAAAACCAGGATACTTTCGGGCTTATCCGGAACTGTCATCTTAAATTTGCCGTTAATATCGGTTTGGGTTCCGATCGAAGTACCTTTAACCGTTACCGAAGCACTAACCAACGGATCTTTCGTTGTTTTGTCGGTAACTGTCCCAGATATTTGCCGGGTTTGTGCTTGTGCTTTTACAAATAAAATTGTTAACACAAGCATCAGCAGTAGTAAGTTTTTCTTCATATTAAGGTTTAATTAGCCAGATATTTTTTAGTAATTAATACATATCTATTGGTAATAATATTTTAATTATTTAACTCCGAAGGGTGTAACCAGCGACAATACCTGGGCCAGCGTTAACGGTTCGTCAAACGCTTCGGTAGCAGCGTTAACAGCCACTGTTCCGTTT
This sequence comes from Bacteroidota bacterium, assembly GCA_026224775.1. Taxonomy (GTDB): domain Bacteria; phylum Bacteroidota; class Bacteroidia; order Sphingobacteriales; family Sphingobacteriaceae; genus Mucilaginibacter. The sequence continues at coordinate 70,411 of JAMFRP010000022.1, forward strand.
AGCGCATTCAAACTGGTTATAGTTATATTATCCTGAATTACATTGTCCTCACCAACATAGTTGTTAAATAAATTGGCGTTACCTGTATCATTTGCCCCGGTTATCCACGGCTTTATGGTTGCCGGGCCGGCAGGCCGCAAACTGCGTAGCTGGCGTATGGTTGCCGCGTGACGTGCTTCAACCGAATGGATGGACAACGCTGCTGTAAGCACAGTTTGATTACCAATTAAACCAGGCACCTGCCCCTTGTAAGCACGCACACCCGTATCTTCAAAGCCATTAGCAACCGCTAAAAATGTATCATAATTGGTAAATACTGTTGAAAAAAGGCCGCCTGCAGTAAAATCATAGGTGCCATTTGTACCTTGTGTAGTTTGCAATATTGCTGAGCTGCCAAGCGTAGTTTGTAAAAAAACAACATGTGCTTTCTCCTGGGTCGACATCGTGGTAATTGCCGTGGTATCTCCACCCGTCGGAACTAAACTTTTCGCGGCTAATCCCTGGGTGTAAAAGGCTGATTCTAAAAACTCCAGCTTTAATGCAAAATTCAGGATGTCGGTTACTGATTGAGGCAATGTTTGTCCGTATGCTTTTTGAAAAATAGTTCCCATAGCAAAAGGTAAAGCAGCTACGGCAACTTTTGAACCAAAACTGGTTATGTTTTTAATTGCAGCACGACGGGGGTTGATCCGGTCACGAAAATCCGGATCCGCTTTTTCTATTTCTTCAAGTATGTTAAAAATATTCATAGTGTGACTGATTAAGGTAGTTTAGTTGCTGTTAAATTAACCGTTATGTATTGGTTTACCGTAGGCAATACCTGAGACGGTAATCGTGATACTTCCAGCCCGTTATATGGATTGGCAACATTATTAAGTGCAGAAGGCTGAATTACAGTAGCATCGGCAAAGGTGGAAAACGGCGAAGCGGTACCGGTTGTTAATATATTACGAATGGCTGCCGAGTGGCGCGCTTCTACCGAAACAATTTTGGCCACAATTGTCAGATTTACGGCATCCTGAATAAGATATGCAATGCCATTATAGGCAGCAACGCCCAAATCTTCAAACCCTTTGGCGGCATCAAGCACATTTGTCCTGTCGGCAAAGTTAATCTGACTAAAATCAGCCACCAGTGCGGCCAGGGCCCCGCTTCCTAAAGCCGCTTTATAAAAAGCCCTGTGCGCTATTTCGTGATCCCTGATGTCGGTAAGAATTGCCGTCTCAGCCGCAGTTATACCTGTATAGGGTGCAGCAATAACCTGGGTATAAAATGCTGCTTCCAATTGTTCCAGGGCATAAGCATAATTTAAAATGCCGGTGTCTCCACTGCCTAAATCGACCGTATTTTTATTTACCGGGCTATTGCCTGCAGACTTTTTACACGACGATCCTACCAAACCTAATATTGCAGCGCCAGCACCAGCATATTTAAAAAAGGTTCTCCTTTCCATCCCGGTTTTTTGTCCTCCGGAATCATCGCTGTTTAAATGATTGGTTTGCGTATTAGTTTTTTCCATAATTAATTGATTTTCGGGTTATATAATTGGTTTTAATTGGTCAATTGATTTTAGGTTGCAGTAGCATTTCCCAGTAGAGGCGGTTGCCCAAATTACACGACTGATAAAAGCGAATACAACGGTTGATGCGCTTTTAATTATTTTCCAAATTCATCAGTCTTAAAACACTGATGGGTTTGATATGATCATATAATTCAAAAAGGCCCTTACAAGAAAACTTTGTTTATTAATGGTTTTTATTGGGTATTGGCTGTACAAACTTATAAATGGACTATAAAATGAGGGTTCAAAATTTAGGCTAATAGGTCTAAATTCTATTATTTCAAATTAAAACGAGGTGTAGAAGTGCTTATAATCCGAATATGTTTACAAGAGATCTTTGCCGCTTTATCTATTAGCGCGCCAATGCAAATTAATTGCGCTTCGGTAATTATAGTTTGGTATAGGAAAAAATAAATATTTCAAATTACATAATAGATTTTGAGCAAATTCTGATATTAGATAAATATTAAATATCAGAGCCTAATTATTAAAATACCTTTCCATTTTTTCCCGGCATAATTGATTTGATTATTTATGACGTTAATGGATTTGAATAACCAATAAACTTTACCGCTATTGAATGTTTAAACCGGTTCAATCAGCAATTGATTTTTTTATTATGTATGCCAGTACCCGATTAAGAATTCACTTCTCAATATTGCTATTGTTTTTCATCGTAAAAGCAACAGCTCAGCCAAAATGTAAAATTGAAAGATACTCAACAGAGGATGGCTTATCGCATGACGCGGTTACCTGTATGATGAAAGACCGGGACGGTTTTATGTGGTTCGGCACCTGGGATGGTATTAATCGTTTTGACGGTCACAATTTTGTTTCCTATAAATCTTCACCCGGGGATCAGTCTCAACTGAAAAATGACAGGATAGATCAGATTGTAGAAGACAGGTCAAACCACCTGTGGCTCAGAGCCTACGATAAGGAAATTTATAGGTTTGATAAAAAAACGGAACAATTTCTACCGATATCGCCTTTTATTAATACTACCGGCAAACAAAAGATAGATTGTTCCCGGATAATAGCGGGTGAAAATGGAAGCATCTGGCTGGTTACGTTCAGGAATGGACTACTCTTTATACCCCAAACCAATTTATCATCTCCCCGGTTTATCAGTTATAAGAAAGGACTTAAATCTGGCTATCAATTACCTTCAAATACTATTAATTTCTTTCATCAAGACCATGATCACAATATTTGGATTGGAACACCGGATGGAGTGTGCTTTTTGGCCAAGTCAGCATCGGGAGCTTACCAAAGTATTCCTTTGGAAGCAAACCTTGCGGCAAACTTAAACTTTACTACTGTTAATGAAGATGATCATCAATTGTATTTCGGCACTAGCCAGGGATATTTAATTATTTACAACAAAACCTCAAAAAAAACCATTCGTCAAAAAATCACTTCTAATACGCTTAATGCATTGATCCTGTCAAAAATAAACGGTTGCATTTATGGCACAACTTCAGCGGGGGAACTGATCAAAGTAAATCTGAATGACAACAATATCACCACATCGGTTTTCACCCGGGCAGGAGGCCTTTATTCTATATACGAAGACCGTGGTGGAAATTTATGGATAGAGCCAAAAAGCCAGGGAGTTGTGCGCTTTGACCCTTATAAGCGGTCATTTCAGTATTTCTCACAAAAAAACGATGCTCTTTACAATAATAGTGGCAATCACTTTAAGGTTTTGGAGGATAACAGCGGCTTAATTTTGATAAATATGAAGGGCGGGGGGTTTGGCTATTATAACGAGGCTAAAGCTAAGGTAGATTATTTTTATGATGATCCTGATGATCCCAATCGCCAGCTCTCCAACATCGTTACCTGTTTGTATTATGACACCGCAGGTATATTATGGTTGAGTACTGACGACCGGGGAATTGATAAAATTATTTTCCAGAATACGGCTTTTAACCAGCAACAGTTGGTTGATCAGGCACCTTTTAAATCAGACAATGAAGTTAGAGGTATTCTTTACGACCGGAAAGGCAGGTTATGGCTTGGGGTAAAAAGCGGCAAACTATACATTTATCAAAATAATAAAAGAATAAATATCCAGTTTATCAATGAACCTCCAGGTGGGCTTGGGCTAGTTTATTCGATGTTACAGGATAGATTGGGTAACATTTGGTTAGGCACAAAAGCGAGTGGTTTATATAAAGCATTGCCTGTCAATACAGAAGAAACGACCTATCGCCTAACCAATTACCAGGCCAACAAGCAGGATCAGAACAGCCTGAACAGCAATGAAATTTATGCCTTACAGGAAGACCATGAGGGAAGGATCTGGATCGGGACGTTTGATGAGGGCTTAAATCTTGCTGTAAATGACCATAATACTGTTAAGTTCAGTCATACAGGGGCGGCTTTTAAACATTATCCTAAGGAAGCTTTTCGCAAAATCAGGGATATGGCTTTAGATAGAGAGGGCAATCTATGGATAGGAACCACCGACGGCTTACTGGTGGTAGACCAGGTTTCGAGTCATTCGTCGGCTTATCGCTATGCCAATTACCGTAAAATACCGGGGAACAAACAAAGTCTGGGTAATAATGATATTCAGTTTATTTACCGGGATTCAAAAAACACAATGTGGCTGGCAACATCAGGCGGGGGCCTCGATCAGGCGATAGGCGACGATCCATTCCAATATCTAACATTTAAAGATTACTCAACCAAGGATGGACTGCCTAATGATTATGTGTTAAGCTGCGCGGAAGATAATCACCGGAACTTATGGATAGCTACTCAAAACGGGCTTTCTAAATTCAATATCGCTAAAAAGCAATTCAGGAATTATGATTCCTACGATGGCCTGCCGAAAACAGGCTTTTCCGAGGCTTCCTGCATCAGGACAGCGGGTGGTGATATCGTTTTCGGGAATATTAAAGGTTTTTTAACCTTTAATCCTGATCGTATTACCAATTACCGGTTCAAAGCAAATATGGCTCTAACCAATCTGCAAATCAATAATGAAGATGTCGCACCTGGCGACAACGACGCGGTAAATTACAATATTGATTATATGAAAAAGCTCAAGCTTAAATATAATCAAAATATAATCAGCATTGATTACGCGGTGTTGGATTACAGATCGAGTTTTAAACAAGCCTATGCTTATCGTCTGACAGGATTTGATACAGTTTGGCATAACAATAAAGGACAACGCCGGGCTACCTATACTAACCTGCCCCCCGGCAACTATACCTTTGAGGTAAAAAGCCTTAGTAATGATCTTTATACTAAGTTACCGGCAAAAAGCCTGGCTATAACCATTCTTCCACCTCCATGGCGTACCTGGTGGGCGTATCTTATCTACCTATTATTAGCGGTGATTGCTATTGAAACTATACGCAGGATTGCCCTTACTATGTTAAAATTGAGGCATCGAATTGCCGTTGAAAAACGGCTCTCTGATTTAAAACTGAGCTTTTTTACTAATGTTTCGCACGAGCTGCGAACACCCCTAACTTTAATTTTGAACCCGATTGAAGAGATCGCGAGGAAAGAAGAGCTATCCAGGCAAGGCAATGAGTACATAAATGTGGTACGCAAAAACGCCAACAGGATGGTGCGCTTTATAAACCAGTTACTGGACCTTAGAAAAGTACAAAGCGGAAAGGCGACGTTAACGATAACCCGGACCGAAATGGTGGCCTTTATAAGGAATATCGGGGAATATTTTGCAGATATAGCCCGTGAAAAAAGGATCGAACTAAAGATATCCGCTAATACAGACGAGCTTTGGGCATACATTGATGCCGATAAAATTGATATTGTTATTTATAACATCCTGGCCAACGCCTTTAAGTTTACTCCTGAAGGTAAGACCATCTGCATCATACTAAACCAGTTTGATGCCGGGGATTATTTTCGGATTGAAATTATTGACCAGGGAATTGGCGTGGCTAATGATAAGTTAAATGATATTTTTGAGTTGTACTACGAAGGCGATAACCGCCAGGGTAACCATCAAAAAGGTACTGGCATAGGCCTGGCGCTTTCAAAAGAATTTATAGAACTGCACCAGGGAAAAATCGTCGCTAAAAACAACCCCGAAGGCGGCCTTAATATTACGATTGAATTAAAATTAGAAAACGATTATTTTACCGGAGATCAGGACGCATTTGATCATTTAGGGGAGACATCACAGCAAATTCAGGAAATTCAGGGAATTGAAGAATCTCTTTATTCGCTTACACTATCCGTAACCAGGCAAAATAACATTAACGTTCCGCTGGTTTTGCTTGTCGAAGACAATCTTGATTTAAGAAAATTTCTGGTTATTCAACTGAGTGAGTTTTACCGGGTGGAAGAGGCGGAAAATGGCGAAGAAGGACTACAAAAAGCTGTTCAGTTATTACCTGATTTGATTCTAAGCGACGTTATGATGCCTAAAATGACCGGGATCCAGATGCTTGATCAATTAAAGAATGATCTTTCGACCAGCCATATTCCGGTTGTATTGCTGTCGGCGAAGTTTTCTGTCGAAAGCCAGATCGAGGGATTAAAATACGGAGCCGACTGCTATATTACCAAGCCGTTCCGTAATGATTATTTATTCATGTCAATAGAAAATTTATTGAGACAGCGTAAAAAGATATTCGAATCTTTTTTAAACGGAAAGAAAACAATCAATCTGGGTCCCGGAGAAATTATGATTACTTCAAAGGATGAGATATTTTTAAAAGAGGTGATAAAGATTGTAGAAGACGGTATGCTGGATACTGAATTTAATATAGATACTGTTGCAGAAACCATCGCCATGAGCCGGTCTGCCTTTTACAAAAAATTCAAAAGCCTGACCGATTTGGCTCCGGTTGAGTTTGTGCGGGAAATGCGGTTAAAAAGGGCTAGACAATATTTTGATGCCGGCGATCATAACATTGCTGAGATTGCTTATGCAGTAGGCTTTAACAACGCCAAGTATTTCAGCACTTGTTTTAAAGAACAATACCACTTAACCCCGTCGGAATATTTAAAATCCAGGGCTTCAGAGGTTCATTAATAAGAGTTATAGGGCTGAAAAACATGATCACCATCATCGCTGCTGTGCTGTTTCCTTTAATAATATATTTCAGGTAGAATAGATCAGATATTTATATTGACAATGCAATAATAACAAAGGAGTAAACCATGCAGTTATAGGTAGATATTTAGGTGATAAATTTATTTACCACCTATGATCACCCGTTTTACCTGGTAACCAATAGCCCCATTTAGATCACTGCCTTCCAGTATAATGGTATAGGTTGTCGATTTATCAGCCGCGAAAAAAGTGAAGGACGCTTCACCGCTTTTATTGGTAATGATATTAGGCTCCCAATCAATTGTTGAGCGCAGATCCGCAAACTTCCGTCCTGTATCTTTATTTAAATAACGTGGTCGGTAAAAGTTCGCAGGCAGCGTTGTTGGCATTGGTTTATACACATACACCCCGTTAGCTTTAGTCATAAATGGCCCATTACCCGACCGGGTGGTTATTTCAAGGAACGCATTGTCCGAGCCTCTTTGCCCGGTCGCATCCAATGCTAACAGTTCATCATTATCGGCTATGTTCCGATTAATATAGGATGCAATATATTTAGCACTGTATAATACTTCGATACCTTTAATATCTTCAGCTGTAAAATTATCCAGGTATTGTTTAATGTAATAGTAATATTCATCAGTTTGCCCGGTAATGGGTTCATAAAAACGGGTCAGATCGACACCATCGAAAACAAACCTTACCTTTTTATCTCTTACAAAAAAGTTACGGTCCTGAGATTTAGGTAAAAAGCTAACTGTATAGCCTTCAACTTTTTTCAATATCAGATCGTACAAACTCATTTTTCCAGCATCCTTAACCTCGTCCTCCCCTATTACCTGATTGGCATTACCTACCCCGTTTAAATTATCCGAGCCCTTAATTTCAGCCTGCGCTTTTACTACAACTTCTTTCAGAACATGCCCATATCGTGCGATTTCCAGTTCTTTAAAATAATCTAAGCTTGATTTTACATAATTTAAGACAGTATCACTGCTGTTAATATACCACGGCGAGACAACAGGCAAACTCAAATTCCTGGTATCAGACGGGCTCACTTCATCAAGACTTATCCCGGCATTTATGGCTTTACCGCTTTTGCCCTTATGCGCTTCCAAAACAAATGTAGTGCTGTCTATGGCCGGTAGCTTATCAAATATAAATTGGCCCTGTAAATTAGTCGTGGTATCGCGCACAAAACGGAATTTACCGGTTGATATTAGGACCACATCCGCGTGATCCATCGGTTTATTGAATAGCGTAGTTACACTACCTTTTACCCGGTTCGAAAGTTCCGGTTCAAAAAGAGGTTTGGGTAATGTGCTGATATTTTTCCAATCATAACCAATCCAGCCCTGGGTAAGCAAAAGCGCATCGAGCGCTTGCCAGGCATCTTTATCATCAGTGAAATAATATCCGGGATCTTCAACAAATCCCTTAAGATCATCGGTCAATAAAAAATGAGTTAATATTGACGGGCTAGTGGCTTTGTTCCTTTTTACCTGCCCATCGTCTGTCACAGCTGCCGAAAAGCTGCCAACTACCGGTTGACCGGTGGTATTGCTTACAATTATTTTCACGGGGATGCTATCCCTTGGCGCATAGCTTTGCTGACCTGTTTTAATATCAATTTTTAGGTTATCGTTATGATTGATGAATATCAACCTTTCATTGACCGGCATGTTACTGGTATTTAGCAATGTAAAATGTGCAATGCCTGTAGGAAAAAGGCTTTTAGCTACGCGTACCGAAATTGTTGGCACGCCTACCGGAACGGTTGCCGCAAAACATACTACATCCCTTGACTGCCCAATGAGGTATAGGGGCATGTTTTTTTTCACAATGTCATCGGTTATAAAAACAGAAACGGTAATCGTATCCTTGTCGGCCGGATTACGGATATGTAATACGGTCCCGGATGATTGTACCGCAGGTAAAGGAACTTCTTTATTTTCGCCGTCGGGTAATTTTATCCTGGCGGTATAAGTTTCGCCCGCCACAGGGAGCAGGTCGATTATCCCCATGCCTTTATACAGCGACTGAAAAGACAAGATCTCTTTTCCTGACGTATTATCTGTAATCACCCCGCTTATATCAATTCCTTTACCATCCTCGCCAATTGCCTTAAAGCCAATATGTGCAGGAATACCGGCAACCATATCGCCACTCTCTGGCATAAACTGTATATCTGCGTCTTTTGCGCGGCTTACATTTACAGGAATAATTACTGATTGTTTAATATTGATTTTATCCTGCGCCACCAAAGCCAGATGTTTTATTGCGGCATTCGCTGGCAAGAGGAAATCAACATTTAATATCCCGTCGATGGTAGTTTGAGCAGCTCCTTTGTATATGATGTGATTACCATCCAAAAGTTTTAGCTGCAACTCTTTGGAAGCAATCGCACTATTCTGCATATTGCTCAATTTAATATTCATTTTCACTTTATTATCAATAGGGACTAGTGACGCATTTGCATCAACCAACCAATCCTGTGACGCAGGATTGGCGACATAAAAGTTTTGATAAAAAAATGATTCCTGCCCAAAGTTACGCATCCAGTTAGTATAGGCCCTGATGGTATAGGTTCCCTCCTTAATTTCATCCGGGGGCAATTCAATATCACCCCAGGTTATACCTAAGCCAGCCGCTAAAGCGATTCTTTTAACAATCTTATTGCTATCATTAAGTAACTCGACATATAATCGACCACTTAAAGGAGAATAATTAAGCAGTGAGTTAAGGATATAGCCTTTAAACCATATCGTATCGCCAACGGCATAATAAGGCTTATCCAACTGCAGGTAAAGTTTTTCGCCCGGCATCCTGGAATGTAAAGTATCTATTTTTGAAATAACCTGCTGAATGTTCTGCCGTTCCTGAGCATCTACTTTAAATACACCGCCAGAGAAGAGAAAAAAAATGACGAAAAACTTTAAGGGGATTTTGTAAAACGACATATTCATTGAAAATTTATTAGGTTGATGTTAATGATTGTGATTATCATTTAATAATACCTGAAACAAACAAAACTTGCATCCAATTATCTTTTGATCAAACAAACATAAAAAGGTAGTAATTATTTAAGGCTCAAAATTTGGTTTAAAAGGATCAAATTTTGAGCAATGACGCTTTAAAATCATTCCATTACATCTGTAGCCCTATAGTCACAATATTTCTGCACTCTACATAAACTTTTCGAAGTAGTTTATGGTGTAGTATTATCTAACATCATTTTTTATCGTTTTTACGATCTGTCATATACTCAACAATTTGCAGGTTTTCGATGATCTCGCAACTTGTAATTGGATATCAAGAAATGGCAAACGACAGGTATTATCTGAACCTTAGGAAGTTATCAGATAAGCGCTCAACTGTATAAGGAGATACATTGTGCTAACATCATATAATGAATTGATAATTTTTCAAACTATAGGTTTAATAAACACCTGATCTTTGTTAAAGAACCAATTACAACTGAACGTATCATTAATGCCATAATGGCCTTTGACGGCAATTGCTCATTTATTTTTTTTAATTGAGGGCTAATCTCAAGTTAATAACTGCTTGGATTAGATATCGTTTGCGACAAGACCATTCTAAACCTAATAAAACCCATGCTCAAAAAATTCTATGGTAAACTATTTTCAATAATTATAGTGCTAGCAGCTATCGCATTTAATCTTCATGCCCAGCTGCGATGCAAGATCCTGCATTATTCGACCGAAGATGGCTTGTCTCATGAGCGGGTTACCTCAATTTTAAAAGATAAGGAGGGCTTTATGTGGTTCGGTACCTGGGATGGTCTCAATCGTTTCGATGGGCATAATTTCATTGTTTACAAATCCTATATGGGCGACAGGTCTGAGCTGAAAAATAACCGTATCGATCAAATGGTAGATGATAATTCGGGTTATCTTTGGGTAAAGGCCGACGATCAGCAAATTTATCGTTTTGACAAAATGACTGGGAAATTTGTGGCTGTTAATAAAATTTTGAACGATAAGAATAAGAATAATTATTTTTTTGAAAAGTTGGTATTACATAAAGATGGCTCGATCTGGTTGATAACCAAAAACCAGGGGATTTTTACCATTGTTGGAAGCCATCAAGCCCATCCGGCGTTATTGCACTTTGCTACAGGACTAAGCGTCGGTTTCAGATTACCAGCGGATAAAATCAATTTTGTTTATTGCGATCATTTAGGGCAAAATTGGGTTGGCACAGATGCAGGGATGGTCCTCATCAGAAAAGAAGGGTCATTATTTACAGCTACAAATGTGTTCAGCCAGCAACTTTCTTTCGCTATCGGTTTTATTTCTGCTACCGAGGACGCAAAACATGATCGCATTCTCTTTGCCACTTCAAAAGGCTACTTGGTAGCATTTAACGAGATTTCTGCAAAATGCGTCAAGCAACAGTTGATAAGCGCCGGACAGATAAATGGAGTTTGTATATCGCGCAAGCGACCGGTAATTTATTGTTCCACTTCACTTGGTACTTTACTTACCCTTAGTGTAAGTGATTGGCATCTCATTCAGACTACTACTGTTGATGCCAGTCCCATTTTGTCAGTTTATGAAGATCATAAAGGTTTGGTTTGGTTAGAACCGCAAGTATTAGGCGTCATCAAATTTGACCCGACAAGAGGTGTCGTAAAACATTTTACGCAGCGAAATGATTCTAACTTTTCTAACGGTTCGGAGTATTATAATATTTCCGAAGACGTTAAAGGGCGTTTATGGGTAAACATAAAAGGCTGTGGTTTTGGCTATTACAACACTGAAACGGATAAAATCAATTACTTTCATAATTCTACTGATATTAAAGATCATTATTTTTCGAATCTGGTAAATAGTCAATATTTCGACCCTGCTGGTATTTTATGGCTAAGTTCCGACGACCGCGGTTTAGACAAGATAATTTTTCAGGAAAATGATTTTCATCAAAAACTCATCGTTCCGAATTCAATTATTAAGTCGGAGAATGAAGTGCGGGCTGTTTACGAAGATCATGAAAAACGCTTGTGGGTATCTACCAAACAAGGAAATCTGTATATCACTAAAGACGGCAAACCGGTTAATAATCTGTTTGATCAAGTGCCATCAGCTACCAGTATAGGGCAGATTTATACGATATTGGAGGATCACCTGGGGAGCATATGGCTTGGTACCAAATCTAACGGGTTATATAGGGCTGATCCGGTGAATAACGAACGCTCACACTATAAAATCACTCATTATCTGGCAGACAGAAATACCAAAATTGGACTAGGAAGTAACGTTGTTTATAGTTTATTGGAAGATGGTAAGGGCCGTATTTGGGTGGGTTCCTATGATAATGGCTTAACAATTATCAGCCGACAAAAAGGTGAATATATTTTTTACAACGTAAAAAATTCTTTAAAAAATTACCCAAAAGGCCTTTATCATAAAATTAGAAATATTGCTTTTGATGCCAAGGGCAATTTGTGGATTGCTACAATAAACGGCTTACTAGTATCGGATATTAACCATAACAATCCTGATGATTTAGATTTTAAGACTTACAATAAAATTCCGGGAGACAGTTCCAGTTTGGGAACCAATGATATACAATTTATTTTCCGCGACACAAAAAACATGATGTGGTTGGCCACATCAGGCGGCGGACTTAGTATGGCTATAGGAAATTACCCGGTTGATGAGCTCAAATTTAGAATTTATACTATGAAAGATGGCCTTCCGAGTGACTATATCCTCAATTGTAGTGAAGATTCTAAACACAACCTATGGATGGCCACACAAAAAGGTATCTCCGAATTTGTTGCTGACCGGAGTCATTTTAAAAACTTCGACTCATATGATGGCCTACCTAAAAACGGTTTTTCTGAGTCTTCGTGCACGAGGCTTTCTAGCGGACATTTGGTTTTTGGGGCTGTCAGTGGCTATGTATGTTTTAACCCTGATTCGATCCTCGATCATAAAATTGAAGCGAACATGGCACTAACCGGATTTATGGTCAACAGTGAAAATTTCATTGCGGATGCTAGTTCTGATGCGATATTAACTTCCGACATCAATAAAACTAACAACATAACTCTTCACTATAATCAAAACCTAATAGAGATTGGCTACAGCATGCTCGATTACAGATCCAGTAATAAAAATGTTTACGCTTACAGGCTAAAGGGTTTTGATATGAACTGGACGATTGACAACAAAAATATGCGCAGGGTTACTTATTCCCATTTACCACCTGGTAAGTACCTATTTGAAGTAAAGAGCCTTAATAATGAGCTGTATTTTCATGACCCGGTTAAACGTTTGGCTATTACTATATTGCCGCCACTATGGGAAACTTGGTGGGCCTATTTGATTTATGCTTGCATTGGATTACTTTTAATCAGACTGATCAGACGTAACGCAATTACTATGCTCAAATTAAAAGAACGCATCGCGGTTGAAAAACAACTAGCGGAATTAAAACTCGGCTTCTTTACAAATATCTCGCACGAATTGCGGACACCGCTTACATTAATCCTGAATCCAATCGAAGACATTCTTCGTCGAGAAAAGCTTTCTTCCAAGGGGGTAGCACATGCACAGGTAATCCAAAAGAATGCAAAGCGCATGGTCGGTTTTGTCAATCAACTCCTTAATTTAAGAAAATTGCAAAATGGCAAAACAATGTTAAATATTTCTGAAATAGAAATTGTAAGTTTTATAAACGATATAGCTTTCTGTTTCTCCGAAGTTGCCTGTGAAAAAAATATAAGCCTTAAAATTGTATCTAATCCAAAAAAGTTATATGCCTGGATTGATGGCGAAAAATTGGAAATTGTAATTTACAATTTGCTGGCCAATGCTTTTAAATTTAGTGAAAACGATACCATTATAACAGTAACTATTGACCAGGATATAGCGAATAGCCAATTTAGCATTCGTGTTAGTGATGAGGGCCCAGGCGTGCCAGTGGATAAGCTTAATGATATTTTTGAGCTTTATTATGAAGGCGATGCGTTAACTAAAAATTCTATGAATGGTACTGGCATTGGGCTGGCGTTGGCTAAAGAGATTGTGGAATTGCATCTTGGCAGCATAAAAGCGGTCAATAATTTGCTCGCGGGGCTCACAATAGAGTTATGTCTCCACCTCGGTAAAGGTTATTTAAAAGATACAACTTCAACTTTTACCGAATATACCCAAAGCGCAAAAAACGAAAACTGCCTATTTGAGGAAAAGATAGATGAATTTTCTTTCAATAATACCATTTATGATCCAGACCTACCATTGATACTACTTGTAGAAGACAACTACGATTTACGGAAATTTATGGTTGGGCAACTAAGTGATTATTATCGGGTAGAGGAAGCTGATAACGGCCAAATTGGTTGGGATAAAGCTTTAAAGCTACAACCTAATTTGGTTATAAGTGATATAATGATGCCGAAAATGGATGGTATTCAATTATTGGATAAACTGAAAAATGAAGCCGAGACCAGCCATATTCCCGTGGTTCTTTTGTCGGCACAGTCGGCTATTGAAAGGCAAATCCAAGGATTGCAATATGGAGCTGATTATTATATCACAAAACCTTTTAATAATGATTTGATACTTGCGTTGACAGAAAATTTATTAAAGCAACGCAAACATTTATTTGAGAAACTGATTACTGGCAATTGCATAATTGATTTAAATCCGAGTCAAATCGTTATCACCTCAAAGGATGAAGAATTCTTAAAGAAGATTATTAGAATTGTTGAAGATGGTATGATCGACACAGACTTTAATATAGAGTCAGTGGCTGAATCGATAGGGATGAGCCGATCCGCTTTTTATAGGAAAATTAAGGGCCTTACTAATCTGACGCCTGTAGAATTTATCCGCGAAATGCGGCTGAAGAGAAGCCTCCAGTTTTTAGATGCTGGAGAAAGTGATATTGCTCAGATTGCCTACACCGTCGGTTTCAGTGATCCAAAATATTTTAGCAACTGCTTTAAAAAATATTATGAGGTTTCGCCAAGCGAATACCTTAAGAGTAAAAAATTAACATTACAACAAAGTATTTGAAATAATTCTATTTATTAATTGTGCTCGACCTAATTTGCGCAATAAAGTGGGTGAGATGACGAATATTTTGAAATAACCGAATATAAAAATGAAAGGGGGACGTGTGAGTCGTCACCCCTTTCGAACCAATATAACCTAATTAACTTTATTTGGTGATTTTTACCTCGTAATTCATATAAGTTGATTTAGAAGCATTAGCCTGATTCATGTAAGTAATCGTCAATGCACCATATCTGCCATCAACAGTTTTAAACCAAATGACATTACCGGCTACTAATGGAGCGTAAGTGTCGGTGCGTAAACCGCCTGAAACGGCAGTTGTAACTACCGGCACCCGGTTGGTCGCTCCCGATTTCAGGTTCGTCAAAGCCCCCTGCTTAATAGCGCCGCCCGAAGTCAGACTGGCAAAGGTTGGCGAGGTACCCACTTTAAGCACAGTGGCATTTTTTGTCCAGCTGCTGATATCATTAAATGCGATCTGTGATGGCGTTGGTGTTATCGTTAGCGCATAAATGCTATGCCCGACAACGCTGGTTGCTTTACCTTTTGTATAGGTTGAATCTGTATTAAAGAAGTAACCGAAATCGATCTTTGCGCTGTTGGCTGCGCCAGCGCTGGTATAGCTGAACGAAGAGTTGGCGCTGGACGAATAGTAACACAGGTTAGTCTTAGCCGTTGTATCAGGCACATACATCTGGCGGTTTGTGTAATAATAAAAATCGGGCGTAACGGTAACGTTAATAACCTTACTTGAGCCCATGTAGATACCATTGGCATCACGCACGATTACGTTGAAGTTATAAATACCGGCAATACTATCAGCAATAATTTTGTGAGTCATCGTAAAGGTGCGCCGATCGCCCGTTTTTACGGAATCTTTAAAAGCATCTACAGTTGCGGTGTTGGCCGAAGCTAGGCTTTTGGCCAATTCTACAGTGGTCATCGGTTTAGGCGATGTAATCGTATACTGGAACTGGATACTGTCTTTCGGGTTAACGGTGACATCGTTAGTCAAAAACTTCGGTCCCGCTTTGATAAAGGTAATGCTAACGATGTTCGCGTTGATCGGTTGCGTTGTTTTTGCACAGCCCGAAAGAATCACAGCAAATGCTGCTATAATGCCAACCAGGGTGATATATTTTCTCATTTTTTTGATTTTTAATACTTGTTCTCTAATCTGGTTTTAGCTTACTGTAATGGATCGAATGTACCGCCCGGCCAGCCCACAGTTTGCTGGATCACGCTGCTGGTTGAAATAAAGTTTTGCGGCAGCGGATAAAAGTAATAGGTTGCCGGATAATTAATTACCGGCGTTGTAGCTGGTTCGATACTTTGGGTGGATGTAGAAAAAAACTTCTCATATTCAGCCTTATTATTAACATTGATAGTATCGCAGACACGGCCTCCCGACGCATCAGCTACATCAATGTAAGTTCTGCCGGCAACTGCGCCTGAGGTTGGTATGGCGCCAGCTACATATGGCAGATTTACATTCCATCGGAAAGCTAAGCGTTGTGTACCCGTCAGCTTATCAAATGTGCGTGTACGGCGTAGGTCGTCGGTACGTTTACCTTCCATCGCAAATTCAATTTCGCGCTCGGTGAGCAAAAAGCTGGTCATCTGCGCCTGACTTGTAATCGCGCTGAGGCCATAATTGGTACTACCAGCGGCTATGCCTGCACGAGCGCGCAACAAGGCCACCAAACTTTCACACTCTCCCAAATTGCCAATAGCGTTAGCACATTCTGCATAGTTGAGCAATACCTCGGCAAAACGCATTTCAATCCAGTCCATGCCGCTGCCGCCACCTGTGTTGGTATTATACAGCGCCCCCGCTACAGTAATTGAGGGGTTACAAATTTTGCGACAGTAAAAACCTGTAGCCGAAGGGCTTTTGGCATCATCAAGAAAGCCCTGATATGTCCACTCCAGGCGATTGCTTGATCCGCTCAGGTTCCAGGTACAACCATTATAAGCAATAGTGGCAGCAAAACGGGGGTCGCGGTTTTGCCAGAATAACTCAGGGTTGTAACCAGAGTTCGGATTGGTAATGGGTAAACCGTTGGCCATCGGGAAAGCCTGTACCAGGTTCCAGGTTGGCTGATTGCTTCCGCCACCGTTTGATTCTGAATATGGCCGGGTAATATATTCGGTATTGGTACCATGAGCAGGGTTGAGCGACACCGCATCCAATGTTCGCCAGATCATACGCTCTTTATTATTGGCGGTTTCATCCAGCCATATATTGGCAAATGTTGGATATAGGGCATACCCATCTGCCTGGGCTTGGGTATAAGCTGCTTTATTAGCAGTATAAGCTGCCTGCCAGCGGGTAAGATCATTATTGGGGTTAAACTGCGGGCTGGCCCAGTATAGCAAAGCTTTACCTTTCATAGCCATAGCCGCGGCCCTTGTAATACGGCCGCCATCGGTTGATAAGTTCCATGAAGCTGGCAACATTGCGGCAGCAGAATCAAGATCAGCAGCAATCTGCGCAAAACACACACTGCTCTTAGCACGTGGCACCTGAATATTGTCTGTTGCCGGGTTTTGCGTGGTTAATACCAGCGGGACTCCACCATAAAGCTTCACCATTTGAAAATAGATAAAAGCCCTCAGGAAAAAGAACTGGCCTTTCAACGTAGCTTTGTCTGAAGCTGCCATGGTACCGGCATTAATGCCCTCGATAGCCAGGTTACAACGATAAATACTGAAATACTGGTCTGTCCCCAGCGCTGATTTTGAGTAAATATAAGTCACCTCATTGCCAGAACCGGTCAGCGTCCCGTAAAGGATAGAGGCTGTTGTGTTGTTCAGCTCATCGCTGGTGTTGTAGATGGAACCGGGCGTTGGCCAATTCGGCATTACCACATCATAAGTACCATTCAGGAACAAATTGGTTGCAGTTGCAGTATTCCAGATGGTACCATCCACCGCGTTAAGATCTTGTTTATCGAATATATTTTTTTTACAACCGACAACTCCTATCAACAAAGCAGTTGTAATTAAAAGCTTCGCTGTTTTTTTTGATAAATTTTTCATTTTCTCTTCTTTAAGAAATTACAATGTTGCGTTTAAACCGACAGAGATTGTCCTAAGCGTAGGATAGTAAGTAATGTTGCTTGTTCTTGAATCCTTATAATCATATGGATCAATAAACTCCCAGGGGTTGATAGCGGTAACAACAACACGCAGTGAGGGTATTTTCAGCCTGTCCGAAATTGATTTTGGCATGGTGTAAGATAGTGTTGCATTGTTTATGTAACCAGTTGTGCCATTGCGTGCCCAAAAGGTAGACTGGCTACCGGCATCAGGCGCATCTGCTCTTGGATACTCTGCATTGGGGTTTGACGGAGTCCAATGATTTGCCCAAAATTCGGGGCCATTTATGGTAGTTGTTGGCGCTTTTACGTCCTGCCCGCCGATAAATACTTTACCTCCGAGTGTTAGGTGCCCGTTAACACTTAAAGCAACCTGTTTGTAACCAACATTAAACGTAAAACCAGTTGACAACCATGGATTAGTATTTTTATACATTTGGGTAATATCATCTGCATTGATCTTCCCATCGTGGTTTACGTCCTCAAAGTTCATGAAACCGAGCTGTGGTTTTTGCCCTTCGATTGTATAGTTCGGGTTTGCTTTCAAAATAGCATTTAACTGTGCCTGAGTTCTGATAATACCGGTAGCAATTAGACCATAGGGGCCGTTGGTACTATTCTTTTCGCCGGTAGTAATTAACTGGTTCTGTGTAAATTCGCCAAGCGTAAGCGGGTTATAATATTGGAGAATATTTTCGCCGTTAGCCCAACCGAAAACCAGGCTTACACCATAACGCCAGTTTTTGTTGATGTTATCGTTCCACCCTACACTGAAATCCTCACCCCAGGAGTTAGCAGATGCATAGTTGATAATTCCGCTGGCAACACCAAGCGTGGCCGGGTAACCCAGAGTAGAAATATCCACGAAACCGTCGTACACGTGTTTGCTGTAACGATCGATTGTTACCGTTAAGCGGTTATTCAGGAATGTTGCGTCGAGACCTAAATTTTGAGTACGGCTATGTTCCCAGGTAAGATCAGTGTTTGGTAAAATACCATTGGTCAATCCATTCACTACTGAACTGCCAAAAAGCATAGTACCAGAGTAAGGTGTAAAATGCGAAGCGTATTGATAAGGAGTAACCCTGTCATCGCCCACCAAACCTTCGTTAAAGCGCACTTTTAATGAGTTAACATATTTTGAAAGGAAGCTATTTTTAAAGAAATCCTCTTCGCTGATACGCCAGCCTACTGCAACCGACGGAAAGAGACCCCAGCGTTTATCGGGCGGAAAATTCGATGAACCATCTTCACGACCGATGAATTCCATCAGATATTTACTTTCATAGTCATAGTTGGCCCTAACGAGATAAGAGCGCTTACCAGTTTCAGATGGTGCAGTTGTTTGCAACGTGGTAGTACCAGAATTATATGCAAAGAACTGATCAACGCCCGGAATTTGCTGCCCGGTACGATAGAATTGAATCTGATCGGCATTGGCCTCAGTCTGCTCGGTCACATACAATACATCAAAATTACTTTTGCCAATGCTGCGTGCATAATCAAGCGAACCGATCAGCTCGTAGGTATTATTGTAGCCGTAGCTTTCGAGAATTTGATCGCTGTTGGAAATTGTTTTATTTGTGTAAGTGGTGCCATACAATAAACCATTCTGTCCGGAAGCGCTAAATTGAGCAACGCTGTACGATGGATAATAGTTTTTTGCATTAGTAGAGTAATTGGTTTTACCATATTGAACCTTGGCTGTTAAACCCTTAACAAAATGTGGCCGCCATTCTAAGTAACTATTCAGATTAAGCGTTTGGCTGGCAGGTTCACTATAGCTACCGGAGTTTAAATAAGAAACAGGATTCCAAAAACCTGGCCCGGAGGTGGTAAAGCCATTAGGCCTTCCGTTTATGTATAGCGGTATCCAGCCCGGTGTAGTGACCATTGAAAGTATCATGTAATTTTCGGTATCCGATGACTCAGCTTTTGCACCGTTATCGTAGCTGGTAGCATAGCTGCCATTAACGCTCACGTAAGCAGTGATGTCATCAGTAAGGCGAGCAGTCACGCCCGAGCGGATATTCCACTTGGTAACTGAGATGTCGCCGAAATTACCACCCTCATTATAATAACTTCCTCCTGCAAAAAAGACAATTTTATCTGAGCCACCGGTCAGGCTCAGTGTATGACGCTGCATGTCAGCCGGATGCCAAAGCTGGTCAAAGACGCTTTTTTGGGGATGGGTTGCAATATAACTTAAGTCGGCTGATGAGAACCTTGAGGTAGTCGGGGCATTGTTCAGTGCATAATCATCATTGAGAAACTGTGCCAGTTGCAAGCCCGTCATCATTTTAGGCTCTTCAGTAGCGGTAGCGGTACCGTAATACCCGGTATATGAAATTTGTGGCTTACCCGGCCTACCGTGTTTGGTGGTAACCAACACAACACCCTTATCACCCGCAGCACCGTAAATAGCGGCCTGAGAATCTTTCAAAAATGAAACAGTTTCTACGAGGCTGGCGTCCAGGTTGTCAAAATCGCTTTTCTGCGAAATTATACCGTCGATAACGTACAGCGGATCTGAGGTGATGCCAAGACCCGAACCGAATACCGTAGGGCTGCGAATGCTGAGCGTACTGGTAGCACCTGGTTTACCCGAAGCCACGCTTACACCTACTCCTGCTATGCGGTCTTGTAGGGCTTGGCCGAAATTGGCTACAGAAATGTCCTGCACATCCTGGGCTTTAATTTCTGATACGGCACCTAGTAGTTTACTTTTGAGGGTGGTACCATAACCCGTTACCACCACCTCGCTCAAATCTTTGTTAGAAGAGGTTAGCACAAAGTTGGCATTGTTCTGGCCGGGTTTCAGCGTAATTTCTGCGTATTTGTACCCAATGAAATGAGCACCAATAGTTACGCTTTCGTTGTTAGCAGTTTTAATAGTATAATTACCGTCCTTATTGGAGGTTGCGGAGCTATTACTGCCTTTAATAGTGATGGTCACTCCGGGCAATGTTTCTTTGCTGGCACTATCTATCACTGCACCCGTTATCACCCTTCTTTGGGCGAAAACACCAGTACTGAATAGTAGGAGCAGAAAAATTAATAAGTAGTTTTTTCTCATAATCGCGGGTTTTAGTTTCTGAAATAAATAATCATTAGTTTTTAATTTGTTAGTATTAGTAATTGGTCTTGAGGGAAATAAATGGCGCCACTTCCCAGTCTGTAATCGATTGTCGATAGAAGCAAACTTAGCGGCTGTAGAAAACAAAAAGGGGTAAAAATAGACCAGAAAGGTGGAAATTTTGGATAAATAAAATATTATAAAATATTTAAAATATTAACTTTCAAATACTTACAAAACAACAAGGTTACTTTTAAGTCTCAGACTATAGCGTTGACTGAACTGGAACAGAACATCAAGGCTATACCGGCAGCCTAACTGATTTCAATGGTTTTCTTCGACCTTGACACTTTATCCGGCACACGCTGCAAGTTGCTTAAGCAGGATTAGGGTAAGGCGATTCCGAGAGCGTCCACCAAAAAGAATTTGGCTTCAATAAGAAGTATTAATGTTTTATTAATTCTTTATTATTCGGCAGAGTGTAATTTGTAACCGATTCCGCAAGGCAATATTTCTTTATACCTTGTTGGAAAACCAATTATCAAACTAATATTTGCATGCAAAACCTTTATTTCAAAAACTTCACAACACATTCTTTAAAGACAACCATTATTCTTGCATTTGCTGTTGCGGCTATATTTTCAGGTTGTAAGGCACGAAAATCGTTGACCGCCTCCAAAATGGCACAAAACCCATTTATCCGGGATATATATACTGCTGATCCTTCTGCCAGGGTATTTGATGGCCGCTTGTATGTTTATCCTTCGCATGATGTGGATCCTCCAAGAGGATGTGACTTGATGGACAAATACCATGTTTTTTCAACTGATGATATGATAAACTGGAAAGATCATGGTGAAATATTGCGGGCTAGCCAAGTATCATGGGGTCGCCAGGAAGGTGGCTTTATGTGGGCTCCTGACTGTGTATATAAAAATGGCACCTATTATTTTTATTTCCCACACCCTAGTGGGACAGATTGGAATAAAACATGGAAAGTTGGAATCGCTACCAGTAAAAAACCGGCAAGTGATTTTATTGCCCAGGGATATTTAGACTTAGGTAATGATAGCAAATCCATGATCGACCCTAATATTTTTATCGACGATGACGGACAGGCTTATTTTTATTATGGCGGCGGCGGCAGATGCGTAGGCGCCAAATTGAAAGATAATATGACTGAACTAGCCGGGCCTTTGACAGCTATGGAGGGACTAAAGGATTTTCATGAAGCTACGTGGGTATTCAAAAGAAATGGGCTATATTATCTTACTTATGCCGATAATCATACAGAGAATGGAAAGGGTGCTAATAGACTTAACTATGCTACCAGTAAAAGCCCTATGGGGCCATGGATCTACGGTGGGGTTTATCTGGACCCAACGGGGTGTGACACCAGCCATGGTTCAGTAGTTGAATATAAGGGACAGTGGTACGCGTTTTACCACAGTGATGTTCTTTCAGGACGCGGCAACCTACGCTCTATTTGTGTAGACAAGCTCAATTTTAATGCAGATGGAAGTATTCAAATGGTTGTTCAAACAGGGTTGAAGGCAAATAAATAATAAATATTACATTATAACTTGATTGTGATTTGAAAAGTTATACTGCACAAAAAACACCGAACACTCATATTTCCATATTAATTTGTAACATATAAAACCAATTAAACTTTAATAAAAATGAATATTCTTTTACGCAAAAGAACAGCAAGATTATTGTTTTTCTTTCTACCCCTGCTGTTTTTGAGTACTTATGTGCAGGCCCAATCATCGACAGGTTCGTCTCCGTCAGTAGTTGACAAAATTAATCAATACAACGAAAATTTACCCGGAGAAAGATTGTATCTCCATTTTGATAAACCCTATTATACAGTTGGTGATACCGTTTGGTTTAAAGGCTATCTTGTTAACTCAATAATGGCTTACTCTCCTTTAAGTAGCCGGATCTATGTTGATTTGATAAGCGATAGCAATAAAGTTGTAAAGCACTTTGTATTCCCGGTATCACTAGGCTTGGCTATTGGTAATATTTACCTGGATGAAAAACTGGTACATGAAGGAGCTTATACCATACGGGCATACACCAACTGGATGCGTAATTTTGGTGCCGAGCAGTTTTTTTACAGCAACTTTTATGTTGCCAACACCGGTAACAAAAATATCTTACTTATTAACTCAAACACCTCTCTGGCAGCCAACAACGTTAAGCTTGATCTAAAATTCAGCGGAATAGATAAGCAGCCGATCGGTATTCGTGACATGCAGCTAAAACTGGCCGACGGTAAGAAAACATTAAACCGCAGTAGCGCGCAAACATTAGCCAGTGGTGGCTTGAACCTGAACTTTGATTTGCCCGACAACATACCAGTTAAAAATCTTACGCTAGTTACCCAGGATAAAAAAGACAACACTATTGAAAGGATCCCGTTACAGATTAACAGGGGCGCTGATGTTGATGTGCAATTTATGCCTGAAGGCGGCCAAGCGGTTGAATTGTTGCCCGCACATATTGGATTCAAAGCTATAGGTGAGGATGGGAAAGGAGTGCCCATTAAAGGGATACTACTTGACAAAGAGAATAATGAACAGGTAAGCTTTGAATCAGTGCATGAAGGTATGGGTGTATTTGATTTTGTGCCTCAACCGGGTGAAACCTATACAGCCAAAATAACCTTGCCAGGCGGAGAGATTAAAACAGTAAACATTTCGGAAATAAAAAATTCAGGGACCGTACTAAAGATTAAGAATACACCATCGGATTCGCTTGAAGTTTCTATTTTTTCAACCAAAGACATACAAAGTGCTACTAATGATTATACCATTATGGGGCAATCACAAGGAATGGTTTATTATGCTGCTACGATTAAACTAAACCGGGATATCGTAAATTTCAAGGTCTCTAAAAGCTTATTTCCAACAGGTGTGGCACATTTTACGTTATTCAACGCCCAAAATCAGCCATTAAATGAACGTTTGAGCTTTATCAATCATAATGACAATCTTAAGGTAGAGATTAATGCAGGATCAGCATTGTATACCCCAAGAGATAGTATTCCACTGCACATTATCGTGAAAGACAATAAAGGGAACCCGGTAGTAGGCAGCTTTTCACTGGCAGTTACCGATGACGGGCAGATTAAAAAAGCGGACGTTAGTAAAACAAATATATTTACACAACTACTACTGGCATCAGACCTGAAAGGGTATATTGAAAATCCTACCTGGTATTTTACTCCGGATAATGATGCTCCAAAGGCGCTTGACATCCTATTACTAACCCAGGGTTGGGTGGGCTACAACTGGAAAGATATTTTAAACAAGCCAGTACAACCAGCTTTTACTGCTGAACCTGAATATATCATCAGCGGCAAGGTCAATAATATATTGAATAAACCTATGGCCAATTCAAATATAATTTTAGTAAGCACTGGCAAAGTAAAGCTATATAAAGATACCGTTACCAATGCTGCCGGGCAGTTTGTTTTTAAGAATTTTCCGCCAATAACCGATAGTACAACGTTTGTGCTGGAAGCCCGAAAACTCAAAGGAAGAATTATTAATGCCGGGATATCGGTTGATGAAAACAGGACTCCATTGGCGGTTGTATTGCCTTATTTCCCTGTGCCCATTCCATGGTATATCAATAGTGACAGCACTGTTCTAAATTATGTTAAAAAAAGTTCTGATTATCGTGATGCAATAGAGGATTTAAAAAATGGCCCTGACAAGCATATATTAAAAACGGTAAATGTAAAAGGAAAGGCTATAATTAAAGATTCAAAAAACCTAAATGGTATAGGTAATTATGACCAGGCCATTACCCAGGACGACATTGAAAAGGCCGGCAAAATATCCTTATTGCAACTGATTAAGCAAAAAGTAAATAGTTTTCATGATGGTTACGGGCCCAAAGGCAAAGGCTTAACCTTTATGTTAAAAGATAAAAAGGTGCATTTTTCTATAGACGGGTTTGACATAGACAGATTCTATGACCCATCAGATAACCCGATTCCTGACGACCATTACAATTATCAGAAAGATATACTTGAATATTTTACTGCTGAAGACATCACAGGTATAGAGGTATTGTATAATCCACAATATACTGCTTTATATGATGACCAAAATTTACCAGTGCTATATGATGATCAAAATTTACCAACCCCGTCTGTATCCGGCTCAACTGACCCCACTATTGCCTATATCGAAATTACCACCAGGTCAGGTCAGGGCCCGTATGCAAATAGCCCTAAAGGTATTTACGTTTACAGGCCAGCACCAATTACAATACCAGCACAGTTCTACACACCCAGATATCCTGTTAAAAATGTTTATCCCGGTTTTACAGATCTGCGCTCAACAATTCATTGGGAACCTAATATAATTACCAATAAGAATGGCGAGGCCAATACGTTTTTTTATGCAGCCGATCCGCTAACAACGTATACTCTTATTTTACAGGGAGCTGATTTGAACGGTAATGTAGGTTATACCACTCAGAAAATAACTATCACAAATAAAAAATAATACCTAAACCTTATATTTAAAAAGCCCAGGCATCTTTGTAGATGCCTGGGCTTTTTATTAGTGTTATGAAGATAGCCAATCTATTTCAATAACGTTATTCTATAAAACTTAATTCGTGGTTATTGCCCTTAATGTGCATTATTACAGGTTTATCCGCCGATAAAATGTATTGATAAAATCACAAAGTAACAGATTGTATCAGTGATTAATCCTATATTGGGTAACAGTAGCCTCCTATAACTTTCAGTTGTTTCATTGTCAATTTACTGCTAATAGTTATTCTGATTTCAGCACTACATTGCCTTTAGTAATGCCTGTGCCGTTAACCGCATCTACAGTAAAATAATAATTAACGCCTATGTTTAGGGCATTAATATTAAGGCTAGTGGTATTGTAAACCTGGTAATTACCAAACAGGCGATCCGGCGCGATGCCATAACGCACAATATAAAAATCAGTGTTCGGATTAGCCTTCCATTCCAAATGAGCACAACGACCATCGGTAGGATCACGTTTAACAGTAAACGTTTTAACTAGTGGAGGTAAAGTTCCTAATGCCGATCCAAACGCACGCAGATCATATATAGAGAACATACCATTAGCCGGAGAATGTACATTAATAACACGTACATAGCGTGCCATTACAGGTTTAGGCAACTGAACATAATCATGCGGGGTATCTCGCCCATCGTTGCGATGGTCAATAATTACTTTCCAATTCCTTCCATCGGTCGATGCCTGTACAGCATAACAGTAGCCATCATTCACCAATGGACCGCTTTGTTGTGCGCCCTGATCTGCAAAATTAATCTGTACGGCATTAATCCGACAGTTCTTTTTCAGATCGACCTGCAGCCATTCCCCTTTATTCCCAGTAGTGGCCGACCACCATGTGCGGATGTCTTCGTCAAAAGCATTTTTCACATCAAATGTCTGCTTATTAATATCAGGTAATGTTGATGATGCTTTCGCCGGTTTATTGTACGACAACAGCATCCATTGCGCGGAATTACCCAATAAGTGGTCTTTCGCTATCCCTGGAGCTAACTGCGGATAATCACCCAAATAAGTATTAGTTACCAACTGCCCATCTTTTAACACCCCGGTTGGGAACAATACTAAACGCCGCTCAAAACTATGGCGTATGGAAATAGTCCCGGTTGATATATGCCAGTATTTGCCTTGTTTATCAACAAAAGTGGCCGAGTGCCCAGCTCCTGCAATAAAGCCGGTAGGCTTAAATGAAAAAGGACTATAAGATTGATATACAAATGGCCCTGTTGGTTTACCTGAAACATAAACCCCATCCGCATACGTTTTAAACTGTGTGCCCGGAGCTGAATATTGCCAGTAATATTTGCCGTTGATCTTGTTCATCCAACTACCCTCAACCCAGGGAACTATGCTTTTGCCAGAAAGGTCATTCTCCTCTCGGCCACGATTATCATCACCCGCAACTTCCCAGCCATGTTTATCGGTATTGGCAAAAAATTGATCCATACGCTCAGTTAACGGCAAAAAAGTTTTACGGTCAAGTTCTGTTACCCTTACCGGGGTTCTATCTGAACAACCATCATACAGATAAACCCTGCCATCGGTATCTTGGAATACATCAGGATCAGCCATACCACGTTTATAGGGATTAACATTTATCCATTTGCCTGTTGCGGGATCATCCGTGGTAAAAGTACCGTTATTACCGGCGGAGTAATACAGTTTACCATCAACCACAGCAACAGACGGCGCATACACTTCAAGCGGCAGTCCTGTTGGTTTTACCTGGTTCCAATTAAGCAAGTCATCAGACCACCAATAACCTATTTGTTTTGAGGC
Source organism: Bacteroidota bacterium (assembly GCA_026224775.1). GTDB lineage: Bacteria > Bacteroidota > Bacteroidia > Sphingobacteriales > Sphingobacteriaceae > Mucilaginibacter. The sequence goes on from JAMFRP010000022.1 coordinate 97,612, forward strand.
AAACAACCAGTATTTGTTATGATATAATACGATTACCGGGTCAGCGGCTTCCCTGCGGGTAACACCAACAGGCTGAAAATTGTAAGGTAGGTTTATTGGGTTACAGAATGTTTTAACAGCAAACCTGGCAAATTTACTGGATTGTGCAATTGAACTGGAAACATCCATGATGATAATTGCAATAATGAATAAGAATATTGCTTTGTGATTGGTTGTTCGCTTCATTTTTAGTTTATTTTATAGCATAAACAACACCTTTTACTGTAACTATTCCGGCAGTAATATTAGTTGCAGTATGCCCTTGGTGATCGGGCTGCGCCCCACCAATAAAAATTCGCGAAATGCCCGCCCGTTCTGTTTGTTTATTATTTTTATCTACCAGCGAAAGACTTTCCGGGCTGATATTGAAACTTATTGTTTTAACTTCCCCTGCCTTAAGATATATTCGCTTAAAACCTTTAAGTGCTACTATAGGCTTCCGTATACTATTATCCAAATGTTTTACATACAGTTGCACTACTTCTTCACCAGCTTTATTACCGGTATTTTGCACCTGTGCGGTAACTGTATAGCTTTTGCCGGTAATTAACGTTTGAGGAACTTTAATGTTACTGTATTTAAAAGTAGTATAGCTTAACCCATAACCAAAGGGGTAAAGAACTTCTCCGTTAAAATAACGATAGGTACGGTTTCGCATACTATAATCATCAAAGGCAGGCAGATCAGTTGTACTTTTATAAAAAGTGACAGGTAAGCGCCCGGCAGGGTTATAATCGCCAAACAATACATCGGCAATAGCTGAACCGGCAGCCTGGCCACCGTACCACGCATCTATTATAGCGGGTACATTTTCAGCTTCCCAGTTAATTGACAATGCACTACCGTTTAATAATACCAATACTAATGGTTTATGTAATTTACTGATAGCCTTTATCAAATCTTCCTGTGGTTTTGGCAGATCGATAGTTTCACGATCACCTCCGGAAAATCCTTTAAACTGCACCTTCATTTCTTCGCCCTCCAGGCGTGGAGATAAGCCTAAAAACATAACCACAGCATCAGCCTTTTCTGCAATCGCAACAGCTTCATCAAAATTTCTTTTAATTTTCGCACTATCAATTATGTTTGTTGATTCGGCAAGTTCACAACCATGTGCGTAAACAATATTTGCATTGGGTAATTTAGCTTTAATACCCTGCAATGGTGTTACCGTTTCTGCTGGCGTGCCATTATAGTTACCCCATAACATTTTTTCATCATTGGCATTTGGGCCAATAACGGCTAAGTTTTTAATGCTTTTACTTAACGGTAGCGTTTGATTGGCATTCTTTAACAATACGATAGACTTCCGGGCCGCTTCAAGCGCCAGTTGCTGATTAGCTTTTGAGTTAACAACACTATAAGGGATTGATGCATAACTTACCATGTTATCCGGGTCGAACATACCCAGTTTAAAACGTGCCATAAATAAGCGTTTTACAGAAGTATTGATCTTATCTTCGCTAATTAACCCACTCTTTACAGCATCAACCAAGGCCTGGTACGTGCCGCCGCAGTTTAAATCGGTTCCGGCGGTAACAGCCATGGCCGAAGCCTCTTCTTTATTTGCTGCCTCTTTATGTCCTTCATAAATATCAGCTACCGCATCACAGTCAGAAACTACATAGCCATTAAAACCAAGCTCCTGTCTTAAAACCTTTGACAATAAAAAGATATTGGCTGATGCTGCTACACCGTTATAACTGTTATAGGCGCTCATAATAGAAAAAGCCTTGCCCTCCTGTACCGATTTCTTAAATGCAGGCAAATAAGTATCCAGAAAATCATATTGATCTGTTGTAGCATTAAAACGATGCCGTTCCGATTCGGGGCCACTGTGTACCATATAATGCTTGGCAGTCGCCACCAGTTTCAGATATTTGGGGTCATCGCCTTGTAGTCCTTTTATAAAGTTCACACCCATTGTAGATGTGAGGTAAGGATCTTCTCCATAAGTTTCCATTCCCCTGCCCCACCGGGGATCACGAAATATATTAATATTGGGCGACCAGAATGTTAATCCTTCATATCGCCCATGCTTACCCTGACGGATGAAGTCGTTATATTTTGCCCGTGCTTCATCACTTGTAGCGTTTCCTATGCGATTAATTAAATCAGCATCAAATGATGCAGCTGAACCAATAGGCTCCGGAAAGACCGTTGCCAAACCAGCCCTGGCGACGCCATGCAAGCACTCGTTCCACCAGTTATATTCGGGTATACCCAGGCGTGGTATTGCAGGCGCCTGATCCATCATCTGGCTCACCTTCTCTTCAAGTGTCATCCTGGCAACCAAATCATCAACACGTTGCTGGAAAGGTAACTTTACATTTTGATAAGGTAATACTTGAGCTTGTAATTGTACTACGCCAAACACGCTTAAAACCACTGCAATAACTATCCTTTTTTTCATCATGAAATATAATAAATCAATATTAAATAATTTATTACCTAACAGTACTCCTCTCTACAAAGAATACAATATTAGGTAACGATGATAACTCTTTAGTCCCCATCACTTTTAAATTGCAATAGGCTGATCGCCCCTGCCATAATAAAAAAAATTGTCACAATAAAGGTTAATAAATTTTGATCCATCCTCATCTCTCCTTTTAATCTTAGATAGTCTTTTAGTTATTACGCTGCCTTATTCCATTTTTAATATATTGTTACTAGCTTGTTCGTTATGTTATTGCAATCTCGCCGATATTATATCGTCACTTTCTTTTGCTAAGTAAACCTGTAAAACTTACCAGGAATACTATTCAATTTATTCTACGCCCCAGCTTTTATTTGGTTTCGGCCCCATCTCTAGTTCAAGTGTGCCGCCGTTTATCAATTGTTCATGTGTAAACCAAGGTTTGTTAAGCGGTTGTCCGTTCATCTTTGCGCTTTGGATATATTTATTTACAACGGAACAGTTGTTGGCGATCATTGTAAACTGTTTGCCACCAAGCAGATCAATAGTTACTTTACTAAATACCGGACTACCGATAGTGTAAATTGGCAAACCGGGTGTTATAGGGTAAAAACCCATTGATGAGAACACAACAAAGGCCGACATTCCACCACCATCTTCATCGCCGGGAATTCCGAAGATATTATCCTTAAACCATACATCTAACAGCAACCGTATGTGTTTTTGTGTTTTCCAGGGTGAGTTAGTGAAATTATACAGATACGGAATATGAAAACTTGGCTCATTTCCATCGGAATATTGACCAACCAAACCTGTAGCATCCGGAAATTTAGCCCAAAACTCATACTTGCTGCGCCCTAATGGCTCGCGAAATAATTGGTCGAGTTTATTTTCAAACATAGTTTTGCCGCCCATTAGTTTAACAAGACCTGGTATGTTTTCCTGTACCTGCCATAAATAGGTCCAGCCATTGTTTTCATCATAGTAATCCCGGCCGCCCATACCGCCATCAAATTTAGGGTCGATGTTAATCCAGTTACCGTTATTATCTTTAGGTATGAACATTTTCACGTTATCATTCCATAAATTTTTATAATTGCCTGCACGGATGCTGAACCTCGCTTGATCCTCTTTCTTTCCCAGTTCGCCAGCCATTTCGCTGAGTGCCCAGTCGTCATAACTAGCCCCAAGCGTTACCGCTACAGCTTGTCTTCGCTCCAATGGGTTAACCTGCGGCACTGTTTCAACTTCTCCCTTTTTTAAAGCAGGATAGTAACCTTTTGCATAATAAAACTCATCCAAGCTAGTTTTCGGTCCATTACGCCATGGAAGCATGGTAGCTTCAGTTGCGTTTTTCACCATTCCCTCATAAGCTTTATTAACATCAAAATTCCTAAGCCCTTTTCGGTAATCATCCAGTATCATAATAGTGGAATGAAAGCCGTTCATACAGGCGTGGTCACCAAATAAAACAGGGAAAGTGGGCATCCAGCCACCTTGTGTGTACATGGTAACATAGGAATTCACCATGTCCTGCTCCATTGCCGGATTAACAATAGCCCGCAATGGATGCAGCGCCAGATAGGTATCCCAGGTCCAGTCATCAACATAAAAAGGTCTATTGGTATTGTGGATTTTTTTGTCGAATCCACTATAGTATTTGCCATCTTCAGTAATATCTACCATTCGCTCGCTGCAGCGGTAATATGCTGTGTAAAATGACCGGCGCTGCGCTTCCGTGCCACCTTCTACCCGAATGTTGTTGATAGTTTTATCCCAGGCTTTTTCACCATTGGTTTGTATATCTGTAAAGGATTTTCCCGCTATCTCTTCTTGGAAATTAGCCCGTGCCTGCTCAGGGCCGATATAAGATATAGCATAGCGGAACTCGATTACCGAGGGCGCATCTTTACCAAAGCTGATCCAAGAGCGCACGCCTTTACCCTGTACTTCTGCAACGTTACTTAGTTGATTATTCCTAATAGTACCCGCTTGTCCAACGCTACTAAACTCACCGTACATGTACACTTTAATGTCGTCATGGTAAGTTTCCATGCCTTCCATCGCGTTCCCGTTCATAAATTTCCAGGAGCCGGCCCCTTTATTATATAAATTAAACAACAGGTTTTTATCTGATCTACTACCAGGGAAAGTGAATCGGTAAATACCGGTTTTCTTTCCGGCAGTAAATTCTACTGTTATCTCATCATCAATCAAATAGGTTGAATAATACCATGGCCGGGTTATCTCTAAGTCATTATCATAGGTTTGTTTTTGTGCCCAGGCATCTACATTAACCGATTTGTCCCAAGGCTTTAAGGCAAATACCTCGCCTAATCTGTGCGATACAATTGTGAGCGGGAAGCTTGATATTTGATCGTCCAGATAGTCGCTACGTTCAGGATACATCCTGATTAATTGATTTGGTAACTGTACGGTAGGGCGCGTTGGCTGCAATAGCTGACCAACATTTCCTATCCGCGGATCAATGTATTTTAGATTACCTGTACCCGCGTTTGATGAATTATCCTGTGCGTGGCTATTTCTTATACCGAAGCAGCAGCAAAACATCCCCAAATACAATACAGTACGGTTGAAATTAGTTGGCATCAACCTTAAATTGTGTTTTAGCATTATTAGTAGAATTTATATAGAAAAATGTGTCCCGGTGGGATAAGTAATAATCAGCTCATTAACCCCCCGCAGGCAATTACTCCTGCAGGGGATAAAAATTTTATTGAGCTACTTTAAATGCAGTCCTGGTAATATTCAGGTATGTATTCCCGTAAAATTGAGTAGGTTCAACCTGGGTATCATGAACATAATCATTAAACGAGTCTAAGAAAATGAGCCTGCTTTTTGAGGTATTTCGTTTAGCAACATTTGTATAGGTTGTGTACCAACTGCCATCTTTTGTTCTTGGTACGCTCACGTGGCTATCGCTTGGGTTAGCTGTCTGGTAATTGTAACCAGCCGAAACGCATGGTATAAATTCCATGTTCCATGATTCAAGAGTTGATTTCCAATACGCCCAGTTCTGATCGCACATTTGAGGAAATAAATTGTGCCGATCTATATCACCGGCATAGTCAGCCATAGGATCCTCATACATAGCATCTGTACAATTTTGAAAACGATAGTAAAATCTCGCCGGAGGTGTCCAATTGTTTTGAAATCCTGCGATATACAGTTGAAAGCCCATTGCTGATAAATTAGCCCTGATCTGTTGATATAAGGTTACATTATTATTGGAATTTAAATTTTCCGCATTATTTATAACTAATATATATTTTCCGTTTACTTTTTGATAGTTGCTTTTGTTCATCCAAAAAGCTAATCTTTTAAAATCATTATAAAAGCCTGCCAACTTTACTGGATTAGTTTCTATTGTTACGCCATTACCCGTTGGCCCTCCCGAAGTTGTTATTCCTAATGTTGCTATAGTCAGATTATAACTTAGGGCAAAATGCATTGTGGAAGAGTTGGGCTGGGCTAAAAAAGTAGCGACCAGTAAAGAATCCGTCTTGTAATTGCTGTTATCAAGCGTAGGCGAACGGACAGAGAAAATAAAATAGTCAATTCCGGCTGTATCAGCATAGGCAATATGCTGTTGCATTATTGATGGTGTAGCTACACCGACAAGAGGAGTAGGTACACTATTAACGTAGTCATATTTGCCTACTGTTGGTACCTCGGTAATATTGGCACTAAATGAGCTAAATGAATAATAGAATGCACCTACAAGATAATCTGATGTAGCCGGTACATTAGGAATAGTGTAATTAAGGAAATTATCTGCAGCGGTAACAGCCGCCTTTTTACAGGAAGATACCCCTGCTATCATTAATAGCATAAGGCTGCTATAAATATAAAAACGTTTATTTTTCATCTTAAATTTTTTATTATTAAGGTTATTAATAAGTTGATACTTGGGTGTACGGTATACCTGCTGCTTTCAAACTCTCTATTGTGGTTCCGTACCATTTTTCCACAAAACTGTAATCAATAAATGCAGGAACTTTTGTCCAATCAATTGGGGTATAAGCCGGTTCTATTTTTAAGTGTGTAAATACATAATCGCCAGGAGCACCTAATATTTTCACACCATTGGCATAACCTATCGGATTACGGGTAACCTCACTTTGAACAGGATAAAACCAGCGATCGGGTAAATCGGCATAGGTTCCATTTACACCGGGATTATTACCAGGATTAGTGTGTGGGGGAAGGATAAGATTTTGTGTTCTGCGTTGTAAAGCCCATGCATCAAATGCCCCGTCATCATAATAATTGAGCCACTCTTGTATCCATATTTTAGTAGCGTTATCGGCTGGGATACTGGTATTAATGAAACCTAAGTCATAATTAAACCCGCGTCCTGCGGTGCTCCACTTAATCCCATTTTGAGCCTCATAAGCTGTGGCTTGGGCAGCAGTTAAGCCCCAAAAGGCAAAGTTGGCGTTTATTCCGGCATAATAATACTGGTCGGGTGTTTGCGCGCCTCCATAACCATTTAATGCCGCTTCCGCCTTCATAAAGCAAACTTCGGCATAGGTTGTGATATAGAACGGGCGTGTGGCTGCTGTAAGCGCAGTCTGCATCATGCTATAGTTAGTCGGTATTGTAGCTCCGGAAAATGGAGGAGCTGTTAACCCCCATTGCACAAGTAGAGTGTTAGCTTTGGGCGTACCCAAATAAGGTATTGGGTACGTAACAATATGATGCAGGGCATCAGTGGTACTGGTTAAAGTATCGGTTATTTTGAAAGGAGTAGCTGATGGCAGAAAATATGCGCCCAAACGAGGGTCATTATATGATCTGAAATAAGTAAATGCATAGTCACTCATCACAGGAGTTGCAGTACCGACATAGGATGTGCCCTGAACTAATTGCAAAAAATAAACAGATTGGCTGCCGACAGCTGTTCCATAAGGTAATTTTGCATCATCAGCATCTGAGGTTGGGAGCATGCTCTCATTCGACATTACATCTTTAATATTAGTTGCAGCCAATGCGGGTAAATTATTTTGTACCCTTAATGCAATCCGTAATCTAAGTGTATTAGCAAATTTAATCCATTGGGTTAGGTTACCGCTAAATATAACATCAGTAGTAAGTTTGTCACCATTAACATTAATCGCAGCTGCATCTGCTTTTAACCGGCTAAGCAGTGAGGTGTAAACGGTATTTTCATCGTCATATTCAACATCTGTAAGGGTTGTGTTAAAAGCATTACTGTAGGGAATAGGCCCGTATGTACCTACCAGGTAAGCAAACACATAACATTCCCACATATCGGCAACGGCCATTCTGTTTGTATAGAGAGGGTTACCCTGATATAGCTTTTTAATCTGTTCTATATTCCCTAACGCATTGATATACATTGTTGTCCATGTACCTTCATTTCCGCCAATATAGCGTCCGGCAGGATCTACGATATGCCCATACTCCCATAAATATGAGATATTATTGGTCTCCATTTGGTTTACCGTAGTTAAATATACACCTGTTAAAACTGACTCAGGTGTGGCTGTTTTAAAGCGTGAAGGATCTGTATTAAGGCTCGTGAAATTTTTTGTACACGAAAAAGTAGTGCTAATAAGCAGTACAATTAAAACTTGGATAATCTTTTTCATAATAATTATAATGACAATTTTAAATCAACACCATAGCTTGCATATGGAAGCGAACCGCCCATTTCAAGTCCTTGTCCGTTTCCTGATGAAGCAGCAGATTCCGGATCAATTCCTGGTGGCGTTTTTTGGAATATAGTCCAAAGATCACGCCCTACTAAAGATAGGCCCATGCTCTTGAACACTGTTTTTCTTAAAAACCTTGGGTTAAAACTGTATCCTATGATAACCTGCGTTAGTTTAACAAAGGATGCATCATAGGTATACATGTGACCAATGTGCCCTCCTACTTGCTGCCAATAGGTTTGGTTTTGAATATATCTTGTATTAGGCTCACTTAAATTGGCTATCATATTGCCATTTGCATCTAATAAGGGTAGGCCATTTGAACCTAGCACGGGATAGTATCCGGGAAATATATTACCCATTGCACGGCCGCCGGTAGGATAAGGTAAATTGTATAATGTTGTGGTACCAGCTAGTTCATTCCCACTCTCGCCCAATACACCGTTGCTAAATAACCACGCGGCACGCCCCGGCAGTGTTTGCGCGGAAGCTCCTGAAGTTAAATATCTGAAACTGGTTCCTGAATAAATAGAGCCACCTATATGGCTAGAAACCAAGAAATTAAAACTAAATCTTTTATACCTAAATGTAGAACCAAACGACATTAATGCCTTTGGTTCGGCGTTACCAAGTATTGGATTTGTAGTGCTGTAATAAGGTAAACCGCTGGTTGCATTAATAATAGCCTGACCTGATGATGAATAGGCTTGATCCTGTGCCCTTATTACTCCAATAGGTTGCCCTACTTCTGCATAAACGCTACCTGTAACAGCCTGGCCCAGTAAAATGGAGTTTATTCCCGGGGATAAGGCTAGTACCTTGTTCCTGTTCAATGAAAAATTGTAAACAACATCCCAAGTAAAATTTTCCGTTTTTATTGGGGTGGCGTTTATTGTAAACTCAAGACCTTTGTTTTGTACTGATCCTCCATTAATTATTTCCTGATTGAAACCATATTCAGGAGGAGTATAACCGGTAAGAATCTGATTGATTGATTTTGATTGGTAAACGTCTGCGTCAAGGTTTAACCGGCCATTTAAAAAATGAAGCTCTGTTCCAATTTCATCAGATGTGGTTAACTCAGGTTTTAAATTACTATCCTTCAGCGTCTGATCAAATGTCACATAATTTACTCCGTTAAAACTACTACCATTGGTGCCAAACTCTGAATATAAGTTATACGGGCTTGTGTCATTACCTACCTTAGCAATAGATGCTCTTAATTTACCAAAGCTCAAAATCTCCTTAGGGATATTCAAAATTTCGGTAAAAACAAAACTTGCGCTAATGGAAGGGTAAAAGAAGGAGTCGTTTGCAGTAGGTAATGTTGACGACCAATCATTACGACCGGTTATATCTAAGTATAAAAAATCTTTATAACCTACAGAAGCGGTACCGTACACAGAGTTAACTTCTGATCTGACTAACGATTCAGTCCCTGTGTAAACACTGGTGGTGTTAGAAAGATTTTTAACATCATGAGTTTCTAAAGAAGCTGTTCCTGCTTGGGTATTATAATAATTTGTACTGCGCAAATTGCCACCCGCATTAGCTACAATAGAAAAATCTGAAATGTGCTTATTGTACATAAACAACCCTTCACTATTCCATACTTTATTGTTTTGTTGATACTCAGTATAGGAGCCGGGCTCATTAGTCAATGAACCTAGTTGAACAAATGTCCAACGGTTACCCCAAAGCAAGTTACCGGATTCCTGCGCTCTGAATTGCAAATCCTTAGATAGTTTAATAGTGGCTGTGACACCGCCTATAATGGTGTTATGAATATCCTGGTTGGCATCTTCATTAATATCCCAAAAAGGGTTTTCAATGCCGGTGCTGGCGCCGGAGACAATCTCATTCCCCAAACCGTTTTTCCAGGGTATTAAGCTGCTGAGCGGAATACTCAATACTGCATTATTAAGATAATTCATTGGATTGGTAGGATCTTCATTACGAGCTGTCCTGTCATTCACCTGCTCTTGTATATATTGAACACGTGTATCTATCCGTAGAAATGGCGTAAAATCTCTGCTGACAGTTAATTGGAGATTATTTTTTGCCACAACATTCTGCTTTTGAATGATATCATCCCCATCTACCCTGGTGTAAGAGATACGCATTGAAGAGTGATCATCAGCAGTACTTAATGACAGGTTGTGCGTAGATGTATACGCTGTCTGAAATATATCGGTTATTCCTTCTTGTGGTACATAAGTACCTGGTGTACCGTTGTAGGAAAGGTAAGGCTGTCCAAGCATTGGTCCACCCCAGTTTCTGCCACCGCCACTACCTGCCTGTATAACACCTGAACCCAAAGGCCCTACCAATGTGCCTGACATCTCGCCATTGGTTCCCTCGCCATACTCATATTGAAGGTTAGGGTATTGTAAAACACGCGACATCATATAATTTCCATTATAAGAAATCCCTAACCCGGCATTTTTCTTTCCCTTTTTGGTGGTAACCAAAATTGCACCGTTAGCGGCTTTTGAACCATACAATGCAGCGGCATTTGGTCCTTTCAATACCTCAATACTTTCTATATCGTCGGGATTTAAATCGGCAGCATTATTACCGTAATCCAGATTCCCTACCTGGCCATTTGAATCCGTGTTATCAATTGGAACACCATCAACCACCCATAAAGGTTGATTGTTACCAGTTATTGAAGACGGCCCCCGCAACACTACCCTTGTTGAACCTGTTGGCTGGCCGCTTGTAGTAATTTGCAAGCCCGAAACCTTACCATCCAATAAATCGGTTATATTAGTAGCACGGGCTTCGGTCATATCATTAACATTCACGCCCTGCACTGAATAGCCCAATGATCTTTTCTGCCTGGGTATATTCAGCGCTGTAACAACTACATCTTGCAAATCCTTTGACGCGGGTATCATTTTAATATCTATCGTCAACTTACCCGTTATGTCAAATTCCTGAGCTTGATAGCCAATAAAAGTTAAAACAAGGATTTTACTGCTAGACTTTCCGGGATTTAAAGAAAAGTAACCATTAACATCGGTTGCTGTTCTTAGCTGAGTTTCTTTAAGGGTTACTGTTACTCCAGATAAAGCCTCTCCTCTTTCATCGGTGACTTTCCCTTTAATAACAGTGCCACCTGAAGGTGGATTTTGCTGGGCATACACTTGTGTCAGCATACAACAAAAAAATAGAATAAATAAAAGTTTCTTCATGTTTTAAGTTTAATTGGTATAAGAAAAATGATTTATAAATTGGTTATAAACCGGTTATAATTGAATTGTAAATTAAGTAGCTATTGATTAATAAATGTTTAATATTTGATTAATAACAGGAATAAATAAGATTATTTTTCACGTTATACGCTCTTATTATATATTTTTTTGATTTTTAGTGATAATGTCGGGAGGAATTAATAAGAAATCAGGGCATTGCTTAAAGCCCCTAAAATCCTCAATGATGATTTTAGGGGCTTTAATAAAAAAATGGAATAGCGTATTGGAGAATAGCCCCGGTTATTCTAGCACGGCATTGAAATCCTTTTTGAATTCTTCACCATAAATTACTTTATATTCTTTCGTAAAGCTTTCAAATGTATTTTTTGCCAGCGAATGATTGCCGAGGCTGAATAGCGCCTTACATTTGATAACCATGGCTTCTTCATTTACCGGATCAAAATAAAATATAAAATTGGCCAGTTCAATTAAAAATTCAGGATCACTGACATGGCCTGAATGGGCAAAATGAATATAAGTATCTATTACGTCACTGGATATCTCGGACTTAAAGGGATCAAGCCATTCGTATTCTATGTTTGAAAGAAAGTTTCCGCGTTTAGTAATAGCTGAAAGGCATTTTATCTTTTCGATATCTAACTCTTTCTTATCTTTCACGATATTTAAATAATCATGATAGTCTATATAGATATGATTATAATCAAAATCAATTTTCCACTCACCTGTATCTTTCGACAAATGGCAATAGGTCATTTTATCCAGTAAAGCTTTTAATTTTGCAATATTTACCGAACGGTTATTGCGGGCACTTTTAATAGATTTATCATACCACAGTATTTCGTTTAGCTTTTCCGAACTAAGCCCGCGTTCCCATTTTATAGAATACAAAAGGACGACTAAAAAAAGCTCTTTTACCAAAGGGGTAAAATATTTAGTAATATTTTCTCCCTCCGCGTCAAATACCTGCAAGCCCCCGAATAATAGTATTGCGTTTTTTAATTGTATATTTTGTTTCGAACCATTTTTAACCGCCACCGGTATCTCTCTGGTTTCTGCCTGGGCAATATTAGCTTGTTTAAAAGGCTCGGTTTCATGTACAGCAACCGCCGGTATGATTTTCCTTTTCTTATGATTCCAGTAAAATAATAAAGCAACAATCAATAAAACCAATATGCCAATAATATACCATTTAATGGCACTTTTTACTATTACCGGCAAACTATGCGTTTCATATGGTGGGCCTAATAAGGTGTAAATATTAACCTTCGTTTGGTTGTTGTCGGTTCTTAAAAGGGTTACGGCAATAAAACGTTTACTGGCCGGGCAGTAATAAAGATCAGCAAAAGAATGAACATCATGAAAACTATAAGGAATGATGCTGCCCATAACATCATAATCAGGTTTTGTTAATGATCCTCTAATTAACTGTAGTGTAGAATTATACTTATGCTGCGGAAAAATTAAACCGTAATATATTTTTTCTTTTTGGTCAATTACCAGCGAGTTTGCAAAAGCAAAATCCTGATCATCTGCTTTTAGTTCAAATAATTTTTTAAACGTTTTATCTTTTACTGTAAAACGTACCATGCTGTAAATATTCCTGGGGTCTAATATTTGCTGCCCGCTGGTGCTGCCGTAACCACCTAAAATGTACGCGGTATCACCATTAGCTGTTGAACCTAAACCTGCCAGATAACGAGGGGTAAAAAAATCGCCTTTTGTTTTAACTTTACTATTCCAGTCTCCGGTTTTTAAATGATATTGCTGTACGGTATTTTTGTAGACCAGATGACCATAGCCTCCCAAAAAATATAACGATGTATCGGTTTTTGAGAAAAATTTATTCAGCTGCCAGTAATCTGTTACGGGCCCTGTAATGAACTTTTTATTCCATGAATAGTTCTGAAAATTATATTTGGAAACGAATTTTTGATCAGGAAAAAAATTATAAAGACTATTATCAAATGGATTATAAATAGACTGGTTGCCCTGGTTCAGCTCTAATTTATCATTCGGATAAGCCCTATCGTTCCATTTAGCAGTTTTTACGGAATAGGTATACAACGAGTCTGTAGCAATAATATAAACTTCTTCTTTTTCCGGATTAAATGCGACACTGGCTACTCCGCTAACTGATATACCCGGAATGGATTGCCAATCCCGATGCATGGCTGCCCCCCATACAGGGTTAACAACAATGCCATCGTTTTGGGAAATAATTTCATGAGCTACTGTTCCGCCTACCTCATTTAAAGGCCAGCAATATTTCAATTCCTCATTTTCCACGATCTTTATATCCCGTATTTTCATGGGCGGAGTATCAGTTGTCTGGAATTGGCGATAATTATTTGTGCCGAACAGTATTTTGTAGCAATTGCTCTTTTTTAGATACCGGTCATTCGCGGTAAACATATGTTTGCCACAATAAAGTACGATGCGGCCATGCTTGCTGTCCAATCTTATACGTAAATGATTCCATTGGTTAAATAACTTACCGGGATCAATGTCAAAAGCAATATTTGATAGGCTATCACCTACAATAATGTTAAAATGTTTTTGATTTGCCTCGGCATTATAAACCAGATCAATATTTTGATCGTCATCTCCAATTATCCTTAGAATATATCCAAAATAAATTGCATGGTTAGGCTGGAACGATATATCAAATGAGACATCAAAATTATCCTGAAAACAAAGGGTTTGATTCGGACTCAGATCAAGTGATGTTCGTTTGTCCTGAAATACCTCGTGGCTTGAAAAAGTTAGTCCATAGGATTGCCCATAACCGTCATCCGACAACAGGAGTAATGCAAAAAGAAGACACCATACCAGTTTAAAAATTTTGCAACCCAATCTCATTATTAAATTTATCAATAGCCATGCACAAAATCTTATTTAAGTTTTGCCAGGTAATTTGTACTATACAGGTTTATAACATCAGCACCTATGTAGGTTTATTAAAAACCGTGCAGATATATTTATAAGTCAAAGTTAAAATGATAATTAGCATTGTCAATAGCGTGTCATTGAATTACATTTTTGGTAATTCTTGGTCACCTATTTTAATAATTCCCTATCAATCTATTGTTGAATTATAGATTAAAAAACATGCAATCGATTACAATCGATTGCATGTTCACATTAAATGATCTTAAAAAAATTATTTGCGTTCAGGCATTTGTGTTGTGCAAGGTATCTTTCCTCTCAGCATTTCACCGGCTTTACCAGTTAACCATAAATAATGATCTGTTGGCATGCCTTCGTAATCGAGCAGTTTAAAATTACCAGATGGCGGCGTGTTGGTGCATTTAAATATGGCCGTACCTTCATCCATTTCGTCAAACATGGCTACATAAAGCATACTTACGCCTGCTTTAATGTCCATGCTGATTTGATCCCAATAAAACTTACCTTTTTGCCGGGGGATTTGCCCGAGCGGTGGGGCTCCGCCAAATTCAGTTTTTCCCAGGTTATACCAGCTAAAGCCCGGATAAATACAGGGTACATAATCCACTTTATTTGTTTTACACCAGGCAATATCAGCCTTAACCTGAACAAGGTAACGTTCATTTTCAGCCTGTAATAAGGGGGTAAAACGTTGCACCATCCAGGGCATTACAATATCTACCGAACGGATGAGTTTATGCAAATACGGATCGGGCAAACAATCCACATTTAATTCTCTAAAATAAGTTGGCACACCAAGCAGTACGGCGCACCCGCCATATTTAGGGTCATTCTTTAAAAAGTCAATTAATTTCTCAATTCCGATGTTCCTGATATTGTATAAACGGTCAGGAAAACCTAATCCCCAGATGGCTACCAAAGGTTTTTGGTGATGATACAAATATGTTTGGTCATTTCCCTGTGAGGTGATCTTGAGGCTGTCAACCAATTGCTTCCAGTCTTCAATAATTACTGAACAATCTTCTCCATTAGCTTTAATGCCCGACAAATCATACATAACAGCAATGGCCCTGCCGTATTTTTTTGAGGCAGTTAGTGCATGTCTTAATATTACATTTGCTTTTTTCCTGTCCTGCGGTGTACGTATCGTACTGAAAAACCGCTGCATAAATACCCCATCAATACCATACTCTTTCATCCATTTGAAATGGACGTCGGTAGTACTTGCGTCCCATGAGCTAAATAACCTGGCAGAAGTGCCGTCAGCATTTTTTATGGTTGTAGGATATGTCTTTTCATATTCGCTTACATCGGGCCATAGATCTATATGGATATGATTGCTGTCTACCCTGCCAGATGAAGCATAATGCCCCCAACCTTCACTTGCACCGTCGCCCACACCTCTAAACCATCCCTGATAGCCAGCCATAACCAAACCATCATAACTGGGAAACATGGATGTTTTACTGTGCTTACGCTGCGCAAAGGCAGAGAAAGATATCATACAAAAAAAGAACAGGTAAAATTTTGCCATAGATAGCACTGGTTAAATAAAAATAATGTGGTTTATAAATTGATTAGTCTTTACTGCTAATCAATTCCAAAAAAAGCGCTGCCTACTTAATTAATACATAATAAATTATTAATAAGGCGTAGTTTTCGATAATTAGTTTATTTTTTTTTTAGTTAAAACCGAAAAAAGCAGATCGCTATTTTGCTAAAAAGCGTTAATTACCATTTCATTAATTTTTTATTAATCAATAATTATAATAACTCTATTTCTTCGTGCTTTAATAAACCCTTTATATTCAATTTTAAATGTTAAACTTTATTAAAAGCAACTTTGGTCGCCTGGCTCTTGTTTACCTGGCACTTTTTTGCGGTCTTTCGACCGGCGTGTTTGCGCAAGCACATTTTACACATGTTTTTGCCCCTACCGATGAATTTGTAAAACCGCAGGAAAAACCCTTCCGCAGCAGCTTATGCCTTAACGGCGAATGGCAGTTTCTACCAGTTGAAAAAGCAGAAAAATTAGGGATCGACAAAATCAAAAACCCCGACCTGCCTGATAACCCTAATTGGGAAACTACTCCTGTAAAAGTACCATCGCCATGGAATGTAAATAGTTTTGCCAGAGGCGATGGCAGCGGCGGTGATTTTCTAACCTATCCCAGCTATCCAAAAAATTGGGAGAATATTAGGGCTGGCTGGTTAATGCGCAACATTCCTTATAAAAAAGAGTGGAAGAATAAAAGATTAATATTGCATTTTGATGCCATTGATGGTTACACACAAATATTCATCAATAAACATAAGGTAGCCGAAAACTTCGAGGTGTTTTTACCTTTTGAAGTTGACATTACCGATGAATTAAAACCGGGACAAGATAACGAGCTGTTAATTTGGGTGGCCCATGCCCAACTATTTAATCAGCCCGGCAAATATGGCCGCCGTATATATGTTGCAGGTTCTTTTTGGGGCCAGCATGCCATTGGTATTTGGCAGGATGTAAACCTGGTGGCTAAACCTATTATAAATATCCAAAATACATTTGTAAAACCATCTTTAACAAAAGATTTACTTACGGTTGAAGCAACCATCACTAATACTTCTGATAAAGCACGCGAAGTAAGTATTTCTGGTGATATATCGCCGTGGATAAACCAGGCAGGCAAGGATGTGATTAGCGCGCCGGAACCTAAATGGGATCTGGGTTCAATCGCCCTCTCTTTACCCGGAAACAAAATCATCATACAGCCAAATTCACAGGTAACGGTTAGTTTGAGTGTGAAAGTAAACGGCAGGCTTAAGGAATGGACGACTGAACATCCTAACCTCAATGGCCTGGTGCTTACACTAAAGGATGGCGACCATGAAATTGACAAGCAATACACCCGTTTCGGTTGGCGCGAATTTACGCTACAGGGAAGCAAATTATACCTTAATGGCAAACCAATTATACTAAAAGGCGATTCATGGCATTTTATGGGCATACCGCAAATGACACGCCGCTATGCATGGGCATGGTTTAAGCTATTGCAAGATAGCCATGCTAACGCCGTGCGCTTGCATGCAGAGCCTTACCCTCAGTTTTACCTGGATATGGCTGATGAAATGGGTATATGCGTGCTAGATGAAACAGGGATGTGGGCCAGTGACGGCGGACCAAAAATTAACAGCCCTACATACTGGAAAAACAGTGATGAGCATTTGAAAAGATTTATTTTGCGTGATCGCAACCACCCTGCCGTTTTTGGATGGAGTGTATGCAACGAGAATATGCCGATAGTGCTGAATGTATTCCACGCGCCTGATTCACTGGTAAAAAGACAAGTAGCTGAAATTAATAATTGGATAGCCATTACGCAGGGATTAGACCCTACAAGGGCGTGGATATCCGGCGATGGTGAAACACAAGCGATCAATACCATGAATTCGCCTGTTATTATTGGCCATTATGGCGGTTCTGATGAGAATTACAAAAACTTATCGTCCCAAGGCAAGCCCTGGGGTATTGGCGAATCCGGAATGGCCTATTATGCCACACCACGCCAAACCGCAGAATATAATGGTAACAGATCTTACGAATCGCAACAGGGACGAATGGAAGGTGTTGCCGATGAAGCTACTAAGCTCATCAATATGTTTAAAAAATATCAGGCCTCTTACATGTCTATCTTTAACCTGGTTTGGTACGGCGTAAAGCCATTGGAATTAGGCTTAGCTGACACAACAAGAGCACCTAAACCATCCGACGGTATATTTTTTGCTAAATATCAAGAAGGCCAACCGGGTGTACAGCCTGAAAGATTAGGGCCATATACAACTACCCTTAACCCGGGATATGATCCTTCCTTGCCACTGTATAAAACATGGCCTCTACAAGTTGCTGTAAGCGCGTCATTTGTTGATACAACTATGCAGAAAGAGGTAACAGCACCTATTGAAAACGCACCTGTAAACACTAAGGCTGTAATAAACAATGTACTCCTATTATCAACAGATAAAGATTCTGTTCTGTATAAAACTTTAAGCGATATGGGCGTTTTAGTGAGTACACATCCTGTTAACAACGGGCATAACCTGCTCATTATTGATGGTGAGCATACACCTGCTAATGCTAAATCACTTGCATTACAAAAAACAGTTTTACAACAGGGCGGCAAAGTGTTGATATGGGGCGTTGACCCTTCGACTGTTAAAGCAGTTAATAAATACCTGCCTTTCTCCCTGGATCTTACTAACAGAAAAGCGACATCATTTATTACCTACGGAACAGACCAGCTAATTAATGGATTAGGCAATGCCGACTTTTATTTTTCAGAAATATCGGATAAACCAATCATGACCTATGGGTTATCAGGCGATTTGGTAAAGCACAGCGACATTTTACTAGATGCCTGCAACACCGACTGGAAAACATGGAATAAACGCGCAGAGTACCTTAAAACTGCATCTGTATTGCGCAGCGAACGTGAGTATAAACCAGAAGGAAAAGCCCTGATATCTATAAACGCGGGGTCGGGTAAAATATATGTTTTTGCTATTGATCCGGCGTTGCTTTCAGGAACATCAATAAGTTTGGTGCGCCGGATGCTGGTTAACCTGGGTGTTGATTTTACCGGTAAAACAAGCAGCAACACGGCTATTGGCGCTGATAATAAATTACATAATGCTTTGCTGCTTGCTTCATTTGATATATCGGGTAAGAGCAATGCGGAGAT
Organism: Bacteroidota bacterium; assembly: GCA_026224775.1. Classification (GTDB taxonomy): domain Bacteria; phylum Bacteroidota; class Bacteroidia; order Sphingobacteriales; family Sphingobacteriaceae; genus Mucilaginibacter. Next base: position 116,618 of record JAMFRP010000022.1, read on the forward strand.
CAGTAAGATAAACCAGTTGAAAGATTTAAAGCCGGAGGATTATTTTGCCGGGAAACAGGTAGGAAATATTTTTTGGGAAAACGTTACAAACCTTGATGGTGTATTTGATTTTAGCAAAATACATTTTAACGGACCTACAACAAATGCCATCGCTTATCTGAGTTTTTGGATATACAGCCCGCATTCATTAACTAATTTATTATTGGAACCAGACCTGCCCCGCCTGGACATGTATTTAAATGCTGATGACGGGTACCAGGTTTATTTGAATAACAACCTGATTAAAGAAACCATGAGCGCCAGTGGCTTAACAGCACCTGCACAAGTTATTAAAGCGCTACCACTTGAGAAAGGCTGGAATCATTTTGTAATTAAAACCATTCAAAAGGGTGGCGAATGGAAACTGGCCGTTGGGTTTGATTGTGATAAAAAGGACTTCCTGAACGAAATTAAAACCACAATTGTACATTGAGATTAATTGAGGCTCTATAATAACAAGTGTTATAAAGAATATTCAGATATAAATACCCCATACATATAAACCAACATGAACAAAAGAACAGTCATCACCTTATGTAGCGTAGTGATGTATTCGCAATTCGCATTTACAAATTACATCCGCGGTAAAGCCGGGCACTATGAACATCAACCACTTAAAGATACAAGCGGCTGTAATTGCGATGTGGACAAGCAAATAGCCTTGGCACATACAAAAAAAACAACCAAAACTATAACAGTAAAAAAAACTAAACAAACAAATGGCGCGGTACCAAAGTACCTGGATCCAAACGTACCCATTGAAGACCGTATTACCGATTTGCTGCCAAGACTTACTCTCGAAGAAAAAGTAATAGAATTAAGCGATAGCTGGGGATCAAAGGGCATAGCGAGGTTAAAAATACCCGCTATGTTAAAAACCGAGGGCTTGCATAGTCAATCATATTCTACAGGTGCAACTATATATCCGCAGCCTATATCAATGGCAACAACATTCGATCCCGAATTGATCAACCAGGTGGGCAAGGCAACCGCTGTTGAAGCCAAAGCAGCTAATTTAAGAAGCAGCTGGTCGCCCGTACTTGATGTGGCCAGGGATGCACGTTGGGGTCGTGTTGAGGAAACTTATGGCGAAGATCCCTATCTGGTAAGCCGCATGGGCGTAGCCTGGATAACCGGCTTTCAGGGAGAAGGCATGATAGCTGTGCCGAAGCACTTTGCAGGGCATGGCGAGCCCCTTGGTGGCCGAGACAGTCACGATGTAGGCCTATCAGACCGTGTGATGCGTAATATACACCTGGTGCCTTTCCGCGCGGCGGTAGAAGAAGCTCACGTGGGTGGAATAATGGCCGCGTACAGTACATGGAATGCGGTACCCGACAATGGTTCGACCGAGTTATTGCAAAAGATATTAAGAGAAGAATGGGGTTTTGATGGTTATGTGGTATCAGATTGCAGCGGCCCAGAAAATTTTTTAAATAAACAATCAGTCGTAAGTAATCTGGAAGAAGCCAGCCGCATGGCTATTCACGCCGGTGTTGATATTGAATGCGGATCAGCCTATACTAAATCGCTGGCATCGGCAGTAAAAAAGGGTTATCTTAATGAAAGCGACCTTGACGTTAACCTGCGCAGAGTATTCAGGGCTAAATTTAAATTGGGGCTATTTGAAAACCCTGGTCCGCAGGAGATGGTTTGGGATAAATTGCCTGCTTATGATACTCCGGAGCATCGCGCGTTAGCGCACGAGGTATCTGTGGAGGGTTCTGTTCTGTTAAAGAATGAAGCACAATTGCTGCCACTAAAAAAGGACATTAAAACGATAGCCGTTATTGGCCCCAATGCTGATGTAGCTCAAACAGGCGATTATTCGCCTAAAATAGCACCAAACCAAATGGTAACGGTATTACAGGGCATAAAATCGCACGTTAGTGCGGCAACCAAAGTTTTATATGCAAAAGGTTGTGATGTACTTTCGTTAGATGCAAGCAAAATGGCTGAAGCTGTAGCAGTTGCAAAACAGGCCGACGTTGTTGTTTTGGTAGTTGGTGATAATTCTCACCCGGGCGGCGGCGAATCAACCACCGGCGAAAACCGCGACGGGGCGACTTTAGAAATCCCAGGATTACAACGAGAGCTGATTCGCGAAATACAAGCTACGGGTAAGCCGGTTGTATTGGTTTTGGTAAATGGTAAACCTTTTACTTTAGCCTGGGAAGCAGAACATATCCCTGCTATACTTGAAACCTGGTATCCGGGCGAAGATGGCGGAAACGCTACAGCTGATCTGTTATTTGGCGACAGAAATCCATCCGGGAGGCTGCCCATCACCATTCCGCGCCATGTTGGGCAACTCCCGTTATCATATGATTTCTTACCATCAGGTCGTAATTACGACTATTACGATATGCCCTTTACACCGCAATACCGTTTTGGATATGGGTTAAGTTATACCAGTTTTAAATACAGCAACCTTGTTATTGTAAACAAAAAGAATGATCCGGGATCTGTTACTGTATCAGCCGATATAGAGAACACCGGCGACCGGGATGGTGACGAAGTAGCTCAGCTATATGTTACGGATGTGCTTACCTCAGTAATTACCCCGATAATACAATTAGAGGGTGTAAGAAGAATATCCTTAAAAAAAGGAGAAAAAAAGACGGTGACCTTCCAGTTAACGCCCTACCAGCTATCATTACTTAATACCGATATGGTGCGTGTTTTAGAAGCAGGAGAATTTAGGGTACACGTAGGTGGTGCCAGTCCGGAACCACCAACAGGCAATGCCCAGTTTAAACAAAGGATGGGCTTTACCAACCCAAGCCAGGGCATATCTGGCGAATTTGAGGTAAACCAAAACTACCAGGCTAATTTTGATTATGTTTTAAACGTTCCGGCTAATGTAAAGGGGGGAGAAACTTTCCCGGCAACTGTAACTGTTAAAAACAACGGCAACCTGTTGGATATTGCCGATATAAAAATTTATGGTGATGCCTTACTGGATACACATCGTTTTGAAATTGGCCCCGGCGAAACCAAAACATATACATTTAACATATCGTTATATAAAAGTGGAGCGCAACCTATAAGTGTTGTGTTAGGGCAAAAAATAATTTCAAAAATAATACTTGTATCAAAAGCCCCGGCTAAACTGTTGCTAAGCAATGTAAGAACAGCCGTAGGCGATGATGGTATACTGCATTATGCTGCTACTGCAACCAATAGCGGAAGCGAAAATTATAACAGCCCTATTGATATACAGGTAGAAGGTAAAATAGTTGCATCAGAACCTTTGTCATTAGCACCGGGTGAACACCGGGAAGTGAGTATTAATTATGAATTCCCCAACTCGGGCACGTTTTCAGTAAAAATTGGCAGCCAGGTTTCGCAACAGCTTATCGTACCTGGTGGTGTTAGCCTTGCGTTAAAAGATCCTTTAGTGTACCTCAATTTTAAAGGGGCTTCTAATACTTTCGTAAAAAACGAGATTAACGGCGATATGTTAGCCGTACAAGGATCCCCGCAATATACAGAGGGTGAAGATGGACAAGCTTTTACGACAGGCGATAAGAATACCTTTATTAATGCCGGAAACATTGATTTATACCGTAAGTCATTTACACTTGCTGCATGGGTAAATGTAGAAAGTTTGGATAAAGGCCAGGCCACATTTTTTGGCGGGCAGGCGCCAATGGGTGCCGATGTTGACATAACTGGCACTGTTTTATCAGCCGGAGTTACGGGTCAAAACCTAATACTGGGTTTCCAGGGACGTGATGTTAAAGGGAATACCAAGCTGGCAATAGGTAAATGGGTACATGTGGCCTTTACTTATGACGCTGAAAACGAACTAGGGTCTGTTTATATTGACGGGAAACTGGATAAATCGGCGCCACAAAAGCCATATGCAGGGCCATTAGAAATGATAGGTGCTTCATCTGGCACCAATCATGGTAAATTTAGTATGGATGAGGTATTAATGGCACGTAGCTGTCTTGATAAAAGCGCCATACAAGAACTGGCCAGTAAAGGTTTGAATGCCATGCAAAGCGGTGAACTAACAACCGATTGGGCACCTATAAATGGTGTACCGGCGATATTACAAACAGTTGCAAACATACCGGCAAACAGCAGCATAACAGTTATTACCGAAGTTGGCGATGGCAGCGGTAAAATAATTGATTCAAAAATTACCGAATTAAAAACAGGTACACAGGATATACTTTTAGCTGGTTTAAAAACAGGTACACAAGTTCGCTTGCGTGTAAAGCTTACGACCATTAAAGCAGGGGTATTACCTGTACTGCAAACCGCTACAATCTCATCTGGCGGTAAGATTACCCGCTGGTCAACAACAAGTGAGTGGCAAAAAAGTACTTATTCCGGTAGCTTAAAGGTTGGGCAATAAATCAAATGTAAAAAGCAATGGAAACACAAGCTAATTAGTAAACAACATTATAAAAGCCATTAGTTTTAAAATACTAATGGCTTTTTTGATAAAGTATATTTTTTAAGCCTTCATGGCGCTATCTTTAATTATAGCAGGCTGGAATAAAACGTTTAAATTCTGTATCAGGCATATCTTTATCCCACACATAACCCTTTTCTATATTCTCATATTTCACAAGTATTTCATGCTTTATAATAGCTCCGGTTAAACCCAATATGAAAGTATGTGAACAATCCAACTCCCAGCCATCGGGAAACCGTTCTTGAATAGCCTCAGGAAGCTCCGGCCGGAAGATTAGCGGCGGTATACTACATAAAAACCCACCTATTTTAACTCGCTTAACTAATGAGCATGATCTGTTAATGCCATGGTTAACAGCATTCTCCATTTTTTTTTCACTTGTTAAATCAATCAAAACAATATTTTCATCATAATTATAAGAGTCTATTACTCCGGGTATATCCGAAGTAAAAACCCATGTACCAACCCGTTTACCATCTTTATAGATTCCTTTTGCTACAATCACATTTTTGTATGGGCTATCGCTGGGCTCCTGCCATACTTTTTTATTCGACCTAAATAAGTCTGTTCTGATCAACGACGCAAGCGTATTTAGTCGCCTTGCAATATTCTGGACATAAGTGTAAAAACTTTTCCTTAATAAAACAGGCGGTACTAAATATCTTTTCATTGTTTAATATTTTTCAGGCTCTCTTATTTAACTCCCCCATCCTTTTATTTAGCCAGATCGTTCAACATGTTTACTAATAATTTACCTGCTACAGGGTCTGTTACTGTTTTATCCAGCCTGATCTCAGATAGCAGTACATCACCTTCATGATCCTTTATCTTGATGATAGGAAAACCTTTGATCTGATCCAGTCTTTTCATGCGATCGTTAACCTCTCCCGATAAATAACCATGTATTTTAATAAATGATGCCAGTGCCTCTACATTCGGATCGCGGTTGATACGAAAAGCACCAGAGATTACAGCAGGGCTTTCGCGCTTATTGTTATTCAGATAACGTGTTTCCAATGGTTCGATGCCATTAAATACATCTGATTCAGGAATATCCATCATCGCGATCTCGCCATTTTCTTTCAATAAACTCCTGATGTATTCAGGATATAAAACAGGCGCTATGCTACCCGATGCCGATAATAAAACCTTGCCACCTCCCGCAATTACGTTCCTGATACTTTTTATCTCATCTACACTGACTGAGATGGAGTCGAGCCCGGACAATACATATATGTCGGCCTTTTGCTTCAATGCATCGGTCAAAGTTGTTGCTGTTGTATATTTAATCCCAAGGAAATCAAGCGAGGGGGCGATACCCTTACCAGCGTCATATACTACTATTTTTTTGCCCGTTAATTTAGCTGCGTTCAGGCCAGCTTTATTGGCCAGCAGTATATCATAGTAATTTTCTGAAACGGTTTTGCCATCGGCCACCAGCTTTAACAACAATTTGCCTGCAACTTTATTTTCAGGCAAATTTGCCGGTATATTTATTTTTGGCTCGATCCATTGGCGGGTATAATGTTCTACCTGCGGCACCGGCATCTTACCGGTTGCCAATGCTGCTCCGTTATTATCCACCAGTTGCCATTGCAATTCTGAAGCTGGTAAAGCGGTACCGTCTTCCTTGTCATCAATTATACATATCCGGGTTGGTAATTGGGTGCCTGCATAAAAATGCCGCCCCCATAATTCGGCCGATACCAGTACCGGTTGCAAGGCCTTTTGCATATCATAATATACCGGAAAGGGTTTAATGCTGTTAGCCAGGTAAACATTACTAAACCAGGTAATCAGCGCAAAATGCAATATCCCGGCTGCCTTATCATCACTGCGGCGCAGCGCTTCGGCTAGTTCCTTGGTGATAAAGGCTTGCGGTATCATGAAGTATTTAGGATCGCTAAATTCATCGGTATATTTCCCAGCCAGTGATTCAGGATTTTGGTGCACATAGTTATAAAACCGTGTAGCATGGCCGGTTTCGTCAGTATACCCAGTTGACATTTCCTGGCTGATGAGCGGACGCCCACTATTTTTATTTTTTTGCTGAAACTCACCCTTAAAAAAATCAAATATGGAATAATCATACCAATTATAATAAGCATGTATATCATCAATGTCGCCGTCATCAATCGTATTAAAATAATCGGCGCCAAATTTCTTAATGTTGCGTCGGTAATTGGAATCGAATACAATGGGCCGTGTGGGATCAATCACACGCATATGCTTTACCACATCTGATATGATATGCATTTTTATATTTGTACGTATCGCATCAGGATCATTATCATAAAACTTCATCTCGTTATTCACCGTCCAAATTAACAGGGAAGGGTGGTTACGATATTTTTTCAGCAGATCATAAAATTCATTTTTCCAAAGGCTGATCAGGTCTGGCGTAGGCATACTGCTTTCCAGGAATAACCAAGGCCAGCTACCCTCGTAGCTTACGCCGATGCCATTGGCGTCAAACGCGTTCATCCAGGTTTCAGTACCCGGTACGGTATGCGTCCGTGTCACCATTATATTCCCAGCTTTCATCAGCTTAGTGAAATTATCAGCCAGCGCAGTATCATTAGGAGCCAGCGGTAAAGGTGTTTGATTACCACCACGCAGCCAGTAACGTTTGCCATTGAGATACAGATAATCACCAACCGATTTAAAAGTGCGGAAACCCGAACGGATAGTTTTTGAATCGATCTCCGTGTTGTTATCGGTTAATAAAGTAAAACCAAAATCATATAAATTCGGATGCTCAGGCGACCATAATCTAGGTTGTAAATTGGCAATACTATAGGTAAACGTTTTTTCTTCACCGGGTTGCAACTGTAGTTCCTTTACGGAGATCGCTTTATATAATTCATCCTTCTCCTTACTGCCGGTAATGTTAGTACCTACTGAAAAAGTGGCGGCTTTGTTAGCATCATTTTTTATGGTGATGTCAAAGTCGGCACCTGTAAGATTAGGTTTTATAAACACATCCTCAATCCTAAGCGGATCAGTGATTACGAGTGATACAGGTTGCCATATCCCGGCAGGGTCGTCATCAAAAAATCCGTGGGCTAAATCATGTACCATCTTTTGGGTAACCTCAACAGTAACAGCAACACCGGCTATCTTATCAGCATCCTTAATATCTTTCACATAATCGCGCATCACTTTTACCGTAATCAAGTTTTTCCCCGCCGTAAGCAAACCAGTGGCATTGACTTGAAAATCGCCGAACATACCAATGTGACTGCCAGCCTTTATGCCATTGATATATACCTCGGCCACTTTAGATACGGCATCAAATGAAAGTTGCAGGTTTTTTCCATTAACCCCGTCAGGCAAATAAATCCACTGGCGATACCAGCCTATGCCAGTCTTTTTATAATCAAAGGTATAGGCTTCACAGCGGTCGGTCTCTTTTTGAAAGTAATTGTCTGATACACCCTTGCTGGCGGTATTATATTTTTCGCCATGCAGCCAAACCCGGATGGGATTCCAAAAGTTTGGGACGGTCATTACATGCCAGTCTTCATCACTTTCTTTGGGGTTTATAGCAATACTATCATTTGTAGATTCATATCCCGGTGAAAACAGCCATTTACCATTTAGTGATATCACGGTACGCCCGCTGTTCACATTATTAATTTTTATAGGCTGATAGGCTTTTCGTTGCTGCTTGCGCAATGCTTCTTTATTTATGGCAGCAACGGCATATTCGTGCACCCCGCCAGAAAGTTGATGAGCACTGATGGATTTTATAGACAGATTGGCAAACTCATTAGTGATCCAGCTACCACCTAAAGTTACTTTACCCGCGGGTGCAAATGCGGTGAGTTTATCTGTTACATCAATTCGTGGCAGTGTTTCATTATTCAGATACACACGGATACGGTTACCAGCTACCTCAATTTTAAAATCGTACCATTTTCCTGTCACCGGCTGAAAATCCAATTGGCGCAGGGCTAAAAAGTCATCACCACCCATATAACCCAACCTGGCCAGGTATAGGTTTTTTTGTATGCCGCCTTTTAACATTATAAAATAACGATCGTCGCGATTGGCGGCACGGAAACCCGCGCATATCTGCACCTGTTCAGCAATTTCAGGTACTCTTGCCTTGAATTTGATCTCATAGTTTGCCCAGCTATTTTCACCAAAGCACAGGTAGGCATCCTTAGTAGTCAACACCGAATTTGCTATACTGGCCTCACCCCTGCCAATTTTCTCATACTTAGTATTTGAACTGCTAAAATTCTCATTAAGATTAAAATTATCCTGCGCATATAAATTAGCGCTCGTGAAAATAAATGCTAATGCTCCGGCAAACAGGTATTTGATTGTTTTCATTTTAAGTATATTGTACTGCGTTTTTAATAAATTAAAGTATAGGTTATGCCAGCTTTTGTTGCAAAGTCGTACAACTCCGTTGGTTTGATATTTACCTGTTTCAATTGAGCTTTTGGTGAAATAATAGGTTGTGGGGTATCTGTTAACTGAAATAGAGGATTAGGATTTACCTCTTTCGGTATTTTCAGCACAGTGCCATCCTGTATTTTTAAAGCATTAGGCACGCGTATACGGCAATTACCTCCCAACAGCGATTTGATTTTTACTTTAACCAATTTGCCATCCTTCCATTGCATATCTGTAATTTCAAAACCGCCACGGGCTTTTAAACCACTCGCCTCGCCACTGGGCCAGGCATCAGGCAAGGCCGGTAACAAGTTTATAAAACCATCCTGGCTTTGCAGCAGCATTTCGCAAATACCGGCTGTACAACCAAAATTTCCGTCGATCTGAAATGGTGGGTGCGCATCAAACATATTGGGATAAGTCCCTCCCCCGTTATTTGCACCACCTTTGTTCACTCCTGTTGGTGTTAATTGATTTTGAATCAATTTGTAGGCATGGTTACCATCTAACAACCTGGCCCATAAGTTCACTTTCCATCCCATTGACCAGCCTGTAGAAATATCGCTCCTGTAGATTAGTGAGGTACGTGCCGCATCCGTCAATTCGGGCGTGCGGTATGGAGATATCTGGTTACTTGGATATAAGCCAAATAAATGTGAAACATGCCGGTTCTTATCCGTTGGACTATCCAAATCATGCAGCCATTCCTGCAATTGGCCGTATTGTCCAATCTGCATAGGCGGCAATCGCTTACGGGCCGCTAATAATTTTTCAGCAAATTCATGATCCGTATTCAAAATCTTTGTTGCGGCGATCACATTTGAAAAAAGTTCAAATGCCAATTGGTTATCCATGGTTACACCCGCGTCGATAGATACCCCATGATATGCGGCGGGGCCGTTCTCAGGTGATAAGGAAGGTGAGATCACCAGCCATTTGTGTTCCGGTTCTTCTATTAAAAAGTCCAGATAAAATTGTGCAGCGCCTTTTAAAGCGGGATATACTGATTTTAAATATTCCACATCGCCGTTATATAAATATTTATCCCACAAATGGCGGCTAAGCCAAACCCCGCCTGACGGCCACATACCGGAATAGACGCCATCTACCGGGCCTGTTATCCGCCACAGATCGGTGTTATGGTGGGCTACCCATCCTCCTGCTCCATACATTTTTTTAGCTGTTTCCTGCCCGGTTACAGAAAGCTCCTTTACCATCTGAATAAGTGGCTCATGCATTTCCGGAAGATTAGTTTCTTCGGCCGGCCAGTAATTCATCTCTGTATTAATGTTGATGGTATATTTACTTCCCCACGGTGGTGATTGTTTATCATTCCAAATCCCTTGTAAGTTAGCGGGCTGGCCACCTGGTTGAGACGAGGAAATAAGCAGATACCTTCCGAACTGAAAATAAAGAGCCACTAATTGCGGATCATTTCCATTTGCAAAGTCACGGATGCGGATATTGGTTGGGTTTTTAACTGAATCGGTAGTACCCAAATTCAACTTTACCCGGTCGAAATATTTTTTATAGGCGGCGATATGTGCGGCTAACAGTTGGCTATACGGTTTCAGCATGGCCTTGTCCAGGTATGTTTTTGCCCGGGTTTCCTCATTAGCGCTTACATCATGATAATTAACAAAATTTGTAGCTATTGAAATATAAATAGTTACTGTGGTTGCCCCAGAAACAGTGACTGTAGAATCAGAAGAGGTTACCTTGCCACCTTCTGCTTGTAATTTTACGAGTGATTGAAACCTAATTTTACTTTTTACCCCATCCTTATCACCGCTGATGCCAGAAAGCACCAGTTCGTCTTTACCCTTTGTATCAACAGATGAACGCTGTGTACTGAACATGGAGGCTGTAAATGTTATATTCCCAGGTTTATCAGCCGACAAATGCATTATAATAACCTGATCAGGTATAGAAGCAAATGTTTCCCGCTTAAACTGAATACCGTTTACTGTGTAGGTAGTGGTTGCAACAGCACGTTCCAGGTCAAGCTCACGGTAATAATTGGTAAACTGATCATGTCCGGGGAAATTTAGCAGCAGATTACCTACAGGCTGATATTGCATTCCGTTAATTTTATTTGATTTAATTTGTTTCTGCGCGAGATCAGCAGCTTCTTTATTTTTTCCATCAAATATCAACTGACGCACTTGTGGCAAAGCCGCTAATGCAGTTTCACTGTCGTTGCGGTTGGGGCCGCCACTCCAAACGGTGGCTTCATTAAGTTTAATGCATTCCTTTTCAGGGTTGCCATATACCATAGCAGCCAGCCGTCCGTTACCTAATGGCAGGGCTTGTTCCCAAACGTTGCCCGCAGGCTTATTATACCAAAGTTTCAGTTGTGCATCCTGTGCGGATGCAGAAATAGCAAAACACATCCATAAAAAAACCAAACAATTTTTCATCAATTATTAATATTATAGGGTGGGTGTTATCATTACTTAGTTGTATATTTTATTCTTGCAATCCTTATAAATTATAACCTGTGCTTTTTAATATAAAATCAACAATTGGCGCGGGATTGGGGAAACTATGCGGATGATGTTTAAAGCCGGGTTTATGCATCACCGTTATATTGCCATTTAGTTCCTTTATCTTTTGCTCAAACAACAATGTGTTATCCTGCGGAGACACTTGCTCGTCGGCATCGGCACAAAGTATCAGTATGGGGTAATTGCCTTTTACAATCTGTTTAACCTTATCAACGGGGCTGCCTTTAAAATTCAGTACATCATCATCACAAATTAAATCATAGTCCTTTTTAAAAGCGAGGAACATATCATCCTTTACATCGGGCTTGTTAGTAAACTTTGCTGCCCATGAGGGCATATTCAACAGCGGATTATCTACATAAACGCAGGCCACCTTATCCGGATTTTGAGCTGCCCAGTTAAATACATAAACACCGCCCCTACTCATTCCCTCCATCACCACTTTTTTAGCCAGGCCTGCTTTATATAATAACCGGTAATAGCTATCCCAATCGGCAATAGCTTCATCATTACCGAGCATTTCTACAACGTCACAATATACAATATGGAAACCCTGCTGTAAAAGCGCGATATCCGTTTGCGGCTCATGCCCCCAAAAACGTGCCCGCCATACCCAGGGATGCCCATTAGCAGCAAACTTAGGTTTTACAATTTTACACGGACGGCCGTTAAAAGTGAAATTGGCACACTCATACCCATAAAACGAGCTTTGCTTTACAGGCATTTTCAGGTTATTAAATATATTAAAATCTGTATCCCTGTTTTGTGCGATCACCCTGTACACATTTTGGGCCATTATACTCGCGCCTGCTGCATCAGGATGTATTTTATCGGGCATATTTGCCTCTTTATTTATAAATGGTGAATGCATATCTATCACCTCAACATGCTCCGTATAAGCTACATTTTGTATGCGCGGGTTAACTTGTTTAACAATTACCGGATCCCATATTCCTGTAGTATCTTTTACGAAAGATGGCATAGCCAGCAACAAAATAACGCGCGGGTGCGATGGCAACTGAGTGAAGGAATGAATAAAATCCCGGTAATCCTGCTCATATTCATCCAGATGTATGCGGTTAATTAGTTTGCTATCATTCCCGCCCAGGTCAATAATAACTACATCGGGATTATTGGCTAACACATCCTTATACTGTTGAGTACGCCAATAAGAGTCATCGCCTTTACGCAATAGCGTGGTACCGCTTACCCCATAATTTATTACCTGATATTTATCGCCAAGCATTGTTTGCAGTTGCGCAGGATAACAATTTTGTTCCCTGTTCTCCAAGCGGGCACCATAGGTAATACTGGCGCCAATACAGGCCACCCTTATTTTACCATCGGTTTGTGCCCTAACTACCACACCTGTGAAAATAAAAAAGGCAAAAAATAAATATTTTATCATCGGTTTAATTAAAAAATTACAGCAGATATTTATCTACCTTGATTGTAAACTGTTAGCCAGCAATCGTTCGCAAATAATGCGGTTAATAGCAAAATCACCCTTAGTTTGCAGGCTTTGTACTAACTGCGGCAAACAATAAAGTATAATTTGCCCTTTACCATAAGGTATTACACAGCCAGACATACCTATTTTAGGGTTATGATCGGCTCCAAAACCAATAAATGCATCAATGCCTTTTCCGTCAATCAGTAAACCATCCGTATTAGTACCTTTAGGGCTTTCCTTCAGCCATTCAGGTCCTCCAAAAGCACTAATGCCATAACGCCAATCCATAGCACAATCAGTCGGCAATCCGTCTAGCAGCCAATGTTTCCGCACAAAATACCATGAACCAAACCATGGCGCATTCAGGTTACCTACCTTCCCGTTATATTTTATAATATCCCGTTTAGCCAGCTCTTTGGCAAAAGCATCGGCTCCGCGATCATTATCCGGCCACAATACCAAACGGGTGCCATCATTTTTAACACGTTTAAGCGCCTCATCAAATTCTTCAGGCGATATGCCTGATTGTGTTTGCACGGCTGCCGCAACGGTTTTAGCCTGGCCAGAAGCAGCCTGACCTTCAGGAATCAAATTCTGTGACATTGGCGCATTCGTTATCGGTTTACCTGCTTTAAACAAGTCGTTCCCATCCAATTTTGTAGATAGCACAATAACATCCAGATGTTTATTTGCAGGCACATCATTAAATTTTCGAGGATCAATATTCCATTCATCTTTCAGCGTATGAGCCAGTTCATTATCAGATTCTATTAGCGCCACATTTTTAAATACCGGTGCAGCCGCTATATCCACTACGTTAATCTCCTCTGATCCGGCCAAAGGTTTTACACCTGGTTGTTTAGACGTAATTACAGCCTCAACTTTCAGTATACCGGCGGCATCAGTATTAAATTCAATGCCTTCTTTTAATAATTGACCATAGGTGTCGCCACCTATCGCGTTTACTTCTTTTTCAGTTTTAAAGGCGATGGTGCCATCGGGACGCTTAATAGTAAGTTTAAGCATATAAGCGCCGTTCCGATTGGTTTCATTTACCAGAAAAACATCAACAACATCCTTATCTCCCTTTGAAACGATCATGTGGCGGGGTTCAATCACCAGTATTTCAGGCTTAGTTGCCGCGGCTATTTCGGCCGGGTTTCCCTTAAGGAAACGATGGTTATCAACTAAACCGGAGTGATTATCAATGGTAGTGCTTTCCCACCCGCTGATCACCAGGTAATCGTTATTGTTTTCGATGCGCGATTGCTCCACCATTTTTTTCCAGAAATAATACATACGGTAACCAATGGCGGTAAACAGCGATGAGTCTGTAGGGAAAGCCTTTCGGAAACCCCATTTATCTAAAAACTGATGATAACCGTCAAGTACCTGGGTAGCATCTTCCTTTTCATAACCATCTGGATGTTTTTTATCAAATGAATGCACCAGCTGATCATAATTATCAGGCGTTGCCGCACCCAGCATTTCGCCCCACATATTAATATTGGTATGCGCAGCTGATTTTTGTTTCTGGCGATAGCTATTAGGGTCTTTATATAAAAAATCAAGATAATTACATGGGCCGCCGCAGGTATGAATGTCCTGCCAGCCTGCATATGGGTCATGTGTACCGGCATAGCTCATATTTTCGCTGTAGGGCAGCATCAAAACCTGTGCTGCTTTAGGGTCGCCGCCGGAGTAAAACGCGATAATACGACTTGGATCTAGCGCATGCATTTCCCGGAACAACCTGTAAATACGTGGGTTTCGTAAATCAAGTTCGCTTGATTCATTCTGTACGGTATACATAATAAGTGATGGGTGACTACGATCCCGTTTCACCATTTCCAATATCTTCTCTTCTTCGTATTTTTCCCAGAAAGTTTGGCCATCGCCGTCCGGGCCTTTACCGCTGGTATTTACTGTATCCGGTTGCACATAATCGGCTTTCGGCTTAAATGCATCCAACAACTTTTCGTCTTTTGCCAAAAACTCACCATCAGGTCCGTATGGCCCACGTGAATAACGTGCCCCCAATGCAAACTTGCCGCCACCGGGTTCTTCACAGCGTAGTAAGCCCAAGCGATCCTGCACATCAAGCACGGCAGGTTTACCAATATTACGATGGAACTGCAAAGCTGTTAACCCCATCTTTTTAGCGTTAACTACTTCCCGCTCTGCCATCTCGGCATCCGGCCAAAGGCCATTACGCCCCCAATATCCCCATGATATGGCCGATACAGGTACAATACGTTTGTTATTAAACACCAGTTTGGCATCGGTACCAATACCCTTTGCGGTCATAAACCGAAAACCAAAGTTAACCTGACGGTCACTCGCTGCTAAATTTAACAGAGAGGCTTTGGCCTGATATAATACCGGGTGATTCAATTGCCATGGTTCAGCTGAGTTTACCTGAGCATCTAATTCTACCGTTTTAATTTCGCCGGCATTAAGGTTAATTGTTTTGGCACCTGTCCAAATTATTTTACCATTGCGCGATATACTAAATTTCACAGGTCCGTTATATGACTTTCCATGGCTGCTCACTTCAGCTACTAAGTGTACCTGATGCAGATCGGGCTTGTTAATGGCAGCCAGATCAGAAACTGAAACATTATCACGAACAGTTAACTGTATATCATTATCCAATCCACCGAAACCATGTGAAGGTGGCAAAAAGTATTTACCCCACTGTATGCGCATCTGGGCAAAATCAATCCAATCCAAATGGCCACCTGGGTTAGTGATGCGCACAGCGAGCTGCGTTTTTTCGCCAGGTTTTACGGCATCTGTAATATCGGCCTGAAAAGGCAGTTCGCTCATAATGGAGTAGCCGCATAGTTTACCATTAACATAAACCTCAGATCGCAGCCTTGCACCCCTAAACCATACCAGCACCCGTTGCCCCGGTTTAAACTGAGGAATTTGTATAGTGCGCCACCACCAGGAAACACCTAAATAGTTTCCATTTCCGAACGCGGTACCCGCGCCACGCTGCGCTTCATTTTTTGTATATGGCCTGCGGCCGAATTTACCCCAGTAGTGTTCTTCAACGGTACTGGGCAATGTTACATTAATTCCTTGCTGATCATTAAGCGCTTTCCAACCATCTGTAGGTTTGTTAACCGCCATTTTACCCAGTTTTACATCAGCAGGAAGATAAATATCATCATTCTGCCAGGTTGCATCCCTATCGGGCCACAACCGCCATCCTGAACCGGAAATATCTATTGAGCTAGATGGGCTCTTATTTACCGTACCCGATTGGGCATAATTATGCAGAGAGATAAATAGTACTACTAAAGCAAGCAGTAATCTTTTTAGCATCATATAGGATGGTATTAACAGTTTAAATACAATAATTGGTAATGCAAAAGAACAGACAGAAGTTAATTATTCATTAATAAATAATTAACACGACTGTTATTAGCAGGGTTTAGTGAAAGAAAACAGATTCTTTTTTATAATTATAATAAAATTATTGCTGCACTATCTTCCAGCGCAAATTATCAATAGTTGCATCAGCAGCCTGTACAAGCAGTGAATTGGTAGTTATTGATCCATTATTACTTATTGCTTTGTGGCTGCGTTTGTTTATTAATCTGCAATAACCTGTTCCGTCCCATTCCAAATGCCATTTTACGTTTTCAGTATTTTCATCACCGGTTTGGGTAAGCGGACTATTATCTGCTGATACATTGCCAACGCTGAGTAGCTTACCAGTCAATTTGTTTTTGATTTTAAAATAACCCGCGCCATCATATAATATCTGCCAATATTGGCCATCGGCAACTACATCTGTAGATTGAACAATTTGTGGATTTGTTCCATTTTCGCTACCCAACTCCAATCCGCTAGTCCTGTTTTTTAATTTGTACCATTTACCGGGATCAAAAGGGGAAATAGGAATTACTGGTGTAATAGGTAAATGTTCTTTCAGCATCTTTGCCCCCACACCTACTAAACGCAGATAATAATCGCTGGTAGCGCCATCATAAGTAAGGAATGGAGCCTGAATAGGTGGATTATTGTCGATCTTCATAATTTGTGTACCCTCATTTATCTCATCAAACATGGCCACAAATACGCTGTTGATCACACCCGTTTTTGAAGCTGCTACAAATTGCTCCCAAAGATAATTACCGGTACGGCGAGGTACTACAGGCCCGGCAGGAGGCGTTGGAGGTGGCCCTGCTATATGCGAACCCGAATTAAATACAGGCATAAATATTACGTTATTAGCTTTACATTTCTCAATGTCGCCGGCCCATTCAGAGGTATTTTGTACCGCATAGCCAGTTGCCGGGTCTTTTACCCTGCGGCCTACGCTCCATGGCTGCAACCCTTGCATTCGCATCAGCATAGCCTGAAATTCCGGTGTACCTTTAGAACGCCAGTTGTTGTCAACCCCGCCTACAAGGGTAGCCTGGTATTTTCCCGGTGTCAGAAGGAAATCGATTACCGGATTCATGTAATCAGGTTGAGATGCAGGGCGGCTCGGGAAAAATCCCCATATCAACAATACAGGTTTCCCATTATGATGCATATATCTGGGATCGCTGGTAACGCCCTCATCAACCATCTTTTTCCACTGGTTTATGATAATATTGTAAACGTCACTTTTAGACATTCTGGTGTCAAAGCCGCTCATATCCCACATAAATGCCCAGGTACGCCCGGTTGCTGTTGCCGCGCGCCTTACGTTATCCATTATAGTAAGCATGGCGGTACTATCGCGCTCCCCTCCGGCACCCGGAAAATGACCACAAAATTCGGATAACCATACACCATCAATGCCATACGTTTTCATCCACTGGAAATGGCGTAATACAGTTTTAGGATTTTGCGCACTGTAGAGGTAAGCCTGGCTTCCGTCTGGGTAGGTGAATCCCGGTACGGCACGTTTTTCTCCGCGGGTTAATTCACTCATATCCGGCCAGGTATCAAAACCAAGTTTAGCCGGGCTTGGAGTAGACGAGTTGAATAAGTGTGCCCAGCCCCTGTTTCCATCATTATCGCCAGGGGTGCGAAACCAACCCTGGTAACCAGCCATTACTTTATTATTCATGGTGGTAGCATCCACTGTTTGCGCACTAAGCCGGGTTACAAAAGTGCAGGGCATAAGCAATATCATTACCACTAACCACGGTAATAGTATATTTCTTTTCTTCTGTTTAATTTGAGGTTGATGTTTAAATATCATCTGGTATATTTTATTTCAGTAAATAGTATTCTTAGTATTCTAAATTTTATTGCGGTCTGTTTGCCTGTAGCTTGCCAAAGTTATAGTTAGGCTTATCTCCCATCACAATTTTGAGTATCCCTCCATTTATAATATCCTTATGGCGGATGTAGGCCTTTTGATAATTTTCCCCATTTAGCGACATACTTTGTATATAAATATTTGCGGTGCTGTTATTAACCGCTTCTACTGTAAATCTTTTACCATTGTCGAAGTTGATAGTCGCTCTATCAAATAACGGGCTACCGATAATATAGGTTTCTGAAGCAGGAAATACAGGGTAAAATCCAAGCGATGAAAAAATATACCAGGCCGACATTTGTCCACAATCCTCATTACCAATAATACCATCCGGGCTGGCCAAATAAAAGTCTTTCATGATATATCTGACTTTTTCGGCTGTTTTCCACTGTTCGCCACTATAGGTATATAAATATGCAATATGATGACTAGGTTCATCTCCGTGAGCATATTGACCAATCAAGCCAGTCAGATCAGACAGGCCATCTTCATCAACAGGCTTAAGTTGAAAAAATTCATCCAGTTTTTTATTGAATGACTGATCACCTCCTAACAGGGATATAAGGCCGGGAACATCCTGCGGTACCAGCCATAAATATTGCCAGGCATTGCCTTCGGCATATAAGTTATTTTTACTTTTAAGGGGATTAAAATCCGGCGCCCAGTCGCCGTCTGATAATTTCCCTTTAAAGAAATGGTCAGATGGATCAAAATATAGCTTATAGCTCTCAGCTCGTTTTTTGAAATAGTTATAATCAGCTGTTTTGCCCATTCGTTTGGCCATTAAGGCAATGCTGCCATCACTAACACCATATTCCAGCGCTTTGGAAACCGACCGGCTTTGTTTATCAGCCGGGATAGGTTTAAGGTTTTTCACATACATCATACCCAAAGAATCAGACATTGCTGTGCCTTTTACTGCATCATAGGCTTTATTCGCATCAAATCCTTTTATTCCTTTTAAATAGGCCTCGGCAACTACCTGCATGCTACTGATGCCTACCATAGTACCGGTTTCGTTACCCATTAAATGCCATATAGGTAATTTGCCTTGCTGTTGGTAAATAGCCAACATGGTATTGATCATATCTCCGGCCCTTTTAGGTTGAATAAGGTCAAATAATGGATTTTCAGCACGATAAGTATCCCAAAGCGAGAATACGGTATAATTATTAAAAGCAGCATGTGGATATACCTTTTTATCAGTTCCCCTATAATCACCGTTATGATCATTGAACAAAGCAGGGTCGATCATGCTGTGATACAGCGCGGTATAAAAAATATGCTTATTAGTAAGGTTTTTTGTTTCGATAGATATCCTGGCCAGTTCCTTATTCCATTTGGCATCGGCCGCCTGGACCACCTTTTGAAAATCCCATCCGGGAATTTCAGCATTAATATTATCTAATGCATTTGCTGAGCTCACCGGTGAAATGCCCACCTTTAATTTAAGAATTGCCGGTGCATGATCGAAGCTAATTAACCCCTTTATAGCTTGCCCTTTGCCGCTATTACCTTTCAATAGCTTACTGTCGTCATATACAGTAAATTGGGGTAATGGCTCGGATGATTTTATAGCGAAGAACAACCATTGGTTTTTTGCCCACCCTTTTGAAAACCGGTAACCCTCTATAGTATACTTATCTATTTGTTTAATATAGGTATCTATACTTTTGTCGTTTATTCCTTCTTTCAAATCAATAATAACATGTGCTTCTTTTCCTGCCGGGAAGTGATATTGATGAAAGCCCACTCTTTCAGTGGCTGTTAATTCTACATTGATACCCGAAGCATCTAATTTAACAGCATAATAGCCGGGCCGAACATGTTCATTTTTGTGTGAATAATGAGACGCGTAACCGCTGCCGGGGATTTTTTCCTCACCTTTATCTGTTTTAACCGGGCCTGTGTAAGGCATAATCAGGATATCCGAAAGATCGCCAATACCGGTGCCGCTTAAATGAGTATGGGAAAAGCCTATTAATACACTATCGCCATAATTATAACCGGAACACCAGTCCCAACCCTTATAAAAATTTTCCGGGCCTAACTGGACTGCGCCAAAAGGAACGCTTGCGCCAACAAATACATGCCCGTGACCGCCTGCACCAATATAAGGATCAACATAGGGGGTTAAATGCTGTTGATCGCAGTTTTGCGCATTAACGGTATAATTAATACTCAACAAAAAAGTAAAAATAACAATAAAGCTAAAACGAATTTGGTTCCTGTAATGAAGGCTCATATTTAATTAAAACTGGTTATATGTTAATTGCCTGGTTAAACAATAAAACAAAACACGTTTTTAGTATTAAAAAAAGCATAATAAAGTATTAACAGGATTAATTATTGGAAAAAAAATCATCAAGTATCATATTCGTTACCAAGCCACCAAAAACGTGGTCTTATTTTCTCATTAAAACTATCAAATCAATCAATACCACTAAAATTGTCCTTTGGCTAGTCTTGCTTTATGAAAAAAGCAAAGCCTTTTCAATGAATGATATTAAAATCATGGATCATAATGCGTTACTGATCCCATGCTTTCTCAGGCAAGTTCGGATTAACCCGAACCTGCCTGAGAAAGCAAATCATATAAAAACTTTTTAGTGCGCCGGATCCTTACCAACCCGGCTTCCTTTCCCAAACCTTATACCCAGGGTTATCTCATGAGTAGCATTGCTATAACCTCCTATAGTGGACGGTGTCGCGGCAAACTCATAGGCATATCCTATATGGACTATATTATAATCAATTGATAACATCCCGGCCATTTCATTATTGGCTCTGTAATTAACGCCAAACCCTATGATATTTTTCAGGTAGAACAAAGTAGATATATTAGCCAGAACAGGCACGTTTTTGGCATAAGCTACAAGGGTTGCATATTTAAATTCATAGTCGTCACCCATTTTGGTGGAAGCCCCCGCTGAGAAGTAATAATAACTTTCAAAATTAGTATTGTTCTCAACAGATGCGGTACCGAGTGACCGGAAAGTCAAATCTGGTGCGGAAACACCCACATAATAACTAGGCGTATAGTACATGATACCAAAACCCAAATTAGGCTTAGTCTCATTGATGTTATTTGCAAATACCGGATCTGAGGCGTCAAGCTGATTATAATTAGCAACATAATTACGAAAACCAGCACTAATGGATACGGCAAGATTTTGCGTCTCACTTAACCGGATCCCTTTGGCAAAGAAAACATTCAGCTCGGATAAGTTCTCAACAGCCAGAACGTCATTCTCGGCAACAAAGCCGGCTGAACCATTGATGGACGCGATAGGGACACTTCCATCAATTAAATAAGTAGTTGGGGCACCGGGTACGCCAACCCATTGCTTCCTCACCAGGGTGTTAAGCGTTCCATACGGGTTCATTAACGAAAAAGTTGGATTTACAGGGGTTTGATTATCAATATATTGAGTATAGCTCAATCCTTGTTGTGAATACGCGCTGGTTGTTATAAATAGAAGAATCAACCAAACGATCGTTTCTTTTCGTATACTAAATAATGATTTCATATTTTATTCGGATATGTAATATGTAAGTTTAATGAGATGGAGTTAACAGGCTGCGTGTTTTTGAACACACGCAGCCTGTTTAATTAATTATATTTCAGAACGATGTAACCTACCACCCTTTTGGTTTCGCCATTAACGTTAAGGTCAAGCTCATAAAAATAAGTTCCGGCTTGCATTAGGGTCCCGTTTACACTGGAGTGTCCGTCAAAATGGTTGAAGTTGTTGTCATAACCCGAAGTCTCATACACCTTTGCACCATTCGGGTTAACGATCGTCAATTTATTATTAGGATAATTAGTAATTCTGTCAATAACCAAATAATCATTAATTCCATCTCCATTTGGCGACAAACCGTTATGAACAGTAACCAGATCAGTGGTTGTAGCACCTCTTGTTATCGTCAATGTATAAGTGTTAACCGTACCGTCCTGTGCTGTTACTATTACAACAATATAATTTGCGCCAACAGCTAATGCCTGCTCCTCCGATGCTTTTCCGCTGCCTACTGCTGTACCGTTAATCGCTACGGTTGCAGTTGGATCGGCCACCGTTGGGGTTATCGCTATTGATGCGATATTACCGGCAACTGTAGCAGTATACTTAAATGTGGTAGACATAAATGCTGGGCTTAAAGAACCAGCATCTAAAACAAGGTTTGATAAAATGGAATTAGCTGAGGCTGCCCTGGTTACAGTTACGCTATAGGTAATAGTGGTTACACCATCCTGGGCCTTTACTATCGTATTAATGGTGTTGGCACCTACATTTAATGCAATTGGGCCAGACGCACTACCATTGGCTACAGCAACTCCATTAACGGTTACTGTTGCTGTGGCATCGGCCAAAGCAGGTGTTAAGGTAACCGATGTGGTAGCATTAGGAACACTAGCAGTATAAGTAGTAGTTGCGGAATTGAAAACAGGAGATAAGATCCCACTACTTAAGGCTAATGACGACAATTGGGCATTAGTGGACACCGCACCTCTTGTAACATTAACAGAATAAGTTTTGGTACTTGCATCCTGTGCTGTTACTACAATGTTTATAGTATTAGACCCAACTACCAATGCAACAGGAGCCGAAGCACTCCCGCTTGTTACTGTTGTACCATTAATTTGTACCGACGCGTATCCAATATCCGATACGGTTGGCGTAAAGGTTACCAAATTTATAATAAATGGAACAGTTGCGCTATAGCTTGTGGTACCGCTGTTAAATGCCGGTGTCAATGTTCCGGAATTGATAGACAGGTCACTTAAGTTGCTGTTGGACGATGGAGCTATAGTGATGGTAAAGGTTGTTGTAGTACTACCGATACTATTAGTTGCATTTACCGTCAGTGGATAGCTTCCTGTCGATAAGGTATTATCATAGCTAATAATGCCTGTTGATGAATCGATGGTTACCCCCGATGGAACTGTTCCGGTTAAACTATAGGTATCCACAATTCCTCCACTATTTATTGATGGGCTAACGGAAGCTCCCGCTGTACCTCTATCCGCTGTTAAACCCGCCGGGCTATAAACCAGGGAAGATGGCGCCACCGCGTTAATGGTAATATTGTAAGTTGCAGTGGTGCTTGCCACACTATTAGCTGCATTAACTGTTAGAGAGTAACCACCAGCCGATAGCGTATTATCATAACTAATAATACCGCTTGATGGATCAATACTTATTCCCGACGGAATTGTACCGCTTAAGCTGTAAGTCATAACCCCTCCGCCAGTGTTGATTGTTGGTGCAGCTGAGGATCCAGCGATTCCATAATTACCTGTTGTAGTAGCCGGGCTGTAACTAAGGGAACTTGGCGCCTCCGGATTAATAGTTATAGTGTAATTTGCACCGGTGCTACCTGCACTATTGGTAGCCACAACCAATAATGTATAAGTCCCTATCGGTAAGGTATTATCACAGCTAATAATACCCGTTGATGGATCGATGGTTACTCCAGATGGGATCGTTCCGGTTAAACTATAAGTGTCAACAGCTCCTCCACTATTTATTGATGGGCTAACGGAAGCTCCCGCTGTACCTCCATCAGCTGTTAAACCCGCCGGGCTGTAAACCAAAGAAGATGGTGCTGCCACATTAACGGTAATACTATAAGCTGCAGTGGTGCTTGCCACGCTATTAGCTGCATTAACCGTTAGGGGGTAGTTACCAACCGATAACGTATTATCATAGCTAATAATACCGCTTGATGGGTCAATAGTTATTCCCGATGGAATTGTACCGCTTAAACTATAAGTAATAACCCCTCCGCCATTGTTAATGGTTGGTGCAACTGATGCTCCCGCTGTTCCATAACCAGCCGTTGTAGTAGCCGGGTTGTAACTAAGAGAACCTGGCGCTACCGCGTTTACTGTTATTGTATAAGTTGTTGTAGTGCTTCCAGGGAAGTTATTGGTAGCCGTTGCTGTTAAAGGATAAATGCCTGCCGCCACCGTATTACTATAACTAATTATCCCGGTTGATGGGTCAATGCTTATTCCTGCGGGAACCGTTCCGGTTAAACTATAAGTGATAGCTCCTCCGTTAACTGTTGGAGCAACCGACGTGCCCCCTGTGCCATAATTGGTTGTTACCGTACTTGTGCTATAAGCTAAGGCCGAAGGAGCGGTAACAAATGTAAAACTACCAGTGCTGGTACCTGTTCCGGCAGGGGTAGTTACCGCGATGGTTCCTGTTGCACCTGCACCCGCAACCGCGGTAATGGTAGTATTATTATTTATCGTAAAAGACGCGGCGGCGGTTCCGCCAATAGTGACAGCTGTGGCGCCCAGGAAATTATTACCTGTTATTATTACGGTCGCTCCGGCTGACCCTGATGTTGGTGTAAAAGAGGATATAACCGGAATTACTTTTAGTGTTGATGCGCTAACAGCAGTTCCCCCCGGTGCAGTAACATAAATATAACCGGTAGTACCGGTGCCGATGACGGCAGTTATGCTTGTTGGGCTTACTACCGTAAACGATGCTGCGTTATTTCCACCAAAACTTACGGCTGTTGCCCCAGTAAAGTTTGTTCCGGTAATAGTTATAGTAGCGCCCGCTAATGCCGACGTTGTTGGTGTAAATGATGTTATAGTAGGCACAGCAGTTAACGTAGTAATGCTGCTACCAGATATTTTGCGAACATATTTTTCATATTGTTCCGCATATACTATAAAAGGACTATTAGGATCGTTAGATACGGCTATTCCGTATGGGTTTTCAACATACCCGTATGAACCGTTTGAGGTGGTAAACCCATCCTCTGAAGATGAGTTTGTAGTAGTAGAAGCGGTTTGGGTACCGAAAACCGTCGGTGCATAAAAAAACAATTGTGTAGTTGCAAGCGCCGCAGTGGTTGGGGCAGATAGCGTTACCGTAGTGCCCGATAAGCTTACTACAGTGGTATTAGCAGGGATACCTGCGCCAACAACGTTTTGCCCGGCAACGATATTACTTGCAGAACTAACAGTTAAACTGGTACTACCTGAAACTGCTGTTCCGTCAGGTGAAGCGGCAGAGGTTCCCGCAGGGAGTGAAATAGTTACAGTGTAAGGTGCTGTTGTGTTATTAATTGCTGCAACAGTTGCTCCGTTGGGTATACCGGTTCCCCTGATTTTCATACCTACATCTAACTTATTTAAATCGAGAAGATCAGATGTGGTTATTACGGGGCTACCCGCCGTTGTTGTATATGTACTAAGGTTAAGGCTTACAGCAGTACCAAAAACAGTAGCTGCCGCCCCTCCATTTGTACTTATTTTTAATATTTTGCCAAGCGTTTTGTCGGCGACATATAAATTACCATTTACATCTGTGGCAAGACCTTCAATTTTGCTGCCATACCCGCTTCCAAATACTGCTACGGCAGAAGTTGAACTAATAGGAGCAGATATTTTTAATATTCTTGAACTAAGTCCATATTGGTCAGCCAAAAACATGTTGCCCGATGGGTCAAAAGTTAAACCATAGGGTAATTGAATAGCAGTTGCGCTAGCTATTGCACCCGCAGCTGGTGTACCACCACCTGCAGTACCCGTGCCTACAATATTACTCACGCCGGTTATAATAGCCAGTGTGCTTGTCCCGTCAATAGCGCCGGTTGTGGTAACAGGGCTGCCGGTGGCATTGACTAAGGTTATGGAATTGCCACTTATAGCGCCTATATATGTTGAAGCCGGAATATATAAGCCGCTCACTTCATCGCCTGCTTGTATAGCCGCATTCGGCGCCGCGCTTAAAGTGATGGTGGTGGCACCAGTAGCAACACCGACTGGCGTAACATTTTGAATGGAAATTTTATTTACTACGTTATTGGTATAATCACCGTAGTACAAATTCCCTGTTAGGTCAAAAGCCAGGCATAGGTTATTCGTTCCCATAGCTAAAGCTGTTGCTTTAGTTGACCCGTTCATAAATACCAAATCGCCTGAATTGAAAAAAGGAACTGTAACAACAGTTGTTGTTGCAGTTGCACTTACAGATCCCCCAACGTAGTATCCTACCGAAGTAGCGCTACCGGTGTTCTTCCATATATATCTGTTAATACTACTATTACCAGTTGTGGCCGAAGATGGGGATGCTGCATAAATAAATTCATTATTGCGGTCTACAGCTAAAGCCCCAATATTGTTTATCGCCGGAAATGTAATAATGTTGCTGCCATCAATCCGGGAAATGGAAGCTGCGCCCTCCTGACTAAAAGCAACGTTATTGGCACCATCTAAAGTCACAGCCAAAAATAAATTAGAGTTTCTAAAGTAAGTTGGGCCAGTGCCAGTACCGGCATTCAGAATATGGTTGCCTTGGGTGCCATTTATAAAGTCGCCCCCGGCCAAACTGCTAATTGTGACCTGCGCTTTTAAAAGGGCAGGAAATAATGACATCACTAAAATTAAGGTGATGCATTTTAAAAGTTCCTTAAAACGAAGTAGAGGTATATACATAGAAATATGAGTTAAGATTTAAATGTTATTGTGAATGTTTAGCCCAAATAGAGGCGATCATATCTGTCGTTTACAGACAGTGAGTTATTTAGGGTATAAGTAAACCAGCCTTATCTGTTGATTGCAGCATGAGTTTATAGTGTATCGGTTAAACCAATACACTATACCCCTACGGGGTTTACGCATAAGATGTGACATAAGAAGGTTGAATTTGGTTATAATTGCGAAGGTGAAGTAAGCAGGCAGCGCTTAATAAATACTTAATAAATGATTAACAAGAGGAATAAGTAAAAAAAAATAATAACAACTATCCAATTTTATAAATATTTGTATTCCAGCGGGTAGCGATAGCTGCTACAAGCAATCCATCGAAAATCGAAATATGAAAACAAAATTATTAATGTTACTTATCGTTGGTTTTTTCTCCCCTCTTACAACCGTTTTGGGGCAAAACACGGATGTGATAAAGAATAAGCTCGCATTAACTCCACCGATGGGCTGGAGCAGTTGGAATACCTTTAAAAAAAATCCGACAGAGGTTGTAATTAAACAAACTGTAGATGCTATGGTGGCTACCGGGTTAAAAGATGCAGGATATTTATATGTAAACATAGATGATTTTTGGAGTACTGGCAGAGATGCAAATGGGAAAATCATTGTTGATACAGCCAGGTTTCCCAGCGGAATGAAAGCTTTAGCAGACTACATTCATAGTAAAGGATTAAAGGCAGGGATTTATACTAACATAGGTTCAAAGGCTGATTACGCTACACTTGCCAGCGGAGGATACTATCAGCAGGATATAAATACGTTTGCAGAATGGGGTTATGATTATGTTAAAGTAGATGTAAATTTTGCACCGGTGCGTACAGCAGCAGCCTATAATAAGGAATTTACAGAAGTTGCTAAAGCCATACAAAACACCGGCAGGCCAATGGTATTTAGTATATGTAATCAGGGAGGTAGAGATTATCAGAGCTGGGCTCCTTATATCGGGAATAGTTGGAGGGTTGGCCCTGATATTGATCATACGCCAAAAGAAAAAAGGCTTGGGACGGTGTAATTTATGAGTTGGATCTATCTGCCGCATATCCGGAAATAGCCGGGCCAGGCCATTGGAATGATGCCGATATGATGTTGGTTGGTGTTGGGAGTGATAATGGAAGATTGGCCGTAATGAATACTGAAGAAATGAAAAGCCACTTTTCGATGTGGTGTATGATCGCTTCGCCATTAATGTTGGGGAATGATTTACGGTCAGTATCTAAAGAAGTGCTATCTATATTAACAAATAAAGAAGCAATTGCCATTAACCAGGATAGTTTGGGGATGCAGGGCATTTTAGCCTATGAACAGGTGCCGGGGCTACAGGTATGGACTAAGAAATTAAAATCGGAATCCGGTAAAAAATATGCTGTCGCTTTATTTAACAGATCAGAAGCTCCCGCTAAAATTACATTAGATTTTAACAGGTTGAAATTAGAAGGTCATTATAAGATCAGGGATGTTTGGGCACACAAAAACCTGGGAAATTTTTCAAACAAATATGGATGGATGGTTCCGGCTCATGGCATAAAATTATTGCTGATAGAATAAGCCTGTTGTGCCTGTTCCGTTTTATTTCAATTCAATAAATCCAATAAATCATTTTTTGACAGCGCGTTGATCATGGAGGTATCCGTGCGAATAAGATTAGTGGCGAGTTCCTTCTTTCCTTGTTGCATGATCATCATCTTTTCTTCGACGGTACCGGGGCAGATAAGCCTTACCGCCACAATATTTTTGTTTTGCCCGATGCGATGGCAACGGTCTATCGCCTGGTTCTCAACGGCCGGGTTCCACCAGGGATCAACGAGGTAAACATAATCGGCTTCGGTTAGGTTCAGGCCTGTTCCTCCGGCTTTTAAGCTGATCAGGAATACACGCACATCCGGGTTAGTTTGAAATTCATTAACTACGGCCTGCCTGTTGCGGGTTTGACCAGTGAGATAAGTAAAACCTATATTTCTACTATTCAGTTCCTTTTTGATCAGGTCAAGCATAGTTACGAATTGTGAAAATACCAGGATCTTATGCTGCGGCCTTTTGCTTTCGATCTGTTCCAGCAATGTATCGATTTTGGCGGAGGCATTCCCCGGCATCTTTTCCCCGCTGAGCAAGAGTGGCGAATCGCATATTTGTCTGAGTTTGGTTATACCTTTCAGCACATTCATAGCGCTCTTTTTCAATACATCGCCATTAATGGCCGAGATATAGTCCCTGAATTCTTTTTCATAGGCATCATAAATGCCACGTTGTTCGGCCTGCATTTCACAATGCAGGATCATTTCTGTTTTCTCCGGCAGCTCAGCAGCGACCTCCTGCTTGGTACGGCGAAGAATAAAAGGGCCAATCTTTTGCTGAAGCTCCAAAGCCCGCTTGTTGCTTTTAAACTTATCAATAGGCACCCCATAAATATCCTTAAAGTACTGCTTACTGCCCAGTAAGCCCGGACAGGCGAAGGAAAGCTGGCCATAAAGATCGAATGTGCTGTTTTCTATCGGGGTACCGGTGATGGCTATCTTATTGCGTGATTGTAACAAGTTAGCCGCTTTATAGCGCTGTGATGCAGGATTCTTGATCTGCTGTGATTCATCCAGAAAAACATAATTAAATACATAATCCTTAAGGAAGTTAATGTCTGCAAGCAAGGTACCGTAGGAGGTTAATATCACCTCATATCTGTCAAATTCACTAATGCTTTTGATCCGGTCAGCACCATAAATGGTATGTATTTTTATAGATGGCGCAAATTTTTCTATTTCCTCCTGCCAGTTAAATACTAAGGAAGCAGGCACTACAATAAGGTTGTTATTATTGCTTACTTTTTCTCTTTGCGATAATATAAAAGCAATAATTTGTATGGTTTTACCCAGGCCCATATCATCCGCCAGGCATCCGCCAAAATTAAAATCATCCAGAAAATTCAACCATTTAAGGCCCTGTTGCTGATACGGACGAAGTATGCCGTTTAAACCGGCAGGCGTATCTACCGCTTTTATGGCATCAAAGTCGGCCAGCTTTTTATGATATATACTAATCTCCTCCTTTACCTTTTCATCCAGCATGGCAGCGTCATAAAGCTGCTCAATAAGCGTAAAGTTTATTTTTGGTATGCGCAAAGTTTCCTCGTCCACTATCTCGCCGGAATTGAAATAGGCTTTGAATTTTTCAATCCAATCCGCAGGTAGTATGCCTGTTGTACCGTCATCTAGTGTTACGTACTTTGTTTTGTTTTTTACAGCCCGGTAAATTTGTTTTAAGCTAGCTCTCTTACGCCCAAACCGGGCATTGACAATGGCGTTAAACCAATTGATGCCACTTAGCACCTGGATGCTTATTTTAACCTTATGCTGATTTAGCTTATTACCTTCCAGTTCGTTAAAACCCAATACCGTAACCGACTGCCTTTGCCATTCTTCAAAAACATCCAAAAACCAATCTTCATCCAAAAATTTCTTTTTATGCAGGTAGAAATAATACAAGTCGTTATCCAGTTGTTCCTGAAAATAAGGATCCTGCTTAATTAGCAAAGCCGTAAAATCCAGCTCAGCCGCCTCGTTGCGTTTAACCAGGAACTCATGGCCCTTGTTATCCACCCCATAAATTTGCCTTTTTGTGCGTACGGAGATTTCTACTTCCCCATACCGCATTACAGGAACGATCATGACGTGTGTGCCAAAATCCGACAGGTAAATTATTTTTTCATTCTCCTTATTAAAGCCCTGTTGCTTAAGCTGGACAGGTGTTGCGCGCGGAATATTTTTATAATTAATACTGATACTATCTTCCAGCTTTGTGAGCAATTGCGATTTGAACTCCTCAAACTTAGCAGCATGTACCAATAGTTTATCCTGTTTTTTGGTTAACAGGCTAATCATATTAAGCACCTGCAAGTTACCTGCAAGATAAAGTGTATCCCCCGCCTGTATAAAATAAGTGAACCTGATACCTAAATCATTCAGTTCAAAAACCCGGTTTTCAATCTTTATTTTACCAGATATTTCATAAAAACGATCTTCGGGGCTTACATTCAATTGCAATTCGCCGGGTAATAGTTTTACATTAATTGGCACAAGCGAACCCGCGGTTATATTCTCGGATTTTTCGTTATCATGATAATAAAAATCATAACCCAAAGGATTTTTGACAATGGCTTTTAAGGCTGTAATATCAGCTTCGGATGTTTTATTATTCAGGTGGTTTTGAAATTTATGTATCCCCGTAAAAAACTTCAACTGTTCATGATCTTCTGTTTCCCAGATAAAATCCAGCGGGGCAATTACCTTTAATGGATTTTTGATCTTACCTTCCAGGGTTGTTTGTGCCGAGTACAATTCAATAAACAGGTACTTGTAGTATTTATGCTGTTTGATGATGACACAAACGGTACCAGGTTCAGCAGCTAAAGTTGGTTCGGGTACAAGGGTAACCTTTAAAGCAGTCAAGCTTTCCTTAGTGACCGGCAACAGGGCCGGATTTTTAGCTGTTATCGTCAGCTTTTTTGAGGCATACACTACGCCGAAATAATCGTCTAAAGCGGCTTCCTGTTCCATGCCGTAATCTACCGCGAACCTCTTTAGCTTTTCATGCCGTAACTTTTCATCATAAAAAACGCGAAACTCCTCTTTTTTTAGGATAGCCGTTAAAACCAAAGCCTGGTGTTCGCAAAGCTTGTTACGCTCTGCATAACAGCTGCAGGATAAAGATAGTTGGTCTTCCTGCTGGGTAACTATCACTTCAGGAAAGGCAATGGTAGCAAATAAATTGATGAACGAACCCTGATTGACTTCCAGATGCTTTGGGGAAATGTGCGCGATGTTATCAGTGAATATATGACCAGTAGCGTACTGTGCAATAAGGATTTCGGTTAATGTATTTATACGAACGCCTTTAAAAATGACATCATGGTTCCTGGAATCGCCATGCTGATCGCTGATCAATTTACTCACAGCGATAAATATCTGAACAATTATGGATATTACATGAATTATTGAGCATTTGCCCGGAAGCTATCTAAAAATGATAAAACTATCACAGTTGTGGCGGAACCATGGTTTCACCTCAAAATATGGCTAAATGAAAGTAAATGCCCAAATAGCAGCAAATACATTTATTACTGATGGAAGCGCTCTACTTGGTAAGCTCCGTTTCGTATAACATTGTGCCGATATTGTTTATAGCTTTAACATTTAACCTTTTACTATCCAAAGAAAAATACATAAAACCGTTTTCCGAAGCTTGGAAACGACTACCAGGAACGCCCGGCGTTACCGGTGTTAGCTCTGAACCTGCACCTGAAATAAATTGGTGAATAAAATTATCTGGCTTAAGATGCTGCAGGGAGTGATCGTGCCCAGACAAATAAACATCGACATTATAATCATCAAATATTTTCGTCAGCATGTGCCGAATAGTCAATGTATCATAATTATTAATACGCGGGCCGGCAGTGTAACAAGGGTGATGCCCAACAACAATCTTCCATTTTATATCAGCTGAGGCATTTGCCAAAGTATTTTTTAGCCAGGCTATTTGCGCTGCGGAATAATCTGCTTTATCACTGTGCAAAAAAGAGTCGGTATCTATCATTATAAAAAGCGCCTTATCCTTTATATTAACATCTTTACTTAGGTTAATTTCCTTGGAATAATAAGTGGCTGGCATATCCCAGCGGCGGCTTACTTTACTGTAACGCACTTGTGCATCCGCATCAGCTAAATGATCGTGATTACCTAAAACCGGGTACCAATCGCATTGCAGCGAATGCGCGGTATATACATTCTCAAAAGAATAGTGAAATAGGGGGTCCTGCTCGCTGATGACTCCCTTGGGATAAAAATTATCACCGACAGAGATCACAAAATTATTGGGGTGCGAAACGCCCCATAAACCCATTTGTTGCGCTACCTGTAATTGATCATATTCTCCATTTCGCCCCCAGTCGCCTATCGCCATAAAATGCAGCGTGTAATCATCCTGCAATGCCGACGGCGACAAATCATCGCTCTGCAAATGTGTTATTACAGGCTCTGCCGAAGCAATAAAAGGCCCTACCAATGATACTCCTACGGCCGCTATCGCGGCGTTTTTAACAAAATCTCTGCGTTCCATTTCAATGAGTTTTCAGTAAAAAAGGGGTGATATAATTGCCTTACTTAAGTGCATCAAACAAAATATTTTCATAATTGATATTATATCCGCGTCGAAGTAACGTTCAATTTTTAATCTAAACCGACACTAATAGTTTTATTGATTACAGCAATATATATTGATGACTAAATTGTTAAAATTTTAACATTGTTGCGTTTATGTTTAACATTTATTTACGTAAACGTTTACGTAAATAAATGCAGCTATGAGCTGTTTTTAATACAGCACAGTATCCGATGGATAACATTAATATAAAGAAACTTGCCTTGGGGTTAAACTTGTCCTCCTGCGTTAAGGGCACTCCTGAAATTATTTTGCGGCTCAAGTAGCGTTTTATTATCGCTATTCGTAATGTATAAAAAAGGACTAATATTATTAATGATGAAAACCTTAAAAAATCGAAAATCGGCGGCGACATTGGCTTGTGTGTTTTTTTTATCAGCTATTGGCTTAACATCCTGTTTAAAAGATAATAACCGCTATGTAGTAAATCCAACTGCTTTATTAATGGTTATACAAGCCTCACCTGATGCTCCTTCAGAAAGTATATTTCTTAAACCAAACCAGGTTAATCAATCAGCATTTAATTACGGGGATCATTTAGGATACTTTAATGCCTATACAGGTGGCAGACTGGTTCAGTTATTTGGCTATGGCTCGTCTACTTTAATCGCTTCAGATAGCATTCATTTGGCTAATAACAACGCTTATTCATTATTCCTGGCCAATACGTATACCAAACCTGACTTTGTGTTACTTACAGATACAATTACACGACCAGCATCTGGAAAGGCGACCATTCGCTTTGTTAATGTAAGTGCAGGGTCTGTAAATGTTGACCTGGTGACAAATTCTACAGCATTAGTAAGCAACGAGCCTTATAAAGGTGCTTCGGTATTTACACCGGTTGCAGGTGGTTCGCAATATAGCTTTGAGGTACGCGCAACAGGCACTACTACTGTATTGGCTTCGCTCGATAGCATCAATATTAGAAATGGTGCCGTATATACTATTTGGTATCATGGCTCAACAACAGGCACCAGCCCTAAATTAAGTGCCGACATTATTGCTAACGCTTACTATTAATACATTTTAAATTAAAAATCATGTAGCATAACTGTATTTACTAACGTAATGTAGTTGTAATCAAATATTATGAAATTATTTTATCTTTTGCCAATCGCGGTTTTTGTCTTTTTAGCATCTGCCTGTTCTAAAATTAATGATAACCAGCCAACTGTTGTGTTACCAACCGGTACTTTTACCGGCCAGTTTTTGAAGATTCATTTAAACCCTACAACATCGAAATATGATACTTCGAAGGCTAATCTTCAATTGACACTTTCACAAAGTACAGGTTTCGCTATTACAGGTGATACTACAACACTGCATGCAGGTAGCTACGGATCATATGCTGCCAACGCCTATTATATACAATTTGTTGACCAGACCTATAACTCGGCAAAGCCAGGTAACAAATATCATTTACAAGGTGTTTATAATTACCTTTATAATGGTACTCAGCTGGTAATGTACGTAAACTATGCGGATACCTTAAGTTTACAATACAATTTTACCAAAAGCAATTAATCCTTAACACTATCTAAGGGTTAACTTTGTTATTCTATGAAAACAGCAGTTGTGTTAATGAATGTTGCACGTGCTGTGTTAATTTCTGGTATTCATCAATATATAGTGGGAAAAGGTTAATGCTGAGACCGTCGGACATTGCAGAGAGCGAACTTATAGCGCAATGTAAAACAGGTAATTTAAAGTGCCAGGAGATCCTATATACCAAATTTTACGGATTTGCTATGGGGATAAGCCTACGCTATAGCATGAACCGGGAAGACGCCCTTGAAGCCGTAAATGATGCTTTTATAAAAATATTTAAAAACTTTAAAGATTACGATACCGGAAAACCATTTAAAGCATGGCTCAGCACTTTTGTAATCAATACCTCTATAGATAAACGCCGGAGGGAACTAAAATATCAATTGAATATTGATTTGGGCGAAGCCGTGATGGTATTGAGTTCATCAAATACTGTTGGGAATCTGGAGGCTCAGGATATACTCAATCTATTAAAGCTTTTACCATTGATACAAACCACCGTATTTAACATGTATGAGATTGATGGTTACAGCCATGAGGAAATTGGTAAAATGCTGGGCATAGCAGCCAGCTCTTCGCGGGTATACCTCACCAGGGCTAAAGAAAAATTAAGGAAATTATTATTAATCCGAACCGATAATGAGCGACGATCAGTTAGATAATGATTTAAGAGACCGCATTAAGCAGGTGTTTGATGATTATCAGGATGACACCGCGGAAGAAGGCTGGCTTTTGCTCAGGAAAAAATATCCCGAGGAGAAAAAAGACCGGGCTATCTTTTGGTATCGTGTAGCGGGAGTTGCCGCGTTTTTACTATTATTTCTGAATATTTTTCTGTGGTATAGAGATGACAGCGGGTACAAGAAAAAGATAGCAGGCATTCATAAAATTGAGCGTATTGATTCTGACGCAATGGCTACTACAAGAACTAAGACAGTTCAACGGGATTCTTCTATCGGAGTTGTTAATGGATCTAAACCAACTATTTCTAAAGTGGTAACTGTTGGCACTAAGCAATCTCCTGTTGCCGGTAAATCAGTTATCCTGGCTCATGTTGATCAGTCATCGCTTAATAAATATGGTCTGCCTGGTTTTCCTGTAGATAGTGAATCAAAGCAAACGCCTGCAGCAACATTTACCGCAGCAAATAAAGTACCTGCGGTTGTTGATAGCGTTAAAACTAATGTACAAACCTCCAACTCTTCTTTAACAGGCAAAAAAGGTAATACGGCTAATTTGCAACAGTCTGTTGTGGTAAGCAAGGCCATGCAGCAACTTTTTGATAAAGAAGATAAAGCAAAAAAGAATACAGAAGTACAGCAGACAACAATAAACAAATTCGCTTTGGGAATATATGCGGCTTCGTATGTTAATTACGCCAAGGGAAGTCAGCGGCAATTTAATAATGGCGCGGGTATATCCTCTGACATTAGATTAACCGATAATCTCAGCATCTCCACAGGAGTGGCTATCGGCCAAAACACCCTGGCGTATAACAGTACAACGCCATCTATGCCGGTTGCTTTGCTTGCAGCAAATTCCCATAATTTTACGGCCAGTACAAGTGTGTTGCCTCTAGTTGTTCCGGCATCTAAAAACCTGAATGCAAACCTGGTGAATTTAGATGTTCCGGTGAATTTAAAATACAACTTTAATCCGCAAACAGGTAATACCTATGTTGCAGCCGGGTTAAGTTCAGGTACTTTCATCAACGAAAGTTATAACACTACTTATAGTTACAACACACCCGACAATGGCTCGGTTCTGCAATCGCAGGAGGCCAGTCATAAATCGTTTGATAACTTTTATTTTGCGCAAATGCTTAACCTGGCATTTGGCGTAGGTTATCCTTTGGGTAAAAACCACTTAGTTATTGAGCCATTTTTTAAATATCCGTTGAATGGCTTGGGTGATCAGCATATTCTTTTTGGTTCGGGAGGTATTAACCTGAAATTTAATTTTGATGCTGGGAAGCAGAAGAAATAGGAATGCGATAGATACTGGCTGGAAAATTAAATGATGCTATACATTACTATCGTCATTGCGAGCGAAGCGTGGCAATCCCAAGCTATGCAGAACTGCTCTGTAAGTAGGGTATTGCCACGCTTCGCTCGCAATGACGTTTTGTTTTAGGTAGCTTCTTTGAAATTACATCCATATTAAAGGATGGCGTATAGGCAGGTTTCGGATAACTTCCTCTGTTTTTGGGTTATGATCAAGACGTTTCCAGGCATCAAACCAATCATTTTGTTGGTAAGCATTCGCCCCGAATAATAAAAATGGTTGTGCAACAGGCCAGCTATCCCAATACATTACATCCGGTTTTAATTGCCATTTACTTTTATCTGCAACGTAAGGATACAGGTAGCTTATACCTTTTTTAATTGATTTTCCATCAGGTGTTTCAAAAGTCCATAGGTTATCCTTCGGGGTTGATAATATCTGGCAAAGCGTTGTCATGGCATCTAAATCAAAAATAGAGTATCCATAGGGTTTAGTACGAGCCAATTCTAACGGGAAGCTGCCATCGGTAGCCATTTGCCTTGGCAACAAAACAGTTTTGTACATAACTGATATTGAGTCGAGCACTACCCCGTTATTACAAAGTTTGGCAAATGAGGCCACCTGCATAGCCCAGCAGGTTGAATGGTTGTTTTTAGTAAGTTTTTCCTGTATGCCGGGTTTACTGGTAAGCAACCAATTAGTGTACTCGGCAAACCATTTTTTAACTCCATCGGTTGTTTGCGCATCCATAGCTGGGCAATCTTCCATTACAATTAGTCCCTGGGCTACTTCCATTAAGTGGATGCTATCAATTATGCCATAATTACGACCCGTAAATTTGCCTTTTATAGCTTGCGCGAATTGCAGATTTGGGTTCATCAATGTTTCAGGATCAATAAACCATGCTTTTAAGTGGATGATGGCTTGTCGCACATATTTCTGATCGCCGGTTATTTTATAGGCTGATGCAAGGGCTCCAATTATTTCACTGAAACGGATCATCGCTTTCCTGTGCTCAACAAAATTGGCGGGGTTGCTTTCCCCATCCCTGTTAATATATGGGCCATCCGGGTTTTTAGGATCGGGCCAAAAGTAGTCGGCTTCAGAAAAAAAATCGTGCTTCCCTCCCGCGCTTCTTGGACTGAAAGAGGCTGTCACAGTGATCGGCTTTTGTTGCATTGCCCAGTCGGCTTCCGCTAAGATTTGCTTTCTAAGGATAGCCTCGGCAGCCTTTTCAACACCCGATTTCGTTTTTGGATGTGGTGCGTTAATAAACGCGCTTTGAAAACACCACAATATCATAATAAAAAACACCCGACCTAATGATTTCATATCCAGTAATAATTAAATTAATAAATGCTTTAGAAGCTGTCTAAAAACGATAAAACTATCGTCATTACTATAAAGGCGAAGCAATCGCATCTCCACCATGTCATTGCGAGTAGGACCACAAAGAGCCTGTGCGGCGAAGCAAACTCGTCGCTTTCACCTGCATGCTACGAGTTTGCTTCGTCGTTCCTCCTCGCAATGACAAGGTGCTTTGTGTTTATACAAAACAAGATTCAATCGTTTTTATACAGACTCTTACTATTTCCTTTTCACATTATTTAAGGCCAGTTGCCAGTTAAAATAATAAGGATCTTTAACCATAGTTCGCTTAATAACGGATACATAGTCAGGATTAAAATAAGCGGCTAATGATAATGTAGTTAAGCCACTTTCCGGGTTAAACAATGTACCCGCCTTGTATCCTTTCTCGTTGTTTTTGGCACGCTGTAAATCAAACGGAACTGTACTGTTTACAAACTCGCCATGTGTTTTATCGCCCAGCATATAAGGGATCATAAAATCCACACATTTTTTAATGGATGAGCCGTTAGGTGTTTGGTAGTTGAAATAATCCTTGCCCCTGGCTCTGTAAATAGCAATGCATGTTGTTAAAAGCGGTTCCAAATCATACGTATGGTAATGGAAAGCGTCCCGCTCTACAAAGTCATGCGTGGTACCATCCGGATTCAGGTTTACGGCAAGCTGTTTTTCCAGTTCGGTGGTAATAAATCCATCATACTTTTTAGTATGAATGATATAAGCAATTAGTGTGATGATTTTTATCCGGTGCGAGTTCCAGTTATTTATAGCTGTACCTTTTCCCGGTTTTGCGGAAACGCTGTTTACCTCAGCATCGGCAATACTTTCCAGCCAATTATCAATTGTTTTTTTGTTTTCGGCTGATGATTGATCCCGCACTAAATCATAGCCGGTAATCATATCCTCCAGTTTGGTTTCATTTATCGGGTCGCCGGTTGCTTTATTGGTATTGCTCCAGGCTAAAAGAAATTCTGTAGCTTTATCAAGGTAAGTTTTATCGCTATAAAGCCTATAAACCAATGCAAGCGAGTAAACCTTATAAGCATCTTCAATGGCTTTGGTGCTGGCTATTTTTGCCGGGTTGCCTTCCAACAAGCCTTGTGATTGTATTTCTGCTATCGGATCAGGTGTTTCTGTTAATGCCTTTTGCGCGCTGATCAAAAAAGGATGGAACACTTTTTTATAGGTAGATGGCGCCGAATTGTTGGTATCAATATTGTGCCGTAAGGCGGCAATTTCGACATTTGTCATACTAACAACCTGTGCATTTGCACAAGTATATGACACCAGTAAACCGATAAAAACAATGAGTTTTTTCATTTAATAAACTGTTGAAAAATAATAAGACTATCTGTCATTGCTAGGAACGAGGCAATCGCAAACCTTGCAAATTCGCTTTGCCTATGTGCGATTGCTTCGTTCCTCGCAATGACATTTTGTTTTGTGTTTATATAAAAAATATTAAATCATTTTTAAACAGCTTCTAGTAATTGAAAGCTTTTTTTATTCCAAGTTCTAATCCACGTAATTCAGCCAAACCCCTTAAACGGCCAATAGCCGAATAACCGGGATTGGTTTTCTTCTGTAAATCATCAAGCATTTTATGTCCGTGATCCGGGCGGAAAGGCATGGTGATATCTTTTCTTCCTACGCTTATCCGTTTTTGTTGTTCCTCCAGCAAAACCTTCATAACCGAATACATATCCACATCTCCG
The DNA here is from genome assembly GCA_026224775.1 of Bacteroidota bacterium. GTDB lineage: Bacteria > Bacteroidota > Bacteroidia > Sphingobacteriales > Sphingobacteriaceae > Mucilaginibacter. The sequence continues at coordinate 156,085 of JAMFRP010000022.1, forward strand.
GCTAAATGATCAGCCTCAAAAAAGTTACCGTATTCATCTCGTTTGGTGCTTCTTAGATGGATAAAATGAATCCGGTCTCCCAGGCGTTGAACCATACCGGGCAGATCATTATCCGCATTTACCCCGAATGAACCGGTGCAAAAAGTAAGGCCGTTACTGGGGCTATCCACCGCATTATAAATATCCCTGATATCTTGTTCATTACTTACCACCCTTGGCAAGCCCAGGATAGGAAATGGTGGATCATCAGGATGTATGCACATCAATACACCGTTTTGTTCAGCAACAGGAATTATCTGTTTTAAAAACCAGCTTAGGCTGGCTTTCAAATCTTCAGGACCAATATTTTTATAACTATTGATCACCTGTAAAAATGATTCCAATGTATAACCCTCTTCCGATCCGGGTAAGCCTGCAATAATATTTTTTACTAAATGTGCTTTAGCACCTTCACTCATACCCTCAAAAAACTCTTTTGCTCTTTGGATGACTTTATCGGTATAATCTTTCTCAGCGTTTTCTCTTTTCAGGATAAAAATATCAAATGCTGCAAAGGCAGCGGTATCAAATCTTAAAGCTGTTGAGCCGTCGGGCATCAGGTAATCAAGGTCGGTACGTGTCCAATCAAGCACGGGCATAAAGTTGTAGCAAACAATATGAATGCCGCATGCAGCCAGGTTGGTTAAAGATTGCTTATAATTATTGATATAGTGTTCGTAATTACCGGTGCGTTTTTTAATATCTTCATGCACAGGCACGCTCTCCACAACTGACCATGTCAGGCCAGCTTCTTCAATTATTGATTTTCTTTTTTGGATCTCCTCCACAGGCCATACTTCGCCGTTTGGTATATGGTGCAAAGCTGTTACCACGCCTGTTGCTCCGGCTTGTTTTACATCATATAATGAAACGGGATCATTTGGGCCATACCAGCGCCATGTTTGTTGTAAGCTCATTTATTTTATATTTTTTATTGAAGATAAAAGAAAACCTATTCTTGAACCTTCTTCTTTATTTTAATAATAGAACCATCTGTCATTGCGAGGAACGAAGCAATCGCGAACCTTGCATATTCGCTTTGCCTATGTGCGATTGCTTCGTTCCTCGCAATGACAATTAGTATTTAACCACACCTGCTGTATTAAGTACAGGTTTACCTTGCTTCAAATGCTTTTGGCGAAGCAATGCTTCCAGGTAATAATAGTCGGCATAAATAATAGGTACATCAATTTCGCTATTTCCCGGCTTATTCCCGGTGCTGTGTAATAATAAAAAGCCTTTATCTGCACCCAAAGGAGCCTGATAGTTATTGTTAAGGCTGTTTAATATTTTGTCGGCTGTTGCTTTATAAAGTTTACCATTTGTACTATAAGTACTCAACTCATATAACGCGGAAGCCATTATTGCTGCCGCAGATGCATCGCGCGGAACACTAGGGATAGCAGGATCATTGTAATCCCAATAAGGCACAAGATCTTTAGGCAGATCAGGGTTATTGAGAATGAATTTGGCTATATTTTCTGCCTGCGTTAAATAGACTTTATTACCTGTTTCGCGATAGCACATGGTAAATCCATATAATCCCCACGCCTGTCCACGTGCCCATGCAGATTCATCGGCATAGCCTTGTGCTGTTTGCTTATGCAAAACCTTACCTGTTTCTGGATCATAATCAACTACGTGGTATGAACTATAATCCGCACGATAATGGTTTTTCATGGTGGTATTGGCATGAGCAACCGCTATTTTATAAAAACTGGAATCGCCGCTTAGTTTTGTGGCCTCGAAAAGGAGTTCCAGGTTCATCATATTATCAATAATCACGGGATATTTCCATTTTCTATTATCCCAGGATTTGATGCTACCAACTATTGGGTTAAACCGTGTACTCAAAGTTTTAGCCGCTTCAATAATTACCTCTTTATAATGCTCATCGTGGGTAAGCCTGTAAGCATTACCAACGCTACAGTATACCTTAAAACCCACATCGTGCGAATGGGCATCTGTTTTTTCGGCTTCCATTGTATGTGTAAACACTTTGGCCTGATCCATCCATTTCGGGTCGCCGCTGTATTCGTATAGTTGCCATAGGTTGCCCGGGAAAAAACCGGAACACCAATCATCCGGCGCTACCAGGATAAGGCTACCATCCGGGTTTAGTGAGCGAGGTGAAAACACATTAGCTTTTACCGATGATGCTTTTGTTTCGGCAGTACTTCGCAACAACGCATCTGTTTGCTTTTCGGCAAATAAAAATGGCTTGGCTGCCTGCTGGGCAATTGAGGCCGTTGTGCATAAAGTTAAAAGTACACCGGCTATAGCTGTAAATTTCATATCAGGAATTATAATTTATTGAACCACTTTAATTTTTATAACAAGCTTTTTCACTTCGTCAAAACCATCTACCTTAATATTGGGGCGGTGTGCATCCTGCGGAAAAAACAAATAAAAAGTACCGGGTTTAGCAATATAATAAATGCCATCGGCTGTATAATTCGCGGCATCCCTGGCTTCATTATAAGGAGTTACTACAGTTGCAGAACTTACCGGCGCTACCTCTATTTTTTCTTCGCCTTTAATCACATATTGTAAATCGATGTACTTACGGTGCGATTCCCATTTTGCCTCATCAAGCGTTTTTGATGGCCCGTAAGTAATGGATGCATAAGCATTATCACCATCAATAGGGTATTTACCTACCGATAAGGTATCCAGGTTATGATCCTTCAAAAACTGGAACACTTTATCCCAAACTGCTTTACTGGCGTGGTATTGTTTATAAAATTCCTGCGCATCAACTGATGGGGCTACGGTTAATGAAATTCCATTAGCCCATTGTTTACTGTTAACCCATTCGCGGGCTGATTTTTCGTTGGTTTGTGCGTATGCGGCGTTTGTTGTCATTGTTGAAAAGGTAAAAGCAAGCAGCGATGCTGAAATAACAGTTAGTAATTTCATGATTAAATGTATTAATCGGTTAATTGGTTTTTATAAAAACGGTGAATACTCCCGTTAATTTAATCCAATATTACAACCTATCTTTTTAATATAGATGAGATAGGCCACTATATTTCTACGCAATCGTTTTAGTAAACATTAAATACGCGGTCAGATAATGGACGAAGCATCCTAAACCAGGCAGATGGTAATGAATAGTTATGATGCTGTAATATCCCCATTCCTGAATTGAGATAAAATTCAGTATAAATTATAAATCTTTAGTTAACTTTTTATATATTGTACCCTATGCCAGGGTTCAATAATCTGCAGGCTATTGATACGATATGAATTTTAACGCGGTAACAATAAGAGACATTGCAAAGGAACTAAATCTGTCTGTTTCAACAGTGTCGAAAGCATTACGCGATAGTTATGAGATTAGTGAGAAAACCAAAAAGCTGGTTATAGAATGCGCGCGAAGAAATAATTATCGTCCAAATCCTATAGCACAAAGTTTAAAACAGGGTAATAGTAAGTCTATCGGTATAGTTGTTTCAACCATTGAGAATCAATTTTTTGCCCAGGTGATTAATGGTATTGAATCCGTAGCCCATAAAGAGGGCTATAACGTTATTATAACCCAAACACATGAATCATATGATCTGGAAGTAAAGAATGTAAACCACCTTACGTCAAGGTCAATTGATGGTTTATTAATATCGCTCTCTACTGAAACGCCTGATGTTGAACATCTGAAAACACTACATGCCCAGGGCTTGCCAATGGTATTTTTTGACCGGGTAACTGAAGAAATAAATACCCATAAAGTAATTTCAGATAACTATAAAGGTGCATATGATGCCACAAAGCATCTTATTGATTCAGGGTTCCGGCGAATAGCGCATATTACCAGCCCCCCTAATATTTCAATTACTAAAGAAAGGTTAGCTGGCTATAAGGCCGCCCTTGCCGATGCAGGCATTTTCACACCGGATTATTACATTAGCTATTGCCCACATGGCGGAAGAGATATTAGCGAAATTGAGAACGCGCTCAATTTTTTGCTGAATCTTGAAGATAAACCGGATGCTATATTTACAACTTCTGACAGGATTACTACCACAACTATATTCTTATTAAATAAACTAAAAGTAGCCATACCAGCAGATGTTGCTTTAGTTGGTTATACCAATACTACTCTTGCCGATGTTTTAAATCCTCCACTAAGCTCGGTTCATCAACAAGGGTTTGAGATTGGACAAAAAGCAACTGAGATGTTGTTGAGCCTTATTAAAAGTAAATGGCCCGTTACGGAGTTTGAAACCGTTGTTTTACCAACCCATTTATTTATACGCGAATCATCCACAAAACCAAAGAAATAAACCGCTGTATTTGCCTATTAAATAGCCATACTTAGTGTTTTGAACTATGGTATTTTTATTAAAAATCAGCTTATTAATATTGTTCCTCAATATTATTTCTCCGAAAACGATTTCGTAAATAAATAAGCCGAAGCACTATAAAACAGAGCTTAATAACCTAATTTTGATTAGTGCAGATAGTGAAATACCAACTATTTTAATCCAATTATAAACCACTGCATTTATTAAATTATTATTAAATGATACGCAAAATAATTCTTTGTGCCTCCTTTGTGTTATTAGGCATTACCAATTCAGTATTTGCCCAAAAGGTAACACTTGATTATTTTTTTAACCACGAGGTACATACCGTTAAAGGAGTAACAACCCGGTATCATTATTTATGGACAGATAAAGCCAGCAGTGGATTCTCCATCTGGGGTGATATATTTAAAAGCCAGGGAGCAACTTTAGATACCTTAGGCGTTGCTCCTACTGTTCAAAATTTAAAAGGATCGGCTATATACATTATTGTTGACCCCGATACTAAAAAGGAAAATCCAAACCCCAATTATATAAATGCAGAAGATGCCGACCAAATTGCCCAATGGGTTAAAGCGGGAGGTGTGCTTGTTTTAATGGCTAATGATAGTGCGAATGTAGAGTTACCCCACTTTAACATACTTACCGCGCATTTTGGAATGCATTTTAATGATGACCTGCAAAACCATGTGATTGATGACAAGCATTTTGTCGATGGAACTGTGGTAATAGCTAATAACCCAATATTTAAAACCGCAAAAAAGGTTTTTTTGAAAGATGTATGCAGTATTGGCCTTACCGGAAATGCTACACCGGCGTTACGTGCAACAAACGGAGCTGTTATAGCAGCAATCGTGCATTATGGTAAAGGAGTTGTATTTGCCGTAGGCGACCCGTGGTTTTATAATGAATATGTTAACGGACGCTTGCCTGCTGATTATGAAAATGATAAGGCCGCCAATGATCTTGCAAGCTGGCTATTGAGCCAGGCGACTAAAAAATAAATAATTGTAAACAGTAATTTAAAATTTAAACGAATGTAAAAATCCAGTGCACATATAAAAAAATAAAAACCGGCAGTGTTGCAACCACTCCGGCTTTTAAAAGTCCCCCATTTCAGATTAGCTAAAAAATGAAACAACAGAAGTTGTACGGGGCTTTTTTTTGTCAAAAATATCGAAAAATATTCAACATTAACACAACTCGTATGAAGAAAAGAGCTTTACACATTGAAATCATTAAGCATACCTTTTTGCCTATACTACCCATATTTTTATTGGCAAGCACAGCCCTGGCAAGTGGCCCCGGCAGAATAACAACTATCAACAAAGATGTTGTTAGCACAGGAACATCATTAAAAGGTATAAAAAGTAATGATCATATTAAAGTAACAGGATCAGTTACCGACGAAAGGAATCTGGCTATCCCAGGAGCTGTGATCATGATTAAGGGTACCAACATCGGCACTACAAGCGACGCGGATGGCAAATATTCAATATCAGTAGATGAAAATGCCACTTTAGTATTCACCTCCGTAGGCTACTTAACCAAAGAGATCGAAGTAAAAAAACGATCGAAAATTGATGTGCAGTTAGTTACCGATTCTAAAAACCTGAACGAGGTAGTAGTAGTTGGTTATGGCACGCAAAAGAAACGTGATATTACCGGTGCTGTGGGATCTGTAGGGCTTACCGATGTGGCAAAAACACCAGTATTTGGTACCGGCCAACTTTTAGAAGGCCAGGTGGCAGGCGTACAAGTAACGCAAACAAACTCGCAGCCGGGTGCTTCATTTACGGTTAGGATACGCGGTACAAACTCTGTTAACTTTTCCAGCGACCCATTATATGTAGTTGATGGTTTTGCAGGTGCCGATATTACCGCATTAAACCCCAATGATATTGCCTCGATGGACGTATTGAAAGATGCATCGTCAACAGCAATTTACGGTAACCGTGGTGCTAACGGTGTGGTTATTATTACCACCAAATCAGGTTCGGCAGGTAAACAGACAGTAACCGCTGATGTTTATAATGGTGTGCAAGACGTAGGCCGTATGTTGCCTATGATGAATGCACCGCAGTTTGCTACTTATCTTGATAGGGTAACTACCTACAACAATCAATATAATACAACGCAAACAGCTTTGCCATACACCCAGGCACAAATTGACGCGATGGGTCCGGGTACAAACTGGCAGAAAGCACTTTTTAGGCAAGCACCTATAGTTAATGCAAACGGGGCTATTAGCGGAGGCTCAGCGGATAGCAAATATTTTATAAGTATGGGCTATTTCGGGCAGGATGGTATAATCCTGAATTCTGGTTACAAACGTGGCAACCTGCGTTTTAACTTCAGCCATAATATCAGCAGTAAATTAACCTTTGGCTTAAACTCACAGCTATCATATAGTCAGCAAAATTTAGCTAACGTAAATACCAATGGTGGCAGTACAGGCGGTACGCTGCTTGATGCCTTACGCATAAGCCCAATTGTGCCGGTATATGATAATACAGGTGCTTACACTTTTGAGAATGGCCCTAATGGCTATGTTGATTTGGTTGGTAACCCAATTGCCGCAGCCGCATTAAATACCGACATAAGCAAAACTTTTAGAGTATTTGTGAATAGCTTTTTAGATTACGAGATCATAAAAGATCTTAAACTGAAGGTTAGTGTTGGTACAGATGATAGCTTTAACCGCGAAGATATCTTCAGACCAAATACTACCTATTTGGGTTTAACCACCAACGGATATGCACAAATATCAAACCCAATAAATTTTAACTGGTTAAATGAAAACACGCTTACTTATACCAAGCAAATTGATAAAAACCAAACAATAACGGCACTGGCGGGCTATACTTTTCAGCAGTTTAAATACACAACAAGTTCTGCCATCGCGCAATCGCTTACCACCAATAATTTAGGTACTGATAATTTAGGTGTTGGCGGAAGCTTGTCATCTTCATCATCAACCAATAGTCATGCATTGGAGTCGTTCCTGGGCAGGATCAATTATAGCTTTATGGATAAGTACCTGTTAACGGCATCTATCCGTCGTGATGGTGCATCAGTATTAGGTTCCGCGCATAACTTCGGTACATTCCCTTCGGGAGCCTTAGCGTGGCGTATTTCAAGCGAGGATTTCATGAAAGATGTAACCGCTATAAGTGATTTAAAATTACGTGTGGGTTATGGTATTACAGGTAACTCCAATATCGATCCATATTCATCACTATCTCAATATGGGTTTAACAATTATGTACTTAACGGTGCACGTGTAGTTGGTACATCACCAAATAATATTGGGAATACCAACTTGCAATGGGAACAAACAGCATCAACCAATATTGGTTTAGACCTGGGTTTATTACACAACCGGATCACCTTTAATGCTGATTGGTATGATAAAAAAACCAGTAAACTGTTGTTTTATGAAACGGTACCGGCATCAAGTGGCTTTACCACCGTGTTAGAAAACATAGGCGCGGTATCAAACAAAGGTATCGAGCTTTCATTAAACACCATTAACATCCAACAGCAAAACATCAGGTGGTCAACTAACTTTAACTTTTCGCGCAACGTTAATAAAATCTTAAGCTTAGGTGGCGTACCTTATCAAATTACCGGTAACGTAAGCTCCAGCTTATATCCTGGTGGGCAAAATTCAGGTATATTAGAGGTTGGCCAGCCAATTGGCGCTTTCTACGGCTACAAGTTTGAAGGCATATGGCAAAGCCAGGCACAAATTACCGCAAGCGGAACAAAAGAAGCTGTTAAACCGGGTGATCCACGCTATGAGGACCTGAATGGCGACAATAACATTACAGCCGCCGACAGAACCATTATTGGCTATGCGGTACCTAAGTTTAACTATGGTTTCAGCAGTAATTTAACCGTACAGCGCTTTAACCTTTTTGTATTGATACAGGGCGTTTATGGTAACCAAATATTAAACGAGAATTTAATAGAATCTGAAAACGGTACAACCAACGATAATAAACAGGCTTATGTGTTAACCCAAAGCTGGGATGGCCCCGGAACCAGCAATACCTTACCAAGTGTGGGTAGCACCCTGCGCCGCAGTTTAGGCCCAACAAGCGATGTGCTTGAATCAGGCAGTTACCTGCGGTTTAAAACCATCACCCTATCATATGATTTGCCTTTGCCTAAACTTACCAATGTATTTAAAAGCGCCAGCATTTACGTTACAGGGCAAAACTTAATCACCGTAACCAAATACAAAGGTTATGACCCTGAAGTTGATTCATACTCCAACTCAAGCGGCAACTATACATCATTAGGTACTGATTATAACCCATACCCTAATGTGCGTACTTATTTATTAGGTGTAAGATTTGGTTTTTAATTATTAGAGATAAAAGACATGAAAAAGATATATTTATTATTAGCTGCCGGTGCAATGTTTACCATGGCAGCATGCAAAAAAGAACTGAAAGAAAGCCCCTACAGCATTTTAACCAATACCAATTTTTACCAAAATGCTAATGATGCGCAATCCGCTTTGGTTGGGGTATTTAGCCAGTTACAGCCACAAGCTTATTACCAGCGAACAGTTTATATAATGAGTGATTTATCTGGTGATGAAATGATACCCCTGTTAACACAAAACCAGGAACGTATTGATATGTATAAAGTTCAATATACATCATCAAACATCGAGATCAATAACTGGTATACCAATAGCTACAAACTTATTAGCCGGGCAAATGATGTTATTGCTAATGTACCGGGCATTACGATGGATGGACCTACTAAAAACAACATTTTAGGTAATGCCATGTTTTTACGTGCTATGGCTTATTTTGATTTGGTTAGGAGTTTTGGTGATGTACCGTTGATATTAAAACCAATTACAAGCGCCACTGACCCGAATTTGTATCCTTCGCGTACAGCATCAAGTGCTATTTATACACAAATTATAAGCGATTTAAAATATGCCGAAGCCAACTGCTATACTGAAGATAAAATAACCGCTGCTAATAAAGGCGAAGTATCATCAGGAGCAGCATCAGCTATGCTGGCGAGGGTTTATTTGCAGCATGCAAGTACCACATTTGCAGCTTCGGATGATAATACGAACGCCCTGGCAGAATGTAATAAGGTCATCAACGGTGGCTTATACAAACTAATGCCAAATTATAGCGATGTGTTTAACTGGGCGCTGAAATACTTTCCCGCGCAAACTGAAGTTATATTCGCGGTACAGTTTGGCGCTAACAATACCAGCACTACACAAAATATAACCGTACGTATGTTTTCACCAGCTGCGCTGGGTGGTTCAGGATCATTTAACGCGAATCCATATTTGTTAAATAGCGTGTATGATAAAGGCGATGTACGAAAAACATGGAATGTTTCTAACAACGTAGCCGGTGTTATCGTTACTCCATACATTTATAAATACCGCGACCCGCAATGGGTTAAGGGTAGCAATAACTCGCAGATGAACTGGATAGTATTACGCTACTCGGATGTGCTGATGATGCAATCGGAAGCGATGAATAACATTAATGCAAGCGATCCAAACAAATTTAACGGGCTTAATTTAGTAAGAACAAGAGCTGGTTTAGGTGCTACGCAGATGCTTAGTTTAGCTAACACCCCTACTTCGGCCGCATTTATTGATACCTTATTGCGCGATCGTTTAAGAGAGCTTTGTGTTGAGGGACACCGCCGCTGGGATTTGATCCGTTTAGGTCAGTTTGCAGCCGTTGAGCAAGCTGTAAATGGCTTTACAGTTAATTCAAACCAATATTTATTGCCGCTGCCTCAAACAGAGATAGATGCCAACAAAAATTTAAAACAGAACCCTGGATATTAAGCTCCACAATATGATAAAGCGATGTATTAGTTTAACACTATGTATATTTTCAGTAATTACCGGTTTTGCGCAAAGCAAAGCCGGTAATCCGGGTTTTATACTATTAGACCAGCATGAACTACAAACGGTGAATGACAATTACCATAAAGGGGATGCGATCACCATAAAACAGGTTAATGAACTGGTAAATGGTGCCGACAGTTTGTTGAATGCCGGGCCCTACTCCGTTACTTTCAATAAAGCCAAACTGGCCCCCAGCAATAATAAACATGATTATGTAAGCCAGGCACCCTACTGGTGGCCGGATTCATCAAAAGCGAATGGGAAACCATACATCCGAAAAGATGGCAGGCGTAACCCTGAAATCTACTTGTTGCATGATGATAGTCAGATGGGTAAAATGAGCTCCGCTGTTAAAAAACTGGCTCTGGCTTATTATTTTACCGGAAAAGAGCAATATGCCCAAAAGGCCGCCACACTATTAAAAGTTTGGTTTATTGATACCGCTACACGCATGAACCCTAACCTGAATTATGCCCAATACATCCCGGGGATTAATGATGGACGAGGAATAGGGATTATAGAAACACTGAGTTTAACAGCAATACCTGATGCTATCAGTTTATTACATAACAGTAAATATTTTGATGCACCACTTATTAATGGTGTAAAGAGCTGGTACAAACAGTATGCTGATTGGATGCTGAATAGTAAAAATGGCAAATCCGAACGCTCACAGATCAATAATCACGGTACTAATTATGATTTGCAACTAGCAACTTTTGCTTTGTTTACCGATAATGGCACATTGGCGAAAAAGGTTATAAATGAGTTTACCATCCCACGGATAGACCAGCAATTTACAACAGATGGCATGCAACCACTGGAACTGGTACGTACCCGTGCCTGGGATTATTCAAACATGAACCTGAATGCATGGGCCCGCCTTGCTGTTATTGCAGATGAATTGAATATTGATTTATGGCATACCCAAACCCTGGACGGCAAAGGCATAAAGGGCGCAATATTATTTTTGATGCCTTATGCTTTGAAACAAAAAGCCTGGACCTACCCCGAAATAGGAAAAATTGAGTACGGTAATTTTAAGCACACAGTTCACTTTGCGCAGGGTAAATATCCTGATATTGATTTTAAAGATTTCTATAATAAATTCCCGGTTGAAAACGAGCTGGAATTTATTGAGTAAAAGCTATAAAAATGCTCAATTTTTCATCAAAAACGAGTAAAAAGTGGGCAAAAAGCAACGATTTCGAGTGGTTTTTAAGTCTAAAACAGCCTTTTTTCAATCAAAAAATGCTCTAAAAACCGTCTTTTCATGGCTATTCAGGGCATTTTTTGACTGTTTTTTGTACCAAATGTACCAACTGTTTCACTTGTTCCGTGGTACAGCAGCAGGGCGATAACAGAAGGTCTTAATATTATAATTAAGGCCTTTTGTTATTAATATCTATTTTTTCATAAATGCAGTATTGTTAAATCTTAACCAGGATGAAAAATACTGTGATTTCGTTGCATTAATTCCAAATGCTAAACGCTTTAACTCAAGCGACTTAGATTTTATAATCTATATTGAACAGCATACCACATCTTACATAAACTACTGATTATAAATATTTTACAAATAAAATATTTTGTCAATTTTCTATATTAGGTTTTAATTGTATTGATAATACAAATTACCCTCCTTTTCTTTGATTCGGATTTGCCACCAATTCAAATCCGCCAACCAATTAGATTATAACCTTATGGAAATGAAATATTTACAAGCAAAAAATCTTGTGCTGTTTTTAAACGCGACCCTAAAATCGTACTTAAATCACAATCTCCAAATTAACGAAAAGTTAAGCAGGCCAATTCATTTCATAAGGTAGTATCAACTGCACTATTATTTTATCCATAACTGAAATAATCACACCTAACAACCAACCAAACTTTATAATTATGAATCAAGAATTACACAAAAAACAATCCCGGCATGTCTGGAAAAGAACTCTGTTTTTTTCGCTGATGGCTATTGCTTTGCTGTTTTCAAGCAACGTCAAAGCACAAACAGATCCCCCACAGTATGGCACACCATTTACTGGTGTGCCTGATATTAGGGATGTAAACATGTACCAGGTACATAACCGCCCGTATAGCGCGACAGGAAACTTTGCCGGAATAACAGCCCGGTTAGACAGCATCAAGGCTTTAGGCACCAACGTAGTTTACGTAATGCCTATCTACCCGCATGGCACGGATTCAAGAAGCTCTGCTTCGCCTTACTCAATTAAAGGGGATACTTCTGTAGCGACAGAGTATGGTACATTAACAGATTTCAGAAATCTGGTTGCGGGATGCCACAGCAGAGGAATGGCAGTAATACTCGACTTTGCTGTGAACGGCACATCATGGGATCACCCGTGGATAACAGCAAACCCTAGCTGGTATGTTCAAAGCGGTGGTGTAATTCAGCAATTAGCCAATTTTAGCGACGTTGCCGCTCTTGATTTCACCAATACGGCTATGCGTGCGGCATTGGTAGCCTCCATGCGGTATTGGATATTTGCTGCCAATATTGATGGTTTCAGGTGCGATGACGCAAATAACCCACCCATTGATTTCTGGACCAACACTATCGCTAATTTAAGAGGGATTACCACACATAAATTAATCATGCTGGCTGAAGGTGACCGACAGGCAAATTATACAGCAGGCTTTGATTATGATTTTGGTGATGATTTTTATTATGACGCCTTAACGCCAATTGTTTCAGGATCATCAGTAAGCGTTATACAAACTACAACCAATACCGAGTATGCCAGCGCAACCGGCAGCCAGCAAATGGCGCGATATACTTCAAACCATGATATTGAAACCACTACAACTGCCATACAGGAATTTGGCGGCCATGCCGGTGTAATAGCTAACTATTTAGTTTGCGCGTACATGCGTGGTGTTCCGTTTTTAACCAGCGGACAGGAAGTCGACTTTAATCAAACCATCCCCTGGCCCTATCAAACGGTGAAAATAAATTGGGCGGCAAACCTTGGCGCTTCTGCTGATTTTAAGAAAGTAAATAATTACCGCACCTTAAGCGAAGCGGTAAGGCGCGGTACGATGACCAATTATTCTGACAATAACACCTGTGCATTTACCAAAGCATCTACCACAACATCCGAAAAAGTTGTAGTAATGGTAAACATGAGGAACAGTACACAAAGTTACGTGATCCCATCAGCCTTCGCAGGTACCTGGAAAAACGCTTATACAGGCGCTACCGTTACTTTAACATCAGGGGCAACACAATCGTTAACGGCTTTTCAATATATTGTTTTAACCAACCAAAGTGTTGCTACAGTTGCGGTAACAGGAGTAACCATGAGCCCTACAACAGCATCAGTGGCAGTTGGTTCAACACAACAACTTACCGCTACTATCGCGCCTGCTAATGCAACCAATCAAAACGTTAGCTGGACATCAAGCAACACAGCTGTAGCAACCGTAGGCGCATCCGGTGTAGTTACAGCCGTAGGTGCAGGAACAGCCACCATTACCGTTACAACAGCCGATGGCAGCAAAACCGCAACATGTGCAATAACAGCCGCTACAGTAGCAGTTACTGGGGTCACCATGAGCCCTACAACGGCATCTATCAATACTGGCGGAACACAACAGCTTACCGCGACACTTGCTCCTACAAATGCCAGCAACCAATCAGTTATCTGGACATCAAGCAACACTGCTATAGCAACAGTTAACGCTACCGGTTTGGTCACAGCAGTAGCGGCAGGCACAGCCACAATAACTGTTAAAACAGCCGATGGCAACAAAACGGCAACATGCGCGGTAACAGTTACAGCTGCGCCAACTTTTACCGTTTATTTTTATCCTCCTGCGGGATGGGGAACCAGCATAAAAATATATTGGTGGGACGCACAACCCTCCGGTGTATTGGCAGATGGCACATGGCCGGGCGTAAACATGACCAATGATGGCAATGGATGGTGGAGCTATACCTTTACCAATGTAACATCAACCAACCTGATATTTGATGATGGATCAAATCAAACCGGCAACCTAAATAGTGGAACAACTGAATGGTATGAGAACAATACATGGTATACCACTAATCCTGGTACACCTGTATCAGTCACCGGTGTTACGGTTAGCCCAACCTCAGCAACTCTAGCAGGGGGAGCTACTCAGCAGCTTACTGCAATTATCGCCCCAAGTAATGCTACTAATACCGCGGTTACCTGGTCATCAAGCAATACGGCTGTTGCTACAGTAAGCTCAACCGGTTTGGTAACAGCAGTGGCGGCAGGTACAGCCACTATAACTGTTACTACAAGCGATGGTAGCAAAACTGCAACATCGGCCATTACGGTAAGCGCTATTGCTGTTACAGGTGTAACCCTTAGCCCTACAACAGCAGCATTAACAGCAGGATCGACTCAACAACTTACGGCTACCATTGCGCCAAGTAATGCTACTAATACGGCGGTCACCTGGTCATCAAGCAACACAGCTGTAGCAACTGTAAACAGTACCGGTTTAGTAACAGCCGTGGCGGCGGGTACAGCAACAATAACTGTTACTACAACCAGCGGCAGTAAAACTGCAACATGTGCCGTAACTGTAACGGCAGGGGGTACTACTACCACTTATTACAACATTTTAAACAGATGGCAGGCTAACACCTATTTGTATGATGGCGGTAATGGACAGGTTAAATATGGTACAAGTCCATCGGGCAATACCAATTATCAATGGGCGCAGGTTGCAGGACCTACCGGATACATATTTATTGTAAACCGTGCTACAGGTAATATGATGGATGTTGAAGACCAGAATGGCGCGATTGAAACCAATGTTGGTAATAGCACCTGGTATAGCGCTATGTGGTCGGTAGCTTCAACTGGTGATGGTTGGAATTATCTGGGAAATAGGTGGCAAACCAGTGATTGGATCAATATACAAGCCTTAGCCGGATATGCACAATATAGTGGTGCATCGTCAGGATTTTACAGCGCCGAATGGCAGTTTGTAAATGGCACCCCGATAAGTATGGCGCAATCAAATGACAGGAACTATCTTGCTGACTCCACCGCTATAGCAAACTATAATATTGCTACGCCTAACAATGGAGATCCATCGGTACACTCCGCGCTTTCACCCAATGGTGATGGTGTTAATGATGTGTTAACCATTGATAACATCACCAGCTATCCCGACAATAAAATAATGGTTATGAATACTGGCGGTACAAAAGTTTTTGAATCATCAGGCTATGACAATACGACCAGAACTTTTGATGGACACTCCAGCGTAACCGGAGCCATGGTACCACAGGGAACATATTTCTATGTGCTACAATACAAAGCTAAGGGTATAACAAAAACTAAAACCGGTTATATAGTACTTAAATATTAACCCAACATATGGTAAACATAATGCCGGTAGTAAAGGATCATATCAAAAACCTTACTGCTGGCATTATTAATTATGCATCGAATAATTGAATTAAACCAGCCGACAGTTTCAAAATTTCACCGGGAATATTAAATGGACCTAATTATACACAGACTCAATATTATTCAAAGCCTACAGCAAAAGGCTTTGAAACTGTTTGCGCCAACGGTTGCTTTGGTACTTTATACGCTTAACACATCAGCTCAAAGCATTGCACCGTTCAGTTATACGCAGTACATGAATAACCTTACACCTATTAATTCGGCGTATTCATTAATTGACCAGGCAGGATCAGTAACCGGGGTGATCAGGAAACAGTTTACAGGGATAGACGGGGCACCGTCAACCTATCTGGTTGATGCAAGTATCCCGCTTCCGGACATAGGGGCATCAACCGGTTTTATTGTGCAGAATGACCAGATCGCTATTGAGAAACAAACCGAGGCCAGTTTCTTTTTCGCCAAATCGATACAATTGGATGATCAGAACTTCTTGGCTGTTTCCGCCAATGCCGGTATACGATCATACAAAGCCAACTACTTATCAATTGATGATAATAATGACCCTTTATTTGATAGCAATGTGAGTGAAACTAAAGCCAATTTAGGCTTTGGGGTATTGCTATACAGCGACACGTATTATATCGGTGTTTCGATGCCGGAGCTTACTTTACGCAGCCTTGGTACAGCATCGTTACAAAATAACAATTACTTCAAAAACCATTATTATTTCGCGGGAGCCTACATAGCCGAATTAAGTGATGATTTTAAAATTAAACCCTCGGTATTAGCAACCTACGCAAGCGGATCGCCCATAACAGCTGATTTCGCAGGCTTATTTTATATAAAAGATGTATTTGGTTTCGGAGCAAGTTATACAACTAACAGTCAGGCTGCAATCCTACTCGATTTAAATGCGGGCGCCATACATATAGGCTACAGTTACCAGTTCGGCACCAATAGCGCCAACCTGGGTGGCTATAATAACGCTACGCATGAAATTATGCTTAGCTATCGTTTTGGCCAGGGAAGTTCAACGCCAAAAGTTTTATAACATACAACATAAAAGGAATGTGATGGAAAGGAATATAAAAACAGGAACACGCCCCAATTTAAGAACCAAACAGTTCTCAACACTGCATATCGAGATATTTGAACAGATACTAATTTCAGGCAAAACTAATTGGGAGTTGAATAAACAATTTGGTTATACCAAACGATCACATTGCCTGGTTGACCATTCGCGCAGGGTAATGTATAAACTGCTTGTATTGGAGAACCTTACCAGGGAGGAGAACATGGAAAAAGTAATCTATCCGCGCGTTTATAAATTTTGGTGGAAACGCTTATTGAATAATCATAAGGAAGCTTTATTAGCAAAAGCAATTAAAGCGGTTTATTATGAAGGAGTAAATACACCCAAAATGGCTAATGAAAAAACAGCTTTCTATATATAAGAGACCCATATTATATTATCGAAAAAACAACAAAGCCATCTTTTATAAAAAGATGGCTTTGTTTAGTAGCTATAGTGCGTAATACTAAACTACTTTTATTACAATTTTGCCTCTACTACTCTTTTTTGAGCTTAATATTTCAGCCTTCTTAGCATCCTCCAAACTCATAACCGCAGATATTACAGGACTTATTTTTCCCTCATCAACCAAATCTGCAATTTGTTTTAAATCTGCAGGGTATGATTGAGCCGTAAACCCTTCCAGATGAATATGTTTTTCTTTTGCATCTTCTTGAAACTCCGGTTGCACAGTAGTTATCAGTCTCCCACCCTCTTTTATTATTTGAATTGATCGCTGTTGGGTATCTTTCCCAATTAAATCGAAAACCAAATCTACATCTGAAACCTTTTCCTCAAAACGGTCATTTTTATAGTCGATGGCTTCAGCGGCACCCAATTGTTTTATAAACGAAAGATTCTCAGCGGCACCTGTACCAATAACATAAGCGCCTTTCCATTTGGCAAATTGCACTGCAAAGCTACCTACACCACCTGATGCCGCATGTATCAATACCTTTTGCCCTTTTTGCAATTTACCATATTGAAATAACCCTTGCCAGGCAGTTAATCCCGCTAATGGAATAGCCGCAGCATTTAAATGATCGATACTTTTAGGCTTGGGACTTAGTTGATTGGCCTTTACAACTGCATATTCGGCAAATGCTCCATTGGTGGTAGGAAACGGCCTACCGTATACTTCATCGCCAATGTGCAGATCATGTACTTTTGCGCCTACACTTTCAATAACACCAGATACATCCCAACCCATAGTTAATGGAAATTTAGTTGGAAATTTTTGTTGTGCCTCACCTGCAAATATTTTTTGATCAACAGGGTTTACACTACTGGCATATACTTTAACTAATACCTCATCCTCCGCCGGTTTGGGTATTGCTATATCCTCTAATTCGAGCACATCCGGCCCTCCAAATTCATGAATTCTAATCGCTTTCATAGTTTCATTAGTTTATGATTATATGAACAATAACATAAACCATGCCTTAAAGCAACTAAAACTCTAATTCCTGCTACTTATCTATCAATCGCTTCCAATCCGGGTTGGTTTTTAAATAAGCTTGAACATATGGGCAAAAAGGGCGCATTTTAAGATGATTTTCTTCCAGGTATTTAAAGGTTTTTTCAACAATGATTTTGGCTATTCCCCGATTTCGTAAAGCTTCCGGTACTTCAGTATGTATTAACAGATAGGTATCTCCTATGTGCCTATAATTAATAAAGGCGCACTGCCCCTCAACAATCATTTCAAAACTATGATTGGCTTCATTATTTACTAAAGGTAATTCGTTATACATAGCAAATTTTTATAACAGCCAGCGCCATGGCCGAGGGCAAAGTAGCGGCGCTAAATGCGAGGATGAATTACTTTTTCTCGAAATCCATTAGCTTTAACCAGTTAATGGTTTAATTAAGGAAAGCCTTTATAACCACTATTCAGTAACCGGAACCAATAAAATTTAAGGATTTTGTTCTCTTACATGGATTCGAACCACGATCTTCTGAACCAGAATCAGACATGTTACCCTTGCACCATAAGAGAATTTGCGATCGCTTTAACAGCGATCGCTTCAAATATCTAAAAACGGCTCAATTAAAAAAAATTAAAGCTGTAAAAAAGTGATTAATATGATAATTGGCTATGCCAAATCAATCTCCTTAGCCAAATAAACATCCTGAACAAGGTTTATTAGCTCCACCCCTTCTTTAAATGGGCGCTGGAATGATTTACGGCCCATAATTAATCCTGAGCCACCTGCCCTTTTATTAATTACAGCCTGTTTAACGGCATCGGCAATATCACTTGTTCCGTGCGATTCGCCTCCGGAGTTTATTAGTCCTGCCCTGCCCATATAACAGTTAGCTACCTGGTAACGGCACATATCAATAGGATTATCGGTAGTAAGTTTGCTGTACATTAACGGATCAGTTTTACCAAATTTTATGGCTGTAAAACCACCATTTACATCGGGTAGTTTTTGCTTAATGATGTCAGCCTGAATGGTTACGCCTAAATGATTAGCCTGGCCTGTTAAATCAGCAGCGGTTTCATAATTTACGCCATCTTTGGTAAAAGCATTATTGCGTGTATAGCACCATAAAACGGTAGCCATACCCAGCTCATGCGCGCGGTCAAATGCTTTGGCAATTTCTACAATTTGATTGTCAGAATCCTCCGAACCGAAATATATGGTAGCACCAATAGCGGCAGCGCCCAAATTCCAGGCATCATCAACACTACCAAAAAGTATTTGCTTGTATTTTGTTGGATAAGTTAACAACTCATTATGGTTGATTTTAACAATAAATGGAATCTTGTGCGCGTATTTACGTGCCACAATAGCCAGGTTACCAAAAGTTGTTGCTACTGCGTTACAACCTGCTTCAATTGCCAGTTTCAAAATATTTTCCGGATCGAAATATATTGGATTCTTAGCAAACGACGCGCCTGCTGTGTGCTCAATTCCCTGGTCGACAGGTAAAATAGACATATAGCCGGTACCCGCAAGGCGGCCGTGATTATGTATAGCTGCAAGGTTGCGCAAAACCTGTGGGTTGCGATTGCTGTTTATAAAAATGTTGTCAATAAAATCAGGTGAGGGAACATGCAGCATATCTTTTGAAAAAGTTGTGCATCTATGCTGCAGTAAACTATCGGCATCGTTACCCAATAGTTCAAGTATCTTTTTGTAGGCCATAAATTATGTTTAAAGGTTGAAGTATATAACACTAACTTAAGCTTATTGTTGTTGTAAATGTGTCTGATTTATGTAAATAACATTTATCTATAACAGTTCTGGCTCGCTGATTTTATTACTACTTTAGCACTTTAATCGATCTCAGGAATATATGCCGGTACTTGAATTCACCCTGATTATACTAGTTGGTTCATGTTTTGCAGGGTTATTAGGCTCATTAACCGGCCTTGGCGGCGGTTTTATAATTATCCCATTACTTACTGTATTTCTGCATGTTGATATACACTACGCCATTGGTGCTTCACTGGTATCTATCATAGCAACATCTTCAGGTTCTGCCGCGGCCTATGTTAAGGAGGGTATAACCAACATGCGATTAGGCATGTTTTTAGAAGTAGCCACTACCTTAGGCGCTGTAACCGGTGCCATGGTTGCAGTATATTTTCCAACCAATCTTTTAGCCATTTTATTAGGTGTGATTTTAATTACATCGGCATTACTTACTTTACGCAAAAAGGCGGTGCAAGTAATGCATCAAAAAAATGCCTTCGCTGAAAAATTAAAACTCAACGGAAGTTACCCA
Organism: Bacteroidota bacterium; assembly: GCA_026224775.1. Lineage (GTDB taxonomy): Bacteria > Bacteroidota > Bacteroidia > Sphingobacteriales > Sphingobacteriaceae > Mucilaginibacter. The sequence goes on from JAMFRP010000022.1 coordinate 176,563, forward strand.
GGCGAAAATGGCACTGTCCAATACAGCGTAAGTCGTATTGGCGGTGGCTTTGTAATGATGCTTTTTGCAGGCCTGTTATCCGGTTTATTGGGTATAGGTTCGGGTGCTTTAAAGGTTTTGGCTATGGATAATATAATGCGTATTCCTTTTAAGGTATCAACCACTACAAGTAATTTCATGATAGGAGTTACCGGGGCAGCAAGCGCGGTGGTATACCTGCAACGGGGATATATTGAGCCATCAATTTCAATGCCGGTGGTTATTGGTGTATTAATAGGCGCGCTGGTGGGATCGAAAATATTAGTAAAAACAAAATCATCAGGTTGGTTACGCTGGGTTTTTGTTGTGGTGGTGATAGGATTGGCGTCACAATTAATTTATAACGGACTAATTGGTAAAATATAATATGGCAGCTAAAGCACGTTTTAAGGATACCGATATGCAGGCAGTTATTGGCTGGGTATTACGTATTGGTGTAATTGTATCTATTAGTGTAGTATTTGTTGGCGGTGTTATATATATATCCAGGCATGGCGGCGCAATACCCGATTATTCAAAGTTTAACGGTGTGCCGGATTTTGTGCAACTACATGGTCTTATAAATGGAATTATTAACCTAAAGGGCAGATCAATAATACAGGCGGGGATTATATTGCTTATTGCAACACCTATTCTCAGGATAGTGTTCTCAACCATAGGTTTTGTACTTGAAAAGGATTATTTATATATAGGTATAAGCCTTTTAGTATTGCTTATAATACTCATAAGCTCAATAAGCGGGCATGTGGGCTAGTCGGTCTTAGTTATCGTTAGTACTTGGACTCAATCTTTTTTGCCCATCAGCATTTCCGCTGGACCGTTTATTATTTTGCACAGTCTGTTTACCAAAACGGTAAGTAAATGTAGCTGTTACAAAACGGCTGCCGGGTTTTTCAAAACCGCTAAGATTAAGATTCTGATACTGTGAAGTGTATCTATAATCCTGCGAATTAAATATATCGCTTATAGACAGTTTTATACTGCCATTATCGTCCAAGATTGACTTGCTGACTCCCGCTCGTGTAGACCACTCATCGGCATATTGTTTAATGCCGTAATAAGTTGGCGACTCCCAGCCTGTAAATAGTTCAGCCCGTATGCTATTGGTAATAGTGAAGTTCTGAGTGACTTTTATTTCAAAATCCGTCGTTGCTTTATCAGGGTTACCGCTGTAATAAACATATCGCTGGTAAGATCCATAAAAATACACATTGGCGTTCCACCATTTGGTAATATCAACTGGTAAAGTAGCCTCAGCATCATACTCATAACGTGTGCCTATATTACTTATAGTTGAGGTGAATACTTTAGTTGCATCATTCTGCTGAAATATAGGCACAAAGAAATCGTTTGTTACTTCTACGCTTAAATCTAATTTATATTTCTGTTTAAATACATCAGTTACCTGGTATGTTGTAAAATACTCTGGTTTTAAGAAGGTATTACCGGTGCTATAGGAGTATTCATCAACGTATGCTACAAAAGGGTTAAGATCCTGGTATTGCGGGCGTGTTAAACGACGATTGTAAGCCAATACAAAAGTGTTATCTTTATCTAACGGCTGTGTAATTTCCACATTGGGGAAAAGATCGAAATAGCTGTTGGAACTAGTCTTATTGGGATTAAGTGATTCGGCTAATGAAGTGGTTTGCTCTGCGCGAAGTCCTAATGAAATGCCGGTGTTATTAAACTTATCATCGTAATTAACATAGGCCGCATTAATTCGTTCATTGTAGGTGAAATGATCCGTTAATGATGGCACGGGAGTATAAACGGAATCAGCAGAAGACCGCTGTTGGAAATCAATCTTGTTATTACTATTTGCCTGATCATTTCGTAAACCAAGGCCAAGGGTACCTGTTTTAGATAATGCCTGGGTAAAATCTATTCTTTCTGACCTTACATTAATTTGAGATGGTGAATTATCTATATAAAAAAAAGGATCGCGATATTGTATGCCATCAGGATCAAAGAAATTATTCTCTAATAACTCAGTTGAGTATCTTCTATAGGTTGAATAGTCAAAATTGGCACTTAATGTAGTATTACTCTCCTTACCAAAACTGCCTTTATAATTAAAATCATAGTTAAGACTGGTAATAGACCGATTGATATGAGAGTTTGTGGTAATATCAGAATCTAACACCCCTTGATTTAAAATATCTGTTGTATTACTTTTGTTAATATCAACTTGATTGTGATAACCATACATTAAAACACCTACAGTTTGTTTGGGGCTTAAATTATAATCTATCCCACCATTAAAACCGTTATTTAACAGGTGAGTAACACCCAAATAATTTTCATTAAGAGCCGTTTGGCCTATTGTTCTATCAATATCAAGTACGCGCGGGGTTTTACTATCATTAAAATTATAGTTACCAAAGAAGTTTAAATTTTTCATCCGGTAATCCAGGTTTATACCTGAATTTAATTTATAATCCTGACCGGCGGCGGCACTTTCAGTAATATTTGCCTTAAAACCGTAATCCTTGCTCTTTTTTAATATGATATTGATAACTCCACCACCAGATGCATCATATCGGGCCGGTGGGTTACTGATGATCTCGATCTGGCTTATCATACTGCTTTGATAGCTTTTCAGTAAATCTGCCAGTTGCTCATCGGTCAATTGCCCAATAGGTTTACCATCAATAGCTATCAGGGCTTTTTGGCCGCCTTTAACATAAATTCCGTTATCTAAAATGCGCACCCCGGGTGCAGTACCTAATATATCGAAAACTGAATTGCCTGCGGCCAGTATACTCCTATCTACATTAAGTATAGTTTTATCCGGCCTAACTTCAATATAATCCCGTTTAGCTGTAATTGTTACTTCTTTTAAATCATTGGTTGCGGGCAATAGCAAAACATCCGGTAAATGAATATTATTATTTACAATTCGGATCAGTGAGCTATAAAACTTTTTGTAACCAAGCTTATTAATTAAAACTATATAATTACCCGGGGTAATACCTTTCAATTCAAATACACCTTGATTATTACAAACAGTGGATTTCACAGCAGACGAATCGGAATGTTGAAGTAATGAGATTGTAGCGCCCTCGGCAAATAATGTATTGGTAACAATAACTCTACCTGTAATAGAATAGCTACTCTGCGCGTACGAGAAGGAATATGTAATTGCGATGATTCCTGTTAAAAAGAATCCGGTTAAAAACTTCATTAATGACTGCCAGTAAAAACTGCTATATTTTGTGTAAGGTAACTATAGTTAAACGCTAAGTTAATAATAAAAATTAACCGTGAAAAATTTTGACAGATAACTAATCATCCCGTTACTGCCTGAATATTCAAATAATCCTTAAATTAGTACGCTAATTAAGCCTATAAAGTGAAAAGATTTAAAATGAGGAAATTTATTTTTTGTGTTACATTACTATCATGTGCCGTTAAAATATGGGCACAAGCAGAACCTACCAGCTACCACATGGCTGTAAACAAATTTAAAACTTTTTACAATAGCAATCAGCCTGATAGCGTGTATAGTATGTTTAGCCCTGACATGAAACAGGCCTTACCGCTTGATGTATTTAAAAGTACAACTACGCAGCTAAAATCGCAATTGGGCAATCTAAACAAAACAGAATTTGTAAAATACAACCAGCCTCTTGGCATATATAAAGCAACTTTTCAAAATGATGCATTTCTATTAAATATTGCTTTAAATGCTAAAAATCAGTTTACCGGTTTAAGGTTAACACCTAATACAGGTAATATAACTGCTAATAGCACACTTGATCCATCGTTGGTTGAAACACCTATCACAGTAAAAACATTGGTTGGAACAATTTCGGGCACTTTAACTACACCTAAAGATGTATCAGGCAAAATCCCCGTGGTAATAATTATACCGGGTACAGGCCCTATTGATCGTGATGGTAATAGTACTACTGGCTTAAACACAAATATGTACAAGTTATTGGCTTATGCATTAGGTAAAAGCGGAATCGCATCTGTACGTTATGATAGAAGAATGGTTGGCCAAAGTACCTGCAACCAGAAAGAAAGTGAGCTAAGATTTGAGGATAATGTTGATGATGTTGTTAGCGTAATTGAGATGCTCACAAGTGATGAACGTTTTTCAAAAATAGTTATAGCAGGCCATAGCGAAGGAGCATTAGTGGGCATACTGGCAACCACCGATGAACCTATAAAAGGGTTTATATCATTAGAGGGAGCAGGCTACCCGGGCGAAAAGATATTGATGGACCAAATGAAGAACCAACCGCAGTACATGGCTGATGGTATAAAAAACATATTGGATAGTTTAAAAAGGGGCAAAATAAATCCAAATGTAGACCCGCAATTATACTCTATTGCACGGCCGAGCGTACAGTTTTATATGATGTCGTGGTGTAGATATGATCCTACACAAGTAATAAGGAAATTAAAGATGCCGATACTTCTGATTCAAGGCACTACCGATTTACAGGTAACTGTTGATAATGGACAGAAGCTAAAAAGTGCAAAATCAAACGCTAATTTAATGCTGATAAGGGGCATGAACTATGTGTTAAAAACAGCACCATTAGACAAAGAGGCAAACTTGGCTACCTATAAACAACCCGACCTACCACTTAATACAGAAATGGTAACGGATATAGTTGATTTTATACAAAAGTTAAAATAACGGTGTATTAAACTATTTTAATTTGATAGGCGGTTAATAAGCCCGCTAATCCCTGTGAAGAGAAAATCGCGTTTTTGATGTTGTTAAGCTCAGGATAGATGATATAATTCTGGGCATCAACAAAATTGACTGAACTAAGATCGGTACGATTAAAAACAGCTCCCATTAAATCTGATCCACTAAAAGATGAACCTGCCAAATTAGCCTGGCTAAAGGTTACTTCTTTTATGGATGATTTATAGAATTGCGTTTTCGTCATTTTTCTGCCCATAAATGATGAATAATCCAATATGCATGAGTCAAATTTCACACCAAATAAAAAGCTAAGGCAATCACTAAAATTTACACCCAGTATTTTACAATTGATAAAAGTTATATCATTAAGTGTAGCGCCGTTTAACGCGACCATAGACAGATTACAATCCTGAAAAGTACACTCTAAAAGTTTAGTGTGTGACAGATCAGTATCCGAAAGATCACATTTTTTGAATATACAGCTCTGAAATTCTCTATTTTTAATCGATTTTCCGGTATAACTTATACCTTCAAACGTTTTATTATCATGTGCCAAAGCTGTATTTAAAGTATCCATATCTGTATACAGCAAAGATATAATTTAATTGCCTTTTACTTTTTCCATGCACCTAATAATCTTCTAATAATAACAATTTCGGCTATATGGTATGCGGCATGATCAGCCATTTGCAATGCTTCCAGTAAAATGGTTTGCCCGTTTCCACCCGGGATTGGTTCATACAAATCACCCTTTTCAACAAGCGAAATAAATTCATCCCTGTCGCTGTTAATTTGCTGAATAGAATCCTTCCAGGTATCATCATCTGTTGGTGCTGTTTCTTTAGGCCAATATTCCTCGGGCCACTTTGGAGACTGATGATTAGGATCAATACAAAAATTCACCATATCCCATTGTGCAATTCTAATATGTTCAACCAACTGCCAAATACTGTAAGGCAAATTATCGGGTTTAACACCGCGCAAATCAGCAGGCAAACCAGCCAGTGCCTCTTTTAAATCAGCGTGCGCGCTACCACCCAGTAACAATTTTGATAATTCGGCAACTAATTTCTTATTCTGATTATCCATTGATGTAATTTTACTTAATAACAGCCATCCCGGTTTTTAGTTGCCAATATTTGATAATTTAAATCGCTACAACTATTGATTGCTTCTGCCGATTTTATTTGAAATGATTTTATTTCGGCTAAAAGTTTTAAGTTTACCTTTAAAAAATTAATTGATTTCCACTGTGAATAAAATAATCATACCACTCCTGCTTGCGGCTGCATTTTTTACAGGTTGTAAAAAAGATGGCTCTGTTGGGCCAGAAACAACTAAAGACGATGCCGCATTTACCGTTTATGAAGGTGCTTTTCTGGATGCGTTATGGAAACATGAACCGGATTGGGCAACATCGGTAGGATACCATAAGTATGATAGCCTTTTATATGCCCCAAGCAATAAAACCCGCGACAAGATGCTTGATTTTGACAAAGTACAACTTGATTCACTGGATCATTACCCGGTAGAGAAATTATCGCAGGATAACAGGATAGATTATTATATAATCCAAAACCAATTGCAGTACTCGCAATGGCAAATTACCACCCTAAAACAATATATGTGGGACCCAAGCCAATATAATGTAATTGGCTCTTTTGCTACTATTTTAAATGAGCATTATGCACCGCTCGATAAGCGACTGCGTAATTTTTATGAAAAGATGGCTTTTATTCCCGAGTATTATAAAGAAGCGGAGAAGCAAATTAAAGACCCGGTTATTGAGCTTACTAATCTTGCAGAAGAACAGCTAACAGGTGGTTCAGGAGTTTTTGAAAAAGATTTCGCCGACTCATTAAGTAAAACCAAAATACCTGAAGCAGAAAAGAAATTAATGCTTGACCGGGCAACCGCATCAGTTACTGCCATAAAAGGTTTTGTGGATTGGTTAAAAAATATGAAAAACGATCATCCACGCAGCTTCAGATTGGGTAAGGAGCTTTATGATGACAAGTTTAAATATGTGCTGCAATCACAATATACTTCGCAACAGGTATTTAACGCTGCAATGGAGCGCAAGAAATACGTGCATCGCGAAATGGCAAAACTCAGCAAACAGTTGTGGCCTAAGTATTTTGGCACCAAAGCAATGCCAAAAGACAGCCTTGATTTAATAGGCGAATTGTTGGATACTATCTCTACCCAGCACACCACAGTTGCAGAGTTTCAATCAACTATCGAGAATACAATACCTAAGTTAACCTCGTTCGTAAGAACAAAAGATCTGGTTACGCTTGATGCCTCAAAACCGTTAATCATTCGCAAAGAGCCCGCTTATATGGCTGGTGTAGCCGGTGCATCAATGAGTTCGCCTGGCCCTTATGATAAAGATGGAAACTCTTATTATAACGTTGGTAGTTTAGCGGGTTATTCACCTGAAAAAGCCGAAAGTTATTTACGCGAGTACAATAACTATACCCTGCAAATCCTCAGCATTCATGAAGCTATACCAGGCCATTATGTTCAGTTAATTTATGCAAATCAATCGCCGAGCTTAATAAAATCGGTATTGGGTAATAATGCCATGATTGAAGGATGGGCAGTTTATGGTGAACAAATGATGATAGATAACGGCTATGACAGTACTGAACCTGAAATGAGGTTAATGTGGTACAAGTGGCATTTACGTTCGGTGTGTAATACAATTTTGGATTACGGCGTGCATGCAGGTGGTATGACTAAGCCAGATGCCATTAAACTACTAACTCATGAGGCCTTTCAACAACAAGCAGAAGCTGAGAATAAATGGATCCGTGTAACTGAAACCAGCGTACAGTTAGATTGCTATTTTACCGGCTACAAAGAGATAATGGATTTACGTGAAGCCTGGAAGAAAGATCAGGGAGATAAGTATAACCTGAAAGATTTTAACGAGAAGTTTTTAAGCTATGGCAGTGCCCCGGTTAAATATATTAAAGAGGCAATGATGAAAAAACAAACCACAACCAAGGATGCTAATTAGTTTTAAATAAGCATATCTAAATAAGAAAGGCGATATAAAATATATCGCCTTTCTTATTTAATAATTATGACCAACGGCCGGCAACCCAAACATACCCTCTTGGACGGTTAGCCCAGTGGCCTGCTATCCAAACAGCATGCGGGCGTGGAGGTAATGCCCAATAACCAGCCTGGTAAACATATCTACCACCCCTATTGGTCCATTCTTCAGCAACCCAAACGTGGCGGCGAGATGGAGCAGGAGGACGGGCAACAATAACCGTACGTGGGCGCGCAGGGCGTACTCTTACTATAATTTGTGCATTACTTTTTACAGCGGTAAATAATGATACTGCCATAAATAACATTAAAACTTTACTTAGCTTTTTCATAATAGATAATATTTGTTTTTATAATAATAGATACTTAAATCTAAAAATGGTTTAATTAAAACTTACTTTAGGGTATGGCTGTTTTTTGTTGGGGTTTGCGAATTAGCAAAAAAGGCGCTAGATTTTAACTATCGCCCTTTTATTCAAATACAACTGTTTATTACCTGCCAAACGTTAACGCATAACCAATATCAGCAGTAGCGGCACCAGTGTTATTTTTACCATTTGCAGTACCTTTTTGGATATTTAAAAAGCCGTAATTTCCTCCCCCTTCAATAAAAATACTGCTTCGCTTTATTTTATAAGCGAGCCCCAGGTTACCCTCAACACCAAAGTTCACGTTGTTAAGCTGGGATTTAATATCATTATTGGCATCAAAAGACTTTTCGCCAAAAGGTAGCGGCTGCTGGCCTGATGCATCAGCATAAAATTCACTTGAGCCGCTGGTCACCTGATGCGCCGAAACAAGCAAACCTAAAAATGGTCCTGCATCAATATAAATTCTAAAAGGCGATCGGTGAAAATTGTACCCAAATTTTGCAAGGACGGGCAACATAAGGTAATTTAACTTAGCCTCGCTTTTATAATTCGCATACAAATATGTTGGCGGGGTTTGATTTTGTGCCTGATAATACTCAGTTGCCTGTGAAGGTGTGGGGAATGCCTGTAAACCATCTTTTTTTCCTCCCTGAGATGAATATTCAAGCATTGGTTGTAATGAAAACAGATCGCTGAATTTAAATTCGGCAAATATTCCCGCATCTGGCCCCTGCCGCGAGCTATAGCCGGTATTTAGGGGATTTTGCTCGCTACCGCCAGCCGTTAAATTAGGTATACTAATACCTCCGCGTACGCCTATTGCTATATCCTGAGCACTTGCATTAAAATAAGACAACAGACCTAAAACTAATAAGTACAAAATTGATTTTTTCATAAAAACAAGATTTAAAGGTTACTTAAATTAGTTGACTGCATCAAAGTGAATTGATGCTTGCGTTCATTTATAGCAAATAGGAGTAAAATTACAAACGCTAATATTTAACTATTTAGAATAAATTTGGTTTTAATCTTTAGTAGAATATTCGGTTTTAAACATCTCTACATACTAATTTATTATCTTCGTTCCTATGTTACCGCAAGAAGCTAAAAAGAAGATCTCGTCAATATCCGCCGAATTAAAGCAGCATAATTACAACTATTATGTGCTGGCTATGCCAACCATTTCAGATTATGATTTTGATAAAAAGCTTGAAGAGTTAATCGGCCTTGAAAAACAATTTTCTGAATTTGCTGCCCCCGACTCTCCTACGCAAAAAGTTGGAGGATTTATAACCAAAGAGTTTAAAACAGTAATGCATAAATGGCCAATGCTTTCATTGGGCAATACTTATAATGAACAGGAATTACTCGATTTTGATCAGCGCATACGCAAAGCCATTGGTGATAATTTTGAATATGTGTGTGAGTTAAAGTTCGATGGCTTATCCATGAGCCTTACTTACGAAGATGGCAAACTCGTTCGTGCGGTAACACGCGGGGATGGCGTGCAAGGCGATGAGGTGACAACTAATGTGCGTACCATACATAGTATTCCTAAACACATCACTAATGGTGATTACCCAGCTCATTTTGAAATACGTGGTGAAGTTTTCATGCACCTTAAAGCATTTGAACGCCTGAATAATGAACGGATAGAAAATGGCGAGGCACCTTACGCGAATCCCAGGAATTTCGCATCAGGCACTATAAAACTACAAGACTCAGGAGAAGTAGCTAAACGCCCATTGGATAGCTTCATGTATTTTTTATATACCGATAAACCTTTGTTTAAAACACATTGGGAAAGCCTGCAAGTTGTAAAAAGCTGGGGATTCCCTATAAATGAGCATAGTAAATTATGTGGAAATATTAGCGAAGTATTAGCATTTATTGACCGTTGGGATAGCGGGCGACATAAATTGAGTTATGATATTGATGGGATAGTTATCAAAGTAAATAATTATTCGCAGCAACAGGAGCTTGGCTTTACTGCTAAATCGCCACGATGGGCTATTGCCTATAAGTTTAAAGCAGAACAGGTTGAAACGGAACTTTTAGCAGTAACCTATCAGGTTGGCCGCACCGGAGCAGTTACCCCGGTAGCTAATTTAAAACCTGTATTATTAGCAGGCACAACCGTAAAACGCGCCACATTACATAACGCCGATGAAATTGAACAACGCCTAAAACTACACGAGCATGATTGGGTATATGTTGAAAAAGGTGGCGAGATCATCCCAAAGATCATCAGCGTTAATTTGGCTAAAAGAACATCGGAACAACCAATAAAATACATAACTCATTGTCCTGTTTGCGGCACTTTATTAGAACGTAAGGAAGGTGAAGCAGCCTACTATTGCCCGAATGATGAAGGTTGCCGGCCACAAATTGTTGGTAAAATGCAGCATTTTATTGGCCGTAAAGCCATGAATATTGATGGATTAGGCGATGAAACAATTGAAACATTGTATGAAAAGGGCTTTATAAAACGTATAAATGATATTTATGACCTGCATTTACACAGCGATGAGTTAAAACAAATGGGGCGTTTTGGTGAGAAGTCCATTAATAATATGCTCGAGGGTATTGAACAATCAAAGAAAATGCCTTTTGAAAAGGTTTTGTTTGGTTTAGGCATACGCTATGTGGGTGCAACAGTTGCTAAAAAGCTGGTGAATCATTTTAAAACCATCAATAACCTGATTGCAGCAAATTATGATGAATTAATAGCTGCGGAAGAAATAGGAGATCGCATAGCTTTAAGCATTCGCGAATATTTTGATAATGAACAGCATCTCAACGAAATTGAGATACTAAAAAATCAAGGGCTACAATTTATAATCGAAGAGAAAGAATTAAAGCTGGAAAGTGAAAGCTTATCTGGCAAAAGCTTTATTATATCGGGTGTTTTTGAAAAATATTCAAGGGATGAATTAAAGGATATTATAGAACAGAACGGTGGGAAAATCTTGAGCAGTATATCGGCTAAATTAAATTACCTGGTAGCTGGTGATAATATGGGGCCTGCCAAGCTTGAAAAAGCTCAAAAGTTAAACATCCCAATTATTTCTGATGAAGAATTGTTTGCTATGTTAAATTGATTTGTAATAAAAATGATATACATTAAACCTTATTAAGATTCACTCGTTTAACTAATAGGCATGTATATTTGCCCTCACCTATTATCTGTTAGTATGTCTCAAATTTACCAAATACAATCAGCTATTTTTTGCGAACCCTGCAAAGAATGCGGCGCAAGGCCGGTTTTGAAATTAGAAAAATCACAATATACCGTAATGTGCCCCAATAACCCCAACCACTACAGTACGAAACCTGGCTTAGCAGATGTTAATGACTGGAATTTGAAAAATAAGGCCCATAAGGTGTTTGAAAAAGGAACGCCGGTGCAAAAGGCGTCGTAAAGACGCAAAACATACATACACCTTCACTTTTTGTTTAATTATTAAAAGCGATATTAAGATAAAAGATCAAAAATTTATAAGCTAAAATCATAAAATCTTATCTTAGCATCCTTTAACAATAAACATGAATAAATTTCACGGAACTGGAGTAGCTATTGTAACTCCTTTTCAGGCAGACGGGCAGGTTGATTACGACGGGCTTACAAACCTGGTAAACTATTTAATTGATAACGGGGTTGATTATCTCGTATCCTTAGGAACAACCGGCGAAAACGCCACATTGAGTCAGGAAGAAAAGAAGAAGATATTTGCCCATACCGCGCAAGTTGTTGCAGGTAGAGTTGGCCTTGTAGCCGGCATTGCGAGCAATAATACGCTTGATGTAGTTGAGCAGATAAAGCAATATGACACCACTGGTTATGATGCCATATTATCTGCCAGTCCTGCTTACAATAAACCAACGCAGGAAGGCATATATCAACATTATAAGGCCATAGCCGAAGTATCTCCCCTACCGGTAATTTTATACAACGTACCCAGCCGTACAGGCAGCAACGTAAGCGCTGAAACTACTGTGAGGCTTGCTAAAGATTTTAAAAACATTATCGGCACCAAAGAAGCTTCAGGAAACTTTGATCAGCTTAACCAGATTATGCGCGATAAGCCTGAAGGTTTTATGGTAATATCAGGAGATGATCCTATTACTTTGCCTATGATAGCATTGGGTGCTGTAGGTGTTATTTCGGTAGTAGCTAATGCAATACCCCGCCACTTTTCAAACATGATACGCTTATGCCTCAACGGTGATTATAAAGCCGCTCAAAAGCCCCATTTGCAAACCATTGACTTTACCAGGTTAATGTTTGTTGAAGGCAGCCCGGCCGGTGTTAAAACGGCCTTGAAACATTTACAAATCTGCGGCGACACCTTAAGGTTACCATTGGTACAGGTTAGCGATACCACTGCCCAACGAATAATACAAGAGACACAAAAACTCACTAAGTAAAAAAAGCCCGGTTAAATCAACCGGGCTTTTTACACATCATGTAAAGTTCTTTTCCAGAGGCGCCTTATTTCTTATTTTTAGATTCCTGGACTTCCAGTCTGATCGCTTGAGCAAGGTTTTTAAGGTCTTGCATACCTTTACGAACGCGGGTTCCTGCCGCACTGTTACCTTTGTTGTAAAACTTGTCAGCGTCGGCCTCAAGTGATGCAATCAATTCCTTTACTTCAGTAAATTTCTTCATTTGTGTTACTCCTTTTAAATAATGAGGGTTTATTGTTAACTTAAAGCTAATCTAAAATCTTTTTATCTAAAAAAAAACTTTAAACTAAAAAAAATACGGCCTTTAAAGTGGTTTTTTTCAACATTTTGCATTATTTCGGATATTATATCCTTATTATTTAATAATAATATAATTCTATTAGGTAAAGTCTTTACTCCTTATACGGTTTAACAACTAATTAGAATGTTACCAAAAAAGATAATTTTAAAAGTTTGATGCTAAAATATCCGGATGATTTTGATGCGTTTTTATGATCAATTCGCCAAATAAGGTATTCGCCCAGGCAAACCATTTACGGGTAAAATCAGCAGCATTATCCCTATTAAACGACTCATGCATAAAACCAGTGCCCGCATGTGTTGATCGTAGCCAACTGATGCAGGTTTTTATTTCTGCTTTATCAGTTGATGTTAAGGCCCGGATTATAATGCTCATTGGCCATATATAATTTAACCCAACGTGAGGCCCACCGATACCTTCGGCTGCTTTTCCCTTAAAAAAATATGGGTTATCATGGCTTAATACCATCCGCCGGGTATTTTGATATAGCGGATCTTGTTCAGTCATTGCACCCAGATAAGGCAACGCTAATAAACTTGGCACATTGGCATCATCCATAAATAATTGATTGCCGAAACCATCAACTTCAAAAGCCAAAACTTTACCATATACCGGATGCTGAGCAGTAGCATATTTCTCCAAAGCGATATGTACTTCTTTTGCTAAAGCTGTACACTCATTTGCAGTTACGTCATCCTTAGCAATATTACGGTACATTTCAGCCATTTGGTTTAAGCTTGTCACGGCAAAATAGTTTGACGGGATAAGGAATGGATAAATAGTAGCATCATCCGAAGGGCGGAAAACTGAACATATTAGCCCAACAGGTTTAACCGGGTTGCCATAACCACCAAGGGGTGCGGTATCGGTAGATACTTCTGTTTTGCGCTGGAAATGATATGGGCCTAAATCATGTTTGCGTTGTTGTTGTTTAAATGTTTGTACGATAAGCTTGCCTGCCTTTTGCCAGTTTTCATCAAAGAAACTGCTGTCGCCGCTTATTTTCCAATAGTTATAGGCTAATCTCACCGGGTAACAAAGTGAATCAACTTCGAATTTGCGTTCGTGCAATTCGGGCTTCATGGTGGTGTTATCAGAATCCCACTCACTACCCGTTGGGCCGAAGTTAAAGGCATTAGCATAAGGATCAATCAGGATATACTTAGCTTGCCTATTTATCACACCTTTAATTACGTTTTTAAGCCTCGCATCCGACTTTATCAGCGGCATATAAGGCCAAACCTGCGCAGATGAATCGCGCATCCACATGGCGTTTATATCGCCTGTAATTACAAAAGTATCCGGGCGACCATCGGCTTCGGTATAGTTAACTGTGGTATCTAAAGTATTAGGGTAACAGTTCTCGAACAGCCATGCCAGTTCGGGATCTTTTATAGTGGCTTTGATGCTTTTTATTTTCGCTTCAACTGCTTCGCTGGTAAACTTTCGATTGGCTAATTTAGGGCGAAGGCTTTCAAATTTAGCAAGCTTATTTGCGAACCAGGCGGGTCTTAAACCCATGCCGATACCGGCAGTTGTAATTCCATTAACTTTTATAAAGTTGCGGCGTGAGATCATAGTTAGAATTGGTTTATAAACAAAAAAGCCTTTCGGCTATCCGAAAGGCTAATGTAAATGTTTCTTTATATTTTAAACAACAGGAACGTTGTTTTCTTTGTAAAATCCTGCTTTTAATTTTTCTCCCATCTCTGTGTAAGCATCTAATGTGCGTTGTACATCTTCAAGGCTATGTGCCGCGGTTGGTATCAACCTTAATAAGATAATGCCTTTTGGTATAACCGGATAGATCACAATAGAGCAAAAGATCCCATAGTTCTCACGTAAGTCGCGGGTTAAAGCGGTTGCTTCATATAGATCACCTTGCAAAATTACAGGTGTAACCATGGTGTTACTTACGCCAATATCAAAACCGCGTTCTTTTAAACCGGTCTGTAGCGTTTTAGCGATCAACCACAGTTTTTCGCGCAGCTCTGGCTTAGATTTAAGCAACTCGAAACGTTTTTTAAGGCCGATAACCATTGGCATTGGCAAAGCCTTAGCAAAGGTTTGCGAGCGCATATTATAACGCAGGTAATTAACAATTTCACGATCTGCGGCTACAAAGCCACCTATACCCGCCATTGATTTGGCAAATGTACCAAAGTAAACATCCACATCATCAACACAATCCTGCTCTTCATGTGTACCTGCACCGGTTGGGCCCATAGTACCAAAACCGTGCGCGTCATCAACCAATAAACGGAAATTGAATTTCTTTTTTAGCTCGCTGATCTCTTTTAATTTACCCTGCGCGCCCGACATGCCAAATACACCTTCGGTAATTAATAAAATACCGCCGCCTGATTGCTCTGTTAATTTTGTAGCGCGCTCCAATTGCTTTTCGCAGCTTTCCAAATCATTATGCTGGTATACAAAACGCTTGCCCATGTGCATGCGCAAACCATCAATTATACAAGCATGTGACTCCGCATCATAAACTATAACATCGTTACGATCAACCAGTGCATCTATAATAGATAGCATTCCCTGGTAACCATAATTCAGTAAATATGCAGCTTCTTTGCCGACAAAGGCAGCCAGATCATTCTCTAATTCTTCGTGATGGATGGAGTTACCCGACATCATGCGGGCACCCATTGGGTAGGCCAAACCGTAATCAGCAGTTGCCTGCGTATCAGCTTCCCTTACTTCGGGATGATTAGCTAAACCCAAATAATTGTTAAGGCTCCAAACCAAATGTTCTTTACCGTTAAACATCATGTGCGGGCCGATTTCGCCTTCCAGTTTTGGGTAGGAGAAATAACCATGCGACCATTTTTGATGCTGCCCAAGCGGGCCACCCATGCTTTTTAAAATCTTGTCAAATAAATCCAAAATGGTAAAATTATGCGTTAAAAATTTTACAAATATAGCCGTTTTACAGGGCCTTAACAATCCACAAAATGTAAAAAAGCCTTTGCGTATTACACACAAAGGCTTCATATATATTTCTAAACTAATTAGTCAACATTATCGTGCAGGAAAGAGTTGTTATTTCTGATCTCTATTTTCCCTTCACTATCCGGTAATAGGGAGAAGCGTGATACCTGGCTTTCATCAGATGCAGGGGTTTCCTGCAATGCTATTTCCTTACGTTTGTATGCCGGTACATTTTCCATTTCCTGTATATTGCCGGTACGCAGTTTCATGCTCAGATCTTTTAAGCGCATAATACGCTCGCGAGATTTGCGCAATTGCTCCTCCATTGATTCCTCTGTTTTCAAATCATCGGCACCAACAACAGGTTCAGGTTCTTTTTCAATTTGCGGCTCCGGTGTCTGAATTTCCGCAGCAGGCTCATAGCTGATAGAATCCGCGACTTTGAAAGTAAACTCACCCATATCTGGCTCTGTTTCTTCCATTGCAGGCTCTTCAGCAAGGTTATATTTTACCATTCCCGGATCTTCGTTGCGTGATGCGAACAGATCAAATAAGCCGGTTTGTTTTGCTTCTTCTTTTTGCGCAGCATGTTTCATGTAAGGTTCAGCTGGCGCGTTTTCCTTTACATGATTTATAAACTCATTAACCGGTTTAACCAATGGGGTGTTTTCAGGAACCAGCATCGAAACAATTTTCTTGCTGCTGTTCTCTTTTTCACGCTCATCCTTGGTTTGGAAACCGGTAGCTATAATAGTAACTGATATTTTATCACCTAAATTCTCGTCAACACAATTACCCCATATCAGGTCGGCAGCTAAACCGGCTTCTTCCTGTATGTAATCAGTAATTATACTTACTTCATCCATGGTTACTTCTGTAGTACCTGAGCTGATGTTAAGCAAGATATAACGTGCGCCTTCAATCTCGTTATCTTTTAATAATGGTGATGACAAAGCACCCTCAACAGCTTTCAAAGCACGATTTTCGCCTTCGCCAGTTGAGCTACCCATTATAGATACACCGCTATCTTTCATAACGGTACGCACGTCTTTAAAGTCAACGTTTATATAACCCGGCAATGTGATTATCTCAGCAATACCTTTAGCGGCAGTTGTTAAAATATTATCCGCTTGCGCGAATGCTGATCCTAAAGTAAGATTACCAAATATCTGGCGAAGCCTGTCGTTTGAGATCACCAAGAATGAATCGACATATTTTTTCAGTTCTTCCATACCCGCATCGGCCTGCATTTTACGGCGTTTACCTTCGAATGAGAACGGAGTGGTGAAGATACCTACGGTTAATATATCTAATTCGCGTGCTGCTTTGGCAATTATAGGGCTTGCGCCTGTACCTGTACCACCGCCCATACCTGCTGTTATAAATAACATTTTGGTATTAGAGCCCAGCATTTGTTTTATATCGTCAATATTTTCAATAGCCGAGTTTTTGCCCACTTCAGGGATTGAGCCTGCACCCATACCTTCGGTTAGGCTGGCACCTAATTGTACCTTGTTTGGGATTGGGCTAAGCTCCAAAGCCTGCGCATCAGTATTACAGATAATAAAGTCGACACCTGTAATGCCTTGCTTGTACATATGGTTTACTGCGTTACCGCCGCCGCCGCCAACACCAATTACTTTGATGATTGATGACTTTTCTTTTAACATCTCGAACTGCATAATCCTTATTTTCAGTTATATCTATTTTGACGAATTATTAGATTTCACTAATGTAATAATATGACTTTTTCCACAAGGTTTTTCCACAATCGTTAACAATGTGGAAAAGTTACTGTATGTGAATAAGTATACCAATCACAATCAATTTTGATGTGTTTAGCTTTATTTATTCCTATTTTAAAAAGTCCTCATCCTTTATATCATCCTTTATAAACTTTTTGCTTCCTTCCAGAATCTTGGCAAATAAACCGCCGGTTTTTCTTTCTTCAACAACTTTAGTTTTTTCAACCTTTAACTCAGTGCTAGCTTGTGCTTGTCCATTGTATTCCATTTTCTGGATACCTTTTATCAGCAGGCCTATACCTGTTGCAAACATTGGGCTTTGTAGCTCTTCATAAATATTTTTTGGCAACACCTCATTTTTTGCCAAATGCTCATTAGGGTATCCTACACGACAATCCAAACCTGTAACATACTCAACCAATTGCGGCAGATGCTTAAGCTGCGCACCACCACCTGTTATTACTATACCTGCTATCAGTTTTTTCTCGTAACCCGAAGATTTGATCTCGTAATACACATGCTCAACAATCTCTTCCATACGGGCCTGGATAACAAAAGCCAGGTTTTTAACCGATATTTCTTTTGGCTCACGCCCACGTAATCCGGGTACACATACAATCTCGTTTTCTTTGTTCTCTTCGGCCAGGGCAGAACCAAACCTTACTTTTAATTGCTCCGCGATATTGCGCATTACTGAACAGCCCTCGCGGATATCCTCCGTAATACTATTACCACCAAAAGGAATCACAGCGGTATGCCTGATGATGCCCTCGTGGAAAATAGCCACATCGGTAGTACCACCACCAACGTCAACCAAAACAACACCGGCTTCTTTTTCTTCATCGCTCAAAACCGACTCAGAAGACGCCAATGGTTCTAATATCAATTCCTGGCTTTCCAGATTTGCTTTATTTACGCACTTCACAATGTTTTTGATAGCGGTAACCTGGCCTGATATGATGTGGAAGTTTGCTTCCAAACGTACACCAGCCATACCGATAGGATCTTTTACACCCGGTTCGCTATCAACAGTAAATTCCTGCGGCAATACATGGATGATCTCTTCACCCGGAGGCATTACAAGGTTGTACATATCCTCTATCAGTTTGTCGATATCCTTGCGGCCGATTTCGCTGTTTAAATCACGACGGGTTATCAGGCCGCGGTGTTGTAAACTTTTAATGTGCTGACCAGCGATACCCACGTTTACTACACGTATCTCTACGTTGGATTGTGTGCCTGCAACTTCAACTGCCTGGATGATACCTTGTACGGTTTTATCAATATTTGAAACCATTCCGCGCGTTACACCCGCCGATTCAGCCTTTCCGATACCCAGTATTTCAATCTTCCCGTTTTTGCTTCGGCGGCCAACGATGGCACATATTTTTGTAGTTCCGATATCCAACCCTACCACGATTGGCGAACTCTTTTCCTGGCTTAAAACTTTGTCCATATTATTTCACTATTTGAGATGTGTCTGTAATTGCATTAATAGAATTCTTTATCACGCTATCCTTTTTGGCGGCGATAGCGGCAAGTGAATCCTGTTTGGTTATTTGGTTTTTTACACCGATAACCTGGTTTGCGTATTTTATATTTATAATTTTATACATGCCCCATCCTACCTGCGGCAATGCTTTTTTGTAAAAAATCAATAGGTTATGGAACTTCGCATCCAGCGAATCCGCATTACCTAATAATATCCTTTGGCTGCCTACGCGAGGTATCAGTTCAATCTCGTGTGCCTGATTTACGTAGATCTGCGCTATTTGCGCATCCCAAAGCGAATCCCTACGGATATAATCGGCAGTTTTATAAATCTGGGTAGCAATATCAGTATGCAACGTATCTACTTTGCCACTAAACGGTTCATCAATAAAACCATTAGCTACCAATACCCTCGCGGTAAAGTTGCTGGATAACGGGATCTTCAAGCCATGTGAATCCACATAAAAGTCCTGATCGTATTGGTTCATGATACGCAATATTGGCTGGCGCTGGGTGATCTCAACCCTGATCACATCATCCATATCAATATAAACCCTGGCAGTTTCAATAAAAGGATTAGCCTTTAGTTTATCCTCCAATGCACGTATGTTAATACTTTCAATCGGCCTGCCTATTAACGTATGGTTTTTTACATGCAAAATATTATCGATCTCTTGTTGATCAATAAAATATTGGTTGCCGGGGATGTAGACTTTTACATCCTTACAAATAACCTGCGCCTTTTTAATTTCAATGAAACTCATGAGCACAACCACGCCACCCAAGCTGATTAACCAGCAAAGGCTTATAAGGATGTGCTTAACAATGGGTTTCTTAAACATTACTTAAGGCATTTTTTAAAGGTTCAACCAACTGATCAATATCACCTGCGCCAACTGTTAACAACAGGGCAGGTTTTTCATTCGCTATGGCATCAATAGCTTGTTGTTTAGTTAGCTTGCGTTTGTTAACTAAATTCATGCGGCTTAATATCATTTCTGCATCTACACCTTCAATCGGCAGCTCGCGGGCCGGGTAAATATCTAACAGGATCAATTCATCCGTCATATCCAGCACTTCGGCAAAGCCATCGGCAAAATCACGAGTGCGGGTAAATAAATGCGGTTGGAAAACGGTTACCAGTTTTCTATCCGGATATAATTTTTTCACAGAATTGATGGCAGCGCGTAGTTCTTCAGGGTGATGCGCATAGTCATCGATATAAATATGGTCTGGTGTTTTTACGATGTACTCAAACCTGCGGTGTACACCACGGAATGAGGCTAAAGCACTTTTCACAGCATCAGCTTTTACACCTAAACGTAAAGTTGCTTCGATAGCGGCGGTGGCGTTTTCTACATTGTGGAAGCCGGGGATACCTAACTGAATATTTTTTATATCTGTATTCCTATTCCTGAAATCGAAATAAAAACTACCGTTCTCAATACGAATATTTAGCGCTATAGCATCGGCAGCATCCTTAATGCTGTAAGTATAGCCGGTATCCAAAGGCAAGCCTTGTTTATGAATTAAAACGCCGCCCGGTTTTATTTGCGAGGCGAACATTTTAAAAGAATCGGTCAAATGCTGATGGTCGCCATAAATATCAAGGTGATCGGCATCCATTGAAGTAATAACCGCGATATCGGGATATAGGGTAAGGAATGAGCGGTCATATTCATCAGCCTCAACTACCACAATATCGTTTTTACCATAAAGCACATTGCTATTGTAGTTTGACGCGATACCGCCTAAAAATGCCGAGCAATCTTTACCGGAATCTTTCAAAATATGAGCAACCATTGTTGATGTGGTTGTTTTGCCATGCGTACCGGCAATAGCTACAGTATATTTTCCTTTGCTTATCAGGCCTAAAACCTGTGAGCGTTTAAACAATTCGAAACCTCGTTTTTGAAAAAAGCCAACAATCGCCGAATCCTTTGGAATAGCAGGTGTATAAATCACCAATGTGCCTTCGTCAGGTTGACGGAAACTCATCGGTATCCACTCCTCATTATCATCAAAAATGATCTGAATACCTTCGTTCTTTAATTCATTAGTTAAATCGGTTGAAGTTTTGTCGTACCCGCAAACAATACAGCCTAAATGATGAAAATAGCGCGCAAGGCCACTCATGCCAATGCCGCCTATGCCTACCAAATAAACTCTTCTTATGTTTTGCAGTTCCATTTTATTTTTACTCCTCGTTTCAAAAAACCTCTCCCCCACCTAGTGCGGAGGATGAGGCTAAGATTAAACTAATTGTTATTTTCATAACTTCTTTCGCAATCACTTCATCGGCATTGGGTAAAGCCAGTTTACCGATGTTATTGCTTAATGTTTTTCGTTTGTCTGTATCATTTAAGAGCTCAATAGCTCTGTATATCAATTTTGCTTCGGCATCTCTATCAGCAATAAAAACAGCCGCGTTATCATGCACTAATGCCAATGCATTTTTAGTTTGATGATCCTCAGCCACATTTGGCGAAGGCACTAATATTACAGGTTTTTTCACCACACATAGTTCGGCTATTGTACCTGCACCTGCACGTGATATAATTATATCGGCAGCGGCATAGGCTAAATCCATGCGGTTTATAAACTCCATTATGCGAATGTTCGGGTTGTAATTCTCGCCCAGTTTTTCGATGATGCTTTTGTAGTAGAACTTACCTGTTTGCCATATAACCTGCACATCGGCGGCGATGATTTTATCCAAGCCTGCCATTACACTGTTGTTTAGTGTACGCGCACCCAAACTACCGCCTGTTACCAGTATTGTTTTTTTATCGTTAGATAATTTCATCAGCTCAATCGCCTGCATTTTTTTGCCCGCAATATCAACCGATTCCTTGCGGATAGGGTTGCCGGTTTTAATGATGTTTTTAGCAGGGAAAAATTGCTCCATGCCATCATAAGCCACACATATTTTGTCTGCTTTTTTACCTAACCATTTATTGGTGATGCCCGCGTAAGAGTTTTGCTCCTGTATTAAATATGGGATACCTTTGATAGATGCCGCGTATAATAACGGCCCCGATGCATAGCCACCCACACCCACAACCGCGTTTGGCTTAAAATCCTTTATAATTTTTAACGCCTTCCTCAAACTGCCAATCAGTTTGATTGGGAATTGCAGGTTTTTAACTATCGAACCACGCTGTATACCCTGAATATCCAGACCTATAATTTTATAACCGGCAGCAGGTACTTTTTCCATTTCCATGCGGCCAAGCGCGCCTACAAATAATATCTCGGTTGTTGGATCAAGCTTTTTTAATGCGTTGGCAATAGCAATAGCCGGGAAGATATGCCCTCCTGTACCACCACCGCTTATAATTATTTTTTTGCCTGACATTGTTTTTTATTATGTTTTCCACCTACGGTGGAATTAATATTTTTATTTTTTTGCTACCAACATTTTACGCCTACGACGGATACTTTTCTGCTGTATTTACGCTACTGCTACTTCTCTTATTTCGCCAACCACTACTTTTGCCTCATCATTATCACGGCTAACCGATAGTATGATACCAAACGCTATGCTTGTAAACAGGATTGATGTACCACCCATACTTACAAATGGCAAAGGCACACCTGTTACCGGGCCCAAACCTACTGCTACCGCCATATTGGCAAATGCCTGTATGGTTAAGCTAAAACTTAAACCTGCTGCCAATAACGTACCGAAGGCTTTTGGCGCTTTAGTAGCGATTTTTATACAGCGGTATAATAAAAACAGATAAATGGCTATCAATAGAAAGCCACCTACTAAACCATATTCTTCAATGATGATGGCATAAATCTCATCAGAGTATGCTTCTGGTAAATAATTTATCTCGCTGCTTTGTCCGGGGCCCTTACCGAAAATACCACCTGTAGCTATAGCTATTTTAGCATGATCTGCCTGGTATGATTTATCGGGGTTTGCTCTTTCAGGATGCAGGAAAGTTTCTATACGTGCCATATACACGTGCCTGCGGGGGCCGAGCATTACTACCGCGCCTAATAATATGGCTCCGGCTAAACAGGTAATGGCAATTTGTTTAACGCTGATACGGCCCATTATTAATAACAATATACTTACACCGAACAACATTAAAGCAGTTGAAAGGTTGGCCCATGCGATTAATATAAATACCACGCAAACCGCACCCATAATCGGCACAAAAGATTCTTTTACATTTTTAATGTTTTCCTGCTTTTTGGAGAGCGTTCGGGCCAGGTATGTAATGAGTGCAAGTTTGGCCAAATCGGATGTTTGGAAACTTAATCCCGTACCCGGTATCGCTATCCAACGGCTGGCATCATTCACGTGACTACCGAAAACAAGGGTATAGATCAACAACGGAATAGTTATGTACATCAGTAATTTTGATATACCTGCATAATAGCGATAATCCAACCGATGACAGATGTACATTAACGCCAAACCGGCAAGCATCATCGCTACGTGTTTCATCAAAATAGACTCAGCACCCACCCCACGTTTATACGCAAGGCTGCCTATAGCGCTATAAACAGACAACAACGAAATAACCGAGAGTAAAATTACTATCAGCCAGATCCATCTGTCGCCTTTTGTATTGTTGAGTATCTTATTCATTGTCTTTGGATTTCACCGATTTTATTGTGATTTCACCGATTTACTTATCTCTTATAATTCTTTTACTGCTTGTTTAAATTGTCTTCCTCTATCTTCATAATTTTTAAAAAGATCGAAACTTGCGCAGGCTGGTGATAATAATACCGTATCGCCTTTGGTTGCCAGATGATACGACATTTGTACTGCTTCTTCTGCTGATGAAGTGTTTATAATAATATCTACCACATCTTCAAAAGCGGCATGTATGCGGCTGTTATCTTTACCCAGGCAAACAATGGCTTTTACCTTTTGCTTAACCAGTTCTTTCAGCATGCTGTAATCGTTACCTTTATCAACGCCACCCAATATCAGGATCACATCGCTGGTCATGCTTTCAAGCGCGTACCATGTTGAATTAACATTGGTAGCTTTTGAATCATTGATGAAACTGATGCCGGAAATCTTTCCAACAGACTCTAATCTATGTTCAATGTTCTTGAAATTACCCATGCTCTCCCTTAGGGTTTCGTTGCGTAATTCGAGCACTTTTGCTACAATACCTGATGCCATAGAATTGTAGATGTTGTGCTTGCCTTGCAGGGCCAGTTCGTTGATTGACATTTGAAAATGTTGTTGGTGTGTGTTGATGACAATATTGTCTTTATCGAGATATGCTCCCGGTTCAATGCTTTTTTCTATCGAAAATGGTAACAATTGTGCCGCAAAGCTCCTCGATTCCATTCCCTTAATGGTTTCAGGATCATCAGCACAATAAATAAAATAATCAGCCGCGGTTTGATTTTGCGCTACGCGGAATTTGGATGCCACATAGTTCTCCATTTTATAATCATAACGATCTAAATGGTCAGGCGTTATGTTTAACAGTATAGCAATATCAACCTTGAAATCATACATATCATCCAGCATGAAGCTACTTAGCTCCAGCGCATAATATTCAAATTTTTCAGTTGCTACCTGATAGGCGAAACTCTTACCAATATTACCCGCCAGACCTACATTTAAACCTCCATTTTTCAGGATGTGGTAGGTTAAGCTTGTTGTAGTGGTTTTACCGTTTGACCCTGTTATGCCTATGATTTTTGCATCAGTATACCTTCCCGCAAATTCAATTTCGGATATTACCGGAATGCCTTTTTCCTTGATCTTTTTAACAATTGGAGCCTTATCTGGTATACCCGGGCTTTTTATTACTTCAGTAGCTTTTAAAATCTCAACTTCTGTATGCTGTTTTTCTTCGAAAGGTATTTTCCAGTCGGTTAATTGTTTTTTATAATTATCAGCGATAGCGCCAAAATCAG
Organism: Bacteroidota bacterium; assembly: GCA_026224775.1. Taxonomy (GTDB): domain Bacteria; phylum Bacteroidota; class Bacteroidia; order Sphingobacteriales; family Sphingobacteriaceae; genus Mucilaginibacter. The sequence goes on from JAMFRP010000022.1 coordinate 201,553, forward strand.
ATACAAAAACATCATATCCCTGCTGCTGGGCAAGATACGCCGCACCCACGCCGCTTTCGCCGGCGCCGAGGATGGCAATACGCCCCCCAGCCCCCTGAAGGGGGAGTTTTTGATTAGCGGTATGGGTGCTTTCGTTTATCATTATATATTCTATACTCTCTTTATATTTCATTCTCCCCCTTCAGGGGGTCGGGGGGTTATCTCAACTTTAATGTTATAATAGTTAGTATAGCCAATAGTATGCTAATGATCCAGAAGCGGGTTACTATTTTCGCTTCGTGGAAACCTTTCTTTTGGTAATGGTGGTGCAATGGCGCCATCAGGAACACCCTGCGTCCCTCGCCAAATCTTTTCTTGGTGAATTTGAACCATGATACCTGCATAATTACCGATACGTTTTCGATCAGGAATACACCGCAAAGCAATGGCACCATCAACTCTTTTCTTATCATGATAGCGAAAACCGCTATTATACCGCCAATAGCCAAACTGCCTGTATCGCCCATAAACACTTGCGCGGGGTATGAGTTGTACCATAAGAAACCAACACAAGCACCTACAAACGCTCCTGCGAAAATCACCAGCTCGCCGGAGTTGGGTATGTACATGATGTTTAGGTAATCGGCAATTACCGTGTTACCCGATACATAAGCCAGTATAGCCAACGTAATACCTATTATAGCCGATGTGCCCGTCGCCAAGCCGTCAATACCATCCGTTATGTTTGCACCATTTGATACCGCCGTTATAATCACAATTACAAAAAACAGGAATACTACTAATGAATAATGATCATATCCGGTACCAATGAAATTTAACACCTTGCCGTAATCGAACTCGTTGTTTTTGTAAAAAGGCATAGTGGTTTTGGTAGATTTAATATCCTGCGTATAAACCGGGGCGTTACCTTTTAAGTGAAAGGCTACAGGTGCATCATACTTTACAGGCAATTTTACTTCCTGGCGAATAATGATGTCGGTATTAAAATACATGGTAAAACCGATAAACAATGCTAAACCAACCTGACCTGTAATTTTAAACCTTCCCGCTAATCCTTCTTTATTCTTTTTAAATACTTTAATATAATCATCTAAAAAACCAATAGCGCCCAGCCATAGGGTAGTTACTATCATCATAATAATGTAGATATTATCCAGCTTGGCAAATAGCAACGTTGGGATAAGTATGCCCAAAATAATAATGATACCACCCATTGTTGGTGTACCTGCTTTTTGCATCTGGCCTTCTAAACCTAAATTTCTTACACTTTCGCCTACCTGTTTGTAGCGCAGATAGTCGATTAACCTGCGGCCATAAACCGTAGTAACAATCAGCGATACTATCACAGCCATTGCCGTGCGGAAAGTGATGTACTGGAACACCCCTCCTCCCGGAATGCTGTAATTTTTATTTAAATAATTAAACAGATAGTATAGCATCTTCTTTTATTTATTGGCTTACAATTCCATTAATTTAAATTGGTTAACTAATTCTTCCATATCATCGAAATGGTTTTTTACGCCATTTATTTCCTGGTATTTTTCGTGGCCTTTGCCTGCTAATAATATAATATCGCCGGGGCGGGCTAAATGGCAAGCTGTTTTGATAGCTTCTTTTCTGTCGGCTATGCTTAGCGTGTATCTTTTAAATGCCGCATCTACGCCTTCTTCCATATCTTTAATGATCTGGGCAGGGTCTTCAGTGCGGGGGTTATCCGATGTAAGGATTACTTTATCGCTCCATTCGCAGGCAACTTTAGCCATAATAGGGCGTTTGGTTTTATCTCTGTCGCCACCGCAGCCGATAACGGTTATTACTTTTTCGTTTCCTTTACGAATATCGTGGATAGTGCTTAATACATTCTGCACAGCATCGGGTGTGTGAGCGTAATCTACAATGCCAATAACTTTATTAGCTGCTACTATATATTCAAACCTACCTTCGGCACCGGATAGCTTGCTTAGTACGGTTAACACTTTTGCCCTATCCTGATCTAACAACATCGCGGCAGCATAAACAGCTAGTAAATTGTAAGCGTTGAAAGCACCCACCATTTTAAACCACACATCTTCGTTATCAATTTGCAGCAATAGGCCACCAAACTGATTTTCTAAAATTTTGGCTTTGTAATCGGCCATATTTTTTAAGCCGTATGATTTTTTGTAGGCGATGGTATTTTGCAGCATTACATTGCCGTTCTTATCATCAACATTTGTTAACGCGAAGGCATTTTTAGGCAAGCCATCAAAGAATGCTTTTTTAGCTTTTAGATACTCGGCGAAGGTTTTGTGGTAATCTAAATGATCGTGTGTTAAATTGGTGAATATACCACCGGCAAATATCAAACCTTGTATACGGTGCTGGGCGATTGCGTGTGAGCTTACTTCCATAAAGCAATAATCACAACCTGCTTCTACCATCTCATCCATCAACCTGTTTAGTTCAACCTGATCGGGAGTAGTATGGGTAGATGGGATTATTTGTCCGTTGATTTGATTTTCTACGGTCGATAACAAACCGCATTTGTAACCCAAATCACGAAATAATTGATATAATAAAGTGGCGATAGTAGTTTTACCGTTAGTGCCGGTAACGCCAACCAATTTTAATTTCTTAGATGGATTATCGTAGAAATTAGCAGATACAATACCTAAGGCTATGGCCGAATTGGCAACCATCAAGAAGTCAACTTCACCAGCAGTATGTGCCGGAAGATCCTCGCAAATAATAGCAATAGCGCCATCTTTTATGGCTTTGTCTATATAATCATGACCATCAACTACAGTACCTTTTACAGCCACAAACAATGAACCCGGTATTACCTTACGTGAATCAAATACTACCGCGGTGATCTCTACATCGGCACTCCCCTGTAATTCAGTGAATGCAAGCCCCTCTATTATTTCGCTCAAATACTTCATTGCAATTCAATTGTTATTTTTGATCCCTTAGGTATTTCACTACCCCCTGTTACTGATTGTGCAGTAACCATACCACTACCACGTGCTATTACTTTATAGCCAGCGTTACCCAATCTGTATAAAGCATCACTTAAATCCATGCCTACTACAGATGGTACTACACCACTTTTGTAGCTCGCTTCCTGGTAAGTAATACCATTGCTGGTATCAACACCCGGCGTATTTGATGCATATAATGGTTTAACATTAAGAGCGTTGTAAACTGTGTGTAATGCTTTTGTATTTCCCTGTTTAATTGACGGTAACGTAGTATTACCAACAAAATGAACTGGCGGAGCCTGGTTAATGTCCAGATCACTTGCATAAACTCTATCGGCAATTTCTCTAAAAACCGGACCGGCAACTAAAGCAGCCAGATAAGCGCCTTGTGTTGGGTGATTGATCACCACTATCATAGAATATTTTGGGTGATTAGCCGGGAAATATCCGCAGAACGATGCCTGGTAAGTTTTATTAACGCCGTAACCTGATGAACCGTTGGCTATTTGCGCCGTACCGGTTTTACCTGCTACCGTATATAATGGGTTTTTGATGACATTTTTACCGGTACCTTCGCTAACCACGCCTTCTAATAAGCCTTTTACCTTGCTTAAGGTTTCATCAGAACATACTTTAGGGTTGATAATCCTTGCATGAAACTGCTCCACTGTATTACCCATCCGTTGTATTTCGCGTACGAATAGTGGCGCTATCATTTGGCCATTGTTGGCTACCGCATTATAAAAGGTAAGCATTTGCAAAGGCGTCATCTTTTCCTCATAACCATAAGCCATTTGCGGTAGGGTCAGTTTGCTCCAGCTTCTTGATTTTGGTGTTTTGATCAATGGCTGACCTTCTCCCGGAATTTGTAGCCCGAGCTTATCGTTCAGGTGATAGCTATAGATTTTATCGGTAAATTCCGACGGGTTAGCATTATAATTCGCATATACAAATTTTGCCGCCGCCACGTTTGATGATTCTTCGAAAGCACGCTTTGCCGACAGCGTTTCATTATGCTCAACATCCGTAACGGTATATTTATTGTTGCCCGGTATTACATGGCTTTTACCGCCATCGCAATACATGGTTGAGCTGGTATCAATTTTATGCTGATCGAGCAGAGTCATGTAGGTTGCCAATTTGAAGGTGGAACCCGGCTCGGTAGCATCACTTATAGCATAGTTTAATTTTTCCTGGTAATCACCATCCTTAGTACGGGTAAAGTTGGCAATAGCGCGAATCTCGCCAGTAGCAACCTCCATCAAAATAACACAACCATGGTCTGCCTGGCTTTTGATCAATTCATTTTTTAAAGCTTGCTGCGCAACATCCTGAAAGTTAACATCAATGGTTGAAATAATATCAGCGCCTTGAACAGCCGGAACCTCATCTTCATCATCATTAACTGGAATCCAGGTACCGCCAGCGGTGCGCTGCATTAAGCGTTTGCCGTTTTCACCATTAATATAGTTAGAGTATGCTCCTTCAAGGCCTACCGCGTTTTTTACGTTTTCGTTTTTATAACCGATGGTACGGGCGGCCAATGTGCGGAATGGAAGTATGCGCCTGTTTTGCTCAACCACAATTAAACCACCTTTATATTTACCCAGGTTAAATAAGGGGAATTTGCGGATCAGTTTTAATTCCTGATAAGTTACCTTACGCCTGATTAGCACATAACGTGCGCTGTCTTTACGCGCATCGCGCAGCAAACGGGAAAAACCACTCTCAGACATATCGGGATATAACTGCGAAAGCTTAAGTGCCAGCGAATCTACCTTGCCATAAAATACTTTATCTTCGGATATACCACCGGCCATCATATCCATGTGCAACTCATACTCAGGTACTGAGGTTGCCAGTAAACTACCATCAACAGCCAAAATATTGCCACGGGCCGCCTCTACCGCTTCGTAATGCGTAGATAATTTGGCCGACATGGTTTTCCATTTTTTACCCTGCACAAATTGCAGGCGAACAACCTGCACCATTACCGCCCCGGCTAAAATTAATATCAACCCGAATGCCAGATAAACTCTGAGTAGTATATTACTTCTTATACTCATTGCGCATCCTCCTTCACGGTTATCTTCTGCGGTGGCTGCATAGATGTTTTGATACCTAAGGTATCCGCACGTTTTTCAACCTCGGTTAAAGTGCTTTTAAAAGCCAGATCGGCTTTGGTTGATTTATAATCCCAGCTTAATTCCTTAACTTCTTTAGTGAGCTTATCTATATCGCGGATATTCTTTTCGGCCAAATGACGGTTACCAATATACACCATACCCAGCAGGGCCACATACAACACAAAAGGCAATGCTTTGGTAGCTGCCTCGGTTGTAATAAAGCCTTTGGTAAGAAACTGCGTTAAAAAATTATCGGGAATTTCCTTTACAGTCTTTTCCTCAACAACCAACTTTTTTTCGGCTTCTACCTCTTCCTGAATTTCTGTGCGTAAACGATTGTTCATTTTTTTACAGCTATCCTTAATTTCGCGCTACGTGCCCTGTTATTCAATTTTATTTCTTCTTCGGATGCTGTTATCGCGCCGCGACTCACCGCCTCTAAAGGTTTTTGATCATTACCAAAAAAATCTTTTTCTACTTCGCCGCTGAATTTGCCTTTGGCGATGAAGTTTTTTACCAGTCTGTCTTCTAATGAATGGTAAGACATTACCACCAACCTACCGCCCGATACCAAAATATCAGCAGACTGGATCAGAAAATCCTTTAATGCTTCCAGCTCCTGGTTAACTTCTATGCGCAAGGCCTGAAAAACCTGCGCGAGGTATTTATTTTCTTTCCCTTTCGGGATGCGTGCCGAGAGAGCATTCTTCAAATCAGCAATGGTAACTATCGGCGCGATCAATCGAGCCATCACAATGGTATTGGCCAGTGATTTCGCGTTTTTTATTTCACCATAAACACCAAAGATCCTGTGCAAATCAGCTTCGGAATAAGTATTTACAACATCTTTAGCACTAATGCCGGATGCCTGATTCATACGCATATCCAACTCCGCATCAAAACGAATAGAGAAACCACGTTCAGCTTGATCGAACTGGTAAGATGAAACACCCAGATCGGCCAAAATCCCATCAACAGGAACAGCGCCATGTAAACGGGTGAAGTTTTTTATGTAGCGAAAGTTTTGATCTATAAAAGTAAAGCGATCATCAGTAATTATATTCTGCTGTGCATCGACATCCTGATCAAAAGCCAACAATTGGCCATCTTCGCCCAAATGCTTCATAATCTCGCGGGAGTGACCACCGCCACCGAAAGTTACATCTATATAAGTGCCATTGGGTTTAATATTTAAACCGTCGATACATTCGGCAAGCATTACAGGAGTATGGTAAGTGTTACTCATCTTTCCCTCCTGCTTTATTGTTGCCTAAAACTTTTTGCATCAGCGGTCCGAAATTGTCGGGCTCTTCATCCATCATCTCTTTATGAACCGCCGCATCCCAAACCTCAATTTTATTGATCAGGCAAGCCAAAACAATATCGCTTTGGATACCAGCATATTCCAATAAAAATTTTGGCAACAATACACGACCTGCAGCATCCGGACTTAACTCGGTAGCGCCACGGGTGAAATAACGAATCACTTTGATATTATCTTCTTCGTATTCATTAAGTTTGCTAAGTTCGTCCAGCTTTTTGTCCCATTGCGACTTTGTGAAAATTACTAAATGTTTTTTGGCACCAAAACCGCGGTTAATGACCAACCCTTCTGTTTCTACCTCAGGAAGTTTTTTCTTGAGGCCAGAGGGAATCATCATCCTTGATTTAGGATCCAATTTACATTCAAATTCTCCGGTCAAATACGACATTAGCTGACTATAGCATTAATTGTTATGTAAAAGTAAATACTTTTACCACTTTCTACCACTTTGAAACACCAAAAGTTTTCAACATTTTCGGCTATACCTTATTTTATGATTTTCTGGCTGAAACAACTGGGTATAAGCCGGTTTGCCCGCAAGTGTTGTGGAAATAATTGACAGCGAAATGTTAGTTAAAGGTGTATAAGTTTATTTAAGCGAATAGTGAACGCCTATAAGTTGGGAAGAGCCGAAATTATTGCTCAAAAAATGGGGTATTATTTAGCAATCAGGATAAAAAGACTGACAAACACAATGAAAGCCACCCTGATTAATTGAGCATTTATATAAACCCGGGAATATTTGGCAGAACGAAGCTTGTAAAGTAAATAGCCTACTACAGCCGCCAAAATAAAGAAATCGGCAATGAGCGGATAACGGTAACTATCGATATTTACTTCGCTTATCAGGATGGTCATCACTCCTAAAGAATAGATAAAGCCTAGTACAATTGAAATGGTATTACTGTAATTATCAGTCGGTTTGCCGATAAAATGAAATCCAAACGGGAAATATACCAGTGCCAGCAAGATGCAGAATATCTCCAGAAAAAAGAATGACTGAAAACCGAACGCATACCTTACAATAGTTGATACCACTACCGAAAGGATAAGCACGATCTCAACAAAATGCATTTTTTTTACCGAACTTGATACCTGAGCCATAGGATTAATTGCTTTTTTAAAGCAATTGAATAACTATGCAGCGGCAGGAATTGTTTTTAGATTTATACCGAATAAGTATTGCGATTACCGGTGATAAATGTATTTTTACATAATAGATTGACCATGAAAACATTATTTACTTTAATGCTGGTGCTGTTAAGCTTTGGAAGCTTTGCACAAAACACTCCCGACTCTTCGACCACTGTATTAAATGCGGCTTATGCAAAAGCGCAAAGTGAACATAAGAATGTGATCCTGATGTTTCATGCTTCGTGGTGCGGCTGGTGCAAAAAAATGGAGGCTTCTATTAATGACCCTGATTGCAAAAAATCATTTGATGATAATTACATTATAGTTTATCTGGATATTTTAGAGCGTCCCGGCAAGGAAAACCTTGAAAACCCAGGCGGCACTGATGTGATGAAAAGCTTTAATGGCGATCCTAATGGCGGTATACCATTTTGGGTGATATTAGACCCAAGCGGCAAGGCTTTTGGTAACTCGTACAAACCACCGGTTGGCAGCAACGTTGGAACCGCTAAAGATAATGTTGGCTGCCCGGCCGAAGCTGATGAAGTGGCTTATTTTGTAAGTCTGCTAAAATCATCGTCAAAACTTAATGATGAGCAATTGGCCGCTATTAAGAATCGTTTCCTGAAAAATAAACCCGCCAGTAGTAACGCTAATTAAGCTAATTATAAAATCCGATAGCGGTTTTTAAGATTGCATTGATAGTTTCTTTGGGTAGATCTTGTGTGGGATCGATCAAAAGGATTTTCATTCTTGATCTGTTTTCGATGATTAGTTTGGGATGATCCATCTTGTTTCCGTTAACAATACCCAGATAAGGTAATCCATTCTTTTTGTGAACCCACAGGTAGCAAAACATTTTATCCTTGTAGCAATAGAACGGCATTTTGTATTTCCATGCTTCGGTTATATACTGATCTTGCTTTGGGATGTGATCTCTTAAGAATAATAAACAGCTTTTTACAGGTTCTTCTTTATTATCGAAAAAGGTGTCTATCTCTCTGAGCATATAATGATAGGTGTAGTAAATTTGGGCTAAAAGCCAATCGTTCTTATTTTGTTAACCGCCCCATAAATGGGACGGCAATGATTTATTTTCATTGCCGTTGGCTTTAGCCAACGGATTATAATTATCAGAGTTGATGGCTTTAGCCAAAATTCTAAAATAGCTAAATGTATTAAATCAATCCCACTTGCTTTAAAATTGGATTAATATTTTCATCGGTAAGCTCAACCTGTTTAAGAATAGAAATGGCTGCATACACATCTTTTTCTTCTACGGACTTATCAAATTTATTCATTAAGCCACTAATCCACAGACGTTCATTTACTGTTGTTCCTTTATATTTATCATCCATAATTAATCTGAACAAAATTTTACATCACCCTAACCTTCAAATAACTCGGATGCTCTTTTGAAGTATAAATTTTATTTGTTGCTTTTTTAAAGTCGGTATCCTTTGCTTTCATGATGTTTTCAAATACCTGCGGGTTACGGTCGATCAGCGGGAACCAGGTGCTTTGCACTTGTACCATAATGCGGTGTCCTTTTTTAAAGGTATGAAGTACATCCTGCAATTCAAAATTCACCGGGGTTATTTTGCCGGGGATGAATGGCTCTGGCTTATCAAAACCATTACGGTATTTACCCCGCATAGCCTCGCTACGTACCATTTGCTCATAGTTAGACATGAAAGTATTTGGTGCTGTAAACTTATTATTTTCAGCAGAGTCCGGGTAAACGTCAATCACTTTTACCACCCAATCGGCATCGGTGCCAGTGGTTGATACTTTTAGGTTTGCGATGATGTTACCTGCAAGCGTTATATCCTTGTCCAGCACCTCGGTTTCGTAAGTTAATACATCGGGGCGGCGAGATGCAAAACGTTGATCTGCGGTCATGTATTCGCGCTTCATGTCATCGGTAATATCGCTAATGAATGGCACCGGTTTGTTTGGATCGGATATATAGGTATCACTATAATCGCCTGTGTTAGTTGGTGCTGTGAACGATAATTTTCCTCCCGGCAGGAAATAAAGATTTTTATTTTCAGCATCTTTTGGAGGCCAGACTTTGTAGGTCTTCCATTCGTTTTTACCAGTTTCGAAAGTGGATACCTTCGGAATATCGGTATCCGTCCCTTTTAAGTAATGGCAGAAAAAGGCAAACTCGATCTTCTCGCGATAGTAAGGGCCTTGCGCGCCACCAAACTCAATATCGCCTAAATGATCGCCGGGGCCGCGCGACCAACCGCCGTGCACCCATGGGCCCATCGCGAAATAGATTGGTGTGGTTGGGTTATCCTTTACTAATGTTTTATAAGTGTTTATCGCTCCGTATAAATCTTCGGCATCGTACCAGCCACCCGTAACCAATACAGCGGTTTTAATATCATGCAGATGAGTCAGCACATTACGATCTTTCCAGTGCTGATCGTAGTTCGGATGATCCAGCATTTCCTGCCAAAGGCGAACGGTATCTTTATAGTTTTTTAAATAAATATCTGTAGTATGTTTAACCGAACCCATTTTTAGATAATATTCGTAACCATCTTTAGTGCCAAAATCTACATTAAAGCCCTTTCCCTGAGTTGGTTTATCGTCTTGCCTATTGGTAAAAAACGGATAAAAACCAAAATTAGCTATTAGCATAAATGCGCCATTGTGGAAAGCATCATCACGATACAGATCAGCGATCGGTGCCTGTGGCGATGCCGCGACCAACGCCGGATGGCGGCTTAGCAAAGATGTGGTTGTATAAAAACCAGGATAAGAAATCCCCCATACGCCTACCTTGCCATTGTTGTTGGGTATGTTTTTTATTAGCCAATCGATGGTGTCATAAGTATCGGTGCCTTCGTCAACATCTTTATTGGTTTTGTGATTCTCTAATTCAGGAGTCATTTCACGAAATATGCCTTCGCTCATAAAACGCCCGCGAACATCCTGATAAACAAAAATAAATCCATCATGGGTAAATAATGAAGACGGGCCAATGGCGGTTTTATATTTATCAACCCCATAAGGCGCAACACTATAACAGGTGCGATCCATCATAATGGGGTATTTTCTTGATTGATCTTTAGGAACATACACCGACGTGAGCAGCTTTTTGCCATCGCGCATCGGGATCTGATACTCGTATTTAGTATAGTTTGCCTTTATATATTCGGCATCAGGAGCTTGTGGTTGCTGAGCAAAAGAGAATGTAGCTAAAAGCATAAAACCGATAGCAGTAAGCAGTTTTTCCATGGGCGAGTCAGTTAAAATGTAAAAGTAGCAATGTCTGCATTAGAATTACAGAAATTTTAATGAATGTAATTGGTTACCGCATAATACAACGGCAGCTGGTTACACATTGAGCAAGTACTAAGATACGGGATAAAAGCAAAAAAGGTACTGACAATGTTTTGTCAGTACCTTTTTCATTATGTATTACTGTTAGACGCTCTTTTTTCTATCGTCATTGCGAGGAACGAAGCAATCTCTACATAGGCAGATCGGATCTGTATAGTATAGAGATTGCTTCGTTCCTCGCAATGACTCTTTGCTTAGTCTTCGTTGATTGCTTTTACGCCTGGTAACTCTTTGCCTTCCATGTATTCCAGCAATGCGCCACCACCTGTTGATACGTAGCTAACATCTTCAGTCATACCAAACTTGGCAACTGCCGCAGCTGAATCGCCACCACCTATTAATGAAAAAGCACCATTTTCAGTAGCCTTTGCAACTGCCTCTGCAACGGCTTTGGTACCAACCAAAAATTTCTCCATTTCAAATACACCCATCGGGCCATTCCATAAAATGGTTTTTGATTCTTCGATTACTTTACTAAAAATCTTAATTGTTTCAGGACCAATATCCAAGCCCATCCAGCCGTCGGGGATCTCGCCTGTTTTAGCTAAACCGGTATTGGCATCATTCGAGAAAGCATCAGCAGTAATATTATCAACCGGGAGCAACAGGTTTACACCTTTTTCTTTCGCTTTTTGTCTAAGGCTTAATGCCAGTTCCAACTTATCAGCTTCAACTAACGAAGTGCCTATGTTGCCACCATCCGCTTTGGCAAAAGTGTAAGCCATACCACCACCAATAATCAGGTTATCAACCTTATCAAGCAGTTTTTCAATCAGTTCAATTTTATCAGATACTTTTGAACCACCCATAATAGCCGTAAAAGGCTTAGGGGCGTTGTTTAATATTTTTTCGGCATTGGCAAGTTCGCCAGCCATCAGGTAACCAAAGTATTTGGCATCAGGAAAAAATTGCGCAATTACCGCTGTTGAAGCATGTGCGCGGTGAGCGGTACCAAAGGCATCATTCACATAAACATCACCCAAAGCAGCTAATTTTTTAGCGAAGTCAACGTCGCCCTTTTCTTCTTCTGGATAAAAGCGCAGGTTCTCTAATAAAAGCACCTCACCTTTGGTCAGTTTTTTTGCTTTTTCAATAGCCTCTGCACCAATGCAATCATTAGCAAATTCCACCTGCTGACCTAACAAATCAGACAAATGAGGCACTAAATGCTTCAATGAATATTTATCTTCAGGACCACCTTTTGGGCGACCTAAGTGTGACATCAGTATTACTGCACCGCCATCATTTAATATTTTTTTAATGGTAGGCAGGGCAGCCGTCATACGGTTATCGTCGGTAATGTTATAGTCCTTATCCAAAGGAACGTTAAAATCCACACGGATAAGGGCATGTTTTCCGGCAAAACTTATTTGATCTATGGTTTTCATATTGTTTAGTCTTAATGTAATCGGGCGCCAAATTCAGCATTTTAATTCTAAATCCTGAACGTAAAAGTAAAAAAGCTGTTTTAATTAAATGTTACCACTATAATTGGCGGCTCATAACATAGTGCGGGCCAATGTCTTTGATCTCAAATTCATCAGAAATTATTTCGAAACAACAGTCGTGATAAAATTTTGAAGCCACCTTACGGGCATTGCACCATATATAACTGGTATTTTTTTGTTGAAGATAGTTTACAGCATAATCTACTATAATTTTGCCAAAACCTTTACCTCGATACTCGGCTAACGTAGCCATGCCTCGAAGCTGATAGCCATTGCCAATAATTTCGCCATAGTTTTGGGGATGCAGAGACACCACAGTAGCCAGAGTTTCACCATCATAATATCCTAAATGAAACGCGCCCTCGATCTCATCCGTAGGGAAACGGCACTCATCTGGTGTAAGCTTATTATCACGCAGAACAACATTACGAACTTGCAGTATATCGGTTGGTTTAATAAATTTTATCATTCTTAATAAAAGGGAGTAAATGCCAATAGTTCAACTACAACTCGCTGATTCTCTGCGCCAGATCAACCAAACGACTTGAATAGCCCATTTCGTTATCATACCAGCCAACCACCTTTACCAGGCCACCCACTACAGAGGTTAACTGCGCATCAAAAATGCAGCTATGTGGGTTGCCCAATATATCGGTAGATACGATTGGATCTTCGGTATACTCTAAAATATTCTCCATAGAACCGGCAGCAGCTTGCTTAAATGCCGTGTTGATCTCCTCAACTGTTGGCAGCTTTTTTAGGCTACAGGTAAAATCTGTTAATGAGCCGTTTAGTACAGGCACCCGTATCCCGGCACCACCTAATCGTCCATCTAAATGAGGAAAAATAGCGGTTACAGCCTTAGCTGCCCCTGTTGTTGTGGGGATGATAGAGGCTGATGCTGCCCTTGCTCTGCGCAAATCCTTATGTGGTGCATCATGCAGACTTTGGTCGCCTGTCATGGAATGTACAGTGGTAATATAGCCATCGATAATCCCCCAGTTTTCATCCAATATTTTCACCATTACGGCTACATTATTGGTAGTGCATGAGGCATTGGATAATACGGGTGAACGCAAATCAACCTCACCATCATTCACCCCTAAAACTACAGTAGGAACATTCTTAGTACCCGATGGCGCCGAAATAATTACCTGCTTAGCGCCAGCAGCTAAATGTTGCTCTGCACCCTGGCGGGTGATGAATTTTCCGGTTGATTCTATCACCAGATCAATGTCCATTTCTTTCCAGGGAAGGTTTGATGGCTCACGATCTGAGAGTACTTTTATTTTTTGGTTGTTGATGTAAAGATGCTCATCATCAGCGGTTACCGTGCCCTTAAAGCCACGATGAACGGAATCATACTTAAACAAATGAGCGAGCGTATGGGTATCGGTAAGATCGTTTATGGCAACAACTTGAATATCAGGATTGCTTAACACATTCCTTAAAAATATTCTTCCTATGCGCCCGAAACCGTTTATTGCAACTCTCATAATTTAATGTCAGTAATTGAGCCACAAATTTACGCAGACTGATTTTAATACGATAATAAAGTTTGAAGTATGGCGGGGAGGTGACTAACGCTGCTTATCTACAGTTTGGCTAAAGCCAGTAAACCAGCCAATTAACCCGTTGGCTAAAGCCAACGGCAATGAATAACATTCAAGCAGCATGGTCAATTCATTGCCGTCCCATAAATGGGACGGACAAAGCAAAAATAGCATATGGCTTTAGCCAAAAAAACTAATACAACTTCTTATAAAACTCCTTTATCGCCCTACCCGGGTCAATAGCTTTGTTTACCGCTGCTGATACCGCGATACCATAAACACCACCTGTAGCTAATAATGGATCAACGTCAACCAATTGTATACCTCCTACGGCTATTACCGGAATTTCTATAGGCTGCTCTGCCACCAGGCGATACCCTTCAAAACCAAGCAGCGGCTTATTATTCGGCTTAGTATCGGTATGCGCGAATGGACCGTAACCACAATAATCAATAACCCCGGTAGCTTGTACCCTTAACAGGTCTTTTATATTAGTGGCCGAAGTTCCCAAAGTCTTATCCTCGCCAATATGCTCGCGAATGGTTTTCAGATCAGCCTCAAAATCCTCAATGTGAACACCCTGTGCATCAACCTGATCCAACAAATGATAATGATTGGTGATAATCAGCGTCATCCCCCATTCATCGCAGATCTCAGCTATCTGGTTTATTTCCTCTATCAGCTCTTCATCCGTTTTAGTTAAGCAACGGTATTGCAACCAGTTAGCACCTGCTGAGCAAGCTATTTCTGCTTGTTCAACATGGCTGCGATTGGGCAAGTCTTGTGTTAGATAATGGAATTTTGATATGTATTTTTTCATAAGCCCCCTCTAAATCTCCCCCGGTAGGGGAGACTTTCTAATATTTTGATTAATTAAAGTCCTCCCTACCGGGGAGGGTTTGGGAGGGACTACTTCTTCAACACCTCAGGTATCGGCACGCCGATAGAGCCGTTTGGTGCTTGTATGTGCAACAACGCGGCAATGGTTGGTGCAATATCCGTCATGTGGACTTCACGTACCGCGCTGCCATGTTGTATACCCCACCCCATAAATACCAATGGAATATGGTTATCATATGGGTTCCAGGTACCATGTGTGGTGCCCGTCGGCCCGCCATCGCCTGAACCATGACCTGTAAACCATGCCGGATCTAATATGATCTGTATAGCGCCGCTATTTTTAGCATTGTAGCCATTGATAATGCGCTCGCGCAAAGGCTCAGGAATGCTGGACGAAGCTACTTTAGTCATATCTACCGCGTATGCAATTTCCGGTTGTTGTTGCAGGTATTTGATACACTCCTTTTTAAGCTCATCCTGATCAATATGCAGGTAATTTACAATGCGATAGTTAAAATTTACCTGGTAATTATTCAGGCTCAAAACTAACGAATCTGTTTTGTATTTATCCATCAGCACCTTGTTCATATCTTTCAAAACCGATGCTTCGTCCCATACACCTGCCGGAATATCGTGGTCATTCAAAAACGCCGTATTATGCGCCGCGCCATGATCCGCAGTAAGGAAAACAGTATAATTGCCTTTACCCACCTTAGCATCTAAAAAGGTAAGGAAATTAGCTATATCACGATCCAAACGCAGGTAAGTATCTTCAATCTCAACAGCATTAATACCAAACTGGTGACCGATATAATCCGGTGATGATAAACTCATCGCTAAAAAGTCGGTTTGATCGCCCTGGCCCAATTGCTCACCGTTTATGGCGGCAACTGCCATATCAATAGTTAAGGTGTTGCCGTAAGGTGTTGAACGGATTAAACCAAGACCAGATTGCTTATATAAAGCTGATGTTTTAACCGGCAAAGTCGGCGCGTCGGTTCCTTTAAACTTTCCTTCGTATTTACTGTCGTCTGGGGTACTTTGCAGGTAGGTTTCTACCGGGTATAGTGAAGTCCAGTCTAACTTTAAGTAGGTTTCAGGTAACTTTTGGTCATTAAAGTCTTTTGCCCATTGTGGCAAATCCTTCATATAATAGGTACTGGTTATCCAGTTTCCGCTCTTGTCGTCAAACCAGTAAGCGGCATTCGCGGTATGTCCCGCAGGTAAAATTCCGCCCCTATCTTTTAATGCAATGCCTATAACTTTCGATCTGAAATTAGTCGCCAGCCTCAGCTCATCAGTAACCGTAGTCACCAGCAAGTTGCGCGGCGACATCTGCCCTGCAGTTGAAGTGCTGCCCACGGTTTGCACGCTGTTATCATCGGTGCAATACATTGATTTCCCGGTAGCCTGGATAATGTAATCGTTACCCGCAATACCATGTATAGATGGCACCGACCCGGTGTAAATACAAGTATGTCCCGGGCCGGTAAAGGTCGGGATATAATTTACCTGGGTATTTTCACAACTAAAGCCCTCATTCAATAAACGTTTAAAACCATTGTTTTGGTAACGATTATAAAAGCGATAAAGGTAATCCCAGCGCATTTGGTCAACCACAATACCCACAACCAATTTAGGGCGGGGAATCTGAGCTGATACCGGAGCGATGGGCGCGGGTATTATAGTTTTTTTCTTTTTTGTTTGTGCCGATACATTAACAGCAATAAATGCAAACGCTACTAAAAGTAAATGTTTAATTTTCATTGTTTTGGGTTAGTGTGCAAATATCAGTAATGTAATAAAAATTTCACGTGATGCTTATGTTAAGGGAAGTTTAAATTAAAAGTTCAAAAATCATTATATGCGGGCTGTCATGCTGAGGCACTCGAAGCATAAGCGATGGCCTCTGCCACTTTGCAAATCAAGTGCGGCTGTCATGCTGATTTCTATGATAAAAGCAAATGGTTTTGATAAGGGGTTTGATTTTTTATAACGGCAAATATTCTATGAACGATTTTATTTCTGACAGCATTTAAGGCACTCATTTTGTTTTTGCCTTCGGCGA
>JAMFRP010000023.1 GCA_026224775.1 Bacteroidota bacterium
AAAGATCCAACTGCTTTTAGTAACGCGGTAGCTAATTTATTAAATGGCCCTGATAACATTACTACCCGCTTATGGTGGGACGTTAATGCGCCAAACTTTTAATACACTTCTGATCCTACATACTACCACAATTGAGTTTGATTAGTGCTAAATGAGAGCGCTCCGGTGTAAAACCCGGAGCGCTTATTTCAATCAATCTTGCTCATTAATTAATAACAAAACCTCCGTGAAACAAAAGATTGTACTATTCCTCATTTTTATATCTCTATTTAAAATAAATATTCAAGCTCAGCAAAAATTAATATCCTATGTCGATCCGTTTATTGGCACGGGCGGTCATGGACATACCTTTCCGGGCGCTACTGTGCCATTCGGAATGGTTCAATTGAGCCCCGATAACGGCCGTACGGGATGGGACTGGTGCGGCGGTTATTATTATGGCGATTCAGTGATCACCGGATTCAGCCACATGCACCTAAGCGGTACCGGGATAGGCGATTGGTGTGACATATCAGTAATGCCTGAAAATAAATTAATTACAGATACAGCCGATCATGGTCGAACTACTTTCAGCCATGCAAATGAACAGGCAAGCCCAGGATATTATCGTGTAAAAATGGATAATGGTATCGAAGCAAAACTATCGGCTACAGAGCATTGCGGTTTCCATGATTATGCATATCCTGCAGGTGTTTCGCCTATTATCAAGCTAGACCTTGGTTACCATCAAAATTGGGATAAACCAACAGGTACCTATATTAAACGACTTAATGATTCAACGCTTATCGGTTACCGTTACTCCACAGGGTGGGCGCAGGTACAACGTGTATATTTTGCACTACGCAGCTCTAAACCCTTTAACAAACTATACCTTACTGCCAATGGCTCGCCGGTATCGGCTAATGAGGCAACAGCCGAAGGTGTTGTTGGACAATTAGTATTCAATACAGAAAAATATAATCACGTAAAACTGAAGGTAGCACTTTCAACAGTAAATGCCGACAAAGCTCTTATTGCATTGAACGAGATTAAGGGTTGGGATTTTAATACCGTTAAGGTTAATGCAGAACAGAAATGGGAGCATGAGCTTTCTAAAATGCAGATCAAAACTAATGACATCCATTTAAAACGTGTTTTTTATACCGGGCTCTATCATACCTGCATCGCACCATCGCTATATTCTGATGCTGATGGAACTTACCAAAATGCAAAAGGGGAGATTCATCAAATGCCTGCTGGGCAGCAGCGCTACACCGCTTATTCTTTATGGGACACCTTTCGCGCATTGGATCCGCTTTATACAGTTATTCAAACAGAGCGATATACGGGTATCGTCAATTCTATGCTTGCATTTTACAAAGAGAATGGTTTGCTGCCGGTATGGGATCTGAGCACTAACGAAACGAATTGCATGACAGGGTACCATGCGGTACCTGTATTGGCTGATGCTGTATTAAAAGGTATAAAAGGGGTTGATATTAATCTTGCTTATCAGGCTATGAAGGCAAGCGCGATGGAAAATATAAGGGGATGTAATTATTATCGACAGTATGGTTATGTACCGCAGGATAAATATGGCGCAAGCGTAACTAACACACTCGAATATGCTTATGATGACTGGTGTATAGCTCAGGTAGCTAAAAAGATGGACAACGCTGCTGACTATAAGTATTTTATGCAACGGTCGGCCAGTTGGAAGCAAGTATTCGACCCTATTACCGGGTTTATGCGCGCTAAAAATAGTAACGGCACCTGGGTAACGCCGTTTGATCCTTTTTATTCAGAACATGATCCGGATAAGGCTATGTTTATGGAAGGCGATTCCTGGCAGTATTCTTTTTTTGTTCCGCAGGATGTTGACGGACTTATTGCGCATTATGGTGGCAAACAACGCTTCGTAAGGAGGCTGGATTCACTATTCTCGGTTACTTCTGTTATGCATGGCGAGGATCAATCGCCGGATATCAGCGGAATGATAGGCCAGTATGCACATGGTAATGAACCAAGCCATCATGTGGCTTACCTGTATGATTATGCAGGGATGCCATGGAAAACCCAATCCAGAGTAAGAATGATTATCGATTCTTTATACCACGATCAGCCGGATGGTTATGCCGGTAATGAAGATTGCGGACAAATGAGCGCCTGGGCAATATGGAGCATCGCCGGCCTGTATCCGGTAAATCCGGCCAGTGGGCGTTATATGTTTGGAAGCCCGGCTGCTGATGAGATTACCATAAAAACGGCTAATGGAAGGTTTACTGTAAAAGCTAAAAATAACAGCGCTAAAAATGTATATATCCAGGCTGTAACCTTAAACGGCAAATCATATGCTAAAGACTACGTGACCCATACAGATCTGCTGAATGGAGGCGTGCTGGAATTTATGATGGGGCCTAAACCTAAATTGTAATACTGAATATAATTAACCAAATACTTAACCAATTATAATGCCTATGGCGAAACAAAAAACGAAGAGAACCAGCCCAATTATGTTTTAAAAATTACCAATTACTTAAACCAAAAATTATGAAAACATCTAATAAAGCTAATTTAAAAAATGCTGCAACTGGAATAGCTATAGCAGCCGTTGCTTTTCTGTCATCATGCGATAAAAAATCAAGTTCAAACCCCGTACCTGAAAATTTAAAAACTTCTTCAACTGCTTCTTCATCGGCCTTTGCTATCGGCGTGAGTGGCCCAAAGAGTGTGTGTTATATGGAGGTAAATAACTATGATTTCAGGGATGTGGGTAAGTATACTTTGTCTACCGGACAGCAATTATTCGACATAGGGATTATTTTTGCGGCTAATATCAACCTCGATCCCTCAACCGGTAAAGCGGTATTGTATTACAATACACAGGTTACTAATGTATTAAGTAATGCATCAACCTATATTCAGCCGGTTCAGGCAAAAGGGATCAAAGTATTACTATCCGTTTTGGGTAATCATGAAGGAGTGGGTATATGTAATTTTCAAAGCCAGGCCGATGCACAAGCTTTCGCGCAGCAGTTAAGCAATGCTGTTACTACTTATGGGCTGGATGGTATCGATTTTGATGATGAATATGCTGATTATCCAACCAGTGGCAGCGGTCAGGTAAACTCTTCGTCATTTGTTTATTTGGTTACCGCTCTTCGTCAATTGATGCCAAATAAGATCATTTCCTTTTATGATTATGGGCCTGCCGCATCGTATTTATCGTACAACGGTGTAACTGTAGGATCAAAAATAAATTATAGCTGGAATGCCATTTATGGTACTTATTCAGTGCCAAATGTTCCCGGCTTGGCAAAAAGCGTCCTGGCGCCTGCAGCTATCGATGTACAAAATACATCTTCTTCAACAGCAGCTTCCTTAGCTACTCAGACGGTGAACAATGGCTATGGTGTATATCTGTACTATAATTTACCTGATGCTGATTCACACACCTATTTGTCTAGCGTATCAAATAAATTGTACGGTAAAACTACGGTATATACTAACTAATTGAGGTCACGTTTCTGCACTTATAAAAACTAATTTATTAAAAATGTAGGCAATTTTTTTCATTGAGAGATTATAACATATATCATTGAATTAGTTTAGTGACAGGTGTTGTTACCTAGAGCCCCCTTCCGGGAAGGGGGCTTTTTTGTTTAATTTGGTGGCCGCCGTTTAATAGAACTTTATACCGCAGCTATCCAAATAGTTAAAGGAAATGAGCCACAGGTTTACCCAATGCCCCAATTGATTTATATGTGATTCTATTATAAATAATACCAAAAATCAAAAACAATACAGAATTGATCGCTATATTAGAAGAATACTTTTCAGTTTAAACCTATTTTATAAAACACTTTGCTCCTGGTCCGGTTTAAATTTAAATTATTAAATCAGTTTGGTACTTACTTATTGGGATTACATTAAAAATAGCGGCGCTACTTGGTGGCGAAAAACTCTTCTACCCCTAAGCTTTAAAAATGGTAACCTTATAGCAAGGTGGTTCTTTTTTTATTTGCTGATTCTTTCTTTTAATGTATCAGCCCAGCATACTGACAGTCTAAAGCAAACAAAAGACAGTTTAAAAGTACAGGATACGACCAGGAAAAGTAATAATTCTGTTTTAGAAGTTACTACAGTCAGCGGGCGAATAACTGACGCGTTAACCGGCAAGCCAATACCAAACGTTACTGTTACCTTTGCTCAAAGTACCCATGCTACAAGCTCAGATAGTCAGGGTAAATTTTTTTTGAGCACGCAGGGATCATATAAAAGGGTTTCCTTTTCGCTTATGGGGGCACAATCATTAAACAAGGAAATAAAACCCAACCGGGTTAATGAATTGCAAATACGCCTAAAATCATCACAACGGCAACTCCAGGAGGTTAGAATTTCGGCCGGTAAACGGAAAAAATATCGTAACAAAGGTAACCCTGCTGTTGAACTTATACAGGAGGTTATTGATCATAAAAGCATTAACCGAATGCAGAGCTCTGATTATTTGCAATATGATCAGTATGAGCGCATGGGGCTTTCTTTCTTTCACTTATCCCCCAAATTTATAAACGGCAGCTTCTTCAGTAAATATAAATTTATGTTGGATACTACCCAGGTTATCGATGGGCAAACTCAAACGTCGTTACCTGTGTTTTTTAGTGAAAAGTTATCTCAAAACTACTTCCGTAAAAAGCCTTCAAAATCAATTAAGGTTTTAGAGGCGCAAAAAGAGCTCAACATCATAAAATTTGTGGATACAGTAGGGGTTAATATTTATATCAACCGGATATACGGTGACAATATTGACATCTACGAAAATAATATTTTCATCATCACCAACCAGTTTCTAAGTCCGATAGCTGATCATGCGCCGGATTTTTATAAATTTTTTATAGCTGACACGATCAAAATAGGAAATGAGAAATTTATAGAGGTGAATTTTACTCCCCGTAATAAAGGTGACCTGTTATTTGAAGGTAAACTATTGGTTACTATGGACGGAAGGTACGCGGTTAAATCCTGCGAGTTAGATGTAAATAGCCAGATCAATATCAACTTTATGCGCAGTTTGAAAATTGTGCTTGACTTTCAGAAACATGATGATGGCCGCTATTACCTTAACAAGAGCGATGTGAAGGCCGACTTTGGCATTTTTAAAGAAAAAGGGCTTGGTGTTATAGGTGAAAGAACGGTTTTTCGATCTAATTATAAATTAAACTCGCGACAGCAAGATGCATTTTATAAGGGAAAAGATTTACAAATTGCCGGTAACGTAAATCAACCGGATACTACCTTCTGGCTTCATCATAGGACAGATACACTTAGTAAACAACAAGAACTGATTTATGAACATATAAATAAGCTGGAAGATATGCCCTCGTTCAAAAGGACGACCTGGATAGCATCTACGCTTACTAATGGGTTTGCTGATCTTGGGCCAGTACAGCTTGGTCAAATAGGTTCGACATTCGCATTTAACAACCAGGAAGGTTTTCGCTTTCAAGGTGGTGCCAGAACTACACCCGAATTTAACAAAACCGTGTATTTAGATGGTTATGCAGCATATGGTACTAAAGATGCAACCGCCAAATATGACTTAAATACCTATTTCTCATTAAATCAAACTGCTCCATACCGTTTCCCGAATGATTATTTTAAGATAGGGTACATGTATGATGTGAGTTTACCAGGACAAGATCTTGCCGCGGTGAATACACAAGCTGCACTTACATCCTTTGCCACAGGCAAAAATGATTATTGGTTGTATAACAAAATTTTCAATTTAGTATATGTAAAGGATTTTGAAAACCATTTTTCGTATAATTTAGGCTTTGAGAATTGGAATCAACAAGCTGCAGGTACATTACTATATCAGCTTAATAATGCTGATAATACCATTGTACGCAATTTAACAACTAGCGAAGTTGATTTAGGGCTGCGTTATGCGCCTCACGAACAAATTATACAGGGCAGTATGGTGCGGTTTAGTATTTATAGTAAATATCCAATTATCAGCTTACAGATCAATCATGGTATTGCAGGATTTTTGGGTGGTTCCTATAACTATAATAACATTACAGCTAATATTGCCAAGCGGTTTTATTTTTCACAGTTAGGTTACTCGGATGTTGCCTTATTGGGTGGTTATATTACTGGCAAGGTTCCATTTCCATTACTGGATATCAGCCCGGCAAACAGGTCTATTGCTTATGATCCTAATGCTTACAACCAGATGGGCTACCTGGAGTTTGTAAGCGATCACTACGTAGGGCTAAACTTTACACAAAGCTTTAATGGCTTCTTCCTGAATAAAATACCTTTAATAGATCATCTTAAATGGCGCGAATATTTTTCGTTTAAAGTTTTATATGGCGGCCTGCGTAATGAGAATAACCCGGCCTATTCATCGGGTTTATACAAGTTCCCGGTAGGGGGAAATGGAACCAACGG
The DNA here is from genome assembly GCA_026224775.1 of Bacteroidota bacterium. Classification (GTDB taxonomy): domain Bacteria; phylum Bacteroidota; class Bacteroidia; order Sphingobacteriales; family Sphingobacteriaceae; genus Mucilaginibacter. The sequence continues at coordinate 6,433 of JAMFRP010000023.1, forward strand.
TACCTACGCGTTAGGTAATGTGCCTTATATTGAAGGTGGGATAGGTATAGGCAATATCTATAAAATTATACGTGTCGACCTGATAAAGAGGTTTAATTATTTAGATCATCCTGGTATATCTCAATACGGAATTAAACTGAGCTTTAACCCTGATTTTTAATTTAAGATATGTACTGTACCACAGTACAAGTGAAACACCTGGTACATTTGGTACACTTTTCGCCCCAAAAACGCCCTGAAAAGTATTAAAAATGGCCTTTTTACATTGAAAATCCGCCCCAAAAACGCCAAAAATTGCTCAAATCGACCCGAAAATGATTGATTTTAGTCCGTTTTTTGTCGAAATTTCGATCAAAAACACTAAAAATTACCACATTTTCCGGGCATAATACCTAAATTTTTTTCTTGTATGAAAAGAAAATGTTAAGTACTTTTAGCTCCATAAACTTAATTGTCAATCTCACATTTATGACCTTAAAGATACATGCAATGGCTTTATTGCCATGAGCCGCATTTTCTTGCTATACATATTATGTTCGGTTTTGAATTTATTGCAACCGATGATTTTTAAATTAAATTATTACCTACGCTATTGATAATCCCTTACATAAAAATATGATTCAGTTTAAGAAAGTATTGTTGTTGTTCCTTGCGATAATAACTGCTAAGTATACATTCGGCCAAACACAACCTTCGCCGCGTGAGCATTTGTTGATGGATTACGACTGGCATTTTGCATTTGGCCACCCGTACGATACAAATAAGGATTTTAACAACGGTACAAGCTATTTTTCCTATTTCGCGAAGGCTGGCTATGGAGATGGAGCTGCCGATCCCCGGTTTGATGACCGTGCCTGGCGAAAAGTTAACCTGCCGCATGATTGGGCTGTGGAGCAACCATTCTCTCCCAGAGGAAGTTTTAGTCACGGGTTCAAGGCTATCGGCCGTAATTTTCCTGATGCAAGTGTAGGCTGGTACCGTAAAACTTTCTTTATTCCAGCTTCAGATTTAGGCAAACATATCAGTATCGCATTTGATGGTGTTTTCCGTAACTCCATTGTATGGGTAAATGGGCATTATTTAGGCACTGAGCAAAGCGGTTATAGTAGTTTTGAGTATAATATTTCTGAGTACCTCAATTACGGGGGCACTAACGTTGTAGCAGTAAGGGTTGATGCCACCATGGAAGAAGGCTGGTTTTATGAGGGCGCGGGTATCTATCGCCATGTGTGGCTAAATAAATCCAATCGATTGCATATAGCGCGTAATGGCACATTTGTTACCACTAAATTATTAAAAGATGGTCAGGCTATAATATCAACCCATGTAACGATGGATAATGATGCCGACAGTAGTATATCTAATTTTAGTGTTAAACAAACAATTCTTAATGCTGATGGCAAAATCATCGCATCTGATGAGCAAAAGAATCTGAATCTTAATTTATTAGAGAAAAAGGATTTTTCAAGTAATATCAAAATAACAAACCCTAAACTCTGGTCGATAGATACGCCCTATTTGCATAAGCTAATAACTACGGTAAGTAAGGATGGCGCTATTGTAGATCAATACGAAACCACCTTCGGTATACGCACTATTCGGTTTGATGCCAACCAAGGCTTCTTTTTAAACGGAAAGCGACTTGAAATTACCGGAGCCGATAATCACCAGGATCATGCCGGTGTAGGCGTAGCCATGCCTGATGCTTTGCAAGATTTCAGGATCAAAGCTCAGAAAGCTTTTGGATGTAATGCCATTCGCTGTTCACACAACCCACCAACCCCCGAGTTTTTGGATGCCTGCGACAGGCTGGGAATGTTGGTGTTGGACGAAAATCGCTTGATGGGCGTAACCGATTATCATTTGAATGAGTTAAAACAAATGATGCTCCGCGACAGGAACCATCCGTGTATAATAGCCTGGTCGATAGGTAATGAGGAATGGAATATGGAAGGAACGGTTACCGGGGCACGGGTAGCTACAACCATGCAGGCCTATGCAAAAACGATTGATTCAAGCCGGTACATTACGGCGGCATACAGCGGTGGGATTGGTAGTAATGGTATTTCAACTGTTATTGATTTGTTGGGTTATAATTATGTGGTCAACAAAAATACCGATGAGCAACATCAAAAATTTCCTAACCAGCTTAGCTGGGGTACTGAAGAAGGGGCAACGACAGCTTCCCGGGGGATTTATGTTGATGACATAGCTAAACATCAATTAGCAGCCTATGACCGGCCGCGCAATAATGAATCTTTCAGCATTGAACAAGGTTGGAAACATTATGCGACACGCCCATATCTGGCCGGTATGTTCATCTGGACAGGTTTTGATTATCGTGGCGAACCTACTCCATTCGGTTGGCCGTCAGTTTATTCTTACCATGGGATGTTAGATGCCTGTGGATTCCCTAAGGACGATGTTTGGTATTTAAAATCGTGGTGGATGGATAAAGATGTGGTGCACATTTTACCGCATTGGAACTGGAAAGGAAAAGAAGGACAGAATATACCTGTTTGGGTTTACAGCAATAGCGATGAAGTGGAGCTGTTCCTGAACAAAAAAAGTATCGGCAAAAAAGCAATGCCACGCAACGGGCATCTGGAATGGCCCGTACCTTATCAACCCGGCAAGTTAGAAGCCATTGGTTACAAGGCAGGCAAAAAAGTGGGTACTGACATCGTACAAACAACCGGTGAACCGGCAGCACTATTAGCAACTGCAGATCGTTTGGTTATAAAAGCGAATAAGACAGATATATCGGTCATAAAGATTCAGGTAGATGATAAAAGCGGCTTGCCCGTACCCACCGCCGATAACCAAATCGCGTTTAGCATACAAGGCCCAGGAAAAATCATAGGGGTAGGCAATGGTAGTCAAACATCCCTGGAGCCTGAACAATATATAGAGCAGGTGATCCCGGTTAATATTGAAAACCTGAAAGAGAAACTGGTTGAAAGCGTCGAAAATAGGCCCGAAGTCGCCACAGATTTTGATGATGCAGACTGGCAGCCTGCTTTTAAAAATATCAGATTTCCTGAAACGGCCAAAGCGGTGGTTTATCGTGGTACCATCCAAATGCCTGATAATATCGACAATGCTGCGCTTACTTTGTTTTATAATAACATCGGTAAAACACAATCCATTTATATTAATGGGCAGTTTATACAAAGCAATGATAGCTCCGCTGCGCGTAAGGAGCTTAAGCTCACTAAAAATATTATTCATCCCGGAAAAAATAGCATAGCTATTGTTACCACGCCTTTCATCAATAAAAATAGCTGGGATTATAGCAATACCAACCCAGGTGTGGTACAAGTTATTATACCGCCCGCGCAATGGAAACGAAAACTATTCAATGGCCTGGCTGAGGTAATTGTACAATCAACCGGCGAATCCGGACGTGTTATTTTAACATCAACATCACCAGGCCTGAAAGAAAATAAGTTGGAAATTACCACTGTTCCAACAGAAATGCCAGCTATAGTAGCGTCGGTAGAGAAATAAATGATTGAGTGATAATCTAAAACAAACAAGCGCACCAGTATAAACTGGTACGCTTTGTTTGTTTGATAAGGTTTAGGTTATCCCTTCGGATTTGTTATGTAAATTTAGGAATGAAGTCCGGCATCAAAAAGGGTAGAATTGCCTTTTTATCAGGTTGTTTTTAAGGATAAAAAAAGTTTGAAATGCATTGTTTATCCACATATAAATAATCATTTTCGATAAACCTTAATTCATAACTATCATGACAATTAAAAACACATTAATTTACCTGGGATTAGCTGTATTTGGCTTTAGCTCGTGCCAGCAAAATCAACATGCCGACTTAACTGCTAAAGTTACTTCATTAGATTCTGACACAGTAAGTTACGCTGTGGCAAAACAGTATGTGAACAATTATGCGAAACATGCAGGCTTTGTTGATTCTACTTATACTGACGTGCAGTTGAGCAAAGTAAAAAAATTACCTAATAGCCGTACCATATGGTTTGGTATAGACAGGTTGCAGGCAATGGTAAACAAGATAAAAGCAGAGGGTGGTGATGGTGTACGTTTCTATCTGGCTACATACGACAGCGTTTATACTCCAAACAGTAAATACAATCATATACCTGAGCGTAAATATTGGGGGCATACCACGCTGGTAATGGTATCTACAAAAGATAGTCTTAAATTTCACCGTGATTATTATAGTAATAGTATTGATCCGTCATCCAACTCAAAATCCGATTCAAAAGGATTTATACTCGGTGTGGGTTCAATACCTGAAAATCGCGGAGAGATGTGCCCACCGCCAAGCAACTGTGCCACTATCGGAGCTACTTTAATTACTCAATGATATTTATAACATTTAATACAGTATCAGAACTCGCATGCTTTCTGGCCGGATTAATATTTTTATTTAAAGATAAAGATCCGGCCTGGAGGCTGCTGATATGGTATTTATTATTAACCTGTATTGTTGAAGTGGCTGGTATATATATCCGTACATCATTACATGTATCAAATATTCCGCTTTATAACCTATCTGTTTTGCCGGAGTGTTTTGTTACCAGTTACTTTTTTTACAGCCTATATAAAACGTATCATCCTAAAACCAAGTGGTTAATCATTTGGCTCAGTATTTTCATGATTATGTATTTTACTGAGCTTGTCCTAAATCACTTTAACAACTTTGTATCCATAACAGCCTCCGTTATGTCGGTTGTATTTGTATTGGCTAGCCTTTACTATTATTACCTAAAACTAAAAGATGAGCATTTTGAAAGGTTATTATTTTATGCTCCTTTTTGGTGGGTTAGCGGTACGCTGTTCTTCTACTTCGGAAGCACAGCATGTAACTTGTTTTTTGATTACCTTATTAAATATCCTTCCATTAGTTACGAATTCTCTGTTAGGTATATCATTTTTTGTATATTAGATGTAATTCTGTACTCCTTTTGGTCTTACGCTTTTATATGCAGATATCTTCAGAGGAAATCATATTCCTGATAGGCCTAACTTCTATTATCTTTTTAATAGCACCATGCTTTCTGATCTTGTACGTGCTATCCTACAATCGCAGGAAAAAAAAGCATCTGGAAGAAAAAGTTTGGCTGAAAACAACATTTGAAAATGAATTGCTGAAAACTCAAATGGAGGTTCAGGAACAAACATTAAAAACTGTCGCTAATGATCTTCACGACAATATCGGCCAGCTATTAAGCCTGATCACCATTACATTAAGCACGATCGATTTAGAAGAAAATAGCAAGATAGCCAGTAAAATAATACTTACAGATGACCTCACAAGGCGTTCTATAAATGAACTAAAAGCACTATCCCGTTTATTGCACGGCGAAGAATTGATTAGCAAGGGGCTTGCCGCGGCCATTGAATTTGAACTGGAATGGTTAAAAAGATCCGAACGGTATCAAATAAGCTTCAAGAAAGATAGTTTTAAATCAGTTGCGGATAGTGCTAAAGAAACTATGGTTTTTCGCTTATTTCAGGAGTGTATAAATAATATAATACAGCATGCTAAAGCATCAAAAATAGTTATTATTTTAGAGCAGGATAACAGCTCCTTTAAACTAACTATTAGTGATAATGGGATTGGATTTAATGTTGATGAAAAATTAAATCTTAAGATGGGGATGGGTCTTTACAATATAAAAAGACGCGCGGCTATGATAAATGGTACAGCCACAATCACTTCAATACCCGGTAGCGGATCTGTTATTGCAATTACAGTGCCTTCTAACTAATAATGCAAACACAAAAAATAGCAATAGCAATAGTTGATGATCATACTTTATTTCGGCAGGGTTTGGCTCATTTGCTCACAGAATCAAACGAAATAGAGGTGATTTTTGATGCAGGTGATGGTGCGGAAATGATACGGAAACTGCCTATGCAGCCACTGCCCGACGTTATTCTTATGGACATTACTATGCCGGTAATGGATGGGTATGAAAGTACCCGATGGATAAAACAAAATTACCCGCAAATTAAAGTGTTGGCCTTAAGCATGTTTGAGGAAGATGTGCCTATTATAAATATGCTGAAAAGTGGCGCGGGGGGGTACATGCTTAAACAAGCAAAAGCAGCAGATTTAATTAATGCTATTAAAACCATCGAGAAACAAACTTTCTTTATTAATGATCTTGTCTCGGGTAAGTTGCTGAATAATATTCAAAATAACCTGCCTGTAAAAACAGCTAAGATACAGGTAAGCGCGAATGAGTTGAAGTTTTTGGAACTATGTTGCTCTGATCTTACTTACAAAGAGATAGCTGATATGATGAATTTAAGCCCATTCACCATTAATAATTACAGGGAAGCACTTTTTGAAAAATTCGAAACAAAATCAAGAACAGGTCTGGTGATTTCAGCACTCAAAAGCGACCTTATTAAATTATAATTCCCTTTAAGAGCACTTTGTTAAAACCTGGGGCTCTTTTTGAATATAACTTCCAATAGTTCAATAATAGCATGTATTTTGATGGTTTCATCTCAATAATATTTATGAAGTGCATTTTTATTTAAAAAAAAGGTGTAATAATATATGTATGCTATTTATTAATATTATTTAATAACATAAATTTTATATTAAATCACTAATAATTAAATACTTTTGTAGAAATATACCCCTATTTAAATAGTGAAAATTCTACATATTGTTGCTTCTCTTAATCCCGCTATGGGTGGTGTTGCCGAAGCCGTAAAGTCTTTTGTTTCAATATCTGAACAACAATCGGTTTCTAATGAAATAGTTACTTTAGATCCCCCAGGGGTTGATTATTTACAATCTGATGTTACGCCCTTTCATCCACTCGGCCCCAGTTATGGTTTTTTAAATCATACAAAACAATTAATACCCTGGTTAACAGAAAATATTGCACGCTTTGATGCCGTTATTATTAACGGCTTATGGGGCTTCCACAGCTATGCCGCATGGAAAGTAATACATAGACTTAAAAAAAAAGGTTCTGTAAAAAAACTTCCAAGTGTTTTTGTTATGCCTCATGGTATGCTTGATCCCTATTTTCAACGGGCCAAAGAGCGGCGTTTTAAAGCTTTAAGGAACATATTGTATTGGGCAATAGTTGAAAAGAACGTAATAAATGACGCTGATGGGTTACTATTTACCTCTGAAACAGAATTACTGTTAGCCCGTGAAACATTCAAGCCATACAGGCCTAAAAAGGAATACAATGTAGGTTATGGTATTAATACCCCCCCGGAATATAAGCGGGATATGCTACTTGCTTTCAATGAATCCTGCCCGGGTTTAGCAAATGAGCCTTATCTTTTATTTCTTGGCCGTATCGACTTAAAAAAGGGTGTTGATTTATTAATAAAAGCCTATTTAAACTTACAAGAGGCCGCTAAAACAACCAATACTCAATTACCCCGGCTAGTTGTAGTTGGCCCGGGTTTGGATACCGATTTCGCTAAGAAAATATTACTTGATATTGCAAGGCATCCTGAGATGAAAGATAAGATCTATTTCCCCGGTATGTTAATTGGTGAAGCTAAATGGGGCGCATTTTATGGTTGTGATGCCTTTGTGTTACCTAGTCACCAGGAAAATTTTGGGATAGCCGTAGTTGAGGCAATGGCCTGTGGGAAGCCAGTTTTAATATCAAACCAGGTAAACATATGGCGTGAGATAAGCAATAGAGGGGCAGGAGTAATTGAAGATGATAATTTAATTGGTACGGAAAGTATGTTAAAGCAATGGCTGAGTTTAACTGCCGATGAAAAATTAAAAATGAGTGAAAGAGCCACGGGGGCGTTTAAAAAATGTTTTACGTTAGATAAAGCGGTAAGCAATATGATTACTGTTATACAGGATATGATAAATGAACGCCTAAGCAAATTATCTGATTAAATACTGGATATATCTTTCCTGATTTATTTGAAAAATATTCAAACTTTTCTTGTTTAACTGTATTGTAATTATATGGATTTACAGGATGAAAATATTACAGTAACAGTACGCCTGCGCAGAAAAAAAGAGCTGCCATCAATCGGCAAACTACTCACACGCGAGCAATATTTGAATGATTATTCCTCGGCACAGGCAGATGCGGCAAAGGTTGAAGCCTTTGCTCATGAACACTTGTTAAGTACTGCTGGAGTTGATCTGGCGCGCCGAAGCGTAATGCTTACCGGTAAGCTTAGGGATTTTGAAGCAGCGTTCAATATCAAGTTTCAAAAGCATAACAACTACCGTGATTTTAGTCCGGGGGTGCAAATTCCTGATGGGTTGAAAGATATTATTGTTGGCGTATTTGGATTGCAAAATAAACCTATAGCGCGTCCAATGTTTCAGGTAGCTAAAAAAAATGGTAAAATTGTTTCGCATGCCGAGGCACCGCAGGCATTTACTCCTGATCAACTATCCAAAATTTATGGCTTCCCCCAAAATGTTAACGGTAGCGGAGAATGTATAGCCATTATTGAACTTGGTGGCGGATTTAGACCTGTCGATATTACTAATTACTTTAAGAGCTTAAATATTACTGCACCCCAGGTTAAAGCAATAGCTGTTGATGGTGGTAAGAACGATCCAACCACGGCCGATGGTGCCGATGGAGAGGTGATGCTGGATATTGAAGTAGCTGGTGCTGTTGCACCCGGCGCAAACATTGTAGTATACTTTACCACAAATACCGATCAGGGTTTTTTGGATGCCATAACCACCGCGATACACGACACTACCAATAACCCATCCGTTATTTCAATCAGTTGGGGATCTGCAGAGGTTAATTGGACACAGCAGGCTATGGATAACTTTAACGAAGCATTTAAAACCGCGGCATCATTGGGCGTTAGTATTTGTATTGCCTCCGGCGATAGTGGCTCAAGTGATGGTGAAACAGATGGAAAGGTACATGTAGATTTCCCGGCATCAAGCCCTTATGCCTTAGCTTGTGGTGGTACCAGCCTAACGGTTAACAACAACGTTATTACCTCGGAAGTAGTTTGGCATGATTCAAATACTTCAGCTTCGGGTGGCGGCGTAAGCAGTTATTTTCCCTTGCCCGATTATCAGGCCAGTGCCAATGTGCCTTTAGAAATTGATACTCAATTTAAAGGTAGAGGTGTACCCGATGTAGCTGCGGATGCCGATCCCGATACAGGATATAAAGTTTTGGTTGATGGGCAGGAGTTGGTTATAGGAGGCACCAGTGCAGTAGCTCCATTAATGGCAGGTTTAATAGCATTGCTTAATCAGCAAAATGGAAAACCATCTGGGTATATTCATCCGCAACTTTATAGTACCCCCGGTTTATGTCGGGATATAACAAGCGGTAATAATAAAACTACTTCTGCCGATACAGGATATACCGCAGGGCCGGGCTGGGATGCTTGTTCAGGTTGGGGGGTATTGTCAAAATTATAGCCGGGGGAGATGCTATTGGTTGCTTTCATGCATCCAATGCATTGTTTCTTTTAAATCCTGGTATAATTTTATAAATACCGAAAAGCGGTCTGTATAAACTTGTTTGTTGTTTTTATTGGGTAATACAATCACTACGTTATCCATTTTGGGTCGCTTGCCAAGTTTATTTATGCCCAATGCCTCATCAGCTAAAAATATCGCCCCTAACGCAGATGCGTCGTCCTGTTGAATGGTAATTAATTGTTTCTGGGTAATATCGGCCAAAATTTGTACCCAAACAGGTGAACTTATAAATCCACCACTGATATGCAGCCGCTCAATTGGCGACGATTTTTCAACGGATTCTATCACATTATTCAAAGCAAAACAAATACCTTCTAATCCTGCACGTAAAAAATGTGATTGTGTATGTTGTGGTTTGATGTTGAAGAATACACCACAACTTTTGGTATCCCAAATAGGGGCACGCTCGCCATATAAATAAGGCAGGAATATCAACCCTTCACTGCCCACAGGGATATTTGCAATATCTTTAAACAGCAATTCATAATCAGCGTGGGTTAAGGAACTTTTGGCTGAGAATGTTTTGAATAACCAATCCAATACAATACCGCCATTGTTAATTGCCCCGCCGCAAACAAAAGTGTTTTCATTCAGCAGATAATTAAATATCATGCTCCGATAATTATATACAGGCTGTTTGCTGGTTATACGCACCGCGCCACTTGTACCAATGGTTAGCGATGCTACACCAGGCTCTGTAACATAACTGCCAAGGTTGGCACAACAACCATCGCTCGCGCCAATAACAAATTGTGTTTTGGTATCAATAGTTAGCATTTCAGCTATCGAAGTACTAAAATCTGTTCTTTGGTAAGTGGTATTTACCGGGGTCGAGAGCTGATCCTTTGTTATCCCCGCCAAATCACAGGCAACAGCGTTCCAGTTAAGTTTTATAATATCGAATAATCCCGTTGCGGATGCTATGGCATAATCAACCTCAAAAACATTAAATAACCGGTGCCATATATATTCCTTTATCGAAATAAACTTATAGCTGGCTGCAAATAATCCAGGTTGATTTTCCTTTATCCAGATGATTTTGCAAAGCGGTGTCATGGCATGTATGGGCGTGCCGGATGTCTTGTAAATATTGGGGCCTTCTTCTGAATTTTTTATCCGTTCCGCGATGTCCTTACTTCTGGAATCCGCCCAGGTAATCATCGGGCCCAATGCATTGCCATTTTTATCAACCGGGATAACGCTATGCATGGCACTGCTTAAACTTATGGCTATAGGCGAATTACCAATTACTTTCACCACATCGGTAATACAATTAGCAAAGGCTTTAAAAATGATTTCAGGATCTTGTTCACTATACCCAGCTTTCGGACTATTCACGGGGTAATGGTGTTGTGAACTCCCAACTGATTTTCCTTCCAGATCAACAGCCACCGCTTTTGTACTGCCGGTGCCAATATCAATACCTAATAAGTATGCCTGCATTAAAATATATTATCGCCCTAAATTACAGGTTTTAATTTATGGTTGATGCCTGCAAATTGTAAGTTTAATACCATACAAACCATAAATATTACCACACTACATTGGTGAAATTACCTTAGCTTGCATAATGGAACAAAAACTGCCTTTACCACCTTTTACCTTTGAAACTGCCACACAAAAAGTTCAATTAGCCGAAGATGCGTGGAATAGTCAGGACCCGCACCGCATCGCGCTTGCTTATACGATTGATACCGAATGGCGTAACCGTTCGGCTTTTATAAACGGTAGGGAAGAAGTGATTAAATTTTTAACCGAAAAATGGAAAAAGGAACTCAGCTATAAATTAAAAAAGGAGTTGTGGGCATTTACCGGAAATAAAATAGCCGTAAGGTTTGAATATGAATATCATGATCATTCCGGGCAGTGGTTTCGTGCCTATGGTAACGAAAACTGGGAGTTTGATGAAAATGGCTTAATGAAAAAGCGCTTCGCCAGCATCAATGATCTGGCTATAAATGAAAGTGATAGGAGGATTTAGATGTATTAGGAAGATGGCTTAACTTCCCTCCCCTGGGAGGGGTGCGACTGGAATGAGCGATAGTGGGGAGGGGTTTTTCGCATGATAGATGGGCGGCTAACCCCTCCCTACACCCTCCCGGGGGAGGGAATCGCACAGGCTGCCGCTTCTTTTGAAATCTTCAGAACAGGTATGAGGTGTAATGTTAATATTTTTAATACATTGTTTGATTATGAAGCAATGATATTGTTTTAAATTATATATTTACAATCTCAATAAATCCTACATTATGAGCCTTTGTAAAAACTATGCAACCAGTATAATGCTGGCTATGCTTACTGTGAGTTCCATCACAGTAAAAGCGCAAACAAAACCTGTACCCCAGCTGGGTAAAAACACTATACAAGAAGTTATTGCCGCCATGACACTACAAGAGAAATGCTCCCTTGTAGTAGGATCAGGTAAAGCCCCACGACCCCAAATGAAAGCCGGTGTTAGCAGTGGCTTTGTAGCCCCACCGCCTATGATTGGGAAAACAGAACGAAAAGTTCCGGGTGCAGCAGGTAATACTACCGCAATTCCGCGATTAGGTATCCCGTCGTTGGTTTTGAGCGATGGCCCTGCCGGAGTAAGGATCGATCCACATCGCAAAGGGGATAGTACCCATACTTACTTTGCTACCGCTTTCCCGGTAGGAACACTATTGGCATCAACCTGGGATCCATCGGTGGTAGAAAAGGTAGGACGTGCTTTTGGTAACGAGGTGAAAGAATATGGTATCGATATATTATTGGCCCCCGGAGTAAATATCCACCGCAATCCTTTAAACGGACGTAATTTTGAATATTATTCAGAAGATCCGTTAGTTGCCGGTAAAATGGCCGCAGCTTTAATAAATGGCGTACAATCAAACGGGGTTGGTACATCTATCAAACACTTTGATGCGAATAACCAGGAAACAAACCGTAATTCTGTTAATGCGATTATCAGTCAAAGGGCTTTAAGAGAATTATATCTCAGGAATTTCCGCATTGCTATTACAGAAGCACAACCGTGGACAGTAATGTCATCATACAATAAACTAAATGGTACATACACAGCCGAAAGACACGACCTAATTACCACTGTTTTACGTGATGAATGGAAATTCAAAGGTTTTGTAATGACAGACTGGGGCGGTGGTTACAGTGCCGTAGCTGAAGAACGTGCAGGCAATGACCTGATTATGCCGGGACGCCCCGACCAGATTGAAGATTTGATGAGCGCTGTTCAACATGATTCATTAAGCATGAAAGTTTTGGATGAAAACGTGGCGCATATTTTAAATATCATCCTAAAATCGCCATCTTTCAAAAAATACGCATACTCCGATAAACCTGATCTGAAAGCGCATGCCATCGTATCCCGCAAAGCGGCTACAGAAGGTATGATCCTATTAAAAAATGATGATCATACGCTGCCGATCAGCAAAAACATAAAATCAATTGCTGCTTTTGGTAATGCGTCATACTTTACCATTGCAGGTGGTACAGGTAGTGGCGATGTAAACAAGGCCTATGTAATTTCAGTAGCTAAAGGTCTGTCAAACGCTGGTTATACTTTGGATGCTAACTTAGAAACAAGCTATACCACTTTCATTAATGATACCACCCAAAAATTACGGGCAATAGCAAGGGCAGCACACCACTGGCCGGGCCCGGTACCTGAAATGATAGCAGCTGATGAAACGATCAACCAAAAAGCTGATAACAGCGATATGGCGTTAATTACCATCGGCAGAAATGCCGGTGAAGGATCAGACCGTAACCTGGAAACTAATTATACCCTAACACCGGGCGAACAACAGCAGATCAAAAAGATCGCGGATAGCTTCCACGCTAAAGGCAAGAAAGTTGTAATTGTGTTAAACATAGGTGGTATAATTGATATGAATGGCTGGAAAGATAATGCCGATGCGATATTATTAGCATGGCAGCCAGGCGAAGAAGCCGGTAATGCTATCGCCGATATTTTAACCGGTAAGGTTAACCCATCGGGTAAACTGGCAACTACTTTCCCTGTTAAATATGAGGATGTACCTTCGGCTAAAAACTTCCCAGGCTTACCTGCTGGCAATCCCGATCATGTAGTTTATCAGGAAGGAATATATGTGGGTTATCGTTACTATGATACTTATAAAATAAAACCTATGTATGAGTTTGGTTATGGCTTATCATACACCGGTTTCTCTATAAACAATTTAAAAATAAGCTCACCTGTATTTAATGGATTGTTAACCGCTACCGTAACCGTAAAAAATACAGGTAAGGTTGCCGGTAAAGAGGTTGTGCAGGTTTACATCAGCGCGCCAAACAAAACCATCGACAAGCCTGCGCAGGAGCTAAAAGCATTCGGTAAAACCCGTTTGTTGCAGCCGGGAGAATCGCAAATACTAACTTTCAAAATAAATGCAGCTGATCTCGCATCATTTCATACCGATGCGTCTGCATGGATAACTGATGCAGGAAATTACGTGCTTAAAACAGGTGCATCATCACGCGACATCAGACAAACAGTAGACTTTCAGGTTTTGAAAAGTATTGTTGTTGAAAAAGACCACAACGTGTTAAAGCCTGAAGTGGCAATTGAAGATGAGTATAAGGGAAAGTAATCCAATATTATCCACCATGTCATTGCGAGGAACGAAGCAATCGCACGGAAGCAAGCCGCCGCAAAGTTCGCGATTGCTTTGTTCCTCGCAATGACATTAATTAACAAAAAGCCTCCGGATCATATCCGGAGGCTTTTTTGTTTATCAAACAACTGTCATATCAAAACATATAATTGGTATATCGGGAAAAGTCGATATATCTTTGTGGTATGGATCAGGTAGAAATATTCAAAGCACTTTCTAATAAGTCGCGATTGCAAATACTTAACTGGCTTAAAGAACCGGAAACCAATTTTCCGGATCAGGCTGAATATGGTTATGCCAATGGCGTTTGTGTTGGGCAGATACAAATGAAAACCGGACTAACGCAATCAACCGTGTCCGAGTATTTGTCAACACTGCAACGTGCCGGCCTGGTTAAATCAAACCGGGTAGGGCAGTGGACTTACTACCAGCGTAACGAAGAAGGTTTTGCCATATTAAACGAGATCATTAAATCAGAAATTTAAATTAAAAATTATATGAGTACCGATAGCTTATTCAGGCCCTTTAGCCTAAAATCATTAAATATAAAAAACCGTATAGTAATGGCGCCGATGACGCGTTCATTTTCACCCAATGGTGTACCGACTGCTGATGTTGCAGCTTACTACCGTAAACGCGCAGAAGGTGAAGCTGGTCTGATCCTTTCAGAAGGAACAGTGATCAACCGTGTGTCATCATCAAATGATGCTAACATTCCCCATTTTTATGGTGCAGAGGCTTTGGCGGGCTGGAAAAACGTTATTGATGGCGTGCATGCAGCAGGCGGCGCAATGGGCCCGCAAATATGGCATATGGGTATTATGGATAACCACGCTTCAGGTTGGGTACCATCTCAACCGTTCGAAGGGCCGTCGGGCTTAAACAGGCCGGGTTTCAACAATGGTAATACCATGACCGATAGTGACATTGCCGATACCATTAAAGCTTTTGGCCAGGCAGCAGCCGATGCAAAAGCATTAGGTTTTGATTGCGTGGAGATACATGGCGCGCACGGTTATTTAATCGACCAGTTCTTTTGGGAAGGCACTAACGAACGTACTGATATTTTTGGTGGTAAAACATTACCTGAACGCAGCCGCTTTGCTATCGAAGTAATTAAAGAGGTACGTAAACGTGTAGGCGAAGATTTCGCGGTAATTATCCGTTTATCGCAATTTAAACCGTCTGCTTACACCAATCAGTTAGCCAAATCGCCACAGGAATTGGAAGCATGGTTAAACCCATTGGCTGATGCTGGGGTTGATATTTTCCATTGTTCACAACGCCGTTTCTGGGAGCCTGAATTTGAAGGTGCTGATCTGAATTTTGCAGGCTGGGCTAAAAAGGTAAGCGGTAAAGCTACAATCACTGTTGGTTCGGTAGGCTTGTCAGGCGATTTCTTTGGCTCATTTGCAGGCGAAAGCTCGCAAGCAAGCTCGCTGGACGAATTATTAAAACGTTTAGATCGCGGTGATTTTGATTTGGTAGGTGTTGGTCGCCCAATATTGGCTGATCCTTTCTGGCCTAAAAAAATACATGAAGGTCGTACAGATGAATTAAAAGGTTTTTCTCCTGCGGCATTAGGCGAGTTGGTAATGTCATAATACATTATAATAAATACAAACAAGTGTAAGCCCCGGAATAATCCGGGGCTTTTTGCTTTATGAAATTTTGGTGAAACGCTCAATTAAAAAATACTTAGTTTTGCAACAACATGACACATATCGAAGACTCCATAGTTGAAGGTGTTGAGGAGGATATTAAGCCCAAAACCTGGAAACAGACACTTTGGAATATCACCAAAACAGTATTAAAAATTGTTATCACCGCTGCACTTTTATACTATGTATTTAAAAAGGTACCGTTTGATTCAGTAACGGCAAGGTTTGTCCATGCAAATTACTGGTGGATGTTTGCAGGTGTCGTGTTTTATTTCGCTTCGATGGTGGCATCTTCATGGCGTTTGTTAAGTTTTTTTAAGTCGATAAACCTACGACTTGATTCAAGATTTAATTTCAGGCTGTATCTCTTAGGTATCTTCTATAATTTCTTACTTCCGGGAGGCATCGGTGGCGATGGTTATAAAATTTACCTGCTGAACAAAACTTACAAGCTACCAGCAAAAAAAGTATTCTGGGCAATTCTTTTCGACAGGCTTAGCGGTTTATGGGCAATAGGGCTAATCATCGTTTGCCTTAAAATATTCATCCCGCAAATACCAATTAATTTTGCCATTCCTGCAAGCATTTTTATTGTAGGTAGTATTGTTTATTACATAGTGGTTCGGATTTTTTTCAAAGAATTTGGCAAGCATTTTTTTAAGGGGCATGCAAAAGCCGTTGTAGTACAGGCTTTCCAGGTGTTAACTATTATTATGGTACTTTTAGGGCAGGATTTTACCGGCAAATTTGCGCCATACCTGTTAGCATTTTTAGTTTCGGCGCTTGCTGCTGTGGTGCCAATCAATATCGGCGGTGCCGGGGCGCGTGAACTAGTTTTTCAAAAGTCAGCTGGTTTCTTTCATATCGATGCCAGTTTGGGTATTTATCTTAGCATCTCATTCTTTTTAATATCATTATTAGTTGCTTTAAGTGGCATCTATTATTTGATACGCCCTAGCCGTTTACAAGAAGGCTTGCCAAAAGCAGAAGAAATTAAGGAATAGTAAAGCTATTTTCTTAATTTGCATTTTTTATAAACTGACTGACCAATGGCTTCTTTTAATGATTTTGGTAACCCGCAGGTTGCCGCATTGCCTGCGCATTTAAAACAATTTATTGTTGAGCAAAACTATGACCATTATACCCCGGTAGATCATGCTGTTTGGCGGTATGTAATGCGCCAAAATTATAGCTATTTAAAAGATATAGCTTACTACCCTTACATCCCCGGATTAACTAAAGCCGGGCTTTCAATTGAGAAAATTCCGAATCTGCAAGAAATGAACGATGCTCTTGCCAAAATAGGTTGGGGCGCTGTTACTGTTGATGGGTTTATTCCACCCGCTGCCTTTATGGAGTATCAGGCTTACCGGGTTTTGGTTATCGCGGCGGATATTCGCCAGTTAAACCATATTGAATATACACCTGCGCCTGATATTATCCATGAGTCTGCCGGCCATGCGCCAATTATTGCAGATCATGATTATCATCAATACCTCAGTTATTTTGGGTCGATAGGAGCTAAAGCAATGTTCTCGGCACAAGATTTTGATTTGTACGAAGCTATTCGCGCGCTATCGATATTAAAAGAAATGCCAAATGCAGATGATAAAGAACTTAAGAAAGCAGAAGATTTAGTTGCCTGGCAACAGGAAAATATGGGTGAACCATCAGAAATGGCATTACTAAGCCGCCTGCATTGGTGGACAGTTGAATATGGGCTGATCGGCACTTTGGAAAACCCCAAAATATACGGAGCGGGCCTGCTTTCATCTATTGGCGAAAGTGCGAGCTGTATGAACCCGGATGTTGAAAAGATTTGGTATACAATTGACGCGATAAAATACTCGTACGATATTACCAAGCCACAACCGCATTTATTTGTAACCCCAACGTTTCAGAATCTGATAGATGTACTTGAACAGTATGCCAATACCATGGCATTTAGGGTAGGTGGTGTAAGTGGGTTGAAAAAGGCGCTCGACAGTAAAAATACCTGTACAGCGGTTTATAGCTCAGGCTTGCAGGTTACAGGCACTATTGCCGAGTTTAAAATAAATAAGGATAACCAGCCTTATTTTATAAAAACAAGTGGCCCGAGCGCTTTATCAGTAAACAACAAGCAACTGCACGGTCATGATAAAGATTACCATAAAGATGGTTTCAGCTCGCCGGTTGGAAGGTTGAAAGGGAATGATAAACCATTGGAGCATTTTTCGGAAGAGGAACTATCTGCCATCGGCATAAAAGAAAGTGAAACAGCAGTTTTGAATTTCGAGAGTGGTATAGCCATAAAGGGGCATGTAAAGTCAATTTTAATAAACAACGAAAAAGTGCAGTTGATCACATTTACTGATTGTACTGTTAAAGACCGGGAAGGTAATATATTATTCGATCCAACATGGGGTGTTTATGATATGGCCGTAGGAGAGAAAATAGTTTCTGTTTTTTGTGGCGCAGCCGATAAAGAAGAATTTATTGAAGTTCCGCATAAATCCACAACAGGCACTCACCATGTTCAGTATGACAATCGTACACTCGAACTGCATCAATTGTATCAGCAGGTGCGTAATCGCAGGCATACCGGTGGCGATTATGGATTTTTAGGTAATGTTTGGCGTAAACTGCAAGTTGACCACCACGACGACTGGCTTTGCGCGCTTGAAATATTGGAGCTATTAGATCATGAAAATGCTGAGCCACAATTAGCTGTTGAGATCAGAGACTTACTTGAACAAAAAGCCGTTCATGAGCCTGAGTTTACCAAACTTATTAATGATGGATTATATTTAATAAAGCATCCGGTTGAGCAAAATTTGATATTTTAGCATTATTAAAAATTATTCTTCCTTCAGCAAGGAGTGCGCTTATGAATATTATAATAACAGGTGCCAGCAGCGGTGTTGGTTTTGAAGCGGTTATCGAGCTAATATTATCAGGTAAACATAAAGTGATTGCCCTTGCACGTTCGCAGGACAAGCTTGAACGACTATTGGAAATTGCCAATAACCTAAATCCGGAATGTAACCTGTACGCCATCGCTTTTGATATTGTGCATGACGATTATGATAGCTTGCAGCAATTTATCGCTACTAATTTTGATAATCAGGTAGATGCCTTAATTAATAATGCGGGTGTTTTAATCAATAAACCATTTACCCAACTACTCGAAACTGATTTTGTGGAAATGCTGCAAGGTAATTTTATAGGCCACGTACGCATGATACAGGGAGTTTTGCCATTAATGCCTTCGGGATCTCATATCGTAAATATTGGCAGTATGGGCGGCTATCAGGGGAGTGCTAAATTTCCGGGCCTGTCTGCCTACTCGGCGAGTAAAGCCGCCTTACATACGCTTACAGAGTGTTTGGCGCAGGAATTTATGGAGCAAGGTGTTAAAGTGAATTGCCTTGCGCTTGGTTCGGCACAAACCGAGATGCTTGAGAAAGCTTTCCCCGGCTATCAATCGCCGGTTATGGCTTTCGAGATGGGTAAATATATAGCTGATTTCGCATTAACCGGGCATCAGTTTTTTAATGGCAAAGTATTGCCGGTAGCATTATCTACACCGTAATTTGCTAAACTTTTAGCTTTTTAGGGTTGATAAGCTATAAAATTCATTATTTGTGTAGATTTTATTTCTCATAATGTATATAATATTTCTCCTTTTGGGGAATAATATATGCATATTTCGTTCATTATATTCATTGCCAAAATAAATAAGCCTATAAGCTATTGCGTTACCGTATATTACAAAACAGGAATAATATTTGGTATACATAAACATATCACAATTGCAACTTATATTAATTTTTAAGCCATGAACAGCACATTTATTATCGAAGCGCTACTGGTAGCGGCTCCGGTGTTTATGATAATCAGAACATTAGTTTTACGCGGTAAGAAATTGCTTGACTAAAACTCAGAGAAATAATGTTTTTATAGCTCTTCAAAAAGAGTGGTTAAGTTTTTTATGCGCTCAACGCAAAAAACAGAAGAACGCTTATGCGCTCCCCTGTTTGTGATAAGGATAGGTATAAATATTTAGGCTTGCTTATTCATCTTTAAAAACTCGTTCACAACAACTTCAGTTACATAGCGTTTGTTGCCGTCTTTGTCGGTATAACTGCGGGTGGCTAATTTACCTTCAATAGCTACTTCATCCCCTTTTTTCAAATAATCTTCAGCAAGTTTGGCCTGCGCACCCCACAATATCAGTGAGTGCCATTGCGTATCAACAATCTTTTCGCCTTTATCATTTTTGTAGCTTTCATTAGTAGCGATTGATAGGCGGGTTAGTTTTTTGTTATTATCCAGGTTTTTCACATCAGGGTCCATGCCCAGATTACCTACAAGGCGTACACTGTTTCTTAATGTATTCATATTGCTAATTTTTTATTTTATCGTTTGTTGTTGCTTGATACAAAGGTGAGGGTGATAATGAAAATTAGTCGGTTACTAAGTGCTTATAGTCGACAATTCCCATTTGCAAGCGTTTGCAAACGGATAATGAATTGCCTATATTAGCATTATGAATACCGAAAAACACTGTTTGGATTGCGGCGAAGTAATACATGGCCGGGCAGATAAGAAGTTTTGTAATGATATGTGCCGTAATAATTATAATAACCAACTCAATAGCAGCAGTTATAATTTAATCCGTAATATCAACAACATATTACGCCGTAACCGCCGCATAATGGAAGAGCTTAATCCATCCGGCAAAACAAGAACCACACGCGAGAAAATGTTGGTTAAAGGGTTCGACTTTGATTATTTTACCAGCATCTACCAAACCAAAAATGATAAACGATACCATTTTTGCTATGAATATGGTTACTTACCGTTGGACGGCGATGATCTGTTATTGGTTAAGCGGGAAGATAAGAGTGAATAGCATTTCTTAGCCTGATTCTGAAAGTCAAGCTAGCTTTCAAAATCAGTGTTACCCTGCTGAGTGCTTAACCCTTGTCTTTTGGTAATCAGCAAACCTAAACTCAGTATTAAGCTGGTGCCCAATATCACCACAAAAAGCAAACCTGTTTCAATTCCTTTAATTTTCAGTTCAGCTGGGAGGCTGTAAAACAATAATACGCTTATTAACCCACGTGGTATCAATACCAGTTCGGGCATAAGGTCGGTTTTAGATACCAGTTTGATATAAAGAAACCGCACCAGGTATATTCCAACTAACATCGCTGCGCCCGAAAGCAAAACCGACCAGTTCTGCAGCTGATAAATGTCCATCGTGTAGCCAAACATGATGAAAAAAAACGTCCGCATTAAAAACGCGCTTTCTGCTGATAGCTGAAATAGTTGCTTAATATCATATCTTAATTTGGGGTAGATGAAGTATTTCCTGAAGATTGGAAGTTTGATTTGGCTGGCGTTATTCAGGAATAAGCCCAGTGCCAAAACTATTATAAGTGATGACAGGTGAAATAGCTGCCCGATTGAATAAACCAATATCAAAATGGATATTACAAGGAACGATTTTACATGGTGTGTTAACCTGCCGATTAGGTAAAGCAACAATAGGCAGGAGCAAATCACCACTACCGAAATTACACCTAATTCAGCGCCCAGTTTGGTGAATGATGAAAAGCTGATTTGCCGGTTATTCACCATAAAGTTGAATAACACAACGGTGAGAATGTCGGAAAAAGATGATTCATAAACAATGAATTCTCTTTTCGCCTTACTCATATTGGCTGCCGCCGGTATGGCCACCGCCGAGCTGATCACACAAAATGGAATTGAGTTTATAAAGCAACGATAAAAATCCTGACCGCTAATGTATTGGATAATTAAGGTAACAACCAGCGAGGTGACAAGTAAAATAATTAATGCCGAAAAAAACGACTTTTTAATAATGCTGTTTTTTTCCTTACTATACCTCAGTTCAAGCGCCCCCTCGAAAACGATAAGTACAAGGCCGAGTGTACCTAGTGTAGGTAAAATATTGGTGAAATTTAGCGCAGTAAAACTGAAATAATCAAGTATCTGTTTTATGCCGATGCCCAGGCACATTAATAAAATAACTGAGGGGATTTTTGTTTTCCCGCTAATCAGATCAAACAGATAAGAAAATATTACCAGTCCGCTTAATATGATTAAGGTGGTGTACGATGTCATATTCAGCTTATTGTTATTAGTAAATATAGGAATTGAGATTCAGGAATCAAGAGTCAAGAACCAGGACGAGGATTAATATACCTGCTATCTTGATTCTTGACTCTTACATCTTGATGCTATCCCTTAGCTGTTTTTCATAAAAGCTAAAGTAAGTGCCAAAGCATCTTTAGATGCCATTTCGTTGTAGGAAGGCCTTTCATCACAACTGAAAGCATGGCCTACAAATGATATTTTTACGTTGATATAATCCTTACCGGCTTCATCTAAAGCTTTTAAGGTTTTGTTTATAGTTTCATCAGGAATGTGGGTATCCTTTCCACCCCAGAAGAATAAATGCCTGCCATGCAGATCTTTTGCTTTGTCGGCAATCTGCTCGATACCGCCACCATAATAAGATACAGCTGCTTTTAATGGCAATACCGCATTTGCTAAAAATGATACCCTACCGCCTAAACAATAACCAATGCTAAATACCCTGTCGGTATCAACACTACCTTGTTTAGTTAGCCATTCGTAGCAGGCTCTAAGATCAGCCTCCAGGCCTTCGTTAGTTACTGCAGAATAGTGGGGCATCACCGCCTGAAAGTTATCATAAGGGCCTTCAAAATATTTCGGGGCGCTGCGGTGAAATATCTCCGGAGCTATCACCACGTAACCATCCTTTGCAAAATGATCGGCCACGTTACGTATATGGTGGTTTACACCAAAAGCCTCCTGTATTAAAATAATAGCGGGTGTACCGGCTTGCAAATTTTCGGGTAGAGCGATGTACGCTGCCATTTCCGAACCATCACTTATAGCCAGGTCAACATAATTCGTTTTGTTTGTCATATTGTAGTGTGTGTATAAAACAAATATATGGGTTTATGTATTTACCATCGGGCGGTGCTTTGTAAAATACAATTTACAAAGCGGTGAGATTACAGTAGATGTTACTCTTCATATTTGTACAAAAAGAATATATGGCACATTTGTTTTCCCCTTTAAAAATAAAAAGGATCGAATTTAAAAACCGCATTGTCGTATCGCCGATGTGTGAGTACTCCAGTGAAGATGGTTTCGCTAACGATTGGCATCTGGTTCATTTGGGTAGCAGGGCGATTGGTGGCGCCGGATTAATTATTACTGAAGCTATGGCTGTATCCCCTGAGGGCCGTATTACCGCTTCGGATTTAGGGATTTACAAAGACGAGCATATTGAGAAGCTAAAGCAAATTACAGATTTTATACATGCCCATGGTGCAATAGCCGGAACGCAATTAGCGCATGCAGGCCGTAAAGCCAGTCACCAGGCACCATGGGATGGTGGCAAGCAAATAAAAGCCGACCAGCCGGGCGGATGGGAATCAGTAGGCCCAAGTGCAATTGCATTTATAGATAGTGAAGATGCTCCATTAGAACTGGATAAAGCAGGTGTTGAAAAAGTAAAAGCCGATTTTAAGGCAGCAGCTGCACGGGCAATTAAAGCAGGTTTTAAAGTAATAGAATTGCATGGTGCGCATGGTTATTTATTGCATGAATTTCTCTCGCCTTTAAGTAATAAGCGTACGGATGAGTATGGTGGTTCGTTTGAAAATCGAATCCGACTTTTGTTGGAGGTTATCGCATCGGTTCAGGAAGTTTGGCCTGAAGATTTACCATTATTTGTAAGGATCTCCGCAACCGATTGGACAGAAGGCGGATGGACCGGCGATGATTCTGCGGCATTGGCAAAGATTTTAAAAACCAAAGGTGTTGATTTGATCGATTGCTCAACCGGTGGAAATGTAGCCACCGCTAAAATTCCAGTTGGGCCGGGTTACCAGGTACCGTTTTCAGAGCAGGTGCGTAAGGAAGCCGATATATTAACGGGTGCGGTGGGTATGATAACCGAACCGCTACAAGCGGATAGCATCATCCGTAATGGCCATGCCGATATGGTAATTATCGCCAGGGAGTTTCTGCGCGATCCATATTTTCCGTTACGTGCGGCACATGAGCTTAACCACGAGGTTAAATGGCCTGTACAGTATGAGCGTGCCAAATGGCATAAGGAAAAATAGAAAGCCTATTCCCTCTTTGGGTTGAATACACCTCCATGTCATTGCGAGGAACGAAGCAATCTCACGTAGAAAGTCACCCTGCAAAGTTCGCGATTGCTTCGTTCCTCGCAATGACAATAGTATCTTCCCCTCTTTCCGCCGCAGGCGAAGAGAGGGTGACCAGCGCAGCGTATTCGGGTGAGTAGTTTATGCGAGTATAAATTAGCTATACAACATAGATATTATTGATATACAACTATCAAACAAAAACGTAATTTTACATCAACAAAAACTAAAAAAACACTACTATGAAACGCACAGCAAAAGCACATTGGAACGGCACTTTAACCGATGGTAAAGGTGAAATAACTACCCAAAGCACCACACTTAATAATACTCAGTATTCATTTAAAACCCGTTTTCAGGATGGCATAGGTACTAACCCCGAAGAACTGATCGCTGCGGCACACGCTGGTTGCTTTACTATGGCAGTAGGCGCGGCTTTAACCCAGGCTGGCTTTACCCCTGGCGATTTAAATACCGAAGCAGTTTTAGATTTGGACATGCAGGCATTGAGCATCACCGGTATCCATTTGTCATTAGTAGGTTCAGCTATCGATGGTGTATCTGATGATAAATTTAGAGAAATTGCCGAAGGCGCTAAAGCTAATTGTATCATATCAAAAGCATTAAGCGTTCCAATTACTTTAGATATCCAGTATAAATAATAATATCAAATTTTACAGAAAGGGCGATCGTTTAATTACGGTTGCCCTTTTTATTTTACGGCAATTGTAACAGATAGGCTTACCTTGAGTCTTATAACATGTTAATTCCATCCTCATTTTAATAATTACTGATATATTTATCAAACTAAACTAAATCTTAATTTATATGACCTCAAAACTTATTAAAAGCATTACTTTAAGTATGGCTTTGCTGTTTATTGCGGCCGGTTCATTTGCCCAGTTGCGGCTACCCGCCGGTTATTATTACAAAAAGCTACCCAACGGCTTGCAGGTAGTTGTAATAGAAAATAGCAAAGTGCCCCTGGCCACCGTAGAGATAGCAGTGAAGAACGGATCGTTTACCGAAGATTCGGTATATAACGGCCTTTCACATCTGTTTGAGCATATGTTTTTTAAAGCGAATAAGGATTATCCTACCCAGGCGCAATTTTTAAAACGCACCCAGGAACTAGGCGCTATATGGAATGGTACTACCGGAAATGAACGTGTAAATTACTTTTTTACGTTTGATACCGATAGTCTTTATCAAGGCTTAAAATTTCTTAATGCTGCCATTCGTTTCCCGATATATCGTGTTGAGGACATGAAGAAAGAGAGAGTAGTAGTTGATGGTGAATTTCAACGTATGGAAAGCAATCCTTTCTCGCAATTATACATAACGGTTAATAAAAAGGTTTGGGGCGATCTGTTTACCCGTAAAAACCCGATTGGTATTCACGAGATTATCAACACCGCCACACCTGAAAAAATGATGGTGATAAAAAACAAATATTACTTCCCTAACAACAGTTTGCTAACCATTTGTGGCGACGTTAAGCACGATCAGGCTTTTGCCATGGCCGAAAAAATATTTGGCGATTGGGAAAGCAGCGGCTTCGACCCAATAGCAAAATTCCCGATACCGAAATTTAAACCAATCGTAAAAACAGACCTGTTTGTAAAAGAATCGAGCTTAGCTCAAGTACCATTCGTTATGTACGAATGGCAGGGTCCATCTTACGAAACTGATTCAGCGTCAACCATTGCTGCCGATGTGTTTTCAACTATTGTAGGGTTAAATTCATCAAAATTGCAACAAGCTTTAGTTGATAAAGGTTTGGCAAGCAGCGTAAGCGTTGATTATTCAACCAGCAGATATGTTGGCCCTATTACAGTAAGCGTTGTACCAAACCCAAACAAGGTTAAAGAGTGCTATTACGAGCTAAACAAACAAATAAACATGTGGAACCAGGCAGATTATTATACTGATGAACAGTTAAAGGATGCCAAGGCGATATTATTGCGTAATGATGAGTATGCTAAAGAAAAACCGTCATCGCTGCCGAGCCAGCTAAGCTATATGTGGGCAAGTACGTCGTTAAATTATTATACTGATAATACAGACGATTACCAGAAAGTAACCCGCGAAGACATTAAGAGATATTTAGATACTTATGTTGTAGCTAAACCATTTGTTGGCGGTATCATCATAAACCCCGAATTAAATAAAACAGTGAATGCTGCTTCGTTTTTCGCGGCACAATAATTTAAACTTTATCACACATGAAGAAATATATATACACCCTGCTGATCGCTTCAACAATAGGAAGCATAAAGCCGGCATTGGCGCAAACCAAGGCTTACGAAACCACAGTTGATGGCGTAAAAGTTATTGTACAACCAAGCGGTAACAACATTGTTGAGATACAAACTGTAATAAGGGGCGGCGTTGATACTTATCCCGACAGTAAAATGGGTATTGAAGCAATGGCCATGCGTGCTTTAACAGAGTGCGGTACTGCTAAACATGATAAAAATAGTTTTAAAGATGCATTAGATAAAGTTAGCGCATCTGTAAATGCTTATACAGGTAAGGATTACGCGGTTATTGCTATGAGCTGTGTAAAACCAGACTTTGGCACTGTTTGGCCACTTTATACCGAGGCGATAACCGAACCCAAGTTTGATACAACTGAATTTACACGGATTAAGCAGGATGCGATAAATGCTTTGCGTGCAAATGAATCTCAGCCTGATGCATCTATTGATAAAATGGCCAACAAAGTAGCATTTGCCGGAAGAGATTACGCCAAAGAACCACAAGGAACTCCTGATATAATCAACGGTTTGACTGCGGCTGAAACTAAGGCATATTACAATTCTATATTGACAAAATCGCGCATGTTTATTGTTATTGTGGGCGATATAAGTCAGGCTGATATTGAAAGTAAGGTTAAAGGTTTATTGTCTACCATTAAAAAAGGCGCACCTTATGCGATGAAGGAATCTTTCTTCAGGGCATACAATAACTCGTTTAATGAAGAATCGAAAGAATTGGCCACTAACTACGTTGAAGGTGTAACCAGCGGCCCGCAGGTAAGTGCACCGGACTATTACGCTTTTCAGATAGCGATGCGCATTTTCGCCGACAGGCATTTCCTTGATATTCGCACAAACAACGGACTTTCGTATGCACCGCAGGCATGGTTTAGCTCAGGGTCAATATCAGTGGCTAAGTTCTCCGTATCAACCACACAACCTAATAAATACATAGCTGTATTTGATAAGCTTGTTGACAGCACCAAACACAATGGCTTTACATCAGCCGAACTGGCTGATATGAAGGTAACCTACCTTACCGGTTTCTACTATAAAAACGAAACCAATGCTGCGCAGGCATCATCAATTGTATCTAACGAGGTATTACATAACGATTGGAGGAAATCATTAACGCTGATAGATAATGTTAAAAAGATAACCCTAAACGATATCAACAATGCATTTGTAAAATACATTGGTAACATTGTTTGGGTTTATCAAGGTGATACCAAAAAGGTTGATCCAACATTATACAAGAATGGTACTTTACATCAAGGTGATAACCCGGTGAATAATTAAAACGTTAATGACTGTAAACAGAAAAGGAGGTTAATTAGCCTCCTTTTCTGTTTTAATATGTTTTAGGTTTTATCCCAATAAATTTCTCCAGCTCACCATATCGCCAATAATCTTTCTCAGGTCATCAGCAGCAACACGTTCCTGGTCCATTTTATCTCGGTAGCGGATGGTAACGGTATTATCTTCTAAAGTTTGATGATCCACCGTGATACAGAAAGGTGTACCGATAGCATCCTGGCGACGGTAGCGTTTACCGATAGCATCTTTCTCCTCATATTGCAAGTTGAAATCGGTTTTCAGACTATCCATTATCTCGCGGGCCTTTTCAGGCAGACCGTCTTTTTTAGTTAACGGGAATATAGCAGCCTTTACCGGTGCAAGGCAAGGGTGTAACCTTAATACCGTACGGCTATCCTGTCTCTCTTCGGTGCTTAGGTCTTCTTCCTCAAAAGCGTTGATCATCGTAAGCAAGAACATCCGGTCTAAACCTATCGAAGTCTCAATAACATAAGGCACATAGTTACCATATGGCTTGCCGTTCTCATCCAGTTCAGGATCAAAATACTGCATTTTTTTGCCGGAGAACTTCTGGTGCTGACTCAAATCAAAGTCAGTACGGCTATGTATACCCTCAACTTCTTTAAAGCCGAATGGGAACTCAAATTCAATATCAAAAGCAGCGTCGGCATAGTGCGCCAGCTTTACATGCTCATGAAAACGGTATTTATTTACATCAGTACCCAAAGCTAAATGCCAGTCAAGGCGGGTTTGTTTCCATTTATCAAACCATGCAGCTTGTGTGCCGGGGCGAACAAAAAATTGCATTTCCATTTGCTCAAATTCGCGCATACGGATAATGAATTGCCTTGCAATAACCTCATTACGGAAAGCTTTACCAATTTGCGCTATACCAAATGGAATTTTCATCCTGCCTGATTTTTGCACGTTCAAATAATTTACAAATATACCCTGCGCTGTTTCCGGGCGAAGATAAACTACATCGGCATCATCAGCCACAGCGCCCATCTGCGTGCTGAACATCAGGTTAAACTGGCGAACGTCAGTCCAGTTAACAGTGCCGCTGATAGGGCAGGCAATTTTATGTTCGATGATCAGCTCTTTAAGACGAGGAAGGTCTTCATTTTTAAGAGCCTCGTCCATGTCGTTCTGTAAAGTTTCAGCTTTATCAGTCTGGCCGTCGGTATCATATTTAGCTATTTTGTCTTCCAATAACTGGTCGGCGCGGTAGCGTTTGTTCGAGTCTTTGTTATCGATCATCGGGTCGCTGAAACCATCCACGTGGCCGCTCGCTTTCCAAATTTTCGGATGCATAAATATGGCACTGTCAATCCCGACAATGTTATCATTCATTTGCACCATGGCTTTCCACCAATAGGTTTTAATGTTGTTCTTCAACTCGGCGCCCATTTGTCCATAGTCGTAAACGGCGCTCAAGCCATCATATATCTCGCTCGATGGAAATACAAAACCGTATTCCTTAGCGTGTGCTATTACATTTTTAAAAAGTTCGTCGGGTGCATTGCTCATAATAGGGGCAAATATAGTTTTTAGTAGGCAAGTGAGAAAGTATCAATTAATAAACCTTTTACACCAGTTGATTCACCCCGACTACGCTTCGCTGGTCGACCCTCTCTCCGCCTGTGGCGCAAAGAGGGTGAAAAAAAAGAATTCTCCCACGCCCTCTTTGTCGCGCAGCGAAAGAGAGGACAGGTTGAGCGGCTGAGCGCAAACCGGGTGAGTCAAAACGCTAATGCATGGCGAAGAGTTAACTCACCCCGACTACGCTTCGCTGGTCGACCCTCTCTTTCGCTGCGCGATATAGAGGGTGAAAAAGAAAATGCCTTTCCCTCTTTATCGCTTGGGATAGAGAGGCGAGCGAAGCAAAACCGGGTGAGTAGACCCGCCAATGCAAAACACACCAAGCGAAAACCATCAATCCCTCAAACAAATCACCATTAAATAAATTATCTATAAAAGCATTTCATCATGTCACACACCGTCAAAATTATATCGATAGAGCCTGTTACCCATAATGTTAACAGGTACAGGGTTGAAAAACCCAAGGGCTTCAGTTTTACACCCGGCCAGGCAACCGATCTATCCATTAACCAACCTAAATGGAAAGACAAAAAGAACCCATTTACCTTCACCTGCCTTAACAGCGACCCCTATCTTGAATTTACCATAAAGAGCTATCGCGACAGCAAGGAAGGTGTTACCGAACATTTACGTAAGTTAAAGCCTGGAGATGAATTCATTATTAGCGATGCCTGGGGAGCGATAGAGTACAAAGGCCCTGGCTATTTTATTGCCGGTGGCGCAGGCATAACGCCCTTTATCGCCATACTAAGGCAGTTACATAAAGACGGTAAGATCGGTTATAACAAGCTATTCTTCAGCAACAAAACTACCGCCGATATTATTTTGGCCGATGAACTTAAACAGATGCTTGGCGATAATGCCATTTTTACCACGACAGAACACAAGGAAATTCTTGGCGATCACCGCCGTATCAATGCTGCGTTTTTAGAAGCCGAGGTTGAGGATTTTAAAACGCACTTTTACGTTTGCGGCCCCGATCCCATGGTTGCGGGAATCTCCGGAATACTCGAAAAATTGGGTGCCAAAGCGGAGTCGGTTGTTTTTGAGAAATAGCCGGGGGAATGACGAATGGGTGCTCTGAAAATTATGTAATTCTTAAATAAATTATGTGTACTGGATGTCACCCTGAGGCACTCGAAGGGTGAGCGCAGAGGCCCGCCCATATGCTTCGAGTGCCTCAGCATGACCATTTTTATAATTACTGACAAAACACTGTCAGCACTTCTTTAAATACTTGTTCGTAAATTTGGAGGTGCCGATTTGATGAAACCTGGGGCTTGATGATAAAATCTTCAATCTCGTATCTCATATCTCAATTCTAAAATCTATTTTTACCCCATGAGTATCCGTGTTGAATCCCTAACCAAAATTTACGGTAAACAAAAGGCTGTTGATAGCATTTCTTTTTCGGCAGAGCCGGGAGTGCTTGGTTTTTTGGGCCCGAATGGCGCAGGCAAATCAACCACCATGAAAATACTCACCTGCTTCATCCCACAAACGTCAGGTACAGCCACCGTTTGCGGTTTTGATATAGAGAAACAATCGCTTGATGTTCGCAAACACATCGGCTACCTGCCCGAGAGCAATTCGCTTTACCTGGATATGTATGTAAAGGAATCATTGGGATTTATCGCTGGCATTCACAAAATATCATCCCCCGAAAAACGCATAGCGCAAGTTATTGAGCAAACAGGCTTAGGCCCTGAGCAGCACAAAAAAGTAGGACAGCTTTCAAAAGGATACCGCCAAAGGGTAGGGTTGGCGCAAGCTATTTTGCATAACCCCGAGGTTTTGATCTTGGATGAACCAACATCCGGACTCGATCCCAACCAATTAATCGGCATCCGCCAATTAATAACCGATTTGGGCAAAACTAAAACCATTGTACTAAGTACCCACATTATGCAGGAGGTTGAAGCTGTTTGTAATAACGTCATCATTATTAACAAAGGCAAAATCGTGGCTAACGATAGTCTGCAAGGCTTACGTGACAAGAATGCGGGTAAATCCCTTGAAAATATTTTTATTGAACTAACGAATAAATAAGCAACGTGTACAGTATCCTAAAAAAAGAAATAACCTCATATCTCAGTTCGTTAGTGGCCTACGTAACCATTGGCGTATTTTTAATTGTACTGGGGCTTTTTTTATGGGTTTTTCCTGATTCAAGTATATTGGATTATGGCTACGCTGGTTTAGATAGCTTATTCAGCACTGCACCATACCTGTTTATGTTTCTGGTACCGGCTATCACCATGCGCTCATTGGCCGAGGAACGCAGAGAAGGTACATTTGAATTACTCCTTACCCGCCCATTAACCGATTGGCAAATTGTTATCGGCAAATACTTAGCATCGCTATTAATTATCTTATTCGCTTTAGTACCAACACTGGTCTATTATTACTCGGTTTATACCTTAGGTAACCCGGTTGGTAATATTGATACTGGTGCGGTTATCGGCTCGTACATCGGTTTATTTTTGTTAGGCGCATCATTCGCGGCAATAGGCTTATTTGCTTCATCCATCAGCAAAAATCAGATCATCGCCTTTACCATCGCTGTATTCCTTTGTTTCTTTTTTTACAGCGGGTTTGATTCGCTAAGTCAGATACTATCCCTGCAAAATCTTACGCTCGAAAATTTTGGTATTACCGAGCATTATCAATCGGTAAGTCGTGGCGTATTAGATACCCGCGATCTTGTTTACTTCATTATCCTTGCGGGGATATTCCTTTGGTTAACCCTATTTGTACTGCTTAAACAACGCCAAAAAACAGTATTCAATAAATTTACTTTTGGTTGGATAGGGGTGATGATTGTATTAGGGATCATATCAGCAGCAACATTTACCCGTTTCGATTTTACTAAAGAGAAACGCTATACCATATCGCCAATCAGCAGGCAAATTATGGGCGGCTTAACGCAGCCCATAAGAGTAACCGTTTATTTAAAGGGAGATAATTTCCCATCATGGGCCAAACGCCTGCAGCACTCAACCCGTGATATGCTGAACGACCTGCAAGCTTACTCTCATGGCAACCTAACTTATGATATTGTTGACCCGATAGCAGATATTAAAGCGTTACCCGATACCGCGCAAAAAGCCGTTTATGACAGCTTAGAGGCCAAAGGCATAGTAGGGCAGGGTTACAGCGTTAAAACGGATAATGGTGTATCGCAATTGCTATTGTTTCCTGAAGCATTGATTCAATACCGGGGAAGGCAGATTGTGGTGAACTTGATGCAATCGCGTATTGGTTTGTCTGATGATGAAGTGATCAACAACTCCATCCAAAATTTGGAATATGCATTTTCATCAGCCATCAAAAAACTAACCAGCGGCGGTAAACCCGAAATTGGTTTTACCGAAGGCCATAATGAGTTAAGTGATATTCAACTGGAAGACGGCATGAAAACCTTATCCGATGGTTTTGATGTAGGTAGGGTCGATCTAAAAACTATTCCTTTTGCCGGTTTGATGGGCATCAAACTATTAGTTATCCCGAAACCGGATAAGCCATTCACCGAGCAGGAAAAATATAAACTCGACCAATACATTATGCGCGGTGGGCGTGTATTATGGACGATAGACCCGGTAAGCGCCGAACTGGATAGCCTTCGTGGTCATGGCGGCGAAGAGATGGCTTTCCCTAAACAATTAAATCTGGATGATCAATTATTTACTTATGGTGTTCGCCTGAATTATGACCTGATTGCTGATTTAGAATGCGCGCAAATTCCATTAAGTACCGGTAATGTTGGCGGGCAGGCGCAGATACAGATGGTGCCATGGTTGTTTTATCCGGTGTTTATGCCTACATCTAAGCACCCAATCGTAAAAAATTTGGATGGCATCCGTAGCGAATTTGCCAGTACCATTGATACACTTGCGGTTAAAGGCGTTTCCAAAACAGTACTGCTAACATCATCACCATATAACAAAAAGCTAAGTACGCCGAAGTTACTTTCTTTACAGGCAATAGAGCAGGAGCCTGATCCTAAAGAATTTCAAAGTACACCAAAAACAGTAGCGGTTTTATTGGAAGGCTCTTTTCCATCCGATTTCCTCAACAGGCCAATTCCCGAGGGTTTGAATGAGAATATTCCGCAGCTCAATCAAAGTAAAGCCACAAAAATGATTGTCATCAGCGATGGCGATGTGTTTAAAAACCAGGTAGGGGCGGATGGTTCGCCATATCCTTTAGGATACGATCATTATACCCAGCAAACCTTCGGCAACAAAAATCTATTGCTAAATATAGCCGATTATATGACCGATGATTCCGGCCTTATCGCCCTGCGTACCAAAGAAATACAGATCCGCCTGCTTGATCGTGCCCGTATACGTGCCGAAAAGTTGAAATGGCAATTAATTAATACCATTTTACCTTTGTGTTTAGTGTTAATATTTGCTATTTTTCAACATTATATTCGCAAGCGGAAGTATGCCCGTTAAATTTTATACTTTTGAGTGATTAATTATAACGTTATATATGAGATTCATTGTTTCTACATCAACATTACTCAAGCAACTACAGTCGGTTAGTGGCGCGTTAAGCAACAGTACCGTATTGCCTATATTAGAGAACTTTTTGTTTGAGATAAAAGATGGAAACTTAACCATTTCGGCTACCGACCTGCAAACCAGCATGACCACCTCTTTAAGCGTTGAAGCTAAAGAGAATGGCCGTATTGCTATACCATCGCGCATATTATTAGAAACATTAAAATCGCTGCCCGAGCAACCGGTTACTTTTTCGGTTGATGACAGCACTTTTGCTATTGAAATAAGCGCAGGCGATGGTAAATACAAACTAAGTGGCGAGAATGGTGAGGATTTTCCTAAAATACCTACTGTTGAAAACGCTTCATCAGTAAATCTTCCGGCATCAGTATTAGCCGAGGCTATCAATAAAACCATCTTCGCGGTAAGTAATGATGAGTTGCGCCCGGCAATGACAGGTGTTTTTTGCCAGCTAACAACTGATTCATTAACCTTTGTAGCTACCGATGCGCATAAATTAGTACGTTACCGTCGTAAAGATGCTAAGGCAGCCAGCACAACGTCATTTATATTGCCTAAAAAGGCTTTAACACTTTTAAAATCGGCTTTACCAACTGATGATGTAAATGTATCAGTTGAATATAACACCACCAGCGCGTTTTTTAAATTTGGTAACATCAATATGGTTTGCCGTTTAATTGACGAGCGCTATCCTGACTACGAGGCTGTAATACCTTTAAATAACCCGAATAAACTAAGTATCGACCGCCAGTCCTTTTTAGGATCGCTGAGCCGTGTTGCTATTTATGCCAATAAAACCACGCACCAGGTACGCCTAAAAATCAATGGCAGCGAGTTAAACATATCATCAGAAGATATTGATTTTGCAAACGAAGCGCATGAGCGACTAAGCTGTCAATATGAAGGTGAGGATATGGAGATTGGTTTTAACGC
Organism: Bacteroidota bacterium; assembly: GCA_026224775.1. GTDB lineage: Bacteria > Bacteroidota > Bacteroidia > Sphingobacteriales > Sphingobacteriaceae > Mucilaginibacter. Next base: position 41,055 of record JAMFRP010000023.1, read on the forward strand.
GAGATTTTTAATAGAAATGTTAAAAAACCTTGCTTGTGAAGAAGTATCACTGGAGATGTCGACACCTAACCGTGCCGGTTTATTATTACCACAAGGTGGAGATGAGAACGAGGATGTATTGATGTTGGTAATGCCGGTAATGCTTAATAGTTACGCTTAACCCGCCTGCCGGCTGGCAGGGTTGTAAACTTAAATTATAAATCCCAAATGAGTCCGGCGTAAAAACCGGACTTTTTTGTTCGTTAAGATAACAAATACACCGTAATCGCAGTTATATAGCATTTACTTATATGAATTTCAGGATACCAATATTATTGATCGCTGTTATCACAGGCTTTGCTTCATGTAAAGAAAAGGACACCGTGGCGCCGTTGGATAAAAATCCACCTGAAGTAATTGTGGTTAATACCACCACCGATACCATAAATATCTATCAGAACAATGTAAGGCAAAATAATACTTCAAGCATTTATCCCAATGGGGCAACAGGCTATTTGCCTTTTTTACGCGGCACCCAAAACTTTCAGATTAGGCGTACCGGAACTACAGATGTATTATTTACCAAGGCTGTTGCAATTGATTCTGCAACTAATTATACTTTTTTTGTAGCAGGTACAACCGCCGATAAGTTTTTTACAACAATTGATCCAATAGCCGCTGCATATGATACTGTTGAGAATGATAGTACCTTTACCCGTTCTGTAATAAGAATTGTAAATGCTTCCTATAATTCAGGTCCGCTTAACATAACCCTGGGTACAGGGAGTTCCGTTAATGTTAAAAGTTTGGCTTTTGGTACAGCTACACCGTTTATGAAGTTTAACGCGTCTACCAGCCAGGAAGTGAAAATTTATCTGTCCAACAGCAGCACCACCCAAATTGATACGACCATAGCTTTTCAAACAGGTTTAATTTACACGCTATATACCAAAGGTTCACCAACTGGTGCAGGTAACGCCGCGTTTGACATAGGTTTAACCACTAATCAATATATTCCTTTAAATCAATGATCGGTAGCAAAAAAAACACTTTAAACGGGTTATTATTGTTGATTATAACAACAGTATTTTTAACTCCATATCTATCGTCTTGCGGTAAATCCGGCAATGCGAGCAGCGTAGGTTTAAACGTGCAGTTTGAGGTATTAAACCTTAGCCCTAATATTCAACCGGTTAATTTATATCTTGGGTTTATAAAACAGAATACTAATTCCTACTCCTATCCATTTTCTTCCGGATATTTCTACCTTAGCTCTATTGATACGCCTTTGCAGATCAGATCAGCGTCAACCACCCTTGCAAGTAGTAATTTTTTCACAATAAATCACCTTGGCTTTCAGGCTAATCATAAATATTCCTTGTTTATTACGGGTCTTTATAATTCATCTGACACATCCCAAAGTACTTTAACCACAATATTAACAACAGATGATACGGCAAGCATCCCTCCGGTTGGTTTTGGTAAAATAAGGTTTGTTAACGCCGCCATACAAAGTACAGGCCTGGATGTTACAGCAAATGGCACCTCTGCTTTTGCTGCCATTAAATTTGCTAAGGTTTCGCCATATGTGATTTTACCGGCAGGTAACTATATTTTTCAGGTAACGCAAACAGGTATACCAGGTACCATCCTTAGTACAAGTTTAGGCTCAACCACTATACAGGATGGGCATTTGTATACCTTATATGCTTATGGTATACCGCTTCGTATCGATTCATCCGCATTTAATGCCGGTTTGATTATAAACAGGTAAAGGGTGCATTTTGAATGTCGCTGTCGGTAAGCCCCCTCTAAATCTCCCCCGGTAGGGGAGACTTTAGGTTTCGCTTTTTTTAAAGCCCTCCCTTCCGGGGAGGGTTGGGTGGGGCTTAAAACTGGGTTTGAAGCTAAAGCGACATTTAAAATGCACCCACAGGTAAGCGCTATTGTAATATATATTTATATTTTTGCTGAAAATTAAAAAATATTGGAACTCATAAAAAGCGCTATCGATTTCATATTACATATTGATAAGCATCTTGAACACATCAGCAGCCTGTACAATGGTTGGACCTACCTGTTTATTTTCGCTATAATATTTGCTGAAACCGGTTTTGTGATCACCCCATTTTTACCCGGTGATTCGCTTTTATTTGCTGCCGGAGCTTTAATCGCCAGCGGCAAATCAGGATTGGATATTATCTATATGGGTATAATTTTAATTGTTGCCGCTTTTACAGGCAATACATTAAATTATTTACTTGGCGGCTATTTCGGCCCCAAAGTATTTAAGCCCGAAAATAAAGTACTTAAATTAGACTACTATACGCATACCAAAGCTTTTTTTGATAAACATGGTGGCAAAGCGGTTATATTCAGCAGGTTTATGCCAATCATCCGTACCATAGCGCCATTTGTTGCTGGAGTTAGTGGTATGCCATTTTTACGCTACAGCCTTTACAATATTATTGGGGGGGCTTCATGGATCATATTATTCTTATTCGCAGGTTATGAAATGGGAAATCTTCCTTTCCTAAAAGATCATATTTCAGCAATAGGGATAATTGTTATTGTACTTTCTATTGTGCCGCCAATATACGCGGCAATAACAAGCAAGGGTAAAAAAACTTCTGTATAGCTATTTCGTAATGGCTAATACTTTTCCGGCTTTAAACATAGCTTCTTCTTGTTCTATTTTCTGCTTTTGGTCGATACTAAGTCGTACAGCTATTAGTTTATCTAAATTAGGCTGCCCTGCATCCACCCATGCCGAATACCAATAACTACCAACTGATTGTATTGATGACCGGAACCGCCGCTGAACCATACCATTCAGCATTTTCTGATAAGCGAGGCTGTATTCCGGCGAATAATCCTGTACTTGCTTGCGGCCGCGTTTTGTAATTATATACTTTTTATCAGCCGGAAAGCTTTTGCTCAGCATCCGCTCAAATCGTAAAACGGAATCAACCTCAATAAACGAGCTGCGGCATATTCTGAACGCTTCTTTCAGCGGATCATCAATATACCTGGCCTTGCCCGCAAAGTAGTTATAATGATTGCCAAATAACTCAGGCAGGCGACTTTCCCATAAGGCATGTATCCCGGTTTGATTGGTTAGTTGCCCGTTATAATTTAAAGTGAGATGTAGCGGCACATGCGCATCGGCAACATAATGCCCCAAATTAGTCGAAGCACTTAGTATTTCGGTAGTATCATGTGCTTTAAAAGCTTTTACCAGCTTATAATAGTTGTATTGAATAGCCCACGGAACGGTGCCATATTTATCCAATGTATCAGCAGTGTACTTATGCACGGCATCGCCCCAGTTTTGCGGAATATGGCTGAATGGATTTTTACCATAATGATCGGCATCTAAAAAATGACGGGGAGCTTCGGTAGAGTCGACATAGCGGCGTTTATCGGCGCTTACGGCATGTTCTGTAATGTATGCAATATTGGCTTTGTAAAAGCCCGACATGTCTTTAGGTAGTGTAAAAACGGCCAACCGGTTAATGCGGTAATGTGCGAAGAATCCCCACGAGGAACACAATACAACCAGCAACAACCCGCTTAGTAACCTGCTGGCTTGTTTCATTACAGGTTTGTTATTTTTGCGATTGCTGATACTTATAATGCAGTTGTTTAAGCGCTTCTTCCGATGCCTCGTCAGACGATGCGCCGTAGCCAGCTACCAGGATACCTTTTACACCTTCTTTATTAGCAAGGGCATAAACGGTAGCTTCATCTCCCGGGTCTGATGGGCCTTCATAGCGGTATACATCCACTATTTCAAACTCATTGGCCGTGTAGGCCTTATCGGCAACTATAAACTGGTTTTCTTTTAGATTAAAATCAAACGTGAAGCCTTGTTTTCTTAATAGCTCAATAGCTTCGGTAACGGTGGCGTAGTGAAATTGCTGTTTCATAAATTTTGGTAGCTGTTAATGATCTGCATTGTAAAATTATGATAAAATACTTAGATAATTTACTCAAATTAGCCTTTATAACCTCATTAAAATATGGATAGAAGAAAATTTATCAGCTCGGGTACTGTGCTTGCCGCGGGCATCAGCATTTTACCTTCCAGCGTTGTGTTTGGCAGAAGCATGCAAAAAGTTAGATTAGGCTATATTGGTGTCGGACTTCGCGGGCGAAACCATATTGATGAAGGATTGCTGCGCGATGATGTGGACATTGTAGCTATTTGCGATACGCAAGAACAATCGCTTAAAGAATGCCGTGCTCAGTTTATCAAATCGGGCAAAAAAATGCCACAGGAATATACGGGAAGTGTTGATGCTTATAAACGATTACTCGACCGTAAAGATATTGATGCCGTTATTGTCGCCACGCCATGGCAGTTTCACAAGCCTATGGCTATTGATGCCATGCGATCAGGCAAATATGTAGGCTGCGAGGTAATTGCAGGTATAACTTTAGAAGACCACTGGGATATTGTAAAGGTGCATGAAGAAACAGGTGTGCCATACATGACTTTGGAGAACGTATGCTACCGCCGTGATGTAATGGCTATTCTAAATATGCAGCGTCAAAACCTGTTTGGTGAGATGATCCATCTGGAAGGCGGTTATCAGCACAACCTTCGCGCGGTGTTATTTAATGATGGTCAGCATTACTATGGTCACGGTGCCGAATTTGGTCCGAAGGCTATCAGCGAAGCGCAATGGCGCACACAGTTTAATATTGATCGTAATGCGGATATTTATCCAACACATGGGGTGGGGCCGTTAATGCATTATGCCAATATCAATTATGGTAACCGGTTTACTAACCTGGTTTCTTTCTCATCAAAAGCGCACGGTTTGGCTTCTTATGTAGAAGAAATATCGCCCGGCAACCCAAATGCTAAGATAAATTATAAGAATGGCGATGTGATCACCACTATGATCAACTGCGCCAATGGCGAAACCGTAATGCTATCGCATGATACACATCTGCCTCGCCCATATTCATTGGGCTTTAGGGTGCAGGGTACAAAAGGTTTGTGGATGGATGTAAACAATTCCATTTATATTGAAGGACAATCCAAGCAAGATGATGCCTGGGACAAAGCGGATGAGTGGTTGGATAAGTACGACCATCCCCTTTGGAAAAAATATAATAAATACGCCGAAGGGGCAGGGCACGGCGGTATGGACTGGTTTGTATTCAATTCATTTGTAGAATCGGTTAAACGCAAAGTGCAAACACCAATTGATGTTTACGATTCCGTAACGATGAGCGTAATTACACCACTCTCCGAAAAATCAATCGCCGAAGGCAATATGCCTCAGCAATTCCCTGATTTTACGAAGGGTAAATGGAAGGAGCGGGTAAGTAAGTTTGCTTTGAATGATGAATATTAAGTTTAATTAACATTAAAGCACTGTTAATAACCTCAAAGTTTTTTGTTGAAAAAACGTTTGCATAATTAAATTTATCATCCTATATTTGCAGTCCTTAAATAAAAGTAGAATAATAAGGCTATACAATGGCAAATCATAAATCATCATTAAAAAGGATCCGCTCTAACGCTGCGAAGCGCTTACGTAACAGGTATCAGGCAAAAACCACTAGGAATGCCATCAAAAAATTAAGAGGCACAACTACAAAAGTTGAAGCAAGTGAACTTTTATCAAAAGTGATCTCAATGCTTGATCGTTTAGCCAAAAAGAACGTTATTCACAAGAATAAGGCTTCAAACAATAAATCAAAGCTTACTAAGTTTGTAAATACCTTAAAATAATTAGGTTATACTTTTATAAAAAAAGGCGATGAGTGTTAAACTCATCGCCTTTTTGCGTTTTTAATTATTGGCATTGCATTATTTTTATTTGGCTAAAGCCATTTGATTGGTTTCCTGTTCTCCGCCCCATGAATGGGACGGCAATGAATTATTTAGCCAACGGTTAGGTTATCCGCACCAATGGGGCGATAATGAATTATTCATTGCTGTTGGCTAAAGCCAACGGTTAGTGAATGAATAGTCGGGTGGCTTTAGCCAAATTTATAAGATTTTCCTTACAGGATTTAAGGATCTGAAAAAGATTGCTATTTTGCATACTTATCATGCAAATCCCTAAATTCGACGAATCATGGTTCAGACTCTCTACGAAAACAAGATCAGTATAAAATCATGGGCCGAAGAGGATCGCCCACGCGAAAAACTAAGCGGACAAGGCCGCCGTGCTTTAACCGATGCGGAATTGATTGCCATACTAATCGGTTCAGGCAATCGCGATGAATCAGCAGTTGAATTAAGTAAACGCATCCTGCGTCATTATGAAAACGACCTGAATGTATTAGGCCGTGCTTCCATAGAAGAACTATCCAAATTTAAAGGCATCGGCGAAGCCAAAGCAATTTCTATTATTGCTGCGCTCGAGATTGGCCGCCGCCGTAATGATGCCGAAGAAAAAGCTCCTGAATTAGTTACTTGCAGTAAGGATGCCTATAATTTTCTAAAACGGTTTTTGGTCGATTTGCCGCATGAAGAATTTTGGATATTACTACTCACCCAAAATTGTAAAGTATTAGGTAAGGAATTAATCAGCAAAGGCGGGTTAAACGCTACTGTGGCCGATCCTAAAGTAATATTTTCATCAGCACTTCGTCATTCCGCAGCCAGCATTATGATGGCGCATAACCATCCATCAGGCAGTTTAAAACCAAGTCAACAGGATATTGAATTAACCAAGAAAATATCCGCGGCAGGCAGGTTGCTGGATATTAAAGTATTGGATCACCTAATTATTACCGATAGTAGTTATTATAGTTTTGCAGATGAGGGAGTAATTTAACTCTTCCCTTTGTCATTCTGAGCGGAGCGAAGAATCTATCGATAGGCATTTTGCGCCATGTATAACGGATAGATTCTTCGCTCCGTTCAGAATGACAAGGGTTGTTAATCAAATTAAAATTTCATAAACAACCCTCAAACTATATCGTTACATTTATAAAACTAAAACAAAACGATCATGATAACTCCAGGAGACGAAATACCATTAGACGATTCATATGAAAATGATTCGGAAGATCAGCAAAGCCAGGAAGATATCCATTCCAACGGTTTTGATGAGGAAGATGAACCAGATTACAACAATTTGGATGATGACGCGGATCCGGCTGAATTAAAACAAGCTTATGATGCCTCAGAGCCATCCTACACACTTGATTTTGATGATGACGATGATTTGGATGATTAAATATCATTAAATCAAGCGTCATTGCGAGCGCTAGCGTGGCAATCCCCTATTTACAGAGCCGCTCTGTATAGTTTGGGATTGCCACGTCGTTCCTCCTCGCAATGACGTTGTGAATAAAAGAGACAAATCAAAACAACCTTTCACCTTTATCCTTTCAACCTTTCACCTTAAATCCTATCTTTGCCGATTATCATTTCGATATAATGAAGATATCTTATAATTGGCTTAAAGAATTTATTGATACGGATAAAACTCCTGAAGAAATTTCGACCATTTTAACCGGAACAGGGTTAGAAGTGGAGAGTTTAGAAAAAGTGCAGGCCATCCCCGGTGGTTTGGAGGGTTTAGTTATCGGGCATGTAAAAGAATGCGCGGATCACCCTAATTCTGATCACTTACATATTACCAAAGTTGATGTTGGTACAGGCGAGGACCTGCAAATTGTTTGCGGTGCAGCTAACGTAGCCGCCGGACAAAAAGTGGTAGTTGCTGTTGTTGGTGCTTACGTGCATCCATTAGAAGGTGAGAAATTCAAGATCAACAAATCAAAAATACGTGGCGAGGTTTCCGAAGGGATGATTTGCGCTGAGGATGAAATTAGCCTGGGTACATCGCACGAAGGTATTATGGTTCTGGCTGATGATGCCATTCCCGGCACTTTGGCTAAACACTTTTTTAAGGTTAAGGATGACTATTTGTACGAAATAGGTTTAACACCTAACCGTGCCGATGCAGTTTCGCATTTAGGTACAGCACGTGATATTGCCGCGTTCTTGAAGATCAATATTAAAAAATCTGATGTTTCTGCTTTTAAGGTAGATAATAACAAGCTTAAAGTAGAAGTTATTGTTGAGAATGAGCAGGCAGCTCCACGTTATGCTGGTGTAACTATCTCCGGTGTTGAAGTAAAAGAATCACCAAAATGGTTAAGGGAGCGTTTGGCTGTTATCGGTGTGCGCGCTATCAATAATATTGTGGATGCTACCAATTACGTGTTGCATGATTTAGGTCAGCCATTACACGCTTTTGATGCTGATAAAATTGCAGGCAACAAGGTAATCGTTAAAAATTGTGCTGAAGGAACCTTGTTTAAAACATTGGATGATGTAGAACGCAAATTATCTGCCGATGACTTAATGATCTGCGATGCTGAAAAGCCGATGTGCATAGCCGGTGTATTTGGTGGTGCGGATTCTGGCGTTAGTGCATCAACCAAAAACATATTTTTAGAGAGTGCCTATTTCAATTCTGTGTCTATTCGTAAAACGGCTAAACGCCACGGTTTAAAAACCGATGCTTCGTTTAGGTTTGAGCGTGGTACTGATCCAAACATGCCGGTGTTCGCTTTAAAACGTGCGGCTTTGTTAATACAAGAGATTGCAGGTGGAACTATCTCATCTGATGTTTTTGATAACTACCCTACACCGGTTGCGCCATTTGAGGTTGAGGTTACTTATCACAATATCGATAGGTTGATCGGTCAGAAAATCACTCACGAGGAAATTAAAGCCATCTTAGTCGGGCTGGATATTGAAATCATAAATGAAACTGCCGAAGGACTTTCATTAAAAGTACCTCCTTACCGTGTAGATGTAACCCGCGACGTTGATATTGTTGAAGAGATACTACGCATACACGGTTATAATAATATCCATATCCCAACACAAATCAGGGCATCGTTAAATACTTCTATCAGGCCTGATAAGGATGCGGTACAAAATCAATTATCTGATCTGTTAACGGCTAATGGCTTTAATGAGATCATGTCGAACTCATTAACTAAATCCGCTTACTCTGATAATTTAGATACCGCGGTTAAAATATTAAACCCATTGAGCAGCGATCTTGATGTAATGCGTCAAACAATGCTGTATTCCGGTTTAGAGGCTGTGGCTTACAACCAAAACAGGCGTGCCGCCGATTTAAAGCTTTATGAATTTGGTAAAGTTTACAGCGTGCAGGAAGAAAAATATACCGAAATACAACGTTTCAGTATTTTTATTACCGGTGCTGATACTGCCGAAGCCTGGAATCAAAAGACCAAACCGGTTTCTTTTTATAACCTGAAGGCAATTGTTGATGGAATCATCGAAAAATTAAATGTTAAAGATGTTACCGTTGAAGATGCAGCCTGTAAAAAACTTGCTTATGGTTTGCAATACATGCGCGGCAATAAACAACTGGTAAAATTCGGATCAGTAGCGCCATCAGCCTTGAAAAAAGCTGATGTAAGCAAGGAAGTTTTTTATGCTGACTTTAATTTCGACCTGATTATCAACTTTGCCCGCAAGAATAAGATAGTGTATCAGGAGATCTCAAAATTCCCTGCGGTTAGACGAGATCTTTCCATGCTGATTGATCAAAATGTTTCGTTCGGTGCGTTAAAGCAGATCGCCCAAAAAACAGAACGCAAACTGTTGAAAGAGGTGAATGTATTTGATGTTTACCAGGGAGATAAATTACCTGCAGGCAAAAAATCATACGCGTTAAGTTTTATTATTGAGGATATAGAGAAAACCCTTACCGATAAAGCAATTGATGCGATAATGCAGAAATTAATTTATAATTTAGAGAAAGAAGCAGGAGCGGAGATAAGAAAATAGTTAGTGAATGGTAAATAGTTGATTGGGTGAGTGGGTAGCTGCTTGCCAATCGAAAGAAACCACTCACTTAATCAACCAAACAATGAGCCAGGTAGCAGAACAATTAAATAAAGTTATTGATAAAACCGAGAGGTTGATTGAGCTTTGTGCTGCCTTGCAGGAAGAGAATGATCTGCTAAAATTGGAGAATGATAGCTTTACGGCAGCACTTAATGCCAGCAAAAATAAGACGAAAGAATTGGAAGAAAAGCTTCGTGTATTGAAGTTGGCAAAATCTTTTTCAGAAACAAATGAAAAAAGTGTTGATATTAAGCAAAAAATTAACGAATTTGTGCAGGAAATAGATAAGTGCATTGTATTGCTAAAAAAGTAATATAAATAGTGAAAAAGCTCAATGGGAGAAATCTCTATAAAAATAAATATTGCTGACAGAGTTTACCCCTTAAAGGTGAACATGGAGGAGGAAGAAATAATACGTAGGGCAGCCAAGCTGATCAACGACCGCATAAAGGAATATCAGGAGAATTATGCGGTAAGGGATAAACAAGATTTGCTTGCGATGAGTGTGCTGCATTTTGCAACATCATCATTAAAAGCAGAGAAAAAGGTTACTGTAGAAGATACAGATGTAGCCGAAAAAGTTTATCAGTTGGATCATTTACTGACCGAGTTTTTCTCGAAGTAATAAACGTTCTTTACATAAAAACAGAGCATTTAAGATTTAACCGCAGTTAAATTTTAGGTTTCACTATTAAAAACTTAACGCTTCAATATTCAGCGGATCAAGAGGCATGCGTTATTCGTCGAACATTAACGGTAACCCATGGTCCCAATATCTGTGACGAAGTTTTTCAATACATGATACTTAAAAGTTAGTTGCGGTTTTTTTATTTATATAACCTAAAAGAAGAATGAATTCATCATTATATGTTATCATCGGACTCCTGATTGGGGTCGGTGTGGGCATCATCGTTGGCCGTTTCCTGTTGCGCAAGCTTTTTAAATCACAGGAAAACCAGGCCCAAAACAAAGCGAAACTTATTTTAAAAGACGCTGAAAATAACGCGGAAATTCTTAAAAAGAATAAACTGCTTGAAGCAAAAGAGCGCTTTTTACAATTAAAAGCAGAGCATGAGCAGGAGTTAAATGCTAAAAACAACGCTTATAACCAACGCGAAAACAGCTTTAAACAAAAAGAGCAGTCACTAAATTCTCGTTTAGAAAACCTTACCCGAAAGGAAAATGAGATGGATAATGTGCGTAAAAATCTGGAAAAACAAACCGATATCGCTGTTAAAAAACAGGAAGAGGTTGAGGTTCTGAAAAATCAGCATGTACAGCAATTGGAAACAATCGCAGGCGTATCTGCAGAAGAAGCGCGTAACCAATTAGTTGACAATTTGCGCGAAGAAGCCCGCAGCAAAGCTATGGCGCAGATAAAGGATATTGTTGACGAAGCCAAACTTACTGCTACCAAAGAAGCTAAAAAAATAGTTATCCAAACTATACAACGTACAGCTACCGAGGCAGCTATTGAGAACACCGTTTCCATTTTTAATATTGAAAACGATGAGATCAAAGGCCGTATCATTGGTCGTGAAGGGCGTAATATCCGTGCGCTGGAAGCAGCTACCGGTATTGAGATCATTGTGGATGATACCCCGGAAGCGATCATCCTTTCAGGGTTTGACCCCGTTAGGCGCGAGATTGCCCGTTTGGCAATGCACCGTTTGGTAACAGATGGCCGTATCCACCCGGCACGTATTGAAGAGGTTGTTGCCAAAACTAAAAAGCAAATCGAAGAAGAAATTGTAGAGATAGGTGAGCGTACAGTTATCGACTTAGGTATTACAGGCTTACATCCGGAATTGATCCGTATGGTTGGCCGTATGCGTTACCGCTCATCTTATGGGCAAAACCTGTTACAACACTCCCGCGAGGTAGCTAACTTCTGCGCTACTATGGCAGCGGAATTAGGCCTTAACGTAAAATTAGCCAAACGTGCAGGCTTACTGCATGATATAGGTAAAGTGCCTGATGATAACCCGGAATTGCCACACGCTATTTTAGGTATGCAACTAGCCGAAAAATATAAGGAACATCCTGAAGTTTGTAATGCTATTGGCGCTCACCACGACGAAATAGAAATGACGTCGATGATATCGCCGATTATACAGGTTTGTGATGCTATTTCAGGCGCAAGGCCGGGTGCAAGGCGCGAAGTTGTTGAAGGTTACATTAAGCGCTTAAAAGAGCTTGAGGAGCTTGCTATGTCGTATCCAGGTGTTGAAAAAACATTTGCTATACAGGCAGGCCGCGAATTGCGTGTAGTGGTTGAAAGCGAGAAGATAAGCGATGCTGAATCAGAAGTTTTAGCTGCTGATATATCAAACCGTATCCAAACTGAAATGACCTACCCTGGCCAAATCAAAGTTACGGTGATCAGGGAAACCAGATCAGTAGCTTTCGCTAAATAATTTACATTATTAATTGTCATCTCGAACGATAGTGAGAGATCTTGTACGTGTGTTAATCGCCTGTAGAAGATCTCTCCTCGTACCTCGTCGAGATGACAATAATCTTTTCTACAGTGGCAAAGAATAAAACCTCAGCTAAAGCCAAATCCGAACCCGAAGTAAAGCCCGGTAGTGTAGAATTCTATTTTGACAAATTTGCTGCCGCGCATCAGGATCCGGCAAACATTGTTATTCATATTATATTTATACCGCTATTGCTGTTTAGCTTATTTGGCTTATTGTGGGCAATACCTTTCCCTTACATCAAATTTCTTGGTCAGTATAATGCTGATTTTAACTGGTCATCTTTTTTATTGGCGTTCAGTATTTATTATTACTTAAAACTTTCGCCTGTTTTAAGCTATTTTATGTTGTTTATTATGCTGGCCTATTGCTATATCATCACCCTGTTATTGCAGTGGCAAAAGGCCGGAGGGCCGCCACTGGGGGCTTTGTGCGGGTTGATATTTGTAATATCATGTACCGCGCTATATGGGGGATATAAAAAAGAAGGTAAAAAGCTTTCTTTTGAGTATCGATATAAAAATATACTGGTAGCGCCTTTGTTTTTAGTGCATTTGGTAGTTAAGCGATTTAAGATGAAATACTAAGCTTAACCTAATATTAAATTATTCACCTTCCTGGTAAGTTCATCTAAACCGAAGGGCTTTGCTATTACTTCATCGCAGCCCCAGGCTGATAAATTCTCGTCTTTATTAACATAAGCTGAACAGATAATAACAGGGATATGCCCAAGCTCGGGGTGTGTTTTTAACTGCCGGCAAATCTCATATCCGTTTCGGCCAGTTAAGTGGTAGTCCAATATGATCAGGTCCGGCTGATAATCAAGTGTTAAATTGATCATATTACTACTATCCAGCGCTACCTTAACCTCGTATTCCTGGTAGGATAAGGCTTCCTGCATTATATCCAAAATATCCTGGTTATCATCAAGCAATAAGATTCGCTTTTGCATAAATAATTAGGTTAGGAGTGTTAATTTATAACGAATTATTGTAACTGTGATTGCATCGCTTAATAGTTTACAACAAACACTTTACAATAAAATGGTAAACAGGTGTAAAGCAAAAAAGAAGATGCTGATTTTTAATATCCTCTTTTTAAGTTGTAGCGGCTGGTGTGGTTGTTTGTGCAAAATATACAGTCGAAAAGATCGTGGCAATTGCTAATAAGCTTGTTTTTTTCATTTTTTTATAATGATTGATAACTCATTATTCCACAGACTATATATTTAATACATGGTTTAATATATAAAAAGATATTTTTGATGTTAAACGTGTACTATCATTAAGGTTTAGGGCATTGCTATATTAGAAATGGTTATATCGTGATTAAAAATCATGGTACAACTGCCTGAATGAAGCTCTTACCCCAAAGGTTACCAACTTTGTATTTTGAGTTCCCTGGCTATTCTCTTGTTTGCGATATAAGCCGCCTAATTCAAACCGAAGATTATACTTAGGATTGATCAAATAAGCGATAGTACCTTCACCATAATAAAGGTGGGTAGCTAAACCTTGTCCGGTGGTGCTGCCCTCAACCGTACCCGGGTCAAAAGCAAGCATTACATTCTGCCCATAATTAACCGAGGTATTCGGATCTAGTCCGAACGATGCATAATTTATCTGTCCCTGGAAACTGAAACGCCCGATTGAATAATCCAATATTGCTATTGCTTCTTTAAAGTTAGAGCCAAGCGGATCGCCAAGCGGTTCGCTGTAATCAGTATAATTAGTAATTACCTGTGGCGATGAATAGGTATACGGTTTTACCGTATTAAACTCAAACAAATAGTTAAAGTTGGTTATTTTAAAAAGGTCAGCTCCACGGATACCTATTTGGTAGCCACCGGTGTTTTTAGGAGCAAGACTTTGGTTTACCCTATCTAACAGCAACTGCGCGTAGATAGCCGTTTTATTGAAAATTTTATACTTGCCGGTGAATCCGGTTAATATATTATCGGGATATGGTGTTTTAGGGCCTAAAGCGGCTGCAAACACCAGTGGATTAACATAATTAGCGTCAAACCCGTGCGAACTACCGTTGTCATCAGCCTCGGCCGCAATCATCGCGTTAAAATATCCTAATGAAAACCGATTAGTCACGTTCCAGTCTACATAATGAAATGCTGCCCATTTACGGCGATTATTACCATAAGTATCATATTTTGGCACATTAATGTCTTCCATGTTGGTCCACATCATCATGTATTGTACCCTACCTAAATTTGCGGTGACACGTAGTAAAGGATAAGTGGCTGCAAAATCTGATAATAGTAAAGAGCGGTAACCATCACCTATGAATGTTTTATCCTGTCCTAAAGTGATATTAAGCTGTTTTATAGGTGTGTAAGACAAAACAGCAGTAACGTACGACCAGTCGTCTTCGGTAGTAGATTGAAATTCCCTATTATAAGCCTCACCGGGAATGAATCCAGTTTTTTGAACAACAGCCTGGTAATAATTTGCAAATCGCGCCTGATCCTCATAACCGCTGGTGTAAAAGGAAAACTTGTTGCCAATTGTTCCGCCAAGTTGATAACCACGAGTATTAAGATAGGTGGTAGTGTTATTCGCGAAATCTCGCCCTACCTGCAAATCAGCTATATAATCTGCATAAAAAGTATATTCACTGGTTCGCTCATCAAAAACGTGTTCATTAAATATTTTACGTAAAAAATAGTTCTTACGGCTACTGTCGACACCTATACTGGTTATAGCATTATATTTTGGGGCGATGATACTATCAATAAGATATGGCTTTAGCGACGTGTGAAACGAACTGTTAACACTATAAACATCAGCATTAAATTTTTGGTAAAACTCGTAGGAATACGGCGCGTATACCGATTGTGAACGGCTTACCTGTGTTAAGGTAATTATAATACCCAGGAGCAATAATGTTTTTTTAATTGGTAAGTTGTAAGCTTTTATCATGCTCTATATATAAGGGTTGTTTTTACAATCTAAAAATCAAAGATAATAAAATATAAAAGTGGGTATTAAATTCTTAACGATGTATTATTAGTAAGGTTTAATAAATATCAATATAGTGTTGAGAGATAAATTAATGAAGCCTAAAAAAAATTATGATATTCGCACTTTATTCAAATTGAAAAGTTAATTTCTGTTAAATTGTGTTATTGTAATACCGTTTTTTTAAAATAACCTATAAAAATTCTGATATTTACGCCTGCTTTTAAAATCCTTATACATGCAATACAAAAAAATTAATAATTTATTAGGCTGGTTGTGTTTTGCTATCGCCTCAATTAGTTATATTATGACGCTGGAGCCCTCAGTAAGCTTTTGGGACTGCGGTGAATTTATTTCTTGTGCATACCGTTTACAGGTAGCGCACCAGCCGGGTTATCCGGTATTTGCCATGCTTGGTAAAGCATTCTCCTTATTATCAATGGGAAATAATGCCAAGGTTCCATTTTTCACCAATATGGGTTCAGCCTTGGCAAGTGGCGCAACCATAATGCTGCTGTTTTGGACGATAACCGCATTGGCGAAAAAATTACTTGCTTATAAGGAAAGCGAAGATACTGATCGTTCAAAATTCTACA
>JAMFRP010000024.1 GCA_026224775.1 Bacteroidota bacterium
AAGCGGATGGGTCACCGGGGGGCGCTGTGAAAATGAATCTTCGCGGGGGCGTATCGCTTTTGGGTACCAATGATCCTTTATATATTATTGATGGCATACCGGTATCGGTAAATAACCAGTACATTCAGACATCTGCCTCCATAATTAACCCGATCAATCTGGGTAATAATAACGGCTATTCAAATATGTTGAATGGTACCTATGAGCGGGGTATGGATAATCTTGCAGGAATTAACATTAACGATATTGAAAGTATTGATGTGCTTAAAGATGCTTCATCCGCTGCTATTTATGGTTCAAAGGCAGCAAATGGGGTTGTAATTATTACCACAAAGAAAGGGAAGCTGAATACAAAACCGAACATCAGTTTTAATTACTATACCGGTACAAACGTTGCTATACTACCCAAGTTGTTGAATACGGAACAGTACAAAGAGATCATTAACGAAGCGGAACAAAATATTACGGCCTTTGTACCCCCGCAATTATCAATCGATACTACTTTTAATACCAATTGGTTAAAGCTGGTAACGCGTAAGGGTAATACGCAAAATGCAGATTTTGCAGTAAACGGCGGTGGCACTGCATCTAGTTATTATGCTTCCCTGTCCTATACCAATGAGCAGGGTGTATTACTGAGTACCGGGTTTGAAAAAGTTGCAGGAAAAATAAACTTTGAACATAACTGGAGCTCCCGGTTTCGTTTGTTGACTAATTTTAATTGGGGGTATACCTCCAATAATATTAGCAGTGGCATTTACAGCCAAGCGTTGATTGCCCCTCCTGACGTGAGTCCTTATAAAGCAGACGGAACCTTAACAGTTTTTGGTGACCCGGATCAGCAAGGCGTTCAAAACCCGCTTGCTTTGACTCATGTTATCAATAATGGTCAGCAATACCTGATGCTCGGAAATGTTACCGCGGAATTTGACTGGAGTAAAAATTTAAAGTTACGAAGCAGTATTTCTGTTAATCATAATACCTATGATCAACTGCAGTTTATTCCCAGTTATGTTTTATTTGAAAATTCATATCAGAATATGGGGTTTGATGCCGGTACTTCATTCGGGGCTAATGCCTCCAGTTCTGAGACGAGTATGTTGTATGAAAATACGGCTACCTGGAATCTGCATTTTAAACATGATCATGAACTTAACCTGCTTGCGGGTACATCATGGGAAACGGACAAAAGCGGCGGTTTTGAAGCAGAGTGGGATGGGGCGCAGAATGATATACCGTTACATCAAATTGCAGATAGCGTCAATTCAAAAAGGTTAAATGAACAGACCTTTGGAGGGATAAGTAATTTACTTTCCTTTTATATCAGAACGAATTACAATTACAAACATCGGTACTTATTTACCTTTACTGGTCGTACGGATGCCTCCTCTAAATTTCCGACGACCAACCGGGTGGGTTATTTCCCGTCAGCTGCTTTTGCCTGGCGCATTTCTGATGAGGGATTTCTAAAAGATCAATTATGGATAGATGATATCAAATTGCGTGTAAGCTCCGGAAAAACGGGGTTGAATGCGATTAACGGAGATGATTTCTATAACGCGCTTTATCATAACTCACAATATGCCGGCTCAAACGCGATAATCTCCTATCAGGCAGCAAACGGAAATCTTAAATGGGAATCAATCTGGCAGAATGATCTGGGCCTTGATTTTGCATTGTTTAAATCACGTTTAAATGGAACGATAGCCTATTACCGAAAAGTTACCGATGGGTTATTATTGGGCACAGATGCACCGCCAAGCACCTCCTCCGGCCTGTTAATTAGCAATACAGCGAATATTGCAAATAGGGGTATGGAGATAAGCTTGCAGGGAGATCTTATTCGTGCTGATAAATTTCGCTGGAGTATGTCGTTTAATGGGGCGCATAATATTTCCAGGGTCAGCAATATTGACGGCGCATCCTTTTCAGATCCACTGTACCGTAGTAATGCCCCATTGGGAACAAGTATAATTGAAGAAGGACAGCCACTTGGTTTAATATACGGATATCATGTTGATGGCATTTTGAAAACAGCTGATGAAGTAACACAATATGAAAAGGCGTTTTCTGCTGCCGATCTTCTTAATTATTATACTAATCTTGGAATTGGAGATTATAAATATGCGTTGGATGCTTCAGGGATACCTAAAGAAAGTGTAATTGGCAATGGGAACCCTAAGCTCTATGGCGGGATCACACAGCGTTTTACTTTCAAACGTTTTTCGCTTATTGCCTCAATGACTTACGCTTACGGTAACCAACTGCTTTATCTGGACGATGTAAATAACATGCAGGTTATGGATCTTTCAAACAAAGGTATTGCTGTTTTAGATCGCTATACACCGCAAAATACAGACAGCAGCAGGCCCAGGCTTGTGATTGGACAAGCTGTATTGATTTCGAACAGAAACGTTTATGATGCCTCCTATTTGAAAATGAGATCGCTGACTTTTAATTATACATTTCCTGCCGGCGTAATCAGATCACTTAAGATTAAGCAGTTAAGCCTATATGTTACAGGAACCAATTTGTTTACATTGACCAGGTACCCTGGTCAGGATCCGGAAGTTAGTGATGATCCGAGAAGTACGATTGGAGGTTACTCGGATATAAGTAGTTATCCCACGACCAGGTCATATATTGTTGGGGTAAGAATGGGATTGAATTAAAAAATATATATTCCTATGAAACGGTCTCTTTTTTGTTTATTTTTTCTTGTTTCAACTATTCAGTTGGATAGTTGTGTGAAAGAAGGAAATGTTTTCTCAAGTGATATAACACCCGGACAGAATTTAATTACTGATCAGGCGACAGCGCAGTCCGTTTTAAACGGGGTATACTATCAGCTCGCTAATGTCAGTACGGATTCTTACGGCTCTTTATTTACGGCCTTTGATCGTATTCACGAAACCCCGGCGGCGTCGCTTGCTGAGATTGTCTTAGCCGAGGAGTCTCAGGACTTATCCCTTGAAACGCAAACATCTGCAACGCCTATAGTGGGGCAGATGTGGGATAATTTTTATGCGGTGGTGGGTGCTGCAAATAACTTTATCCAGGGGGTCAGTAATTTAGCGGACAGTAAATTTACTGTTAAATCTAAAAATGAAATGCTGGGGGAGGCCAGATTTTTAAGAGCCTATGCCAATTATGAACTGCTGGTCTATTTTGGTGAATTTTACGACGTAAACAGCACTTATGGGGTAATGCTGAGAAAGGAGGGAGTGACTGCTGATCAGGTTTCCTTAAAACGGAGTTCTGTATCGGATACCTATGCTTATATATTGGCTGATATTGATTTTGCGATAGCCAATGCTCCTTTAATTAACCCGGATTATTACGTGAACCAATGGGCTGCCAAGGCGCTTGAAGTAAGGGTTTTAATGAACCGCGGAATAAATGACGATTATGCGCAGGTTATTAATTTAACGCAGGATATTATCAATAATGGACCATACAGCCTGGAACCAAATTTAAAGGATTTGTTTTATGCAAAGGGGCTGAACAGTCAGGAGGTGATTCTGGGGATTAAGCCAGAACCGGGGCAGAATGAGAAATATGCAGATTATTACCTCAACTTCAACATGTTTGCTGATCTTGCATTTACCGGTTCAATGACATTTGATCCGAGGGGGCAATGGGAGTTGCAAACCAATAATTCTATAGCTCCCTTCTTTCTTATTTCAAAATATGGCGGTAGTTGCCCCGAGGTCAGTTATGTATTCAGGCTCACAGAAATGTATTTATTGCAGGCAGAAGCCATAACGCGCAGTAATGGAGATCTGTCTGAAGCTAAAGCATTATTAAAAACAGTAATGGTACATGCTGGATTTAACAGTTCCTGGCCTCTTTCCAGCTCTATCCTTAGCCAGGTAGATAATGCGGCTACCGCGGCTCAGCTGCAGCTTTTGATTTACCAGGAAATCACCAAGAATTTATTTTGCGAGGACGGCGCTGAGTGGTTTGCATTATTACGGATGGGTTTTGATCAGGTTCAATCCATTCTGCCAGGTATTACTAGTAGATCACAATTTATACTTCCGATTCCGACTGACGAGATTCAAAAAAATAAAAGTATGGTTCAAAACCCCGGTTATTAAGCAGGATTTGAATAGTACTGGTTATCAGGATCGTTCGCTTTTTAAAATTACGCTGAAATATCCGCCATCGTTTTTATTAAAGGATGACCGTGCGGGGTCAACCAGTCTGGACCTGAATGCCTTTATCATCATGGGGGATAAACTATGGATAGGCGGGGCGTACCGTATAGGGGTAAAGCTGTATAACAAACCGTATTCGTAGAATGACCTGCAGAATCAGAACTCAGCGATAGCTGCCATTCAAATATTTGCTACGAGCGATATCCCGATTGGATATGCCTATGATTTTTCGGCAGGGCCATTGCTGGGCTACAGCAGGGCCACGCATGAGCTGTCGATCAGCTATACCTTTCCCCGCAGGAATGACCGGATGTTTACACCAAGATATTTTTAAAGAGCTAACGATATGCAAAAAAGTTTACTCAGCCTGATCCTTATGATCACTGTACAAAGGAAGGCAAAAAGAAGAAATAATAATAAATGAAATACGATAGGTACTTATCCGAACGATTATATACTTTTGTTGTCATATTTATTAATAGTACGGGTAAGGCGCTGTTATTAAAGCAATAACCAGGATGAGTTTTCTGTACCAA
>JAMFRP010000025.1 GCA_026224775.1 Bacteroidota bacterium
GGTTGTGGTTGTCCGTTATTTCGGGGGAACGTTATTAGGTGTGCCCGGACTGATAAACGCCTATAAAACGGCTACCGAAGAGGCATTAAATATCGCTGTAGTCATTGAAAAAACATTAGATGATACTTATATCATCAGTTTTGATTACCAGCAGATGAATGATATAATGAAGATCATCAAGGAAGATAATCTAACCATTCTGGAGCAGCAATTTGATAATAATTGTATGGTAAAAATAGCCATCCGAAAAATGCAGGTGAACAGAAGCATTAATAAGTTGGAGAAGGTAGAAGGCGCTATAATTAAGTTAGCCATATAAATACCATATTTAATATTTTTTTAACAATCAAGGTTCTTTTTGATGTCTGTTTTTAGGCTTTAAATCATTACTTTCGTAGCAACATGCAATCTTTTGAAATAGATAAAACCGACCTGCTGCGCATCAAAACCGCGCTCGAAGGCAACGATGCTGAATTACAGAAGGTTCTGAAGGAGTACCATCCTTCGGAGATTGCAATGCTGTTTGAAAAACTTCCGCAGGAAGCGAAAGAAAAGATCATCAATATCCTGCCGACTGACATTGCCTCCGAGGTTATTTCAGAAATGGATGAGGAACACCGCCCAGGTGAACTACTGATCAACCTGCATCCTGATAAACGCTCTGAAATAGTTGAGGAACTCGATTATGATGATGCCACCGACATTATCTCGCAGTTAGATGAAGATGAGCAGAAGGAAATATTAGAAGACCTCGACCAGGAAGATGCCGATAGTATCCGTGCCTTAATGAATTACGATGAGGATACGGCGGGTGGTTTGATGAACCCGCAAGTGATCTGCGTAAAGATGGGCATGGACAAAAAACAGGCGTTGGACGAGATCATCCGTCAGTCTGAAGAGATGGAGGAGTTCTATACCGTTTATGTTATTGATGACGCGCACATTTTAAAAGGAATTTTATCTCTTAAGGATGTAATAAAGGCCCGTATAAATGCAAAAATAAACGAACTGGTTAATGATGATTTCGTTTATGTAAAAGCCGAGCTCGATCAGGAAGAAGTTGCAAAGCTTTTTTCACAATATAATCTTACAAACATTCCGGTTGTTGACGATAACATGAAACTGCTTGGCCGAATTACGGTTGATGATATCATTGACGTAATGGAGCAGGAGAGCACCGAGGATATGTTGAAAATATCCGGTGTATCCGAAGATGAAGAACTTAGCGGTAACTGGAAAGAAGCTGTTAAAAGCCGTTTACCCTGGTTGATTATTAACTTAGGCACAGCATATCTGGCAGCCTCTATTATCCGTCATTTTGACGCTACGGTTGCACAGTTACCTGTACTTGCCGCTTATATGACTATTATTGCCGGTATGGGGGGCAACGCTGCTACCCAGGCCTTAGCGGTAACTGTTAGGCGTATTTCCCTAACCGACCTAACCGATAGCCAGGCATATAACGCGGTTTTAAAAGAATTTTTAGTAGGCTTATTAAATGGTGCCGCTAATGGTATAGTCGTATTTTTTATAGCCTTATTTTATGATGCCGACCCAATGCTTGGGCTGGTGTTATTTTTAGCCATGACGGGGAACCTCATCGTTGCCGGCTTAACCGGTTCATCCATACCATTGGTTTTAAAAAGAGTAGGGATAGACCCTGCCGTGGCATCATCCATCATCATAACAACCTTTACCGATTGCGCAGGCTTTTTACTGCCACTATGGTTCGCGACGCATTTATTGTTGCATACACACGTAAAATAGTTTTTTATTTAAAATTTGATCATACCTTAAAACGGAATACACATGACAGAAGTAAGATACAACTGGACTAAAGAACAAATCGCTGAAATATATCATACGCCATTACTTGACCTGATCTATCAGGCAGCTACCGTTCACCGCGAGAACAAAGATTATTCAGAAGTACAGATCAGTTCACTAATATCAATCAAAACAGGCGGTTGCCCTGAGGATTGCGCTTATTGCCCTCAAGCTGCACGTTACAATACAGGCGTTGATGTACATGCTATTATGCCTAAAGAAGAAGTTGTCGCGGTAGCACAAAAAGCTAAAGACGGTGGCGCATCAAGGTTATGCATGGGGGCCGCATGGCGCGAAGTACGTGACAACAAAGATTTTGACAAAGTTATTGATATGGTGAAAGCCGTAAATGCTATGGATATGGAAGTTTGCTGTACTTTAGGTATGCTTACCGAAAGCCAGGCACAACGCCTTGCAGACGCAGGATTATACGCCTATAACCACAACCTGGATACATCAGAGGATGATTACAAACGTATCATCACTACCCGTACTTACGATGATCGTTTACAAACATTAGAACATGTGCGTAAAGCTAAAATAACTGTTTGTAGCGGTGGTATAATTGGACTAGGCGAAACCGTTGCCGATAGGATCTCTATGCTTAAAACATTATCAAACTTACCTAAGCATCCTGAATCAGTGCCAATCAACGCTTTAGTTCCGGTTAAAGGCACACCACTCGCAGATCAACCCCGTGTGTCTGTTTGGGATATGGTTAGAATGATTGCCACCACCCGTATCATTATGCCCAAAACAGTAGTTCGTTTATCAGCAGGCAGAACAGAGATGAGTGTGGTTGAGCAAGCGCTTTGCTTCATGGCCGGTGCAAATTCTATATTTGCCGGAGAAAAGTTGTTAACTACACCAAACCCGTCTTTTGATACCGATATGGCTATGTTTGAATTGCTAGGCCTAAGCCCACGCAAAGCGTTTAAAAACGGCCGACCTAACGAGAACAAGGAAATAAAAGAAATGAGCATCAATGAAGTGATTGGATAATCTTTCAATTTTCAACTGATATGAAAAGCAATCGCGAACTATCGTGATTGCTTTTTCTTTTTTGGGATTTTACTACTACACCTTGGCATCCAACAGCCACCTCCATGCCCAGCAAGTCAGGTTGTTAAAACCTTTCCAACCATCAACAAACTCAATAATGTCTTTAAGGCATTTATTAGCAAATTTTTGCTTGAAGTTTTTTTGAGCCAACTTATAAGCCTGTTCCGGATTCTCCATACCTATGCGCTCATAAATCTCTTTCTTAACGTACATAGTTCGTACAAAGAAGATATTGAACAGGATCACATAACTATAAAGCGTTCGCTTAATATATCCGGCTTTGGCGGAGTAGGTTTTTAAAATACTTTTAGTAAATAGAATATGCCTGCCTTCTTCAATGTTATGAAGGTCAAACATCTTTTTCAAAACAGGGTAAATGTTTGGTGCACGACGGGCATAATTGCCATAAACATCAGTCACTAATTCAACAGACACACTACCCATAAACAAATAATCAGCAGGCAGATATTTATTACTAAACTCACCGAAAAATTTATGCAATCGACTTTGTGCGATAGGTTTACCACCTAATTTTTGGATAGCCTGTCCAAACATTTCCTGGTGACGGAATTCTTCTATCAACTCCCTTAATAAAAAACGATGTTCAGCGTCATGTTGAGGAAGCGTTAAGATGTGCCTCGTCATGAACAAACAAAACATACATTCGCCCCAGGCATAGGAAGAGATTACCTGCACTAATTCATGCCTGCCAAGTTCGAGTTTTTGAACGGGAGTGAGGGTCTCGTAAATTTCCAATCCCTGAAGTGAGGCAAGCACTTCAGGGAGGAAAATATCATCAGCTTCAGGTTCTAATTGCCATGGGATATAAGTTTCCGGCATTAATGGATGCTCTTTGCTTATTTTAATTAGCCTTTCAACTTCTTTTACATCCATCGTATTTATCCGTTAACTATAAATATCATAACGCACATTAAACCTATAGGTTGCCTTATTCAGGAATTAAACCACGGTTTTTTTCCATTGGTTTAATGTCCGGGTTGTGTCCTCTAAAATCACGGAACATTTTACCATACTCAATAGTGTTACCACGTGACAGAATCATATCGCGGAAACGCTGACCATTAGCTCTTGTCAAACCACCATTTTCTGTAAACCACGAGAATGCGTCATCATCCAGCATTTCAGTCCACAAATAAGCGTAATAACCAGCAGCATAACCATTACTCCAGATGTGTAAAAAATAACTTGAGCGATAGCGAGAAGGAGCCTGCGATAAGTTCAAACCGGTTTCTTGCAGAGCACTAACCTCAAATTTATCGGCATCCTGCAAAGGTGCAGCTGCGCTAAGCTCATGCCATTTCATATCTAATGATGCGGCAGCCAATATCTCAGTTAAAGCATATCCCTGGTTAAATTTAGATGCCTTTTTAATCTTATCAACCAAAACCTGTGGCATTGGCTGGCCTGTTTTGTAATGTACAGCGTAGTTTTTAAATACCTGCGGATATAATGCCCAGTGCTCATTAAACTGTGATGGGAATTCCACAAAGTCACGCGCTACACTGGTTCCTGAAATACTTACGTATTGCTGATCGGCAAAGAAACCATGTAGGGCATGCCCAAATTCATGAAACATGGTAGTTACATCATCAAAACTGATTAAAGCAGGTTGACCCGGTGCTGGCTTAGTAAAGTTGCAAACGTTATAAATAACAGGCTGAGTGCCCAATAATTTCGATTGATCAACCATATTGCTCATCCACGCTCCACCATTCTTGTTATCACGCTTAAAATAATCGCAATAGAACAAACCGATGGTTTTACCATCTTTATCAATCACTTCAAAAACGCGTACGTCTTTTTGATAAACCGGTATATCATGGCGTTCTTTAAAAGTTAGGCCATAAAGCTGATTAGCTGCATAAAACACGCCATCATGCAAAACTTTATTCAGTTCAAAGTATGGTTTTACATCGCTTTCATTTAAATCATATTTCTGCTTGCGCACTTGCTCGGCATAAAAATCCCAATCCCAAGGCTGCAGTTTAAAACCTCCTTTTTGTTGGTCGATGACCGCTTGTATATCAGCAGCTTCACTTTTTGCCTTAGCTGTGGCAGCTGGCACCAATTGCGCGAAGAATTTATCAACCGCTTCGGGTGTTTTAGCCATTTGATCTTGCAGAACCCAAGCCGCATAGTTAGGATAACCTAAAAGCTTTGCTTTCTCGGCCCTTAACTTCGCTATGTTAACAATGGTTTTGCGGGTATCATTAGAATCACTTTTCTCTGCACGTATCCATGATGCATTAAACAATTTCGCACGAACATCCCGATTGCTTAACGATTGCAACAAAGGTTGCTGTGTTGTATTTTGTAACGATATAAGATATTTACTTTTTGATTTATTTGCCTTGGCGTTTTGAGCCAACGCATCAATATCGCTTTGTGCCAATCCCGCTAAATCTGCAGGATTATCAATTTCTAAACCACCCGCTTTTGCAGCTGCTAACAGTTGGTTGTTAAATTTAGCGGTAAGCGATGCTTCCTGTCCATTTAGTTTTTTCAAATTCTCCTTATCAGCATCAGATAGTTTTGCACCGGCCTGAACAAACTGCTGGTAGTAAAATTTTACCAAGCGATTTGATTCCGCGTCTAATTTTGAATTTGTGCTATCATTATAAACAGCTTCAACCCGTTTAAATAGTTTTGAGTTTAGGTGGATGGCGTCATCAGTAGCAGCCATTTCGGGGGCAACATCTTCCTGTACTTTTTGTAATACGCTGTCGGTATTTGCACCGGTAAGTACGTTGAATACATTGTTAGCCCTGCGTAACAGAACGCCGCTTTTTTCCATCGCCAGTATGGTGTTTTCAAAAGTTGGCGCGGCGGTGTCATCCGCGATCTTCTGAATTTCGGCAAGTTGGTCTTTCATACCTTGTTCAAGGGCTGGTTTAAAGTCGCTGTCTTTGATCTTATCAAAAGGTGGCGCCTGGAACGGGAGGGAGCTGGCTGTAAGTAATGGATTACTTGATGATGTATCTGAACCGTTGGCCGCAGATTTGTTATTACTGTTACATGAGGCCATAATTCCCATCATTGTCGCTAATGGTAATATAAATAGTGTTTTCATAAAAAAATTAAAAGCTGAAATTACGAATTTCCTATATATTGCGTTGTATTAATTAAGAGCAAAAGGTTGTTATATAAATATGAGTTATAATTTAAGAAAGCTGAACATTTACGTATTTGCATTATTAATCTTATTAACGGCTGCATGCCATCGTTCCATACCACATACAGTCGTTTCCGAGCCGTCAGCACCATTATCTTTTAAATCTATAGCTAATATTGATTTTACCGAAGTTCGCCGCAGAATGGCCAATGGATTATCCTTTGACAAAAATGGTTTTGAAGCCGAGCCAGGGTATAAGATTACTTTCCTTAAAAACGACTCAGCCAGCGTTTGGAGCCCCGATAAAAAGGCATTTATCAACTTCCTGGTGTTTTTGGAGCCTGATTCAATATTCAACGTGGCGCGTTCTTATTTTAAAATGAAGCACATGAGTAAAGATAGCTTGGTGTTACAGGTGCTTGAAGTACAGGGCGATACGCTGCACATGAAACACTCTTTAGTCTACATGACTTTTTACGCTAATAATTACCTGAAAAATGTACTGCATACCGACGCGAAAACCTTAGGCAAACCCGACAGACGCGATACTTTATTTATTGAGCACAAAACAGCTGTTGCTGAAAAAAAAAACGACAGTGCTTTCGCCGGGCGACAGCCGGTAACGTTGAGGAGCTTGAATCCGCTTTTAACTATTGGCAGGGTAAATGTTAAGCCTGACATTTCTAATAATTATGATGCCTCAGATTATTACATGGATCCAGAGTTTAATATCACCATAAATAAAGCTTATGAAGATTTTGCTTATTCGTTTTGGGTTTGTGTAGATGCTAAAGGACAAATAACTTTTTATAGGTCGATAGATTATATTATGCCTGAATTCAGGGAATCTACTATCAAAACTATAAAAGCGATAATTGACGGTTATTTAAAAGCTTATATGGCTGTAACGCCGGGTTCTACATTGGGTATTAAGCATACCAGCTGGGTTATGTTAAATGTGGTTGGAAAGAAATAAACCGCTTTAAAATATTAACATTTAAAGTCTATCCCCAAGCATTATTAAAGGCATCTAACAGAGAAAATCTAATCATTTTCAAATTTTGAGATTTTTTAGACTGATAGAAATACTTAATTCTATCTCGATTTGTGGATAACATAACTGTGGATAAGGTTGATAAACTAAAACCCTAATTGGTTATTTAGGTATAAAAAAATGCTATTATCGATTGAAAATGATTTAATTGATTGTTAAAAACTTGTTAATAAAAATTAATTAAAATAGTTGCGAAATGGCGATCATGTCCCGATATTGAAATCATCAAGAACGACGTACTTTGACAGCCTTGAGATACACAAACTGAAATTCGGGGGAACCTTCGGGGAAACTAAAGATCAGGGAGGAGTCTTATTACTTAACGAAAAAATGACGAAAGTGATTCACCGGGACAGTAATTCAAAGGTGTTATGGATGCTGCAATACTTTACGAAGAATAGCAGTTTGAAATAATGACCATGAAGCAATCAGCGTTAGCAGACAATGGTAATTCAGCATTCACAAAGAATAAAGAAGCATCAGCGTTGCGCGAATAACGACAGCGTTTTATCCGCAGGATAATAACAAAATCAGCATTCAATGAAACACTACACGGTGCCCGCAAGGGTAACGAAAGTTGAAAAGTTACATAGAATAACGACAGCGTTTCATCCGTAGGGGTAAATACATAAGTCTGCACAAGCAAAACAATTGATAAATCGGCATTCGCGAGAATAAAGATTAATCAGCGTCAGCAATTAACAATGACAAGATCTGGTCGGTCAGCTTACACAAAACTTGGTGCTTTCTAAGGGCTATGGCTCGAAGAGAGTTTGGAAACGGAAGTTCAAATCGAAAGAGGAGGCTTCCGTTTTCGTTTTATATAGGATTTTTTGTCTGAACTAGGATTTGATGAATTAATTGAATTGGCAGCATTATAGATCATATCCTTTCGGGTTTCACCCCAACCTCTCCAATAATTTCCTTAATTTAGCCTTTATGCAGAAGGAAAGCAAAAGTAAAGCTGACGGTAAAAAGAAAATATTTGTATTAGATACCTCTGTTATCCTGTACGATCATAACGCCTTTGAAAATTTCCAGGAGCATGATGTGGCTATCCCCATCCAGGTGCTTGAAGAACTCGATAACATGAAGAGCGGTAACGATACCCGTAACTTCGAAGCACGCAGTTTCATCCGGCTGATGGATGATATATCCCGCAATAACTTAATTAACGATTGGCAACCACTCAACGGTGCCAGCAAAGGGAGTTTTAAGGTCATCATAGATACAAAAGATATTGCCGCCGATGCCGCCGCCATATTTGGTTCCGAAAAAACAGATCACCGTATATTAAATGCCGCTTTGGTTTTGCAGGAAGAAAACCCGGAAAAAAAAGTGGTGCTGGTATCAAAAGATATATGCCTTCGACTAAAAGCCAAATCGCTTAATCTGTATGCCGAGGATTATGAAACCGGTAAAATTAAAAACGTTGATGAGCTGTACACCGGCAAGACAGTTTTAAATAAAGTATCCGACAAACTGCTAACCCAGTTAAAAAAGAATGATAACTTACCCAACGATGCGCTTGATATACCCACGCCAACGCATAATCAATTTTATATATTAAACGGTAAAAATAGTTCTGTGCCGGCATTTTATAACTCGCAAAGCGGGCAGTTAGAAAAGGTAACCGAGCAACCCATATTCAATATCTTCCCTAAAAATATAGAGCAGGCATTTGCTATACATGCTTTGCTGCATCCGGATATTAAACTGGTAAGCATACAAGGTAATGCAGGCACAGGCAAAACTTTACTGGCGTTGGCAAGTGCACTGGAACAACGCAAGCATTTCAGGCAGATCTATGTTACCCGGCCAATTGTGCCGCTCAGTAACAAGGATATTGGTTTTTTGCCGGGCGATATTAAATCAAAAGTAGACCCCTATATGGCACCGATTTGGGATAACCTAAAGTTTATTAAAGATCAGTTTGTTGATGATGAAAAGATGCAGGCTAAAATTGATGAGCTGGTAACTAATGATAAAATATCAATCGCGCCACTGGCATTTATCCGTGGGAGAACATTAAGCAAGATATTTTTTATTGTAGATGAAGCGCAGAACTTAACCCCACACGAAATAAAAACAATCATCAGCAGAGCAGGAGAGAATAGCAAGTTTATATTTACCGGCGATATTTACCAGATAGATACCCCATACCTGGATGCGGAAAGTAATGGCTTAAGCTACTTAATTGATAAAGCAAAGGAACATCCGCTATACGCGCACATCACCCTGCAAAAAGGTGAACGCAGCGAATTAGCTAACCTGGCTACGGAATTATTATAATTACGCAACCAAATTATCCGTCACCTTCGAAATATCAGTGCTCATTTTATTAATAAAGCCTAACTGCTCTTTTAACAACGTTTCATCAGTGAAAGGTTCGGGAGTTTTGGGATTGGTATCGGCTATTATATTCACATGCTCACTCAATAATTCTGTTTTTGCACCGCCGAGTTTTTTCGATACATCGTTCAAGGTCGCCAAGCTTTTTCTAACTGATCTGATGATCTCCGGTTGGGGATCAGGTAGGCTTTTGTCCATTAACTCCGCTGCTACCGTGGCTATGTAGGATGACAGGATATGGTTCAATACCACAAATTTATGCATCTCTTTTACATTGCGCTGTTTGCTTTTAGGCTCCGACGTCATACGCTCAAAAGCAGCCGATAAATTGCCCGATTTTACAAATACATCTTTACGAGCCAGTTTATACTCGGTAATATCCATCGGTTTACCTGATAAGCTTTCGGCAATTTTCTGCAAGTAATTAGCATTAGCGCATATCACATCGCTCAAATACCCGTTTACCTGCTCAAACTCCCACGATGGGAATATCAAATAACTGGCAATAAAAGCAATAACAGAGCCTATAATGGTATCAGTAATTCGCTCGGTGACAATATTATTCACACCCAAAAAGCTGAACAATATTAATATGTAAGGTGTCATCAATAAAACGCTTACCACATAATTCAACCGTTGAAAGCTGTAGCATCCCAGCATAAAAAACACCATAAAAGCAAACTCGGCAGTTTTGTTATGTACTAATAGCAAAATGCAAATACCAATAATTCCGCCGCTTACTGTACCTATTAGTCGCTGGTAATTGCGTTGTTTTGTTAGGCTGAAGCCTGGTTTAAGGATTACGATGATGGTTAGCAATATCCAATAGCTATGATGCCCGGTTGAAATAAACTTTGCAACCATAAATCCCAACAAACACATTGCCGAAACCCTTAGCGCATGCTTAAAAGCCGCTGAGCTGAACGACAGATTATCCGTGAAAACATGCGGAGCATAGTCCTGGCTGGTTACGAATTTAGAGTATTCGATTTTTCTTTGATCCTCAAATAGCAACCGGGCCGAATTGGAACTGTAGTAACCGTAAATAGAGGCAATCTTCGAATTAACATCACGTAGGTTTATCAGTATTTTTTTCAATACCAGGTTGCTGGTTTCGTGAGTGATGTTTAATGCGTCAATTTTAGTTTTCAGTTCCTCAAGCTCAGGTAAAAAGTCAAATGGTTGTTTGCGTTTAGTATTTAATAATACAATAAAGGCGGCATTATCCACCTCATTCGCCATTTGGTGAATAATACGCGAAATTTTCTCAAGTACCCCGGTTCCCTTAAAACTTTCGCGTACGTAGGCATAATCATAATGTGTGGCCATTATGTTTTCAAACAGATCTACTAAATCAACAAAAGTCAACACTAACACACGGCTTTCGGTGGTGGATTCCCGCACCAATAACCTACTCTTAAACAGAATTTCCCTTACCACATCCTGGTGCTGGCTAACCTGTATTTGTTGTGATACTAGTTTACGGTAATTCTCGTCTATATCAGTGGTGGGGTCATAAAAGTCTGCTTTAATGCGAAGAAACTGCGCTATGTCAAATATGTTTTCGCCCAAAGCCTGCTGCGCGGCACGATACGGCCTGATCCCAAAAAACACCAGGCTAAAAATCATATACCATATTCCACCTAACAAAATCACAAGACTTACAGTCAAAATCTGGTCGGGTGGGGTAGCCTCATCCATCATTAATATCATTACCAGTAAAGCACCGGTCCCCACAAAGGCAGCCCGGTTGCCATACACCGTAAGCATGGAAAAAAGGAAAGAGAACAAAGTAACCTCAATACCTAATGTATAAAGGTTCAGCCTTGCGAAACCTGTAATTGCAGCAACCAAGAAAATGCACAAATTACTTATAGCCATGGCGTTGCGCTTATGTGCAACAGGGCCAGGGGTATCAACAATGCTCGCGCACAATGCTCCCAACGACATATCCACGCCAAAGCCTAAATTGTGGAATTGTGTCAGTACAAGAGCAGGCAATAACACCCCGATGGTGATGCGTAATCCATCAGAAAAGTATTGACTGTAAAAAAAGCTTTTTATATCTTTTGGTTGAATGTTAATGGTCACGTTTATAACTGGATTACCTTACAAATTTAAAAAATTTAATTCGGATGCTATTTTTATAATTAATATTGGCAGCAATAACCTGTTATTATTAATAAATATTCAATTTTTTGCTGTTTTTACGTTTTAGATATTTAAATTCACGGCATTAATGCGACCTCATTAATTGCACCGTTTTTTATACAAATATCCAGCTCGAAAACTATGTCATCTACGTTAAAACTCAGTCAAAGAGAAACTGCCTTCAACCATGAAGTGGTTACCCGTTTTGAGTTATATAACAGTTTATTCCAAACACTGCCTTTTTACCAGGTAAAAGATACAGGTATTTTGTTGCCTTTTTTCAGTTCACACTGCGAAAAAGGTACCATAAACCAACAATCACCCAAGGAAATTATTGAATCTTTTTTCGAAAAATATGTTCCCGGTATTGATCATGAAGAACAAATAAACCGTTTATTCCGGTTTATTCAATATATCGAACGGCAGGTTGTTTTGTTTGATGCCATTGAAGATTCATCATTCAGCAAAATTGGGCGCGCCGATGATTCCGGCTCATTACAAAGTTTATTGCAACAAGCTGCCATAAGTGATGAGGCAAGGAAAAATATCAGCGAAAAGTTAAAAGATTTTTCATTGAGGCTTGTTCTTACTGCGCACCCAACCCAGTTTTATCCGGGCAGTGTGTTAGGTATAATGACTGATCTGATCGAGGCTTTAAAAACCAACGACATCAACAGCATTGATGGTTTATTGCAACAATTAGGTAAAACGCCATTCTTTAATAAAACCTCACCAACACCTGTAGATGAGGCGGTTAGTTTGGTTTGGTTTCTGGAGAATATATTTTATCATGCTATCTCAGGCATTCAGTCAACACTTGAAGAAGAGTTTGATATTGACTTAGCTGCCAAGCACCAGATTTTAGAATTAGGATTTTGGCCGGGTGGCGATAGAGACGGAAATCCTAACGTTACTACTGAAACCACTAAAGAGGTTGCCAAATTTTTAAGGCAGATTATATTCCGTTGTTATTACCGCGATTTCAGGGTGTTAAAACGTCGTATTACCTTCAGGGGCTTTGACGATACCTTAACCAAACTGGAAAATATACTTTATGAAAACGCCTTTAATCCAAGTGACGATCAGGCAGATTTACAGGCAGATATATTAGATAAATTACAATCTGCAAGGCAAATTTTGATCAGCGATCATGATAGTTTGTTTGTTGATGTGGTGGAGAACCTGATTAGAAAAGTTAAACTATTCGGCTGTTATTTCGCTACGCTTGATATAAGACAGGATAGCCGTGTTTTAAGAAAAGTATTTAATTACGCTACCGAGCAAGCTGGTATACAGGAAAATATAACTGTTGGATACGAGGGCTTAGATGAAGACAGTAAACTAAAAGCTATCACTTTTAAAGATTTTGATTTTAAATGCCCGGATAATGCCGACAGCGAAATAAAAGACACGCTGAATACCATCAGGTTGATGAAACAAATTCAGCAAAGCAATGGTGAAAAAGCTTGTCAACGTTTTATTATCAGCAATTGTCAGCAGGCATCAGATATTTTGCAACTGATCGATTTGTTTTTATGGAGCGGATGGAACGCGGATAACCTGAGTGTTGATTTTATGCCATTATTTGAAACGGTTAACGATTTAACAGTTGCCGGCGAAATAATGGAGAAGCTTTACACACATCCATTTTACAAAGAACATTTAAAGAAAAGAGGTAACCGCCAAAGCATTATGCTTGGTTTCTCGGATAGTACCAAAGACGGTGGTTATTTAATGGCCAACTGGTCGATCTATAAAGCTAAGGTTGAGCTTACAGCCATGGCGCGTAAGTACCAAATAGACCTGGCGTTTTTTGATGGCCGTGGAGGCCCGCCTGCACGTGGCGGTGGTAAAACGCATCGTTTTTATGCTTCTATGGGTGATGAGATAGCTAATGAGCATATCCAGTTAACCATACAAGGCCAAACAGTGAGTTCGCAATATGGTTCAGTTGAGACAGCTCGTTTTAACATGGAGCAGTTAATCAATGCCGGTATAGTTTCTGAATTATATCCAAGCAAGAATGATGTGCTTGATAAAAAGAAGAAAGAACTGATCTCTGAAATGGCGGATGCCAGCTATAAACTATTTATGGACCTGCGCCAACATGAGCTGTTTGTGGAGTATTTGGAGAAATTCAGTCCGCTTAAATTACTTTCACGCATCAATATCAGTAGCAGGCCAACCAAACGTAACGGTAATTCCAAACTGAAACTGGAAGATTTGCGGGCGATTAGCTTTGTTACTTCATGGAGCCAGTTGAAACAAAACATTCCCGGTTTTTATGGAGTAGGCACTGCTTTAAAAAAGATGAAAGATGAAGGCCACTGGGATGAAATTAAACTTTTATACCAAACATCAGGATTTTTCAAAACTATGCTGGATAACTGCATGATGTCGATGTCGAAATCTGATTTCAGAGTTACCGCTTATTTGCAGGATGATAAAAAGTTCGGTGCATTTTGGCAGATGCTTAAAGATGAGTACGACCTTACCAAAGCCATGATGAACGATTTAACAGCCAGTGATACCCTAATGCCGGAATACCCGGTTGAAAGGCGATCGATAGCCTTGCGCGAACGGGTTGTATTGCCTTTGGTTATCATACAACACTACGCCCTGCAATGCCTGAATAACGACAACAGTGAAGAGGCTTTAACAGAGATTTATGATAAGCTGGTAATACGTACCGTGTACGGAATTGTTAATGCCGGAAGAAACCTGGCATAAATTGTAATTTTTTTAAGCCAATGTTGGCTTATTATATATAAAATGATTTGTTTTGCAGTAAATAAGAAACCACAGGGTTTATTATTTGTTAGAAATTATCTTAACACATTAAAATGAAAAAACTTATTTACCCGGTATTGGGATTAGCGCTTATGTTTTCGGTACAATCATGTATGGATAATTACAAAGCTAAGTATCTGAATGAAAAAACGTTAGCCGATGACGCAGGTATATCTCTTATCAAAAACGGGCTTGAAGGCGGTATGACCGAAATAGCGGCATCAAAAATTGCATTGAAAAATTCCCAAAATCCACAGGTAATAAGTTTAGCGCAAATGATGATCGCTGATCACTCTAAAGCTGATAGAGTCTTAGATTCAATAGAAAGTGACAAACTAATATCTGAAAAAGATACCATCAGCGGTGAACACAAAGAAATGTTAGACAGCCTGCAAACAAAAACAGGAGCCGCGTTTGACAGGGCTTATGTTAGCATGATGATACATGACCATGAAGGAGCTATCGATTTGTTTAAAGATGCCAGCGATAACAAAAACCAAACTATACAGGATTTTGCCCGCCAAACATTGCCAACTATCGAAAAACACTTAGAAATGGCAAAGGATATTGATGCTTCCTTGAAATAGATAGTAGCTTATTCTTGAAAATATTAACGGCGATGATAATTCATCGCCGTTTTTGTTACTATTTTTCCTTTTGTCATTCTGAGCGGAGCGAAGAATCTATCGATAAGCAATTACGCCATACATAATGGATAGATTCTTCGCTCCGCTCAGAATGACAAAAGGGGAAGGATATAAAATCAGAACAATTTCAATTGTTTTTCAACAGGAGGCTTGACCCACCCGGTAACGGTTCTACCACCATATTTATACGAGTTTTTTCGCTCCTCCTCAATTACTTTATCAAAATTTGCATTGGGGATAAAATCCCTTTCCGCATCCTGGGCAATTCTTGTAAGGCGTTTAATGGCCTCGGTTGTTTCTGATTGACCAAGTTTGGCTTTATAAACCGCGTTTTGCAGTGTAGCTATAGTTTCGTCGTAAACTTTAGTCGGTACAGGGAATGGATGTCCATCCTTACCGCCATGCGCGAATGAAAACCGTGCCGGATCTTTAAACCGTGATGGTGTTCCATGGATTACCTCACTCACCAAAACCAACGATTGTAAAGTCCGCGGCCCTAAACCTTGTAGCAATAACAAATCCTCAAAATCGGCTGGGTTCTTTTCATGGGCCAACCATAATACAGCGCCAAGTCTTTTTAGGTCGACATCCTTGGATCTAACATCATGATGGGAGGGAAGCACCAGTTTATTGATCTCTTTGAGCATATACTCCGGCTTTTCGCTCGCTATTTGCATAATACCTTTTCTGGAGCTATCAGCCTGCTTATCGGCCATATTTAAAATGAGCCCGGTGTTTTTACCATAAATGGAAGTATGTGGATCATCCACAAAAGAAGTCAACGAATCGGAATGCCAGTGATAACGGCGAGCGGTACTGCTCGCATCGCTCATGCCTTGTTGAATAACAGTCCACTTGCCGGTATCGCTCAAAATAAAATTATGAGTGTATAACTGAAAGCCATCCTGTATGGCGGTATTGTCAACCTTAGCGCTGAGTTTACTACATCTAACTAAATAGTTGCCATCAAGTCCGGTTTTATCGCTTATCCTAATTAATTCATCTGGCGTTTGCCGCGAGTGTTTGCCTTTTCCTCCGCAGATATAAATACCAAGCTCTTTGCTATGTGGATTAACAGTTCGTTTCAAAGCACCCATAACCGAAGTAGTAATCCCCGAAGAATGCCAATCCATTCCCATAACTGCGCCCATGCTTTGAAACCAAAATGGGTCGCTAAGGCGGCGCAGCAAATCATCTTTGCCGTAATCTAACAGGATGTTTTGTACAATAGCAAGGCCCAGCTTCGCCATTCTTTCGGCAAGCCAGATGGGTACATAGCCACCATGTAAAGGTAAGTCAGCAGTTCCGGAACGCTTCATGCTAACAAAGTTAGCAATTATTTTAGAGCTTCAAAGCTGTATTGGGCCGTACTCCAAAATTCATCCAATGCAATAATACGGGGTTTGAAAAAGGAAATAAGCTGTGGCCAGTCTGCACGGTTGTAAACACTTACGCCATCCAATTGCTTATAAATACGACTGACGGTTTTGCCATATTCATCGGTATCATGCAAAGCCCAGGTCCAGTCCTCGTCCAGTGTGTTTTTTAGCAAGGTTTTCAATTCCGCAAATTGCTCGAAAAATAGTTCCTGTATACCTTTATCCGGATGGGCAATCATAATTGCAATTGACACCGAGCGATTAGCCGTTTCCATCTTAAAATAAAGATGCTTTATTCCGGTTTTATAATTTACCCAGTTTACCCTTAAACCATCGGCAGATAGTTGTGGTGCTATATACTGGCCGAAGGTTGTCCAAAAAGTTTGTTTAATATTTGAACTTTCGTCTTTTGAATACATATTTATCTCACAGCAAAATTCATATTTAGCTTGCCATCCTGCGAATTGCTGCCTAAGGTTAGTTTATAGTTACCGGGATATATTTTCCATTTATGTGTGGATAGATCCCATTTCTGTAATTCTTTTACAGGGATTTTCACATAAACCGTTTGTTCATCACCTGATGTGATAGAAACCCTTTTGAAAAATTTCAACTCCTTATAAGGCATTCGGTCAATTGATGGGTATTGTATGTAGCCCTGTACAACATCATCGCCGTTCATGCTGCCAGTGTTTTTAACTTTTATGGTGGTTGTTATCGTGTCGGTAGTTTTGTAGTCCTTTTTAGGTACATCCTGCAAGCTATAAGCAAACGAAGTATAGCTCAATCCAAAACCAAACGGATATTGCACCGGGCCGTCATAATAGCGGTAAGTATGGCCTGCCATATGGTAATTTTTATAATCAGGCACATTATCAATCGACTTATAAAAAGTTAATGGCAAATGCCCGGATGGAGATATTTTACCAAATACAATATCAGCAAGCGCATTACCGCCCTGCTCGCCGGGGTACCACGCAAAAATAATAGCATCAGCGTAAGGGGCAACAGCATCTACATCAACATCGCTACCTGCTGTAATTACCAGTATGATGGGTTTATGTACGTCTTTCCTCAACTGTTTCATATAAGCTATTTCGCTTGCGGGTAAGCTCAAATCTTTTTTATCCCCGCCGTTGTTAGACAAGAAAGCATCGCCCGCTTCACCTTCTAAAACAGGAGATAAACCCATTACCGCAATAGTAACATCAGCATTTCCTGCCGCCCAAATACCGCCGAAATGCTTGGTATCTTTATAATCGCAACCCATATCGTAACTAACACGGGTTCCCGGGCCGGCTGCTCCGGTAATACCTTCAACAAAATTAACAACCCGGTCACTTACACCGCTATAATTTGCTATCAGCGCATCAAACGAAGCAGCATTAGGGCCAACTACCATAATACTGGAGTACTTGCTTTTATTTAAAGGCAGTATGTTATTATCGTTTTTTAATAGCACCATGCTTTGTTGTGCCATTTTTAGAGCTAAAGCAATATGAGCCTCGGTATGAACGCTATCAGCGCCGTAGGAGTGATAAGGAATTTGATTAGAATCATCGTAAAAGCCAAGTTTAAATTCAGTGCGAAGCACAGCTGAAAGCGCTTGATCAACTTCTTTTTCAGTAAGTAAATGCTGGTCAATCGCTTTTATAATGTCCTCCTGTAAAATGGTGGAGCAATCCAGATTTATACCAGCCTTTATAGCAGCGGCGGCGGTTTCAACTGGGCCTGCTAAGGTTTTATGCGTTTGGAAAACATCATCCAGCGCCCCGCAATCAGTTACTACATGGCCTTTAAAGCCCCATTCTTTTCTTAAAATATCTGTAAGTAAGGTTTTATTGATAGAATTGGGTACGCCGTTAATACGGTTATACGCCGCCATAACTGATTCAACACCGTTACTTACCAATGCATGAAAAGCGTATAGATAAGTTTCGCGCAAATCCTTTTCATCCACAACCGCATCAAACGAATCACGAACAGCCTCGGGGCCGCTATGTACCGCGAAGTGTTTTGCTGTTGCCGATACCTTTAAATACTTTGGATCATCGCCCTGTAAGCCTTTTACAAAGGCAGTTCCCATATGCGCTGTTAAAAAAGGATCTTCGCCGTAGGTTTCCTGCCCGCGGCCCCATCTCGGGTCACGGAAAATATTAATATTGGGTGTCCAAAAGCTTAAACCCATATATTGGATATGCCTGTCCTGCGCAATAGCCAGGTTATATTTAGCTCTAGCTTCGGTAGAGATAGCGGTACCGACCTGTTTCAGTAAATCATCATTAAAAGTAGCGGCCATGCCAATAGCCTGCGGATATATAGTGGCTTCACCCGCACGGGCAACGCCATGTAAAGCCTCGTTCCACCAATTGTACGCGGGTATTCCCAATCGTGGTACCGACTGGCTATTATAGCCCAGTAAAGACACTTTTTCTTTAAGTGTTAATCTTGATACCAGATCTTTTACACGAACATCTAAAGGTTGGGAGTTATCTTTATAGATCAGTTTATCTTGTGCTTTTGCAGGATGTACAAACAACAATGAAGACCCCAGTAAAGCAGCTATAAATTGTATTTTCATTTAAATAATATTACGCACTAAAACTAGCCATAAAATATTATTTCTGCTGTAAAATTGACATTTAAAATGATAAATTCGCATGATAATCATTACTATGAAAAACTTTTTACTGATAGCTATACTCGCTATTTATAGTTCAGCCTGTTTATGCCAATCTGCGCCTAAACCTTATGGGCCATTGCCAACAAAGGCTCAATTAAACTGGCAGGAAACGGAAATGTATTGCATTGTTCATTGGGGGCCGGATACCTATACCAATAAAGAGTGGGGCTATGGAGATGAAGACCCTAAGCTGATTGATCTTAAACAATTTGACGCGTTACAAATTGTAAGTGCGGCAAAAGCGGGTGGGTTTAAGGGCATCGTAGTAGTAGCCAAACACCACGATGGGTTTTGCTTATGGCCAACTAAAACAACAGAACATAACATCACCAAAAGCCCATATAAAAATGGCAAGGGTGATATTGTGCGCGAATACCGCCAGGCTTGCGATAAGCTAAATATGAAAATGGGAATTTACTGTTCGCCATGGGATAGAAACAGCGCGATTTACGGCAAGCCGGAATACGTAACTAATGTTTTTCGTAAACAGATTACTGAATTATACACCAATTACGGCCCTTTATTTATTACGTGGTTTGATGGTGCTAACGGTGGCGATGGCTATTATGGTGGCGCTAGAGAAATGAGAACAATTGATCGTTCAACATATTATGACTGGCCAAATACCTGGGCTATTGCACGAAAGCTGCAACCCGGAGCGGCAATTTTTGGTGATGTTGGCCCGGATGTACGCTGGCTTGGCAATGAAAAAGGTGAAGCTGGCGAAACCAGCTGGGAGACCTACACACCACACTCGCCCGACAGTACAAAATTGCCGGCAAATAGCTTTGTTAAATCAGATGAAGGAATAGAAGGCCATCGCGATGGAAAATACTGGATGCCTGCTGAATGTGATGTAGCGTTAAGACCAGGATGGTTTTATCACAAGAGCGAGGATGGCAAATCCAAATCTCCAAAGGAGTTATTGAATCTGTATTATAAAAGCGTAGGAAGAGGTGCATGCCTTGATTTAGGTTTATCACCCGATCAAAATGGAAGGTTACCAATTGATGAAGTTGAAACTTTACGCAAGTTCGGGGCAATTTTAAGAAATACATTTAATACCAATATTGCCCAGGGTGCAACATTAAAGGCCAGTAATATCAGGGGAGGAAATGCAGCATTATATGGCCCTAAAATGTTATTAGATAATGATCGTTATAGTTACTGGGCAACGGATAACAAGGTAAAAACACCTGAACTGATAATTGATATGCATCACAATAAGAGCTTTAATATCATCCGTTTACGCGAAAATATTAAATTAGGTCAACGTATTGACAGCGTTGCAATTGATGCATGGCGCTCAGGCAAATGGAAACAGATTGCAACAGCAACAAGCATTGGTGCTAATAAACTGATACGCTTACCACAAGATGAAAACACAAGTAAAGTACGACTAAGAATTATAAAATCAGCAGCTTGTATTGCTTTAAGTGATTTCGGTTTATATAAAGAAACCATTGATTAGTCACCCGTTTTAATTAAAATTGATTGAAATTTTTAAAAATGCAAGGTTTAAAAAAAGTTATTATTTGTTTAGGATTAACATTTAGTTTTTTGCCTGTTTTTGCTCAGATTGCCCCATATGATACCACAAATAAGCCACAATTAATATCACGGCAATTTAAATTTACTGAGGGCGCATCCACGGATAAATATGGCAATGTATTTTTCACCGATCAACCCAATAACAAAATATGGGAATATGACATCAACGGTAAGCTATCCGTATTTTTAGATAGCGCGGGCAGATCAAACGGGATGTATTTCGATCGCCACGGCAACCTGGTCACGTGCGCCGATGAACATGATCAATTGTGGAGCATCAGCCCAAAAAAGAAAATAAAAGTGTTGTTAACCAACTTTAATGGCCATTTAATGAATGGCCCTAATGATATTTGGATTGATGCCAAAGGTGGTATCTATATGACCGACCCATACTACCAACGTAAGTACTGGACAAGGACTAAATCAGACTTAGATGGGCAAAAGGTTTATTATCTACCCAAAGGCAGCCATCAACCTATAATAGTTGATAGTATCATAAAAAAGCCTAATGGAATTGTAGGTACACTGGATGGCAGATATTTGTACGTTGCCGATATTGGCGATAATAAAACATATAAATACACCATCAACAAAAACGGAACTTTAAGCAATAGAGTGCTGGTAATTGAACAAGGAGCCGATGGTATAACACTTGATGAAGAAGGCAATACCTATTTATGCGGAAATGGTGTAACTATTTATAACCCTTCAGGTAAAAAGATTGGACATATCGCAATTAATGAACCTTGGACTGCGAATTTATGCTTCGGCGGTAAGAACAAAGATGTATTGTTTATCACAGCATCAACAGCTATATATACGGTACAGATGAATGTAAAAGGTGTGGAGTAATTAATTAAAAACAGGTAGTTTTATTGTAAAGGTTGAACCCTGGTTTTCAACGCTATCTACTTCAATTTTTCCTTTGTGCCGTTCAACTATCTGCTTCACAATACTTAATCCAAGTCCGGTTGACTGTTCGCCGTGGATGCCTGTGCGGCCAGCTTTCGAAAAACGCTCAAATAAATGTGGCAGCATATCTTTCGGGATACCTAATCCATGATCTTTCACTTCAATAATAGCCATTTTATTTATCTTGTCGAGCTGAATTTCTATCTTATCATTATCCTTCGAGAATTTAAGTGCATTGCTAATCAGGTTATCCATCACCCGG
Source organism: Bacteroidota bacterium (assembly GCA_026224775.1). Lineage (GTDB taxonomy): Bacteria > Bacteroidota > Bacteroidia > Sphingobacteriales > Sphingobacteriaceae > Mucilaginibacter. The sequence continues at coordinate 21,804 of JAMFRP010000025.1, forward strand.
TGGAATTTCTCTTTATTAATTTCAACATACAGCGGAATATAAGAACTATTGAAAGTGATGATGCTACGGGTTTCGTTGTGTATCTTCCAGCTATCAATAATCTTCCTGATAAACAAATTCAAATCAACCTGTGTAGTTTCTATTGTGTTTTGATCATCGTTTCGGGCGGCTTCAAGCAAATCAAGAATTATCCCACGGGCCTTTACACATGATTCTTTGATGATATTGATATTATCGCGGGTCTCATCATCAAGTTCGTCCATCTCCATAATCATAGCAGTTGATTCCACGGCAGCCAATGGATTACGCAAATCATGCGCGACCATCCCTAGCACCTGATCTTTAAAGCTGGCAGCATTTTCAATCTCGTTGTTCTTTTCACGTATCTCAATAACCTGTTTGTAGTAATTGGCTTTGTAAGAGTAAAAATAACGTGAGGTTAAATAAAAGCCACATAACAAAATGATCGAGATCAACTCATTATACACTATCTCAGTAGGGCTCACCTGTGCATAAATTAACATTGATGTAAAAACTACCGCAATAGCGATTATAAGCAGAATGGTTTCGTATAATTCAAAAACAAATACTACACTAATAATTACAAGCGGTAGCATGTAAAGTGTTAGCGCATTACTTGGATCGGATGTGGCAATAAAACTTGATATAATGCCGCATGCTATCAGGTATAAAGAGAATAAGAAAATGAAAACGCTTATTATAGCGAGGGGCTTACGGTTTCTTTTGTAATAAGCTATCAACAAATAACTACAAATAAAAAAAAGAGGTGTTACAGTTATATACAGCCAATTGGTATAATCAAATTCCGGGAAATTTTGCGCCTTGGTAAGGCTCTCCGGAAAGATAAGATATAGCGATCTGATGATTAAATTAAGCATCAAAAATATAGCGCTGCAAGTGCGAACCGCTATCAGATTTTGTAGCGTGTAATTATTACGATATGCTATTGCATACTTATTAGGAAGCTTTTTTAAAGATAAGGTGTTCAATTTTTATAGCTGTAAGGTGTAGGCAAAAATAAAGAAATTAAAAGATAAAGATCTGTTGAAATTCAATTGATCAATCATACAGGATATAAAACTATTTAATAGGGATATTTGTTCTTCTTTTATGCTAATTAGGATAAATCTTTTTGCCAAAAGGGCATACATTTTTGATTTTAAATGACAATATTTCACAAACACGTTGATGGTAGGCTTTTTGAATAGTACTAATCACTATGAACTTTAACAACTTTACAATTAAAGCACAGGAAGCTGTACAGAAAGCTTCTGAAATAACCAGCGGCAACCAGCAGCAGGCAATTGAACCTGCCCATGTGCTGAAAGGCTTATTGCTGGTTGATGAAAACGTTATATCTTATTTATTAAAAAAACTAAACGTTAACCTTAACCGGCTAAACGAGATATTGGATCAGCAAATCGCATCATACCCAAAAGTTAGTGGGAGCAATGTGTATTTATCATCCGCATCAAATACGGTTCTGCAAAAAGCACAATCATATTTAAAAGAGTTTAAAGATGATTTTGTATCGGTTGAGCATATCTTATTAGGTATTTTAGCAACAAGTGATGCAACCAGCAGCGTATTGAAGGATTTTGGTGTAAACGAAAAAGATCTTAAAAAAGCCATTATTAGTTTGCGTGGCGACAATAAGGTTACCGACCAAAATGCCGAAGCGACTTACAATGCCTTAAATAAATATGCCCGTAACCTTAATGAGTATGCTGAATCAGGTAAACTTGACCCGGTTATTGGCCGTGATGAAGAGATTAGGCGTGTAATTCAAATTCTATCCCGCAGAACTAAAAACAACCCAATTTTAGTTGGCGAGCCGGGCGTAGGTAAAACTGCCATAGCCGAGGGTATCGCGTTTAGAATTATTAAAGGCGATGTTCCTGAAAGCCTTAAAACAAAGACTGTTTATTCGCTTGATATGGGTTCGTTAATTGCTGGCGCTAAATACAAAGGTGAATTTGAGGAACGCCTGAAATCCGTAATAAAAGAGGTTATCCAGGCCGATGGCGAGATCATTTTATTTATTGATGAGATACACACTTTAGTAGGTGCCGGTGGCGGCGAAGGTGCTATGGATGCGGCTAACATACTAAAACCCGCCTTGGCCCGTGGCGAATTAAGAGCAATAGGCGCGACTACCCTAAACGAGTACCAAAAATTTTTCGAAAAAGATAAAGCATTGGAACGTCGTTTCCAGATGGTGTTGGTTGATGAGCCAGATACTCAGGACGCGATTTCTATCCTTCGTGGATTGAAAGAGCGTTATGAGGCACACCATAAAGTGCGGATAAGAGATGAAGCAATTATTGCCGCTGTTGAAATGTCGCAGCGTTATATTGCTGACCGTTTTTTACCGGATAAGGCTATTGATTTAATGGATGAGGCTGCATCAAAACTACGTTTGGAAATGGATTCTGTACCGGAAGCGGTGGATGAACTGGAACGTAAGATAATGCAGTTGGAGATTGAACGTGAAGCTATCAAACGTGAAAAGGATACCCAAAAGGTAGCTACTTTAAGCGAGGAAATAGCCAACCTATCTGCCGATCGTGATTCATTACGTGCCAAATGGCAGGGTGAAAAGGATTTGGTAGATGGCATCAATCTAAAAGTTGAGCAGATTGAAAACTACAAACTGGAAGCTGAACAAGCCGAACGCGCCGGAGATTATGGCAAAGTAGCCGAATTACGCTACGGTACTATTATTGAAGCGCAGGCAGAAGTTGAAAAATTAAAAGCTGCATTGTTAGAGAATCAATCTGATAGCCGTATGCTGAAGGAAGAAGTTACTGCCGATGATATTGCAGGTGTGGTTTCCCGCTGGACAGGTATCCCGGTTAATAAAATGATACAAAGCGAGCGCGAGAAATTACTGAACCTGGAAGATGAGCTGCACAAACGTGTGGCAGGGCAGGAGGAAGCTATTGAAGCGATAAGCGATGCTATCCGCCGCAGTCGTGCAGGGTTACAGGATAAGAAGAAACCTATCGGCTCTTTTATATTTTTGGGTACAACAGGTGTCGGTAAAACAGAGCTTGCAAAAGCCCTAGCTGATTACCTATTTAACGATGAGCAAGCTATGGTGCGAATTGATATGAGTGAATACCAGGAACGGCATGCGGTTTCAAGATTGATTGGCGCGCCTCCGGGCTATGTGGGTTATGATGAAGGCGGGCAATTAACAGAAGCCGTTCGTCGCAGGCCATATAGTGTGATTTTGCTGGATGAGATCGAGAAAGCTCACCCGGATGTATTCAATATACTATTACAGGTATTGGACGATGGCAGGTTGACCGATAACAAAGGTCGGGTGGTGAATTTTAAGAATACCATCATTATCATGACCTCTAATATCGGGTCAAACATCATCCAGGAAAATTTTCAGGATCTGGAAGACGATAATCGCGATAGCATCATCGCCAAAACAAAAAACGAGTTGTTTGATCTGTTGAGAAAAACCATTCGTCCGGAGTTTTTGAACAGGATAGATGAGATTATCATGTTTACACCGTTAACGCGTAACGAAATAGGCGAGATTGTTAAACTGCAATTTAAACAAGTGCAATCAACCCTTGCCGAAATGGGCGTAACGATTGAAGCATCTGAAGAAGCACTTGACTGGCTGGCTCAGTTAGGTTATGACCCGCAATTTGGCGCAAGGCCGTTAAAAAGAGTGATACAAAAACGGATATTGAATGAGCTATCCAAACAAATCCTATCCGGCAAAGTTGATCGCGACAGCAAGATAAAACTGGATGTATTTGATAATAATTTTGTTTTCCTAAACACGTCAGAAACTGCTGCCAAAGTTTAATATAATTAAATCCATCATATATGTAAAAAGAGCTTCCTTTTCGGGGAAGCTCTTTTTTTATCTGCAGATTATTGTTGCTTTTTATCGTCAGCTTTTGGCGGTGCTTGTCTGGCAGGAGCCGGTTTAGTTCGCCCTTGTTGAGCAGGTGTTTTATTCAAATTATTACCACCTTGCGTTCGTTGACCATTAAAGCCACCAGGTACTTTTGGTATATTGTTATTTGCAGGCACCTTTGGTGCATTACTATTTGCCGGTGCTGTATTAGGCCTGGTAAAATTATTATTAGGGCCGCGTTGTACAGTAGTGTTTGTACCTGTGTTATTATTATTTGCAGTATTAACAGCAGCAGGCCTATTGTTATTTGAATTAACGGTATTGTTTGTTGTACCAGCGTTGTCTGACCTGCCAAAATTATTATTAGGGCCACGCTGTACTGTAGTATTTGTACCTGTGTTATTACTATTTGAAGTGTTAACAGCAGGCCTGCTACCATTTGTATTATTATTAGTAGTACTGTTAGTTGTGCCATTGTTGTTTGGCCTGTTATTATTGAAGCCTCGTTGTGCAGGTGCATTGTTATTGCCCTGCGGTCGTGCAGTATTAGTAAATCCTCTTGGGTTTTGTGAGTGATCGGGTATATGTTTCTCATTTGCCGTCTGTAGCTCTCTGGTGGTTGGTCTTACATTAACACCTCCCGGGCCGTTAAAACTAACACGTGCATGCGGGCTTGTCTGGACTACTGTACGGTCAACAAATGTATTATGCACAACAGTTACATTAACACGTACCACAGCAGTATTGTATCTGAAGTGTCCGCCAGACCAATTTCCACCGTTGTAACCACGGCCACCATATCCATAACCATAATATATTCCGCCATAGTAACCTACTTCGCTTCCCCAATATCCGGCGTGGAACATATAACGGCTACCCTCAAATCCCCAATAAGGCGGAGTCCATAACAGGCCCGTTTGTGGTGGGGCAACCCAGCTACCATTTACCCAATAATAACCACCGGCAGGGTTATAAGCCCAATAGCCCGGTTGCCATAAATAGCCATCAACAGGGCATTCGGGCTGCTCATCAGTTCTTAAAACAGGGGGAGCGTTATCAGTGTAAACTGGTTGATCTGATTCGTCATCTACTTGCTGATCGTTATTCGCGGTTTGGCCCATTGCAGCCGGAACCGGCGGACCCGCTGGTGCTTGCTCATTAAACTTACCAAATGCAAGGCAATTATTAAGGTTTGTAACATTGTAGCCTTGTATTAATTCAGGCTCCCAGGTCTGAGCAACCTTATCATAATAATACAATGTATTCTGATCTACATTATAGGAGAAGGTATACATATTTACTGTTTGCCCAAAAATCTTGGTATCAAGCGTTAGCTGATAAGCATTACCGCCGGATGGGTCCATCTGGGTGATCACCAGGTTTTTATGGCCGGGTGCTATAGTCGCTTTAGCGCGGTTAGTATTGCTAACCAGGTCAATAAAAGCATCTTTAAATAAAGTCGCGGCATCATCTTGTGCCAAAACTTCCTGACCGCTTTGTGGGTCTACAACATAAATTACTGCTGTTGGATGTGTATCTGTAACCTGGTTTTGAGCATTGCATACGCCGCAGGTAATGGCCAGAAATAAAATGGTAAAACTAAAAGACTTCATTTTCAAATTAAGGAAAGTTATAAACTGTATAAAACGAATTTTTATAATAAAACTTTAAATATACCCCAATTATTGACATTAATAATTGTTTTTACTGAATAATAACCTGCAATAAATTATTAATTAAATATTTAATAGAAGCAGCTACTTTAAATTATCAATAGTTAAATCGAAAACAAACACATGGTAAGCTGGTTATTATTTTAATAGCTAATTAAAATAACCATGACAACATATAACAATCTTGTAGAAGCCACTAATGATTTAATGAAACGCGGATATACCGCCAATTTAAGCTTAGATGACGAGACCATTGACGATAAGGAAAATCATATTAAAATGACCGCTGATGACTTTGTTATTGATGAGTTCTATCGTTTTGAAGGGATAAGCAATCCGTCGGATATGTCGATTGTTTATGCGGTAACATCTGATAAATATCACTTAAAAGGGGTCTTGATTAATGCGTTCGGCACTTATGCCAATACCAGTTCATCAGCTGTGCAGGCAAAATTAAACCATGAGCAAATCAGCGGGCATCTGCACCGTAAAGATCAACCCACTGCAGATAACAAAGGTGGGAGAAGCGGCACTGATAATAGCGCTAAAAGCAGTAGGTAGCGTTAGCTGATAATCAGACAACTATTGATGACATGAAGGAGAAAATTTAAAATTTATGGAAAAAGATGATTTCGTTCCTGGCCGCTGCTATTATACAGATTATTGAAATCATTAAATAGCAGTACGTCATAACTAAACTCTTTTATATTGGTGTTGGCATCGAAAAGAGAGGGGTTACTGTTGAAACTGCGAATATGATTTTTAATTTTCAAGGTAAATGTCACCGAATAAGGATCCATTGCGCGTGATGGTTCTATTTTAATTCCTTGCTTCTTCAAGCTATCTCTTAGTGCCATTATATCTTGTTTGTTAAAAAGCTTATCTTTTATCAATGCTCTTAGTAATGTATCAGGAACAGAAACCTTTTTTATAGAATAATATACATTTCTATTGCCATATTTAATGGTTTGAAAACCTTTGGGTGGTATTGAATCGTTTTTATTAAACTGAGGCCGATAAAAGTATGCTTCAGCCCAAATTTCACGTGCATCGCCTTTAATTATAATTGCTGACCCACGGCCAATAGATACCACATCATAATAACAACGTAACTCAATGTCGTATTTTGAAAGCTCGATAGGTTGTAACATTCCTAAATCTTCAAACTGCTGTTCCCAAATGTATTTTTGTACTGCATCTTCTCTGAATTTGGGTATCGTATAATTTACGCCAGCGCATTTAAATGTTATTTGAGCATTTACAGTATAAGCACTAAAAAAGCATAGTAATGTGATGATTGAGGTTTTCATAACCGTAATATAGTTAAGGTAATTGTAAATCTCATATTAAAATAAAAAATCAATCTTAAATCTATTTGTCAAAACATCAAATCAAGTTATCATCAAAATAAAAAAATTATACATTTGTTCACCCGTTTTTAAACGGAGTATTACCATATGGTTAAATTTAATCGATTCATACTTGATAACGGCCTTCGTGTAATTGTTCACGAAGATCATACAACACCAATGGCTGTGCTAAACATACTTTATGATGTTGGCGCACGCGATGAAAACCCTGAGCAAACTGGTTTTGCGCATTTGTTTGAGCACCTGATGTTTGGTGGGTCAGTCAATATCCCTAGCTATGACGAACCGCTGCAAAGGGTTGGAGGCGAGAATAACGCCTTCACCAGCAATGATATTACTAATTACTACATTACCCTGCCATCGGCCAATTTAGAGACCGCTTTTTGGCTGGAGAGCGACCGCATGCTTAACCTGGCGTTCAGTAAGAAAAGCCTTGAGGTACAACGTAATGTAGTTATTGAAGAGTTTAAGCAGCGCTACCTGAATCAACCCTACGGCGATGTTTGGTTAAAGCTGCGTCCTTTGGTTTATAAAAAGCATCCTTACCGCTGGGCCACCATCGGCGAAAAGATAAAGCATATTGAGGATGCCAAAATAGAGGATGTAAAAGCGTTTTTCAAGAAACACTATAACCCGCAAAATGCTATTATGGTTGTTGGTGGAGATGTTACTTTGGCGCAGGTGAAAGAGCTTTCAGAAAAATGGTTTGCCCCGATCCCCGCAGGGGAAAAATATCACCGTAACCTGCCACAGGAACCTGAACAGCATGATGAACGCCGCGAAACTGTTATTGCCAAGGTACCTTTGAACGATGTTTATATTGCTTTCCAGATGGAAGGCCGTTTAGATCCGTCTTACTATGCTACGGAATTAATGTCAGATATATTATCACGCGGGCATTCATCACGTTTATATAAGAGCCTGGTAAAGGAAAAACAAATATTCAGCGAGGTACATGCTTACATCAGTGGTAGTTTAGATACCGGTATGTTTGTATTTGAAGGGAAACCTTTAGAAAACATCAGCATTGAACAAGCCGAAGCCGCGATTTGGGAGCAGCTAGAGATTCTGAAATCGGGCGAAATACCTGCTGATGAGCTAACCAAGGTAAAAAATAAAACGGAATCAACCATGATATTCTCCGAAATGTCGCTGCTGGAAAAGGGGATGAACCTGGCCTGGAACGAACTGCTTGGTGATGCCGATTTAATAAACCACGAAACTAAAAAATATCTTGCCGTAACCGCTGCCAATATAAAAGAGCAAGCCAACAAATTATTTAGAAGAGATAATTCATCCACCCTTATTTACCTGGCTGAGAAATCAGAAAGCGCGGAGGTTGATGAAACCGAAACTATATCTGCTTAAATAATTTTTTTGAATAAGATTTCCGGTCTTTCCGATATTCGGCGTCCGGGATAAAGAACCAAACATGTTAGAAAGAAAACAAGCGCCTGAGTTTAAGGCTATAGATCATATCAAATTATTACAACCTGAGCATACTAAACTGAGCAACGGTTGCAACATTTATTGCCTTAACTCCGGTGATGCTGAACTGGTTCGTATTGAGTGGATCTTCGGTAATCTGCGTTTTGATCCCGCCAAACCATTATTGAACGCGGCAGTAAACAGCATGCTTACCGATGGCACAAAAACCATGAACGCCGCTCAAATTGCCGATACCATAGATTTTTATGGTGCGTTTTTACAGGCAGAATATGGCTACGATAATTCAGAGGTAACGCTATTTAGCTTAAATAAACACCTGGCGAGTACTTTGCCTATTGTAAAGGATATTTTCACCAATGCTATTTTTCCTAAAAAAGAATTGGAAACTTACGTACGTAACCAGCAACAAAAGCTACAGGTAAGCTTACAAAAGAATGATGTTGTTGCCCGTCGTAATTTCAATAAGGCTGTTTTTGGCAATACTATTTATGGTTTTGCCGCTGGCGCGGATGATTATAAAACGCTTAAGCGCGATGATCTGTTGCAGCATTATCAGCAAATGTACCAGCCTTCAAATTGCACCATCATCATCGCTGGTAAAATAGAAAAGGAGACACTGGAACTGTTAATTTCCACCTTCGATAAAGGTTGGGATAATACAGCCCAGGCAATTGACATTACGCAGCCCCCGGTTACGCCAGCTGCCGAGCGTTTTTACCTTACCGAAAAGCCAGATGCTTTACAATCTGCTATTCGCATGGGTATGCCGCTGATCAATCGTACCCATCCTGATTTTCCATCAGTACAGGTTTTAAATACCGTTTTGGGTGGATATTTTGGTTCGAGGTTAATGGCTAACATCCGTGAAGATAAAGGTTACACCTACGGGATAGGTTCAGGCATGAGCTCATTAAAACATGCAGGTACACTGTTCATTGCTACCGAAGTTGGTGCTGAGGTATGCAAAGCCGCTGTAACCGAAATTGAGAAAGAGATCAACATCCTTAAAACTGAACTGATACCTGAAGAAGAGCTTGCCTTAGTAAAAAACTATCTGCTAGGCTCATTATTAGGCAGCCTGGAGAATGTTTTTTCTCATGCTGATAAGTTCAAAACATTGCATTTCGCAGGCTTAGGTTATGAATATTATGATCGCTATACCGAAGTCATTAAAACCATTAATGCCGATGATCTCCTTAAGTTAGCTAATCAGTATCTGGATTTTGATAAATTTTATAAGGTGATCGTAGGTAAATATTGATAAACGGAATTATCATCCGCAAATCATCAAATCAATAATTCTAAAGTCGGGTATTCAAAACCCGATTTTTTTTGTACCTTTGTCCTGCAAATAATAAAATATTTGCCATGCAATCAAACCCCTCCAAATTTGTTGCCGAAGGTTTAACCTACGATGATGTTCTGTTACTTCCCGCTTATTCTGAAGTGTTACCACGTGAGGTTGACACCAGTTCTTATTTAACAAAAAAAATAAAAATAAACATTCCGTTGGTTTCCGCGGCAATGGATACTGTAACCGAAGCTGCTTTAGCAATTGCTATGGCGCAAGCCGGTGGTTTAGGTATGCTGCATAAAAACATGAGCATCCAACGCCAGGCTGAAGAGGTTCGTAAAGTAAAACGTTCTGAAAGCGGCATGATACAGGATCCGGTTACGCTGCATGAAAATGCTTTATTGGGTGATGCCTTCAAAATAATGAAAGAATACCGCATAGGTGGTATCCCGGTGATTGATGGCAATGGCAAATTAAAAGGTATCCTGACTAACCGTGATCTTCGTTTTGAAAAAGACGCTACAAAACCGGTAAGCGAAATCATGACCAAAACTGATCTGATCACCGCGCCAAAAGGAACTACCTTAGTACAAGCTGAAGAAATACTTCAAAACCATAAAATTGAAAAATTGCCTGTTGTTGATGCAAGCGGCGTTTTAATAGGTTTAATCACTTTTAAGGATATTCAAAAATTCAGAAACTTCCCAAATGCCTGTAAAGACGAGCATGGTCGCTTACGTGTAGGTGCCGCTGTTGGTGTTACTGCCGATACTATGGAGAGGGTAGAAGCATTATACAAAGCAGGTGTTGACGTTATTGCTATTGATACTGCTCACGGTCATTCATTAGGTGTAATCAATAAATTAAAAGAAGTTAAAGCCGCATACCCGGATTTACAGGTTATTGCAGGTAACGTTGCAACCGGTGAAGCTGCCTTAGCTTTAGCCAATGCAGGTGCGGATGGTGTTAAAGTGGGTATCGGTCCGGGTTCTATTTGTACAACCCGTATTATAGCAGGTGTAGGTGTCCCTCAATTATATGCAGTATACGAATGTGCTGAGGCTTTAAAAGGTACAGGTGTACCAATTATTGCTGATGGTGGTATAAAACATACAGGCGATATCGCCAAAGCTATCGCGGCAGGTGCAGGTTCTATCATGGCAGGTTCATTATTTGCTGGTGTTGAAGAATCACCGGGCGAAAGCATCATTTATGAAGGCCGTCGTTTTAAATCATACCGTGGTATGGGTTCAATCGAGGCGATGGAATCAGGTTCAAAAGATCGTTATTTCCAGGATGTGGAAGATGATATTAAAAAACTGGTTCCTGAAGGCATTGTAGGCCGTGTACCATTTAAAGGAACTTTAGCCGAAGTAGTTTACCAATACGTTGGCGGCTTACGTGCCAGCATGGGCTATTGCGGTGCAAAGGACATCCCAACATTACAAAACGCAAAATTTGTTCGCATAACATCTTCAGGTATCCGTGAATCACATCCACATGATATTACAATAACTAAGGAAGCTCCGAATTATACAAGATAATTTTCTCCGAGCGTCATTGCGAGGTACGAAGCAATCTCTACATAGGCAGGTCCGCCCTGTAAAGCATAGAGATTGCTTCGTTCCTCGCAATGACGTTTTTGTTTGTTATTATTTGTGTTTCCCCACAAACCAATGTTCCGGCTTTAGCCAGTTGAAAGCCAGGGTTATTAATAAAGCCACCACGCATCCTGCCACTACACAAACCACCCGCTCCAAAGCGATGTACCAATGTTTGGTTTGCTCTACCTGTAAAGTAACAATGATCAATCCGGCAAGCGCGCTCCTAATGGTGCTGCTTATTTTTAATCCAATGCCTAAAAAAATGGTGATGGTAATACCTATGCAAATAAGTGCCAGTTCCGGCAGCTGAATAGGATACAGGCAAATACCAACCGCACAACCTAAGGTATTCGCTTTGATACGGTCATAAGCCTGGTTATTGGTGCTATCAAGCGAAGTAGCCAACGCCACCGAAACCAGCGACCAGTAAAAAGGGTATTGTGGAATTGCTGTGTATAAAACATAGCAGATAATAACCCCTAAGAGGCATTTTACAATATAAATCACATGCGATAGATACTCCGATTTATTCAGTTGAAAAATACTCATGCATGTGCTAATTTATACAGGTAACTAATAAATTCCATAACCAATCAAAGTTAAATTAATTGAATAATTTCGATCATTATTTATATGATTTAAACTTAATCAAAATTTCTTTTTTCCGTTTTATTCCTATCTTGCTACCTGATACTGACACTAAAATTAAGAAATGTCTCCAGCTGTATTATTATCCTTTATCATCGGTTACTTTTTGGTATTGCTGGTTATATCATACTTAACCTCGCGCAAATCAACCGATAACGATACCTTTTTTGTGGCCAATCGCAATTCAAAATGGTATTTGGTTGCCTTCGGGATGATCGGTACAGCCCTGAGCGGGGTAACTTTTATATCCGTTCCGGGCAAAGTTGGTGCGCCAACGGGGGATCAATTCGAATACTTCCAGTTTGTACTAGGTAACGCCGCCGGGTTTATTGTGGTGGCTACGGTGTTGATTCCACTGTATTATCGTTTACAATTAACATCTATTTACAGTTATATCGAAGGCGTTTTAGGCAAATGGAGTTATAAAACCGCAGCGGGCATATTCTTAATTAGTCGCATTATTGGCTCAGCGTTCCGACTTTATTTGGTGGTGATTGTGTTGCAGAAGTTTATTTTTGATAGTTATCATATCCCTTTTGCCGTTACCGGGATGATATGCCTGTTGCTTATCTGGCTGTATACTTTTAAAGGTGGACTTAAAACCATCATTATTACGGATAGTTTGCAAACCTTATTCCTGGTATCATCTGTATTCTTATCCATCTATTTTATCTGCCGAAGCCTTAATTTAAATGCTATTGATGCCTTCGAGGCGGTGAAAAACAGCAGCTACTCCAAAATATTCTTCTGGGATAATTTCATGACGAGTAAGTTCTTCTTTGCCAAAGCCTTTTTAGGCGGGATGTTTATTACCATAGCCATGGTAGGTTTGGATCAGGATTTGATGCAGAAGAACCTCAGCCTGAAAAACATCCGCGAAGCGAAAAAGAACATGTTCAGCTTTACTGCTGTATTTGTGGTGATTAATATTTTCTTTTTAAGCGTAGGTGCTTTGTTGTATATGTATGCCGCTCACTACGGTATTAAGGTTGGTAAGACGGATTATCTATATCCAACCATCGCCCTGCAATATTTGGGTATAGTGCCCGCTATGGTATTTATGCTGGGGCTAACGGCTGCAACCTTTGCTACTACAGATTCAGCATTAACGGCTTTAACCACATCTTTTTGTGTTGATTTTTTAGGCTTCGCGAAAGGTGATACCATGAACAGTAAGAAAAAGGTGAATACCCGGCATTTTGTGCATGTGGGCTTTTCGTTTTTAATGTTGTTAACCATTATCATATTTAACGCTATTAATAATAAAGCTGTGGTTACGGCTATTTTCTCGGTAGCATCGTATACTTATGGGCCTTTGTTGGGTTTGTATTGTTTCGGGTTGTTTTTTAGTAAGCGACAGGTTTTTGATAAACTGGTGCCGTTTATTTGTTTGATCTCACCGGCAATATGCTACTTTTTAAGTTCACACTCAAGCCAGTTATTCGGTTATACTTTTGATAACGAGCTGATTATTGTTAACGGGCTGATCACCATGCTTGGCTTGTTGATCACCTCATCTCCCAAAACAAAAACCGTAGTTTCTAATTAATACTTTTTACTCTATTTATATACTATGACAAATGATGATAAAATAAGGCGCGCGTTTGAAAATAAAGACTGGCAGGAAATTAAGGTTACCGACTCCTGGCAGATATTTAAAATAATGGCTGAGTTTGTTGATGGCTTTGATAAACTGGCTAAGATAGGGCCATGCGTATCTATATTCGGCTCGGCACGTACACATAACGATAATAAATACTATCAAATATCTGAGACCTGTGCCCGCTTACTATCTGAGCGTGGTTATGGGGTAATTTCAGGCGGTGGGCCGGGCATTATGGAAGCGGCTAACAAAGGCGCTTTTGAAGCGGGTGGAAAATCAGTAGGCTTGAACATAGAGTTGCCATTTGAGCAGTTCCACAACAGGTACATCGACAGAGATAAAATACTGGACTTTGATTACTTTTTTGTACGTAAGGTGATGTTTATGAAGTACTCGCAAGGTTTCATTGTATTGCCGGGTGGTTTTGGTACGATGGATGAGGCGTTCGAGGCGATGACTTTAATTCAAACGGGGAAGATAGCCCGTTTTCCGATTGTTTTTGTTGGAGTAGATTATTGGGGCGGACTATTTGATTGGGTTAAAAAGAATATGCTGGAGCATGAACATAATATAGCGCCGGATGACCTGAATTTATATCGTTTAGTTGATACCGCTGAAGAGGCAACAGATCATATTTTCCGTTTCTACGATAAATATGTGCTGAAACCTAACTTTTAAACGTGCTAATAAGATTGGTACAATAGTTGCATTGTTTGCTGTATATAAAATTATAACCAAATAATCTAACATAAAACCATGAGCACAAAAAGCACTAAACCTGAAACAAAAGGATTTTTTGAAAAGGTTAAAGAAACAATTGAAAATCTTTGGGATGATACAAAAGACAATGCCGAAGAGTTAAAAGATAAAGCAGGAGATAAATTAAACAGCGTTAAAAAGTCGGTAGCGGATAAAAAAGAAACTGTTGCTGAAAAAGCAACTGCCACTAAAGCTACCGTTGATCACAAAGCATCTGTTGCTGCAACCAAAGCTAAAAGTACTGCAGCCGATGTAAAAGCCAAAGCTGATACCAAAGCGAAAGAAATAACCGCAAAAGCAAAAACTGAAGCTGCATCTGCCAAAAAAGAAGCGGCAAACGTAAAAGCTAAAGCAGTTACCAAAGCAAAAACAATAAGCGATAAAGCAAAAAGTGAAACCGCAACAGCTAAAAAAACGATAGCTGCAAAAGCAGGGGCCGCTAAAACTACTATAAGAAAAGCCGTTGCTGCGAAGTAACCATTCTGCATCTCCCAAAATAGGAGAATTATAAAAAGGCGATGAATATCATCGCCTTTTTTCGTTTGAAAAATCTGTGTTTTCCTAATAAATTAAAACCTATAATTTATGCGATTGTTATTACTGCATTACTAACCATAAACTATACTAACATGGCAAAATATTCAGAAAAAGCAGGGGAAAAGGTAGAAAAAACCATGCACGAAATGAAAGAGGGAAAGCTTAAAAGCGGCAACAGCGATAAAAAAGTAACCTCACGAAAACAGGCCATCGCGATAGGATTATCTGAAGCGCGAAAAGAAGGAGCTAAAGTACCTAAAAAGGAATCTTAATAATTAAAAAGCCTGATTAGCAATACTAATCAGGCTTTTAGTTTAGTATAGATATTATGCTCTGCGAATAACGCCAAGGATTAATGCTATGATAGCGATTATCAATAATACGTGGATGATTCCGCCTGCTGAATAGGCGAAAAAGCCAACAGCCCAGCATATTACCAGGATGACTGCAATGATGTACAATAGGTTTGTCATGGTTTTGTTGTGTTAGTTTCATAAGTATTATCTAAAACTATTCCACAATATCATTCTATTGGTAACGTGCTTATTTATAAGTAGTAATACTGTTTATATTGTTTGGTATTATTATATTAATTAAATAACAGTCACTTTTTGTCGTGCATTTAGGGCATATTAAGTTCCATGGTTCTCCTTATTAAAATACCTTGTTAGTAGGCTTGAGTTTAGGTTTATAACATTTTGTTCAAAACCGAAAAAGAATGTTTAAACAGATAGATTAGATATTACATGGGCATTACATTTACATTTCTTACTTTTGTACAAAGGATTTTTAATGGAAGCAGCACGTAATTTACAGCTATTAATACAAAACCCGGATTTACCTGCTGATTTAAAACACATTGCAGAAAAAGTGCTAAGTGCCGAGCGCATTACTTTTGATGAAGGTGTTTTACTTTTTGAAAAAGGCGAACTGGGGTATCTTGGCATCCTTGCCAACTATATACGCGAAAAGCGTCATGGCGACAACACCTATTTTAACCGTAACTTTCATATTGAGCCTACCAATCTTTGCGTTTACGACTGCAAATTTTGCTCCTATTCAAGGCTGATAAAAGAACGCTCGCAAGGGTGGGAGTATACCATGGATGAAATGTTCGACATCGTAAAAAAATACGATAATGAGCCTGTTACCGAAGTGCATATTGTAGGAGGGGTGTTGCCTCAGTACGATGTGGCTTTTTACTCGGAACTGTTTACCAGAATCAAAAAACATCGCCCTGATCTGCATGTTAAAGCACTTACGCCTGTTGAATATCATTACATATTTAAAAAAGCTAAAATAGACTATGCCACCGGTATGCGCCTCATGAAGGAAGCCGGATTAGAATCGATACCGGGTGGTGGTGCAGAAATATTCCATCCGGAAGTTAGGGATCTGATCTCCAAGGATAAATGTACAGGCGACCAATGGCTAGCGATACATGAAGAATGGCATAAATTGGGTATGCGTTCAAACGCTACCATGCTTTATGGCCATATAGAGCAGCATTGGCACCGTATTGATCATATGGAAAGGCTGCGTACTTTACAGGATAAGACTGGTGGGTTCCAAACCTTTATACCATTAAAATTCAGGAATAAGGATAACCAGATGTCGGATGTACCGGAATCAACCGTTATTGAAGATTTGCGCAATTATGCTATAGCACGTATCTACCTTGATAATTTCGATCATATTAAGGCTTACTGGGCAATGATCAGCCGTACTACAGCGCAGCTTTCATTAAATTTTGGTGTAGATGATATTGATGGAACGCTTGACGACACCACTAAAATTTATTCAATGGCCGGTAGTGAAGAACAGCACCCCGGTATGAGCACCAAGCAACTGGTTGAATTAATCAAACACGTTGGCAGGTATCCGATAGAACGCGATACACTTTACAATGTAGTTACAGACTATAACGATTATCAATTCCCGGAAGAAGCTAAACCTTCATTCTATAAATTGCCTGTAATTAACTAATAAAATGGCAAAACAGGCTTAGCTTAATTGCTTGGTTTTGTTTTGACCATTTTGGTCAAACATAAATGATACAAAAAACATTATACATCGTTCGCCACGGGCAAACAGACCTTAACAAACAGGGAATTGTACAGGGGCGGGGGATGAACACCGATTTAAATGATGAAGGCCGCAAGCAGGCCAGACTGTTTTTTAATGCATATAAGAATGTACCATTCGATAAAATATACATATCGGAACTAAAACGTACTCAACAAAGCATACAGCAATTTATTGATCTGGGTATACCTTATGAAAAGCTGGAAGGACTTGATGAGCTAGCCTGGGGGATACACGAAGGCCAGCCCAGTACGCCTGAAACCACCGCGCAGTTTTTAAAATTGGTGCGTGATTGGGTTGATGGCAAACTCGACACCAAGTTTGAAGGCGGCGAAAGCCCCAACGAAGTGGAGGCCCGCCAAAAAATCGCGTTGGACATTATCATGAGCCATCCCGAGGAAAAAATGGTTTTAATATGCATGCATGGTAGGGCAATGCGCTTATTGCTTTGCCTGTTAACAGGTAAGCCATTAAGTGAAATGGAAACCTTCCCGCATCAAAACCTGGTGCTATATAAAGTTACCTACGATGGCAGCAAATTCGAAATCGTAGATTTTAACGACTCAGAACATCTTAAAGTATCAAGTAATTAGTATCAAGTATCGAGACTGATCAGCATACGAACTACAGAATACTATAAATCATCACCCAAAAA
This sequence comes from Bacteroidota bacterium, assembly GCA_026224775.1. GTDB lineage: Bacteria > Bacteroidota > Bacteroidia > Sphingobacteriales > Sphingobacteriaceae > Mucilaginibacter. Next base: position 39,388 of record JAMFRP010000025.1, read on the forward strand.
CAAAAAGTCTTGCTACTTGATACTAGCGACTTGATACTAAAAAAGCTACTTGATACTAGATTAAAAATGAAATTCAGAATATCGGCCGTTAGTTACACTAACACCAAACCATTTATATACGGCATTCAACATACCGACTTCATTAATAAAATAGAGCTCAGCCTTGATAATCCTACAGACTGCGCGCAGAAGCTGATTGATGATGTGGTTGATATTGGCCTTATCCCGGTGGCTGCTACGTTAAATTTACCTTACTGGGAGATTGTGTCAGATTACTGCATTGGTGCCGTAGGCGCGGTTAATTCGGTGTTTATTTTTAGCAATTGCGATATTAAATATGTGAAAAGATTACAGCTTGATCCGCAGTCAAGGTCTTCAAACAATCTATCAAAAGTATTGCTGAAAAATTACTGGAAGGTTAGTCCAAAGTTAATTGAAAATGCTGATGATTATACCAAATCAACAGATCATGAAACCGCTTTTGTTTTAATAGGTGACCGTACATTCGGCCAAAAAGAAAAATACAAATACGTATATGATTTGGCTGAGGAATGGCGGAAATTTACAGGGTTGCCATTTTGCTTTGCTGCCTGGATATCGAATAAACCTATTCCCAAGGAATTTATTGACGAGTTTAACCAGGTTTTAAAGTTCGGTTTAGATCATCGTGCGGATGTAATCAAAGAACTGCCCGACCGCAACGATTTCGATCTGGAAGATTACCTGATGCACAAATTGGATTTTGACCTCACCGAAGGTAAAAAAGAGGCACTGCACCTGTTTTTAAGGTATATCAAAGAACTTTAAAATTATTACTCTTCCTAATTAAACTAAATGCTTAATAATTAATCAAATAGGGGTTAACTATTTGTTTTGATTGAGCATGAAGGATTTCTATTACATTCTTGGTACGGATACAAATTGTTCGTCAATTGAAATTAAGGAAGCTTACCGTAAGCTCTCCAAAAAATTTCATCCCGATCTTAATCAGAATGACAAATACTTTGAAAGTCGTTTCAAAGAGATTCAGGAAGCTTACGAAATTTTAAATGATCCTTTTAAACGCGGGCAATATGACGCGGCGCTAAATAAATTCAAAAATGGCCCAAACGTACACGCTTCTGCAAGTAGTAGATACAAGGCTCCTCCTTCAATCACCAGCAGAACCCGCACTGTTATTGATATAGGGTTTACGATTGTCTTAATTTTAATCACCTGTATTTTTGGCGATTACGTAATTAAGGCCATGAATGCACCCGATCATTCAAAAGCCAAACAAATAACCAAAATTATTACCCCCGAACCAGCAATTAAAACTAAGCATCACAAGAAAAAATATATTACAATTCCTCAAATTGTTGCTGTTATTCCAAAACAAATTTCGCTTGCTAAATCAGATACTACAAATATTCAACAGCTACAAGCTGCGCGTATTGAACCTAAACCTGTTAAGGTAAATAATGATTTTTTATATACTACCATGGTAAAAGCCAATGTAACCGGCATTGTAAATATGCGCGAGCAGGATAACCTGAGTTCTGAAGTTGTTACAGCGATCCCAAACTACTCACAAGTAGATGTGCTTGAAAAAGGAGATCGTTATTATAAAGTGCGTTATAATAGCAATACCGGCTATGTACCTAAGTGGACATTGCAAGTTAAGTAAGTTTGGATGCTTTATAGATAGCGTGTTAGTTTGAAGCATAAGTTAACAATTGGGTATATCTTTTCTTTATCAAAACCAAATCCTTACAATTTCATTCCTTATCTTAACAGGTAAAACATCACATCTTACAATATGAATCAAATACAAACATTACAGGGCCAGGCAGCCCTGGTTACCGGCGCTGATAGCGGGATTGGTAAAGGAGTAGCTATCGCATTAGCTATGGCAGGCGCAAAAGTTATTATAAACCATGTTGATGCGCACGAGATTGCCGAACAAACGGTGGACGAAATTACGGTTGCAGGTGGACAGGCTTACGCCATCCATGCAGATGTTAGCAATGAAGCCGATGTACAAGCCATGTTTGCCGAAATGTACCAGCAATACGGTACAATTGATATTTTGGTAAACAACGCCGGCTTGCAACGCGACTCCAAATTTGTGGATATGACCATGGAGGAATGGAATACCGTGATCGGGATAAACTTAACCGGCCAGTTTTTATGCTCACGCGAAGCGGCAAAGGAGTTTATTAAAAGAGGCGTGGTTGAGGGCAGGAGCAAGGCTGCAGGTAAAATTATCTGCATGAGCAGTGTACACGAAGTTATTCCCTGGGGCGGCCACGTAAACTACGCTACCAGCAAGGGCGGCGTAATGATGATGATGAAAAGTATGGCCCAGGAACTGGCTCCGCACAAAATCAGGGTGGTATCAATAGGGCCGGGAGCTATACAAACGCATATTAACCAATCCGCATGGAGTAC
>JAMFRP010000026.1 GCA_026224775.1 Bacteroidota bacterium
TAAATGTGTCTTTCCCGCAGATTCAGCGAAATCTTGGTGGCGGATTGAGCGATGCCGCCTGGATGATCACCGGGTACAGTATCGCAAATGTTATTATTCTACCGATGTCCGGTTGGCTGGGCAACTACTTTGGGCGTAAAAATTATTTTTTAATTTCGATTATCCTGTTTACGGTGGCATCTTTCTTATGCGGGCAATCGCATAGCCTTGGCGAGCTGATAGGCTTCCGGATACTACAAGGGCTCGCCGGAGGTGGTTTACTTTCTACGGCACAGGCGATCCTGTTAGATACCTGGCCCCATGAACAGGCCAGCACAGCTACCGTCTTGTTTAGCGCAGGCGCAATTTTCGGCCCAACAGTAGGCCCTGCAATCGGTGGTTATATAATTGACCATGCAGCCTGGCGCTGGATATTTTATGTGAACATACCTTTTGGGATTTTAGCCGCCGCCTTTACTTACTGGTTTTTACGGCCCACACCGCATGCAGGTAAAGGTAAACAGGTCGACTGGCTGGGGATCGGACTGCTGGCATTAACTGTCGGCAGCTTGCAGTTCATTTTAGAAAAGGGACAGGACTTTGGATGGTTTTCCAACACTTATATAGTATTGCTGACGATTGTAGCAGTAATCGGACTTATACTGTTTTTACGCCGTGAATTAAAAATTGATTACCCGGTGGTCAACTTTAAGATCATGCGCCACAAAAGTTTCGCTGCCGGGATGATCACATCCTTCGTATTTGGAGTGGCCTTCTACGGATCGTTATTCCTATTTCCGATATTTTGTCAAACCATACTGGGCTTTTCAGCACAAAGAACTGGCTTGTTGCTTGCGCCAAGCGGTCTGTTTACTTTATTGACCATGCCGGTTGTCGGTGTTTTATTGAAGAAAAAAGTACCTGCACAATTCATAGCAACATTTGGCGCTATCCTCTTTTTTAGCTTTTCTTTTTGGCTGGGCCATTTTGGAATGTCATCAACCCCGGGTGATTTCTTTTGGCCTTTAGCCTTGCGGGGGGTAGGCATGGCGATGTTATTTGTTCCGATACTCAACGTGGCTGTAGCCAGTTTACAGGGAGCGGAAATCGGCCAGGGAACCGGCTTGAACAATATGATGCGCCAGTTGGGCGGCTCATTGGGTATCGCGGTGATCACCATTTTTATCCACTTCCGTTTTTTGTCGCATATACAAGCCCTCCAACCTCTGACAAGCAATATAACGGCTGCCGCTAATAAACAAGGCTTGCTGCTGACTTATCACGATTCTTATGTGGCAGTAGGCCTTATTATGCTGATAGGGATACCCCTTTTATATATGGCACCGCTTAAAAAACGAGTAGTATGAAGATAGACGAAGTAATACAATGCACAGACTTTGAAGATAATTACCAGAAGGCGATTATCAATATCCATTACACTTATAGCTGGTTAAACAATGTTTTTCGCGGCGACTTTCAAAAGTTTAAGCTGATTGATATAGCAAAAACCCTTACCGAAGATGAGGCCGAAACATTGAACAAACTTTTGGAAAGAGTGAGGGGCAGTGATTTACCGATCTATTATTAAATCATGATCATCAAATTCAATAAAAAAAAATAAACAAAAAATCAATGGAACAAATTATGAACACGATTAACCAAATCACACCGCAATCAGCGGGGGCTCTAACTTTCAGCCCTGAGGGTGTCCTATTCGTAGGCGATAATAAACTGGGAGCCGTTTTCGCCTTCGAGACGGAACGCGGCCAGGCCCCGGCCTTGCTTGATCCCTTCATTTTCGAATCGATTGACGAGAAGATTGCCGCAAAGCTGGGCGTTACAGCCAAAAGCCTGGTGATGAACGGAATGGCAGTCCATCCCGTAACACGCCAGCCATACCTGTCAATCGGCGTGCGCAAAGGCGATAGTCTGGAGCCAGCAGTCGTAAGTGTCTCTCTGGATGGGGAGGTTCACCCGTTCGATCTCTCATCGTCAAATGTGACGGTGCACCAATTGACCGACGTTCCCGACGAAAACAAGCACTTTAAGTCACGGGCCGGCACTTTCCCATACCCGCCAGCGGAAGTCTTTGAAGCGAAGGCGCGAACACCGCTTCGTTCTATGACAATTGTGGATTTGAAATTTCACGCTGGAGAAGTTTATGTCGCCGGTGTCTCGAACCAGGAGTTTTCTTCTACTTTGCGCCGGATACCTTATCCGTTTACCGGTGCGGCCAGTGAGACACAATTAGAAATTTATCACGTCGCTCATGGCATCTACGAAACCCGCGCGCCGATAAGGGCAATGCAATTTGCCAACATCGATGGTGAGGATACACTTGTAGCCGCCTACGCCTGCAGCCCACTCGTTACCATTCCGGTTTCCGAGCTTAATCATGGCGCGAAAATAACGGGTAAAACAATCGGCGATATGGGCAACGGTCAACCAATAAGCATGGTTGCCTACCGTGACGGTGATCAGGATAAATTGTTTATCACTATTCTTGGTCGCGGTCCTATGATAGTTCCGATTTCCGGAATTAGCTCTGCCGAAGGCTTCACGCCAGAGAACCGTCCTGCCCAAGGCCCTATGCTGGATCAACACCCTGCCATGCCTGCCGGGCCGGTTGGCAAGCAGGTGCTATTTGTCGGATCCTCGTTACGGGCGGACCTGTTCAGCGAACGCTTCTTTGTTTCACTGACCCGCTACCCGGACACCGGCGATCTGACGCTTGAAACCCTGATGGTTAGCCCACTTCCCGCAAGGATTGACAAGATCTGGGTGGAGTTTGATTTCCCGGGAGTCGAGATGGTGCACAGGTCGGTGCCACCTAAACCTGTTCAGTAATGCTGATCCGCATCTCTCCTGAAGCCAAAGTGCTTCCCGCAAACACCTTGCGGTTCTATATATATTTTTCAAGGCCGGGAGAGGCGCACTTTGATCGTGAGCAACTCTGGCTGATAAACGAGGAGGGTCAGATTGTGCCTGATCCCTTCCTCGTTCTGTCTCAGGAACTCTGGTCTCATGATGGAAGCCGCCTGACGGTGCTGATGGAGCCTGGAAGGATTAAGCGCGGTATGAGTGAAGACCCGTCTCACGAGCCGGCGTTTGTCGTCGGGCGGACGTATAGCCTTATTATCACAGCGCTCGGACAAACAGCGCGCCACACCTTCCGTGTAAGCGATCCCGTTCTGGAAGCGATCGACGAGATCGGCTGGCGTATCGTCTCACCAATGGTGGGGAGCCTCGATCCCGTCGTCGTGCATTTTGACAGGGTTATGGACGCTGCCCTTTGCGAGGATGAGATTAGGATTTTGTCATCTTCCGGAGAGGTAGTTCAGACGCGTATATCACTCGCACGGGACGGGACCACAATGCAGTTTATTCCGAGCCACCCCTGGAACGCCGGGGAGCATAGCCTCGTCGTCTCAGATCGCTTCGAAGACGTTTGCGGCAACAGATTGGGCGAGGCACTGGATCATGATCTGAACGCAGCCGGAAGACCACGGGCCGGGATGATCAGTTTTATTCCGCGCAGCTAAAATTGTATTTAATTTCTCTTATAAATAACACACGTTACAAAGTAAACATTATGAAAAAACTAGAAAATAAAGTCGCCGTTATTACCGGCGCTACATCGGGCATGGCCCTGGCCACAGCCAAATTATTCGTAGAAGAAGGTGCTTATGTATTTATCACCGGCCGCAGGCAAAAAGAACTGGATGAAGCCGTTGCAGCCATCGGCAGCAATGTGACCGGATTTTTGGGTGATTCGGCAAACCTGTCGGACCTTGACCGCTTATTCGAAACAGTTAAGCGTGAAAAAGGACATATAGATGTATTGTATGCCAGTGCTGGTGTCGCAGACTTTGTACCATTTGGAGACGTCAGCGAAGAAAGCTTTGATAAGCAGTTTAACCTCAATGCAAAGGGTACTTTCTTTACAGTGCAAAAGGCGCTCCCTTTGCTCCGTGACTACGCGTCTATCATCATGACCGGCACAATAGCCGCAAGAAAAGGAATGCCAAACCTAAGTGTATATGGTGCCAGCAAGGCCGGCCTTCTGACTTATGCCAAAGCATGGACCAACGAACTAAAATCAAGGAGCATCAGAATTAACGTCATTAGTCCAGGCCCAATTGAGACGGCTGCTTTTGAAGGAAAGGATGACATGAAGAAGCACATGGCTTCACTTATTCCGATGGGGCGTATGGGGCAATCTGAAGAAATCGCTACTACGGCGCTATTCCTGGCATCAGCAGATTCTAGCTTCATTACAGGTAGTGAAATTTGTGTTGATGGTGGTTTTGCACAGGTATGATTTAATTATTAAAGCAATGATCAATGAACGTTCTCCTTTTTAAAAAGTTAATAATTAGGAGAACTTCATTCATTGCTCTGAAAGACGTGCGGTGCTTTAACAAGCAAAGTGTTATTATGGTTTATGGATCGATTTTTATTCTTAGTCAATTTTTATTGCAATTCTTGCATAATTAATGATAAGATTGTGAAGCGATCTGAAACATAAAACAGACACCTTAGATGCAATCACAAACCATTGATATACAGGGAAAAATAAACATTATGAGTGTTTGGAATAACACCTATTAGGCTACCTTATACAATCATTAATGGTTAAAGTATTGAAAGTCACTACAATTATTTTATCGGTTCGAGCCTGGACAGGAGCAAAAAACGGCCTTTACCATATCAGGTCTGGTTTAATTACGTCAACTGCCAACGCTTTACTTCTATCTTCAGATAGAAGTACTTCATAGCCCTCTTCCTTAAAGAAAATATGGAGTATCTATAAAATATCCGGATCATCTTCAATGATTAAAATTCGCTTCGGCATGAGGCGTACATGTTGACCGCCTAAATAATTACTAGTTTCCGTTCACAAAGCGGAGCCGGACAATGATCGTTACTTGTAATCGCAACAATTTTCCTTGTAGTATACTTTTTAAATTATTTATTTATTTTTGGTCAATTACGCCCCCTGTTCATGACCAAAAACAACAAACTGCCCCAATCAAATAATCTTCCATTTTTAAGTGGCGGCGGTGAAATGGGCGAGTTGATCCGAAGCCTGAACTGGTCGGGCAACCCGCTGGGTGATCCGGGTTCATGGCCGGATGCTTTAAAGCAAACCGTCAGCATGATGCTGAAAAATAGTTTTCCCGTTCTGATCTGCTGGGGTCCGGACTTTATCCAGCTCTATAATGATGCTTTTCGGCCGATCAACGGCGAATCCAAGCACCCGCAGGCGCTGGGCGGCAGCGCACGGGATACTTATGCGGAAATATGGGACATCATCGGGCCGATGTTTGGCGAAGTTATGCAGGGCAAAACACATGGTTTTCCAAACTTTATGGTGCCACTGGATAGGAACGGCTATACAGAAAATTGTTATTTTGATTTCTCCTACAGCCCCATAGCTGATCTCGATGATAGCATCCAGGGCGTGCTGGTCATCTGTATAGAAACCACTGAAAAATTAGGAGCGATTGCGCAAGCTGAAAAAGCACAAAAGGAAACGATCATTGAACGTGACCGGCTCAGGAACTTTTTTTTACAGGCGCCGGCAGGGATCTGTGTGCTTGACGGCCCGGAATTAACGTTCGAATTGATCAACCCGCTTTACCAGCAACTATTTCCCGGCAGGGCCCTTTCGGGCAAACCGTTGCTGGAGGCTGTCCCGGAAGTTAAAGATTCCGCCATATGGGAGATTTTGCAAGGCGTTTATCAAACAGGGAAAACATTCGAAGGTAATGAATTACTGATTCCACTAGCCCGGACGACGGATGGACCTGTGGAAGATCGCTATTTTAACTTTATTTACCAGGCAAGAACGGACAGTTCAGGCACTGTAGACGGAATCATGGTGTTTGTGATCGAAGTAACCGACATGGTGCTCGTTAAACAAAAGGTCTTAGAAAGTGAGCGGGAACTGGAGCAGATGCTCAATTTACTGCCCGCGCACGTTGTCGTTATCCGGGGTAATGAACTCGTGGTGGAAATGATCAATGATTCCAATTTGGCCTATTGGGATAAAAAGAAGGAAGAAACCATAGGTAAACCTTTATTGGTAGTGCTTCCCGAGTTAGCAGACCAGCCTTTTCCGGGCCAGCTTAACCAGGTCATGGAGACGGGTGAAGTGATCTCCGTCAAAGAAAGTATCGTAACTTTTATTGAACCTGATGGCAGCAAGCGTATTACTTATGTTGATTATAGTTATCAACCCTTAACTGATGCAAACGGGCAGCGAAACAGGGTACTGGTCATGTCTTTCGAAGTGACCGATAAAGTTGCATCCCGCAAGTTGCTGGAACAATACGCCAACGACTTACAGGCATTGAACGAGGAATCAAGCGCTGTTAACGAAGAGCTGGCCGCAACAAATGAAGAATTAATAACGACACAGGCCCGGTTGGAGGATAGTTTTTCCGAACTTGCCAGCAGCGAAGCCCGGTTCAGGTACCTCATCCAGGAAGCGCCGGTTGCCATCGGTGTGCTGAACGGCCGGGAGCTATTGATAGAATCTGCGAATGATATGATCCTGCGGATATGGGGTAAGTCAAATAACGTCCTGGGCTTGCCGCTGGAATTGGCCTTGCCGGAAATACAAGGGCAACCCTTTCTCGGTATCCTCGATGAAGTCTACACTACCGGTGAGGCTTTTTATGGCAGTGAGACGCTGGCAAAACTAGAACAAAACGGGGAAATGCAGGACGTCTATCTGAATTTCGTTTACCAGCCTATTGCTGACGAAACCGGCGCTACAAAAGATATCCTGGTAGTTGCCATCGATGTAACCGAGCAGGTAAAAGCGCGCGAACTGGTCAAGGAAAGTGAGCAAAAACTCCAATTACTGGCGGATAATATGTCCCAATTGGCCTGGATGAGCGATGAGAACGGCTATATTTTTTGGTATAACCAGCGCTGGTTCGATTATACCGGCACCACGCCGGAGGAAATGGAAGGCACAGGCCGGCACAAAGTCCTGCATCCTGATGAGATCGCACGGGTCATTCAAAAATATGAACGGGATTTTGAAAAAGGCATTATATGGGAGGATACTTTTCAATTACGTGCGAAAGACGGTACTTACCGCTGGTTCTTATCCCGTGCTATTCCGTTCAAAGACGAAAGTGGTAAGATCACCCGTTGGTTTGGTACCAATACTGATATAACACAGGAACGCGCCTTAGCACAGCAAAAAGATGATTTCATCAGCATTGCCAGCCATGAATTAAAAACGCCGATCACCAGCCTGAAAGCTTCGCTCCAATTGATGGACCGGATGAAGGACAATCCTTCCGCACAGTTGCTGCCGAAATTGATTGACCAGTCGAACAGGAGCATGCAAAAGCTGGGCGCGCTGGTCGAAGAACTGCTGAACAGCAGCCGCCTCACCGAAGGACAATTACATTTGTCCAAGACCAGGTTTAAGGTTTCAGAATTACTGGAGGGCTGCTGCCACCATGTTAGGGTAGCCGGAAAGCATAACCTGGTTTTTGGCGGCGACAGGGATTTGGAAATTCATGCCGATGAACACCGGATCGACCAGGTTGTCGTAAATTTCGTTAACAATGCCGTCAAATATGCGCCGGATTCCAAAGATATCTGCCTTAACGTCGAAAAAATTGGCAACATGGCAAAAATATCCGTCAAAGACACTGGTCCAGGTATTGCACCTGATAAGATCCCTCACCTTTTCAGCCGTTATTACCGCGCGGATTACTCGGGAAGCCAGTATTCTGGTTTAGGCTTAGGTCTCTACATCAGCGCCGAAATCGTCAAAAGGCACGGGGGAGAGATCGGCGTCGATAGCGAATTAGGAAAAGGCAGTACTTTTTGGTTCAAATTGCCCATTGACTAAGTTTAATGCGGATATATTATCAATGATATTAACTGGAGTACCTTTAAACTTTGTGACGGTTATATAATTTTGTGACAAGAACCTTGTTCATCAAAATAGTATATTAAATAAGTGTTCGAGCTTTACCAGGCATCTCATCTGTTACCACCCTTTGTATTAATTGCCCGGAACTGCTTTACTTATTGATTTCACAATTCTTTATTAATTTTCTTACTTAGGGATGTTTTGAAATGTTACCACGGGTTGTTAACCACATGCTCGTCAACGTGGGTAAAAAAGCATCCCGTAGGACCATCATTATCAATACAAGCTAACCAGACAGCCGGCCAGGCGCCCTGCTCAACGGTATAAGGCGCATTCGGTCCGCCTGAGTCCGTTTGGGTAAGACCGGGGTCGGCACTATTAACTTTTATTCCTTCCTGTCTTAATTCTTTAGCCAAAGACACTGTGAACATATTCAATGCAGCTTTTGAAGCAGCGTACGGAATGCGTGGCGGCTTTGGACCGTTCTGATGCAAGTGTTCACTGGAGATCGTTACCGAGCCAATCGTAGAAGACATATTGACTATACGCCCGGCTGTACTTTGCCGGATCAATGGCAGAAAGGACTGGGTCACCCTCACCTGTGCCAGAAAGTTAGTTTCCAGAAACTCAAGCAAAAGTTCCTGATTAACCATACTTGGTGCTCCTTCGTCTGTTGCTTTAGGTAAGCGTGCTGCGTTGTTAACTAAAATATCCAGGTAGCCAAATTTCTCAGTAACAAACTGTACGGTACTGTTTATACTATTTTTGTCGGTTATATCGAGCAAAACAGTGAGTGCATCAATGCCTTCTGCTTTCAGATCCCCAGCAGCCGCCTGACCTGCGATTGCATTTCTGGCACCTATTAGTACTTTGATTCCCTTTTTACCCAACTGACGCGCAATCTCAAGGCCCAGTCCCCGGTTGGCCCCGGTGATCAAAGCTATTTTTTTCCGTGTTTCCATCATGATTTTTTTTGCAAGATAGAACGCCCCGAAGCAGTTTACACTTGTCCAAAGACAAGAAATCAGCCTACCAGTTGTTGCAGGTTCCGGCGGATACGGCTTAAGCTAGTATCTGTAACGCTGAGATAGGAAGCGATATACTTTAACGGCACCCTTTTGAGCAATTCCGGCTCATTCTTCAGAAAATGGAGATAACGTTCACGGGCGTTTAGCCTTACCCTGAAAAGGTTACGCTGTTTGTGACTAATAAGAACTTTTTCATATAATAACCTCCCAAATCTTTCGAAATTGGGATAGTCCCTGAACAGTGAATCTAAGGTTGGCTTATTTACACAAAGTATTATGGAGTCTTCCAATGCAACTACATTGGTTACGCTGACCGCCGCACCTGAAAAACTAACCAGTTCGCAAGTAAATGAGCCTTCCCGGAAAAAGGCATTTGTGAACTCGGTATCTTTGGTATCGTAGGAGTAAGACCGAAAAAGGCCTTCATAAACGAATCCCCACCAATCACCATATTGGCCCTCTTTAAGGAGGTAGTCGCCTTTTGAAACCTGGCGGCAATGGAACATCCCTGTTATATTAGCCGCATCTTCCTCCTTTATCGCTATATAAAGGCGAAGTTGTTTGGTAAGCCAACTACAAATTTCTTTTTCAGACATAGTTTTACAAAACTAACTTAAAGGTGATCAATCTCTATGAGCATATAATGCTTTACGGCATCTCAAAGCACGATTTCCTTTTGTCTTTTTATAGTCAACTATTTTACGGCCAACTTGTCCCCCTAATATATTGATCTAATAATTTTTTCTGTTCCGGCAAGTAAATCCTCTATTTCAGATACACTCGGAGCCTTTTTTGTGTTTTTCACACAAATATCCCGAATATCTATAAGATATTGAATTTGCCGCCCTGTTCCGAAATCATATACTTCAGCTTTTTGCAGCAATTCATTATAATCCTTTAATGTTGGTGTCTTTTTGGGCAGTTTAAGTTCGTATTTATTCCGGAGTGTTTCAAAATGCTGCTGTATTATAGCACTACAGACGCCGCCTGCTGAACGGGCAAGTCCGTTCTTGGCAAGTTCATTTGCAGAAGCAAGCATTTTATCGAGCAGATCAGCCTGTAATATTTCCGTAATCTCTGTGATACTACTCTCCAGGCGTATAGTAACGGAATCGAGAATATTAAGCTGTTGCTGAACCAAGAGTATTGCGTCAGCCGGCCCTGCAACAATCTTTTTATCAAATCCGGAAGTAACTGTTGAATTTTTAAGGTAATCCTCTATAGTATAGTTTTCTTTTTTTAGCTCCTTACGGCTTTTAGGTGCCTCGTATAAGGAAATAAAATCATTAAGCCGTAGGGGTAAAAATCGCTTTACTACGATTTGTGCTTCTGAATACCAGGCCTGATAAACATTGCTAAATACAGGCAATGACTTTCTGAAAGCTTCAAAATCCTTCTTTAAATTAACCGTAAAATGAGTTGCCATTTGCTCCGGATAAACTTCAACCTGAATGGCATTAACAAGATTGACGCCCACGTTATGGAGTCGTTTTATATCGGTAGCAAGTTGTTCCGTTTGTTTCATGGGCAGCTAATTTAGTGAGTGTTTATTTGAACATCAACCAAAAATGTATTTATCCCGGGAAACAAAAATGATTAAGGCTGCAACCCAGGCGAATAAATTTATCAGAATCAGGGATGCCTGTCATCTATATGGACATGCAATGTATTTTTAATATTGGCACTTAATACAACAAGGCAGCAGAGATTGCTGCCTAGCGCTGGATTAACAACCCATCCGGTGTTTCCTTGTCCAAACACCATTTTTAAACCAGTAAAAAGCGTTATCTGCGAACATTTATATTATAGCTATTTGTTAACGGCATTTCTTGCATAATATAGACATTTAACCTTATTTAACCTTATTTAACCCGCCTTAACATTGGCTCAGCCTAAGTTTGTGATGCGAAAAATGAAGCTATCGATACTACCAATTGATAAACTTCGGTCGCACCTGCTATTCTGCTTACCATCTCTTATTACCTCATTGCCCACCCATTTAAATTAAAAAAAGGGGCCAAGTTTTAACTTATTCGGTGCGGAATAGCGCTGTTGCAACAGTAAAATGATAAATGATTTTAATCTATAATAAAATATAATCTATGAAAACGTTAGCGAATAAGGTAGCTGTAATTACAGGCGGCAGCAGTGGTATAGGATTTGCCATTGCGGAAAAATATGCGAAAAACGGAGCCTCGGTCATCGTCACAGGCAGAGATCAAAGTAAATTAGATGCTGCCGTTGCGGCGCTCGGAGAAGGCACTTTAGGTATTAAAGCCGATATCGCCGTATTAGCCGATATTGAGAAATGCTATAAAGAAGTCGCGAAAAAAACCGGTAAGATTGATGTCCTGGTGTTGAATGCTGCCATAGCGCCAACTAATTCTTTAGCAGACTATACGGAAGAAATGTTCGACAATATCATAAACGTCAATTTAAAGGGTACATTTTTCTCCGTTCAAATGGCCTTGCCTTATCTGAAAGACGGTGCCTCTATAATTATAACCGGTGCCAGTGTAATCAATAAGGGGTTTGATAAATTCAGCGTATATGCTGCCAGTAAAGCTGCTTTAAGGTCTTTGACCAGAAGTTTCTCGACCGAGTTGCTGGACAGGAAGATCAGGGTGAATATGGTTTCACCCGGTGCTACAGATACGCCTATCTTATTTACCGGCGGATTAAACCAGGAACAGGTGGATCAGGTAAAATCCTATATGGCAGAAATAACCCCAATCAAATATATTGCTTCCCCAGAAGAGATCGCCGGAGCTTATTTGTTTTTGGCTTCAGATGATTCCAAATACATGATAGGGTCGGAAATTGCGGTTGACGGCGGCATTTCTACTTTATAAATTTCAGAATAAAGTGAAATCCATTAAAAAACGACAGTTCGCGGCTAATCGGAAATCATGCAGGTGAAGCAAACTTTTGGTCAATTTGATTTATCTAAATATTCATCGAGCCGCGAACTGAAATTTCGTTGCATGCATATAATCGTTATTCTGAAACGGTGTATCTCACTATGGGTAAATTAACTGCTTTTTTGAAAGACCTTACCATAGAAAATGGCTAGACCGAGAGATTTTGATGAGAACGAAGTGCTGGCTAAGGCTATGCAACTTTTTTGGTATAAAGGGTATAATGGAACATCCATTGAAGACCTTTTGGATACCATGGGGCTTAGCAGGTCGAGTTTATACAGTACCTATACCGATAAGCATACCCTTTTTTTAAAAGCGCTGGCCAATTACCAACAGGTCACTTCTTTAGAAATTCAGGAGGTTATAGCTGATGCAGGCCCGGCAAAGGAAAAGGTTAAAAAATTATTAAAATTCATTGCGGGGAAAATGCTTAATGACGAGCAGCAGAAAGGTTGTTTTATGTTAAATGCCGAAGTTGAGCTAGCACCCCATGATAAGGAAGTAAAAGAACTGGTGCAGATGAACGATCTGCAAACGGAGGAAATCTTTTATCAGGTAATCAAAAATGGACAGGATAGCGGACAAATTAAAAATCATCGGGATGCGCATGGTGTGGCAAGATTTATTCTCAACTCCCTAAAAGGCATCCGGGTAACTGCAAAATCAACTTCAGACAAGGCAATTTTTGATGACATAACGGAATTGACCCTGTCGGCCCTTGATTGAGATATCCACCCCCTATAGAATTTTAATTGTCATTAGACACCGGTAGATTAACGATGAAATTACTTCCTTTTCCGGGATGACTCTGTAATATTATTTCCCCGCCGGATTGATTGATTATATTTTTAACGTAGTACAGGCCAAGACCAGTTCCTTTTACATCATGGATATTCTCGTTTTCCTGTATCCTGAAAAAACGATCAAATATCTGATGGTGATAAACGGCCTCAATGCCCGGACCGTTATCCTGAAAACTTATGATCACGATATTGTCTTCGCAAATGCAGGATATTGTTATGGTAACATCCGGTCCACCGTATTTAATTGCGTTATCTATTAAATTATAAAACGCGTTCGTTAAATGTACCGGATCGGCATTTACAAAACAGGACTGAGCAGAAGGCTTAAAAATAATCTTTGATTTTCCTTTTTCAGTCCGAAGCCGCATACTGGAAACAATCTGGCGGAGGCCTTCCTGAATGTCATATAACTCCGGCTTCAATTTGGTAATTCCGTTTTCAACCTGTTCGAGATTCAGCACATTCTCAATCATTATGGTGAGCCGCTTCAGTTCCTTTTCACTGATGTCGATGTATCTTTCCAGCTTTTCCGGCTGATTTACCAGTTTGTATTTTTTGATAGACGACAGGGCTACCGCTACGATAGCGACAGGGGTTTTCAATTCATGAGTCATATTACTGACAAAAGCCACCCGCGCCTGGGCATACCGGCGCTGATTACGCATCAGTCTCAATATAAAGTAAAATACAGCGCAGGTCAGCAAAAGCATAAAGCTGGATGATATCAGATATAATTTCATCCGGGAAAGGATGACTGAAAAGAGCGAAGGCACAATAAGCTGGTAGGTATTCACATACCGCAGATTGTAGGGATACTTTGAACTGACGTATGCGGCATTAACAATTAATTGTTGATTGCTTTTATTTACCAACTGGTCATTGTCATAATAATAAAGTGCATGATCGTAATGCGTTTTCAACCCTGCCAACGCCATTTGACTGTTCACAATACTGTCCATCCGTTTTAAATCGACTTTATCTCCCAAAAGAATCACTTTGGTTGTTTCGTCGTCATCCTCCTTGGAACGATGTACGTACGTTTTCATGATCTTATTATCATTAGGAAATTTCAGACTGAGTATGAACTCATTGGAATCTAAACCAAATTTGACATAAAAAGAGCTGCTGATCTGATGAAAACGAATATTATAATAAGCCTGCCTTAACTGCATCCATTCGTCCGACAACATAAATTCCTGAAATGCAGCGCTGTGTTTATGCTGGGGAACAGCACCTTCAAACGTGCATAACTTTGAAGACTTCAGCATTCCGGCTTCAATGTCTCTTTTCACCTGAACTGATTGTGAACTATACAGTTGATCTAACCAGGCAAGCTGCAAAATCAGCGTCACGATGATAACAAAAGTGACCAGGAGATAGGAATACTTACTGGAAAACCATTTCATAATAATGAGTTCTGAATAAATACCGGTCGAAATTATTCAATAATTTTAATTAAGGTAATTTAAGCAATTTTAATATGATTTAAAACTTAGGATCAGCCCAACCGGATAAAATAATTTAAATAAAGTTTAAATTTGCAACGTATTGTTTTTTAAGCAATTAACATTTCATTTTTTGAAATTTATTTCGGGATTTGACAAACAGATTAACAGTGAAGAAATAGCTTCAAATCGTTCATGAATGACTGGATTACACCCAGCGTAGTGCATGCATACGCTTGATTCAGAAATCGGCACAATCGACAGATCCGGCCGACAAATGCTGCCATAATTAATGGCAAATAACTCTTGCAAATAAATCAGTATTTGTCTTGTTAAAGACATATCCATATCGATGAGATGCTTATGCACACATTCCTTAGCAGTTGATTGTTATCTTTGCAGGGGCATTTTCACCCCAGAAATTTATGAAAAAGATAGGATTTTTATCTTTCGGTCATTGGTCTGATCATCCGGCATATAAAACCCGTACAGCAAGTGACACGCTGCTTCAGTCAATCGATCTGGCTGTTGCTGCCGAAGAGATTGGTATTGACGGTGCGTATTTTCGGGTACACCATTTCGCATCGCAACTCGCATCGCCTTTTCCTTTGTTGTCGGCTATCGGTGCTAAAACAAAAAAAATAGAGATTGGCACCGGTGTAATTGATATGCGTTACGAAAATCCGCTATACATGGTGGAAGATGCCGGGGCGGCTGATCTGATCTCGGGCGGACGATTACAGTTAGGTATCAGCAGAGGTTCCCCGGAACAGGTGATAAACGGCTGGCGCTATTTTGGTTATGAACCGGCAAACGGAGAAACAGACGCGGAGATGGGCCGCCGTAAAGCATTGGAATTTTTAGAAAAACTGAATGGCGTGGGGTTTGCCGAACCTAATCCGTACCCTATGTTCCCTAATCCGCCGGGTTTATTACGTTTGGAACCTTATTCTGAAGGATTGCGGGAACGGATCTGGTGGGGCGCTGCTTCTAATGCTACAGCCGTTTGGGCGGCCGAGAATGCCATGCACTTACAAAGCTCTACT
This sequence comes from Bacteroidota bacterium, assembly GCA_026224775.1. Taxonomy (GTDB): domain Bacteria; phylum Bacteroidota; class Bacteroidia; order Sphingobacteriales; family Sphingobacteriaceae; genus Mucilaginibacter. Next base: position 15,129 of record JAMFRP010000026.1, read on the forward strand.
TTGAAATTTGACGAAACCGGTGAACCTTTCCATATACAACAGGCTAAGCAAATCAGACTGTATAAGGAGGCCTGGAAAAAAGCAGGGCATGAGCGTGAACCCAGGGTTTCGGTGAGCCGTTCGATTTTTGCATTGGTTAATGACCAAGACAAGTATTTGTTTGGACAACAAGCTAACGGGTCAGATAAAGTTGGCTATATTGAAGCAGACAAGCGGGCGATCTTCGGAAAAAGCTATGCTGCGGAACCGGATCAACTGATAAAAGAACTGGCTAAAGACGAAGCTATCCAGGAAGCAGACACTGTCCTTTTAACTATACCAAACACATTAGGGGCTGATTATAACATACATGTCCTGTCTTCTATTTTGAAGCATGTTGCACCCGGTTTAGGCTGGCGTTAACTTCGTGAAGTACACGGGTAGAAGCAATGGTATGTTACCTCCCAGCCGGTTTTAATAGATTCATTGTTATTTAATAATCCATTAAAACCAGTTTACATCTTATGCTATTTCCGGCTAACAGGTTAATTTATAACCTAAACTTCGCAGGCTCATGATCTGAACAGCGGAATCATCCTTCAGCATTTTCCTTAAATGGGTCATGAATACGTTCATACTATTCGCGTTGTAAACGTTATCATCCCCCCATATTTTTTGCAAAGCTTCCTGACGTTCTAAGACGGCGTTTTTGTTCTTCAACAGTAATTCCAGCAGCATAGCCTCCTTATAGGACAGATCGTATACCTGCCTGGGTGTTATCAATTGCTGGCTTACGGTATCGAGCCTGCTGTTTCCGAATTCATACCACGGAGACGCCTCATCGACCTGCTGCACCTGATTAAACCTGGTCAATAATGATTCAACACGGGCCAGCAACTCTATCATGCTGAAAGGTTTCCGCAAATAGTCATTACCCCCGCTTTTAAAGCCCTTTACAACATCTTCATCGAGGGATTTGGCACTGACGAAGATGACAGGGATATTTTTACCGGTTTTCCTGATATCCTCTGTAAGATGATAACCGTCTTTCAGGGGCATCATAATGTCGACGATACAAAGATCCGGATTAACAGACTTATAGAGTCGAAGTGCCGATTCGCCATCGCCGGCGGTAATCACTTCATAGCCTTTGGCAGTGAGATTATCACTGACAATCCGGGCGAGAAAAGGCTCGTCCTCTGCATATAAGATCTTATATTTCACGATACTGCCGGTAAATAAATGATGAAATTACTTCCTTTGCCCTTTTCGCTTTCCAGCTTAATATGGCCCCCGTGTTTTTCCACGATCTGCTTGACATAATTCAGGCCAAGTCCGGTACCTTTCACATTGTGAATATCAGCCGTTGCTGAAGGGATCCTGAAAAAACGTTCGAATATCCGCTGGTGATAGGAACTGTCAATGCCGGGCCCGCTGTCCCTGAAACTGATCGTTACTTCATTCGGGTTACAAATGCAGAATATTTCAAGCCTTACTCCGTCACCCCCGTATTTTAAGGCATTTTCAATCAGGTTGTAAAAGACGTTGGTCAGGTGGACCGGATCGCCGCCGACAAAACAAGGCAGTGCCATGGGTAAGAACTTCAATTGCGCACCGGAATTTTGCAACTGTAAGCGCATGGAACTGATGACCTGATTCAGTCCCTGCTGCACATCAAAAAGCTCTGTACGCAGTTTCATCTGACTATTGTCAAAATGCTCCAGGTTCAATACTTTATCAATCATCAGGTTCAGGCGTTTTAATTCTCCCCTGCTTATTTCCAGGTATTCCCTTAAGACTCGCGGATCATTTTCAAGTTCACTTTCCATAATGGTTTCCAGCGCCAGGGAGACTGTCGCCACCGGTGTTTTTAGTTCGTGGGTCATATTGCTCGTAAAAGCTATTCTTGCCTGCGCGTACAGCCGCTGGTTACGCATCAGACGCAAAATAAATACAAACACCGCTACAGTAAAGATGAGCATCAGGCTTGAGGACACGAGGTAATAGCGCATACGGTATAAAACCAGACGGTTGACGGAGGGTACAATCAGCTGGTACATCCCTAAAAACCTCAAATTATAGGAATACTGCTGACTGGTAAATGCTGCATTTTTTATATTTTTCCGGGAGGTGCCGTCAAATAGTTTTTTATCGTCATAACTGTATACAGCATAAGTAGCTTTTTCGTCGGCTCCGATCTGCGCCAGGCGCATTTGCACCAAACTATCCATCCGGTGAAAATCAACCCGGTCGGAATCCTTTTCCTGTGCCATCGTGGTGTTAGAGTCGAAATGTAAAATCCGGCCGCGTGTATGTGAAGGAGGTTTCCCGTTGGGGATCCGCAGGCTGATATCGACAAATGTACTGTCTCCCTCTACCTGCGAACGAAACCTGCTGCCGATACGATTAAACCGCATATTATTGTAGGCCTGCTTAAACTGCAGCCATTCCGACGAAAGGAAAAAGTTCCGGAAGTTTACACTGCGTTCGTGGCCCGGAACAAGACTCAGGTAGGTGCTCATTTCTGCAGCCTGGCCAACCACCCCTTCAAGATCGCGTTTTACCTGCACGCGCTGCGCCTTAAAAAGCTGGTTAAGCCACGCAATTTGTAAAGCAATACTGACAATGATCACAAAGATCACCATCGGATACGCATAACGGTTAGAAAGCCATTTCATAATACGAAGTTGGGTATAAATTTATTTAAGTACCGAATGCCGGCTTAAGATTTAATGTTATTTAATGTTTCTTAATATTCGTTAATCTTTCTTCAGGATAGTTTTGCTCCATGAAAAAGATACTGATATTAGGATTGTTTCTTTTGCCGGTCCTGACTTACGCGCAACAACAAATTAAAGGAACAGTTAGTGATGCAAGCGGACAGCCACTCGATGCGGCCACCATCAGCCTGAACCTGCAAACAAAGAACGTAAGTAACGCATTAGCAGATACCGGTAAGTTTACTTTAACCTACTCAACAGCCGGTCTTTACCAGATGACTGCTACACTGGTGGGTTACAAACCAGTCATTCGCATGGTCCAGCTGCCTAAGGACAGTCTGAAAATCATCATGCCGGCTGACAGTAGGCAACTGGGCGTAGTGACCATATCGGCTTCAAAACCGGTTATTCAGCGTTCCGTAGACCGGGTTACATTTAACGTGGAGAACAGCATTGTCGCCAGCGGAGGCACGGCCTGGGATGCATTGAGTAAAGCGCCGGGTGTACAGACAAATCCTGATAATAGCCTGACGGAGAACCGTAAGAGCGTACAGGTATATATGGACGGGAAACCGCTTAATATTTCCGGTGATGACCTGGCTAATTATTTACAGGGGATGCCATCCGACCTCATCTCGAAAATAGAAGTCTTTTCCAACCCGCCTTCAAACTTTGACGCCGAAGGCGGATCGGTGATCAATATCATTACAAAAAAGGCGAAAGCCCAGGGATTGAATATGACCGTTAACGGAGCCTTTACCCAGGGGGCATACGGAACCGGTACGGCCAGCACTACTTTTAATTATCGGAAGGATAAGCTGAATATTTACGGAAGTTATGGCTTTACCGACAGAAAATTCGGCCGGGAACAGGATGATTACGTGACTTACGCAACGCCGGGAAACAATTCTTACTGGAACAGCCCTGGTTATAATATCTTCCATTCGGAGACTAACAATTACAGGCTGGGAGCCGATTATCAGCTGACAGATAACCAGATCCTGGGTGTCCTGGTTACCGGAATGAACAGGACCGGCAGCATCATCACCAATACCCCAACAACCGTAACCGGCAATAACCACGCATTGGACTCAACCCTGATGACTAGCGGCAGTACCCACAGTAGGAGTTATCGCTATGATTACAACCTGAATTACAACCTTAAAATTGACACCAGCGGAAAAAGCCTGAACGTCGATCTGGATTATTCGCCCTACCAATATGCACCAAACCAATATGTGAATAACCTTACGTTTTTGCCAGACGGAAGCTTGGCTTCAGACCCTTACCATATTTTTACACCAACTATTCAGAATATTAATATTTATTCGGGAAAAATCGATTATAATTATAAACTGGGTAAACTATGGACGCTCAGTTCCGGCTTAAAATACAGCAGCATTCAGAGCCGCAATGATTTTGATTTTTATAACGTAGCCGGTGCTCAGCCTGAACTGATTACGGCAAACAGTGACCACTTTGACTACACGGAAAACACGGCAGCGGCTTATACCACGATCAGCGGCACGATAGGTCAGTGGACCTTAGAAGGTGGCCTGCGCGGTGAATTAACCCATACCCGTGGTTTTTCCGAAACGTTGGATTCTTTAAACACCAGGCAGTATTTTAAATTATTCCCGACGCTGTTTGCGGTTTACAAGATCGATGATGACAATGCTTTGCAGTTTACCTATTCCTACCGTGTCGACCGTCCTAACTACGCTTATTTAAATCCTGCAAGGCATTACGCCACCCCTTATAACTATTTACAGGGTAACCCGGATTTGCAGCCTTCATTCACGCAGGACATAGAACTGGGGTATACGTTTAAAAAAGATTATACGATAACTGCCTATTATACGGCAACTCATGATATGTTCAGCAATATCACGGTACAGGATAACGTCCATGATCTTTTCTATGATACATTTGAGAATTTAGGGTTGAGTGTAAATACCGGCCTGCGGCTTTCAGCGCCATTCAACCCGACCAGTTGGTGGGAAATGAGTACTACAATAGAAGGCTATTACCAGCGGGAAGCATCCAATTATTTGCAGGGCAGCTATGATTACCATAAGTTCGCTTATGACGGGACTACCACGCAATCCTTCACCATCAGTAAAAAACTGGGGTTGAAGGCAGAAATTACCGGCAGATATGATTCCCCAGGGATCCAGGGTATTTTTAAGTCATCGCAGAATTCAGAAGTAGATGCAGGGATTAAAGCCACCGTATTACACGGTCAGGGGACGATAAAGCTTGCCGCAGGGGATATCTTTTATGGCGAACCTTACCACATCAGTGTTAACTATCTGAACCAGAACAACGGCTTTTACCAGACCAACGACACGAGGACGGGAACCCTGAGTTTTAGTTATCGCTTTGGAAAAAACGTGGCTGCCTCCCGCAAGCGGAGCACTGCCGACGAGGAAGAAAGCAAACGGTCACAATAAAAACATCCCGGTTGTTCATTTAACATGAATAAAAACATTCCCGTAATTTGGAACGTATCAAATGCCAGGGTTTGTTTTTATTGAAAAATGGGTACATCTTAACTATATTCGAATCAGACATTCATTTTATGACCTTGGAATCCGTTAAAAAAAGCCGTAAAGCTATTTATACCTACTTATTGATCACGGCTGCTTTAAGTGCAGTTGTATACCTGTTAACCCTTAATGCAGGAAACACCGGGCGAATTGGCAACCGGATATAGGGTTATGGCATTATGTGGTGCCCCGCATTGGCAACTTATATTACTTGTAAACTCCTAAAAATTAAATTTTCCGGTTTGGGCTGGCAGTGGGGCAAGCCTAAATACATGATCTGGTGCTATTTTATACCGGTAATATATGCCTTGGTCAGCTATCTCATCATCTGGATTTTCGGCTGGGGCGGTTTTTACAATAAAGCATTCATCACACAAGCCGCACATGAGTTAGGGTGGAGCAAATTGCCGCAAAGTGTATTTATTGTTTTATTCTTTATTGTTGAGGGCGTGATCGGCATGTTTGGCAGCATGGCGACCGCGCTGGGCGAAGAAATAGGCTGGCGCGGATTTTTAGTGCCTGAACTAAATAATGTTACCAGTTATGCCAAAACATCATTAATAAGCGGTACTGTCTGGGCAGTATGGCATTACCCGGTATTAATTTGGGGTAACTACAACGAAGGTACTTCGCCTATTTACGGACTAGTTTGTTTTACTGTAATGGTGATCAGCATCAGTTTTGTATTTACGTGGTTCAGGTTAAAATCCAACAGCTTATGGACGGGTGTTATGCTGCATGCCAGTCATAATTTATTTATACAAGGCTTTTTTACCCCGATAACAACCAATACCGGCCGGACACCCTATTTTATTGATGAATTCGGCATCGTTATCCCGGCAATATCTGTATTGCTTGCCATTTATTTCTGGACCAGGCGGCGCGAGGTAGAACGGCCAGTAGCGGTCTGATTGACAATTGCTTTCAGGTCCGCAGCTTTTTAAAATTAACCTTATTTAACCTTGTTTAACCGCCATTAACTTAACATAAGGGTATGTTTGTATGATGAGGGTCGCTGCGTTATATTTTTTAATTTCGAATATGGCAGCCATTGCTGCTGATCCGGCCTGATCATATGATAGGTTACCCTTCCTGTTGGTCTAATATTATCTTTCATATCATAAAAAGATGGAGTTTATTAATTTACCGGGTTTCTACCGGTTTTTTCTCGGGGATTTAGAGATCGTAGTATTGTCAGACGGAACAGCTACAGTATACACAGAAAAAATGATGCTTAACGCGACTTCCGGGGAAGTAAGTCATTATTTAAGAGAAAGTTACGCCGAAGCGGATTATGAGGCGTCAATTAATACTTTTTTATTCCGGTCAGGCGGTCAACTTATTCTGATAGACACAGGTGCCGGTGATTTAATGGGGCCAACTGCGGGGCATTTAACCGAAAGCTTAAGAGCTGCCGGTTATGAGCCCGGAGATATCGACGTCGTATTGCTTACACACATTCATGGCGATCACTCGGGAGGGCTGATGGATAACGGAGCACTTGCTTTCCCAAATGCTACGCTGTATGTCAACCAAAGAGATTTTGATTACTGGTTGAGTGAAGAACAGATGAACGGAGTACCTCCGGCAAGACAACAAAGTTTTAGAAATGCAAAGGCCAAAGTCGGTCCATGGAAGGAAGCGGGACGTGTCAAAACATTCCTGGAAGATCTCGAACTACTTCCCGGAGTCTTTTCCTGGGCTCAGCCCGGACATACACCGGGACATACCTATTTTACAATAAAAAACGGTAGACATAAAATTGTGTTTTGCGCGGATATTGTCCATGTTGCGGAAATTCAACTTGCCAATCCTGATATTGCTATTACATTGGATGTTGACCCTCAGGCGGCTGTAATAAAACGAAAAGAATTTTTAAAACTTGCGGCGGAAGAAGGTTTCTGGCTTGCTGCCGACCATACTTCGTTTCCGGGTATCGGTCATGTCCGCCCCAGGGGAAACGGATATTTCTGGATACCGGCCAAGTTCAGTGTACGCGCCGGGATTAATCATTAAACCATCGGCATACTTTTTAAGACTCGCTGTACACAGGTAAAAAAATCTGGCAGGTCCGCAGATTATAGCCGGGAGGCAGTGGATCCGCTTGCCTGATTTATCAGAACAGCTTCCTGCCGATACGACTACAATACCCATCTGACAACCACCAATAATTCAATTCTTCGGAACGATACTGTTTTGTGAATAAGACGGTTATGCCTTTTTTCGACAGAAATAGCTGACAATTTACTGCAAATCGTCCATGTCAAAAAAGGATGTGTCCATGTTCCGGGAATGATACGATCCCGACCTTTGAATTACAAAAACCTGGGGCCAGTGTGCCCCGCTGTAAGTTTTTGAATAGTTCCGAAAATTTTAAATAAAATCAAAAATGAAAACATTAAAAAACACATTGAAAGGGGGCATTTTGACTTTGCTCATCGCCCTTTCGGCAGTAACGGGCCTGGTAAGTAAAGCAAATGCACAAACGGTCAAGAATGTGGTACTGGTGCACGGCGCATTCGCTGACGGATCAGGCTGGAAGGCTGTTTACACCATCCTTACAAAAAAAGGATATAATGTCACCGTAGTTCAAAATCCGTTGACCTCATTGGAAGATGACGTGGCTGCGACCAATACAGCTATTGATGCACAGGACGGTCCCTGTATCCTTGTCGGGCATTCCTGGGGAGGCGCAGTTATCACCGAGGCTGGCAATAACCCGAAAGTTGCAGCATTGGTTTACGTAGCCGCATTCCAGCCAGATAAAGGCGAAACAGCATTGCAATTATTCCAGACTGCGCCGCCAGCACCTGAAAATGGCGTACTTCCGCCCAACGATAAAGGTATTGTGTACTACGACAAGGCTAAATATCATGAAGGGTTTTGCGCTGATTTAAGCCAGGAGCAAGCTGACTTCATGTATGCATCACAAGGAGCGTTTTATGCCAAAGGTTTCGTAACACCAATCACTGACCCGGCCTGGAGACATAAACCTACTTATGCCTGTATCGCAACCGAAGACAAAAGCATCAATCCTATTATCGAGCGTAACATGTATACACGCTCAAACAGTAAAATAACAGAGATCAAAGGAAGCCATGTAATTTACATGTCGCATCCGGATGCAGTAGCAAAAGTGATCCTTCAGGCTGCAACCGATGTCAGCAAATAAATAAGAAAAAAAATTAAAGATTATTGGTGTATAATTAATGGCGTCGATTTATTGACGCCATTTTGCATTAAACAGCTATACCTGCCGGATAATTCCGGTTTAGCTGAACCGTCAGTTAAAATCACTGAATACCTTCTGAGTTCCCGAAGCAAGATTTACTTTTCTGATATCTGCCGTCCCCTGAAAAATGAACCCCAATCCTAAAATCTTTGACGAGCGGCCACGGGTATCAATAGTAAAAGCGGTTTTGCCATTAATCATAACTTTAAGCCGACCATCATGGCTTATCAGGCCAACGGCTACCCAGTTCGACGGGTCAATACCGAACGCGGTCAGATCTGTAAGCGCTCCCTTGAATTCCCGGTGGCCGTCCAGCAGGTTGAGTGCAGCAACGCATCCGGGTGCGGAAAGCGGAATTGATATGGGAATATCATCCGTATATAAGATGATGTTGATTTCCTGGCAGCGTGCAGCCCCGGTTTTGAAATCGTCTTTCACTTCCGCGCTGAATGAAAAATCAAGTATGGAGACCGGCTTAAAGTTGCCCGTATTGTATAGCTCAACGGTTGGAGGCTGGGGGGCATCAAGGAAATGATGACTTGCTATCGTAGCTGAACTTATTATTGCTTCCTTAGCCGTAATAAATTCCGTTTTATTAAGATAAACCGGAATCGGGTTTTGGTCGATCAGACCGAGCCAGCCATTCGTTGGGATCAGTAGCGGGTGCTCTTTAACGACCTGATTGCCGATGGAAAGCTTCGCATGGTAAAACCCGGGTTTATAATAAATGGAATTAAACACCCGGCTGTTTTTATTGACACGGACTTTTTTCGTTGAATCCCATGACTGCTGAATAAATACAGAATCCGTTGCCGCGGATTGCGCGTTGTAAGTGAATACGACCGTATTCGGGAGATCATGGATGATCGGATGGGTATTAAAGGCGTAATTGCCGGAGCCATGTTTTGGGTTGCTGTTCCTGAGTATTGGAATGATAATCACAAAAGCAGCAATCGCGCCGGCTAAAACAGCTGCAGCAATAAGCCATTGTTTTTTTATTATAACCGGCTGAGCGGGTTCGCCTTTTTGCGAAACCGGCTGTTGCGTGTGATTGAAATTCTTCCAGTTTTTAAACCCGGCAAACCTGGCCAGCGTATCGAGTGTGGTCAGGCTCGGCTGATTATTGTAATCAGCTTTTCCCCACAGCCTCCTCAACGTACTTGAACTGATCGAAACTTTTGTTCTTTCCTGTATCAGCACATTCAGTTCCTCGAAGTCCCGGCTGGCCCAGGTTTCCGGTTCCCCCCAGCCTAACTGCTCTTCGATTAACTTCAGTAAACATTTTATGGTATTGTCGTCCATGCTCAGTAAGCAAAGGTAACATTAATGATAAATAACAATTGTCTTTAACCGTTAATCTTTAAAAACGAATGACATTGTAATTAACTGGTAAACAATATGATACATAATGATATAAAATGATAAACTAATGATTAGCCCGGATCAATCCGGCAGTGTAAAATTGTAGCATGAAAACTTCTTATATAACCAGAAAGCATAATTTCAGGATGCTTACTATAGCCCTGTTGGCCGTGTTGTTTACTTCCAGCACCGTTAGCTACGGGCAGACACTTTACGTAAGCACTGCAAAAGGCAGCGACCAGGCTGCCGGCACAAATGCTGCCCCTTTAAAAACGCTGGATGAAGCCGTAGCGAAAGCGAATAAATTCAGCGGTAACGAACCAGTTAAACTGGTGCTCGGACCCGGTCTTTACACCGTTACGCATAAGCTGATGATCCGCACAGCTGGTAATCCCGGAAAAGCGCCGTTTACGATTGAAGCGGCAACATTGCCGGACGATAAAGGATGGGTACCCGCAGACCTGCCTGTGATTGTTTCTGTCTCTCCGAATAATTCGGATTACGAATTCCCGCATTGTGAGGGTTTACTGATCCTGCAGGATAATGTAACGATCAGGGGACTTAAATTCCTGGGCAACCCTAACAATACTGTTCACTATTATTATCCCATCCGCAGACAGGATAACACACTAAGCGGATTAAACGTGTCCCAATGTTATTTTATCGGTGAACCAAATTCATCCCCGATACAAAGTTCATTCTGGGCCGGCGGACCGGCTATCCATGTCGATCATTGCATTTTTCATAACAGCAAAATCGCATTTGTATTCAATAACAACATAAATGACTTTTCACTCACGCATTCGATCATCGACGGCGCTTATAATACGGCCATCTGGTATGGTTTTGCCGGAACAATGCCGAAATTCATCTTCAAGGATAATATTATCACCAATTGCTATTACGTAATGGTATATCCCGTTGAAAATGGCCAGCCTTCTTACACATTCAGTGATTCTTATATTACGCACAACGCTAATTATCTGGGAAATTATCCAAAAGCTCAGGACAGGTTTTTTGCAGAACCTAACCACCATATTAAGGAAATTAATATCACAAAAAAGGCAACCATCCAATTCGTGAATGTAGCGGATGATGGCATAACAAAAGACAATCTGAACCTTGTACCGGGCTCTCCAGCAAAAGTTACGGGTGCGGGTATCTTCTCTAAATAAGCGCAGCTGCTTTCAGACTGCCGTTGACATTAGCGATAAGCCAAATACCATCTTTAATAATAAAGTCCCCGATCCCGGGGGACTTTATTATTTCTAATCGTTTTATTCTATCATCAGAAGCCACAAAAAATTTACCTTATTTCAGGCTAAGGCAAAATATACAGCAACCTTTTATACTGATAGTTGCATTGTGCGTAACTCCCTATTTATTTTATTGTCTTCAGCATTTCATTAACAGCTGTCTGTAACTGTTCATCTTTGCCATTGAGTATGGCGTTATATCCGTCCGATACTTGAATATCCGGGTAAACCTGGTGGTTTTCGGTTGGCTGTTCCTGGCCGTCACCATAGGTAGCACCGACCGCTATCTGAACGCTCAACTGATCATTGATCTGCGTTTCAAACCATGACGCTGTTCCGGTGCCGGGAACAGGCATGCCTATCAGTTTGCCGATACCCATCCGCTGGTAAGTATAGGGAGTTAAAAAAGCATCGGAGTAATTTCCTTCACTCATGATGATGCAGCTGGGTTTGTCCCACCTTGATAAAGGCTCGCCGCCATTGGTGATGCGCCCCTCGCGGCGTTCTGTCAGGTATATTTTGCCGCTCAAAAAATTGTCCAGTTGTTCATGTAAAGAACCGCCGCGGTTATAGCGGGTATCTAAAATTAAGGCGGCGGCATTTTTATATTTCCCCAAAGCTTTTTCATAAACCGGCCGGAAGCCTTCGTCATTCATCGTCCGCACATGAACATATCCAATCCTGCCACCGGACAGGCTATCCGTTAAGTGTTCCATTTGTTTTATCCAGCGCTGATACAACAGGGTGTTTATTTCTGTTTCCGGTTTAATGGCCATAACCTTTTCAGTAAATGAGGTGCCGCCGGTATGACTTTGAAAGCTGATGCTGACCAGTTTCCCTGCCTTATTATTTAGCAGGGCCGCCCAATCCATTTCTTTGGTTATAGGCGTACCATCAATCTGGGTGATGATCATATCCGGGCGCATTTTGGTATCCGCCAGGTCAAACGGGCCGCCGCTGATCACTTCTTTCACCAGCAGGCCGGCATGGTTCCATGTTTCATCATAAAGGAGGCCCAAAGCAGCGGTCTGGTCTTTATGCTGATAAACAGGCGTGAACCGTGCCAGCGTATGTGAGTTATTCAATTCCCCCAGGAACTCATTCAGTAAGATCAGAAAATCATAATTATTATTGATATAAGGAACGAAAGCTTTATAGTCGTTATAATAACTGTCCCAGTCAACACCGTTATAACGGGGATCGGTGAAGCGTTTTTTAACCATTTGCCAGGTATGCCGTAATAAATATTCCCGTTCTGCCCCGGCATTATAATCCAACAGGGTATTTAATTTTACCGGTGACACATGACCGTCACCGGTATTTACTTTAATTATATTTCCCTTACTCAGCAGAAAGATAAACTTACCGTCACCGGTCATTTGGAGCTTAGCATCAGGTAAGTTCACCCTGGCCACCGGGACATTTTCATGGGTTCGTAATTTGATCTTCCACAGGTCGTAATTCTCTTCGTATTTAGCCAGGTAATAAAGTTCCTGCCCGTCCGGCGAGAGAACTGCCCCGGACAGATCTGCCGTAATAGTGGTTAAACGTTGCGATGGAAAATCACCCGCCTGTTTCATCAGGCCGTCAGGCAACTGATGATTTTGTTCCGCTTTTGCATGATAGGCTGTATCCTGCTGGCTTGATTGAAACTGATCCCAAGAAGCGTGATCAAAAAACATCCCGAAAACGTCGCGCTGAGGGCCATCTATCGTGAATGTATGCGGAGCCAGTTTATCGGACAGCCAGTACATCATTGTGCCGTTCATCCCCCACATAGGCTTCTCATCAATAAAGCCGCTTTTCGTTAAATTGATTCGCTTTCCGCTTCCATCATCTTTAATCAGCACGACTTCATTTTCAAAGCCACCACCACCCTCGGTAGACTGAGCCAGCAAATACCGGCTGTCCGGTGACCAGGTAAAGTACTGATCCCCGTCACCTGATGAATAATTTACCCCTTCCGGAATCAACGTACGGGTAGTTTTGGTTTGCATGTCAAAACATTTCAGCACATCACGATTTTCAATATAAGCTATCTTTTGCCCGTCGGGAGAATAAACACCCTGAAACTCATCCTGGTCAGTGGCAATGATATTTTTTACCGAAATATCACCGGCAGCATAGAAAAATAAGTCATCGGGTTTATTCAAAGCAATCTGTACAATATCCCAGGAATTGTCATGCTCAACCGAACAGATTAATTTCCTGCCGTCCGGGCTAAAATTCACCATACGCTCCTGGTAAGGTGTATGTGTGATCTGTTTGGTAACAGTCCCGTCTGAAGAGGAAACAAAAATGTCCCCCCGGCAAACGTAGGCCACCTGCTTACCATCGTTGGAAACGGCCATTTCCGTAATGTTTCCCGCAACCGGCATATGACTTAAAGCGGGCGTAGCCGCAGGACCCGTTACTTTAACATCGATTTTTTGGGGTTTACCACCTTCGGCGAATGCGTACAGGTCACCGTTATAAGTGAATACAAAATGTCCGTTTTCTGCCCGTGACAGGTTACGTACCGGATTGTCTTTAAAGTCGGTTAACCGTTTAACATTTGAGGTATCATGCAAATCCCCTTTATATAAATTTAGTGTACCGCTGCGCTCACTCAGGTAATAAAAATCATTGCCCTTTCCCCACACCGGCTCCAGGTCCTCCCCTTTAAAGGAAGATACCTGCTGGTACTTTTTTGTTTTCAGGTCATATATCCAAATATCGCGTGTAACGGATGAGGTATGGTGTTTGCGGTATACATTTTCCGAACCCTTTTTATCCTGAAAAATTAACCGGGTACCGTTTTCATTTAAATGCGCACAGTCCATACCGCCACTGTTGATCATGATGCTTTTACCACCCGATACCGGCGCCTGGTACAACTTGTTAAACAGGTTATCATTAGGAAACCTAACTGAGGTATAAACATCATGGCGGTCAGTCCCGAAAATGACCTGCTGATCGTCGGTAGAAAAATCGTACGGGATGTCCCTGCTGGAATTATAGGTTAACCGGCGTATATCGTTACCCATGTCGTTCATCAGGTAAACATCAAAGTTACCGTGTTCATCCGATGCGAAAGCGATCGATTTACTATTGTGGCTCCAGACAGGGTAACCACTATAGAAACTGCCTTTTGTTAACTGGACAGCTTTTCCGCCGGTGCCGGGTACTTTAAATACATTTCCCTGGTATTCAAAGGCTATCCACTTACCGTCCGGTGAAATTGCAGGTTGCTGCATCCATCTAACAGGTAAATCCTGTGCAACTGCAACACTGCGGGCAATAGTTAAAGCACATAAAAATATAGAACAGATCGACAACCTTGTTTTAAATGTCATTAATGATTATATTAAAAATAAGAGACAAAATTTAACCCTAATTGTTGCCTGGCTATGCAGAATTTTCTATATGATTTTTTTGATGAGATAGTGGGCGTAAAGGCACAATCCGTTTTGATGCCGCCAGTAAAGTGCTTTCCATATGACCAATACAACCTCAATTCCCGAAGTTAATGAAGTTTTACTACGGAGTTCGAATCCAAGTACGGCTACCGTTGTATCAGTGACAAAATCAAAAAAGTCCATTATTTTTCTATCGGCATTATAATTAAGAGAAATAACAACTTTAGTGTAATTGACACTTATGGGGCATCAACAATATTTACATCAATAAAATTTAATTTGAAGTCAGTCGGATGTAGTTCGGCCTGCACGTAATTTACATTTTTATAACCAAGCCTAACCATCAAGCGGCAAATAGCCGTTATCTGATCTTCCGTCATTTTTAGTCCAAAGACGATACCAGTTATTGCTTCCATCGGAAAAGGGATTAACCCATGATTTTTTATCCATATTCTAATTTCCTTTTCGTAATTCCAATGACTCGATTTATAAAACGGTAGGGAGGACAGAATTTCCTCTTTGTAAACTTCTAATATATTGATATCTGGCATCACATCCTGATAGTTCACCCGTTTAATATCCTTGTACCACCCTTGCATAACAGCTACGTCGAATTCTATACAAACACCCCGGTGACAATTCGAATAATGCGCCCACAGCAATAAATTATCATAACTTTCAGAAAAGCAACAAATACCCACATTACTGATCAGTTCTTTTAGTGGCTTATATATATCATTTAATTTCTCCGGGTTCTTTTTAAAATAGGTCACGATAGTTTCTTCATCGAATTTACTTTTCTCAATAAAGTCCCTGCCCTGAGCCAATAATCGCAGCTCTGTTTCATTCAGATCTTCTTTAAAACGAATATTATTATCAAACGGATCATTAAAGTCTTTTGGGTTTGAAAACCACAATTTCGCGTTGATTAAAAGGTCATAGAAGTTTTGATCAACCTTGGTGTATTTGTATAATTTTTCAGGGAGGGGGCTCGGTTCCATCATCATGCTCAGGTAATTATTGGGTTGATTCCAATGGTCATTTATAAATGCTGTTTAAAGCTTAAAGGGGTTTCCCATACCTTCGCGCCGCAAATAGGATAATGACCGGCACAGTCCATCAAGGCCAGGGAATAATATTTCCGAAGTTATATTCATCGCTCTTAAATATTTCACGATCTCCAGATTCAGTTCACGTGGAATATTAATCTTTAGTATGGTGATATCGGTCTGTTTGTATTTTGCCGCATGGGAATATTGGATCAAGTTATTAAAAGAAACCGTTTGCGGTTCTCCTGTATAATAACTTTTGAGATGCTCATTAAAAGGTTTTCTAATATCAGCAGGCATTAGAAATGCACCTTGCTGCCTCGATAGCCTTTCATTGGCCAAACGGGGATCAATATAATATATAAGAGGCGCCAAAGTCTCTAAACTGGTTTTCCCGGTAAGGATCTCGTTTGCTTGTTTCAAAAGCTCTTTTTCCAATATATCGTGACTTATACCATTGATTTGATGCTTTGTAAAATAAGCGTTGGTAATGGGTCTGCTGAGCACAAATTTGTTAATCGCCCAAACAGATGAATTTTCGAATACAGTTTCCGCTAAAGCAAAATAAACGGCTACAAAGATTGACCTGGTGATATCGATCAACCGCGTCGGTGCACCGTAGTGCTGCATAATAGTTAACCATTCCACGATGTCGTCTGCATCTGGCTGGCTAGTAGAATATAATGGATATTTCCAGATAAACTCTTTTAAGAGTTGCTTTTCTTCTCCATAGATCAACATGTTATCAATGTTCTGGGGATAAAATTTATTTATTGACCGTTCTAATGAGCTGATCAATCCCCAACTACTGTCACCCTGCCCGCGAAAGACAAATTTATCCATAAACCGTGGCGGCAGTTTGAAGATGTCCTCCCAGGTGTTAAGGGTTGTTTCCAAATAAATTTGCTCTTCCATTATTCTTAAAATTTGACCTTAAAGTCCCATGTCAATTGGCCTCTGATATTCTGATCGCGCGTATTAGGTAATTATTTCTTCGGCATTTAAGAGGTAAAATTGCATTGCACGATTATGATTCATTTCTTCTGTGTATGAGTGCTGTTTAACCTGGAAAACTAAAGTAAGTTTATTGCTCTCCATGTACTTCTTTAGTAAATCACTCCGCATATAATTGAAATCGTTACTAAAATAGTCCGGGCCGGAATACTTGATGACTTCAAAACAGGCATGAAGGTTACTGTCAAGAATTCGGCCTTGAGCCGGGTCTGCTCTAAGATCAAGTTCTCTGCCCATCCTTACTGCCGGAAAATACTCGGAGAATGCCGGAAACACGTCGCTTTCAGTTTCCCAGATATACTCGCATAAAGAAGGTTGCACCTCAACGTTCAACGTCTTTTCGTATTCCACTTCGATCTCGGTATTTATTTTTTCAGCGGGGATCTCCCGAGAAAACAGGTCAGCAGGGCCGACCCGTTTTTTCCGTTTCCCAGTTTCACCAGTTGGCAAATGCGCTAACTCCTGCTTCTCATCGTCGCTTATTTCAAGCCAATATAACTCACCGAAATAGAGGTGTCTTAGATCATCTTTAAAGAAGCTCACATCTTTTTTCCAATCATGTAGCTTGTTAAGCGAAAGTTCTTTATAGGCGTCTGTCTGTGCATTCCTGGAAATAAAAAATGATTCCGCCAGCAGGAAAGACCTCGTTTTGTATTCTTCATTTAACCGCTGGTCTATCTTGCCATAAAGCATGGTATAATAAGCTTCGTCTATCTTATGTTGAACTAATGGGTATATCGAGTCTATTTTTATTGATTGATGCCAATTTAAATCGTCCCCGGCATTTTCCATGAGGTTTGCAGCGTATAACCGTACCGCTCTCTGGTTATGCGTGTTCGGCTTGGAAATATCGATATCTACGTCAGTCAGCCGGTTATAACGATAGGTTTTTATGTCCCCAGGGGCATAACCGGCTAACTGCTTGTTAAGTAGTAAATATCCTGCGTAATCAAAAAAGGCAAGCCATGAATATTTTTTCCCAAGGCGATCTGCCTTATCCCTTCTACGGGCTAATTTCTCTCCATTATAAAAATTACGGAAGGCTTTATCATCGAATTTATCATAGTCGATATTCTGATACCCAAGTTCATAAATTCTTTTGTAAACGTTGGCAATTGCCGTTCTTTGAGATATATCTTCCCGGTCAACTAAGCGAGGTATCGTATAGATCCCGAAATCCATGCCAATCGGCTTAGGCCAGGAGTGTTCGGAGCTTTGATTAACAAGCTGCTGTTGTTCTTCAGTAGGTGGTCTCCAAATATCCGGCGTTTGAAACTGAAAATTAATGATTTGCTCTCTATTATCAAAATCAAATATTGTCCCATTTTTGAAAAATTCCAGTTCAAGTAAATGTTTGATAGAATCGATGACAATGTAATTGTAAACCGGATGGGTTGCCTCGGCAGCGAACTGTAATTCATAAAACGCTTTTGCAAACCTGGGAAGCATTTTCGTTATGAACGCCTGATCATTTTGTAGATTGAGCGCTACGCCGTAACAGCTGCTGACCAGGCGTTCATAAATATAACCATCGGCAATTCCTGCATTTTCTATGGAGAGTTCCAATAAATGCCCGGGATGTCTTTGCCCAAATTCAATCAAAAATGCCGTGCTCAAATCGCGCAGGTTGCGAAGTGTTGTCGCGCCAGTATAAGCACAAAAGACAGCTGCGAGTTTTAATTGAACAATGCTCCCCCTTTGCTCTAACAGCATTTTGGTATAACGCTCAATGGCATGTTGAAAAAAAGTCGAGTTTTGATAAATATAAGCAGTCCAGTCTTTATCGATATCCCATTGTGATTGCCGAAGAATCAGCTTTGATACGAAATGAAAATTATGATTGCTTTGGGAAGAAAGCCATGTATTTCTGCTGATCCTCAATAATTCCCTTATTTCAATCTGGCTATTTTTCTGCAGCAGATCGGCTGTTAGATTTTTGTTCAAACTCTCAGAACCACCATTGAACACATACCACCACGCAACATTGTTCGCGTCCGGGGTGTCTAAAAATTGGATTATGCCCGGATTTAAAGCAATTAAAAATTTTATAATGTCTAAACGAAGCTGGTGATATTTTGATTCATCGGTACCGACTATACATTCCCGAAAAAAATTAGTGTCAATTAAGTCCGTTATATCTGGATATAAGTCAAGGAGTCGCCTGGCTAACAAATATCCACCAACTTCCTGCTGTGTATGTTTAATAAATTCCTGATCGCTGCCTGAAGCATCCTTTATAAAGATAAGATAACCTTCTAATACTGCCCTGGCAATTGACAAATCCTGCGTAATGCTATCGTCAGCATCAAAAGCGTCATTGAATTCATCCAAATCTAAAATCGCCTGATTATTTACACAAAATTTGTCTGAACTGGAATCAAATCCCGCCTTAATTAGCGTAGTTTTTTGCAGGCCGACTTTATCTTTTACCTCAACCACCAGCTTTTGGATGTAATTTCTAAATACGTCAACATAAGTTTGCACTCCAAGCCGTATTGATACTTCCTGCTGCCTCGTTGGATTTGTCATTTTGCAGAAAAGATCCAGCAATAGCGGAACTTTAAAATGTGTCAGGTCAGCCTTACCAAGATTTGTCGCCTTAATATTATAATATTTAAAATATTTGCGGCACGCATTCAATACATCTTCATTTTCGCTAAACCCGTCGATTTCGTATAAGTAAACCGGACGCGTACTCCAGATATGTTCGATATAAGATGTACGCAATGTGCATACCAACATCAGATTAGGAAACAGCCTGATGGTATTTATAAAAGACTGCAGATCGTTCTTCCAGATATTACTAAAGCCAATACCGGCTTTCGTTGTTTCATTGAGTGCATCGATGATAATGACACAACGCCTGTTTTTTTCTTTGACGAAATTGTTAATGGCTGTTAAAACCTCCGTCAAAATATAGCCAGCCGGGACATTCAACCGCTGAAGCAACCGTTCTTCAAAGTTTACATTATCGCCGTTGAATAGTGTGGGTTTCAAAAACATCACAAATTCATTGTTTGCCTTTAGTGTCCGGATGAGATGCGCGCAAAGGTGTGTTTTCCCTGTTCCGGCATTGCCCGAAATGATATAATTGTTCTCTTGTTCAAGAGCATTTTCTACCATTCTTTTTATTCCGGATAACAATTGATATACCTGATCATGATCTTTTGTTAAGTAACGTGTTATGTATGGATCTTCCGGTATCTCATCAAATAAAAGGGATAGATTGATCTCGGCGGACAGAATCGCAGAATAGCCGTAATCAAGTATATTTAACGTTTTAAATTTTTGGAATAAGCCAAAATTTTTAGTTGCTAAAATCTGTTGAAGTGCCGTTAGCGATTCTTTGATTAAAGGAATTCGGGTGTCAAGTAGTTCAACCTTCACAAGAAAGGTTTTTGAAGGGTCGAAACTTGATTTTCCTTCTGCCCGCAATATCTGATAAAAATCATCACGGCTTCGTTCATATCGCTGGATATAATCAAAACAGCTATTAATTTCGCCATTGAAATTCAGCAGAAAACTATCGTAACGAAGTAATTCGGTTAATCTGTATTTATTTTCATCAACCTCCTGGTGCAGTTCCGGGATGTACTTACTCTTGATTTCATCGTCATAGTAAAGATCACACAAAGTATTTAACCAATCCTCCTCGCATTTAAAATCAGGACGATTAATTAAAGTTGGATTTTTGTATATTTTACTAAATATAGTAGAATGCGAGATATTGCTAAATACTGTTTTTGTGCCAAATGAGAATTCAGCCAGAAATCTTTTCAGTCGCTTTAACACTATTTTTTATTATCAATATCTATATATGAATCGGAAACGTTTTTATTTTTCATATTTCCCTCACCTTTCATAAACACCGTTGTGCCTTTTACGTCCTCATTTGACATCTTGGTAGTTATTTCACCGGATGCTAAAGTTATTAAAGCGATAAATTGTCCGATTATTACGATCACTGGTTCATATGTTTTATCATTAGCGTACCAGTAAATCGCCAATGATAGCATCAGGAGGTTAAGTACATAGAGTAAGATTTTACGAAATTTGTTCATGATATAAATTTAGGGTTGAGTATGTAAATATAGATATTCCCCAATCATATAACGACATCGATCTACCCAATTATGACTTATTGTTAAATTAATAAAACCGCCCCGTGCTTTTGCACCAATATTCAAATCAGTTGGCAAAACACGGGGCGTTCTTCGGGGCCGGCTATGCCGGCCCGCCGGGCGATTTTGAAAATCACCCCGGAGCCAGTTTAAGTACATTTAAGCAACTTTCAACGGCTGTGTCCTGAAATCCTTGAGGTTCAAGAAAAATCCACGGTTAAATAATATTCCCTCACGAAACAATTGCCATAAAAGGGATGCCCCGCAATTGGCGAGCGCAGAATTAATAAATAAATCCTGCTTGGTCAGTGCTTCGGCAAGCGAACAGCTTGGCGTATTATCGCCTGCTTCCGATGCAGATAGCAATTCTCCAAATTCATCGGTTACCATCGGTAAAGTTTCAATGGTATGGTATTGTTTGGATTCGGGCTGTTTGATTTTACCAATAGTCGAAAGAATAACTTGTCCCGTTTCCCTGCTATTGCCAAAATCCATGTAATAAAGGGGTTGGCTACGGCTGTTACTCACGCTTCTGTTCAGCGTTTTCAAAATCTTTGCTATCTCTAACCTTGCCTGCACGGTGTCCACGCAACCTATTGTAATGGTCGCCGACATACTACCATTATAATCCTTATCATATCTTTCAGTAACGGCTTTCCAGTTTGTACCGAAAAAGCGGTTGATGCGGTTAATAAGGGCTACTGACTTATGCAATCCCAATTCGGAGCTTGTGAATAATTGGCGACCTAAATTGGCCCGGGTAACCGTATCGTCGTCGAAGACATTAACCATTAACCCGGGATGACCCAATGCAATCAATGCGTGGTTCATTCTTGCCAATGCCGTTAACACCTGACCTCCCGTACCGCCTGCACCAATCAGGTTAATAGTCACGGGATTATAGGGTTGCAAAATCTCTTTACCCACGATGTGAACTGCTGTTCTATTTCCGTTAACTGCTTGCTTTTTCATCTGATTAAATCCTTTAAAGTCCTGCCATTTTTGATGAGTTCATGCTGCGGAAACGCTCTGCCCGTTCCGACCTGTTCCTGCCAAAGCTGTACCAAGTTGCCCTTACAATGGCGATGATTGCCAAGCGTATGGGTGAAATAGCTGTTAAAAAAATAACTTTCCCATTGCGTTATAAACTGCTCCAAGTGCGTCTGCCTGTCAATGTTGATATTGACTGTACCCATGCAAACACTACCGTCCTGCGAGAGGTTAAATAAAGGCGCATAATAGAGCGAAGTATCGGCATGGGGCTTTGACCTGCCTTTTAATGCAAACACTTGCAACCGCTCTTTAGTAGCTTTCCAGAGCATGGCGGGTATCTTGGTCTTTCCCGATGAGATGCCCAAACTATCGGTGAAAAACAGGTCAACCTCTTTTGGCAGCGTATACCAAATTGCATAGCCGTTACTTTGGTTACTGACGTAAATTAAACTTTGCGGTATCACGCCCCTGCATTGTAAATAGTTGTTTTGTAATTCCTGCGAAGATTGGAAAAACTCGCTTAAAACATTCATTTCCTTAAGGGATAGCGGATGGGCATTGATTGGGTTACCCTGTTTGCCGATGTCATAGCTTTCCACGTAAATCTCCGTCTGTTGCTCTTCGAAACTGTCTGTTTCCTGTATTACGGAATTGTATATCAGCAGGGCCTTGACAGGCACATATTGTTCATTGAATTGGTGGCTCACATTGTTCATGGTCATATTTGTTTAGTAATTGGCTTAGCTTGTCTAACCCTTCAAACAAGCGGGTTTCAAATTCGAAACCGGGCGAGGTATTTTCAGGCGGATTGTCAAATAGTCGTACATGGGCGGGTTCGTCGATGTAGGCGATTTCCTGAAAATGATTATCTATCATCTCAAACAGGCTATCCTGAAAACAATCGTTTCCGCTCCAATAAAAACTAATGTACTGGTCGGCATAGATACGATCCTCGTCTTTGGGATAGAGCAGGCCGGAATGGATATGGTCAAACACGGAACGTTCGGGGTATTCTTGGTATAGCTGTAAAAACTCCATCGCCACCATTTGCCAATCGCTTTCCCAATCTTCCTCCGGATTGAAATTTCGCACTACGTTTTCAAACGTTGTTAAGTAAGCGGGCTTGATGATTTGGGCATAAATTTTCAGGCCTGCATTTTGCATGGTGTAAAATTCATCCAGTTGCCTTTGCCTGTAAGGTTCATCCTCTTGTTCGTCATTTACCCATTGCTCCAAAGTTTCATACTGACTGGCGAGATAACTGCTTTGTTCGGTATAAAAGGGCATTTTTACGACCTGCTCCAAATAGGCGAACATGCAGATGATCAATTCGGATAAACGTTCGCCCTGACTGCTTTGCATCCAATGCCACAAAGGCCGTACAGGAATATAATAAAGCGTCATTCGGGTATCGAAGCGCTTAACGGTCGCAAGCGTAGCGGTGTGCTTTTCATCCTGTACGATGATACAGGACAACGTATTGTCTACTGATTTTAGCCCATTGATAACACTTTGCAGGGTTTGATAAATGCCCTGCGGAAAGTTATCGTTCAAATTTTCCGGCAATGGTAAACCGTAGTGCTGACAAAGGATGGCAAGGGAGTTTTGAAACTCCCTTTTTGCCTTTTCCTTATTCCCGCTGTATTGCCAAAACGGCCAAAACCGGTGTCTTAAAAAACCATTCCTGTCAATCCTGCGGGTGCGCTCCGTAACGGATTGCGCTGAACCTCGCCTGCATCGGGCAGACGGTTTAACCTGTCTGTCAGTGTTCCGAATTGCTGTTGTAATTTCCATTCCCTGTTCTCCTTATTGATTTTAATAACCCGCTCTTTCTGTTCTTTTTTCATGGCTTATCCTTTATGCCCCATCGTGCTTTCAAAGCGGTACTGCACTTCGTCGTCCCTGATTTCAGGGCCGATAATTTTTGCGTTGGTCAGTATCGGGTAGTTCGCTGAATAGAAATTCTGTACATCACTGGCGGTAAATTCCGCACCGGGGTCTGCCAAACGCACTTCCTGTCCGTTTTCCTTATGCAGGAATACCCTTTTTAATTGGTTAACTATCATGGTCGTAATCTTTATGTTAAACTTCGGTTTGTAAACTGGCATAGACTTCCTGCCGTTTTTGTAAGACATTCCGTTTGCTGTTAATTTCTTCGGCCTTTTCGGGATATTCTGTCACATCAGGTAATTGCGCAATGGCCTCCTTATATTTCATATCGGTATTCAATTGCCCGACCCGCTGCATCGCTTCATCGTAAAGGCGTTGTTTTTCAGCCAATGCCTCGGTTTCATCGGGCTGTTCATCCAAATCATCGTCCGCATCATTATTGGGTTCTTCAACAGGTTGATTAAACAAGCTGTTGTCTGTCGCTTTTTTCCCGTTAGCGGGTGTTGCTTTCCCGCCTGTTTTTTCAGGCTGTTTTTTCGCTTTGTCCAGTTCAGCCTGATAAGCTTCAAGGTTAGTAAACAGCTTTGCCGTTTGCTTTGCGGGTTCACCCACTTGGATAAAAAACGCCTCGTCCAGTTCCTGCGGACTACCCTTTAACAGCATGGGCGGTATGGTTTTTCCTGTGGTTATTTTGTCGTTTGTACATGCCAGTAATACCGACACCGTAAGCGTTCCGCTATCATGCGGTTGAATATTGATTTGCAGGTTTCCTTTCAGTGCCAAGCCTGCTACCTGTTCAAAAAAGTTCGTTTTCATATCGTTAAAATTTGAAGTGATGATTAAAGCCTGCGACAGCGAGTATAAACACGCCCGCTATCAGGCATACATTAGCGATGGTCAACATCAGCCTTTCATAAATTGTGGTTATAACCGCCTTACCATAGGCGGTATATTGCTGTAAACCCGCTATTCCCCTGCGGTTGAACCTGCGCCGGCCGATGTAATACCGGATAGTTAAACCAATGGCGATCAGGATCAAACCACAGGGTGCAGTGTAATTAGGGTGCGTGCTCATGGCTACAAGTCAAAAATCTTTTCGCCATACTTTTGCACGTTCCCCGCTCTTGTTTCAGCGGTAAAAGGCAACACCCAATTCCTTACGTATTCGTCTACGGTTGTGCCTTTCCGTCTTTCCTTATTTAAAAGTTCATAGTCATCAGCGTTTATCTCGTACCATCGTAAGGGGCGTACCTGCGGATGGGCAAAAATTTCGGTGCGGTAGCGTTCGTCCCAATCCCGCTCACTGGCGATTTTCATCGAAACCACATCCCTGTTATTAAATAGTTCCCGGATGGCTTTCTTTACGGCTTTGGGCGTATGTTCCGCTGCCGGGAAAAGTGTAAAACTTGCCCCGTTGCTTCCCGCAATTTCACCGATGTACTCGATGCCATTGCTTGTTTTTTCGTATGCGCTCATGTGAATAGGATTAAGTAAATAATAAGTCTACAGCCTGTATAAATTTGGGGCCGGCGTTTCCGCCATTTGCGGTGTACTGCACTAAAGCATGCACCGAAAACAGCGCTAAAAAACCGTCAAATAACTGGTCAGCAAACACGCCCGAACTTTTGTGCAGGTCTTTAGGATATTTCGCTATTACCCTTTGCACTTCGGTCGCCAGTTCGAACCAAAATCCTACCTCGAACATTGGGTCTTGCCATTCGGCGGTAATGCGTTCCCGGTCATTCAAAACCGTTTCGGTCAGTTCGTTGAGATAGCCCAAAAATGCGGGTATCTCCTCTATCAGTAAGCTGTGCAAAAGCCTTGCTTTCTGCACGTTGTTCAATATTTTTAATGGTTGCATAATTTTTGAATTTATGGAATGGCCTTACCATCCCTGTTTTTTTGCAAATGATTTGATTTCTTTCAGGCTGATCTTATGACAGCCTACTTTGATGAATTGCCTGTTGATAGCCAGTACATCGTACCTGTCCATCAGGCGAAGCTTACAGTCGTTACAACCGCCACCCGCAATCGTGGCCAATACAAGTGCATAGAATTGCTTGCCTGTCGCTAACGGTATTTCTACCCGCTGCGTGGTTTCAATGCGCCCCGCATCCTCATTAAGTCGCAAATAATCGTAGCCGTCTGCCGTAATGATGTAATTGGTCGCAAAGGCACGCCAGCGTTGCAGGTTTATTTTTTGGATGCGCAGGTCTTCCGCCAGTTCCCGTTTAGCCTGCGCTTTCCTTAATTCGTCCTCCCGCCTGATTACCTCCCGATACTGCCCGATATTCTCCACCTGCCCCGCCTTTTGCAATACTTCGGGCACTTCGTAGCCAAAGAAATCAGCATATTTTTTGGCTTCGGAATAGATGGCCTGAATATCCAAAATGTATTTTTCAGGTTTACGGGCGTTGTCCAGTCCCCCGGCGATGGCTTTAATTCGGCTATACCATTTGTCAAACAGTTCTTCGGCAGACCATTCCGGGTTAGGTACGAAAAGCTGCAGGATATGGCGGGAAGCCTGCCTGACCAAGTTCACCTGCGCCGTAGTTGATTTGCTGTAGGTTTTTTGCGTAATCAAAACCGCATGCCCACCGTTTGCGCTGTATACATGCTTCGCTATCAAAAAATGATACCCGTACGAATAGATATTCCGCTCCTCAAAAAACAGGTTGCTTGCCCTTGCGCTTTCCCCGATGCCGTTCGCCCAATTATGGGCAACCGTGGCAATATCCTTTACTCTTTCCATCCTAATCCCTTGTTCGGTTTCAAACTATTTCTCAATCCTAATTCATCAATAATAGCCGTACAAACGGCAATCGCTGTTTAGTTAAATCGCCTGCTTGGTTTGATTACCTTGTTTTTATTGCCTGCCTGTTTTGGATTACTTTTAGCGTTCCTGTCACCATTTTTCGCTGACTTGCTTAACATGGTGATTTCGTCAGTCCGAAATTGCAGGCTTGCCATCGCTTCCCCATCTTGGCTCACCCATGCCTGTGCGGTCATAAACCCGTAGAGTTGTACAATCATGCCTTTGGTGAGAAAAGGCGCTATGGCATCGCTGCGCCAATAGGTACATTCCACATAAGAAGTTTCCTCTTTCTGCTCTCCCTGTGATTTGTAACGGCGGTTAATGGCCAACCTGAAACCTGTTACATTTTTGTCTTCGCTTACTGCTCTCACGGTAGCGTCCGCTACCAGTCTTCCTGTGATTTCCATAATTTTTTAATGTTTAATAAATAATTAATCCGCTTTCCCGTTCACCTTTGCGACCCTCCCGGATAGCTATTTTTCAAAAGAAAAAACGGTAAAAAAGAAAGTCAAAAGAGCGGTCGTAAGCCTGCGCGGGAGAACTATAAGTCCCGAAGGGTGGCCGAAATGAAATGAGGACATTATGCGTTCGTACGTGACGGCTGACCGAGATTGACGCCGCTTTTGTCCGTTTTCTTTGGAAAATAGCGATAGTGTCAACCTATTTACAGCAGTCCATAATCACGTCAGACAAATACGGGGACCGTTTTTGTTCCGAAACAGAAGGCTTTTGCAGCGCAGCAAAAATGCCGGGAGTTCAACTATTTATTATCTTTAGCGATGGACCAGCAAACCTTCAGAAATATCAACCAGATCCTGGCAAGAGACAATAAATCATCAACCTATAAATTCGCTTTGCTCAGGGGGACTATTGACCTGATCGAGGACAATTCTCCGTTCATTGCCGTTAAAGATAACCGGGCACATTTCCCACTGGGTTTACTGATCGAAAAGTGGCTGCTCTATTATTATCCCCTGGCAAGCGTGCCTCAGATCAATCGGTCGACCCAGCTAGCATTCGCAGGGCCATTAAAATCCATAGTCAATTTCTATGAATTACGAGGCGGTTTTTCAGCATTCTATAATGATTTGAAGAATAAGGGCATACCGCAGGAAATACAGCCGACGTTTCTGGAGCTGGTCAAAAAGCTGGCCGCAACCATTACCCAAATGCCAATGAAATATATCGGAACCTCTATTTACGGCCAGTTTTACGGCATCTACCAATTTGAAAGAGGGCGAAGCCAAAGAACGGACAGCTTCGATGCAGCCCATCTGATCAATAATTTCGGCACCTTCTCCATACCTGTGGATTATTATGAAGCTTTCCAGGTGCTGGGCAGTTTTGTCAACGGCCAGGACTCAATCCTGTTCAAATGGGCCGAGTTTTCCGTACAAGCCTCCGGCAAAACTTTAACCGCCACCCAAGTCCTCAACGAGGTGCTCAAAAGCCCCGTGACCGAACGCGATATCCTCGAATCAAAAGCAATTTACAGAACGATCCTGCAAACCGACGGCAAGGTCCGCTGCGTCTGGAGCGGCGACACTATCAACCGCTACGACATCGACCATATCATTCCCTTCACCATCTGGAAAAACAATGACCTCTGGAACCTGCTGCCCGCGCGTCCCGATCTCAATAATCAAAAACGCGACAAAATCCCAAGTTCCACGCTCATCGACAACCGGCGCGAACTAATCACGCATTACTGGGATCTTATCCACCATCACAAAACCCAACGCTTCCAAAAAGAAATCCAAGTGGCGCTACTCGGTTATCATTCCATCGCCGACTGGCATGAAGCCGCCTTCGCGCAACTGAAGCAAAGCTGTGATTATTTGATCACAACTCGCGGATTTGAGGGTTGGAATGGGTGGAGCAGATAGCACCCTTATGTTGACAAATCCCTGATTGTTAATAAATAACAAAGGCAGCAATCAGCTTGTATAGCCTATCTTTGTATGCTAAGCCTCATCATGAAAGTAGAGAGAATTACGCCGCAAAAATTTACTGAATA
This sequence comes from Bacteroidota bacterium, assembly GCA_026224775.1. Taxonomy (GTDB): domain Bacteria; phylum Bacteroidota; class Bacteroidia; order Sphingobacteriales; family Sphingobacteriaceae; genus Mucilaginibacter. The sequence continues at coordinate 43,524 of JAMFRP010000026.1, forward strand.
CTTTAAGCTTCCGGAAGGCAGATACGATTTCCTGGATATTTATGCCTATCAGGATATTCCATTATTTCTTGACCCCTTTGGACTCTCAGCCATGAGAGATACATGGTCAAAAGAATGCGAAAATCAAATTGCTACTTATTTTCAATATTTATTGGATAGTATTAATCGCGGGGATAAAAAGACGGTAGCCAAATTACTAAATGCGTTACATGAGGTCGACGAAATCGCGTTGGGCTATTCTGCAAATCAACCCAGCGGTCGGGGAATTGGTAAAGTTCAAGCGATGGAAATTCAATCAGCCTTTGAATCGAGCGAGGCTGCCAAATCAGGTGATATTAAAGATATTGCTGACTGCGCGCTTTTAATACCTGGAATTAGCCGCGATAAGATTTCCGATATTACGGCGAATATTCTAAAGAAAAAATTAATCGAGTTTACACAGACGCAGTGCAAAAATCATAATATCCCGGTGAGTCGGGTAGCCGTTAACAATGCTTTTGATTTTAAAGAATTTAACTTTATAAGTTATTATGCCGACTTACCGGTAATCAATGGCAGGGCAAAGATTTTATTGCCTATACACAGTGTAAGGAGAGACCCGGAACTGAGTAAGGATAAATATTACAGGAATTTTGTACTTGAGTTCCTGAGATCTGAACATGAACACGCAGGCGATGCTTTAGCAACGGTCATGAAAAATGGTTCGGTGACTGTCAGGATCGGCGACCTGAAGGATAAATATCCCTTGAATGTAGATTTTTTATATGAATTTTCCAAACTGCACCCCAATATCTTGTCGAAATATAAAGAAGAATTGCGGACTTCCGCATTGAAGCAAGGTAAAGCACAACTGGAAACAAAAAAAAGGATACTGAGCTCAACGGAGCGAAAGCTGATCTTGACCAGTATTAAACCAGGAAACGACGGTGCTGGCAATTTTCATAAAATCGCTTTTGACAACCTGATCCAAATCTTTGGAAAACGATTGAGTACCCCTCTCCGTGAGCGCGAGATCAATGAAGGCCGCAAGCGGATAGATATTGTCTTTAACAATTCGGATAAAAATGGTTTTTTTCACGATCTGAATACCTTGCATCATATTCACTGCCCGAAAATATTTGCAGAGTGTAAAAATTACGGCCGCGAAATAGGTAATCCGGAAATCGATCAGTTATTGGGCCGGTTCAGCCCGCTCCGCGGGAAATTCGGCATCTTGTTATGCAGGAGCATTGCAGACAAAAACGCCGTCATTCATCGTTGTAAGGATGTGGTTCACCATCAGCAGGGTTTTATCATAGTTCTTACCGATCAGGACATCGAGACTTTATTAGTGTACCGGGACCAAAATAATGAAAACCAGATCGACCAGTTCATGTCAGGAAAATTAGATGAATTGATCATGTAACATTGTACAACGGATGCTTGGATTTAATAATTAATTAGTCAATTATCGTCAGCGAAGGACATCCATTTTGTGCCGTCAATTTTCTTCAGCAGCCAACGCGCATAGGCATCAGTCCGGTAGACGGTTTGATATATTTTCACACCCCATTCCTCGTCAAGCAATGCCTCAATCGCAGGTAAGTAAACACGGGGAAATCCAAGACCAAGATGTATCGCCTTCAAACACAAGTTGATTGGTAAATAAATCGTTTCGGCCTGGTTTAAGAAAACTAAACGTTGTTCATCTTCTTTTTCCCAAAAATGCGATTTATGAAGGGTGACAGCTGGATATATTCTTCGTATGTTATCATCAAAATTTTGTTCAACTGACAAATGGTTATTCCAATAAATCCAAGAGTGCTCTACCGGACTTTGCACATATTTGACTGGCTGAAGCACCCATTTGCTATTGGCAAAATGCTCCTTATCGTTACTTCTAATAGTTCTGTATCGAATTCTAAACAGACTCCGCGCTGTTTCTCTGCATAATGGGCAAGACTTTCATATTTTTAACAACAGTTGCGCCGCGGCAGAATGCCTTTTATCCGGATCTCATTAAATCAAAAAACTGATTAATGAGGTCGATGCTGATTTTAACAGCGACATCGCTTTTTAGGATTCCCGATGCCATCAATAAACCAGCTTCCGTCAATACTAACGGGATGTCACCATCGCCGATCCTCTGTTGAAAATCAAATTGTAGCTGCAATTTTTTCCATTCCTCTGGTGTTGGCACAAACATAAAGTCAGGTGGAAATCTTTGCTTGTTTTTATTTATCCGCTGCTTTAAGGTTTTCAGGCTGACCTGAAAAAGGGCCGCAACGTCTTTATCGATCATTACTTTTTGCCCCCGAAGCCAATAAACCTGGTTGATTGGCTGTTGATTTTCTTCATTTGTCATTCCAACTGTTTTCTTAATTCCTCTTTACTTGGCAGGTGTAGTCTGTATTCCTTACTGAATATTTGTTCATTGTCTAATGGTAACGTAAACTCAACCACTGCTTTGTTATCCTCTTTGCAAAGAACAATACCCAAAGTCGGCCTTTCACCGGTTTGCTTTATTTTTCGGTCATAGTAGTTAACATACATTTGCATTTGTCCGATATCCTGATGGGTTAACTTTCCGATCTTCAGATCGATCAGCACAAAGCAGTTCAGCAAACGGTTATAAAAAACGAGGTCAACCCAATAATGATCACCGTCCAAACTTATCCTGCGTTGCCTGCCTTCAAACAAAAATCCTTTGCCTAACTCCAGCATAAAATGTTCGAGTTTGTTGATGATCGCTGTTTCCAGGTCATTTTCAGAATAACTGGCATCCTCCTTTAGCCCAAGAAATTCAAGAACGACCGGGTTCTTTAAAGCTTGAATTGGCTTTTCATTAACCTGGTCATTTCCTGCTGATGCGCTGACCGCTTTTTTATGGGTACTTAACGCCAATCGTTCATAAAGGGAGGAATCATATTGACGCTGTAGTTCTCTCAGGGACCAGTTCCCTGTTGCTGCCTCAGATTCATAGTATTCCCGTTCCTCGGTGTCCTGAATTTTCATAAAAAGAACGTAATGCGACCAGCTTACCCTGAAATGATCTGCAAAAACCCCCAACAAGTTTTTTGCAGCGACTTTCCCGGCAGCGTCATCAAATTTCGCAGACGCTGTCTGCGAAATCCGCTCACGATATAACAGGTAGAATTTTTTAAAGTGATCAAGGTTTCGATGCGAAAATCCCCGGCCATATTCTGCCGATAAGGCCGAGCTTAGATCCTTCAGGATGGATTCCGCATAACCTGCCCGCTTAGTTCCTTTTTGTTCTTCCTCGACGATCATTTTACCGATAGAGAAGTTAGTATAGATCATAACCGTATTTACATTCCGAACTATATGTTTGCGTGAATCTTCAATCAGTTCACGGACTGATTGAAAAAGTGTTATGGTTTTTTCCGGTTTCATTAGCTTAATCTTTTAAGTTGAGTATTTGATTTGTCTTTACGAACTGCCTTTCTTTTAGGGATGCCCGGCTCCAGCTTATCCCTCAACACATACATATCGTCACTGATCTTTTTGAGCAATACCCGGGCGTAAATTTGCGTGGTGGCGATTTTCGTATGGCCCATCATTTTACTCACTGTTTCAATGGGAACATTATTAGAAAGTGTGATTGTGGTGGCAAACGTGTGGCGGGCCACGCCGAAGGTTAGTACTTTTTTGATCTGGTTGATGACACCGATCTCCTTCAGATAACTGTTTACCCGCTGATTAGAATAATTGGGAAACAGCGTACCGGTGATCGCAGCACGGTTATCATGACGGTAACGCTCCAATATTTTCAATGCAACCGGCAATAGGGGGATATTCGTCGGCTCATTACTTTTTTGACGAAAGAGCTTGATCCATTGATTGCTATCTTCACCGGCGGTGATATTGCTTTCCTTTAAATTCATCAAATCGATAAAGGAAAGACCGGTATAACAGCTGAATACAAACAGGTCGCGTACCACGTTCAGCCGCTCCGCCGAAAACGCTTTGTTTTGAATAGTGTCCAGTTCTGTCTGGTTGAGAAAAGCAGTCTCTACTTTTTTATAACGGAACTTGTAATTCTTAAAAGGGTCTTTAGATATCCAGGTAAGCTTTAATGCCAGCGTGGTCATTTTGCGCAGGCGGATCAGGTGTTTCATAACCCCGTTATTATTCAGCGGCTTTTGATGATCCTTTGGCTTATGGTTACGGAGAAAGGTTTCAAAGTCAATAATAAACTTGTAGTCGATATCATTGATACGGACATCGGTCGTGTTACGCTTTTCCTTCAGGAATTTTTCCAGGTAGCGGCGGGTCACCGCATAATGTTTGAGTGTACTCCAGGTCAAAGAGGCTGAGGCGACCTCATGATGATAATCCATGAGTTTGCTCAGCGAGCAGGTTTCCTCTGTTTCCTCGCCGAGGAACATGGCTTTTAGTAATAACGGGGTGACCTCTTTGCCGGCAATCTGCAATTGCTGATAATAAGTGGTGATCGTAAACTTAACCTTTTCCAGGTAAGCGTTTGTTTCTTTTGCTTCCGGGACCTTCACTTTCAGGCTGCCACGGCCTTTGTCCCAGTTCTCCACCTTGACATAGTGCTTTAAGGCAAAAAGCGTTTTTTCCTTGTTGATCGTAATGGCTGCATAGACATTGGTAGTACCGTCCTTAGCCCTGTCCTTTTTAATGGTGAAATGCACACCAAATGACTGCGATGTTCTCATCTTTTAACAGATTTTATTGAATAAATGATTAATTACACCCGAAATCGTCATTTTTCAGGTCGCTCAATGGTCGCCGGATAAATTTATTTTTACAGTCTTTCTGAGTGCTTTTTAGTCTTTTTTGATAGACTTAATTAACTGTAATACAATTCATTAGCGCTTTTGAGCGACCAAAAATAAAAACTTATTTCTGGTCGCCGGATTGGTGTTCCAAAGTGTGCATTCGTAAGGACTGAAAAGGATTGGAATAAAATAAAAAACCCTCTAAATCAATGACTTAGAGGGTTTTTAAACAGTTAAAAACTGCATTTTGTGCGCCCACCTGGGCTCGAACCAGGGACCAAAAGATTATGAGTCTTCTACTCTAACCAACTGAGCTATAGGCGCTGAAAATATTTGTTTATTTTCGAGGCGCAATATTACATATTTGCGCTTAAATTACCAACAGTTATTATGCAAAATATTAAAAATATAATCTTCGACTACGGCAACGTCATCTTCAATATTGATTTTACACAAGTGCAGCAAGCATGGAAAAACCTGGGAATCAACAATGCAGATGAATTTTACGGGCACCGCCAACAAGATCCTGTATTCAATTTATTGGAGCGTGGCGAGATAAGTAATCCCGCATTTCGCGACCGTATTCGCAAGCTTGCTCAAAAGCCTGATCTTACCGACGAACAAATTGACGATGCCTGGAACGCGATTTTTGTTGGGATACCAGCCGGAAATCATGAATTGTTGTTAAAGTTGAAGACCAAATACCGCACATTCCTGCTAAGCAATATCAATGCTATTCATTATGATTATGTGCATGAATACTTAAAAAGTGAATTCGGCATACCTAACAATGATCAATTTTTCGAGAAGACTTACTACTCTCACCTTACCGGCAAACGCAAGCCAGAGGCCGCTATATTTGAGCAGGTATTAAACGAGAATAGCCTCAATCCATCCGAAACCTTATTTATCGACGATAGTCCACAGCATCTTGAAACCGCAAAACAATTAGGACTCCAAACCTTCTTAATGACCAAGCCTGATACTATCCAAAAATTCTTCATCCGGGAAAATCTGGTGTAAACTGTACCACGGAACAAGTGAAACACTTGGTACAATTGATACACTTTTAGTGCGTTTTTCGGCCTTAAAAGCACTAAAAAGGTCGTTTTTAGATAACTTTTTGGCGCAAAAAAAGCGGTAAATAGCCCCTTTTAGGGTGATAATTGACTGATTATCGCCCTAAAAAGCAACTTTTTTCATCAAAAAAACACAAAAAATACCCCTTTTGAAGCTATTTAAATCAATTATTTGTCGATAAAATACGATGTATTTTTTGATGAATTTTTGCTCCTGCCAATTGCTTCTACTTTTTAATCATCGGTCATTAAAAAGCAATAATCCATTTTATTGTTTTAAACGTATGTTTTAATCAATCGTTTGATTAATTTTGTATCGTCAAATACGGAATTAATCAACAATTGTTATATGGCCGAAGCAGGATTAAAAAAATGGATCATAACCATTACAGTAATTACAGCATCGTTGCTGGAGTTAATAGATACAACCATCGTAAACGTATCAATCCCTCAAATTCAGGGTAACTTGGGTGCTACCTTAACTGATGCCGCCTGGGTAGTTACCGGTTATAGTGTGGCAAACGTTATTATATTGCCCATGTCGGGCTGGTTAGGCAGCTTCTTTGGGCGGAAGAATTATTTTTTAACCTCTATAATTCTATTTACTGTCGCTTCTTTTTTATGCGGCAATGCTCATAGTCTTAATGAGCTGATCGGCTTTAGGGTACTACAGGGTATTGCAGGCGGTGGTCTCATCTCAACAGCACAGGCTATTTTACTAGAAACCTGGCCGCCTGAACAGGTAGGTACAGCGACAGCTTTATTTGGCCTGGGCGCTATTGTTGGTCCTACCATCGGCCCAACAATTGGCGGTTATATTACAGATCATGCTGCCTGGCGCTGGATATTTTATGTGAATATTCCCGTAGGTTGCCTTGCCGCCACCTGTACCTATTTGTTTGTAAGGGCTACGCCAAGTGACGGTCGGGGCAAACCTATCGACTGGTGGGGAATTGCTTTATTGGCAGTATCGGTAGGCAGTTTGCAAACTATATTAGAAAAAGGCGAGGATGACGATTGGTTTTCGGCTACCTACATTATAGTGTTAACCTGCACTGCTGTAATTGGGCTATTGCTTTTTATATGGCGCGAGTTAAGTACCGAATACCCGATAGTTAACTTTAAGATCATGCGGCACCGGAGTTTCTCTGCGGGCATGTTTACCTCGTTTGTGTTAGGTGTTGGTTTATATGGGTCAACATTTGTATTCCCTGTATTTTGTCAAAGTCTGTTAGGGTTTTCGGCGCAGCAAACAGGGGAAATTTTATTTCCGGGTGGATTATTTACCGTAATTATGATGCCTTTTGTTGGCATTATGCTTAACAAAGGAGTACCCGCACAGTTTATGGCTACCGTAGGTATGGTTTTGTTCTATGTTTTTTCATCTATGTTAAGTCACTCCACCTTGTCAACCGGCACAAGTGATTTCTTTTGGCCTTTGGCGATACGGGGTATGGGCTTAGCGCTGCTTTTTGTGCCTTTAACAACTTTGGCTATCGGCGGCTTAAAAGGGGCGGAGGTTGGTCAGGGTACCGGCTTAAATAACATGATGCGCCAGTTAGGCGGTTCATTTGGTATTGCAGGTTTAACCACCATGATCCATGTTCGCCAGGCAATGCACCGCAATAACCTTTTAGATAATATCAACCCTTATAACTCCTATTTTACAGAACGGTTTAACCAATACATCCAGCTATTCGTGTCAAAAGGAAAGTCAATATCCGATGCTACAAGCATGGCTTACGGCGCTATTGATGGTATGGTTAACAGGCAGAGTTTACTATTAACTTATGATGATGCTTATTGGATTGTTGGTTTGGTGATGCTTTGCGCTATACCAATAGTATACCTGGCACCATTCAGAAAAGGCCAGAAAGCAGTATCCGATTCGCATTAATTAGCCCCCTCTAAATCTCCCCCGGTAGGGGAGACTTTATAAATCATTCTTTTTAAAGTTCTTAAAGCCCTCCCTTCCGGGGAGGGGTGGGTGGGGCTATAAATAGGGAAAGGAGGAGGATAGGGTCAAAAAATACAATAATGTGTTTGCCATTAGTTAAATTTGAAAGCTAACTAATGATAATGACACTAATAACCGAAGCATCAACAGAGGAAAAAATATTGGACGCGGCCAGGAGGATATTTACAAATAAAGGTTTTTTGGCTACTACCATACGAGATATTGCTACCGAAGCGGATATTAATGTGGCGTCGATAAATTATTACTTCCGTAGTAAAGAAAAATTGTTCGCCTATATTATGGATGAAACCATAGGAAAGTTATTTGATAAGATAGAACCTGTTTTTAATAATGAGGATACCACTGTTTTTGAGAAGGTAGAAATTTGTGTTGGCTATTACATCGACCAGGTACTGGAAAATCCCGATTTTCCATTTTTTATGGTGAATGAGGTGATGGCAGGTAACACCACGTTGCCAATGATCAGTAAAATAAGAACATTAGCCGATTCATACTTTGCTAAACAGCTTTATGCCTTACAGGCTGATGGTACAATCAATTTTCATCCTGTTAATTTGTTATGGAATATATCAGGTATGATCGTTTTCCCGTTTTTAACCCGTCCGCAGCAATTAAAAGCAGGCAATTTTAATGCAGCTGAATTTGATAAATTAATGCAGGAACGTAAAAAGCTTATCCCGATTTGGATCAAACAAATTATTAATGGTCAATAAATATGAATATTAAACGTGTATTCATATTTGTTGTTCTTCTCGCCATTGGCTCTATCGGCTTTGCCCAACAAAAATATGGTGCTACTATGCCGTGGACGGCCTATAAGGCTGAACATATGCATACCACCGGAACGGTATTGGGGCCTGCATATGATCCTTACAAAGTCGAAACTGAATCATCGGGTCAGCAATGCGTAACGCTTGGTTCAAAAGGCCAGTATGTTGAATTTGCCGCGAAAGCAAAAGCCAACAGTTTAATTATAAGATACAGTTTGCCCGATAGTAAGGATGGCGATGGCACTAATTCCACATTTGGTATCTATATAAACGGAAAGTTTATCAAACACTATAAAGTCACATCACATTATGCCTGGCTTTACGGGAAATATCCATTTACTAATAACCCCAATGCAGGCGTACCACGCCATTTTTATGATGAGCTAAGAATAAAGGGAACCAAAATAGCCAAAGGCGATATAGTGCGTATTAAACGTGATGACCAAATAGGCGACGATGCAAATTATACCATTATTGATTTGGTAGATCTGGAAAATATCGCGCCGCCATTACAACAGCCCGCTAACTCATTATCTATCGCTGATAAAAGCTTCACTGGGAATGATTTTAACGGCGACTATACCGTAGCCTTCAAAAGCTGCATAGCCCAAGCGATAGAAACAGGGAAAACTGTTTGGATCCCGGCTGGAGGATTTAAAATTACCGGGGATATAGTTCTGCCATCAAACATAACCATTCAGGGTGCAGGTATGTGGTATTCGGAATTGGTTGGTGATTCAGCCTTGTATCATGATCCGAATAGGAGGGTTCGGGTAAAAGGTAGTGGTGGTAATATCCACATATCAGATTTTGCTATAATTGGAAAACTAACTTACCGTAACGACCGTGAAAGTAGCGACGGCATTGTTGGTTCATATGGCGAAAACTCAACCATTTCAAACATTTGGATAGAGCATACTAAAGTTGGGATGTGGATCGAGAATTCTAAAAATCTTAAAGTTACCGGCTGCCGAATGCGAAATACGATGGCCGATGGTATCAACTTTTGTGTGGGGATGGCGCAATCTACCATACAAAATTGTTCAGCAAGAGGAACAGGTGATGATTGCTTCGCGATATGGCCCACTATTTTTATGAAACAAGTATTCGCACCGGGGCATAATTTGATAGTGAATTGTACAGGTCAGCTACCTTACCTTGCAAATGGCGGGGCGATATATGGAGGCGATAGCAACGCGATAAAAAACTGTTTATTTACTGATATTTCACAGGGTTCGGCTATTTTGATCAGCACAACCTTCCCAACCGAAAGCAGGGATAAAAGCATCAATAACAACTTTAGCGGCACAACAATAATTGAAAATTGTGACATAAAAACAAGTGGAGGCTTTGATCATGAATGGGACTGGCGTGCTGCTGTAGAGATTTGTTTGGATAAACGCGGCATTACCGGCCTCGAAATAAAAAACCTGAATATTCAGAATAGCTTATCAAATGGCTTAAGCGTGATTGCTAAAAATGCTGATGGAAAAATTGGTGTGTTAGCTAATGCCACACTGCAAAACGTAAGTATTTCCAATTACGGCATCGGCGTAAAAGGCAAGCACGGCTTATTTATTTCGAACGGAGCTCACGGCAGTTTAACCATCATCAAATCAAACCTAGCTGATGTGAAAAATGAATCAGCTGATTTCAACCTAATACAATAAACTCAATAGTTAAATAGTCCTTCTTGGGCGTTTCTTTTTTTGAGGATCGTAGTTGCTGCTACCACTATTGTATGGTGGTTTTGAACCGAATGAACGCTTTGGCGCTTGTGGTTTAACCGGTTTTTCTTCAACTATATTCAGGGTAAGCTCACGATCACCTAAAGCAGTCCCACTAAGGGCATCTATAGCAGCTTCAGCTTCTTTTTGATCTGTAACTTCAATGAAAGCATATCCTTTGCACTTCTTACTTATCTTATCCCTTACTATCTTAATAGTGCTTACGGTTGCGTATGGCCCTACCAACTGAACAATTTCTAATTCAGTGCTGTTCAGTGGAAAGCCACTAATAAATAATTTGACCATGACAGATGTTTGAAAAACAAAAATAAACAAACATTGCCATTTATGGAAGATGTTAAAAGATATATAATTTAATTATAGATTTAATTTTAAACCAAATGTCATTGCGAGGAACGAAGCAATCGCACGGAAGCAAGACGAACTATACAAGCTTGCGATTGCTTCGTACCTCGCAATGACAAAAAGAAATCTTATCTCAAATATTCCTTAGCTATCTCGGGATAAACAGCCACATAAACATTCGATTTGCGATTCTGATAAAAAGGATGTCCGACAATGGCGATAGATTTATCATTTCAAAACACCTTCTACAAACCCGCCGATCTTTTCTTCGCTGTTTATTTTGTTCATTAAGGTTGTTATATTCAAAGTGTTCATTATAGCCATAAGGTGTATGAATGCACCATCTTAGCCTTAACTTTCATAAACATTAGCAATGGCGACTATATGGATAACCACGATATTTTTGCTGAGAAATTAGATTTTACCTATAAAAAGGAAGAAAACTTAAGCGAGTTAAGAAGCTACCTGGCCAAATACTTAAGTTACTGGTACCTGTTTGTAATCAGTATTATTATTTGCCTGGGCGGGGCTTTAATTTATCTTGGGTATTTACCCAGCCAATGGGCCATCACCAGTAAAATTATTGTTGAGGACAATAAAGACAATACCAGCAAATCATTAACAAATGGCGTAAACTCTGATCTGGCCTCGCTTTTTGAAGTGAAAAGTAATGCAGATAATGAGGTCAAAATCCTGAAATCGCGCAGCTTAATAAGAAGCGTTATTACCTCACTTAACCTTAACGCGCACATTTATGATGCCAATGGCTTAAGAAAAAAGGAAGAGTTTAGCAATGCGCCTTTCGCGGTAGCCATCAATAATAAAAGTGATGACGAAAAAGCGTCGACTTATAAGATAAATATTATTGATAACAACAATTATCGCATTGTTGATAGCCGCAACGACCTTGCCCTTACCGCTGTATTTGGTAAACAAATATTGATCAATAAAGATAGCCTCACCATAAATAAAACAAATGCTTTTGTTGCTGATGGTAATTATGAGGTTAAAATTTCCCCCATAAAAGAGGCGGAAAAAGAATTGAATGATGATTTTAATGCTTCGCTGGATGATAAGCAGGCAACCGTGATAGATCTGCAATTAAACTATCACGACCCTCAACGTGGTGAAGTGATCCTGCAAAAGTTAATGGACCTGTATCTGCAAAATAACCTGGCCAATAAGGTTAGGCTTGCCGATAGTACCATGAAATTTATTGACAGGCGCCTTAATCTGGTTGGCTCCCAACTGAATAATGTTGAAACGGATTTGGAAAAATACAAGGTAAATAACCAAATATCAGATATTACCGCACAAGGTAAGGCGCTTGTTGAGGGTGCGGATGATTACCAAAATAAGCTGAATGATAACGAGGTGCAGTTAGCTGTGGTAAACAGCATGTATAAATATGTTAACAGCAGCGATAAGCCCCAGCAAATACCGAGTTCGCTTATCACCAAGGATATGGCATTTGGCACCGCGATAAATGAATATAACGCCATGTTGCAACATCGCGAGCAGCTAAAATCATCATTTGTAGAAACCAGTACTATAATTACAGATCTCGATCAGCAAATAAAAATAGCGCGCGACGCACTCAAGAACAGCCTGATGAATTATCGCAACAGTTTGGAGATTGCACAAGGGCAGTTAAAAAAACAAAACAATGTAATTACAGGCAAAATAGCCGAAGCACCTTCTAAAGAACGTGTATATCTTGATTATTCAAGGCAGCAAACTTTAAAACAGGACCTTTATTTGTATCTGTTGCAAAAAAGAGAAGAAACAGCTATCTCACAAACAGCAACCATTGCCAGCTGCCGCATATTGGATGATGCCGAAAGTGATGAACGCCCCTTCGCCCCAAAAAAGTCATTAATAATGCTGATGGGATTACTTGCCGGTTTTGTAATACCAATAACAGGTTTAAGTATTAAAGAAATGCTCAATATTAAAATCCAAAATAAAGGCGACATTGACAAACATACCAACGTGCCTTTATTGGGCGAAATAAGCCGCAGTATCAATACCAAAGCATTGCTCACTTATTGCGACCCCATGTCGATAGTATCTGAGCAGATAAGAGCCATACGTACTAACCTGAAATACGTTACCGATAAGGGTAAATCAAACGTGATCATGTTTACATCGAGCATGAGTGGCGAGGGTAAATCATTCATATCGCTTAACCTGGCCAATTCAATCGCGTTATCGGGCAAAAAGGTTGTTTTGCTGGAGCTTGATTTACGCAAACCGCGTTTATTGAAAAGCATAGGCATGGATAATGAATTCGGCTTTACCAATTACATGATCTCTGCCGATAGGATTGATACAGAATTGCTGGTTAAGCAATCTACCATTAATGAGAATTTTTACCTGATCTCATCCGGCCCGATCCCGCCAAACCCTGCCGAACTATTGATGGATGATAGATTGGGCGTTTTGATTGATGATCTGCGTGTAAAGTTTGATTATGTAATTATTGATACCGCGCCGGTTGGCCTGGTGTCAGATGCGCTAATCATAGAAGAGCATGCTGATATTACCTGCTTTGTGCTGAGGCAAAATTATACCTATAAATCGCAATTAGGTATTGTGAATGACCTTTACAAAACCAAGAAAGTAAAACAGCTTTACCTGGTTGTGAATGATATTCAGCTTGAAAAGAACGCGCTTACCGGCTATGGCAATGGCTACCGGGGCTACGGTTATGCCATGGCCGAGGAAGAAGAAAGCACCGGACTGAACTCGTTGTTAAAAAGATTGAAACCCGTTGTCAGATAAACCCAATGTATTATGCTGCAAGCTGTACAATTATACATATTCAGGTTTTTTAATAAAGGTCACGAGCGCTCGTTAAAAGCAAAGCGTAACATTGTTATGTCGCTGCTTATTAAAGGAGGCAGTGTTATTATATCGTTTTTACTTATCCCGCTTACCATTAATTATGTAAACCCAGCTCAGTATGGTATCTGGCTAACGCTTAGCTCATTAATAACATGGGCTGCACTGTTTGATATGGGCCTGGGCAATGGCTTAAAAAACAAGCTTACCGAGTTTATCGCGCTTGATGATATGACCCAGGCACGCAGCTATGTAAGTTCAGCTTATGCCATGCTGTGTGTGATTTCTGTATTGCTGTTCGTCGTGTTTTGGCCTGTAAACGTTCACCTCCACTGGAACCATATCCTAAATACAGGAGCTGCAACGGATTATGATCTTAATAACCTTGTGCTGCTCATATTCGGGTTCTTTTGTATCCAGTTTGTATTACAGCTTATCAATACTGTATTAACTGCCAATCAGGAACCTGCCAAAACGGGTGTCATAAATTTCATTGGGCAACTGCTCACTTTCATAGCTATTCTGATACTGGCAAAATACACTGCCGGGTCATTAAATTTACTGGTTTGGGCATTTGCCGGGATACCCTTGCTGGTTTTACTTTGCGGCAGTATCTGGTTTTATAACCACAACTACAAACCGATAGCGCCTGCTTTTAAACTGATTAAACTAAGCAGTGCAAAACAGCTTCTGGCTACGGGTAGCACTTTCTTTATCATTCAAATTGCGGCATTGGTAATGTATGAGAGTGATAACATTGTAATTACAAGGCTATTCGGCCCTAAAGAAGTTACCACGTTTAATATTGCCTACAAGCTTTTTTCGGTGATACTGATGTTTTTTGTAATTGTGATAACCCCATTCTGGAGCGCATTTACCGAAGCATATACTAAAGGCGATTTCGATTGGATTAAAAGCGCCATCGCCAATGCCAATAAAATGTGGTTTGCACTTAGCCTTTGCGCCGTGCTTTTACTGTTGCTTTCGCCCTGGTTATACCATTTATGGGTGGGTAAAACAGTTATTGTGCCTTTAAATCTTTCTATTGCCATGTGTGTGTATTGTGTGGCCTTTATTTGGCAGGCCATACACGTACAGTTAATTAATGGCACGGGTAAAATAAGGCTACAGTTATACCTGGGAATATTCGCGATGGTATTGAATATCCCACTGTGTATTTTTTTAGGTAGACGAATAGGATTAGCAGGAATCACCTGGTCCAACACGGTATTTTTTATAATAATGGGGATAGTTTTCTCTATCCAAACCAAAAAAATAATTAACAAAACAGCCACCGGAATTTTTAACGCCTGAATATTTATTGAGTTAAATAACATATAAATAATGAAGCTGGTAAGGAAATTTTACAGAGGATTAAGGGTTATTTATTACCACACAGCACGGGTGTACTCGTGGTTGATCACCTGTTTTAAATTTTTCCTGAATGACGTAAAATACCATCGTGATTTTATAAGTTATGGTGTGCCAATCCTGGATATTAATCCACAGGGAAGTTTCATTATCGGAAAAAAATTCAGGTTTAACAGTGGTAAATACCATGCTATGGGTGGCAGACAACAGCAGTGCTATTTTGTTGCTGCAAAAGGCGCACGCATTACCATAGGTGATAATGTAGGAATGACCTCGATAGCTATTATTTGCCATGATAGCATTAGTATAGGCGATAATGTAAAAATTGGCATCAATACGGTGATCTATGATACCGACTTTCATTCGCTTGATGCCAGTATCCGCAACCAGTATCCTGAAAGTATCGAGGGTGTAAAAAGCAAGCCGGTAACTATTTGTGATGGTGCATTTATCGGCGGTCATACAACTATTTTAAAAGGAGTAACTATTGGTAAAAATTCTGTAGTAGGCGCAGGGTCGGTGGTGTTTCAAAGCATCCCCGATGAGCAGATATGGGCAGGTAACCCGGCAAAATATGTAAAGGACACTTATAGCATAAAACTAAGCGTGGTAAATGAATAAGCAGCTGTATACAATAATATTATTGGCAATGGTTGTAGCTTCTTACTTCCATATACAGGCTATTGTGCTTGCGCTCGCGGCTGTCATCATATTTATGCCGGTTAAAAATCATTTTGCGGCCATTAAAGTAATACGCCTTTTTGCTGTATTGATGATTCCTGTACTCTTAGGATTGATTATAGGTTTAAGCAATGATAGTTACCTGATCCTGAAAGACCTGTATTACTTTACCATGCCTGTGTTTATTATTTTATCAGGTATTTTACTGGCATGCCATATGGAAATAGGCCAGTTTCTCAAAGCGCTTGTTTATGCAGGGGTAGTTACCTCAATTATGGTAACTACCATTTCGGTTAGCTATATGGGTTTCGGCGCATTGTTTGATCCGTATGCCGCGCATTATGCAATGGGCATAGTTGGTACACCTGGCCCGCCTGTGGCCCTGGCCTGCCTGCTGCTTACCCGTAAGTTCAATATAAGGTTATTTGGTACGTTTTGGTTTAATGCATTTGTTGCTATTAATGCTTTGGGTATTTATATGTTTGCTTCGCGCAGTTACATTATTATTGCTATATGTTTTTTATTGTTGCTGGTAGCGGATAGGATTAAAAAAGCATGGATCATACCTGTTGTTGCAGCTGTAGCTATGCTGTATGTGATACTGCCTGCCGATCTGTTTAAAAGCAACTCATCTTCATCATTTACCGATAAGATCATTGGCTCGTTTGGCGAGATCACCATCGGTAATTATAATTCTGAACAGGATATTAATCTGCGCTACCGTGGCTATGAAACGTTTATGGCCCTTAACGGCTATGCCGAAGGTTCCGAATCCGAAATGCTATTCGGAGGGTTGGGCAAATTGGTTGATCTGAAAATATTTGTACGCCTTGGTGAAGATGCCGATTTTAGATACATACCTGTTTTACATAATGGCTGGATGTACCTGCTGGTAAAAACAGGTATAACGGGCGTACTTACTTATTTATTGATATTTTTTGGCCTTGTAGTAACCAACTGGCGAAAATATACTGATATGGCAGGCCGGCCCATCATCAGGCTACTGGCAGCATTAAATATAGGTTGCATAATAAGCCTGTTAATTACCAATTACATAGTAACCTCTTTTTTTAATGTTGAAATGGCTGTACTAATGGTAACACTTGGTTATAGTTTTTATTACATCAATTATTTGTCGGCAATATTAAATCATAATTATGAACGCTAAACATACCTTGTCGAAAGTATCGGTTATTACGATAGTGTACAACGCGGTTGATACTATTGAAAATACCATACAAAGTGTTATTGAACAAACCTATCCAAATATTGAATATATTATTATTGATGGTGGCTCAACGGATGGCACCCTTCAAATTATTGAACAATACAAGAATAGCATTAGCAAGGTTATTACCGGGCCTGATAAGGGCATTGCCGATGCCTTTAATAAGGGTATAGCCCTGGCTACCGGCGATTGGATAGGAATGATAAATGCCGACGACTGGTACACTTACAATGCCATTGAACGGGTAATGCTAAACGTTTCGGCCAATGATGAGATATGTTGTGGCAATTTAACCTTGATTGGCGAAAATGGATTCGCCCTTTGCAAAAAAAGCAAGGTAAGGTGGCTTAACCTGGGCATGTACATTATGCATCCTACCTGTTTTGTACGAAAGGAAGTATACGAACGCATTGGTTTGTATGATACCTCATTAAAAATAGCTGTTGATTTTGATATGTTCCTGCGGATAAAAAGCCGCGGATTTAAAATTAAGTACATAAAAGAGATGATCGCCTTTATGCGTACCGGTGGCACAAGCAGCAATGTGGTACAAATGCATCAGGAGGAACTGATAGTAATGCGCCGGCACCTGCATCATTTATTATACCTGATCTCTGCATCGTTTAATTACCTCAACAGGTTGCGTTGGCGTTTCTTTTACCAAAACCCTTTTGTACACACACAAGATATCAACCTATGAAAAAAAAGATACTCATATCTGCTTATGCCATATCACCAACCAGAGGATCTGAATATGGGGCTGCCTGGAATACGGTGATCAACCTGGCCAAGGAGCATGAGCTATGGGTATTGTATGGCATGTCCGACGATCATATGGGCGATACACAAACACTTAAAAGTTATATCGAAACTAATCCTTTACCATCAGTCACATTTATTGAGGTTAAAGCGCCATTATTAGCAAAAATCATCAATTTGCTCAATAAAATAGGGTTAGGCTGGTTCTTTTACTTCGCTTATTATCTGTGGCAAAAAGAAGTATTAAATACCGCCCGGGTTTTGTTGGAAACTGTTGATATTGATATTGTCCATCAGCTTGGCCCAATAGGTTTTCGCGAACCTGGATTTTTAGGAGAATTGGATAAGCCATTAATTTGGGGGCCTATTGGTGGGATGAACATCATTAGCCCAGTGCTTCTAAAAGGGAAACCATTTTCAACCCGGATCAAATTCCGTATTAAAAACATCATCAATAAAATACAACTCAACTACTCGCCACGAATAGCAAGGGCATTTCAACGGGCCGATGTTTTACTATCTGCCACTACAAACGGCAAGCATACTATACAAGATAAATTTGGCAGACAAAGTTACCTAATGCCGGAACAGGGCATTATAGGCGATATTGATTTGGATGAAGCAAAATTCAACAATGTTCAGCACACGGTTAAATTGGTTTGGTCAGGTACACATATTGAGCGGAAGAACCTGCAGTTATGCCTTAATGCTTTAGCCCTTGTTAAACAACGTAATTGGATATTGCACATATTAGGTAACGGGCCTCTTACCGATCAGTTAAAGCAAAAAGCTAAAGAATTGAATTTGTCAGGTGCCGTTATTTGGTATGGCCATTTATCCCGGACTAAAGCTATCCAAATTATGCGTTCATCGCATTTGCATTTCATCACCAGTATAGCCGAGGATAACCCGGCGGTAATTTTTGAAGCCATGAGCGCCGGTGTACCTACGCTAACGCTTGATCATTGCGGAATGGGCGACGTGCTTTGTGAAAAATGCGCTATAAAAATTAAGGTAGAAAGTCATCATCGCATGGCAAGAAATATAGCCGAACATGTGGAATATTTACTGGCTAATTCCGAAGTTTTGGCCGATATGGCACTTGAAACCTTAAAGTGTGCCACGAAACATGAATGGAGTAAACGTTTGAATCTATTGAATAGTTGTTACGATGCGGCTATTGAAGTTTATAAAGATAAAGCCGCTTCAAAAGTCATTTTTTCACCCTTAATTATTTGGGAAGATGCATAATAACAGGGAGAAAAAGTTGCGATTGGGTATTGATGCCAAGTGGTTTTTTGAAGGGCCGCCAAGCGGCCACATGGTAGTAAAAAACCTGGTTGATGAGATCATCCGTAATAACGATAATAGCTTTGATATATACCTGTTAATGAACCGGAAGGATGAGCAGCGTGCTTTGGCACATTTTCCTGCCGGTACAAAAATCATCTTCCTGGTTAAGCTGCCAAACCTCATCACCAATGCATTGCTGTTGCCTGTTATTGCCCGCAGGTATTCACTTGATATTTTGATGCTTCAAAACTTTAATGTTTTATGGTCGCGCAATGTTTTTAAAGTGGTATACATACACGATGCGCTGTTTTTAGATTATCCCCAGTATTATTCTTTTTTTGAGCGACTGCATTTTGGGCAAATGAAAATCCTCGCCCGGAATGCCGACCGGGTAATTACCATATCGAACACCGAAAAAGAACGGATGATAAAACATCATTTTTCAGCGCCGGAGAATATTACAGTGGTTTATCATGGCATTAATCCGGGCTTTAAACCATTAGTTTCGCAACCATGTGATGCTATCAGGAAGGTGATAAACAGCTATGCCCTGCCTGAGCGGTATGTACTATATGTAGGTAGGGTAAACGCTCGTAAAAACCTAACCACACTCATTAAATCGTTTGCATTATTGCAGGATACGGATCTGAAACTGTTAATAGTCGGAGGCGGGTTTTCAACTCAAAAAAATAAATTAAACGAGCTAATTGACCAGCTTAATTTAGCCGATAGGATAATTTTTACAGGGCATGTGCCCGAGGAAGATTTGTATTTAATATACGCGGCCGCTATGGTTTTTTGCTTTCCTTCATACGCCGAAGGTTTTGGCTTGCCCCCGCTTGAGGCCATGTGCTGCGGTGTGCCGGTAATAGTATCTAACCGAACATCAATACCTGAAATATGCGGTAACGCGGCCATATATGCCAGCCCCGATAGCGCTAAAGCTATAGCTAAAGAGATTGATAACTTATTATGTAATGAACACCTGTATCACGAAAAAATGATACAGGGAATTGATCATGCCGCCGGGTTTACGTGGAAAAAATCTGCCGATGAAATATTAACATTAATTACCAACGCTTATGCTGATAGAAAAAGTTATACGGAAGCTTAAGGGCAACCCTGATTATAAGTGGCAAAGTGAATATTCAAACCGTGACCTGGCTTTAATACTATGGGCAAGGTTTGGGCAATTAATGCGTGGAAATTACAAAAGGTTATTTTTTAAGGCATCAAAAGGGCTGGTTTTTGTTGGCCGTAATGTTAGCATAAGGCATGCTTATCTACTTAAAGCAGGATCAAATTTAATACTGGATGATAATGTGCATATCAACGCATTATCAAACAATGGTATTACGTTGGGCAACAATGTTTCATTGGCGCGGGGATGTAATTTAATAGGTACAGGAGTTATAGCCAACAAGGGTGTAGGTATAACCATTGGCAATAATACCGGGATAAATGCCGGGGTCTATCTGGCCGGGCAGGGAGGGATTGAGATAGGAGATAACGTGCTAATTGGGCCGGGGGTTAAGGTGTTTTCAGAAAATCATTTGTTTGCGGATATTGACGTCATTATTAAAAATCAGGATGTATGCCGCAGCACTGTTGTGATAGGTAACAATTGCTGGATAGGCGGTGGTGCAACTATATTGGCCGGGGTTAACATTGGTGCGGGTAGCGTTATTGCCGCCGGTTGCGTGGTAACCAAATCTGTCGCGCCAAATTCGGTTGTTGCAGGCATACCGGGGCGGGTTATTAAAAAGAGGGGAGCCGCGTATGATAAAGTTATCAATTTAAAATATGGAACCACCGGCTTATGAGCAGCAGTTTAACTAAATTTAAAGGAGCCTGTATTTATATTGGCTGCGGCATAATCAGCTGGCTGCCCTTTCATTCACTCAGGATTTTTTTAATGCGGTTACTAAAAGCCAAAATAGGTAAAAAGGTAGGTTTGTACCGAGGATTTGAAGTCCGCGCCCCGTGGAAACTAAATATAGGCAACAGTACTATTATTGGGCACGGTGCTTTGCTGGATGCCCGGATGGGCTTAACCATAGGCAGCAACGTTAACCTAAGCAACGAAGTGATGATATGGACATTGCATCATGATTATAACTCCACCGATTTTGCCCAAATCGGTAAACCGGTAATTATTGAAGATTATGTGTGGCTATGTTCAAGAGCCATAATTTTACCCGGTGTAACCATTGGTAAGGGTGCAGTGGTAGCCGCGGGCGCAGTAGTTAGCCGCGATGTAGAACCCTATACCGTAGTAGCAGGCATCCCCGCCAAACCTGTCGCCAAACGCAATCAGGAATTAAATTATGATTTGGGCGATTCTATTCTCCCAATAATATAAAATATTAGTATTTCCAGGTGATATTGCTCTTGAGCGTCCTGATTGGGTTGCCGCCAAAAATACTTTTTTCGCCGCTTAGTTTTTTAGTAACCATTGAGTTTGCTGCAACAATACTTCCTGATGGTATTTCGGCGCCTTTTAATAAAGTGCATTTACATCCCACCCAAACCTTATCGCCAATTATTATTTCTTTAGGCTGATTAAACTCAACACCATCTTCATCATAAATATGATGGAAGTCGGTATCCATAACCAAACTCTCCCATGAAATGCCGCTACTGTTACCAATCTGTATTTTCTTTTGGGCGATGATCACACACTCTACGCTCATATTAAAATCATCGCCAATAATAAGTTGGGCGTTTTCCATTACATTTATCTTACAGCC
Source organism: Bacteroidota bacterium (assembly GCA_026224775.1). Lineage (GTDB taxonomy): Bacteria > Bacteroidota > Bacteroidia > Sphingobacteriales > Sphingobacteriaceae > Mucilaginibacter. The sequence continues at coordinate 65,115 of JAMFRP010000026.1, forward strand.
CTGCATAATAAATGCACGCCCGTTAAAAATCAGATCGCCATCTATTTCTAAAATTGCCCGCGAGCGTTTAAAATCAGTAATGCATACTTTTCCATAACCTATTTGTATTAACCCGGTGCTTATTGGTCCGTTAATAATAACCCTGCCGTTCATTCTGGATAAAAAAACCTTCCTGCCTATAAGTACCGGTAACTTTATTGCAACCTTAAACGGGAAGTATTTAAGGTTGAAATAAATGGTTTTAAAATTAAGCCGTAGCAGCAATTTTAGTACTTTTTTCATAAACAGGGCCTTAATATTACAATAATGATAATATTATTTTTACACAAATCAGGAATATTCTGATTGTTTATTTTGTTCACTGTTTTGTTGTCGTACACTTTGTTCATATCCCCAATTAATGCCTTTTTGCCTTTAATTATGCGTAATATTAGTCATACTTAATATAATACCTGTGGCCGGTTGTATATTATTATAAGTATGTTATAATATCTATTTTATTAAAAATAAATAAAAATAATATGCGCATCTCCATCATCGGTACCAGAGGTATCCCCAACCATTACGGTGGCTTTGAACAATGTGCCGAGTACCTTGCCACTGGCCTGGCAAAAAAAGGGTATGAGGTTACGGTATATAACTCACACAACCATCCTTACCAGCGAAATGAGTGGAATGGTGTAAACATATGCCACTGCTATGATCCTGAATACAAGATGGGCACCATAGGCCAGTTTTTTTACGACCTGAACTGCATCCGCGACCTACGGAAAAAGAAATTCGACATTGTGCTGCAATTGGGGTATACCAGCAGCTCAATATGGGGGTGGCTTTTGCCACACAATACTGTGGTTACCACCAATATGGACGGAATGGAGTGGAAACGCAGTAAATATTCAAAAAAAGTGCAGAAGTTTTTGATGATGGCCGAAAGCCTGGCGGTAAGATTTAGCGACCATTTGATTGCTGATTCTACAGCGATACAAAAATACCTGGAAGGAAAATATGGCAGGCATACTGAGTACATACCTTATGGAGCCGAGATATTTGAAAATAGTAACCCCGAAACGCTTGCCGAATATGGCCTGGAGCAATATGGTTACGACATGCTTATAGCCCGCATGGAGCCGGAAAATAGTATTGAGATGATATTGGACGGTGTAGCCAAGGCCGGGCTAACAAGGCCATTTTTGGTGGTGGGCGGCCTTAAAAACAAATTCGCTGAATATTTGCAGGCTAAATTTTCAGGATATGAAAATATAAGGTTTTGCGGGGGGATATATGATATGGATAAACTTAATAACCTCAGGTATTATTCCAATTTATATTTTCATGGGCATACAGTAGGGGGGACTAACCCCTCATTACTGGAGGCTATGGCGTCGCAAAGTGTTATATGTGCCAATGATAACCAGTTTAACCGCGCGGTAGTGGGCGATAATGCGCTATATTTTTCAAGCGTTGATGATGTGGCTAACAATCTGCAACAAGTTGATAAAAAAGCTGGCGTTTATGATGGTATGCTGGCAGCTAATATTATTAAAATACGCAATGTATATAGTTGCGAAAATATAGTGAATGCATATGCGGCTCATTTTGAAGCAATAGCATTAAGGCCTGAAAATAAAGGCGCTCTTGCTTTAGATGCCGGGCAGATATCGCTTATGCTAGAGAATTCATAATTGTGTGATAGATGGAAAATTTATGTTTAATAGATGTTGCGGGTGGCTATTACAGTTTTGCTGATTGTAAGCCACCAACAATTATCTACGCAGACTTAAAGGCCTATGACAGTTAATGAACGTTTCAATCTATATTGGTTACTTAGGGCCATTACGGCTCCATGCAGTTATTGCCTTGAACAGTATTACTATGATTTAAAGCGTAAAGAACTATTCTCTGTTCTTCACCTGGCTGATTATAGCCCAATGATATTGATATTGAACAAATTTAGCCTGCGTTATCCTTTAGATATTGAAGGTGACCTTGCCGTAAGGCTTGAACTTATAGCCTACAGGCGGATGAAGATTGTAGAAATACCACGCATGGATATTACCGAAAAAATAGATGTCCAGGTTCATTTCCTGTCGATATTAGGCGATAAATTACACCAGCAGGAATATATGCGGGCTGTTATCCAACAAAATGAAACACATGGTTTTGTATTGGATAATTTGTTAGAAAAATATGGTTCTTCAGCACCAATCAGGCCTTATTGGGAGTATACTAAATTGCAACTCGCGGCTAACCACATCAGAAAACTTATATCAAACGCAGGCATAAAAATGGATATAACCAGCCTTACCTAATCCTCTATTTTGTTAATTGGTAATGAATGTTATAAAAGCCACTATTTACCCCGCATTGATAAGCTACCTTTTTATAATCATTATAGGCTTGAATATAAAGCCTGTTATTCGTGTTGGCTGATTCTTCCTTTTTCAATACTGCCGCTAAAGCCACCAACCAGGCCAATTTGCTTCCCGATATTTCAGTACTTGCTTTGAACAGTTCTATTTCCTTTACAATAGGGCTATCTGTTATTAAAAGATATTTAACATTAACGCTGTAAAAAAGCGATTCCATAAAAGGAGACAGGCTGTTACCTTGCTTTTGATTAGAATTTAAAACTGTATAGTACAAAGCTGTTACCATGTGATGGTCTCCCATGCGAAAATAGGCATCAGTCATTATCATTTTTACAAAAAAATCATAGGCTGTATTTTGGCCACTCAAATCATCATTTTTATAAGTATTCTTAATTATGTTTATAAACCGGAGTGTTTTTTTAGGATTATTAGCTATCGACATAGTATACATACCTAAAAGATATAGCATATCGTTTTTTGCACAATTCTTCAACTCCTGGGTGCCAGCCGGCGGCGAAAAGCATAAGTGTGTTAACGTTGTAAGCGCTTCTTTTTTAATTATCCCATACTTTAAGTAATGATAAATGGTATCAATACACTCTGATGGATTTATATTAAAATATAAGATATCGATAGTAGAAAAACTTTTGAGTTTTACCATGTATATGTATAGCTCATCAATATCAAGGCTGGCGGCGGATATTATACCGAGCGCTGTATAAATAAGTATCTTTTTATTATTGGGAATGTCAAATCTTAATAAATTTTTTAAGGTGTTCTGATAGTCTTTATTTAATAATTCAGGTGCGAAAAAGTAATCAAATAGTTCGTCGTTTGCATCGGTTTTAAAATACTGAAGAAGGATATCATCATCATGTAATAATGATTCTTTTGAAAATGCATCGCCAAGGTAGCTGGCCAGTTCAAACTTATCTGCCGGCGAAAAATTACATGCTGTTAAGTTTAGCAGGTTGTTTTGTTGACCGGTTTTTATGGCATGTAGTATGCACCATTTTAAAATGGTGAGTTTGTGTTTGCTTTGGCTAAAGCGTAGGTTAATTTCTTCTATAAGTGATGCGTCAAAAATATTATTGTGATCATTTAAAAGGCACAGCGCGACGCTTAAGCTGCTAAACTGCTGGTTAGTGAAATTTATAGTTACGTGATAATCATTTGAGTCGGCGGTATTATTTATCTCAGTTATTAACCCATTAGAAAGCAGCTCCTGATATCCCGAGTTGTGCTTTTTTATGAAATTATACAGCTCAAATTTATCAGCTCCTTTATTGATGTTATCAATATTTATATGTGAGGCGATCTCGCGTATAATTAAAAGCTTATCCACAGCTAAACTCCCTATGCTTACTTTACTAAGAAAGTAGGAGTATATAAGCTCATACATAGTACCGTTGTTAATGTTGCTAAGCGTAAAGTTTTCCTTATATTTTTTATAATAAAGTTGAAAAAATAATGGATGATTAAAATTGGAAACTATATGGGTGTAATTGGACTTGGTTAAATGCTGATTTAAATTAATACATAGGGTTTTAACATCAGCTGCTGATAATAATGGCACGTTAATGCCAGGTTCATCTGCAAAAAAGTTGTTCAGCAACATATTGTCGTCTACAACATTAAACTCGTGTTTATAATTTAACCATGTGCTTCTCCTCATGCTTAAAATAATTTTCATCCAGGGGGTATGCTGGTTCAGCGCTATCAGATCAATTATCTGCCTCATTAACATCGCATAGATTTCGGGTTTAAATGTATATGAATCAAAACCATCAATCACAAGGTAAAATTTACTGCCTTTGCGTTGTTTATCATCCCATAATGCTTTAATGTCGTCATCAGTCGTATAGCCCAGCAATCCTAACAACCAATCGTTAATATCCCGGCCTGAGTGAATGACATTGACCATTGCAGATGTGCTGAAAAATAAAATTATGTCGTTATTAGCTTTTGATTCATTAAGCTCAACCTGTTCTTCTACCCAATGACACAAGCCAATGCTTTTGCCGTAGCCTGACGGCGCGGCAATAACGATACCTGTATTGTCCGATTCGCGCAGCGCTTTGATATAATCATGAATAAATTGCCTTTTTATGGTTTTATTATAAGGTACTCCCGACCGGGTTTTTATAGCCTCGATAGTGAACTTTGTTGTTTTACTGGCATTACGTTGTAAAGCCAGCCAGTTAGCTTCTTCTTCGCTTGCTGAAGCCATATTATAAACGTGCTGATTGCAAAAATCGTCCCAGCCATTATAATTACAATATATACAAAGTGCTTCCAATGTAAATTGGGATGGATTAAAACGGCTTTCAGCAAAGCCATAAATGCGTTTTATAGTAGTTTCGCTAATATTATACTTGGTTTTTTTTAAAATCAGGCACGAAATGATTTTACAATCAGCAGGGGTTACATTTTCTAACCCCGACAAAAATTGAACTTTGCTTTTGAGCAAATCAAAATTATGATGTGATAAGTGTGTTGTCATAAGGTGTAATCTAAGGTATCGGAGCCAAATAATATTTCAAAATTTACTTTAGTGAAAATTGAAATTTCGCCAAACTAAAAATTTACTTAGTTAAATATACTAGCTATACGTAATGTAAGCTAATAAAAGATTCCTAAAAGGTGTAAAAACGAATAATGGATAGAATGAATAGGATTTACACGTACTAACACGTGCCAAAAGGGGGCAATACACCTTTAGCGGGCTGTTTTCTTTAATAGCAGGAGTAGCAATGCATTTTCGGCTTTAGCTTCCGAATAATTCTCATTTATCAGCAATTTAATTTGCTGGTCATGTAAACTATGAGCTACAATTTGCAATATTTTGGATGACGCAAGTTCAACAGAATCTAAATGATATAGGTAGGTTACAATCATTAAATCACGAAATTCCTGTTCCGTAGCATGAAGTTGAAGGGCTTCAAAGGCATTTTCTAAAAAGGTTATTAATGGCTGGCATTTTTCGAATGAATACTGGATATTCATAAACGCGAAAATCCGATCAATTCGCGATAGCTGTTTCTCGGTATGGAGGATAGTTTCTTTAATTGCGTGCTTTAAATCGGCAAAGGCCGCTTCATCAAAAATTTCAGGCAAACGCTCAGCCAGGTGCGACTTTGCACAGTACAAACGATTAAGGTGATCAATGAAAAGAGCTTTAATTTTTTCAGATCCCATTGTAGCTTTTGAATTATCAGTCAACGATATACAATTAATGAGGTTAATAAAACAGTCGAATTATATAAAGCTACAAAATTGAATGTACAAATCTCTTTTTTCTCCATATAATTAAAACAGACATCAAAAAGAGGCCGGATTTTATTAAAAAGCATTTGTGTAATAGTACAAATTAATTTATTTATCAATTAACGTGTGCGAAAAATAAAGATAGATAGCTGCAATTAGCCATTTAATTGTTAGTTTAGGTGTGTAATCTGATTAGTAATTACTCAACCTTAAACAATTTAATTGCCATAATATTAATGATGAATATTCTCATTATTATCCCATGTTTTAATGAACAAGCATCATTACCCCGGTTAATATCAGACCTGGGGAACTTAAAGCTTCCCGAAAAATATAATGTGAGTGTGTGCGTAGTGAACGACTGCTCAACTGATGATACCAAACAAGTTGCTAAAAAGCTGGATGTTATATTAATTGATCTCCCTGTTAATTTAGGGATTGGCGGTGCGGTACAAAGTGGACTTAAGTATGCGTTGCTAAATAATTACGATCTGGCAGTACAAATGGATGGCGACGGGCAGCATCCACCTGCGGAATTACAAAAGATGATAGCCTGCTATGAAGAAACAGGAGCCAGTTTAATAATTGGTTCACGTTTTATTGTAAAGGAAGGGTTTCAGTCATCATTTTTACGCCGTTTAGGTATTACCTATTTCCATTGGTTAAATAAATTTTTTACCGGCAAAAGTATTTACGATAGTACCTCGGGTTTTAGGCTATTTGATAAAAAAGCTATACAATTAGGTGCACGTTATTACCCGGATGATTATCCTGAGCCGGAATCACTAGTGTTCTTTTCTAAAGCGGGTTTAGCTATAAAGGAAACGCCGGTTGTGATGGTGCATAGAAACGGTGGGCAATCATCCATCAGAAGCTTTACCTCTTTTTACTATTGCGTGAAAGTTACTTTAGCTATGTTTTTTTCGTTTATCCGTAAGCCATAATATTATGTTACGAATTCAAATCATTACCATAATTGCCAGTGTGGCATTTTTGTTCCTGGTATTTCGCATGGTTGTTAAAGGGCGACTGCGTGAAGAATATTCCATCATCTGGTTATTATTTACCGGTATATTGGTTACTTTTTCTTTTTGGGAGAAGGGGTTGTTATTGGTGTCGAACCTTTTCGGTGTTTATTTGCCAGCTAACCTGGTTTTTACCATATCTATATTTATCGCTTTGGTTTACCTGTTGCATTTAAGCGTTGTAGCATCAAAACTGCAAAAACAAAATAAACTTCTTGCCCAGGAAATGGCGCTGATGAAAATTGAAATAGAGAAACTGAAGGAAGAAATAAAACCCGAATAAAGCTGCCCCACCCAACCCTCCCCGGAAGGGAGGGCTTTGAATTTTTTTATTAAAACTAATGATGAAAAGTCTCCCCTGCCGGGGGAGATTTAGAGGAGGCTTACTTATTCAGCATAATAAATATACCCATCAAAACTATAAAGGCGCCTATTGCCTGTTTAATGTTTAAGCTCTCCTTTAAAAAGTAGTGATTCGCTATTAAAATGAATATAATAGAGGTTAGGGTAATGATGACCGATAGCGTAGTAGCAATATCCGACAAATAAGGGATCTTAAGCAGCGTACTGTTGATCAAAATAAACGAGATTCTTGATAGTATAGCCAAACTCATAGATAGAATAAACCGCCAGTTAAATACCAGCGAAATGATATTTTTAAACTGAAACAGGTTACCGGATATTAAACTCCGTTGCCCCAAAAGAACAATGGAAAAAGCAGTGGCCAGGCAATAAATAATTACCAGCGCAAAAGTTAAGGCTATCATATTTGATGATGTTTTATCGGGTTTGGTTAATTTATATTTCACAGGTCGGCTTTTAGTTTATTATTGGCATAGCCTAATGTGTATATCCACGAAAATACGCGGGCAATTTTATCGCCCCATATCAATTTAAACATTTGTAATTCCTCCTGCCTGCGTTTTCCTTCGGATAATTTAAGTGTAGTTTCCGATTCGGCATGTATACGGTGTTTCATTAGCTTTTGGTTGATGAAACAAAATGAGCCATGCTTTTTGGCCAGCTGATACCAGGCAAACCAATCCAGGGCAACAGTAAACTCCGGTGAGAATCTGAAATTACCCAATGCATCCAGGTTAAACGATACTGAAGGACAGCATATCGGATCGCCAAATATTAAAATTGATTTTTTTAGTGAGGTACTGCATATGTTTTTTTTGAAAATGAACGGAAACAAGAATGCTCTTTTAACAAAGCTGTTTAGGTTTGATTTTCTAGTTTTTCCATCAACCAAGTCTTCATAATCGGTAAAGGCGATGAGGGTATCACTATTTGCTGATTTGAGCAATTCATTAGTAAAATCAGGCTCGTAAATATCATCCTGATGGGCGATAGTTGCCCATTTGGTTGATGCTTTTGATAAGGCAAAATTCCAGTCGTTAGCTATACCGCCGTTATCGTTCACAAAATAAGGGAAACCATATTTTTCGGCTACCTGTTTTGAAAAATCAGTAGGGGTAGAGGTGGTTAGTATAATGGTGCTTTTAACCGTTTGATTAAGCAAGCTTTGGATGCATTGTTCCAGGTAAGGGGATTGTTTGTAAACGGGTATTACAAATGTATGCATCAATTACTAACGTTTATTATATGAGGGTTTGTAGAGTAAAAGTAAGTACAAATTGATAATAATACTCACGCCATGTTAAGAAACTGTTTAAAAATAAAACTATCGACCACAAGCTGAATTAACAAGGTTCACTCTACATCATGTCATTGCGAGGAACGAAGCAATCGCACGTAGAAAAGCCGTCCTGCACAGTTCGCGATTGCTTCGTTCCTCGCAATGACATAGGTTTAACTAAACAGGGAGTTGAAAAGAGTAAGCTACAAATTCTTGGTGATGTGATAACGAAACAGGTATAGGTAGCCTTATATTATCTTTTAATATAATAGGGATGCCAGGCAGGTTTTTCCCTATGCTGATATTGCTATTATCTTTTAAATTAGCTATCAAAAAAGCCCTTACTTCAGCCGATTGGATGGCTACCTCGCTGCTATCAATCTGCTTTACTCCCCAATGTGTATGGCTGAAATCCTCAGCGCCGTTAACTACTGTAGAGATAAATTCATTGTAGATTAAAGAGTTTGAGTATAATACATAATCCCCAAATGGGATGATGGATTTGATGGTTTCGATGTTATCAAAGCCAATACCTGTTAACTCTTTAATATTAAAAGCTTGTATTTTGAAACTGGCAGGTATTTGTAACTGCGTTACCTCGAATTTAACCGGAGTGAAAATGATTTCAGGGTTAATTCTTTGCAGATATTTAAATACCGATTCTTTTATTGACCATAATAGCCAAACAAAAAATTCAAATGGGATAGTTGCGAAATATGGCTCTTGGTGAAGCGCGGTTTCGGTAGGGGTAAGTATTTTTGAATAAAAGTTTGGTTGTTTTGTGCGGGTAACATTTATAGCATTTAATGATACGATATCGTTACCCGTACTCAGCATTATTGTTTTTGGCCTATTTTTTCGCTTATCACATCGATGCATGAGCCAACGTTCATCATTTTATCGGCTTCATCATAATCAATCTCAATATCGTATTTAGCTTCGGCATCTATAATAATATCAACCAGGTTGGCTGAGTTTATCTTGAGGTCTTTTAACAGGTCAGTGTCTTCATTGATTTGGGCCAGCATCTCTTTGTTCGTAGTGTAAGGTGATATCACCTTTTTCAGTTCATTTAAAATCTCTTGTCTGGTCATTATTTAGTTAAATTTTGAAAGTATTAAACAGGAATTCACATCCCCAAAGCCAAAATTCGCTTTCGCTACAATATTAACTTCTTTTTTTATCATTTTAACAGGCAAACTATCAACGCTTACCAATTTTGTTATTTCGGGGTTTGGGTCATCCAGATTTATGTTTGGATGAACAAAGCCGTGTACTATCTGCAATATAGATGCCACAGTTTCAATTGATCCGGCTGCGCTAAGGCTATGGCCGATCATTGACTTGAGGGAATTGGTAATTGGGAAATTATCTCCCCGTCTGTCCAGCGCATCGCACCAATATTGTATTTCCTGCCTGTCGGCGTTGGTAGCGGTTAAATGCCCGCTGATTAAATCGATTTGATTTGGGTGGATGTTTGAGCTCACCAATGATTCATTGATACATCTTAATACACCTGCCGGGCTTGCAGCCGTCATCGTACCCCCTAAACGCTGCCCGCCTGAGTTGGTCGATCCACCCAAAACCTCAGCATAAATTTTAGCACCACGTGCCAACGCGAAATCCAGATCCTCCAAAACCAAAGCGCCAGCCCCTGAACCGGGTATAAAACCACCGGCAGTTGCGCTCATGGGCCTTGATGCCTTTTCAGGATGATCATTAAACTTACGTGATAGTACCCGCATGGAATCAAAAGCTCCGAAAACATAGGTATCTACATGCTCGGCGCTGCCAACTAGCATGCGTTTGGCATAGCCGTGTTTAATATATTCATAACCCATTAAAATAGCCTGAGTGCCGGTTGCGCAGGCGGCAGAGTTGGTGAGCACCTTGTTCCCGAAGCCTAAGCGACCGGATATATAGGATGTTACACCGCTATTCATGGCTTGCTCAACCACACGTGAGCCTAGTTTTTTAACTTCTTTGTTATCAACGCGATTAATTACGTTCTTCATAGCCTCGGTATCGGCAATGCTATTGCCAAATACACAGCCGGTTTCCCAGCGGGGCTCCTCGGTTTCATAATCCATGCCTGAATCTTTCCAGGCATCAAGTGCAGCCATCAGTCCGTAGGCTATATTAGTGCCTTTTAAGCCGTGTAAAGTAACTTCGGATACATAATTGGTAAGGCTGTCCCATTTAAAATCGGGCATGCCTGCCACCTGGCAGCTGAATTTAAGCTCATGGTAATGCGGCATAAACTTTATGCCTGATATGCCATTTTGTATAGCATGCAGAAAAGCAGGTATGCCTATACCATTGGGTGAAACCACCCCCATACCCGTTACCACCACACGATTACCCATTTTTTACAGCTATCTTTTTTATAATGCCTGCAAAAGTGCCGCTGGCAATCAGTTCTTTATCACTATCCAGCATTTCAACATGGCATTTCAATTTACCAAAACGAAAATATTGCTTTTTTGATATTACGGTAACCTTTTCACCCGGCAATACCATTTTGTAGAACGATACATCAGTAGAGGTAAGCAGTGGATACAAAGAATCATCATCCATAAAATTGAAATCAGTTTCCTTCAACACTAAAAATATGCCTAGTACTACCAGACCAATCTGCGCCATAATTTCGGTAACAATAACGCCTGGAGTAACCGGATTGCCCGCAAAATGATCCTCGTAAAAAAAAGCGTCCTCTTTTAAAGTGTATTCGCCGCGAACTTCGTCCTCGCTCAATAACAATATGTTATCAACAAAACGGAATGAGGATTTATAGGGTAAATGACTTAATATATGGTTATTCATGTAATATGCTCTAAATTTTAACGACAGTGTTCTCCGCCATCTACGTGAATGATCGCTCCGTTTATCCAAAACGACTCATCAGTACACAGCAGGTAGATAACACCGGCAACGTCTTCCGGTTTTGTAATTCTGCCAAGCGGGTTACGCTTAATGCCCGCTTTAATTAATTTATCGCTGCCCGGTATCTTTTTTAGTGATGCGGTTTCGGTTACACCGGCCTGTATCACATTTGTTTTTAAGCCGTAAGCACTAAATTCCACTGCCATATATTTCGCCAAACTCTCTAATGACGCTTTCGCGATGGAAACAGCTGCATAGCCTTCCCAATATTTATGCGCGCCTTCGCTGGTAAGGCCAATTATACGTCCATCGGCGTTAAACAGTTCGGCTTTTAATAAATCTCGTGTCCAATCCAGCAAACTATTCGACATAGCGTAGGTAGTCATCTGTATATCTTCGATGGAAAGCTCATTGTAAGCTTCATCCTCAACCGTACCGTTTTCAATGGTTAATGGCTTTAAATTCCCCCGGGCGATACTGTGCAATAACAGTTTTACGCTGTGTTCTTCGGCTATCTCGGCAAATTGCTGAATGAAAGCTGTACGGCTTACCGTATCAAGCGCGTTAATGTTGTGGGGAAGAATAGTTATCCCATTCTCTTCAGCTATTTGTGTGAATTTAGTTTTGAGTATTTTTTCGGCACCGGCAATTTCGCGGTAGAGTACGGCTACATTCATGCCATGTTTGGCCAGTTTTTCAATAGCAGCAAACCCAAATCCGCTCGATCCTCCCAAAATAACTGCCCATAAACCCGAGAATTGTAGTTTTTTATCCATCAAATCGCCTTTAAACTATTGTAGCCATAAACTGTCTTATGTTAATGCCGGGGCCAATCATCAACAAATAAAAAATTGAAGCCCCAAAGTAAGTGAAAGTAAATTAAATTTAACAGATGGCAAATATATAATGTAACAAAACTTGTTATATAGTGTTACACAGCCGTTAACCTAATTATATAAAATTGTATAATACAGGTATAATTGCCAAAGCATTTATATTTATTATGTTTGAGAAAATGGGAAAAGTAAAATTTAAAATATTATTAGTTTTAAGCATACTGCTTTTGTCGGGATTGATGCAGAGAAGCATTGCCCAGCAGAGGCTTAGGTTTGATAAGGGGCAATTCTATAGTGTAATGTCGAATGGTGATATTAATGCCATCGACGACGAGCTGATTGTAGTAACAAACTATGCAACCACTAACAAAGAAGGTTATGAAGGCGCACTACTCTTGAAAAAAGCAAGCTTAATTAGCGGGCCCCGAAAAAAGCTCGACCTTTTTAAAGCGGGCCGTATAAAGTTGGAAACAGCTATAATAAATAATCCTGATAACATAGAGAATCATTTTTTAAGGCTTGCTATTGAGGAACATGCGCCTAAAATTGTAAAGTATCATGCAGATATTGAAGCTGATAAAGCAATTGTAAAACGGGAGTTCAAAAATTTGTCGCCAGTGGTGCAGCACGCGATATTGGATTACTGCAAAAATTCTAAAGCATTACACGCAGAGGATTTTTCATAGTTCCATGGATGATTTAGTAATTTAATATTTATACATCAAAATAAAATAAAGCGTCATTGCGAGGTACGAAGCAATCTCTACATAGGCAGATCGGACTTTCATGTTTACTCTTTATAGTATAGAGATTGCTTCGTACCTCGCAATGACGATAGTTTATAATTTTAAACATTCTTAAAAAAATAGTTTATTATACCTTTGTTGGGAATGGATAAAAAGATCTTAGCTATATACTACACGCAGTCGGGCCAGATGGGGGAGATCATTGATTCATTTACCGCACCGCTTGTTGATGCCGGTAATTCAGTGGAAAAAGTGGTTGTGAAAACGGTTAAAGACTACAATTTCCCGTGGACAGGCAGCAGCTTTTTCTCGGTAATGCCATCCTGTGTGTTGAGTATACCAACCCCGCTGCATCCTTTGAATTTCAAGGAAGAGAAATACGATCTGATCATTTTAGGGTATCAGCCGTGGTTTTTATCGCCGAGCATCCCAACAAATTCTTTATTGCAGGATGAAGGCTTTAAAGCTCTGTTAAAAGATACACCGGTGGTTACCATCAGCGCGGCACGTAATATGTGGATAAATGCCTATGTACGTGTTCGCAACTCACTAAAAGAGGCGGGGGCAAAACTGGTTGGTAATGTGGCTTTAGTTGATAAGCACCCCAATGTGGTAAGCTTTGTTACCATTTTTTACTGGATGTTATCCGGCAAAAAGGAACGTTACTTAAACATATTCCCAAAACCGGGTGTTGCTGAGGAAGATATAACCAATACCAAAGCTTATGGTGAAACCGTTGCAAGGCATTTGGAGTATAACAGCCTTGATAGCTTGCAGGATGAATTGATTGAACAAAAAGCGGTTGTAATAAAATATCCGTTGATGTTTACCGAAGCCAGGGCAAAACCCATCTTCGCGGCTTGGGCAAAGATCATTTCAAAACGTAAAAACCAATTGCCGTGGGCAGCTGCGTTTAAATATTATCTTTTTATCGCGTTGTTTTTAGGTGCGCCTGTTTTGCTTACATTAGATGCTGTTTTTCTGAAGCCTTTTTCGAGCGGACGAATCAGGGCTAAAAAATTAAAATATTTACAAGTAAATAATTGATACTAATAATATAATATGTCTGATACTAGTGTTTATATCAATCATACCTCGGCTTACTTTCCGAATGAACCTGTTTCGAATGACGAAATGGAATCATACCTGGGGTATATCAATAATAAGCCATCAAAATCAAAAAAAATTGTACTGCGCAACAACGGCATAACCAACCGTTACTACGCGCTTAATAAAGATCATAAATCAACCCATACTAATGCCCAAATGACGGCGCTTGCTGTTAGGGAATTGTTTGATAATGATCCTGAAAAATTAAAAAATATTGAACTGCTTTCATGCGGTACTTCATCGCCAGACCAAATGATACCAAGCCACGGTGTAATGACACATGGCTGGTTACCCGAGGCAGGTGGTATTGAGGTGGTATCACCATCAGGTGTTTGCTGCGCGGGAATGCATGCCCTTAAATTTGCTTATTTAGCCATTAAAGCAGGCGAAGTTAAGACAGCAGTTGCAACCGGTTCTGAGCGGTTTTCGGGTTTGTTGGTTTCTGATGTTTTTGAGGAAGAAGCACAAAAACTGATTGAATTAGACGAAAACCCCTACATCGCCTTTCAAAAGGATTTTTTAAGGTGGATGCTGTCGGATGGAGCTTCGGCATTTTTGCTGACTGATAAACCTAATCCCGAAGGCATAAGCTTAAAAGTGAATTGGATTGAAGGCGTATCTTATGCCAATGAGATGAAGACTTGTATGTATATGGGCGGCGATAAACAGGAAGATGGCTCGTTAAAAGGCTTTATGGATTATACGCCCGAAGAGATCATGACTAAATCCATCTTCAGCGTAAAGCAGGATATTACTTTATTGAGTGATAACATTGTGCCTTTAGGTGGCAAAAAGATTAAAGAGATTTTCGAGAAAAAAGGCCTTGATGTAACCGATATTGATTGGTTTTTGCCACATATCTCCAGCAACTTTTTCAAGAGCAAGATCTATGATATGATTGAGGAATACGGTGGCGGTATCCCTTACGAAAAATGGTTTATTAACCTGTACACAGTAGGTAACGTAGGTGCGGCATCAGTTTACCTGATGATAGATGAGCTTTTTAAAAGTGGCCGACTTAAAAAAGGCGAAAAGATATTATTGCTTGTACCCGAGAGCGCACGTTTTTCGTATATGTATGCAATGCTTACTGTTGTATAGCATAAAAAACCGCACGTCATTGCGAGCGAAGCGTGGCAATCCCCGACTTTGCAGTTCCGCCCTGTATAGTTTGGGATTGCCACGCTTTGCTCGCGATGACGATAGTTTAATAGTTAAAGGATTCCACAAGAATGAAAAAGGATGAAGTACCGCAGGATTTAAGTTCGCTTGGTAAAATAACCAAGGAGCTTTGTTATGCGACAGATAGTTCGGGCAAATACGTGGCGGCTTTAAGCAGCGGCTGGGATGTTAAGATAACGGCACTTGATGTTGCCTGGGGCGATATTGAAAAACGCATCGCGGGAGCAAAACAAAAAGTACTGAATAATGAGGCCAGTCAGCTGTTGTTTTTTATGGAATATCGGCTGATGGATGTTGGCATTTTGGCAGGCTATACCGGGTTTTGGAAATGGCAGGTCAAAAGGCATTTAAAGCCCGAAGTATTTGACAAATTATCTACCCGAAAATTAGAAAAATATGCCGAGGCGTTTAATATAAAGGTGGAAGACCTTAAAAGTATGACTATTCATGAAGACTGATTTCGAGCACCGTCAGGGCGCGCATTGTGAATCGGGCGTTACCAGTAATTTATTAAGTATTGCATCCAACGGCAAAATAACTGAGCCGCTTGCCTTTGGCATTGGCGCGGGTTTATTTTTCGCTTATATCCCCTTAATTAAGATCAATAATGGCCCGGCAATAGCGTTTCGCACCCTGCCGGGGTATATATTTAACCGCACGGCTAAGTCGTTGGGCATACCTGTTATCAGCAAAAAGTTCGGCTCTAAACAAAAAGCACAGGCTTATTTAGATGAATGTTTAGAAGCCGGTAACCCGGTTGGTTGCCAGGTAGGGGTTTATTATTTGCCTTATTTCCCCAAGGAGTACCGTTTCCATTTCAACGCCCATAACCTGATTGTTTATGCCAGGGAAGGCGACGATTATTTAGTGAGTGACCCAATAATGGAAACCACCAATGTGATGGATAGTTACCAGTTGGAACGTGTACGCTTTGCAAAAGGCGCGCTGGCCCCTAAAGGGCACATCTATTATCCAAAACAAGGCGCTATCATTACTGACGATACCATTAAACAAGCCATTAAAAGCGGGATCAAAAAGAACGTTTATAATATGCTGAATATACCCGGCAGTTTCGCAGGGATCTCGGGCATAAGAAATACTGGTAAAAAGATCAAAAAGTGGCGGGATAAGTTGGGTATAGAGAAATCAAAACTTTATTTAGCGCAGATGGTTCGCATGCAGGAGGAGATTGGTACAGGCGGCGGCGGATTCCGGTATATTTACGCGGCATTTTTGCAGGAAGCAGATACTTATTTGCCGGGCAACCAATTGGCCGAAATATCAGTATTATTTACACAGGCAGGCGATATGTGGCGTACTGCCGCGGTACATGCTGCGGGGATATATAAAGGACGGATTGGCAGTCAAGACGATTTTAATAAAATGGGTGATTACCTGTTAGAAATTGCCGAATTAGAGAAAAATGCCTTTGAAAGGCTAAAAAATATAAAATGGCAGTAAACCCAATAGCGATAGAAGTTGAAAACATGGGCTTCCATTATCCCGGGAATGCCGAAGTTTCCTTTTCAGGCCTTAATTTAAAGGTGGAGAAAGGGGCACGCTTTGGTTTGTTTGGGCCAAATGGGGCAGGCAAAACCACGCTCATCAGTTTGATGACAGGCTTACTTACTGCCGATAGCGGTCATGTTAAACTTTTAGGCCACGAAATGGGTAAGCAGAATAACAATGCTACCAATCGCTTATTTGGCTTTGTACCGCAGGATTTCTCGTTTTACCAGGAATTGAGTCCGGCTGAAAATTTAGAGTTTTTTGGTGCATGGTCAGGTTTAAGTAAATCTACTATAAAAAGAAGAACCGACGAGTTACTGAACATATTAGGTTTGGAAGAGGTGAGAGATAAGCAGGTCCAAAAGTTTTCAGGAGGGATGAAGCGCAGGGTTAATTTGGCCATTGGCGTAATCCATAACCCGGAGATCTTGTTTTTAGATGAGCCGACTGTTGGTGTAGATGTGCAAACGGGCCATGCCATCATTAATTACCTGCTCGAACTAAATAAAAATGGCACTACGCTTGTTTATACTTCGCACCAATTAAGCGAAGCTGAAGACTTGTGCCAGCAAGTAGCGTTGATTGATGGCGGCAAAATAATAGCGCAAGACAGTTTACGCAATATGCTGAAAGATCATAAACAGGAAAGCCTGGAACATTTGTTTTTAAACTTAACCGGAAAGGATTACCGAAACTAATGTTTAAACTTTGGGCAACAATTGTAAAAGATGTAAGGATATTGCTACGCGATGTGGTAGGTATATCGCTCATGTTTGTGATGCCGATTATCTTGGTGGTGGTAGTAACCAGTATCCAAAACAGCACTTTCAATCTCGTAAACAAAAACAAGCTCTCCATATTAATTTGTAATAGCGATACCGGGCAATCCAGCCAGCAATTAATAAAATCGATTAGCAAAATAGGCATGTTTAAAGTGTCGCTTTTGCCAACAGATAAGAGTGCGCAACAAATGGCGGATGCCATGCATGATAATGACGCGATGCTGGGGGTAATCATCCCATCTGATTTTTCACGTAAGGTTGAAGCAAAATCAAAAAGTATAGCAGGCAAAGCGCTAACCAGTTTCGGTTTGGCAGGCGATAGCACTAAGAAGGTGGGCGACGTTGATCCGCTGACGCTTTACTACAATCCAATTTTACAGGAGTCATTAAGGTTATCGGTACAAGGCGGAATCCGTAGCGCCTTGCAATTGGTTGAGAGCCGTGAAACGTTAAGAAGCCTGTATTTCTCAATCAACGAAAAACAGTTGCCTGAGAAGCTGGAGAATGAAATGCTGAATAATAACACAGCAATCAACGAGATTCCGGTATCGAAAGACGGTACCCGTGCCACACCAAATGCAACCCAGCATAACGTACCTGCGTGGACTATCTTCGCGATGTTCTTCGTCATCATGTCGTTAGGTGGGAGTGTGGTTAGGGAAAAAGTTAGCGGTAGTTTTATCAGGCTAAAAACATTACCTACTAATTATCTGGTGGGAATATTCTCTAAACAGATAACTTATCTGGCAGTTACCATGCTGCAGGCTGCAGTAATATTTTCAATGGGGATATGGCTGTTCCCGTTTTTGGGATTGCCCGCGTTGAACTTACCATCGGACATATTAGCCTTAATCATCGTAACCGTAGTATGCGGTTGGTGCGCGGTTAGTTACTCTATCTGCGTTGGTGTTTTTGCTGACACGCAGGAGCAGGCCAATGGTTTTGGCGCGGTATCCATCGTGATATTAGCCGCGATAGGCGGTTTAATGGTACCAAGCTTCGCGATGGAAGGTTTTGCTAAAACCGCCGCCAACTTTTCGCCGATGCACTGGGCCTTGCAGGCTTATTACTCACTATTCCTTGAGGGAGGGAAACTTAAAGACGTGGTAAACAATATTATCCCTTTATTTATTATAACCGTAGCGCTCCAATTAATAACTTTTTGGGGACTTAAAAGAAAAAATTTGATATAATTGCCGCAAATGGAAACAACCGAACTAAAAGAACAACTGAAAGTACAGATCATAAAATTTTTAAATCTTACCGATTTAACACCTGCTGACATTGCGGATAACGAACCGTTATTTGGTGAAGGCTTGGGCCTGGATTCTATTGATTCACTGGAACTGATCGTTCTGTTAAAAAAGGAATATGGCATCGATATTAAAGATCCACGCGAAGGCCGTAAAGTGCTTGTTGATGTAGCCACCATGGCTGATTATATTCAGGCTAACGGAAAGTAATTTGTGGAAATCAGCATGACAACCTCGGCGTGAAACTTTATATTTTTAAATGATTACACAGCCAAAACCAGCATCAATGAATGATATTTACTCTGGTAATGGTTATAGATCAATATTTTCTTAGGAGATGTCAATTCGAAATTACCCCCTTTCACAATCTCCGGAATTACACCACCTTTAATGATATTTGATGCCAGCCATAACGCAAATGATGACGAGGTTGCATACTCGCCACACAGGTGTTTATAATTAGCAAGCGGTTTGTTTTCGAAAATGGTATCGTTTAAGCTTTTATAGATCTCATCATTTTTAGTATCTCCATTTTTGCCGGTTATTACCAGATCGACATCATCGATACTCAATTCATGAGATTTTAGAAAAGCTATAATATCTTCCTCGATAGATGTTGGCTTATAAAGCAATTTAAGCCCCGTAAGCTGCGCCAGGTTATCCGGCGACTCTTCGCTGGTTACTAAAAAGAAAGCCGCGCCCTCGCCGCCTATGGTGCCATTAGTGGGAGTGTTATAAAGCGACAGGTTTGATAAAGGCCATCTTTTGTATAATCCTAAACGAGTTAATACGGCAAAGCTGGCATCTACCATTTCTTCAACCCCACCTACCAGTATGTTATCTGCTTCCTGCTCGTTTAAAAGCATTATGGCATCAAATAGGGCACTTTCAAACGAGATACCTTTGTGTACAAACGTGTTATTGTAATTGTGGCATTTAAGCATCAAAGCTATCTGTGCGGCAACAGTATTATGGGTAGATTGTATAAATGCAGTAGGTGGCAGCATTTCTTCTTCCTGTTCAACTATGCGGGTTAAAAAGGTAACGGTATCTGCTATACAGCCCAAAGCTGTGCCCGTAATTACAGCGCCGGGCATTTCAATATCAGCCTGAGTTAAACAATTTTTAGCAGCAGCAATCCCCATTTTAATCACATGGCTCATGCGCCGGATTTGTTTTGGGTCGATAAACTCTTTATAGTCAGGTTCAATAGCGTTTAAACGTGTGCCAGTTGATTCAACAACGTCAGTCAGGAAGCCAGCCGAATTAAACGTGTTTTGCGGCGATACACAGGCAGACGAGCGGATATATACTTTCATAATTAAATAGCCGAAAATATAAGTGATGTACAATTGCCGCCAAAGCCAAACGAGTTCGACATAACGTGTTTAATATCCTGATCGGTTAATGATTTTTTTACCGGTTCAAAAGTCAGTTCATCCATACGGGTTTCAAAGCGCAGGTTGGGATATATGAGTTTATTCTTGATAGCCAATACCGAAAATACAGCCTCAATACCACCACTCGCACCCAGGGTATGCCCTGTATATGATTTAGTAGAGCTCATCGGCGGATAATCAGGGCCGAACAAGCGTTTTATAGCTGTTCCTTCGGCGCTATCATTATTTGGTGTGCCTGTGCCGTGCAGGTTGATGTAATCTATATCGGTAGTTTGCAATCCGCTTTTCTTCAAAGCGCCCTGCATAGCCAGGTATGAGCCTGTACCATCAGGCGATGATGCGGTTTGATGATAAGCATCGTTACTGTTATTGTATCCGCTTAGGGTGCAGTAAGGTTGTTCAGCCAATGTTTTAGCTACTTTTTCCGATATCAAAACCAAATAGCCCGATCCTTCGCCTAAATTTAATCCTTCGCGGTTTTCATCAAAGGGTTTGCAAAACTCTTTATCCAGTATCATTAAGGTATTAAAGCCGTTAAGGGTAAACTTAGTTAGTGAATCTGTACCGCCTGCAATTACCACATCTACTATATCATTTTTTATCAACCGGGCACCGTAAAATATCGCGTTAGCCGATGATGAACAAGCGGTACTAACCGTAGTCATAAAATCGCTGATACCTAATTTATCGGCAACCAATTCAGTCATGCTGCCGCATTCGTGGTCGAATATATCCCGCAGTTTGCCTTTACTGTTATCAGCCAGAAATTGAACAAAAAAATCTTCGCTCTTATCCATTCCACCAACCGAGTTTGCGGATACAAAGCCAGTACGCAGATTATTAAAATCAGGAATATTAGCATCCATTAACGCTTCTTTCGCAGCAATCGCGCTCAATAAAGTGGTGCGACTAATATTTGCGGGTAAATCAGCCAATGCAGCTAGTTCATCATTACTCAATTTTACTTCGGCAACAGGTAGTTGTTTGCGGTAAATGGTATCCATCATTGTAATATCACCCATGCCCGCATGCTCACTTATAAGCGAAGCAAGGTTCTCGGCAACATTATTGCCAATAGCCGAAATTACGCCAATGCCTGCTATGTAAACTGATGAACTCATATTGTTTAAACGTTATATCAACTACCAATGATCTATGCATTCACCCTCTTTCCGCCGCAGGCGAAGAGAGGGTCGACCAGCGTAGCGTAGTCGGGGTGAGTTAACAGCTATGCATAACGCTAATGCCTCTCCAATATTTACTCACCCGGTCTTTGCTTCGCTCGACCTGCCCTCTCTTCCGCAAGCGGGAAAGAGGGCAGAAGAACTACAAAGTCATATATAATTACTTCTTATTAAAAATCTCACTCATTTTCTCAGCCGAAAATACAACTGATGTTGCCGTCTTTTCCTTTTCAACCAAAAACAAAATCGCTTTATAATCCTGTTCAAAAACATCAACCCAGCCGCAAATACAGGCTTGTATTATATTTTTATCCAGTAAATAATCCACTTGCTGTGCTATGAACTGGGTATCAAATTCAGGCTGAATGTAAAATGCCTGTTCGCCTTTAAAATGGTTGCGGATACAAATTTCGCCAATCACTATATTCGGTAAGGTATACACAAATAACGATGGACTTGCCACATCCTTAATACTATCCCAATATTTAACATCATCGTCCAAACTGCTGTTGGCATTGGTCAATATAACCCCAGTATCTTCTGGCTGATATGTATCCTTATGGAAAGTATCTTTCAATAAAAATTCAGCGGCTAACCAACCCAGTTTGCTTAAATTATCCATTTTATAAAACTTAGGATAAGCTAATTGTAAATGCTGGTATGCCGCCAACAATAAGCCTGACAGATCGCTTTGTTGCTCGAAAATAATAGGGCCATTTTTAGCAACGATGCCATTATTTATGGAGCAAAAACCGGTTATGTGTTTTTCTGTAAGCAATTTGATGTTGTTAGATGCCAAAGATATTATTTATTCAGATTGCCATTTCGACCGGAGGGAGAAATCTTCTTCGATTTGCTTCTTCGCTATGCTTGTTGTAGAAGATTTCTCCCTCCGGTCGAAATGACAATGGGTTTTTATTATTTGCCAATATTATTTCCCAAAAATCACAGCAGCATTACAACCGCCAAAGCCCGATGCGGTTTTTAAAAAGTTATTTGCCTTAAGGCGAATAGGAGCAGCGCAAATATTAACCTTTTCAGGGTCGGCAGCTTCCGTAAAGCCTATAGTTGGAATTATCAGTGCTTGTTTTAATGATTGGATAGATATGATGGATTCTATCAATCCGGCCGCGCCTAAAGTATGTCCATAAAATCCTTTTAAGCTATTTACCGGAGCTTTTTGCAAGCCTGATATTGCTATGGCATTAGCTTCCATTTCATCATTATAAACGGTTGCGGTGCCATGTGCCGAGATAAAATCAATATCAGTAGGTGCAAAATTAGCCTCTTGCAAAGCATTCTTTATAGCATTTGCCAACTCTTGTCCGGTACGCGATGGGCCTGAAATATGGTTAGCATCGTTACTTACCGAACCGCCTTTAACTTTTATGTTTTGCGCGTATTTGTGATTTGTAGATAGAATAATAGTGCCCGCGCCTTCACCTAAGTTTAGGCCATCGTGATCCTTATCAAATGGTTTGCATGGCCCAGCACTCAATGCCTGGAATGATTGAAACCCCGACATGATAAATTTCGAAATCACATCCGCGCCGGCTACTACTGCGTTTTCATATTGATTTGAACACAATAACCGTGTTGCGGTCACCACTCCCAAAACACCCGAGATGCAAGCGTTTGAAACCACGATCGGCTGTTTTTGAAACCCAAAGTGTTCAGCCACAAGTTTTGCAGATGTAGATAGAGAAATCCTTTCCTTCAACTCATCGGTAATTGCTTCATCCTCAAGTAGACTGATATTTCCTTTGGTTGAAGATATGATCAGCACCGTTTTTTTATCCCGAACGTCAACACCGCTGCCGTTTAGTGCATCGGCAATAGAAGCGATTAATAATTGCTCAAATTTGGTGTAATTATGCTCGTCGGCTTTTACAAATTGTTCGTCTTTATCAAACAGTGAAGCAAAAAAGGGTAGGGGAGATATGGCTAAATCAGTATGTTGTTTCACACCTGATATATTCTCCCTTAGCTTCGCGAAATTTTCGGCAGTGGTTTTTCCTAATGGCGATAGAATATTATCGGCAACAACAAAAACTTCAGGCTCGTTTACTTCATTTATATTGCTCATTCACTAATCAATTGCTTCTATAAATTATAACCCGGCGAAAGCGTTTATGTGGTTGGTGCTTTCTAAAAATTCTTTAATTTTTTTAGCTTCTTTATATTTAGGCTGATCATCGATAAACTTAGGGAAAATCTCGCGCACAGTATCATATAATGAACGAGATAACGAGGACAACCTATCTTGACATTCCAGATAATCTATCGCTTGCAAAATGGTCATTAATTGTATCGCTAATACCTCAAAGGAATTATCTACAACCCTTTTAGTCATTAACGCGGCATTGCAACCCATGCTCACAATATCCTGATTGTCATTATTGTTAGGGATGCTGTGCACATACATCGGGAAAGATAATGTTTGATTTTCAGCAACAGTTGATGTAGCCGTAAACTGCATGCCCTGCATCCCGAAATTGAACCCTAACACGCCCAAATTTACAAATGGAGGCAATTTTTGGTTCAATTTGCTATTCAATAAGTAGTTCAATTGTCTTTCTGATAACATCGACAGCTTAGTAATGGCAGTTTTCAATTTATCCATTTCCAGCGAAACATAATCACCGTGGAAATTACCACCGTGGAAAATATTATGATTTAGATGATCGATAACCGGGTTATCATTAACCGAATTCAGTTCATTCACCAGCACTTCTTCAGCCTGTACAATCGTGTCGAATATCGGTCCTAAAACCTGCGTTACGCAACGTAGCGAGTAGTATTCCTGTACTTTATCTTCAAAGACTTCCTGGTCCAGGTTATCCGGATTATATAAATGTTCGGAGCGATCGCGTATCATCTTGCTATCCTTCAAAATATCGCGCATCAGCGAAGCGATCTTGTTTTGGCCTTTATGGCGTTTAACCGCGTTCAGTTCCTGCGAATAATGATCATCAAATGCTTCCACAATCTCATTGATCATCGATGAAAACATCAGCGACCAGTTCAACAGCTTTCTTGCTTGTATGATATTCAGCATACCAATACCCGTCATAGCCGAAGTGCCATTTAGCACAGCCAAACCTTCGCGGATATGAATAGACAGTGGTTTGATATTAAAACGATTAAATATGTCGATAGTTGGGTGAACTTCACCTTCAAAAATCACCTCGCCCTCACCAATTAAAACCAGGCCTAAATGGGCAAGCTGTACCAAATCGCCGCTGGCACCAACGCCGCCATGCTCATAAATACACGGACTAATGTTTTTATTGATGAGTTCCTTCAACAACTCCACCAAGTCTAAATGCACACCCGAATAAGCCAGCATAAAGCTATTTAAACGGGCAACCATTAAAGCTTTGGATAGCTCTGCGCTCATTAATTTACCGCTGCCGGATGAGTGGCTGCGGATAAGGTTATATTGCAATTGCAGGATGTTTTCCTCGTTTACCTTGTATTGCGCCATCGGCCCAAAACCGGTATTTATACCATAAATGAGTTTATTGGACGAGAACTGTTGCAGGAATTCGAAATTGGTTTTAACCTTTTCTAAAGCGGCCTCGTTAAGGGCTACTTCCTGGTGTTTATAAAGTATTTCAGCGAAATTTTCTAAAGTAAGGGTGCTTTGTCCAACAAGTATCACGGGCAAAATATTTTTTTAAAACGAAATTTATTAAGGGGTAAATGTATAAAATATCTGCCGTTTAAGCGTGCAGTTTTCAACTTCATAGACTTTATTGTTGAAAATTGAACCAGCGGTGCAAAATACCGTGGTGCATAAAGGTTTCAGCTGGCTTGAAACCTGCTTTTACCAACACATTTTTTGAGCCGGAATTAGCATCATCAGCAATGCCATAAATAGGATTTAGTTTAAGCTGATTGACGCCATAATGCAGGCATGCTATAGCCGCTTCGGTAGCGTAACCTTTGCCCCAGTATTTCGGGATCATCCGATAGCCCAGATCATAGTAATTGATATGCCCGTTAACGGCTTCATTAATGAATTTAAAACCCGTCCAACCAATAAAGTTGTTCGTGTCTTTTTCAATCATCGCCCATCTCCCAATACCATGATCGATATATTGTTGGCGAATAAATTCGATTCTGCCCGGACTTTCCTCCCGGGTTTTTATGGGTTGATTCCCTAAATATTGATGCACAAGCGGATCAGATTCAAGCTCAAACATTCCATCAATATCCTCTGGAATGACCTCGCGTATAATAAGCCGTTCTGTTTCAATAAATATCTTCATCAAATTAATTACGCTTATCCACAAACTTAATCGCTTTGCGGCTGGCCTCGCTAAACTGCATTTTTTGTATAGCCTCGGCAGTTACATATTTAATATGCGGACTAACCCTTAACCTCGCCTGTAAATAAGCCCTGATTCGATGATCACATTCCTCGCTTATTTCGGATGGTACGATATAGATTAATACCTGATCCAACCCTATCTCATTGGATGAAACTTCGATCACAAAATCCAGTATTTCTTCACGCTCATTCAACAAGTCAAACAGGGCAGGAGGGTACAATGTTGTACCCTTAAACTTAATCATCTGCTTTTTACGCCCCATGATAGACGACAAGCGCAAACTCGTTCTGCCGCAGGCGCATGGTTCATTAAAATACATGCACATATCGCCTGTTTTGTAGCGAAGCAATGGCATGCCCTCAACGCCGAGTGTAGTAATAGTAACCTCACCGGGTGTGCCGGGCGCAACTTGTTGGTTGTTTTCATCCAGTAACTCTACGATAACCAATTCAGGCTGGTAATGGCCGCCTTTACCTTCGCCGCATTCTGTAAACGCGGTTTGCATTTCTGTAGAGGCATAGGTAGAGTATAGCTTAATATCCCAGGCCTCAGTTATCTTCTTGCCTAGAATATTCAACGAGAAATCGGTATTACGTATATTCTCACCAATGCAAATCGCTTTTTTAACCGAAGTTTCATTTATATCGATGCTGGTATCTTTGGCATACTGTATCAGTTTCAAAATAAACGATGGTACCGCCACAATTGCCGTAGGTTTCAAACGCTTAATGGTTTCCCATTGTAACGATGGTACGCCCGGACCTAAACGGATAATCCCTGCGCCCAATTTACGTATGCCCAGATAGTAAGCAATTCCCGCCATAAACTGCCTGTCGAGCGTCAGCATTAACTGGTAAGTGTCATCCTTTGATCCATCAGCGCAGCTAAAAGAGCTATACTCGTTATATGCTAAACGCTGCAAATCGTTTTCTGTAAGGGCGATAGTTACCGGGCTGCCCAATGTGCCTGATGTGGAGGTATATTCAATAACATCTTTAGCAGGTACACATAAAAAATCGTTATTGCGTTGTTGCAAATCGTCTTTTGTTGTGGTGGGGATGGAAGCCAGATCAGCAACTGTTTTTACAGCTGATATATCGATATGATGCTTCGCGAAAAGCTCCCTGTAAAAAGGTGAATTTTTAGATAGATAAACTAAAAGCTCCTGTAATTTTTGCTCCTGCATTGCGGTTTGCCTATCTGTCTTTATGTCTTTTTCCTCTATAAATGTCATTATTTCTCAATAATTACTGCTGGTACTATTATTTATGTGTAATCAGGCGTAATATTCAAACCTATATCACCCCAAATTTAGTAAAATTGCTGTTAGTGATTACATGTTGAAACATCTGTAACAGCAATTTGTAACGTATATACTTTTAAATATTAATAATGCTCAAAAGGATTTTCATTTACATACCGCTTTTTTGCTCCGCTATAATTACACAAGCGCAAACTAAACATCGCTATAAAGATATTATATACCAGGGCGTTAGTATCGAAAAAGATCAAAGCTATAACCCTTCAGCGTCAAAAGATGATGAAAAAGCTTATCTGTTTGATCTTTACCGCCCAACAGGTGATGATGCCAAACATCGCCCACTAATTATTTGGATGCATGGCGGTGGTTTTAAATTTGGTTCAAAGTCGGCAGACGGTGTTGAACTGTGGAGCAAAACCTTTGCCCAGCGCGGTTACGTTTGCGCTGATATTAACTATCGCCTGAGCAAAAAAAATCCTTTGTTCCATTTTGATGAACTGCAAAAAAGTAGCTATTACGCCGTGCAGGATGCCAAAACCGCTATTGCTTATTTTACCCTGAATGCCAAAAGATATGGCATTGATCCTGATAAAATTATCCTGGCCGGAAATTCAGCAGGAGGGATCATAGCCCTGCAAGCTGCTTACGCTACCAACGCCGAACTGGCTGATATGGCAAAAATAACCGGCGATAGCACAGCGGTTAACCATCCTAACAGCCGTGCGCATGTTGCCGCAGTTATCAACTTCTGGGGGGCTATTTACAACCTCGATTGGCTTAAAAATGCAAAAGTGCCCATTGTTACTTGTTTAGGTAGTGAGGATGGCATGGTATCGCCAACACACAAAAGCGCGCCCTTATATGGCGGCGAGGATATTCATGCCAAAGCGGATGCTTTGGGTATCCCCAACGAATTAAAAGTTTTTGAAGGATACTCCCACGAATTGCAAAAGCATTTTGATCCCCTGTTTTCAGGCGGTAAAGGCACTAAGGAGCGGTGGTTGGAAGCCGGACAATTCTCTGCCGATTTCCTGTATAAAAACGTGATGGAGTAAGCACATAAAACATTATTCAAATCTTAATGTTGAATACCTATCACCTAACGAAATTCAATTTATGAAGTATTTAAAAATCGCTTTGATTGTTATGCTGCTTATGGGCAGCGTACAGCTTACAAGGGCAAAAGCTGTGGCATTAACCGCGCCAATAACATTATTGCAACAGTTACCACCACCGCCACCTCGCCCGCCATTACCTTTTGCACGGAGACATCATTATTATAGGCATCACAGAAGGCGTTCACGTTTACATATACACATTCACTTACCGCCGCCACCGCCGCGTCCACCATTGCCAAGATAAAAGAGATCTATAACATTTTGTGGAGGGTTTTAATTTCCTCAATATAGAATATAGTGCCTTGTGCGATACCTTTCCCTGGAATAGGGAAAGGAGAAGGATAGGGTCAAAATAAAGCGACAAGTTTTAAAAGCGATTTCCCTGAAAAAGCGGGTAGCCATTTAGTTATCCGCTTTTTTTATCCGTTTATTTTATTTGGTAGGATAGTATAGTGTTTTTAATTGAAAATAAACTAACTGTTAAATTGGTTTTAACTTAAAAGAATTCATGTTGATTTTTAATTAGATAGTCACGGAATCTTAACGTTCTGTTTATAATGCATAAGGTAATTTTATATCAAAATAAAACCTTATGAAAAAACATTACAACACCAAACACATTAACTTTTCGCCCTTGCAGGCAAAGTTAATGGCAGCCACCGGCATTGCATTGGTAATAATAACCAGTGCTTTCTATAGTAGTTGCAAAAAGAACAACAACAATAATTCTTCAACTTCAGGTATCAACAAAGTAAACCATGTGGTAGTTATCTACATGGAAAACCACAGCTTTGATAACCTGTATGGCTCATTTTCAGGCGCAAATGGTATATCAAATGCAACAGCAGCAAATACTACACAGGTTGACGGAACAGGCAAGGTTTATGCTGTATTGCCTGGGGTTGTGGGTGTCCCGAATGGCAGCTTGTTTCCGGCAAATTTACCAAACGACATTTTTAATATTGACCAATATGTGCCTAATGATATGATTACCCCGGATGTTACGCACCGTTTTTACCAGGAGCCATTACAAATTGATGGCGGTAAAATGGATAAATATGCTTTTTATAATATTCCGGGCAGTTCTGGCGGTTTATCACAAGGGTATTACCAAACCAGCCAGTTGCCTTTATTGGCCATGGCCGAAAAATATACACTTTGTGATAATTTTTTCCATAGTGCTTTTGGTGGATCATTTTTAAACCACCAGTGGTTAATTGCCGCTGCAAGCCCTACATTCCCCAACGCACCGGCCGCTGATATTGCAAACCCTACATTATTATCTAATGGCAATCTAACAGCAGACGGATTTGTAACACCTGCTAATTCTCCTGTAGGCACAAGTGGCGGGTTTGCCGTTAATACCTGCTATTCGGTAAATGCCCCGCATCCGGCAAGTACCGCTGCGGCAAATCTGGTACCTAACCAAACAAACCCTACCATCGGCGATAGGTTAAATGATAAAGGGGTATCATGGGCCTGGTATTCGGGAGGTTGGGACGATGCGCTGGCAGGAAACCCGGATCCGAACTTCCAATTTCACCATCAACCATTTATATATTATAAAAACTATGCTGACGGCACAGCGTTAAAAGCGGCACACCTGAAAGATGAAACCGTATTTATAGCTGCTGCCAGAGCAGGTACCTTGCCTGCTGTTTCCTTTGTAAAACCACTGGGTACCTATAACGAGCACCCAGGTTATTCTGATGTAACAGCAGGAGAAAGCCATGCGCTTGATTTAATAAACGACGTATTAAATGGCCCAAATGGTAAAGACGTTGTAATTATTGTTACTTATGACGAAAATGGTGGTTTTTGGGACCACGTTGCACCTCCGGTAATTGATACGTGGGGCCCGGGAACTCGTGTACCCGCGGTTATCATTTCACCATTTGCAAAAACGAGCTTTGTTGACCATACGCAATATGAAACCGTTAGTATCCTTTCTTTTATCGAACAAAGATGGGGTTTGTCGCCGTTATCAACACGTGATAAAAATGCTAACCCGCTTAGCAACGCTTTTAATTTTTAAACGTTTTCGTAACCTGCAATCGGCAGGCAACAATTTATGGATACAAATAAAGGAGTGGCCGAATGGTACTCCTTTATTCATTTTTTTGAATAACAACTCCGAATGACTAAAGAGTGATTTTACATTAATGAAGAAATTTATTTTTATACCCCTGTTGGTTATTTTAATTGCTGGATACACACTCTACTCTTGTAAGCCAACAACCCATGCTCCTGAAAAAATAATAGCGCAAACATTAGTGGCACAAATTGACAGCCTTACTGTTTGCAAAAATAAACTCCTGCTGGCAGTAGAGGGTGGTAAAGCTGATGTAAATCAGTTGCAGCAGCTTTTTTTGCAACTAAGGCTGGGCTATAAAAAAGTTGAATGGGCCACCGAGTATTTTGACCCTGCAACCTCCCGGTTTTTTAACGGCCCCCCCGTGCAGGAGATTGAAATGGCCAGCGGGCAGGTATTTGCCCCTGCAGGCCTTCAGGTTATAGAAGGTTATCTTTTTCCGAAGTACGATATCAGCCAAAAAAAAGAATTAATAACACAGCTTAAACTATTGCAAAAGGGTTGCGATAAATATAAAAGTCACTTTGCCAATATCGGTATTTTTGACTGGCAGGTATTTGATGCTACCAAACTTGAAGTATTTAGGATATTATCCCTCGGTATTAGCGGTTTTGATAACCCGCTCACTTTAAAAAGTTCACAGGAATCGGCTGCAAGCCTTGAAAGCATGAAAACGGTTTTGGCTTTATATGAGGATAGGGAAGGAACAGAAAGCTTGTCGGCAGAATTTGGCGGGGCAACAAAATATCTTAAAGCGCATACCAATTTTAATTCGTTTGACAGGGCCGCATTTATAACAGGGTATGGTAATGTTATAACAACTAACATAACCAGCCTGCGGAAAAAATTAAATATTCGCGAAACTACCTATAACCGTTTGCTGAATATGGATACAAAAACAATGTTTGATAAAGGTGCATTCAATGTAGATGCCTTTAATCCAAATTTTGAACCTGGCCAAACTGCTGTTACAACTGTTAAAAAGATAGCGTTGGGAAAAGCGCTTTTTGCAGATCCTATTCTGTCTGGTACTAATACAAGAAGTTGCCAGTCATGCCATCAGCCCGAAAAGGCATTTACAGACGGACTCGTAAAAAATACAATTATTGGCAGCAATAAACTGATAAGAAGAAATACGCCTACACTGATAAACGCGGCCCTGCAACCCGCGCAGTTTGACGATCTGAGGGCCATTACCTTAGAAGACCAGGCGCTAGCCGTAGTGCAAAACAAGGATGAAATGCATGGTTCTATGAAAGTGGCGGCACAACGGCTTTGGCAAAACAAATACTACCGAAAATTATTTACTGACGCTTTTCCTCAAAAAAACAGAACAAGCATTGATACGCTTGAGGTGATGAATGTAATTGCTGCTTATGTACGTACACTTGTTGCCCTTAACAGCCGCTTTGACGAATATATGCGTGGTAATAAAGCCGCGATGAACCAGGAAGAGATTGGTGGTTTTAATTTGTTTATGGGTAAAGCAAAGTGCGCCACCTGCCACTATATGCCACTATTTAGCGGCGCATTCCCGCCAAGATATGTGATAATTGAAAGCGAGGTAATTGGCGTTCCCCAAACTATAGCCGAAGCCGCTATTGATACTGATATGGGCAGGTATAATATATTAAAGACCCCTGCTTTTAAGCATGCTTTTAAAATACCCACAGTTCGCAATGCCGCGCTTACGGCACCGTACATGCACAACGGGGTATTTACAACCCTACAGCAAGTAGTGGATTTTTACAACAAAGGCGGTGGCGCAGGTTTAGGGTTAAAAGTAGATAACCAAACCCTTGCTGCCGATAAGCTTAACCTTACCAAAAGGGAATGTAATGAAGTAATTGCATTTATAAAAACCCTCGACAGTAAAAAATAGGTCGATTAAAATACTAATTATCAGGTGCTGACATACTTGTGTCAGCACTTTTTTGATTTACTCTCCGTAAATTAGTAGTATTCTTTGGCGAAGCATCCCACAAGCAACAATCCCTTATAAGTTCAACTATCCGCTTGTAAAAGCGTACCAAATGTTCTTTGACATATTATATCATAATCAATCGAAGTTCACCTCTTTCCGCCACAGGCGAAGAGAGGTCGGCAAGCGGAGCAAAGCCGGGTGAGTCATCTACGCTTCAATAAAACAACCTAATGATTTTTAAAGCCTGATTTGTCATTCTGAGCGGAGCTCAGAATGACAAATCAGGATAATGATTTTAAACCAAATGTGTTTATTCCTAATTCGATGCATCAACAATAAGCACAAATAGGGGCAATTTATTATCTTTACGGTGTGGCAACCCCTAAAAAAACTGCATCCAAAAAGCCTGCTGTCCGTAAAAAAAACGGGAAACAGGGTGGCTATTGGAAGTTTTTAATCCTGGTTTTATTGCTCGTTTTGCTATCGCCATTTTACTATGGCTATGTGTTAAAGGTATTTACATCCGGCTGGCAATGGATTAAAGACCGTGGCGAAAACCCCCGTTACCGCACTTACAAAAATTTCAATATTCATATTCCATCGCAATACAAAATTCATGGTATCGATGTTTCTTACGCGCAAGGAAGAATAGATTGGCAAAAAGTAAGGGCTATGAATGAAGATAGCGTACATATTAGTTTTGCTTTTATTAAAGCTACTGAAGGATTGCTTAAGGTTGATCCCTATTTTAAGCGCAATTGGCGCGAAGCTCCTAAAAATGGTATCACCTGTGGCGCTTATCACTTTTTAAGGGCGAATAAAAACGGCTTATGGCAAGCCCGGTTTTTTATGCAAACGGTTAGCATGGATAAAGGCGACCTGCCCGCTGTTATCGATGTGGAGACATTGGATGGCTCCTCGCCTGATGAAATGCGCCTGCAACTGCAATCTTTTTTAACTTATGTACAGCAGCGAACCAAAACAAAGCCCATCATCTATACTACGCTCAGCTACTACGCCGCATACCTGGCTAGTTATTTTGATGATTATCCGTTGTGGATAGCGCATTATGATCATTCGGATTTATATGTTGATCCTAACGTCAAATGGTTTTTTTGGCAGCATTCAGATAAAGCCCGTGTGGACGGTATTAATCACGTAGTTGATTTTAACGCTTTTAAGGGCGATAGTATAGCGTTCCAACAAATGCTACTTCATTAAACGATTGTCATTTCGACCGGAGGGAGAAATCTTATACAATTTGCAAGTTTGCTTTGCCGAGCGCAGAAGATTTCTCCCTCCGGTCGAAATGACAAAAGAAAAGGCTTATTTGTTATTAACGCTATCCATCCAAATATGCCTATCCTGATCCTTTACAGGTTCGGCACTACTATCCACATTAATCAACATTACCTTCGGTGCATTTAACTGCAGAGTAGGCCAATGGCCCAAACCGCTTCCGTTAGGATTGCCATTTTTGATGAAGTTAGCAAAGTAGCTTTCCATGGTAGCCGAAACCTTGTAGTCGTCATCTGTCCAGGCATAAACTTTATTGGTTGCCAGGTTACCTAACGCGAATTCAATTTCAGAAGCATGAGCCGCGCCAATGGTGTTGCCATCCCTTTTGCCATCAACCATAGCAGGGCGCATATGCGCGAATAAATATTGATATACCGGTTTCTCGCTGGTTTTAGTTTGCATCTGGGCGAATTTCCAGGTATTGTAAACGATGAAACGATCAGCTGCAAGGTTGGTGGCAGCTGCTTTAACATCAGCATCCGTTGCTGCCGGGTAATGTTTAAAAGCCTCATCAGCATTCGGACCGTAAATTCTTTGTAAGGCAGTTTTGTAATTGCTTACAGTAGCCGAATCATTACCAATCACGCTGTGATATTCTACTTCGGCAGAGTTCCAGCCCACTAACAATGGTACGTGCATCTCCAATCCTTCATCAAATATGATTTTGGGTGATTCCGGTAAAAAATAACCGTCTACATCGTTCGGGAAATGTGCTCCCTCGGAAAGTTTTAATAAGGAATCCGCAGGTATCTTGCGCATATCCTCTAATGAGATCGCACCTATTTTTTGGGTGAATTTCACACCAATATCTTCTGCTTTATTTAGTGGCACCGGTAAAGAAGTACCTAATACCGAACCACTTTCGGCAATAGCACCCACAAACAAACCTTTAGAAAGCGGTGAAGCCACCTGCGCGCAAACCGACATAGATCCGGCAGACTCGCCCGCGATAGTCACATGATTAGGATCGCCCCCAAAAGCAGCGATATTCTTTTGCACCCAAAGTAAAGCCGCGTGTTGGTCCATCAAACCATAATTCCCTGATGACTGATGCTCAGATTCCTTGGTTAGCTCCGGATGGGCGAAAAAGCCAAATATTCCTAATCTATAGTTGATGGTAACTGTAACAATCCCCTTTTTAGCCAGGCTCTCGCCATCATAACGATACTCAGATCCATCACCCGCTATAAAACCCCCACCATAAAAATAAACCAGCACAGGAAGTTTTTCCTTAGCTGTTTTAGCAGGTGTCCAAACATTCAGGTAAAGGCAATCCTCGCTTTTGCCTGCGCTACGAAACTGCATGTCACTATAAATTGATGCCTGCATAGCCTGCGGCCCAAAATGATCGGCCTGCCTAACGCCGTCCCAATCTAAAGGAGGCTGCGGTTCCTTCCAACGCAAATCACCCACAGGTGGTTGCGCGAATGGTATCCCTTTGAATGAATGTATGCCACTTGCTTCAACAACACCCTGTAGCGTGCCGTTAGTTATTTTAACAATAGGGCCATCATTTTGCGCTAACGCGATATTTGAAACAGCTACCAGCAGCAGTACGGTTAATTTTTTCATAGGAGATAATATTGGAGGCTTGTAGCTTCAAATTTATACGTTTGTCACATCTATCAAAGAAAATATCAAACTATTATCATAAAATGATCGGATAATATCGTTTACTCCACTTTTTAAATTTGTCATTCTGAACGTAGCGAAGAATCTATCCGTTATACATAGCGCAATGCCTATCGATAGATTCTTCACTACGTTCAGAATGACAAAGGGTTTCTTCGCTACGCTCAGAATGACAAAAAGGCAAGCCGATTAGTTGGCTTACCTTGATAACCGAAAAATAAAAAACCCTCTTTCCGTCGAAGACGAAGAGAGGGTGGTCGAGCGAAGCAAAGACCGGGTGGGTCAGCCGCCAATGCTTATCATACTTTACAAATTCATCCCACCCGAAACCTCAATCCTTTGCGCATTAACCCACTTAGCATCCTCGGTACATAAAAAGGCAACAACGCCACCAATATCATCAGGCAAACCAACACGACCAAGTGCCGTTACACCAGCTACATAATCATTCACCTGTTTATTATCGCGAACCATGCCACCACCAAAATCAGTTTCAATAGCCCCCGGTGCCACAACGTTTACTGCTATGCCACGTGCGCCTAATTCTTTAGCCATGTACCTGCTCAGAGTTTCAACGCCGCCTTTCATTGATGCATAAGCTGCATATCCCGGATTAGAGAAACGTGCCAAACCTGATGACAGGTTCACAATTCTGCCGCCATCATTAATTAAAGGCAATGCTTTTTGGGTTAAAAAGAAAACACCTTTAAAATGAATATTCATCAATTCGTCAAACTGCTCTTCGGTAGTTTCGGCAAATGAAGCATGGATACCAATGCCCGCGTTGTTAATCAGGAAATCGAATTTATCAGCGCCAAAAGTATCCTTCAAAACTGTTTTTACCTGCGCGAAAAATGCATCAAATGTTTTAGTGTCACCAGCGCTTAATTGCAGGGCCGCAGCTTTCTGACCAGCTTTTTCAATTTCGGCAACTACGGCAAGCGCTTCGTCTTTTTTGCTGTTGTAGGTTAAAATTACGTTGATTCCTTTTTTTGCGAGGCTTAAGGCCATGTTTTTTCCTAGTCCGCGGCTACCGCCGGTTACCAGTGCTATTTTGTTTGTGCTCATAGTATTGTTTTGTGTATTAGATAATTATTTAATTAAGAATTTGTTTGTGCCAATGATTTCGCGGTGATCTTGCTCAATTGCCCGAATATGATCCCTGGCGCCAGGCGACTTAAAATGTACATAATGCGGGCCAATCCTGGGTAGATCTCAAATTTATCTTTCATAACGCCTTTGATAGCTACATCAATCAATTTATCAGGTTCCATAAATGATTTGCTATCCACTTCCCCCGCAAATTGGTTGTTCAATGGCGTATTCGCCCCCGGCGCAACCAGTTCAAATACTTTAATATTGGTGTTTTTGAGCTGTACACGTAGCGATTTGGTATAAGAACGTAACCCTGCTTTGGTAGCGCCATAAACAGGCGCTATTGGAAACGGCGTTAAAGCCAAGCCTGAAGTCACATTAATTATCGCTGCCGATGGCTGTAGTTTCAGATGTGGTAAGAAAGCTTGTATCATACGAATAGGCCCTGCCAGGTTAATGCCGATCTCCCTAACAAGATTATCCAAATCAATAGATTCATCCTGTAAATTGATCTTACGCATCTCACCCGCATTGTTTATGATGATATTAAGCGATGGGAATTGTGTGGTTACATCGGCATAAAGTTGTTTTATGGCGATAGGATCACTAACATCACTTTGGATTATATGAACCAGCGATAGTTTTTTCTTTGTCAGGTCGAGTTTTGCCTGATCCCTGCCGGTAATAATTACCGTATTGCCCATATCAATCAGCCTCGAGGCAAATTCATAGCCAAAGCCGCTGGTGCCGCCGGTGATGAGTATAGTGTTGTTGGTGAGTTCCATTTTTTGCGTCGTTTAATTTAACGATACAAAGATGGGGCAGGAGATGGAACCCGAGTTTGCAAACATCAATCCAATGTTTGCAAAATTCAAATCCGGTTGCTTTACGATCTAAAAGCCACCGGTGCAAACGAAGTCTGTTTCCTAAAGAAATTTGAAAAATGCGCCACCTGCTCAAAACCCAGACAATAGGCTATTTCTGATATGTTCCAGTCGGTTTGCTTCAATAATATCTTGGCTTCCTGCACTACGCGACTGGTAATAATATCCGTAGTGGTCTTGCCTGTGTTTTCTTTAAGTACTTTATTTAAGTGGTTTACGTGTACCGCTAAACGGTCGGCGTAATCCTTGGCAGTACGTAAAGTTAGTTTTTGATGCGGAGAATCAATCGGGAACTGCCGCTCCAATAACTCAATAAACAATGATGATACCCTTGCCGATGCCGTGTGCGATGGATAAAGTGCTGTTTCGGGCTGTAACTTTTGCCCGTAATGGATCAATTCCATTACGTAGTTGCGCAGCAAGTCGTATTTATGCGCATAGTCTGATGATAACTCCTTATACATTTTACTGAAGATGAAGTTAATGTCATGCGCAGCTTCATCCGTAAGCTGAAAAATAGGGTAGCCGCCCGGCTGAAAAATCGGCAACTCATCCAGCATCACGCCACTTTTGGAATGCACCAAAAACTCATGTGTGAATATGCAGAAATAACCATGCTGGTTATGATCTTGTGGCAGCCAATTATAAGGGATTTTAGGTGTGGCGAATAACAAAGCATTCTTTTCAATATCGATCACCTTATCCGCATATTCAGCTTTGTTACGGCCGCTGATCAGGCTGATTTTATAATACTCACGCCTGTTATAAGGCATAGGGCTTGCCGGGTTCTTGCGGAACTTGGCAGCAATGTCATCAACATTAAAAACATTAAAATGGCCAATCTCTTTATTTATCCCTTCGGGGATGAGATTAGCCGTTTCCCTGTAAAACTCGGCGAGTGTTGTTGGTTCCATTGCTGTTGTAAAATTCAAATATAGGCAAATAAGTAAATATTGTTACATAACCATTTTTGCAGCCAAATATTTAATGTATACATTAGATTAACTGATTCCATCTGCCACCAATTATGAACAGGAAACATTTCTTATACCTCGGCGGTACGTCGCTGGCGGGCTTATTATTTGTAAAACAGGTAAATGCGTTAACTGCCGTTCATCAACTCGTCCATTTACCCCAAAAAGTATTTGTTAAATTGGATGATGGCATCCACGAGCTAAAATCATCAGATAAACAAACATGGACTTATAAGGATATAACAGTTAAACTCCAATATAACCATGCGGATTTAAGCGCGTCGGTTCACTCGCCAACCATGGCATTACATAATGTGCAGTTACAATGGAATTATGCAACCCCATCAACCTCCATTGTTTTGGGTGATCATTGGGAACGT
This sequence comes from Bacteroidota bacterium, assembly GCA_026224775.1. Taxonomy (GTDB): domain Bacteria; phylum Bacteroidota; class Bacteroidia; order Sphingobacteriales; family Sphingobacteriaceae; genus Mucilaginibacter. Next base: position 103,299 of record JAMFRP010000026.1, read on the forward strand.
ACTTATGGCGATGTTCATTTCCAGCCAGCTTTATTTAACAGGAAACTTCCCTGGTATTTTGTTCAGCATAATGGCGCGGCTACAACTTGCTTTGGTGTAAAAACAGCCTGTAATTCGATTTGCTATTGGCAGCTTGGTGATGGTAAAATGCAGCTAACTATGGATACCACCAATGGCGGTTCAGGCGTTAAGCTCGGCGATAGGATTTTGCATGCTGCTGATATTATCGCCACCAAAAATAAGCCCGACGAAAATACATTTGCTACTGCAAGGCATTTCTGCGGGATGATGTGCCCGGACCCGAGGCTACCTAAGGAACCTGTTTATGGAATTAATGATTGGTATTTTGCTTATGGCAATAGTTCATACGATCTTATCATCCAGCATACCACTTTACTGGCCGGTTTGGCTAATGATACCAATAATAAACCTTTTTCGGTTGTGGATGATGGGTGGTCGGCGTATACGAATAAGGAGAAAAATTACCGCAACGATTATTCTCAGCCGAATGATAAGTTTAAGGACATGCACAAACTGGCTGGCGATATTAACCAATTAGGTATGCGCGCCGGCCTGTGGACAAGGCCTTTGAGCACCAAACCTGATACTTATAAAAAGCTGCTTGCACCTACTATTCCAGGCAGGGATGATGTAAATCTGCCAACGCTCGACCCTACTATTGACGAGAACCTGGACTATATTAAAAGTAATATAACGCTGTATAAACAATGGGGCTATGATTTGGTAAAGCACGATTTTAGCAGCTACGATATTTTTGGCAGATGGGGTGCTACTATGGCCGATGGCTTAACGGTACCCGGCTGGCAATTTAATGATAATACTAAAACTAATGCTGAAGTTATACTGGACCTATATCGATCCATCCGTGAAGCGGCAGGGGATATGTACCTCATTGGCTGTAATACCATGAGCCATTTATCAGCAGGCATGTTTGAGATGAACAGGATTGGTGATGATACCAGCGGCAATGAATGGGCGCGTACCCGTAAAATGGGCGTAAATACCCTTGGTTTCCGAATGGTGCAGCACAATAAATTTTATGCCGTTGATGGCGATTGCGTTGGCCTAACCACCAAAGTACCCTGGGATAAAAACAAACAATGGATGAGCCTACTTGCTGAAAGCAGCGCACCACTATTTATATCAGCCCAACCGGATGCTTTGGGTGCGGAGCAAAAACAGCACATTAAACATTGCTTCGCATTAGCGGCAAAACCGCAACCTATTGGTGAACCTTTAGATTGGTTAACCAACCAATGGCCACAAAAATGGAAGTTAGACGGGAAGGTAAAAGTGTTTGACTGGAGTTAAATTTGTCATTCTGAGCGGAGCGAAGAATCTATCCGTTATATATGGCGCAAATGCCTATCGATAGATTCTTCGCTGTGCTCAGAATGACAAAGGGAAAAAATGCAAGTCAGAATCCTCTCCTTTGCAGAGGGCAGGGTGAGGTTTATAACTTTCCTGTCCTCGATGGCGCAACACTCGTCACATAATTAAAGCTCTGCGTCAATCCGCCAACCAGCACTTTAAATTCACCTGCTTCGGTAACTGATTTACTTACATCATTAATAAATGCCAAATCTTTTGATGTTAGCTTGAACGTTACCGTTTGTGTTTCGCCCGGTTTTAAATCTATCTTATCAAAAGCCCTTAAACGTTTAGTATCAGGTGTGACGCTGGCATATTCTTCGCGGCTATACAATAACACGCTCTCTTTCCCCTCACGATTACCGGTGTTTTTTACATCAACGGTTACGGTTAACGTTTCACCCTCTTTTAAAGTCGGCTGACTGATTTTAAGATTACTATAAGCGAAAGTTGTATAGCTTAAACCATCGCCAAATTCATATAATGGATTATAGCCATGTTTGTCATCGCTGTTACCATTCTCAATATTTTTACGGTAATAATTAACCAGCGCATTCGCATCTCGTGGATAAGTATACGGTAACCTGCCTGATGGATTCGCATCACCAAATAATATATTTGCCAGCGCATTACCGCCTTCGTTACCCGGTAAATAAGCCATGATAGTGGCGGCAGATTTACCCTCAATCGGCGTAATAATCCGTGGACGACCTTCAGTCATCACCAATATAACAGGCTTGCCTGTTGCTGCCAAAGCATTAGCCAAATCCATTTGTGCCGATGGCAGATCGAGGTTGTCAATATTGCCCGGGTTCTCCGCATAAGAGTTCTCACCCAAACACAATACAATCACATCCGATTTTTTAGCTGCTTTTACCGCCGCGTCAATATCCTCAGGGGCTTCGTAAGATGATCCCGGCTCATAGCTAACATTATCCTTGCCTATTTTTTGTTCGATAGCTTTTAAAATAGTGCTTTTATCTGTTGTGAATTGATTGGTAATATCACCTTGCCAAGTATAGCTCCAGCCGCCGTTTATGGCACGCATGCTGTTTGCAGCCGGGCCGGTAACAAATACCTTCATATCTTTTTTAAGCGGCAGTATGTTGTTACTGTTTTTTAATAGGGTGATAGATTCAATAGCTGATTTTAAACTTACCGCAGCAAATTCAGGTGAACCAAATTTTGGATAATCATCGGGGTTGCCCACCGGGCGCTCGAATATGCCAACCATATATTTCATTTTCAAAATCCTTCTAACCGATTCATCAATGCGGCTTACAGGCACTTTGCCTTCTTTAACCAATTGCTTCAACAGGTCATAAAAAGTATAATCCAACGGCACCATGCTCATATCAATACCGGCATTTATGGCTATTAAAACCGCGTCTTTTTGCGTTGCCGCGATGTGATGCCTGTCGTGCAAGTATTTTATATCCATCCAATCGGTAACAATAACACCTTTAAAGCCTAATTCGCCTCTTAAAACATCGGTCAGCAAATAATGACTTGAATGTACGGGTACACCATTAATCTCAGATGAATTCACCATAACCGACATAGCGCCTGCATTAACAGCAGCCCTAAATGACGGTAAAAAATATTCACGCATATAACGATCAGGTATCCATGCCGGGGTGCGGTCTTTGCCATCTAACGGGAAACTATAACCCAAATAATGTTTCATGCACGATGCCACATTGTATTTGCTACCCGGATCATTACCCTGATAACCTCTCACTACCGATGCGCCCATAGTTTTAGCCAGGTAAGGGTCTTCGCCAAAAGTTTCATAAATACGCGGCCAAAGCGGGTTTCTGCCTAAATCCAATACCGGCGAAAAATCCCATGGGATATAACTTGCGCGGGTTTCATATGCGGTAATAGCGCCTTCGCGTTTGGTAAGTTCCGGGTTAAAGGTTGCTGCCATACCAATTTCCTGCGGGAAAAGCGTGCTACCCTGTACATAGTTTTGCCCGTGCATGGCATCAATACCATAAAGTATCGGTATTTTTAAACGGGTTTGTGCTGCCGCACTTTGTATATCGCTGATGATCTTATACCAATGCTCGCGGGTATAAGCCGCGCCGCTCACATTTAATATAGAGCCTACATGATATTTTTGCAGTGCTTCTTTAATCTTATCTGCATCTATTTGCGTTGGTTGAGTAGCTGCGCCGTTAGCGGTTTGTAAAACAACATCCAAAGTCACTTGTGTCATCTGGCCTATCTTTTCATCAGTGGTCATTTTAGCAAGTAAGGCATCAACTTTTTTGTCTATGTCGCTTTCGGTAGTTTTGCGTTGCGCATTGGTGTATATTGCGCAAAATAAAATGACAGCAATCAATACTATTCGTTTCATAAGTGTTGTAAGGTGTAACTGGGTTTATAATACTATTGTAGCAGGTTGCTAATATATGCCGATGTATAAATATTATCAGTAAAATGGTAAAATAGTGTCAACAAATGCGATAAAAATATCGGTCTATAAAAAAGTTTAAATCTATATTTCAGCCATACAATAACAGTCTATTTTAAACATCTATATTGCTTAAATATAGGCTATTACATTTATATCAATGAAAAAAAATATAATAACCGTACTAACAATTGCTCTTTGCTTTTTCTTTTGTTCAAACCTGTATGCGCAGAAAAATAGTATCACCCAGGTTAAGCTAACCGATTTCGATCTTCAGTCGGAATATTTAGTTAACGATGCCGGCAGTATAATATCAACACCAAATTATAAATCCAGTGTTTACTGGTTCCCGGTTAAAGTACCATCAACAGTACTTACGGGTCTGGTTGCCAATAAAATATATCCGTCGCCATATTTAGGGTTGAATAATATGCTAATACCCGATGCATCAGACAAATTCAATAAAGAATATAACCTGGAGCAATACAGCTTTATCCCGAATCAACCCAATCCATGGAAAAAACCATACTGGTACCGTACTACATTTAAAGTAGCCGCAAGTGATAAGGGGAAAGTTTTTCAGTTAATATTTAAAGGTATAAATTATCGCGCAGCCGTTTGGGTTAACGGTAAACAAATTACCGATTCTACACAAATGGTTGGCATGTTTGCTGAATACAGTCTTGATGTAAGTAAACAAATTATTGCCGGTGGCGAAAATGCCTTAGCCGTAAAAATATATCCTTTAGATGAACCCGGATTCCCGGATAAAGAGCAACTGGAAGCTATGGGCCCATTCTATTTAAATGGTGGCCCTACCGGGGATATTGGTAAAAACGTTACCATGCTTTGCTCCGTAGGATGGGATTGGATTCCGCCTGTACGCGACCGTAATATGGGTATTTGGCAGCCGGTTTATCTGCGTACATCAGGTGCGGTAACTATTGGTCATCCACAATTAAAAACTGATCTGCCTAATCTACCCGATACCGGTATTGCCAAACTAGCACTGAATTTAACGCTAACCAATCATACAGGTATTGCTAAAAACGGTACGCTTAGCGTAAGCATTAAACCCGAAAACTTTGTGGGTGCTACAATACAGTTTAGTAAAGGTATAGGTGTTAACTCAAACTCATTTAAACAGGTAGGTTTTACTGCCGGTGAAGTAAGCCAGTTAATTATTCATCAGCCCAAACTATGGTGGCCTAATGGCTATGGCAGGGCAAATCTGTATCGTATCAATTTAAAATATACCGATAATAATGGCGTAAGCGACGATACTACCTTTGTATTCGGTATACGTACCGTTGGTTCCACTGCAACGGATGTAAATGGCTATGTACGTCGTGATTTTTATGTGAATGGCAAACGTGTACATTTAGTTGGCGGTGCCTGGGTACCTGATATGATGGTGAACCGAGATTCTGCCCGATATGATTACGAAATGCATTTATGCAGAAATGCTAATGTAAACCTGGTTCGTATCTGGGGTGGAGGCGTTACGCCACCTGATGCATTTTGGGATGCTGCCGACAGATATGGTTTGATGGTATGGTCGGACTTTTGGGTTACGGGTGATACACAAGGCGAGTTTAAAGGTTCACCGGATTGGCCGCTTGAAGGAAATGTGTTTGTGAAGAATGTGATCAGTACTATCTATCGTGTCCGTAACCACCCAAGCTTATTGGTGTGGACAGGCGGTAACGAAGGCCATGCCCGTAAGGAATTATATTATGCTATGCGCGATAATGTTATAGCGATGGATGGTACTCGTCCGTTTATTCCATGTTCATCGGGCTTTGCCAAACTGCCTGCGGGTTGGGAGGGGGCATATCCCGATAATAAATCATCAGGTGTTTATAGCGGTGGCCCTTATGCCTGGAAAGATCCAAAAGAATATTATAAATTAGCTGATGCAGGTAAAGATTGGGTATTTAAAGATGAAACAGGTATACCATCGCAACCGCCATATAATACCTTGGCAAAGGTGGTTACTAACTTAACGTGGGATACCAAATTGCCTTTCCCACTTAACAATACCTGGGGCTACCACGATGCCTGTACAGGTGCTGCCAAGTATGACGAGTACTATAGTGACATGGTAAGCCGTTACGGTCAACCCACAACAATGGTAGGTTTCTCCGATAAAATGCAATTGATGAATTACACTGGTTACCAGGGCATTTTTGAAGCCGATGGCCACAAACTAAATGAAACTGGTGGAGTAATGTTATGGAAACTAAACTCGGCCCTGCCAAGTGTAGTATGGCAGATTTACGATTGGTATTTAGAGCCTAATGCAGGCTATTACGCCATGCAAAATGCCGTTGAGCCAATACATATCCAGTTTAATCAGGATGATTCAACCGTAATGGTGATCAATCGTACTTTTAAAGGTACAGGCAATTTAACCGCGCAAGCTGATGTTTATTCACTAAATAGCAAATCGCTATATCACCGTTCAACTAGTGTTAATTTATCCTCAACCGGCACAACTTCGGTGATGCCGTTAAAACCTATTTTGGGTGATATTAAAGAGTTTTGTTTTGTTGTGCTGAAGTTAACCGATGTATCAGGCAAAGTAGTATCACGCAACACCTATTGGATGGCGCCAAATAACGATTACAAGCCATTAAACAATATGGATAATGCAAATCTTACCACCAAAGTAACTAAGACGGAGAAGGGATATAAAGAAGATAAATACATCCTGCAAATAACGAACAGCAGCAAACGCATCGCGTTCTTCGTTCGCCCGCAATTAATGATTAAAGGCGAAGAGGTAATGCCATCATATTGGTCGGCAAACTATTTCAGTCTTGCACCGGGTGAAAGCACAACAGTAACGTTAAGTGCGCCAACAGCTAAATTAGGTGTTGAAAAGCCAAGTGTTTTAGTGAGTGGATGGAATGTGAAGGAGCAGGTAATATCAATATTGTAAGCTAAAATAGTATAAAACTTTCCTTTTGTCATTCTGAGCACAGCGAAGAATCTGCACGGTGTAAACTACTTTACAGATTCTTCGTTCCTCAGAATGACAAATCTGTTTATCTTCCCCCTTGTCATTCTGAACGTAGTGAAGAATCTTCTTCGATAAGCAGAACGAACATGCTTGATGTAGAAGATTCTTCGTGCCTCAGAATGACAAATCATATTGAATAATTACCAACCCTCCAACCCTTTCAAATACCCCGCTAACTGCTCCGCAATCAACTGATGCTGCGCCATATCCGGGTGACTACCACATCCATTATTATATCCTCCCGGGAAAAAGAAATGAGAAACTCTTTTATCACCGCTATTATGCATGTATTGCTCAATGCCAGATATGTAATTCTTAAGCATTGCCGTTAATTCAACATTGCCCATAGGACTGTTCAGACAAACAATATCCGCTTTAGGGTAATGTGACCTGATTTGTTTAATAAAACTCACATAAGCGCTGCAAAAAGCCACAGAATCTTGTTTCCCATCGTTCTGACCAAGACAAATAGTAACTACATCAGGAGTGTATTTGCTGAAATTCCATTGCATTGTATCTGCACGCAAATTCACTTTGTCAAATACTTGGGGCATAGTGATTTTCAAATCACAGCAACTATGTATTAAACCAATGCCTGACACGGCGCTAATTTGCCATTGTGCATCAAGCATGCGTGCGGTGCTTGGCCCGTAACTCATATAAGCATTATGCTGATCGTACCAATAACCTTTATCGCATTTAACAACCGATTGATCCATGCTGGTGCCGCAGGTTATGGAATCACCTATAAATTCTATTTTTCTTTTAGGTTGACGCAGCGGCAATAACTCTTCGCATTTCATCCCCACAAACTCAATGTAGCCAATACCTGATTCCGTATCCTTGCAAATAGTAACGGTATGCGAACCGGAAGAAAGATTATGGGCAACCAATAATCGGCTGGTTTTTCCTGTAGTTTGTATCCTGATAGGAGGGTTATTATCAATAGCGATCTCTAAATAATTATGCGTTACGCCATACAGCGTTTCGTCATTAACGGTGATCTCTAACGACGTGCCTTTAAACTTAGCCTGTACATATACACCCGGGTTCCAAAAACGCGGTGCTAAGTGATTCGCAAAATCAACCCTCCCAACATATTTAATGTTTGGATTATCGGCAGTGAAAAATGTTAATTCTTTATGTTTTAATGGCTTTGCGATAGCACAAAATGTGGTGAGAACGGCAATTGATAAACAAAAAAGATACTTCATTTAATATTATTGAATTGGCGGAATATATTTACCATACACAGCCAAAGGTGTTAAACGGTTTTGAAACAGGGCATGATCATCCTTTGCAAATTTCACAAAATCATCAGCGCTAACCTGCCCTGGGTATGGCGCATAAAAATGTGTTGTTTTCCAGTTGCGCCAAACTAACAAAAAAGACGTTTGTGGATATTTTTGCAATGCAGGTAATAAAACACTGGTCCAAAAATCAGCTTGTGGTATACCTTCATATCCGGTTTCGGCAACACAGGCAAGTTTATGGTGTTCTTTGGCTATTTCCAGCTGTAATCCCATGCGTTTATCTAAGTTATAAGCATAGTCTTTTACGCTGTTGTAGCAGTAATTATCAAAGCCTATCACATCTACATAATCATCGCCGGGGTATCGGGCCAAAAAGTCTTCTTTGGTGTTAAAATCAGCTACAGAGTATACAATTAGTAGGTTATGTAGCTTTTTTGTATTGCGCAAATAGTTAATAGTAAAGCGCCACAAGATTTTAAATTCATCAGGTGTGCAATCATTTCTTCCCCACCAAAACCAATTCCCCGTAAGCTCATGAAATGGCCTGAAAAGGAAAGGTATTGCTTCACCATCCGGTCCTTTTAATGTGCGGGCATATTCAGCAATATTATCTAAATACTTAACATAAACGTCATGGTGCGAGCCTCCTGGAATAATATCTGCCACGCTGTTATGTGTAGTATCCCAGGCCGATTTTCCATTAGATGGGTTATCCATATGCCAGCAAAATTCATTAATACCGCCGCGATCATAAGCTTCTCGTACTAATTTACGCTGGCGTTTAAATGGATGGCCATTAATGTCACTATCGCGCTTATGTTCCATTCTCGCGAAATCCCATTCATACAAACCAGGATAGGAGCCGGTAACGCTTTTTACATCCGAGCGATTGTCCTCATCCTTCCAGCCTACGCCATAAGCGGTATCATCATGATGCCCGAAAAATGTTCCCGCGCCTACCAGCCGCTGCATGCTGCTGTAAAGTTGTACTGTTTCATAAGTAGCCAGTTTATCACTTGGCGCATATAATTGCTGTGCAAAGCTTGCAGAGCCGCAAAGCAATACGGATAATAGGGTGAGGCACTTCTTCATTTAATTAACTTTACTCAATTTAAGCATAAGCACTTCGTGCGAGCCAATAGTTTGCTTTAACGATTTATTGGTTGTGCCAATGTTCTTTTTAGCCCAAAGGTCGCGTAATGTATATGTGTTTTTATTAAAGTTGATGTTTAATTTTGATACCGTATCGGTGATCATGTGTTCTTTCCAGTCGAAATCAATGTTTTGCTGGCGAGATGAACGGTTTAAGAAGCAAACCGCCAGGCTATTATCTTTCAATGCTTTTACAAATATCTCCATGCCATCAAAAGAATAGTATTTAAAACACTCGATACCTAATGAATCCTGGTCTACCGCTATAACTTCCTTATTAGTTAAGATAGAGGTTGTTTGAGGTGACATTTTGCGCAGATCATTACCTGAAATCAGTGGAGCTGCAAGCATACACCATAATGAAAAATGAGCTTTATCCTCAGCGTAAGTCATTCCGTTGCCAACTTCCAACATATCGGGGTCATTCCAATGACCCGGCCCCGCATATTGCCTGATGTGATCCTGAAGATCCAAAATATGCAAAACACCAAACGACGACCAGCTACCATTGTTTTGGTCCTCTGCAAAGCCTGCATGAATATCAGTAGTCGTACGCCATAATTGGCCTACGTTTTTTGCCCAAAGCCATGGCGCGTGATTTCCCCATTCACAAAGACTAAACACCATTGGCCTGCCAGCCGCACGGATGGCCCTGCTCATGGTCAAATAAGCATCGCGTGCATTTATACTATCGGTATTACACCAGTCGTATTTTAAATAATCAACACCCCACGAAGCATATAAACGGGCATCCTGGTACTCATAACCATGTGTGCCGGGATAGCCGCCACAGGTATGTGTACCCGCACAGTTATAAATGCCAAATTTTAAGCCTTTGGAGTGTACATAGTCAGCAAAAGCCTTCATCCCGCTTGGGAATTTTTTAGGATCAGCAACTAAACTGCCATTGTTATCTCTTTGCATCGACATCCAACCATCATCCAGCACAAAGTAGGTATACCCGGCATCGCGCATACCCGACGATACGTAGGCATCCACCATATCCCTCAGCATCTGCTCATTAATATTAGTTTGAAACGTGTTCCAGCTGTTCCAGCCCATTGGTGGGGTTTGCGCCAGCTCTTCAAACTTTTGCGCGAATAAATTACTGCTGCTAAAACAGCAAACGATAACAATGAATAGTTTATAAAGGGTTGATCTCATAATCTTTATTTTTTATCTGCAACTAAAAATATAGCCGAATACGACGGTATACTAACTGTAATTCCGCCTGATATGCTGGCGGTACTTGCCGGTATCGTAGTATAATTTGATGGCCCATCCGAACTTGTTGCCGGCCCTACGCCATTTACGTAAACCTGATGCGAAAATGGAGCATTGTCAGTACCACCTGTTAGCGTGTAATAATAGTAATTAGCGCCCGCCGCAAAGTTTTTAAAATTAACAGTTACTACACGGTTCCCGATACCTGTATTTACTAAAATAACACCCGCTTGCCCAGAGGTATAGGATGAGCCATAGGCCGATATATCAGCATTGCTTGACGCGGTAGTTAACAAATGGTCACCAATATAACTTTGAAAAAAATACATGTAATAAAACGGAGGCCTTGGGTTCCATGCAGGTGCACCCGGTTCGGCACCCTGGTATGGCGCTGAGTTATTGAATATGCCCATATCATCACCATTATCATATGAATTTGCCAAATCCCAACGACTTGTCATGCTGATCTGGTCTTTCAATGCTTCGCCCAAAGTCATAACCGCATGTAAGCCAGCTATATTTGATACCATTTGGGATGACCCTGTCGAAAAAATATTCCACTCATCCATTGCAACCGGTTTTTGGGTAACCCCTGCATTTGCTACCGATGTTTTTACCCATGCCATCATTTGGCTTGTGCCCGGTGCCGGAGTGCCTAATATAACACTGGGTTGTGAATTTTGCTCATAAGGGGTATAATAATTATGGAGAACAAAAAAGTCGGCACTGTTACCCTCGGCTTTTAAAACATTGCTGTTCCAGTTACTTACCTGGCCTTCACTAGCACCGTTTTGGTCAGCAGCACCATCTAAAACAACACCTATTTTGATGTTGGTATTGCCAACTTGTACCGCAGCTGCGCGCATCGAATCAGCAAAAACCTTAAAGTGGTTTCCATAAGTTGTCCCATCCTGTATTTGTACCTGCCCATCCTTGTTTTGGGTTTGATCAATGCGATAACCGGCTTCCCAATTGCCATATATTTCGTTACCAACTTCCCAATAAGTGGTGCGGCCCTTGTCATATCTAACCCAATTAGCGGCATAATGCGCAGCCATTGCAACCGGGTTAGCACTTGTGCCATAACGCGCGTAGCCATAGTTAACGGTAATTAAACCGGTACTTTTTGTTTGTTGTAATGTAGAATAATAATTATCAACCGTCATGGTTGTTGATGATAAACTGTTGCCAAACCAATAGCCCGCCGCCGAAGGAGTACCATTATCGTCTAAAAGTTGAGCGGGCGCATCAGCAGGCGCGGTATTTGATTGATCCCAGAAATAAATATCCGACAAACTACCACCCGGAAACCTGAGGATGTTAGGTGATAAGCTACTAATATTATTAATTAATACAGGCACGGTTGAAATTGGGCCCATAAAAGGGTTGGTATTGTTACCAAACTCTAAACTTGACACCCTGGTTATTTCCTTACTTACATCAACCGTAACAATAACTGCTCCGTCTGCAGAGGGTTTTGCTGCCGCCTTTGTTGACGGGGCAACCCATGTTTTTGCCTGCCAGTTATTTAAAAAGAAGCCTTGTGTACTGGCAATAGCGGGTTCGGTTGGCGCTACAATGGTGGTATTGGTTGTATCTGTTGTACTACTGCCGCCGCTATTGTTTGATGAGCTATCTTTTTTACATGCCTGCAGCATCATGCCGCATCCCGCTATAATTAAACACGTTTTGTTGAAATTCTTCATGCGTTTATTTACTTATACGTTTAATAATCTCTATGCATGCCCGGCTGTTATGGTATGGGCATTTCCAAATACCTGCTTTGTCCTCACCTTTCATTATTTCACCATTCTCATCTATGCCCCAAAGCCATTCGCCATTCTTTTTGTCTAATATTTTAGCTTTAATGTATTGCCAGTTTTGTTCAACTATGGTCAGGTATTTTTCGTTACCCGTTATTTGCCAGGTATTATAAAAACCAACAATGGCTTCAGCCTGTACCCACCAGTGCTTTTGTTTAATGAGCTGATGATCGGCAGGCTCATATTCATACCAAAGACCGCCATCATCATCCAAACCAGCTATAGTAGCTTCGGTTATTGGGATATTGATGGCCTTAATCTTTTCAATCAATAAATCATTGTTAATCACTTCGGCCGCTTCTTGTAAAAGCCAGGTAGTTTCTATATCATGGCCGTATGATATTAATCCTGATTTACTGTTCCAATCTTCATCAAAAAATAATAAACAATGATGTGTTTTTAGGTCGATAAAATGATCTAAAAAGTTATGGATCAGTATTTCAATCTGCTGTTTTAACTCTTCAGGTTGCCAAATACGGTATAAGGTTGTGTAAGCCTCCAAAACGTGCAGATGCGTGTTCATTGTCTTTTTCTCATTGGCATCCTTTGCACTTAACCGGAGATCATTAAGCGGTTGCCAATCTCTCGTAAAAGCTTCTAAATAACCAGTGTTTTTAGTGTCAAAGCTGTTTTTAACTAACAAGTTATAAAGTTCAATGGCTAATGTTTTGGCTTCTTCATTACCTGATGCAATGCAATATTCACTCAAGCCATAAATGGTAAACGCATTAGCATATACCTGCTTTTTGGTATCGAGGGGTTTGCCTTCATAATCCACCGACCAGTAAACGCCGCCAAATTCGTTGTCAATAAAATGGTCAATTATGAATTGATACGCTCTTTCGGCATATTGTAAGTAATCAGGATTTTTAGTGAGATTATAAGCAGCAGAGAACGACCACAATATCCGTGCATTTAAAACAGAACCTTTGGGTGAATTTTCAATTACCTTATTTTGCTCATCAATTCGACCCACAAATCCGCCATATACCCCGTCGGTAGTGTTGTTCATCCAATAGCTAAAAATGTTGCTTAACTCATCGCTAAGCTCATTTTTTAGTACTGCAAGCTGATCTTCAACGGGCTGATTGTGTACCATTTTTTGCACTTATCCTTTTTTTTCCTGAGCCAATATGTTATTATTAGCCGCAATTATTTTGTTTAACGTATCAACTGATGCTGCTGAACGCAAACCATCTGCCGGGTTATTCATTACATAGTCTAATAGTTTTGGCAGGGTAGAGGTAGCCACATGCATTCGGGTGTCAGATGATGCGTAATAGATATAAACTGTGCCATCCTCGTCAATTACCCAGCCGTTACAGAAAACAACATTTGGTACATCGCCGGTATATTCATCATCAGCAGGCGCTATAAAATAACCGCCAGGTTTGTAAATTACCTTAGTAAGGTCATGCAAATCAGTCATAAACATGTATAACACATACCTTAAGCCCGCGGCAGTATGACGCACACCATGGGCTAAATGCAGCCAGCCATGTTCGGTTTTAATTGGGGCAGGGCCCTGCCCGTTTTTAGCCTCGTAAACGGTGTGGTATATTTTATTGTCGATGATGTCTTCATGATCTATAACTGCATGTTCAATATCATCACACACAGCAAAACCTATACCACCACCTTTACCTGCATTAATAAAACTATCCTGCGGGCGTGTGTAAAAAGCATATTTGCCATTAACAAATTCCGGGTGCAATACAACATTACGTTGTTGGGCCGATGGCGTTTTCAAATCGGGCAAACGTTCCCAATTGGTGAAATCATGAGTGCGGGCAATACCGCAAGCCGCAACAGCCATTGATTGATCGTAAGCTGGCGCTTCAGGGTCGCGCCTTTCAGTACAAAACAAAGCATATATCCAGCCATCAGCATGTTCTGTTAAGCGAGCATCGTATATGTTTGTATCAGGCCTGTCTGTTTCGGGCATATTAACGGGCTTTTCCCAAAATACGAAGTTGTCTATACCGTTAGGACTCTCCGCGATAGCGAAAAATGATTTACGGTCGACACCTTCTACACGGGCCATCAGTAAGTATTTGCCTTTCCATTTTATGGCGCCTGCGTTAAACGCGGCATTAACGCCAAAGCGCTCCATTAAATATGGGTTGGTTTTAGGATTTAAATCATATTTCCAAAAAACCGGTGTATGGGCTGCTGTTAATACAGGATTTATATATCGGTCATATACGCCATTACCAAGCCCTGCTATTTTGTTTGGCGTAGTAATAAGCTTATCGTAAGCATTTTCTAATGCTGATAACCGTTGTTCAAATTCTCTCGTCATTTCAGTAATTAATAGTCTTTTAATTTATTCCACCAGGTTTTTTTAAGTATAGCAATGATGACAGCCAGTAGGGCTATAGTCACCATTAACGGTAACTTTTGCATCAGTATTAAGTACATGGGCAATATGGTGAGGCATAGCTGTGCGATAGTGCCAATCACCACATTGAACATATTGAGTTTAAAGTTTTTGTTTGATTGAAAGTCGGGGTCATCAGCCCTAACCAGGGCTTCAATATGGCCCCATGCACCCCATGGGCGTACATTGATGTAGAATGAACGCAGAACGGCTATGTCAGTAGGAGGAGCCGTATAGGTGCCAATTATGGCGCCCGCAATTGATACTACAAATAATACCGGGAACCAATACAAAACATGCCCTGCATCAACCGTTACTGCCAATACCATTGCTGTCGCGATACCGCTTAGCATCCCCCAGAAAAAGCCGTTGGCATTAAAACGCCACCAATGCCATTTTAAAACATTTGATACAATATAACCGCTATATAGTGCCGATACGATGAATTGTAAGGCTGCATTAATATTTTTTATACAAAAACCTAATAAAACACCTATTGCTACTACAATAATGCCCATCAGGTAATTCATGGTCATTATTTTTTTGGTTGATGCTTTGGGATCAACGTATTTTACATAAATATCATTAACAATATAAGCCTGTGCGGCGTTAAGCGTACCACTAAAAGTGCTCATGAAAGCGCCAAGCAAACCTGCAAGCAACAAACCAACTAAACCAACCGGTAAAAAGTTGTTTATCACCGCAGGTAAAATGCGTTCAAAGTCAATCGCTCCTGTGGCATCTTTTAAGTTCATTTGGTGGTAATACAACAATCCTAATAAGGTTAAGCTTATAATTAGTGCGTAACGGATTGGCAACAAAATAATATTGACAAAACCGCTCATCTTACTCGCCTCCTCAGGTGTGCGAGTTGATAATATCTTCTGCATATCATAAGTTGGCGCAGGGCCGGCAAGTGCCGCGAAAAATCCCCTGAAGGTCATCATCATAAAAAATACACCGAAAAGTGAATAGCCGTCTTCCTTTATTTTTTGATTTACTTCGGTAATGATGTTCGTCCAGTTTAGGTCGAGGTGCAAGCCAAAAAACGGACTATACCAGCCGTTGGGTACATTTAGCGCATGCCCTTGCAGCTTCATTATCGCTATAACGGAAATCCAGATGCAGGCGGCAGTCATTACGATATATTTGATCACATCGCCCAAAACAATGCCATGCATCCCACCCAAGATGGAGTAGAACATGGCGAACAGGGTGAAAATTATCCCGTAAAACTGCGGTACATATTTAAGCGGCACATCGAACGGCACGTATGCCTTTACAGCATCCCACGGGGCAAATATTTCGATGAATTTGCCAAGGCCAATGAAGCCATAAGCCAGGTATCCAAAGCAACAAAACAGGGCAAATACAATTACGATGATGTGCGATGCACGAACGGCTTTCCCGCTATCGCCAAACCTGGTTTTTAACCATTCAGCACCGGTTGACGCGTTTGACCGGCGCAGCCAGCGGGATAGATACATCATTAAAAATACCTGGTTAAATACCGGCCAAAGCCAGGGTATCCAAATGCTTTTCATTCCGTAAGCGAAGCAAAGGCTTACCATCCACATGGTGCCGCTAATGTCGAACATGTCTGATGCATCGCTTAGGCCAAGCATATACCAGGGCAGCGATTTGCCGCCAAGCATATAACTTTCTTTATTCTTTTTTGCCTTTTTGCGATACCATAAACCAATAAATACGGTTGTAAGTAAATACAACGCAATTATTGATAGATCTATAAAAGATAGATGCATGGGTGTGTTTTTATAAAATTAATATATGGCTCGCTACAGCTTTATTAACCTTTTTGAGAGGGGGTAAAACTGGTTTTATTGGCTGTAGCTAAATTAAAATGGATACTAACAGTATACTAATACTATTTTAACCATTTAAAATACATAAACTGTTAATAAAGGTGTTAGTTGGTGTTTTGGGTTATATAAATATCCGGTTGCCGGTATATGTTTCCCTAAAATCTTTAGGGATGCAAAACTTCTTCCGTTTAAATATCCGGTTGAAGTTTGATATATTATTAAATCCGCATTTATAAGCAATTTCGGCAACGGTATTGGTAGTGTCGATCAGCATTCTTGATGCATGTCCCAGGCGGATTTCATTCAAACTATCGATGAACGTTTTTCCGGTTCTTTTTTTGATGAATCTGCTGAAAGATGCCTCCGGCATATTGGCTATTTTGGCTACCTCGGCCAAGGTAATCTGCATATTGTAATGGCCGTTCATATACTCAAATACCTTCTCAATACGCCTGCTGTTGTAATGAAACTGTTCGTTTGAAAAACTGGAATCCGACAGTGTTTTCATGTTGCGGGATATGGAAAGATCATGCAATATGGAAAGCAATTCCAGTACCGAATCAAATCCGCTTTTTTTGTTTAATGAGTATATGCGATCTTTTAACACCGCTATGGTTTCAGGTGAGAATAGTATGCCTCTTTGCGAGCGCTCAATCATGTTTTTAACGAAGCTTAACTGGTTGCGCCTCAAAAATTTATCATCAAACAAATCCTTATGAAACTGTATGGTTACCTCGGTGATTGATTTGCTTTGGCATTGGTGTGTAAACCACGCATGGTATACGTTTGGGCCAACAAGTACCAGCTCCAGGTCCTCAATTACTTCAATGTGGCCGCCAACAACTCTTTTTGCCCCTTTTGCATTAATAATAAGGTTGAGTTCGTACTCATCATGATAGTGCAAAGGGAAGTCGAATTTTTCTTTGACCCTTGAGAAAATTGTAAAGCAATCGCCGGGAGTTAACGGCGTTATTTCGCGCATTACGTTACTTGTCATATCAATAAATTTGAGGTGTACTTAATTGGTTAAGATATTGATACAAATTTAACATATTATTAATCGGAATGCGATTTGTTTCAAATTATCTATTAAAAAAATGCCATCACCCATACTAAGGTGATGGCATTTGTAACCAAACATTAACCAATTCTTATTTCGTTATTACAACGTTATGTATGTTGTATAATTAACACCCGATGTTGGTTAACATCAGGTGTTAATTTGTGTTGTTATTTTAACAGTACCACATCATCAAAATAGAATGTTTCGTTCTGATCATTGGGACCTTGTATAAAGAACCCGAAATTTTTTGATCCCTGTAAATTAAGTGTCGACAACGGCATTTTAAAATAAGTCCAAACTCCAGCCGGAACAGTAATAGGAGTGCTGGTATCTGAATTTCCGAATCCTCCGCGGGTATCAGCTGTAAGGTAAAGGGTGTAATTTTCAAGACCACCTTTTATCCAGAAAGATAAGTAGTTGTAACTCGCTGTTGGTAAGCCTGTACCCCCGGTGCCAAAACCATCTGCAGACCAATCACCTTTATCATATGTTGCTGCAAAAGAGCTGGTGCCAGTTTTAGCTACTGTAGTAGAAATTGCGGTTGGACCCCATGAACTACTGTACCATCCGTTGCTGTAATTATCAGTGAAAACCTGATAAGCATTATCCAGATCATTAAATTGTGCTGAGGAAACTGCGGTAGCTCCGGTATTGGCTCCTGATGTATAAATGAATTGAAGAGGAGTGGTGGTAGCTGTAGATGTTGGCATTTTTAAAACCATAGTGCTATCACTCTGAGATACTATTGTTGCCACATCGCCGGTTGTTTTCAATTTAACTGATGTTACAGAAGCAAAGCCCTGGCCGGTTAAGCTAATTAGGGAATTAACTGTAAAATCATTAGTTGAATATGTTAAAACAGTTGGTGCCGGTGGTAAAACAGTGAAGGCATAAGTAACAGAGCCATGCAATGTGGTAACCACTATGGTATTAGGTTGTGGTTGCGTGGTTGGAATAGTGCTTGGTATGTTAAATATAAGCTCACTATCAGACCCCAGTGCTCTGTTAAAGTAAACAGTTACGCCATTGATTACCAATTTGGTAGCTGAACCTAAATTTTTACCTATAATTTCATAGGTGTTGTTTAGGTTGCCAGTGGCTGTTGTTGAATCTTGAGCCGAGTAACCATTTGGTGGGTTTGTTTGCGTTGTAGTACTGGCAGTTCCTGTTGTATCGTATGTTGTATAAGTTTTTGTTACAGAATCTGTAAGCACCTTACCCAAAGTACGTATACGTGTAATAACAGGTGCTCCTGTTCCGGCGGTATAGCCTTCGCTATTTTGCTTTTTGCAGGAAGCAAAACCCAGCACCATCAAAGCTGATAGTACCCAGGTTAAGTTTTTCGATTGTTGAAATTTATTTTTTTTCATGATAGGTTTCATTATTTGAATGTATACTTAACCGGAGGATTGGCCAGATTTGGATCTGCTGCAATTTCATCTGCTGGGATTTTAAATAAGAAATCGGCAGGTGTTGGTGTAAAGTGGATCGAATTGATAGATGTTTGATCAGGGAAAGCGTTATTGTATGTACCACGTTCCTGTGCGCTGATGATGCTTATAGCCGTTGTGTGCGCAGTATTTAAATAACCATCTATACGCCCTAAATCAAACCAATAATCCTGCTCAAGTGCAAATTCCAGGCGCCTTTCATTCAGCAACTGCTTGTATGTGAAAGAAGTAACAGCAGGTACGCCTACGCGGGTTCTTACCATGTTAAAATATTGTAACGCTGTTGCATTTGTAGTTGATGCTGTTAATGGGATACCTGTACCAACAGCAGGATTTGCCTCCTGGCCTAATATCGCTTCAGCCTCAATCAATAATACATCCGCGTAACGCATAATATAAGTATTGTCGCCTGCGGCTTGTGCATTCACCTTGCCGTTATTGTCAGGGTCAGCAGCCTGGCCAACAACATACTTCTTAGGTTCAGCTTGTGTGCCTTGTGAGCTTGCACTTAATGGTAGTGTATAACCGCCATCTTTAACATCAATCTCTGAATAATAGCTTCCTGGTAACATAATGGTAAAGTGCCTGCGTACAGTATCTCCGCCCTCAGCTAAAAATGCGTTTTGCAAATCAATTGTGGGGCCAAATACACCATAACCATCGCTGCCACCGGTTATAGTACTGCTAAATGCCCATGATGCTTGTATAGAGTTACCATAATCATAATTAGAACCACCAACACCTGCATTGTAAACCCATTGCATAGCCAGTATTGATTCTTTATTATTGTTGTTGATGGTGCGGAACAGATCACCAAAATTTGGCAATAATGCAAATTCACCGCTGTTAATCACCTTTTCGGCTTCTTTTTGGGCATCAACATAATCCTGCATATATAAATAAACCTTTGCAAGCAGTGCGGATGCTGAACCACTTGAACCGTGGCCTGTTGAGGCTACACCTGCGGTACAATTAGCTTCTGCAAATTGTAAATCTAATACCATAAGATGATAAACATCGCTTATGTTATTTGTAGGTACAGTTGCAAAATTATTTATATCCTGAAGCGGGTTTTCAACAATTGGCACGGGGCCAAAGGTGCGCACTAAGTAAAAATAAGCTGCCGCCCTCATTAAATGAGCTTCGCCTAAGGCGTTGTTTACCACTTTTGCAGGTACCGATGCAGGCACAGTTGCAGGTAGGTTGTTCAATAAGCCATTACATTGTGCAATTACTGTAAATGGTGAATCCCATCCTGCAAGTAGCTCCGCATTATCATTAGCTACAGGAGGTGTACCAAAAGGGCCAACATCAGACGAATAGGAGCGACCATTGCCACTTGCGAACTCTGTAATAGCCCAGCCAACTTTGTTATTCCAGCCAAACCATGGCGATCCGTATAATCCATTTGTACTGGCTGCTACCTGGTCGGCAGTTTGGTAATAATTGCCGACAGTAACACTTGACTCAGGTGGGCGGTTGAAAAAATCTTTTTTGCAACCGGTGGCAAGCATTCCTGCCATAGCCGCCATGCCTGCAATATATTTAATGTGTATTTTCATTTTTAATTTCTTTAAAATTTAAAACTGTGCGTTTACTCCTAAAGTGAATACGCGTGGATTTGGATACCTGCCCAAGTCAATATTCTGTAAAGTAGGGTTCTGGTTGAATGAACCTATTTCAGGATCAAGACCTGGGTATTTGGTAATAACAAATAAGTTTTGTCCGCTAACAAATAGCTTTAAGCTGGTCATGGCAATAGCTTTTGCCCATTGTGATGGCAAAGTATAGCCCAGGCGCACATTTTGTAAACGAAGGAATGAAGCGCTCTCCAGGAACCTGTCAGACATCACTAAATTCGGGTTTGGCGAGCCAATGTGTGGTGCCGGGATGTTTGAATTTGGATTGCTTGGTGACCAGTAGTTTGCAGACGAAGCCAGTTGGTTTTGATATAAACTAGATAAACCTGCTGTTTCATATTCCAATGCATCTAATATTTTGCCACCGTATGATCCATAGAAGAATACAGAAAGTTCAAAATTCTTGTAGTCGAAGGTGTTTGTTACACCATAAGTAAAGTCAGGGTTAGGGTTACCTAGTGGAACCTGATCGCTTGCATCAACTTTGCCGTCATGATTAGTATCCTGATACTCTAAATCACCAAGCCAGATAGTGCTTGGCTGGTTAGGAGCATTGGTAACTACTTGTACACTACCTGTAACATTTTGTGGGTGTGTAGCCAGATATTGTAATTGGGCTTGAGTTTTAACAACACCTAAAACTTTATATCCAAAAAACTCGCCAACTGGGTAGCCTACAATTGTTTTGGTAGGGGTTAAGCTGTTAAAGCTTAAGTTTTCTTTTCCGATTATTGGAGGGGCACCGTTTAATGAAGTTACCACATTTGAATAATGTGAGAATGTAACTGTAGTGGTCCACTTAAAGTCTTTACTTACTATGTTTTTACTGTTGATAGTAACTTCGATACCTTTATTTTCAATCTGTCCTGCATTTACATACGGCGCTTGTATGCCTGCAGGATTGTCACCATATTCATTAGGCCCACCAATCAAAAAGTAAGGTAATGGCTCCTGGAAAAGGAAGTTCTTAGATGTTTTTTGATAGTAATCAACACTTCCGTCAATACGATTGAACAAAGTGAAATCTATACCGGCATCCTTTTGAATAGCAGTTTCCCATGTAAGGTTTGGGTTAGCCACATTATGTATAATAAATCCTGTTCCAAATGCGGTAGGTATAGCTGTTAATGATGCACCATAGGAATATGGAGGTACATTTGAGTTACCTGTTGTTCCATAACCCAATCTTATTTTAATATTATCAGCAATTTGTTTTATTGGAGCCATGAATGATTCGTCAGATAATCTCCATGAGACCGCGGCTCCGGGGAAGTAACCAACTTGATGACCTTCTGCAAAATTAGAAGTACGGTCACTACGGATATTTGCAGTAATACTGTATTTATTGTCAAAAGTATAAATGGCGCGTGCAAGGTACGATTCCATTACCTGGGTTTGTTTGTATTCAGGTACAGAAGCCGCAACTGAATTTGCAAGGGCTATACTTTGTATTTGATTACCTGCAACAAATCCTGAACCGGAAAGAGGCAGCTGATCGAAAGTAGATTCCCATACTTCGTGGCCTGCAATCGCGGTTAAATTACTTTTACCCCAGGTATGGCCATAATTAAAATATTCTTTCCAGCTCCAGTATGTGCTGTTTGTAGTTTGTCGGCTTAATGAAGCAGTCGCATTTGATATATTGTATTGTGAGGGTGTTCCTGTAGCACCATAGCTATAAGTTGGATTAAATGTTTGTGCGTCCGACCAGTTAAAGTCACCATCAACCTCTGACCTTAAAGTTAAATCTTTAAAGAATTTTATCTCAGCATATAAATTTCCGTTTATTTCATTGCGGTTTAAAGTATTAGTAATGTTTAAAGCCTGTTGTACCGGATTAACACCACCCTCTAATGTGCCTGAAGGGGTAACATAAGGGCCTGCATAAGAGCCATCAGGATTATAAACAGATTGGTCCGGAGGTGATAATAGCGCATTATAAATAATACCTGTATTGCTTCCAAGTCCAACATTTTCGTCACTGCGGCTGGCGCCAAGTGTAGTTCCTATTTTAAGCCAGTCTTTTGCTTGTGAATTTATGTTTGCTCTGATAGAATAACGATCAAAATTAAAGCCTAAAACAGTACCATCTTGTTTAAAATATCCTGCTGATACGTAATAATCAGATTTATCGGAACCGCCAGATACAGAAATATCATGATTTTGTTCAAAAGCAGTACGGAATATTGCTTTTTGCCAGTCGGTGCCAGGGCCTAAAGCACTAGGATCGGCAAATTCAGCTCTTGGTTGTGTACCGTAAACAGAAGCAAGGCTATTTTGTAAAGTAGCATATTGCTGCAAGTTCATCATATCCAAGAATTTACCTTGTTGTTGTAATCCTACCCAGCCATCATAAGTTACACGTGCATTACCGCTTTTACCACGTTTGGTAGTAACAATAATTACACCGTTTGCACCCCTGCTACCATAAATAGCAGTTGCAGAAGCATCTTTCAATATATCAATTGATGCGATATCATTTGGGTTTAGCATTCCAAGCGGGCTTACGCTGGTTTCCTCTTGTCCGCCTCCCGGGCGCGTTAATTGTACGCCATTAGTACCGCCATTGGAGCCAGGTAACATTCCTTCACCCTGTACTTCAACTCCATCAATTACATAGAGTGGTTCGCTTGAGCCGAAAGATGTAATGCCACGAATGTGCACCGAAGTTGCACTGCCCGGCTGTCCGGAGTTAGCAGTAACAGTTACACCTGCAGCTTTACCTTGCAACATCTGATCAACACTTGCTTGTGGAATATCCTGGATGTCTTTAGCAGAAATAGATGATATTGCACCGTTTACATCACCTCTTTTTTGTGAGCCATAACCAATTACAACTACATCGGTTAATTGGCTGGCTACTGATTTTAGAGTAACATTGATATTTGTCCTGCTACCAACGGTAACATCGGCAGATTCCATCCCCACAAAACTAAAATGCAATACCGAATTTGTACTTGCCGGTATGCTAATGGAATAGTGCCCATTTATATCAGTAATTACAGCAATAGTGCTGCCTTTTAGTGAAACCGTTACACCTGGCAGTGTAACATCTTGGCCGTCACTAACGGTTCCTTTGATGGTGATTAGGCCCCCTGTTGATTGTGAAAATGCCGGGGCATACACAAGCAGAGCCATAAACAGCATCGCCATTTGTAGAATTTTTCTCATAATATGATTAGTTTTATAATTGATTATATCAAAATTACCCTAGGAATGACATGTATTATAATATTTTTTTACCATTCTATAATTAAAAATTATCTGTAAAAAGCTTATACGAGGCGTATACAGACTAATATGCAAGGCAATAGGTGATATTATTTTAACATTTATTTATTCTAAATAATCAATTTACTGTTCATTTGCTTGTGTTTTCTCTCGAATTTCGAGGTTGGTTTATTCGATTTAGCAATAATTGCTATAAACAAATAGTCAATTTTATGATACTTGGTGCAAAAAAAGTATCACCTTTTAATAATCGCATTTGCAATTGAGCCACGATGAGAAATCATTTTAGAGCGCAATAAATTATTACTAAAGGAGATTTAGTAGGTGTAAA
The DNA here is from genome assembly GCA_026224775.1 of Bacteroidota bacterium. GTDB lineage: Bacteria > Bacteroidota > Bacteroidia > Sphingobacteriales > Sphingobacteriaceae > Mucilaginibacter. The sequence continues at coordinate 127,506 of JAMFRP010000026.1, forward strand.
ATTTATGGTATTAAAATATCAAAGTTTAAAAGACTTAGTGTTTTGATATAGCAATATATATTACTGCTGTTTTGCCCTAAAAAAGAGAAATATTTGTGGATTTAGGTTTATAAAACTAAAAAGTTTTATAAATTTAATACTTTATAAACTACAGTTATTTTCGAGTATAATATGATGAAGTTGATACGGCTACTGATATTGGCGCAGGTTGTTTTGTTGTTTGATTCTGCTGCACATGCCCAATCAACTACTGATAGTTTACTTAACCAACTTAATAGTGTATTGGCTAATAAAGAGGTGCTTGTTAAACAGAAGCAGGAAGCCATTGCTGGAATAAAACAGCACCTGAAGTTTGCAAAATCCGAAAGCGCCAAATACGATGTTTATGACCAGCTATTTGAGCAATATAAATCCTTCATTCATGATTCGGCTTATGTTTATTGCAAAAAATTAAATACTTGCGCCTACCTGCTTAAAGATGAAAATAAAATAAACTACTCCCGTTTAAATATGGGGTTCATCCTGGTGTCTGCAGGTATGTTTAAGGAAGGTTTAGATACCCTGAGCAAAGTAAACGTTAAGTACCTGACTAATGAGCAACGATATAATTATCTTTTTTTGCAAGTGCGCAGTAATTTCGACCTGGCAGATTTTGATAAGATAAGCGATTACTACAATAAGTATAGCCTTAAAGGTTTAAGTTATTGCGATTCTATCCTAAAGCAAAACAAACCCGATTCATATGAATATCTTTCGGCATTAGGTTTAAAATTACTTCGGACTCAGGATTATAAAAATGCAATAATCCCTTATGAAAAATTATTGCGGTTGAAACAAAGCTATCAGGACAGCGCTATTAATTATAGCTGTTTAAGTTTTCTTTATTTCGAGATGGGGCAAGCAGATAAAGGGCTTCCTTTATTAATTAAATCTGCTATAGTTGACAATATGCACTCAACTAAAGAATCTGTTGCGTTAACCAATCTTGCTACCCACATATTACAACGTGGCGATATTGAAACCGCCTTCAGTTATATAAACAATGCTATTGATGACGCCAATTTTTATGGCGCACGCCACCGCGAAGCACAGATAAGCAATATTATGCCAATTATTGAAAGCGAACAGATAGGGGGGATAGAAAAGCAAAAACGCTCATTACTTATTTACGCTTCTATAATTACTGTGTTGGTTTTTCTGGTAATTATTTTTTCGATTATAGTGCTAAAACAACTTAAGAAGCTACGAATCGCTGATCAGATCATCGTAAATAAAAACAACGATTTAAATGTAGCTAACGCATCGCTGATAAAAGTAAACACCCGGCTTGATAATGCCAACCGTACATTATTGCAATTTAATTTAAAGCTTGACGAGGCCAATATGATTAAGGATGAATACATTGGCTATTTTTTCAATACCCACTCTGATTATATTGAAAAGCTCGACAGGCTTAAACGGTCAATAGAAAAAAACATGCGCGAAAAGCGTTACGAAGAAGTTTTAATGGTTCTTAATCGTTTAAATACCAATTTCGAGCGTGAAAACTTGTCACATAGTTTTGATAAAGTGTTTTTAAATATCTTCCCCAAATTTGTGGAAGATTTTAATGCTTTATTTGATGCCGATCATCAAATACATTTAGCCGAGGGGCAATTGCTTAACAGCGAACTGCGCATTTTTGCCTTAATACGTTTAGGTATACATGATAACGAAACCATCGGTAAGATCCTGAATTATTCAGTTAACACTATCTACACTTATAAAACCAAGGTTAAAAACAAATCGCTGATCCCTAACGAAGAGTTTGAAGACAAAATAATGCTGATAAAAGCAGTTAAAGAAAATGTAGATCACCTTAACCAGGTAGATTAATCGCCGATCACATTCTAAGGCAATAAAAAGCCCCGAAGATAAATTCTTCGGAGCCATATCCTTAGGTTAGCATTATTCAATAGTTTTAATTTTTCAGTACAATATATTGGTAGGGGGTAAGCGTAATAGTGCTGCTCAATTTGCTTAAACTCCCTGTAAAACCATCTTTCCAATTATAAGCCAACAGGTTATGTGGAATGGTGTAACTAACAGTCGTATTTCTTAAGTTTGACAACACCAAAACCGTTTCCCCACCTATTGTCCTGGTAAAGGCACATACGTCATCGCTACTGTATGAGGTTAATTCACCTCTTCTTACTGCGTCACTACCGTTTCTAAAAGCAATTACTTTTTTGTATTCAGCGGTAACATCCGGATTTAACGACCAGTCAATTTTTGAGTTGGTGAAAGGAAATACCAAAGAATATGGCGTACCAACTTCCTGTCCGTCATATATCATGGGCACACTTTTCATATAAGCAACTACAACAAAAGCCGCCATTGAACCTTTTTTACCTCCAAATAGTTGTATTGGCGAGCCATCAGAGCTATTTACATCGTGATTAGTAATGTATCTAACCATTTCCTGGCCATCAATAGCGTTAGTGTAATCCTTTACGTTGATGGTATCAATAGATATTACAGACTTTCCATCTTTATAGATCTTCTTCAGGTTTTCAAAAAATCTAAATCCAAAATTATAGTCAAAACCAGCATTGAAGTTTTCACCTCGTGACCCTTCAGCTAAAAATAGCAACTTGTGTGCAGGTATGTTTCTAAGTGTATCAATAGCCTGTTTCCAAAAATCAGCAGGAGGACCGTCGGCATAATCACATCTAAAACCATCAACATTTGCTGCTAAAACCCAATACTTCATGTCTTTTATCATGGTTAGGCGCATATCGTTGTTTTTAAAATTTAACTGGGCAACGTCGTGCCAGGTTTGTGCGTGTTTGATGTTACCTGTTGAATCCTGCTCGTACCAGTCTTTATTCACTATCCATGGGTTATCCCATGATGTATGGTTACCTACCCAATCTATTATGATAGTCATTTTTCTTTTATGCACACCATCCACCAATGCCCGTAAATCATCAAGTGTTCCAAATTCAGTATTTATTTTACGGTAGTCCTTTACCGAGTAAGGAGAGCCTTGAGCTTTTAGCACACCTACCGGATAAATAGGTAAAATATAAACCACATTAACGCCTAATGCTTTTATCGAATCTAATCGTGCTATAACGCCTTTAAAATTGCCGTCTTTACTAAACGAACGCATATTTACCTGGTACATGGATACATCGCGCCTGTCGGGTACATTATTATATGGTTTACCATATTGCGGTGGATCCTGATCTGGTGTGGTCTGAGCCATCGCGGTAGTGGGAATGATCCCGGAAAGTATGGCCGTTACAGCCATGTAGCTTATTATTCTTTTCATTTTTTATGTTGACTTATATTTTGTCTTTTAATAGGCACGTAATTATATAACCTTATGCTTAATGTATAGCTGCATGTACTATATGCGATAAATAATTAGCATGAATAAATTGATATTGTTTTATGCTCAACATCAACAAAAAGCATAATTGGTTTATTTGTGTCAGCTGCCATTTTAGAAGCGACACTATACAAATGAACTATTCATCAGTGCAAAAATCAATACAACGAAAGGCCGATATAGAATTTAATATATGGCTTTATATATAAGAATTTGATTTATAGCTTATTGTGTGTATTTACACTATTAGTAAATATTGATTTTTATTTACTAGAGAAATGTTTGAAATACAATTATTCATCCTGGATAGGATAAAGCACTATTGAAAAAAGTCAGTTTATTGCGATAATCCTATAATTTCATATTTACGATCACTTTTTGATTCATATTATCCTTAATAATAATCTATATATTCTTTTTGTATTTAAGTAAGTAAATAATTGATTATCAATGCATTGTTTATTTATGTTATTTGATTTTTTTAATATTGGATGTTTGATTAGTTGTATTTCCCTCCAATCCTAATTTACTTTGATAATCCTAACCGCTATAGCAGCGGATAGTTTTTAACCAATTTATTAAACCCAAAATCAATGAAACAAGTTTACTTATTTAAGTATGGCCTTACCGTACTATTACTAATTTGTGCAATAAGTGTATTTGCACAAAACAAGCCCTTTACAGGTAAAGTAGTTGATGAAACAGCCCAACCTCTTCCAGGTGCAACCGTTCACATTAAAGGGACTGACCAAACCACTACTACCGATGCAAAAGGTGTATTCTCATTTCCCAATAAAGGTCAATCAGCAATTGCTGTAACAATCACTTTTGTTGGGTATGATGTATTTGATAAAACAATTGCAGCAACCGATGAAAGACCTATTATTCAATTAGTTCCTAATCAAAAGGCTTTATCAGAGGTTATTGTTGTAGGTTATAACTCTGTTAAAAAGACAGATCTTGTAGGATCAGTATCAAGTATTTCAGCTAAGGATTTAAATCCGGGGCCCAGCACCAATCCATTGGAGCAGTTGGCAGGTAAAGCGGCAGGTGTAAATATTACCTCAACAGGTAGTGAGCCTGGGGTTGCACCTACAGTACGTATTCGCGGTATAACTTCTCTGGAAGGCGGGAACGATCCCTTAGTGATTGTTGACGGTATACAAGGTGACATGACTTTACTGAACCAGGTACCCCCAAGTGAAATAGAAAACGTACAGGTATTGAAAGATGCTGTTGCAACAGCTCAATATGGTTCGCGCGGTGCGGCAGGTGTAATTATTATTACCACTAAAAGAACTCAGGCAGGTAAAACAAGTATTGAATATACCGAGAATACTTCGCTTGACGTGATTGCCAAAACCCTGCATGAACTAAATGCAGCACAATGGACGCAAGAAGCAGCTGCTTTAGGTGTTGATGCTTCAGCTAACCATGGTTCAAATACAGATTGGTTTAATTTATTGACACAAAATGGTGTAACCCAAAACCATACACTTGCCTTTGGCGGTGCTACTGATGAGTTTAATTATCGTGCGTCATTAAGCGCTATTGACCAAACAGGTATCGTTATTAATTCAAACTACCATAAATACATCGGTAGGATTGTGGCAACACAAAAAGCTTTAAATGATAAGCTTACCCTGACCATGAATTTAAATAGCGGTGTTAATAATACTACCTACAGTCCTACAGGTGTGGGCCCTGTATCTTATCAATCAAATTTGATAAGCCAGACCTATATTTCAAGGCCAACAGACCCGGTATATAACACTGATGGAAGTTATTATATCGATCCAAACGTATTTCAATACGTAAACCCTTATGCGGTAGCTAAAACCGTTAAGAATGTTGACGATTTTGACAACCTTTTCGGAAGCTTAAGAGCCGATCTGGATATCTACAAAGGATTAACAGCAGGATGGTTTGGTAGCTGGAGAAAAACTGATGAAAATACTGGTTATTATGCTCCGGCAGCATCTACACTTACAAATGCTATTGCTTACGACGGTATCGCGAACATCAACAATAAGCATACCGATGAAAAATTAATGGACATCAATTTGAAATATGCCCATGATTTCGGAAAAAGTCATTTTGATGTACAAGGTATTTATGAGTGGCAACGCCAAACCTATTTTGGTGACTTTGCACAAGCCAGAGGCTTTATAAATGATATTGCTACCTATAACGCTTTACAGGCAGGAACATTTGCTGATGCGCAACCAGGCGATGTTTCATCGTATAAAAACGACAGGACACTGGTTTCATTCATTGGGTTGGCTAATTATAATTATAACCATGAATACTATTTAACCGCAAGCATTAGGCGTGATGGTTCATCTGTATTTGGTGCTAATAACAAATTTGCCAATTTCCCATCAGCAGGCGCATCATGGAAGATCGATCAGGAAGATTTCATAAAAGATCAAAACGTGATAAGTAGCCTTAAATTACGCGTAGGTTATGGCGAAACAGGTAATCAGCAGGGTATTCAGCCTCAAAACTCGCTAGCATTGGTAGGTTTAGCCGGTACCACTTATTTTGGTGGACAGGTAATCCCTTATTATGCTGCAACTCAGAATAATAACCCCAACCTAAAATGGGAAACCAAGAAACAGGCGGATGCGGGTTTAGATTTCGGTTTATTTAGTGACAGACTTACCGGTACAGTTGACGTTTATACAGCTAATACCGATAACCTTTTGTTCAACTATGCTGTTCCTGTTGAAGGGCCGTTTAATTACCCTACATTCCTTACAAACCTTGGTTCAATCCAAAATCGTGGCCTTGAGCTTTCACTAAGCTACGCGGTAATCAGAAATGATAAAATGACATTTACGCTTGCAGGTAATGGATCATTAATGCAAAGTAAAGTGTTAAGCCTTGGTGGTAATATAGAGGGGGTTAATGTTCCTACTAACTATGTAGGTACTAATACACCCAATGCATACCTGGTTGTAGGAAAACCGATAGATACTTATCTTATTTTACACCATACAGGTGTAGATGCAACAGGTGCTGAAACCGTTGCCGGTGAAGTAAATGGACAAGTTGACCAAAGCGCGCAAAGTGCAGCCAGGGTTGATGAAGGCCAGGCACTCCCTAAATATGATTATGCCTTTACACCATCATTCTCTTATAAAAACTTTGATGTATCAATGGTTTGGCGAGGTGCCGGTGGTAACAAAATTTACAACTCAGTACGCTCAACATTAAGCTTGTTACAAAATATAGGTAAATCAAATGTGCTTGAAAGTGCAGTTGCTGAAGGGATACACTCGTCTTCTTTCGCTTCTGATGAGTGGTTAGAAAGCGGAAACTATTTAAGGTTTCAGAATCTATCATTCGGTTACAGGTTTAACGTAGCTAACAACAAGTACATTAGTTCTTTACGTGTATCGTTAACAGGGCAAAATCTATTAACCATAACCAAGTATACAGGGCTTGATCCAGAAGTTAATACTACTGGAGGTGGTGCACAAGGTCTTGGAAATACAGGATATCAGGACTCATCAGGTAACGATGCCGGAGTTTATCCGCTTACCAGGACATTCTCAGCAGGTTTAGATATTGTATTAAAATAATTAGAGTGATGAAAAAGATATTATTTGGTATTTTAATTGTTGGCCTTGCTGCCCAAAGTTGCACCAAGGTAAATGAAAACGTTTACGACAAATATGCCGCGAATGCGTTTTATGCAACACCTGCCGGCCAGCAGGATGCATTGGCAAGTATATATGGCCAGATTACCGGCACATGGAGTAATAATTATGCAGGGCGTGACAACTGCTGGTATGATCTTAACGAGTTTTCGTCTGATGAACAGGTGATACCTCACCGTAATACAGGTGATTGGCAGCTTGATTTTGCACAATTATACACCCGTACAGCACAAACAAGCCTTGGTATAACCAACAACACCTGGATTTGGCTGAATCAATGTATACATGCGTCAAACCTTGCTGTTAGTCAGCTAACAGCGTCAAATGCGGCTCCGGCATCAATTGCCGAAGTTAAGGTTGCAAGGGCATGGGCCTATTATTTAATGATTGATGATTTTGGCGATGTACCTTTTTATACAGATAACGACGTCGATCTTTCAAAAATTAAGCAAACTCCCAGAGCAACCATTTATAATTTTGTAGTATCTGAGCTTAAAGCTAATGTTGATTTGCTTCCTACAACACGAGGTGGCACTTTCTACAACCGTTTTAACAAATACGCTGGTTATATGGTATTGGCTAAGGTTTACCTAAATGCAGGTGTGTATACAGGTACCCCGCAATGGCAGGCTTGCCTTGATGCTTGCGCTCAGGTTGCAGCCGGGGGGTATACTTTACACCCTGCAGCACCCAACACTGCAAGCTTAAATGGTAACAGCTATTGGGACCTTTTTGGTGATGTATGCCCTAATGACGAAACAATTTTCGCATTATACTTAACCGAGAATATAGTTAGTGGTAACATTTACACCATTAGGAGCTTAAATACACCTACAGGTATAGCGCTGCTTGGTTTTGCCGGTTGGAATGGAACTGTTATCCCGTCAGAGTTTTATGATAAGTTTGACCCTAGTGATATCAGGAGGCAACAATTCCTGGTAGGACAACAGCCAGATGGTACTGTTTACACCACAGATGTATCGTCGCTTATTTCTCCGGGAGCGGCTCCAAATGAAGGTATACGGGATGTTAAATTCTACCCAGCTGGTATAAAAGACGCCAGCGGTGCATCAAACGATTTTCCGGTGTACAGATATGCTGACGTTTTATTAATGGAAGCAGAATGTAATGTACGTCTAGGAAATGTACCCGCAGCTGCACCATTCTTAAACCAGGTGAGAGAACGTGCCGGTTTAGCTGATATAGCAGCCCCGACATTGCAAAATATTTATGATGAAAGAGGATTTGAATTAAACATGGAAGGCCATCGCAGGCAGGATATGATAAGGTTTGGAACTTATCTTACTGCACACGGTTTTGTGCCTCAGGGGCAGCCTTATATGGAATTATTCCCTATACCAACGGCGCAAATCAATGCTGACCCTTCTTTAAAACAGAATCCTGGTTATACCAATTAATAGTCATTATGAAAAAATTAATCAATTTTACATTAATAGCAATAGCCAGTTTGGCTGTTGCTTGCCATAAGGATGCTGCATTAACCAAACTACAGCCGGTAGCCTTTACAGGGCCGCTTACATCAAGCACTACCAATGTTGATATTTCACCGGCCGATACTGCTTCAACAGTCATAACATTTAACTGGCCTGCAGTGGTTTATCCTTACAAAGCACACGTTACCTACACTTTGCAAGTGGATTTACCAACCGATACAGTTGGAGCAACTCCGTGGTCAAATGCTGTAAATGTTACAGTAGGAAGCGATGTGCTAACAAAAGCATACAAAGGCAGCGATTTTAATGCATTGGCTATACAAGCGGGTATCGGAGCTAATGATACCGGTAAATTAGTTGTTAGGGTACAGGCATATCAGGATCGTAATGCTTATTCAAAAGCCATCACAATTAGCGTAATTACGTACAAAGCTGCAGTTGTAGTACCTCCTTTTAACGCAGGTTATCCGATATTATATTTACCTGGCGATTATCAGAGCTGGTTACCAAATGCAATTGTGCCATCAGCATTTGGAACAGCGGCGGCACCAACAGCAGGTGTTTATCCTGCTGCAACCTCAGCTAATATATATGAAGGATATATTTATGAGCCGTCCGGCGGTACTTATCAGTTTAAGTTTACAAATGCACCTGATTGGAATCACATTACTTACGGTGATTCTGGTACACCAGGTTTGCTTTCACCTACTTCAACTACAAATTTGGCATTGCCAGGCGCAGGTTTGTATGAAGTATCAGCCAACCCTGTTACGCTTGCGTGGACTTACACATTAACCACATGGGCAATAATTGGTGATGCTACGCCTAATGGCTGGAATACTGAAACCGAGATGACCTTTGTGCCGTCAAAAATGGCTTATACAATTAAGTTGAATATGCTTAAATCTGGATCATTCAAATTCAGGGCTAATAATGCCTGGGTGATTGATTTTGGTATCAATGGTACAACCAACAGAATTCAGTATGCTGATAACCCAGTATTTGGTTCAAACCCAATAAATAATATGACTGTGCCGGCTGATGGTAGCTATACAATCACATTATATCTTGGTGATCCTAACGATTATTATTATACAGCTGTTCTAAATTAATGCCATATAAGGCAGTGCGAGGGCACTGCCTTATTTTAGTTTGCCCATAAATTATGAGTTTAATACTGCATCTATCATGATTGTAAATAAGTTATACCGGCCGCTTAATGTGGCTTTTTACAGTCAAAACAATTTTACTTACAAGCAATATTACAGCGCCATGCGGGGCCTAACGCAGTTTAAATTCATTTCTAAAACAATTCATGAAATTTATTAAGATCACATTTATGCTTGCGTGTCTTTTGAATATGCCGCGCCTAATGGCGCAGTCTCCTGTTTCAACCCCGGGTAATCTGGAAACAGTTACAATAGGTCAGCAGGATATAGCTTTTAAAAGCACCAACGCTTACGGAAAGATTACGGTTTACTCTCCTTCAATTATTCGCGTACGGTTGGACAAGAATCCAATAGAAGGGAATTTTTCCTATGCTGTTGTTGGCGAACCACAGCAAACAAAAACAAGTATTACGCAAACTAATGAGACTATTACACTGGTAACCGACTCAATTAAGGCAATCATCCAAAAGCAACCATTTTCAATTGCTTTTTATACAATAGATGGAACCCTTATTAATGAAGACGAGTACGGTTTAACTACCTCATGGGTGGGTACATCAGTAACAACATATAAAAAACTACAGGATGATGAGCATTTTGTAGGACTTGGAGAAAAAACAGGAAACCTTGACCGAAGAGGCAGCGGTTATACCAACTGGAACTCGGATGTATATGGTTATAGTGTTATTCAAGATCCGCTCTATTCAACAATACCATTTTATATTGGCATACATCACAATATAAATTACGGTATATTCCTGGATAATACTTATCAAACCGATTTCAATTTTGGGGCAAGTAATAACCGTTTTTCTTCCTTTGGCGCAAGAGGGGGGGAGATGAATTATTATTTCATATATCACAAACACCTTGCAGATATTATTACATCATATACTTACTTAACAGGCCGTATGCCAATGCCACCACTATGGTCGTTAGGTTATCAGCAAAACCGCTATAGTTATTATCCTCAGGCAGAGGTAATGCGAATTGCACGTACCCTGCGCGAAAAACGCATTCCTGCTGATGGTATTACGCTTGATATTCATTACATGGATCAATATCAATTGTTTACCTGGAATCATAGCCGTTTCCCTAACCCGGTGTTGATGAATGATACGCTGAAAAAGCTGGGCTTTAGAACAACTGTAATAGTTGATCCCGGAATTAAAGTGCAAAAAGGAGCACCTGCTTATGAAAGTGGTTTAAAGGATGATGTATACATAAAATATGCTGATGGAGAACCTTATACCGGTCAGGTTTGGCCGGGCTGGTGTAATTTTACCGACTTTACTAGTCAGAAAGGGCGTGATTGGTGGCATAAACAAGTTAAGTTTTTTGCCGAATCGGGCGTTAGCGGTATTTGGAACGATATGAACGAGATATCAACCTGGGGCCAAAAAATGCCGGATAATGTGATTTTTAATTACGATGGTAAAATAACAACTCATCTGGAGGCTCATAACGTGTATGGTATGCAAATGGCCAGGTCAAGTTATGAAGGCGCTGTTGAACAATTTAAAGAGCGCCCGTTTATACTTTCCCGGTCAGGTTATGCTGGATTGCAAAGATACACAGCTATCTGGACTGGAGATAACCGCGCCGAGGATGATCACATGCTACAAGGCGTACGTTTGCTAAATAGCCTTGGTTTAAGTGGAGTATCATTCACCGCTATGGATATTGGAGGCTTTACCGGCAATCCATCCATCCCATTATATACCCGCTGGATTCAGCTAGGTGCTTTTATTCCATATTTTAGAAACCATACGAGTCTTAATTCAAAAGCTTCGGAACCATGGACATACGGAGAAGATGTGCTTGATATAGCACGTAATTACATCAGCCTGCGCTATCAATTGATGCCATATTTGTATTCAACGTTTTATGAATCTACTCAAAATGGATTGCCTGTAATGCGCTCATTGGCTATTAATTATACATTCGATCCTAAAATATTATATCCTGACTATCAAAATCAATATGAATTTGGTGATGCCTTTATGGTAGCACCGTTTGAAAGTGGTAAAGATTACGGTAAGATATATTTCCCTGAAGGCACATGGTATGATTTGTATACCGATTCGGTTCAAAGCGGGATGGAAAATAAAGTGATACAGCTTAATATTAATAAATTACCGGTTTATGTTAAGGGTAGTAGTATTATCCCAATGCAATCGCTTGTACAGTCAACAGCAATATTGCCAACTGATACACTTTCCATTCATATTTATAATGGCGACAGAACAAACAGTTTTGTATATTATGAGGATGATGGCATAAGTTTCCAATACACAAAGGGATCCTATTATAAACGTTTAATTACATTTAATCCTACAGCCCGTAGTATTGTTTTAAACGAATCAGAGGGTAGTTACACCTCTCATTTTAAGTATATAAAATTAATACTGCACGGGTTTAACCTGGTGGATAGCATCAATAATGGAAAAATCCGGCTAAAACTTGAAAATGGGAGCTATGCTTTTCTAAGCGCTGCGGCTAATACTGATCCACAAGGTAGTACATCTGCTAACGAATCTTGTGCTGTAAAATGTGTAGTAATAAAAAATAGTCCAAAGAGTATAAATCTTAATTATTAATCCAGAAGGAATTGTGAATATGAATATCCAGAAACTAAAATTGAAAACCTATAGTCCAATATTGTTGCTGATAACAATACTGACATTTGCAGGGTGTAGCAAATCAAAACCATTTACCCCTACACCAACGCCCCCTCCGGTTAACAGTGGCGATCCCGCACAATATGGAACACCTTACAGCGGTATACCTGCAACAAAAGATATAGTAATGTACGAGGTTAACATAAAAACCTTTCCAAACGCTAATTTTGCCGGTGTTGAATCCAGGCTCGACTCTATAAAAGCTTTAGGTGTGAACGTGATATGGCTGATGCCTACTTATCCAATTGGCATACTAAAAGCAAGTGGTTCACCGTATTCTGTTAAAGACTATGAAGGTGTGAATTCAGCTTTTGGTACTTTGGCTGACCTGCGCACTTTGGTTGCAAATGCGCATGCGTTAGGCATGGCTGTTATTTTGGATTGGGAAGCTAACGGTACATCATGGGATAATTCCTGGATAACCACTAACCCATCATGGTACATACAGAGTGGAGGCACTATTCAGCAGCTTTCAACATATACCGACGTAGCTGCCTTAAATTTTAGTAATCAAGCTATGCGCTTAGCATTAATTAAGGCGATGAAATATTGGGTATTTACCGCAAATGTTGATGGTTACCGCTGCGATTTTGCTGATAATACACCGAGTGACTTTTGGACGCAGGCTTTAGACACTTTGAACAACATAACAACACACAAATTAATTTACCTGGCAGAAGGAACAACCAGTGCTGAAATATCATCAGGCTTTCAGCTTGATTATGCATTTGACTACTACGGTTCAATTAAGTCATTATTTGCGGGTTCATCAACGCCAGGTTCGTTGTTATCCACTAATGCTACCGAAATTAGTTCAATACCTGCATCAGGCACTAAATTAAGATATATAACCAATCACGATGATGCTTCGTCTGACGGTAGTACAATTACCGAGTATAATGGTAAACAAGGTGCGTTAGCCGCATTTGCAATAGTATCATATATGGGTGGTGTGCCATTGATATACAGTAGCCAGGAAGTAGGCTATCCAAATGCGATAAACTTTTTTAACAATGTACCTGTAGATTATACCGCAAATCCTGATATGGTAGCTGCATACAAACAGATATTAGCTTTTAGGGCCGCACATGAAGCGATAAAAACCGGGGCGTTAACCCAATATAATGATGCTAACATTGTGGCATTCGAAAAAACATCAGGTGCTGATGATGTATTAGTATTAGTAAACACAAAAAATGCTGCTGAAACCTTTAATATCCCAATTGCATTGCAAGGCACAACCTGGGTTAATGGCTACACTGGTGGTAGTATTACATTTTCAACCCAGTACACACTGCAACCATATAGTTACTTTGCATTTAAAAGATAAATAACTTGTTAATACCTCCACACCGCAGGTGGGGTATATAATGAAGGCCCTTTCTTGATTAAGGGGCCTTTTTTTGTGCTTTATTTTGGAGTATCTTATCTAATACGCATATTATATTATCCGGGTTTTTCTGCTAAACCGTTAAGCATATTCTGCGAAATTGGCATTTTAAATTACTGTTCTAGCATCATTTTAACTAGTTTCTCTTCCATTATATATCGGTGAATCTGCTTTAATACCGTTTAAACGCAGATTGTGCAAAAAAAAATGAGCTGGAACAAAGCGTATCATTTTTTTTGAATTAAATCTTTCAATCAAGCTTTTCCGCTGATTATCAAGCATAAATTGATTTAAACCATTGTGATTGAAGCGTTTCAAAACTTTCATAAAGTGTTAAAAATCAACTATTTATGAAAAATAAATTTGTTTTTTTATTTCAAACTTTCATAAGTTTGGTGCAACCAATACAGGATAACCTAAAGGAATAAACCTGTGCATTTTTTATTTATTAATTAACCAATTTATATGAACAACCAATTGTACTATTTAACTAGTTACGGCTAGCCGCTGGTGTATGTTCTTTTATTTCAATTAAAAGAATAAACCCCAAACACAATCATAAACCAATTATTAATTTATTATTCATGAGAAAAACAATTACAATTTTATTCATTTTCCTGTTATCGGGCATATCAGTTGCCCTAGCTCAAAACATCACTGTGAAAGGAACAGTTGTTGATAAAACAGGAGCTGCGTTGCCAGGTGTTACTGTAACATTAAAGGCGACTACTATTGGTACTCAAACCGACGCGAACGGCCACTTCAGCATTAATGCACCAGTAAACGGAATATTAAGATTCACATTTGTTGGTTATAATGCTAAAGAGATAGCTGTAAACAATCAAATGATAATCAACACAACTTTAGATGAAAATTCAACAAATTTAAATGAGGTTGTAGTTATTGGTTACGGTACGCAAAAGAAAGCAACCGTTACTGGTGCAATTTCAGGTGTATCTGCTGCTGATTTAAAAGATCAACCAAACATTCGACTTGATGACGCATTAGAAGGTCATGCGGCAGGTGTTGCTGTAACACAATCTTCAGGCGCACCTGGTTCAACACCTAACATATACATCAGGGGATCTGGTTCGTTTTCAAATAGCTCACCATTATTTGTAGTAGATGGTCAAATATGGGACAATGGCGGATATGATGCTATCAACCCTAATGATATTGAATCAATGCAAGTGTTAAAAGATGCATCAGCTGCTATTTACGGCTCACGTGCATCAAATGGTGTAATCTTAATTACTACTAAAAAAGGTGCAAATGGTGCACCTAAAGTTACCTATGATTCTTATTATGGCACACAGTCGGTTACCAAAAAAGTTGGTTTAGCTAATGCTCAACAATATGCCCAATTGAGTAACGAAGCTGCTGCAAATGATGGTACAGCTCAACCGTTTACCAATCCGGCGCAATATGGTACCGGTACAAACTGGCAAAATCAGATTTTTGGTAACGCCCCAATCATGCAACAAAACCTTGCAGTTAGCGGTGGTACTGATAAATCAAGTTACTTTACATCGGTTAGCTACTTAAACCAAAATGGTATAGTAACCCCGAAATACTCTGATTATAAAAAAGCTACTTTTAGGATTAACACAAATTCTAAACCTAAAAAATGGTTCTCATACGGAGAAAATTTTAACTACACTTACATACAAAGCACAACAAACTTCAATACCAATAACGTATTTGGTGGCCCGTTAGCTGATGCGTTAAACCTTGACCCAATTACACCGGTTGTGGTTACAAATGTTGCAGCTCAGCCTAATGCTTCTGTGTATACAAACCCTAATTACGCACCATACATCTTCAGAAATTCTTCAGGTCAGCCGTATGGTATTTCAAATTATGTTGCTAACGAAATTGTAAACCCAATTGCTGCTCAGCAATTGCAAAATGGTAATTACAACTGGTCGCACAATATATTTGGTGATGCTTTTGCACAAATTATACCTATTGAAGGCTTAAATATTAAAACTGATATAGCTGCTAAACAAGCTTTTTTTGGCAGCAATTCATTTACCCCACTTTATTACTTAAACGCTAACTCGTACAATTTGGGTACTAATAACCAAAATGCACAATTTAACCGTAGTTTAGAGTGGAACTGGGATAATACAGCTACTTATACCCGCCAAATTGGAAAGCATAATTTCTCAATCTTAATTGGTCAAAGCTCTGAAGAAGAAAGCGGAAGCTTAGTTGAGGACACAAACTATGGTGAGCCAATAACATCATACAACCAAGCGTCATTCAACTTTACCTTACCTCAGTTAGATCGTTTTGGTTACGCAACAGAAAACCAAACAATTACTCATGCTTCACTTTTTAGCCGTATTACTTATAACTATGATGAGAAATATTTATTAGACGCGACTATACGTCGTGACGGTTCATCAAGATTTGGTACTAATAATATATATGGTACTTTCCCTGGTATATCGGCAGGTTGGGTTGTTACTAAAGAAGACTGGTTCCCTAAAAATTCTTTTGTTGATAACTTAAAAGTTCGCGCATCTTATGGTATATTAGGTAATGAGCAAGCATTAACTGCGTTTCAATACTCAGCAATCGTAGCTCCTTTGGGTAGCTATGTATTTGGTAACGGTTCAAGCCAGGTATTAAACCAGGGTTATGGTGCCACCTCTATTCCAAATGCAAACTTACAATGGGAAAAAGATAAACAAACCGACATCGGTTTTGACTTGATATTTTTCCATGATTTTAACGCTACTATTGATCTTTATGATAAAAAAGAAAATAATTTATTGTTAAACGTACCACCTCCGTCATATACAGGTGTTAGTACAGCTTGGCAAAATGCAGGTGCTATAACCAACAAAGGTATTGAGGTACAATTAGGCTACAATAAACAATTAGGCAAGGTAAAACTTAATTTAAGTGGTAATATCGCTTACAATAATAACAAAGTTACCAGTTTAAGTACATTACCTTATATAGCTGAAGGTGCATGGCAAGGTGCTACATATTCTCAAATACAACGTATTGCTGTAGGCCAGCCGTTTGATGAGTTTTATGGTTACAAAGTATTAGGTATATTCCAGTCACAAGCACAAGTTAATGCTTATAAAGACAAAAGCGGTAACCTGTATCAACCAAATGCTAAACCAGGAGATTACATTTATCAAAGTGTAACCGGTAGTGGCCCTATTAATGCAAACGACCGCCAGTACTTAGGTAATAGCGTACCACCATGGAACTATGGCTTTAATTTTGGCGTAGCTTATAAAAATTGGGATATCGCAATTTTTGGTCAGGGTGTATGGGGTAATAAATTACTGCAGGAGTATCGCCGTTTAGATCTTTCTGCTGCTAATTACGAAACCTCTGCTTTAAATGCATGGACACCTACCAACACAAACACTAACACCCCAAGGCTAACTAATAATGACCCTAATGGTAACTATCACATCATTAACAGTGGCTTGTTACAAAGTGGTGCTTATTTCCGCTTAAAATCAATACAATTAGGTTATACATTACCTAAAGATTTGATGAGTAAGTTGGATATGAGCCGTGTACACGTATATGTAAGTGGTGATAATTTATTTACCATTACAAAATATACTGGTTTTGATCCTGAAGTATATGGTGGTAACAATAATACTTCTGAGACTGGTGTAGATCAAGGTGTTTATCCTACCGCCCGTACTTTTAGGGTAGGTGTAAATGTTACATTGTAATTATTAATTATTAAAAAATTTATTATGAAAAGAAGATATATAACGTACACCTCGGTATTACTGATGGGATTAGGTGTGTTCGCATCTTGTAAAAAATCATTTCTTGAAACTAACCCAAAGGGGGAGTTTTTAGAGACCACATACTATTCAACCCCAGATCAAGCCTTTTCAGCCTTAGTATCGGCTTATGATCCATTGGTAACAGAAACCGGCGGTATAGATGGAACTTATATCGATTCACGTGGCCCGCTTAATGCTGCATCTGATGATTGCTATGCAGGTGGTGGTAGCTCTGGTGATACACCGGATTGGCAATTATGGAATGATTATCAACTATCATCAGGTGCTGGCCCGCAAAATGGTTATTGGCCAACTTGTTACGCAGGTGTAACGCGTTGTAACATAATTTTATCTAAAATTACCGGCGTACCGGGCTTAACCACTGCTTTAGCTTCGAGATATACTGCTGAGGCGGAGTTTTTACGTGCTCACTACTATTTTGACCTGGAAAGATTATTTAAAAACATTCCTTTAATACTAACTCCGCTTACCCAGGCTCAAATTTATGATCAGCCACAAGCTAAACCGGCTGATGTATATGCTCAAATAGAGAAAGACCTTACAACGGCAATTCCAAACCTGCCTCAAACTGTAGTTACTGCAGAAGATGGCCGTGTTACACAAGGTGCTGCAATTGCATTGTTGGGTAAAGTTTATTTGTACGAGCAAAAATATACACAAGCAGCTACAGAATTTGCTATAATTAATGGAACCCCGGGTGGCACAACCCCAGGCTACGGATACCATTTACAAGCAAGTTTCCCGGCAATATTTGACCCGAACAATAAATTCAATAGTGAATCAATTTTCGAGCTTAACTTTACCGGTGGCCAGGCTTATACATGGAATAACTGGAATGCGTTTAAAGGAAGCGTTTATTCTGAGCAGGTTGGTCCAAGGAACTTTGCTGATGCTATCTATGCAGGTGGCTGGGGTCAAAACCCGGTTACTCAACAGTTACACGATGCTTATGTAACTCCTTACGATGGCAGTGGCGTAAAAGATCCAAGATATGGTTACACGATATTGAATATGGATAGCCTAGCTGCTCTTGAAAAAACCACTTATCAGGCAAGTTACCAAAATACAGGTTTCTTCGCATTAAAATATATGGGATTAACCAAATTCTTATCAGCTCAAGGTACTAACATCTTGAATTTCCCTAACGATTACATTGAAATTCGTTTAGCTGATACTTACCTGATGGAAGCTGAAGCCTTAATTCAAGGTGGTGGTGATGCATCACGTGCGGCAGCCTTGATTAATGCAGTACGTGCAAGGGTTGGTTTGGCACCGGTTGCCGCAACATTGGTAAACATTAAAGCCGAACGCCGTTTGGAACTTGCTACCGAAGGACATCGTTGGTATGATTTGGTTAGATGGGGTGATGCTCCTACTGTTCTTGCATTTAAAGGCTTTAAACAAAATAAAAATGAAATATTGCCTATCCCACTTCAGGATCTTTCTGCAACTAAACTGGTACAAAATCCAGGTTATTAATAATAATTAACAATTTGATTGTAAAACTGCCGGATAATACCGGCAGTTTTATTTTAGCAAAAGCAATATATGTTAAGATTTAAAATAAAATCGTTACTAGCAGTAATATTGCTGAGTATTAGCATAATATCATGCTCAAAAACCAGTCAAAATAATAGTAAACCGTATGTTTATACACCTCCTCCTGCTCCTATAGATAGCAACTGGAGTTTTGAAACAACACCGGTATGGGCAGATGAATTTACGAATACCGGAACACCTGATACAACCAAATGGAAGTACGATTTAGGCGGAGGTGGATGGGGGAATGCCGAATCTGAATTTTATACAGATTCATTAGGCAATGTAAGCGTAGCCAATGATGTACTAACAATAACAGCAAAAAAACAAAGTGTAGCAGGCGAAGCTTTTACTTCGTCAAGAATGGTTTCTAAATTTTCAATGATCTACGGTCGTATTGAAATAAAGGCGATGTTACCTTCGGGCAGGGGTACATGGCCTGCAATATGGATGCTGCCCGATACCTATGCCTATGGCCCATGGCCGGCATCAGGAGAAGTTGACATTATGGAAATGGTTGGGTATGATCCTAATAACGTACATTTTAGCGCACATAATTCAACATATTTTGCAGGTAATGCAAAAACAAGTACAATGAATATTCCCACAGCTTCAACCGCATACCATTTGTATCGTGAAGACTGGACGCCATATGCCATCAGAGGATATTATGATAATAACCTTGTATTTACCTACGTAAATGTTGGACAAGGATCGGCTACATGGCCTTATGATCAAAAATTTCACCTATTAATGAACATCGCTGTTGGCGGAAGTTGGGGAGGGATAGATGGAATTGACACCGCAGCCTTTCCAACATCAATGAAGGTTGAGTACGTTCATTTCTTTAACATAATTCATAAAACACAATCATAGCTAAAGTAAGGATATAGTGTACTGGAGAAAACTTATGAAACCGATACAAAAAACAGCACTTACGATATTATTTACCGGATTAACTGCTTTTACTCTTATGGGTTGCAGTAAAAAAGTGACAAGCACGGGCGGCGGCGGTGGTGGTGGCACGGTTAGTCCCCCAATAACTGTAAAAACAGATGTTAATATGTGGCTAACCACGCCTGATCAATCACAATTATTGGCTAAGCAAAATGTTAGTTTGTTGTTTAATACAAGCACCAATTCAAACACAACAATTAATGTTGATTCTACCACCACCTACCAAAGTATTGATGGTTTTGGGTTTGCGCTTACAGGTGGCAGTGCCCAGGTAATAAACGCTATGCCCGCTGTACAAAGCAACGCACTTATAAAAGAACTTTTTGCAACAGATAGCACAGGTATCAATATTAGCTATGTAAGAGTTACGCTGGGTGCTTCAGATATGAGCGCGACACCATTTACCTATGATGATTCGAGCACTCCCGATGTTAACCTACAGAACTTCAGTATTGCAATGGAAACTGATTTGATCCCTGTATTAAAAAAGATAATCGCTTTAAATCCAAATATAAAAATACTGGCCTGCCCATGGAGCGCACCTGCATGGATGAAAAGTAACAACAACCTTTCAGGTGGTAGTTTATTGCCTCAATATTACAATGTATATGCAAATTACTTTGTAAAATATGTACAGGCAATGCAAGCACAAGGTATAAATATTGATGCTGTTACTCCTCAAAACGAACCTTTGAAT
This sequence comes from Bacteroidota bacterium, assembly GCA_026224775.1. Lineage (GTDB taxonomy): Bacteria > Bacteroidota > Bacteroidia > Sphingobacteriales > Sphingobacteriaceae > Mucilaginibacter. The sequence goes on from JAMFRP010000026.1 coordinate 148,231, forward strand.
CCAAGTAATAACCCTGCAATGGTTATGCAAGATACTGCTGAGGCTAAGTTTATAGGTAGTTATTTAGGCCCTGCTTTTCAAAACGCAGGTATAAAAACTAAAATTATTTGTTATGATCATAATTGCGACCGCCCGGATTATCCTGTTTATGTACTAAATGATCAAACCGCAAATCAATATGTTGATGGATCGGCATTTCACTTATATGCAGGCAATATATCAGCACTTACTCCTGTACATGCTGCATTCCCTAATAAGAACATCTATTTTACAGAGCAAGCTACATTTTCAACAGGAACATTTAGTGGCGACTTAAACTGGCACGTAACCAACTTAATTGTTGGTGCAACGCGTAATTGGAGCAGGAATGTTATAGAGTGGAATTTAGCAACCGATCCAAATTATGGTCCACACACCAATGGCGGCTGCAGTACATGCCAGGGCGCGGTAACTGTGAGCGGGTCAGCATTTACACGTAATGTTTCTTACTATATTGTAGCTCATGCTTCCAAATTTGTAAAAGCTGGCGCGGTAAGAATCGCATCTGATGCCTCAACAGTATTTCCGAATGTCGCCTTTAAAAACCCTGACGGTTCTAAGGTGCTTATTGTATTAAACAGCAGTAGTAATGTCGCAAGTTTCAATATACAATACAACTCAAAAATAGTAACAACAACACTTAACGGTGGTGCCGTGGCAACTTATACCTGGAAATAATATACATCCTAATAAATAATGAATTCAAAACTCAAACTTCTTTTTCTCTTTTGCATAATAGCCCCTTTTTCTGTAAAAGCACAATCCCGGTATACCGATGCTGAGATTGCCTTTAAATCCGATAGCCTTATAAAACTCATGACTTTACAGGAAAAGGTTAACATGATACACGCCAGTTCTTCCTTTACTTCGGGTGGTGTGCCTCGTTTAGGTATACCTGAGATGGTTACATCTGATGGGCCGCATGGTGTTCGTGTGGAGCATGGCAGAGGTTGGAGTGTTTTGCAAAATGTACTCGATTCCGGAACATATTTGCCAACAGGAGTTTGCCTTGCATCAACATGGAATCCAAAACTAGGTTATGCATTTGGTTCAGTATTAGGTAGCGAAGCAAATTTCAGAGGTAAGGATGTGATATTAGGCCCAGGCATTAATATAATGCGCTCTCCATTAAATGGCCGCAACTTTGAGTACCAGAGCGAAGACCCGTTTTTAGTTTCAAAAATGGTAGTAGGCTATATTAAAGGCGTACAAGACCAGGGAATATCAGCCTGCGTAAAACATTTTGCTGCTAATAACCAGGAAACTTTGCGTGGTAGCATAGATGTGCAGATGAGCGAGCGTGCACTGCGCGAAATATATCTGCCTGGCTTTAAAGCAGCTGTTCAGGAAGGCGGTGTAAATACTTTAATGGGTTCATACAATAAATTCAGAGGGCAATGGGCCACTGAAAATAACTACCTTATTAATCAGATCCTGAAAAAGGAATGGGGCTTTAAAGGTTTGGTAATGAGTGATTGGGGCGCTGTTCATAGCACCGCTCAAGCATTATGGAACGGCACTGATCTTGAAATGGGTACCGACCTTAGTTTAGGCGCTCATCCTAATTATGGTAAATTCTTTCTGGGCGATACTGTTGTTACTTTAGTTAAAGAAGGTAAAATACCTGAATACATTATCAATGAAAAAGTAAGGCGCATATTGTATGTTATGTACAAAACCGACATGCTTGGCGGCCAAAAACGCCAGAAAGGTGAATACAATACAAAAGCACATCAACTAACAGCAGAAAAGGTTGCTGAGGAAGGTATAGTATTACTTAAAAATCAGGATAATATATTGCCTTTGGCTGCAAATGTAAAATCAATTGCTGTAATAGGTTATAATGCTGATAGAAAACAAGCTTTTGGTGGTGGTAGCTCACAAATAAAAGCATTTTATGAAGTGACACCCTTACAAGGCTTAAAAAATATTGCCGGTAAAAAGGTGAAAGTCACCTATTGCAAAGGCTACAATATTATACGTAATGGCGGTGCGGATCAAACCTTAATTCAACAGGCTGTAGAAGCAGCTAAAAAAGCCAATATGGTAATAGTTGTTGGCGGCTGGACACATGGTTACGATTATAATGTTTGGGCGGATAATGCTTATGATGCCGAAGGGATAGATAAACCAAATATGGACATGCCTTTTGGTCAAAACGAGTTAATTAAGGCTGTAATTGCGGCTAACCCAAAAACAGTAGTGGTATTGATGGGTGGTGGCCCAATGGATATAACCCAATGGGTAGGTGATGCTAAAGGCATTATACAAGCATGGTATCCGGGTATGGAAGGTGGTAATGCACTTGCAAAAATCATCTTTGGTCAGGTTAATCCTTCAGGCAAATTACCGGTAAGCTTCCCTAAGAAATTAGCTGATGCCCCGGCAATCAAACTGGGGCAATATCCGGGCGATTCAACAACCGTAAATTATTTCGATGATATATATGTTGGTTATCGGTATTACGATACTTTCAATGTTGAACCGCAGTTTGCTTTCGGTCATGGTTTATCATACACAACCTTTAAATATAGCAATCTGCAAGTAAGCGCTGCTAATAAACAAGCTACCGTAACCTTCACTTTAAAAAATACAGGTGCTGTTGATGGTGCCGAAGTAGCTCAGTTATATGTGAAACAAGAAAAATTAAACTTGCCCCGCCCTGATAAAGAATTAAAAGGTTTTGAAAAGGTATTTCTAAAAGCAGGCGAAGAGAAAAAGGTAACTATAATACTTGATCAGGATGCTTTCAAATACTTTAATGATTCGAAAAACGAATGGGAAATGGATCCCGGAGTTTTTGATTATTGTTGGCAGCTCATCACGCGATATCAGGCTAAATGGTAAAGCTGAATTGTAAATTTTATTGATTTCAACCCCAAATACATATATAAATGAAAAAGTCTTTAATACTAGCCTTAATATGTTCATGCACCACGTTAGTAAATGCACAAACCAATAAAGCTAAGGCTCCGCTTCCTTCAAAAGCATATCAAGCGGCTAATAAAACGGTATCAGTTTATACAACTGCGCAGAATACCGATTACCGCATAACCAAAACTGCTACATTAACATTTAAACAATTTGGCCAACCACTTGAAACAGATGTTTGTATTTTTGTTGATCCCTCAAAAACGTTTCAATCTGTTTTGGGGATTGGGGGGGCATTAACTGATGCTTCTGCCGAAACATTTTATAAGCTGCCAAAAGCAAAACAGGACGAAATTTTAAATGCTTATTACAACAAGAAAACCGGCATTGGCTATACACTGGGTCGTACCAACATTCAAAGCTGTGATTTTTCAAGTGATACTTACAGCTATGTTGCTGATGGCGATAAAGCTTTAAAAACATTTAATGTTGATCACGACCGTAAATATCGTATTCCATTCATTAAACAGGTTATTGCCGCAGCAGGCGGTAATTTAACATTATTTGCAACACCATGGAGCCCGCCAGCATTCATGAAAACTAACAACGATATGCTACATGGCGGCAAGCTTAAACCGGAGTATGACCAGGCATGGGCTAATTTTTATGTTAAGTTTATTAAAGCTTATGAAAAAGAAGGCATTCCAATATGGGGGCTATCAGTTCAAAATGAACCAATGGCTAATCAAAAATGGGAATCGTGCATTTATACTGCCGAGGATGAGCGCGATTTTGTTAAGAATTATTTAGGCCCAACACTACATAAAAGCGGCTTAGCTGATAAAAAACTAATTATCTGGGATCATAACAGGGACTTGTTGTATCAACGTGCAAGTACTGTTTTAGAAGATCCTGAAGCTGCAAAATATGTTTGGGGTACAGGATTTCATTGGTATATGCATGATGATTTTGAAAATGTGAAACGTGTACACGAAGCTTTCCCTGATAAAAATTTATTATTTACTGAAGGCTGCAGTGATACTTATAACGCAAACAAAATCAATGATTGGAAATATGGTGAATTGTACGGAAAATCAATGATTAACGATTTTAATAATGGTGTTGTAGGCTGGACAGACTGGAATGTTTTGTTAGATGAAAACGGTGGACCTAATCATGTTGGCAACTTCTGCTTTGCGCCAATACACGCAAATGTTAAAACCGGAGAGTTAACCTACATGAACTCTTTCTATTACATTGGTCATTTTTCAAAATTTGTAAGGCCGGGAGCTAAACGTATAGTCGCATCATCAAACCGCGATGAATTAATGACAACAGCATTTGTAAATAGTGATAACAAATTGGTAGTAATTGTGTTAAATTTAACCGACGAAAAAGTGCCATATCACCTTTGGATAAAAGGTATAGCAGCCAATACAACCAGTTTGCCACATTCAATAACAACATTAATAGTTCAATAAGCAGTTTTGCTTAATGATACTCTATTTGTATAACGCTAATGAAAAGTAATCGCAAATTATTTTTAATAATAATTTTTATTGTTCCGCTTGTTTTTATCTTTTCACAATGCTTAACAATAAGTAAGGATAAACCAGATCCGCGGGGAGATATCTTCGCGGGTTCATCAACCTGTATAAAGTGTCATAAAGATGTTTATGATAATTATCTTCATACAGCGCATTTTTCAGCAACACGCCTTGCTGATATACATAGTATAGGAGGAAGTTTTAGCCCTCACGATAATACTTTTTACTTTAATAAGGATTTAAAAGTAGTAATGGAAAAACGTGCTGATGGTTTATACCAGGTTACTTATTCAAAGGGTAAGCAAATAAATGCCGAGCGTTTTGATATAACGTTTGGCGGTGTAAAAGCAGAAAGTTATTTGTATTGGAAAGGCAACCAAATGTATCAGTTGCCTATGTCATATTTCAGATCATTGGGGTGGACTAATAGCCCGGGATTTGATTCAACTTATGCCAATTATACTAGAATGATTGGCAGGAGATGCTTTGAATGCCATAGCTCTTATATAAAAGATTTACCGGTAGAAACACAAGGCTTGCATTCACTGGATGCTGAGAGTTTTGATAAAAATTCCCTGATATTAGGTATTGATTGCGAACGTTGCCACGGCCCGTCAGCTAATCATGTGAATTACCAAACCGCATTTCCAGAGGAAAAGAAAGCCAAATATATTGCCACATATGCATCACTTTCACGCGCGCAAAAAATAAATATGTGCGCGGTTTGCCATTCAGGAAATAAAAACTTGATCTTGAAAACAACATTTGTATTTAAGCCGGGTGATGATCTTGCTAATTTTGTTGAAAATCCCCCATATCAAAAACCTGTAGATTCATCTAAGCTTGATGTACATGCTAATCAAAGTCAGCTTTTAGCTAGCAGCAAATGTTTTATAAACAGCAACATGGATTGTGCTACCTGCCATAATGTCCATCAGAATGAAAGAGGAAACCTGGCTATGTATTCGCAGAAATGTATGAATTGTCATACCACGGCAAATCATAATTTTTGTCCAATGGAGCCAAAATTGGGGGCTGCTATAAAAAATAATTGTATTGATTGCCATATGCCGGCAAGGTCATCAAGTATTATTAGTATTGAAACCGAAGGTAAGGGTAAGGAGGTACCGTATTTAGTTCGTACCCACCATATAGCCGTATATGCCGATGCTTCTCAGAAAATAATTAATTACCTTAAAAATAATAACAAATTAACATCTAAATAAAAGACCAATAAACCTTGAGTCTTAACCTGTTTAGTCATGAATATCATTAAAAAACAAATCCGAATCTCGTTATTTTTAGCACTGGTTTTAATTACACCATTTATTGCGAAAGCACAATCTAATGGTTTCATTTCAACGCGTGGAAAAGAGGTTATTGGCCCCGATAAAACAACATTTATAATTAAGGGTACTAATTTGGGTAATTGGCTTATCCCGGAAGGTTATATGTTCAAGTTTTCTAAAATCAATTCGCCAAAACTAATTAATGAGGCCATTACTGAATTGATAGGCCCTGAGGACGCTAAAATTTTCTGGCAAAAATATTTAGATAACTATATTACCCGTGCCGATATTCATTACCTGAAATCTACCGGGATGAACTCAATTCGCATCCCATTTAATTATAAACTTTTCACTAACGAAGATTATTTAGGCGAAAATAATCCTAATCGTGGTTTTGAGTTATTAGATAGGGTAATAGGTTGGTGCAAGCAGGAAGGTATTTATGTTATTTTAGATATGCATTGCGCGCCAGGTGGCCAAACCGGCGATAACATTGATGATGGTTATGGGTATCCGTTCCTTTTTCAAAGTGCAGCATGCAGGCAACAAACTATACAAATATGGACGAGAATAGCCGCACATTACAAAAACGAAACCGCGGTTATTGGTTATGATTTACTGAACGAGCCAATTGCACATTATTTTAAGGACGATAGTTTAAATCATTATTTGGAGCCTTTTTATAAAGAGATCACTAAAGCGATACGCACGGTTGATAAAAATCATATTATGATTTTGGGAGGTGCACAATGGGATAGCAACATGCATATGTTTGGCCCACCATTCGACTCGAAGATTATATACACATTCCATAAATATTGGACAAAAACCACTCCCGACGTGATACAAGAATATGTTGATTTCAGAAATAAATACAATGTTCCGATATACTGCGGCGAAACTGGTGAAAATAAAGATGAGTGGATACATGATTTCAGGGTATTGCTTGATCAGAATAATATAGGGTGGCATTATTGGCCTTATAAAAAGATGGAAAATTCAGAGGGCGTAATTACTTTTAAAATACCGGCTAATTATGATAAGGTAATAGCCTATGCTGAAGCGCCAAGAGTTAGCTTTGAAGATATACGCAAAGCTGCGCCGGCAAATAGAGAAGAGCTAAAGAAAGCGTTATTTGATATGCTTGATAATTGCAGGTTTGAAAACTGCACTCCCAATAAAGGATATATTGAGGCTTTAGGGCTGGTTAGCGGAAAATGACATTTTTAAGTATAAATTAATACTAAAAAAAAGTATACTTGTATTAATCTGCAATGCCAATTATGCTTTCTTAAAGTACCAGTGCGGCCGAAATAATTTTTACATGTGATTGGGTAATATGGGTAAATATCTACTAAGATTATTATTTGTTAATGTTTTGTTTCTTTTGTTTGTAGCTGAAAATGCACATGCGCAAAAAATAGTAACATTAAATGATAGCATCACCCAGCATTATTTTTCATTCAATGAGATTGAGACGCTTGAAGATAAGAGCGGGAAATTAACGCTCGATCAAATAAGAAATAATCCTGCTGTATTCTCAAAATTCAAACCCAGCCCAATTTTCAATCCTAAAGTAACTGACTTGAATACCACTTATTGGTATCGTATAAAAATCAACCACGATAAAGCAACCAAAAACAATTGGTTATTAGAGTTTTTTGATCAAACTACCGACGAAATAGAAATATTTTCGCCCAATGCAGATAATACTTACTCATCAACCCGTATGGGTAGTAGTCTGCCATTTTCACAACGGTTATTTCAACATAAAAACTTCAGCCTTAATATTAACAGCAATTTATATGGTGAGCATACTTACTATATCCGTTTAAGATCACACCAACCTGCAAATGTTATTGTAGTACTGCGTTCTGTAAGTTGGTTTGTGCATTATGCATTGGATGAATATTTTTTCTTTGGCGTGTTTTACGGCATGCTGCTGGTATTCAGCTTGTATAATTTAATGATGTTTTTTGCCATCAGGCAAACACAGTACCTGTATTACATCATGTACAACCTTAGTATTGGTTTGTACGAAATGTGCGCCGATGGTATAGCTTATCAATATCTATGGCCAAACTCTCCGGTCTGGAATCAGTATGCTTATGGCGTAGCGCTGTTTTTTGCCAGCATATTTGGTATGCTGTTTACACGTAGTTTATTATATGTAAAGGTTAAAGCGCCAAAACTAAACACGCTTATATGGTGGGTAATAGGTTTACGTACAGTGTTTTTTATGCTGTGTTTAACCGTTAATAATAATTGGTTCAATTACCGGATAGTTGAAATTGTTCCATTGTTGTTAGCTTGCTATACAGGATATTATATTTTAAATAAAGGATACTGGCCAGCACGCTTTTTTGTGGTGGGATACAGTTTCCTGTTTATAGGTTTTATTATTAAAATACTGATAGCCTTTGATGTTTCATGGTTACCATTTGGCCCGATTACACATTATAGCCTTAGCTTTTGCTTTATAATGGAAATGCTATTCATTTCATTTGCCATTGGCGAAAAGGTACGTATCCTCAAAAAGAAGAAAGATTATGCCCAACGCCGTATCATAAGGCAAATGAAGCAGAATGAGGAGTTTAAGGATAATCTTAACCGTCAGTTAGAAGCCCAGGTACGTGAACGAACAAAGGAGTTAGTCGAAAAGTCAGCGGTAATAGAGGAGCAAAACGAAGAACTAAAATCCGTTAATATATTATTAAAGGATCAGGCTGAAGAAATTTCCAGAATAAATGTGTTGCTGGAGAACGACAATATTACCTTACATACTAATATCGAAAAGGTAACACATGATAGGGTAATGTCGGCCCAGGTGGATTTTGAAGAGTTCAGCAGAATATATCCAGATAGGGAAACCTGTTTCAAATTTCTATCAGACCTTAAATGGGAAAAAGGCTATAACTGCCGTAAGTGTGGGAATGATCATTATAGTCACGGCCATCTCCCGTATAGCAGGCGATGTTCAAAATGTGGTTATGAAGAGTCGGTTATAGCTTACACCATACTGCAAAATACACGTATCCCTATAAATAAGGCATTCTACATGATATTTTTGATGTACTCAACCAAGGGCAAAATATCATCCCACAAGTTATCAGAAATTGTTGCTATACGCCAAAGTACTTGTTGGGCATACAGTACCCGTATAAAAAAGCTTATGGATAATAAAAAGAAAGAGTTGAGCAACGCTGGCAGTAAAGGCTGGAGTATGCTGGTTATCGAGGAGCAATAATATTATCCCGTATTATTTCATTTAAACAGCCCAAAAGTTGCCATTTCTTTTGTATGCGTATTATGTAACAAAATTATAATTGGGCTATATATTAAATGTTTTGGCATACTGTAAATTGAACCTGTTTTTCACGATTAGTTACTTGTAATACCTGTTAATAAGTGCTTTGACAGGATTTGGCAGAGTTTTTTGCGGTCTTTTTGGCAGTATTTATGACAGTGTCAGTTATTGTGTCAAAATGGCAAAAATATTTTTGCGGCAATAAATTTATAGTATTTATTATTTGGAGAGAAATTTAAAGGTTTGCAGACCTTTAGATGACACAATTTTTTGCTCATCATACCTCTGTGAAGTGCGTGAAATTTGTTTTGTTTTATTTTTGAAAATAATTCTTTGAAAACGAGGTTTTGTTGTTCTTTTTTGAAAGAAAATTATTTTTGAGCTATATTTTAACCTGATTGATAGTAATTTAAACGCTTGTATTCAAAAATATTGATAAAAAGTGCCGAAATGTCTAAAATATCAAGTGAATTTTATTTTTAGTTGATTTCAAGAATTGACGATTTCAGTTGCCCAAATTTTATTTTTTTAGTGGCATGTTTTGTGACATATCCTGGTCGGAAGATTACGGTCGTTCTTACATTTATCACCCTGAAAAAGGGCCGTCAATGCAAGAGTGATCTCTTCTAAAAAAGATATTAATCACATTTATTAAAAATTTAAATCCAAAAACCATGCAAGTAGTATTAGAAGTTGCCATCTTGATCGCAGTTATCCTTGTTCCGTTAGTACCTGCTAAAAGCAGCCGTATCGCGAAATAATTAGATCGGAAGTAACGATAAGAAATTAAAAGGGGTGCCGATATTCGGCGCCCCTTTTTTATGGATTATACTTTGTTATTGATCAGTGTCGGCTGTTTCCTTTAACTCATCTGCTTTATTGCCGCTACCCAGTTTTATTTTAGGCTTATCTTGAGTGCCTGTAATAGTTAAGGGAATACCTATTATTCCTAATGGAGGCAAGCCTAGTCTAAATTTAATATCCATTTGTTTATCAAAACTAACCTGGCCCTCAAATCTGGCCCTAAAACCGGCCATGCGCAGCTTTGTACGCTCAATGGTAATTATATTATTGGCAATTTTAGTTTTAAGCTCTACTTTAGATAAATCGGCATTATTGGTAATGCTATCCTTACCAGTACTACTCCCAATTTTGCTAAACAACTTAAAGCCATGTATTTTTAGTTGTTTGGCAGATAATGTACCACCACCTTTTAATGAAGGATAAACAGGCTGCATATTGCTGTTTAATCTGCCACTTAGTTGGTAATCTAACGATACAAGACCCTCCGTGTAAGCTGCTGTTGTTACCATATCATGAAACAGTTTAATGTTATTATATGCCTTCTTAATATCGAAGTCAGTAGCAGTTAGGTGATAGTTGAAAAAAGCAGTCTGAGGGTTTGTGCTGGTATATGTGGCATCCATGGTTACAGGCGTGCCAATTATGCTGAATCCAGTATTTTTTAAATTGATGCTGCCATTATTTATGGTCATTTGTCCTTTTGCATTCTTAATTACCATGCCGTTATATTTAACCTTTTTTACATCGGCAGTAAAAATTAAATTAAGATTATGCGGAACAAGTATAACACCGGAAGTACCTTTAGTTGCCTGCTGTGGAGTGCCCGAATAAGCCATAAAATCGTCGGCATTAAGCATATTGCTTGTTAGGCTGAAATTGCCATTTAGTACAGCTTTTGAGTTTGTTGCATAGCCAATAACATTTGATAAGTTTCCGTTTAAAACCATTACCGATTTGCCATACTGTGCTGTAAATGCATCAAAGTTCATTTTGTCCTGATCAAAACTGAAAACACCATTTTTGATGATAAATGGTTTTGGGAATAGCTCGGATGTAAGCGATACATTCTGAACCTTTAGCGTGCCGGAATTAAAAAGTTTGTTATATCGGCCAGCCTGTGCATCACTTTGTTTTCCTTTTAATGATACATTGGCAGCAATAGTGCCATTTACATTGTAACCCTTTATGGCGAATACCTGGTAGATTTTGCCAATATTAACAGTACCGCGCGAGGTGATATTATATTGCAGATCATTAAAGTTATGCAAATCGGCCTTTAAAGTAAATGGTTCATTCTCAAACATAAATGATATTGGTTTAACCAATATCTTGGTGCCTTTTAGTGTGCCGGTGTTGTTTACAATACTAGTATTAACTTCAATGTTTTGTATAGGGTGGGGGTAGTATTTTGTTTTAACCGAACCATTATGCATGCTAATGTTAGCCACCGTAACCGGGAATATTTTTTTAGTAGGTAAATAGTCTCCTTTTGTTTTAATGTCGGCATTTAGATCCCCGGTAACATCTGTGCCGGTAATAGGGTAGAATTGTTTAATATCCGACAGGTTAAACTTAATCTTTAAAGCAGCATCAATCGGGAAGTTGGCAGCATTGCCAAGCTTAAAATAGCCTTTTACGTAGTTGTTTAAGGCTGCTGCATATAGGTTATCAATGCTTAAGGTAATGTGTTTATAATTGTTATCAGGGCAATTCGCATTTACATTAAAACTGATGTTATTAACTGATTGAGGTAACGATGCATACTTTATATATCCGTTACTAAATGATGAGGTTAAAGTGAACTTTGGGATACTGGTAATAACAGTATCTGTCTTTTTTCTGATGGTGCCTGTATGTATAATTCCTGTAGCATATTTACCTTCTGCCAATAAATGAAGTGAATACCTGCCTTTCAGGTCGACAGTTTTTATACCAAATGCTTTATTCCATTTTCCGAGGTCTATTTCGGTGTTTATTTTAGCATATATATAAGGTTGTTTTAATCCCTTAACTCTTATTACCGAACTAAAATGATCTTTATCTATATTAAAAAAGATAGAATCAATATTTACATAAAGACTGTCAGGATTTAAACCGGGTACGTTTGCCTCCATATTTAAAAATAAATTACGAACCGGAGAAGGTGTTTTATTATCAGCGATATAGCCGTTCCTGATATTAAACTTCATACTCAGATTTGGCTTCGTATTGGTTTGGGCGATATATTTACCTTTAAGAGCAAGCTGGATAATACCAGTGCCGTTAACATCTGTTTTTTCGAACATTTTTTGATAGGAGGAGGGCAAAGCGCTAAAAATATCACTCAGGTCACTTTGATGTGACTCTATTTCGAAATCCATATCGTAACCATCCTTTATAAAGCCGAATTTGCCTGTAAATTTTACAGGCAATTGATTTATCATCAAATCGTTTTTTTGAAATATAAAGGCGAGCGATTTTGTATTGATTTTAGTTATTAGATCAGCATTTACGCTTTTATTAACTACATACGACTGGCCCCCATAATTAAAATCAAGCGATTTGATACTAGTATGCGTATGCAGATCGAAAATATCTTTGGTAAGGTCGCCGCTTCCTGTATAATTAAATCCCTGGGCGTTAATTTTCATCGGTAACGACAAATCGTTGTAAACCAGTTTGCTGTTTTCTATCAATATCTGATCAATACCTAGAGACGCGCTACTGGTATCGGCGTTAGTTGTGGTATTTGCTTTTGAAGCTTTGTAAATGTTATAATTCGCTTTACCGGCGCTGTCAACCTGTATATTTATTAATGCATTATTAAGATATATTTTATCAATATTTATCCGGCTTTTAAATATAGATGACAGATCAACCCCCAATGAAAGATCTTTGGCTGCAACTAATGTGTCGTTTTGAAATGGTGCGCTTCCTTTTACGGTAACGTCATATAAAGTAAGGGTAAGCGAGGGGAAGCGTTTAAAAAAGGACAAACTAGTATTTGAAAATGAAATATGGCCATTAATATTGCCATTTGCCCATGTTTTAATTTTATTGGTAATGGTTTGTGGGAAAAGATAAGGCAGCAAAACCATGAGAAGTAATAATGCGCCAAATGTTATTCCGAATATTTTAAAGGTTTTTAGTAATCTCCTTTTAATGGGTGAACTCATGCAAATTAATTAAGGGAAGCAGCAATAAAATAACGCTCCTGGAAACTTCGTAAAAATATGAAAAATTAATTATGACACAGAAAATGCCATTTTTTACAACAATTGAATAATCATGATAAAAAACTGGAGAAGTAGTTGTTAATATTGAAAACAATATAGTTAGTGTAAAGCTATAGTTACTTAATTGCATAGTTTATTTTTTTTGTGCCACACAAATAGCTCGTTTATTACTTGTACTTTTATATTGTATTAACACGATCCTTTTTCCACTTTGGATAAGTAATAACCAGCACAAATTTAATGGCTAAGCTAAATAGTTCCGATACTTTACCAGTACCGTTTCCCGTTGTTGGCATTGGTGCCTCTGCAGGCGGACTAGATGCCGTTAAGGCCTTTTTACAGGCTTTGCCATCTAAGTCGGGTATGGCTTATGTTTTTATTCAGCATTTAAGCCCGGATCATACAAGTATATTGCCCGAAATACTTCAGAAATTTACGCCGTTCCCGGTACAGCAAATCACAGATAATATTCATCTCGATCCTGATAATCTATATATTATACCCAATAATAAGGTAGTTACAGCTACCGATGGTGTACTTAAGCTGGCACCATTAGATAAAAAACATACGAAAAGCAAAACTATTGATCTGTTCTTCTCTTCGTTAGGCGTAGTACATCAAAGTTTCGCAGTAGGTATAGTTTTATCTGGTGCGCTTAATGACGGAACGCTTGGTTTACAGGTAATTAAATCTTATGGTGGCCTAACCTTTGCTCAGGATGAAGGTACCGCTGAATTTGACAGTATGCCCAAAAGCGCTATAGATTCAGGCGCTGTAGATTTTGTTTTACCGCCAGAAGGGATTGCTGAAAAGCTTATCACGATAAACCATCCTTTTCATGCTGACTACTCATCAATAGAGGTTGATAATACCCTACCGCAGCAGGATGCCGAAACATTTAAACAAATATTAACTGTTTTGCGTGTGCGCCGTGGTGTTGATTTTGCCTACTATAAACAAAGTACACTTAAACGCCGCATAATAAGGCGTATGGCTTTAAGCAAAATAGAAAAGCCTAATGATTATTTAAGCTTTTTGCGTGAGAATAAAAGCGAGCAGGATGCCCTATATAATGATATGCTGATCTCGGTGACCAACTTTTTCCGCGATACGCAAAGTTTTGATGTGTTATGTAATACATTGTTTCCCGCACTTATAGATAAAAAAACTATAAATGATCCGCTGAGGATTTGGATTGCAGGTTGTGCTACCGGCGAGGAAGCATATTCAATGGCTATATGCCTGCAAGAGCAGCTAGGCGATAAGGCGAGTGTAATGAAGATACAGATATTCGCTACCGATATATCTGAAACGGCAATAGCTAAAGCACGTACAGGTATTTATAGGCAAAGTGAACTGGATGGTATATCTACTTCAAGATTACAGCAATTTTTTGTTAAGCTGGATGGAAATTACCAGGTAAGTAAAAACATACGTGATATGTGTGTGTTTGCCCATCATAATTTATTAAAAGACCCTCCATTCTCCAAAATTGATCTGGTTAGTTGCCGGAATGTGATGATATATCTTGAACCTGTTTTACAAAAGCGGGCATTAACAACCTTTCACTACTCATTAGTTGAAGATGGATACCTGATGCTTGGTAAATCTGAAAGCATAGGTAATAACACCGATATTTTTACCGCTTATAACAGTAATGAAAAGATATACATTCGTAAAGGGCCGTTGGGGCGTTTTATGAGCGTGGCTACTAACGGAAGGGAGCAAACATTTAGGGAGATTGATAGAGGGGCGCAAAGACAGAACGACAACAAAGATGTTTTTAAGGTGGCGGACGAAGCCATGCTTAACAACTTTATGCCACCTTCGGTATTGGTAAACGAAAGTTTTGACATTGTTCAATTCAGAGGCGTAACGGAAACTTGGTTGGTGCCACCAACAGGTAAACCAAGTTTTAACGTTTTAAAGATGGCACGTGAGGGACTTTCGTTTGAACTACGGAACATTCTTCATCTTGCTAAAAAAACAGGCTTACCGGCACGAAAATTCGCGGTGTTTTTCAAATTGAATGGCTTTCAGTATTACGTAAATATTTATGCATTTCCATTAAAAGACACTCCAGAACCATACTATCTTATTGTTTTTCAAAATGCTTCATCAACAGGAATACAGCAAGCCGTTATCGAGCTTAATACCAATCCTGAAAATGTAAACTACAATGAAAGTGAAATTCGTATTGAGCAGCTTGAAAAAGAATTAATGCAGGTACGGGCTGATATGCGCGCGATAACCGAAGAACAGGAAACCGCTAACGAAGAATTACAAAGCGCTAACGAAGAATTACTATCAGGCAGTGAAGAACTGCAAAGCCTCAATGAAGAATTGGAAACTTCTAAAGAAGAATTGCAAAGTACCAATGAGGAAATAATGATTGTTAATAAGGAACTACTGAGCAGGAATGATCAATTAAATAGTTCCCGTTTATATACAGAAGGTATTGTAAATACCATACGCGATCCTTTATTGATATTGGATAAGGATCTGCGTATAAAAAGAGCTACAGGCGGTTTTTACAGTAAATTTAAAACTACTGAAAAAGAAACCGAAGGCCTGTATATTTATGAATTGGGTAACCAACAGTGGGATATTCCTAAATTACGTGAGTTATTAGAAAGTATATTACCAGCTAATAAAATTACCGAAGATTTTGAGGTAACGCACGTGTTTCCGGTGATTGGTAAAAAGGATATGTGTCTTAATGCAAGGCAAATTGAAAATATAAACGGTGAGCAACTTATACTTTTATCAATAGAGGATATTACTGATAAGCGCAAGGTAGAAGCTGGGCTAGCCGAGGCTGAACGCTTGTTAATTGAGAGTAAGGAAAGGCTAAAGTTTGCAGTTGATTCAGCAGGATTAGGCACTTGGGATTATGACCCTCAAAGCAAAGAATTGATATGGGATAAACGCTGTAGAGAAATTTATAACGTTTCGCCTCACGAGGAAATTGATACCGAGGTGTTTTCTAATGTAATCCATCCCGATGATCGTAAAATGGTTCAGGATAAAATATCAGAAGCCCTTGGCGACATAAAATCAAGTCAGTTTGATGCGGAATATCGTACCATCCCAATTCACGGTAAAATAAGGTGGCTAAAAGGTAAAGGCAGAGCATATTTTAATGAAAAGGGTGAAGCCATTCGCTTTATAGGGACTTTGCTTGATATTACCTTTCAAAAATTAATAGACGAGGCTACCCGCGAACTGCTTAATAAAAAAGATGAGTTTATAAGTATAGCCAGCCACGAGTTAAAAACACCGGTAACCAGTCTTAAAGCAGCGCTGCAAATTATGGAGAGGGCTTCGCTTAAAGGTGATAGTATTAAAACAGTAGATACCTTTATACAAAAAGCCATTAAACAGGTTGACAAATTGACCGAGCTAATAAAAGATTTGCTTGATGTAACCAAAATTCAATCCGGGAAATTGGTATTAAGGAAGACCGATTTTGTGCTTGATAAATTGCTGAAAGAATGTGTTGAAGAAATACAAAACGACTCAGTTAAACATAAAATCACTATCGAAGGTTACCGTAACATAGAAGTGCATGCCGACAGAAATCGCCTGGAACAGGTTATAATTAATTTGATCTCAAATGCCATCAAATATTCTCCTGATGCTGATAAAGTAATTGTTTCAATTGAAAAGGAAGAGGCAGGGATTAAGGTATCCGTAAAAGATTTTGGTATTGGTATACCAAAAGACAAGCTGCCACTAATTTTTGATCGTTTTTATCGTGT
This sequence comes from Bacteroidota bacterium, assembly GCA_026224775.1. Classification (GTDB taxonomy): domain Bacteria; phylum Bacteroidota; class Bacteroidia; order Sphingobacteriales; family Sphingobacteriaceae; genus Mucilaginibacter. The sequence goes on from JAMFRP010000026.1 coordinate 165,064, forward strand.
CGATGAAAATTCGCAGCGCTATGCAGGTTTAGGTTTAGGCCTTTATATATCGGCAGAAATAATAAGGCAGCATAATGGCCATATAGATATTGAAAGTATTGTGGGCAAAGGCTCATCCTTTTGGTTTGTAATACCCGAATAATAGAAAAGCGGGCGTACTTTCGGTATGCCTGCTTTTTGAATTATCCCAAAGAAACTCAATAAAAAAGGGTGAACAATAATGCTCACCCTTTAAATTTTATATTGATTTATTATTAGTTGTTAGGATCTGTTGATGGCAGACCTACAATTTTGTAAGCTACATTGTTATTGTTATCACGTGTTTTCTTATAGTAAACATCATCAGGAGATACAAATAAACGTTGACCATTCACTGTTACACCTCTTGAATCTACCGGTAACGATTGTACAACATCACCAATCTGCAAATCTGCTGAGCCATTTCTTGGCGGAGCAACTTGATCATTCTGAGGAGCTGCAGATTGATTAGGGGCACTATAACCCTGATCGTTACCTGCTGGAGGAGCACCCTGATCGCCACCATCTGTATTTAACTCTCCGTCTTTACCTGCTATTTCATAAGCCAATGACCCATCGTCTTTAGTAATTGCTACATAATAAACACCATCTAACTCATAGTATTGCTGACCATTGATCACAATTGATTGTGCTTTTGATGGCAATGTACTTAATTGGGCACCTACAGGTGGTTCAACTACAGTATATTGGTCATCATTATATTCGTAATAGTAGCCATTGCTGTAATAGTATGGCAAGCCTCCCCAGTAGAATGAGTAATATCCGAATGGAAGAAAACCTAAACTAAAACCAAGGCGTGGATAATATAAGCTGTTGTAAAAGCCTCCGTGGTAATAAAAGCCACCGCGGCCAAAATAACCATGGTATCCAAAGCCTGCATAACCACGACCATAGAAGCCTCTGCCACCATAACCACGGCCTGCAAAGCCTCTACCTGCATAACCTCTGCCTGCATAGGCACGCCCTGCATAGCTTCTGCCACCTACCGCATGCCCGGCATAGCTTCTGCCTGCGAAACTACCTCTTGCTGATGAATATGAACGGCCCGCAGATGTACGAACTGCTCCCGCATTCGAACGACTTGCACCGCTGAAACGAGCGCCGCCACCGCCGCTAAAGTGTGCGCCGCCGCCGCCGCCGAAATGACCACCGCCGCCACCACCAAAGTGTCCGCCACCACCACGGTGTTGAGCATTAGCAGGAAGAGCAAAAAACAAACATAATAGTCCGCTTATGCTTAAGAAAATCAAATTTTTATATACCCTTTTCATAATCTAAATATTTGTTCAGCGATTGTGCTGATAATTTATAGACGTATTAAAATTTAAAAGGTTTAATACAATCCTAATAATTTAAGTACAAGTATCAAGCCAATATTCAAACATCATTATAACAAATATGTGACTAACATAATTGGCAAATAGTTGTTGTGTTGTTTTAACCGATTAGAATTATGAACGAGTCTATATTATATCCTCTTTTTTTTACCCCAATTTATCAATATAGGCTGTGGGGCGGCAGAAGACTAAGCCATTTATTAACTGAGCCATTGCCCGAAGGCCCTGTTGGTGAAGCCTGGATATTAAGCGATCGTGATGACCATGCCAGCGTTGTAAACGCGGGTTTATACCAAGGGTACACTTTAACGCAATTATTTGAACAATACCCCGAAAGCATAATGGGCAGATTAGCCGGTCAATTTGACCGTTTTCCTTTGCTCTTGAAGTTTTTGGACGCGCAAGAAGTATTATCTGTACAAGTTCATCCATCTGATGATCAAAAGGAATACATACCTAAAGGAGATACGGGTAAAACAGAAGCCTGGTTTGTAATAGAATCCGGGCCTAAAGCAAAGATTTATGCAGGATTAACACCGGGCACTACCGAACAGGACTTACGCAAAGGCCTGGCACACCACAAAGTGGCAGATTACATACATAGCTTTGTTCCTAAACCAGGGGATGGCGTATTTATCCATTCCGGTACCGTACATACTCTGGCTGATGTGGTGGTTTTTGAAGTGCAGGAAAATAGCGATACCACATATCGCCTTTATGATTGGGACAGAACCGATGCTAAAACTGGCAAACCACGTGAATTGCAAATTGATAAAGCATTAGCCTGTATCGATTTTAATTTAACCGATATTGATCCTGTTAAACCTAAAGATATTACTGATGGTACAGTAACCCGGGAGGAGTATTTCAATAACGAGCATTTTATTATGTGGCGAATGAACACTCCCGACCAATTTACCGTAGGCGCGGAAGACGAACCACGGATACTTGTTTGTACCGAAGGCAAAGGCGAACTGGATTTCGACGGGACAAAATATCCCATAAAGAAAGGCGATGTTGTTTTACTCCCGGCAGAAATCGGAGTGATTAATTGTATCCCGAAGGGGAAAATAAATCTGTTAGAAATAGCCATACCCGGTAACAATAAATAAAATCAGTTATCCATAAATGGATATAGTCATATGAAAAAATTAATAATATTTGATCTTGACGGTACGCTTGCTCAAAGCAAGGCATCATTAGATGAGGAAATGGCTACGCTTTTTAGCAGGCTGATTGATACTGTGAAAGTTGCCATTATATCCGGCGGCGACTGGCCGCAGTTTGAGAAACAGGTGCTCTCGCATCTAACAAAAGAAAAACATCTTAAAAATTTATCAATACTGCCAACCTGTGGTACTAAATTCTACAGTTATAAACATGGCTGGAAACTGCTTTACGCCGAAAATTTTACTGTCGATGAAAAAACGCAGATCATAACAGCACTTGATGATGCTATAAAAGAATCAAAAACTAAAGTTGCCAAAACATGGGGTGAGCAAATTGAAGATAGAGGTAGTCAGATCACTTATTCGGCATTAGGCCAAAAGGCTCCATTGGACGAGAAGAAGACTTGGGATCCTAAGTTTATAAAACGCAAAAAAATAAAAGCCATTCTGGATAAAACGCTTTCCGGTTTCTCTGTGCAGATGGGCGGCGCTACTTCTATCGATATAACAAAACCGGGCATTGATAAAGCTTATGGCATCCGCAAATTAAAATCAGTATTAGATATTAAAATCAGTGAGATGCTTTTTATAGGCGATGCTTTGTTTGATGGCGGCAATGATCACCCGGCACGAACAACGGGTGCCGATTGTATCCAGGTGCGAGATCCTGATGAAACCAAGCGCGTAATTGAAGCTATTATAGCATGCTTAGGCGGTAAACCGGTAAAATTAAAACCAAAAAAGAAGACGGAAAATGGGTGAGTTTAAACTACAACGTTTAGGTATAATTATGAAGCCTGAAGATGGCGACGCGATGGAAATAGAAGGTGTACTCAATCCTGCGGCAATCCGTGGTAAGGATGGGCACTTATATCTGTTCCCACGTATGGTGGCTAAAGGAAATTTTTCGCGTATAGGTATTGCAAGGGTAATATTTAATGATGCCGGGGACCCTATTGATGTTGAACGTTTAGGTATTGCATTACAGCCCGAAGCTGACTATGAGTTAAGGCCGGGTGGCGGAGGCTGCGAAGACCCCCGCATTACTTTTGTTGAACCGCTAGATCATTATGTGATGAACTATGTGGCTTTTGGGCCTAATGGTCCACGGATAGCCATTGCCCGTTCAAATGATTTAATTAACTGGGAACGAATTGGGTTGGCAAGGTTTACACACTATGAAAAGATAAAGTTTGAGGGCGTTGATGACAAAGACTCATGCGCATTTCCACTGCTTATAAAAAATCCCAATAATCATGATGAAATGGGCCTTTTGCACCGGCCTATATTCCCTGGTACCAGTCCGGAAGAGATCAAAGCAAAACATGGTCATCATGAAACTGATCGGGAGTGTGAAAGTATCTGGATTTCTTATTGCAGATTTGATACTGCGACACATCTGCCTGCAAAAGGGGCAAGTTTTACGTCACATGAACGACTAGCCGCACCTGTAGCTTACTGGGAGAAGTTGAAAATAGGCTGTGGAACACCACCTGTTATGACTGATTTAGGCTGGATGATACTTTACCATGGTGTAAGTGAAATACCCATACCAAACAGCGAAAAAACACAGCTATGTTATTCAGCCGGAATAATGATATTAGATAGGGAGGAGCCCACAAAGATATTATACCGATCAGCTGAACCAGTAATGAAGCCTGAATTGCCTGAGGAACGCGTTGGTTTAATTGCTGATGTTGTTTTTCCTACTGGGATAGATAGGCGCGATGATATAGGCATGCCAAACAGGTTTGATGTTTACTACGGAATGGCTGATGACCGGATAGGCGTAGCCCGTTTAGATATTCCGGATGAATTACCCGGTTAAAATAAAGAGTATTTAGCTAACCTAAAGCAGGTATAAGTGATAATAGGCGAAGCCAAAATATCAATAGAATAATGTATATGCTGTATTAATAAAAGGCAGGCAACCGTGATGATGGCCCCCAGGGCTATCATCTTGTCGGATTTTTTATCGAGGCATAAAAATATTAGCGTAAGGGTTGCTATATGTCCCGAAAAGAAAAGATCTTTAGTAATAGTAGCCTCGCCATAAAAAACACCTGTAAGTGGATCTGCCAATGGTATTAGGCCGATAGGAGGGTTTAGCGCCACAAAGCTAATGGTTGCCATACGAACAAGGCATACTACAATCAGCGCCCAAACATATATTATATAAATTCTCGGTTTGTATAATGCTCTGTACAAAATGAGTAAACCCATACCCCAGATAACGATGAATATAGCTACTGAAACGTTATGAGGAGGGATGGCGACTAATACCCAGTCGTGTAATACCACGCCATTACGTTGTTCAATTTTGTTGAAAAATTGGGGCATCAGCGCCAGGATGATAAAAATCAGCACTGAACCAATGATCAATTTAGCCCTATCAGATGTATTACTGATGGTTTCTTTCCAACTCTCTTTTATTGACAAACTTATATTTTGGGACACAGTTTAGACATTAGCGCGTGCAAAATTAATATTTACCGTCAATATTTAATTAATGTTAAACGAATATAAAATAATCAAAAAGTAAAAAAAGCATAAATTAAATGCATCATAGTTGCATTTGTGATTATATTTGTACCATGGAATTCACCAAACTAACTGCTAAATTGGATAACATAGGTATGACAGCATCAACATTGTGCGCTATTCATTGTGCCCTTGTACCTATTTTTATAACTGTTTTACCATTAATTGGCCTTGGGTTTTTAGCAAATCCATGGTTTGAGTGGGGGATGATAATTTTAGCATTTATAATTGGTGTATCATCTATCAGTTCTTCGTATTTTCGCATGCATAGGCGTTTGGTTCCGTTGTTATTATTAAGTATAGGTTTTACAATAATTATACTTGGCCATCTTTTTATTACCGGTTGGCTTGAAGGTATTGTTGTACCTTTGGGTGGGTTTACCATAGCAACAGCGCACTTTATAAATTATAGGTATGTTGGTGCCTGTAAAGTTTGTAACCATGAGTCACATTGAGATCCATAGTAAATGACAGAAATAACCAATAATAGATTTGAGCATTTGCTTGATTTGCATCATTTAAAAAAAACTGGTCCAAGATTGAAGGTTTTGGCCATGATGTCTGCAAAAAATACTGCAACATCACAACCTGATTTGGAGGGTTTAATGGAAGATGTGGACCGTGTTACGCTTTATCGAATATTAAATGTGTTCGAAGAAAAAGGTATCATCCATAAGATATTCGATTTAAATGGAACTGCCAACTACGCTATTTGTACCTCTAACTGTCAGGAGCACCTTCACCACGACGAACATTTGCATTTTAATTGTACCGTTTGTAATAAGGTATATTGTTTAAATGATTTAAGTTTGCCTGCGTTCAACTTGCCACCTGGTTTTAAGGCCGATGGATTCACGTTGTATGCATCGGGTACATGTCCGCAATGCAGCAAAAAATAATTTCTAATAATACAACTAAACTTAATCTCGGTTAAGTAATAACAAGGTTGATGGGTGAGTGGATAGAAACGATATATATAATTAATGAGAAAATATTTATTAAGAATAACTACAATTACTGGGATAGCGATATTATTTTTTACAACCTATACTGTAATTGTATCCTTTACACTTCCACAACAAGATACCACGTCTGCTAAACCATTCAAAGTAAGGACTATTGTTATAGATGCTGGCCACGGCGGTAAAGACCCGGGAGCCCATGGCTCATATTCGGTAGAAAAAACTGTAGCATTGGATATTGCCCTGAAACTTCGTGATGCTATACATGAGAGTTATCCGGGAATAAAAGTTATTATGACACGTTCTGATAATACCTTTATCCCGCTGAATCATCGCTCCGAGATCGCCAATGATAATAATGCGAACCTGTTTATTTCAATACACTGCAATTCATCGCCTGAGGGTACTGCGAGTATCGCCCATAAACAAAAAGGAGTGATGGTATTGGTTTATGGTTTCCATCGTAAAGGGGAACAAATGGAAGCCCTGCGCGAAAACTCGGCCATCTACCAGGAAAAAAACTATAAGGAAACGTATGAAAGCTATGATGAGACTGATCCAACCAATCTTATTGTACTAAACGCTTATATGCAGAAATATCGCAAGCAAAGCATTCTTTTTGGCGACTTGTTGATGGATCAGTTTAAAGCCACGGGTGACAGGGTTACTTTAGGTGTGAAAGAACAAGGCGTTTTAGTTTTAGCGCACAGCGGTATGCCGAATGTGTTGATAGAAACAGGCTTTATTAATAATCCGGAAGAAGAGGATTATCTTAATTCAGCAAGTGGACAAGGAGAAATTGTTAGCTCGATTGTTAAAGCGATAGGGGAGTATAAAAACGAAGTGGATAGCAAATAGCTATAAATTAAAGGCCAATTGTTTTGCCCTGCCGATAACTGTATTTACCCCACCAATGTAATAAACAGGTGTTTCTTCATATCTTGATGCTACTACAATTTCGGTTCCGTTAGCGTTAGTGCTAAAAAGCTCATATACCAAATCAGGTGAGTTATTGTTTTTGGATAGATGAGCAAGTAATAAATGGGTCATAAACTCAGGCTTATGATTTATAAAAAGCTCTAATGCCTGTTTATTTGAAAGGTGACCATGTCCGCCACGAATCCTTCTTTTTAAATGATAGGGGTAACCACCATTATCCAGCATTTCATCATCGTAATTTGCCTCTAAAAATGCCGCGTGGCATTTGCTGAAATGCGATATTAAATTCTCACAGGCTACGCCAATATCGGTAAATACACCCACTGTAATATCCTTGCAGGAGACAGTGAAGCTATGTGGCTCAATAGCATCGTGAAATTTAGAGAACGCCGTAATGATTAACCCGCCTATAGTAACCGGATTTTTGGCGATAAAATGAACTATTTGATAGTCTTCCGGGTTAACGCGCAGATGTTTTAATGTTCCGGGAGTTATGTAAACCGGGATATTATATTTTTTTGCCAGTACGGGTACACCGTTGATATGATCACTATGTTCGTGAGAAATAAATATGGCCTTTACTTTTTGGATAGATAAACCCAGCCTGAGTATGCGTTTTTCTGTTTCGCGGCATGAAATTCCTGCATCAACCAACACGGCTTCGTGCTCATTACCAATGTAATAGCAGTTACCGTTACTTCCCGAATTTAATGATGTAATAAATAGCGACATTTTCATTACAAAAATACTCGCTTTTAATCAAAAACTTAAAATTTCAATACAAAACGGATGATTATATTTGGCCCATGGATTCACCCAAAACTTTACCTGTACTTGATGCCCCTGAGCTACGTGTGCTCGGCGTACTAATGGAAAAAAGCAAAACCACTCCGGATTATTATCCCATGACGGTTAATAGCTTGATAGCGGCCTGTAATCAAAAAACCAGTCGCAAGCCGGTTGTTAACTATGATGAGGAAACGGTAGTATTGGCTTTAAATACATTAAAAAGGCGTGGATTGGTATCAACAGCTACCGGTGGATCGGATCGTTCGGTGAAATACAAGCATAATTTTGGAATTGTGTTCCCGGTTGTGCCATCTGAGGTAGCCATCATTTGTTTGCTGTTACTTCGCGGCCCACAAACTCCTGGCGAATTAAATACCAACTCAGGCAGGTTGTATGAGTTTGAATCTATTGAGGATGTGCAAGCTGCCCTGGAAAAATTATCAGAAGAAGAAACGCCATTTGTAATTCAATTACCTCGCCGCGCGGGACAGAAAGAAGTCCGTTATGCTCATTTATTAGCAGGTACACCTGATTTGACGGAAGATTTAAATGATGATCAACCGATAAGGTCTTCAAATGAATTGGAAGCGCGCGTTAGTAAACTGGAGCAGGATTTAGCAACATTAAAGGAAGCTTTTGATAACCTGATGAAGGAGCTGTCTTAATTTTAAGCGGAAGGGGCAGCGAAAATAAAGTGGGTAACCAGTTTATCCAGTATTACAAGTGAGGCTATAATTAATGCTATCCCGGCAACTTCATTAAGGCGGTGGATCATTTTAACGGAAATTCGTGCGCGTAATTTATCAGCATAAAAAGCTTTAGTAGTATCCATGCCAAATTGTACAATCAGGATGGTTAAAAACATAATGCCAATATCTAAGGAACGATGATGAGCGCCAACCCTAAATAGAGTACTTGCGGCAGTTATAACCGTAACCCAATGAAATAACAGGCTTGGATTGAATATGCACATGGCAAATCCTTTTAAAAAGTAACCTGCCCGGTTAATGCTTGATGGTACAGAGGTTTTATAAGTAACTTCGGCTTTTTTAAAGAAATAATATACCCCGACTGTGAACAAAATAGCACTGCCAATTACCCCGGCAATGGTTTTTTGCTGCTCAGATATATTAATATACTGCGAGCCAAATAGCAGGCCGCCTACGAACACAACATCGCTACAAACCACACCCAACGCCAATGCAACGCCGGCATGAAAGCCATTAGCAATACTAGTTTTAATTAGAGCGAAAAAAACAGGGCCTGTAAGGAACGTCAGCACTAATCCAAACCCCAGTCCCGAAATAACAGCTTCTATCATTAATTATAAGCTCAGTTGAACAATGCGAATATGCGATTTTTATCTCTTAAAAATAGAAACTTAATGTTTCGATACCATTAATTAAAAAAAACAATGCTGTAATTCTAAAAAATCATTTATGTTAGTGGTTTCATATCAATTACTGTACAACCTAATTAAATAATGGAACAAAACAAACAAAAAAGCTACGGCTCTGCGTTATATACGCTAATAACCGTATTTTTCTTCTGGGGCTTTTTAGCAGCCTCTAATGGGGTTTTTATACCTTTCTGCAAATCACACTTTAACTTATCGCAATTTCAATCGCAATTAATTGACTTTACCTTTTATGGTGGGTATTTTATCGGATCGTTGATATTGTACTTTGCATCACAAGCCAGTAAGGTGGACATATTAAATAAGTTAGGCTATAAAAATGGTATTATTCTTGGTCTTATAATATCAGCTGCAGGAGCGTTAGGTATGATCCCTGCTGTTGCATCAGGCTCATTTGGCTTAATTTTAACTGTATTCTTTATAATTGCTATCGGGTTTTCATTACAACAAACCGCGGCAAACCCGTTTGTTGTTGCGCTTGGCCCACCCGAAACAGGTTCAAACCGCTTAAATTTTGCAGGTAGTATAAACAATATAGGTGCTTTGTTAGGTCCTGTTGTTGTTGGTTTAGTATTATTTGGTTCAGCATCAGCTAAAATAGCAGTAGCCGATGTGCAAATATCATCAATAGATAATCTGTACTATATACTTGCAGGTTTATTTATAGCCGTTGCTATATTTTTCTGGGTATCAAATTTACCAAAGGTTACCAGTGACGAAGAACTTGAGTCAAGTACAAAAGCGAACATCCCGCTGTTTGTCATTTTTATCGCGTTTTTGTTGATTCTTGCTGCTGATCCTATCAGCCTTAAAACATCAATACCTAGCCAATATTTTGTTTACGCTTCGTTGGCCATTATCATATTTACATTGGTAGGTACCATTTTTGCCGCTAAAAAAAGCACACATGGTTGGGGCGCTATGCAATACCCGCAATTAATTTTAGGTATGATAGCTATATTCACTTATGTAGGTACCGAGGTAACTATTCAAAGTAATATGGGGTCATTGTTAAAAACCCCCGCATTTGGATCATTCAATGAATCAGAAATTGCACCATTCATCTCATTGTATTGGGGTAGTTTAATGATAGGCCGTTTTGCCGGTTCGATAGGTGCTTTTAACCTGGCAAAAACAACAAAAAATATCCTGTATGTTTTAGTGCCGTTTATTGCATTTGCACTTGTTTTGGCAGTGAATAAGTTTTTTGCCGGCGTTGACGTAAGCAATTTATATGTTTATGCTGTTTGTGTGGGTATATTGGTTGTAGCTTTCTTTATAGGCAACCAAAAACCAGTACGTACTTTATCTACATTAGGTATACTCGGTGTTATTTTTATACTTATAGGATTATTTACAACTGGCAGGGTTGCTACATTTGCTTTTATTAGCGGTGGTTTATGCTGTTCAATCATGTGGCCTTCAATATTTTCCTTAGCTATAACAGGCTTGGGCAAATACACCAGTCAGGGTTCCGCATTTTTAATTATGATGATATTGGGCGGTTCTATTATTCCACCATTACAAGGTAAAATTGCCGATGGTAGTAATAATTTAATAGATGGTATGAGTGGTATTCACTTTTCATACATCGTTCCCGCATGTGGTTTTGCATATCTTATTTATTTCGCATGGAAGGTTAGTCGTGAATTACGCAGCCAGGGTATTGATTTAGATCACGTGGAAGCAAAAGGCGGACATTAATATTTTTTAGTCATTAACGTCATTGAGTCATTAGGTCATTCTGTATATTACAGGTGATTTAATGGCTCAATGACGTTAATGACCAAATAACATTCAAAGATGAAACCGAGTTTCAATCATATATTCATGAATCTGGCAACAGATTTGGCGTTGCGCTCACACTGTATTAAAGCGCATGTAGGGGCAGTTTTAACCAGGGATACACGTATTATATCAATAGGATATAATGGCCCACCGGCGGCAACACACAACTGCGACGAGGAGTGGCCCGAGACCGGCTGCCCGCGTGATTCAAAAGGTAGTTGTTCATTAGCATTGCACGCGGAAGAGAATGCGATACTGTATGCTGTTAAAAATGGCGCAAAGCTGGAAGGATCGGTTTTGTATACAACTTTGTCGCCTTGTATTGCTTGCGCGCGGTTGATCTATTCAGCAGGTATAAAACATGTTTACTATAAACACTCTTATGCCGAATACAAAGGTTTAGCAAGCGATGAAGGTGTTGACTTCTTAAATAAATTTGGAGTGCTGACCGAGAAATTTAACGATTAGTATAACTATATATTAGTTATCAAGGGATGGATCCTGTCCAACGCGAAATCTAACTGCTGTTGTGGCGTTAAGTCTGTATTATCTAATATTATGGCATCATCGGCTCTAACCAGTGGGCTTTCCTTGCGGGTAGTATCCTGATAATCACGATTGGCAATGTTTTTAAAGACTTCTTCCAATGTGATATTTGGGTTTTTACCTATCATTTCTTTATAACGTCTTTCAGCACGCACTTTCGGATCAGCAGTCATGAAAATTTTAATATCAGCATGCGGGAAAACCGCTGTGCCTATATCGCGGCCATCCATTACAATGTTTTTTGATTTACCCATGCGTTGCTGCTGCTTAACCATTTCTACACGTACGTCGTGTATGGCTGATACCGCACTTACATTATCAGAAACAGGCATCTGCCTTATTTCTTCAGAAACTTCTTCGTCATTAAGGGTAATATGCGTTTCGTAATCGCGTGAGTGAAAGTTCAAATGAATGTTTTTAAGCGCCTCTGTAACTTGTGAAATATCACTCTGGTCGACATTGTTACGTAAAAAATATAAGGTAACGGCACGGTACATAGCCCCGCTGTCAACATAAATAAAATGAAGTTTCTTAGCTAATGCCTTAGCTAAGGTGCTTTTACCGCACGAGGAATAGCCATCAATGGCAACTACAATATTCTTGCTCATGAGCAACTAAAATAACAAAATTAGTTGATTGGTTAATTATTGATAGGATGAAAGTTATATTTGTGGCACAGCCAACCAGCCACCCCCATGAACATTAATAGAGATATATTACAAAAGGAAGTTTTTTACAAAACATCGCGCAGCGGGGGTAAAGGCGGGCAAAATGTAAATAAGGTTTCTACTAAGGTTGAACTGTTATTTTCGGTAAATGATTCAGTGCTTTTTAATGATGATGAAAAGCTGTTGCTGAATGATAAACTACAATCCCGTTTTAACAAAGATGGCTTAATACAGGTTATTTGTGATGAAGACCGAAGCCAATACATGAATAAACAAAAGGCTTTAGAACGGTTGGTAGGGCTACTCACTATATCACTTCACAAACCTAAGATCAGAAAGAAAAAAGGAATAAGCAAGGCAGCCAAAGCGATTCGCTTAGAAAATAAAAGAATTAATTCAGCTAAAAAAGAAAGCCGAAGAGCTAAGTTTGATTAATAAGTAGCTTATTCAAATCGATATAAGCCTGTAATAGCTCCCCATTGATGAGATTGTAACATTTCCTTATCATCCTTTGTGTGGTATATGGCTGCTATATCAAATACAAAACGGGTTGTGGTAAAAGCCACTCCTAATTGATTGCTTAGAATGAAGGGTTCTTTGTCGGATGTTACTTCCATGCTGTTAGGGCTTTTGGTGGTGAATAACCCGCCTTGTATTGTTGCATCATAAGCCACATAATTTATCTGCGGTTTATAGTAAAAGAATAATTCGTGCTGATGCAAAGGTGCTTTTTTATTCTTTTTAATGGCAGTGCTTTGTGTACTAACAGAATTGAATAATTGGTTGAAATTTCCAAATCTGAATAAAGGCCCTAAACCAGCACCGCTAAAACCATTGCCCAAATTTCCGTAGCTGGTTATGGAAACATCAAATCCTGTTGTTCTTGCTAATAGTCTGTTGTACTCGGCTGATAAATTTAGAACCGCATTATTATCTATTTGGTACTGCCAGCCCGATGGCGGATAAAATCCAAAGGTTTTATGTACCCAGGTTTGTACCTGTTTGCCGTAGGCATCTGGGCCAATCATACCAATTTGAGCGCTTAATTTTAGATTGCTCTCATCACTATAAAGAAAATTTAAAGTAGAGCCTATATATAAATAAGTAGCAAATGGGCGATCAATAGCTAAAGGATCAGGAGGGCCGCCAGGAGTTAATACAATTGATCCGGATTGGGGGTTGAATATTTTTTGCCCTGCCTCAAACCCGAGTACTTTATTTTGGAGCTTTGAACTGCTATCTACCGCTAAAGCATGCCTGAAATAGATGAAAATACCATCAGTATAATACCTGTCTGATCCTCGTAATAAATAAGAATCATTATCGGTCTCTACTCCAATCTCGTTGCTGTGGGTTTGTGCAAATAATTGAGTACTGCTAAAAAGAAAAGCTATTAAAATGAGTAACTTAAATTTCATCCGGTGGAGTTAGTTGGCTAAATTAACAAAACCACTGAACAGAAACTGGTTTTAATATTAATTTGACAATTAATACTAAAAAGTATAACCCACACTGAAGCCGCCAGCGTATATTATTTCATCGTTAGAGAATATTGGTACGAAACCCAGGCGAAAGTTTAGGCTTTTTTCCGGTTCGTAACGTACGCCAATAGTCGCGGTGCCTATAAACCCGGTGATCCTATCAAATATGAATGTTTTGCCGGTGTTATCGCCAGTAGTATTTAAAAAAGTAGTACCTCCACCAAATTCAAAATATTTGCCGTTTGAACCAACTAGATAGTTTACTTGTAGTGGTATGGTAAACACTGTATTACCGCCATCACCAAAATAACCCATACCTACACGATAACCCCATCCTTCTTTTCCTCCTGAAAAACGCTGATCGTAATTTAATGATATGGCAAGCCCGGGGCCACCTAGTTCAAGAAATAAAATTCTATTGCTAGTATGTTTTGGGATAGCTATGAGCACGGTATCTATTTTCGTAATAAAAACGGTATCTCGTTTTGTTTTGATTTTTGTTGCTGATAAAGTGGTATCGGTAGCTTTTAAATCAGATGTTGGTGTTGATTTTTTTACTATAGCAGGATTAATTGGATTTGCTTTTGTAGTAACATGTTTTTTTACTACGGGATTCATGTAATCCGGAGTGCCTGATCTTTCGGCCGTGGTTGGTGCTAATGGTGTATATGATGACGATGTTCTCTGGCTTGAATTGGAAGATGATGATTGATTATTTGATGCCGGACTAGATGTACTACCGTTTGAATTATTACTTGATGTAGAGCTGTTTGAAGGATTAATATAAGTGGAAGATTGATCATTATAGCCGGGCCTAACTACAATTATAACTCTTTTGATCGTATCATTTTGGCCACCACTATTTTGGGCGCTCAGTCTATAGCTATAGGTTGTAAGCAGAAGTGATATTAAAATAATTTTTAACGCGATAAGGCCTTTCATAAAATAGATAGCAAGTATTAACTATGTTAATTATCCTATGAAACGTTAACTAATAAAAAAATGTTTCGTATTGATAACATTAGATTTAACTTTTGTTATCAACTCGAAACATTTAATTAAAAGATGGACAATCAATAATTAATTCAATATTGGTTTTTTATCCTCTTTTTCTTTTATGGTTAGATCAAGCGCGTCATCAACCTTTTCATTTAAAAGCGCAAGGTTTATAACTTCTCGCATATCGGTAACATAATTAAACTTAAGATCTTTAATATAGTCTTCTCTGATTTCCTGTATATCCTTGTGGTTTGATTTGCAGAGTATTATTTCTTTAATATTCGCGCGTTTTGCCGCTAGTATTTTTTCCTTAATACCACCTACAGGTAAAACACGGCCACGAAGTGTTATTTCGCCGGTCATGGCTAAATGTGGTTTTATTTTACGTTGTGTAAATGCTGATGTAAGCGCTGTCAACATGGTGACACCTGCCGAAGGGCCGTCTTTCGGTGTAGCGCCGGCTGGTACGTGTATATGCACATCCCATTGTTCAAATAACTTAGGGTTAATGTCAAAGTATGACGCATGCGCCCGCAGGTAAGCCATGGCTATAGTAGCAGATTCTTTCATTACATCGCCCAAACTGCCTGTTAGCGACATATGTCCTTTACCTGGACTTAAACTGGCTTCTATAAACAATATATCACCACCCACTGATGTCCAGGCTAAGCCTGTAACCACACCGGCAACATTGTTGCCTTCATAAAGGTTTTTATCATAGATAGGTGCACCTAGTATTTTCTCAATGTCTTTTTTGCTTACGGCAGAGTTATATTCTTCTTCCATGGCAATGTTTTTGGCGATGCCACGTACAACCGAACCAATTTTTTTCTCTAAAGCACGTACGCCTGATTCGCGGGTATAATCTTCCACAATTTTTTCCAGTACATCGCCTTTTAAGGTAATATCTTTTGCTTTTAGGCCATGAGCCTCGCGTTGTTTGGGTACTAAATGCTGTTTAGCTATTTCAATTTTTTCCTCAATGGTATAACCACTTACCTCGATGATCTCCATACGATCCAATAATGCAGGCTGTATGTTGCTTAATGAATTTGCTGTAGCGATAAACATTACGTTTGATAGGTCAAAATCCATCTCAACATAATGATCATAAAAAGTGCTGTTTTGTTCAGGGTCAAGTACCTCTAACAAAGCTGACGATGGATCGCCTCTAAAATCATTGCCAACTTTATCTATCTCATCCAAAATAAAAACAGGGTTTGCTGCACCCGCTTTTTTGATTGAGGTAATGATGCGGCCGGGCATAGCGCCGATATAGGTTTTGCGATGTCCACGTATTTCGGCTTCATCACGTATACCGCCTAATGCCATCCTTACATATTTGCGGCCCAAAGCTTTAGCTATTGACTTGCCCAGAGATGTTTTACCAACTCCCGGAGGGCCAACAAGGCATAGGATAGGGGCTTTCATGTCGCGCTTTAATTTAAGCACGGCAAGGTATTCTATAATACGTTGTTTTACTTTGTCTAAACCAAAATGATCCTTATCTAATATCTTTTGAGCTCGTTTAAGGTCGAAGTTGTCTTTAGTAAATTCGTTCCAAGGCAAATCAAGCAGCAGTTCCAAATAATTTATTTGTACTGAGTAATCAGCCGCAGCGGGATTAATACGAGCCAGTTTGTCCAGCTCTTTATTAAAGTGATCGCCAATATCTTTTGCCCATTTCTTTTTGGAGCCGCGTTGGCGCAGATTGTCAACTTCTAAATCTGGCGAATTACCGCCAAGTTCTTCCTGGATGGTTTTTAATTGCTGATTCAGGAAGTAATCCCGCTGTTGTTTGTCCAGATCAACACGTACCTTGGTTTGTATCTGGTTTTTTAGTTCCAGCATCTGTAAATCAAGTGTCAGGTGTTCTAAAACCAGGTTGGCACGCTCACGCAAATTGGCTACTTCCAGCAAATGCTGTTTGGCAGTCATTTCGGCATTCATGTTTGATGATATAAAATTGATCAAAAATGAAGTGCTTTCAATATTGCGGATAGCTATACCAGCTTCACTCGGAATATTTGGTGAAAGCTGGATAATATTCATCGCCATGTCCTTTATTGACGAGATCATGGCTTTGAATTCTTTATCCTCTTTTATTTTAGTCTCTTTAAAAGGATTGATAGTAGCCTTAATATAGGGTTCGCTTTGTACCTCTTCGTTTAAAATAAAACGTTTTTTACCCTGGATGATGACAGTGGTATTGCCATCGGGCATTTGAAGCATTTTTATGATCAACGCAACTGTCCCTACGCGGTTAAGCTGATCAAATGTAGGGTCTTCAATGCCTACATCTTGTTGGGATACAACACCTATCATACGATCACCTTTGTTGGCATCGCGTATTAATTTTATGGATTTATCACGACCTACAGTTATTGGAATAACCACACCCGGGAACAAAACTGTATTGCGTAAGGGTAGTATAGGTAAAACATCAGGTACCTGCTCATTATTCATTTCCGCTTCATCTTCGGATGACATCAACGGAAAAAATTCAGAATCATCGTTTATTATCGGTAAAGCGCTCTTAAAATCGTACGGATCAAAACTCATCAAAATGGTTTTTTATATAAAAATAAAACGTCATCTTGTCACCCTGAAATATGCAGGGCTATTAAATGCGTTATAAAATAACGTTGATTAACAACTATATCATATGTTTCAAGACCTATGCCAAGATGATTTAATATACGTTGTTATTTGTTATAAAGGTATAATGTATTGATTGTTTGGTTATTATAAATTTATAAAAATGAATTGTAAATAACTTTACCATACCTAACAAAGATGAAAAAAAGTCATGCTAAAAACCACAGTGGTTGTTGATTGTTATTATTTTTTTGAATTAAACTACATACCTGAATAATAATTACTTGCAAATTCAGTTAATGTTATATTATTTTGTTACAGATTAGACTCCGGATGAAGTTATCGGTCATTGTATCGTTATTAATATTCTCAACGCTTGATGTAGCTTATGCGCAAAACGCTTATGTTAAATTAGGGCAGCAAGCTTTTATGGACGGTGATTTTAAATCGGCCATATCGCAATTGGAGAAAGCATGCAGTGTTGATTCAACAGATGCCAATGCTTTGTGGATGCTGGGTTATTCTTATTATCATAGCGACAACTACAAAAAATCTATCATAGCATATAACCGCGTAATTTCTATTAAACCAACCGATGCTTCTGCCTATTATTACCGGGCCAGGGCAAAAAGTTACTTAGGAAAAGATAATTCGCTTTCGCCTGCAGACAAGGAAAAATATTTATTGGGTGCTATTTATGACTTTACCAAAGCCATTGATATAAATCCTGATCCGAATGATATTAAGTTTTACCAAAACAGAGGTATTGCTTACCACGATTATGGTTGCTTTAAATTGCAACCCAATTCCCGCTTTTATGACAAGGCAAGGGGCATTAACTCCTTAAAAGCCTCAATTGCCGATTTTGAAAAGGTTTTAAACAACGATCCCTCCAGAACCGATATTTCAACATTGATGGACGCCTCAAAAGAAAAATTGGCCAGTGTTGATACTCATCGGTGATTAAAATAACCGCTTATCTCATATCTGTTTGTTCCCAATAATCTTATCGTTTGCACCTTTTGAATAAGGTATAACGAATCAGGGAAATATGATAGTTTTTCAAGAGAGCGATAGAGAATGTTTTTGGTTGAGTTCAAGATCATCATATATTTAACTTTTCCTGAAACTAATTTTATCATAATTTCCCGCGTTTTTAGTTCGGGCGTTAATGCCTGGTAAATAATGATATTGCTATCGGTCGTAATTTTATAACTGTCTTTCCATGCAGGTTTGTTAATATCAACCCCGCTAAATAAACTTAACTCCGTACCCCAGTTTGCAATATGTACCGTTTTGCTTTCACTTACATCGTTATGCTTAATTACTTTATAAACTGGTTGATTTAGCCGGGTAAGTCGTGCTGAATCACTTTTAAAAAAACCTTTTACATCAAAGTATTTCATACTGGCATGGTTATCTTTAATGTCAGGTTTACATGATTGCAAACCTGACATTAGTAAAAGACCGAAGCCAATGTTTATAAGTAGTTTGGATTTATACCAATACATTCCCGCTCATTTCTTCAGGTATGGCAACACCTAATAATTGGAGTACAGTTGGGGCAATATCGCCGAGTTTGCCATCTTTTACTTGTTTAACGTCCTTATCAATAATAATGCAAGGCACTAAGTTAGTTGTGTGCGCGGTATTGGGTGAGCCGTCATCATTCACCATATAATCAGCATTGCCGTGGTCTGCCAAAATTATAAATGAGTAGCCGTTTGCCAAACCTGTTTCAACTACTGCTTTTGTGCAGGCATCGGCAGTTTCAGCAGCTTTTACTACAGCGCTAAATACGCCTGTATGACCAACCATGTCGGTATTGGCAAAGTTTAATACTATAAAATCAGGCC
The DNA here is from genome assembly GCA_026224775.1 of Bacteroidota bacterium. Taxonomy (GTDB): domain Bacteria; phylum Bacteroidota; class Bacteroidia; order Sphingobacteriales; family Sphingobacteriaceae; genus Mucilaginibacter. Next base: position 184,193 of record JAMFRP010000026.1, read on the forward strand.
AGCCACTTTCCAGTTCAGGAATGATAGCATCGCGAATACCTTCGGCACTCATCTCCGGCTGCAAATCATATGTAGCTACTTTTGGAGATGGTACTAATAAGCGTTTTTCATTTATAAATTCTTTTTCGCGGCCACCCGAGAAAAAGAAAGTTACGTGAGGATATTTCTCGGTTTCGGCAATACGGATTTGGTTTTTGCCTGCATCCTGTAATACCTCGCCAAGCGTTTTTGTTAAATCATCCTTTGTAAATACTACCTGTACATTTTTAAATGTATCATCATAGGTAGTCATGGTAATATAATGCAGGTTAAGCGGGTGCATGTTATATTCAGGGAAAGACTTTTGCGTTAACGCCAATGTTATTTCGCGCCCACGGTCAGTCCTGAAATTAAAACAGATCACCACATCACCATCTTTTATAACAGCCAATGGTTTTCCATCTGCATCAACATTAACAATCGGCTTAATAAACTCATCAGTTACACCTTTTAGGTACGATTCTTTTATTGCCTGGTTAACATCTTGTGTTGCTTCGCCTTCGCCGTTAACCATTAGGTCATAAGCTAGTTTTACGCGTTCCCAACGATTGTCGCGGTCCATAGCATAATAGCGGCCAATTGCAGATGCTATTTTAACCGGAGTATGGGCGATATGCTGCTCCAATTCGGTCATGAAATTAATGCCAGATTTTGGATCAGTGTCACGTCCATCCAAAAAAGCATGGATGAATACATTTTGTAAATCATATACTCCCGCAGCATCGCACAAACCCTTTACGTGTTTAATATGCGAGTGTACGCCGCCATCAGACACCAAGCCGATAAAATGCACATCGCGATTATTTTGCTTGGCGTATTCAAAAGCATTTTTTAATACCGGATTTGTAGGCAGCTCGTTATCTAAAACAGCCTTGTGTATGCGGCCAAGCTCCTGGTAAACAGTACGGCCGGCACCTAAATTCATGTGGCCTACTTCTGAATTTCCCATTTGCCCGTCAGGCAGGCCAACAGCCATACCCGATGCCTCTAGTTTTGAGTGAGGATATTTCTCCAATAAAGAATCAAAGAAAGGCGTGTGAGCGGCTAATATAGCGTTCGACTGATCGTTACGGCCGTAACCCCAGCCGTCTAAAATTATTAATGCAACTTTTTTCTGTTTTTCCACAATGCAAATATAAAATCAACGCGGTATAAACATCAATAATAATTCAATCATGCAACTTTTTTTCTTAAATTGAGGTCTTATTAGAAACCAACCTGTTGATCACCATGAAAATTATTTACATGCATTCAATTATATTGCTGTTTTTATTACCGCTTGTGGTTAAGGCTGATCCTATTGATGACATTATGCATATGCTGAGGCAAGGCAATACGCAGGAATTGTCGAAGCTGTTTTCAGATAATGTAGAAGTTACTGTGTTAGGTGGTGATAACAGCTTGGATAAAACCACGGCGATACCTGTGCTGGATAAATTCTTTGCAGACAACAAGCCTAAAAGTGTACGGCTTTTTCATAAAATAGATTCAAATCCTAATTATTTGTTTGGAGTTATTTTTTTGAATACCGATAAAGGTCTGTACCGCATCTCATTAACTTTGAGTAAGCACGATACTGAAATGAAAATTGTTGAAATGAGGATAGAAGTCGAAAAAACTAAATAATAATCTAATTGTTTTTACTTTTGAGCTTCTTAAAAAGTAAATATTTTGGATAAGGAATACGTTGACCAGTTTATAATAAGTGCCTTAAAAGAAGATGTTGGCGATGGCGATCATACTTCGTTGGCAACCATCCCTGCCGGTACAATAGGCAAAGCAAAACTTTTAGTGAAAGATAATGGTGTTTTAGCAGGCGTTGAGCTTGCTGCTGAAATATTTCGTGTTGTGGATGAAGGCTTAAAAATGACCGCTTATTTAAAGGATGGTGCCGATATAAAATATGGCGATATTGCCTTTGAAGTAGAGGGCGATGCCCAAAGCATACTAAAAGCCGAACGCCTGGTGCTAAACTGCATGCAGCATATGAGCGGTATAGCTACTAAAACCAATGAGATTGTTGATGTTTTGAAAGGTTATAACACTAAAGTTTTAGATACCCGCAAAACTACACCAGGCTTGCGATACCTTGAAAAATGGGCAGTACGTATTGGCGGTGGGGTAAATCATCGTTTTGGGTTGTATGATATGATATTGATAAAGGATAATCATGTTGACTATGCAGGCGGTATAACTGAAGCAATTGAGGGTGCACATAATTACCTGGCAGCTAATCATAAAAAGCTAGCTATTGAAATTGAAGTGCGCAATATTGAAGAGTTAACAGAGGTTGTGCATACAGGTGGTGTTGATCGTATATTATTGGACAATTTTAATTTTAGTGATCTTAGAAACGCTGTTGATATGATTGAAGGAAGATTTATTACAGAGGCTTCCGGAGGTATTACAATTGATAATATACGTGAGTATGCGGCCTGTGGTGTTGATTATATATCAGTAGGAGCCTTAACACATTCTGTTAAAAGCCTTGACTTGAGTTTAAAGGCAGTAAAGTGATTGGTGGTTTCTAATTAAGAAATTCATTTTACTATTTATTAGCATTTACTATTTAAGTATGATTACAATTTAGTAATATTGTACAGAGATGATATCAATCTATTCGATTTCAGCGCTCATACTGGCCTATTTGTGCGGATCTATCCCAACTGCGGTTTGGATAGGGCAGGCATTTTTTGATGTGGACGTACGTGAATATGGCAGCGGAAACGCAGGCGCAACCAATACTTTTAGGGTTTTAGGCAAAAAAGCGGGTATACCTGTTATGCTTATTGATATTTTAAAAGGGTGGACTGCCACTAACATAGCTTATTTTATAGGTGTTTCAACAACGGGTGCTTATAATTCACCTGAATACATGAACTATGCTTTGGCACTTGGCATAGCCGCGGTTATGGGCCATTTGTTCCCAATATTTGCAGGTTTTAGAGGCGGTAAGGGGATCGCAACTTTATTCGGGATGATACTGGCAATTAACCTACCTGCTGCATTGTTTTGTGTGGGCATATTTATTACGGTTTTGTTAATTACACGTTATGTATCGTTAGGTTCTATTATGGCTGGCTTTGCATACCCTATATGTGTTACATTTGTGTTCCCGATGTATATACGGGCCGTAATAATTTACGGAATGTGCATGTGCCTGCTCATATTGGTAACCCACCAAAAAAATATTGAGCGCCTTTTAAAAGGAACCGAATCGAAGGTTAATTTCTTTAAGCGGAAATCTGCCTAAATAATCTGCATTTATTGTTGAAATTTCACCGATGAGAGTGGTGCGGATGGTTGCTAAACTATTTGTTGACCCAGCACCTGCAAAATAGCTTTTGCTTTAAGTAAGCATTCTTCATATTCCTGTTCGGCATCGGCGTGATAGGTAATGGCACTGCCAACCTGGAAGGATAGGTATTTATTTGCAGCATTATACAGAATGGTGCGTATCACCACATTAAAATCAAAATCATCATCAGGGCTGAAGTAGCCCATCGCACCAGAATAAATACCACGCTTGCTGCGTTCAAGCTCTTCCATCAAACGCATTGCGCTTATTTTAGGTGCGCCTGTCATGCTGCCCATTGGGAAGGTGTTTCTAATGGTATCAATTGAAGTAAGATTATCATCAATCTCGCACACAACAGTAGAGATCATTTGATGCAATTGATTAAAGCTTCGTATCTCAAAAAGCTCTTCAGCTTTTACGGTGCCTTGTTTTGCTGAACGGGTAAGGTCGTTGCGCACTAAATCAACAATCATTACATTTTCTTGCAGTTCTTTGGTGTGATTGCGTAGTTGTTGTTTGATTATTTCGTCTTCCTCGGTGGTTTTTCCTCGTTTTGCTGTTCCCTTTATCGGTTGAGAGATGAGCTTTTCATCACGTTTAGCCAAAAAACGTTCGGGTGAAGCTGATAGAATATAATTGTTTCCCCATTTAAAAAATCCGGCGAATGGGTTAGGGGATATAGTGTTCAGTTTTAAGAAAATTCCCAAAGGATTAATAACCGCATTCTTCGCAAAAAATTCCTGACAAAAATTTGTTACATAAATATCACCACGACTAATATGTTCCTTTATTTTATTGGCAACGTCAAGGTATTCTGCTTTGCTAAATCTGGATTGTATGTTTATTGATGATGATTTTGTGGTTTGATGAGGCGGATGATTTTGTATCGCATCTAAAACGAACTGCTCATCTTCTGAAATAATTTCAATTTGATTTCCTTTTAGTAGTATAATATGTTTAGGTGCAAAGAAATAAAGGTCGGGAAAATTAAGTTCGTCAGGATTAGATGAAGTTAAATTCTCCACTTCATTTTTTAAATCATATCCGAAGAACCCGGTAATCCAACCGGGATTTTCGCTACGAAAATTCGCCAGTTGTTCAAACGCATTTTCTGTATTGGCAGTAAGCGAGCTTTTTGCTCCAGTTGCAATTAGCGCATCAAATTTGGAATATCGATCAGGAAAGTTGTTTGAATCGAGGTAACAAACTGCATCAAAAGTGGATGCCCATTGCAGAGCTTTTTGTTTGAAGAATTGCGGATTGGGTATTTGTGTGATCACTTTATATATACAGTAGTATACATTAACCCTACCATCATTGCGAGCGATAGTGTGGCAATCCCCGACTTTACAGATTCTCTCTGTATGTTTGGGATTGCCACGTCGTTACACTCCTCGCAATGACGTGAGGAAAAGTTAGTATAATTCCAGCGTTTGTACCCTGTCTGGTCCTACAGATAAATATTTTACCGGTACTTCCAGTTCTTTCTCTAAAAAGCTGATGTATGATTTAAGTCTTTCAGGGATTTCTGATAATTCAGTAATGCCTGTCAAATCCTCGTTCCAGCCATCAATTTCTTTTAAAACAGGAGTAGGCTCAATAGCGCAAATATCATACGGCATGTAATCAATTGTTTCGCCTAAATAATTATAGTGGGTGCAAGCATAAATCTTTTCAAATCCGCTTAATACATCTGCTTTAGTCATTACCAATTGCGTAACGCCATTAAGCATTATAGCGTATTTTAAAGCCGGCAGATCAATCCATCCGGTACGGCGAGGTCTTCCACTTACGGCGCCAAATTCGTGGCCTATACGACGTAATTCTTCACCTGTTTCATTATTTAACTCGGTAGGAAAGGGGCCACCACCAACACGAGTGCAATAGGCTTTAAATATGCCAATAACTTCGCCAATTTTATTAGGAGCTATACCTAAACCGGTACAAGCGCCCGCAGTTGTAGTATTTGACGAAGTAACGAATGGGTATGAACCAAAATCAATATCAAGCATAGTGCCTTGCGCGCCTTCTGCCAATACTTTTTTGCCTTGTTTTACATATTCATTAACCAAATGCTCAGAATCAACCAGCGGGAATTGTTTAAGCAAATCCACTGCCTCAAAAAACAATGCCTCACGCTCCGAGAAATCAGCCACATCACCATAAAGTGATTTTAGCATAGATACATGCTTATCAACTAGTTTTTGGTAACGTTCTTTAAAATCAGGTAGGGTAATATCACCAATACGTAAACCATTACGCCCGGTTTTATCCATATAAGTTGGGCCGATACCTTTTAAAGTCGATCCGATTTTACCTTCGCCCATCTTTTTCTCAGATGCAGCATCAAGCAATTGGTGGGTAGGTAAAATTAAATGAGCTTTTTTAGCTATCACCAGGTTTTTCTTCGCTAAAAGGTCATACCCTGCATCTTTTAATTTTTCTATTTCTTTTTTAAGGGTGATAGGATCAATAACCACACCGTTACCTATAAGGTTAAGTGTGTTATTGAAAAATATACCTGAAGGGATTGTATTCAGTACATATTTTTTGCCATCAAATTCCAAAGTGTGACCAGCATTTGGGCCGCCCTGAAATCTTGCGATCATATCGTAACCGGCGCTAAGCACGTCGACAATTTTTCCTTTACCTTCATCGCCCCATTGGAGGCCTAATAATACGTCAACAGCCATTTAAATATCTATTCGATTGTTAATGAAAGGGGGCAAAGTTATATTTTTCTATCACAAAACCCTGCTTTAAGTTTTTCACAATTACCATAAAGGTTTAAAGAGTGGTGTTTTATCTCGAATTTAAGCAGATCACCCATCATACTTTGTATTTGTTGGATGCGCGGATCGCAAAATTCTACTACTTTTCCACAATCCAGGCAGATGATATGGTCATGTTGTTTATAGCCGTACGACTTTTCGAACTGGGCCATGTTTTTACCAAATTGGTGCTTGGTAACTAAATCGCACGATACTAATAGTTCTAAGGTATTGTATACCGTGGCACGGCTTACGCGGTATTTTTTATTTTTCATGTGGATGTACAACGACTCCACATCAAAATGATCACTTCTGGAATAAATTTCTTCGAGTATGGCAAAACGCTCAGGGGTTTTCCTGAGGTTTTTATTTTCGAGGTAAGCCTCAAAAATTTTCTTAACCAATGCAATGGTTTCTACTTGCGACATTATTGGATTATTAACTTGTAAAGTTACTTAATTTGTTGATTAAGTTGATTGGATGAACAGTTTAGTCGTGATTTTTTGACCGAAAATAAACCTAATCAACTAATTAACTACTCTCTAATCAACTATTCTCAAGATGCTTTTTCAATTTCGGAATCAAAACGGGTAACGGTGCTGATGCCTTTTATCATTTTTAAACGTTTGGTAAGGTTGTCAAGATGATGTGTATCGTTAACATAAATCATTACAGTTCCTTCAAAAATACCGTTATCACTATCAACAGTGATAGAACGTATGTTTATTTTAAAATCGTGGGATATTACGGTAGTTAACTGATTTATTAAACCAACCTCATCAATACCCGTAATACGTAAACCGGTTAAAAACGCAAGCTCCTGTTGGTTAGTCCATTTTGCTTTTACCACACGGTAGCCATAGTTAGCCATCAATTTAGCAGCATTAGGGCAGTTGGTACGGTGTATTTTTATGCCATCGCTAACGGTGACAAAACCAAAAACATCATCACCAGGGATAGGGTTACAGCAGTTTGCCAGTTTGTAGTCAATCTTCTGCATATCCTCGCCAATCAAAAGCATATCCGCATCTTTTGATTTTAGCGTTCTTACCAGGCTTTGTACTTGTTCTGATTCTATTTTATCCTGTGGCTTATTTTCTATTACCTTTTCAGATGCCTGATACTCCTTCAGGTCCTTCATGTCGATAGTGCCTTTTGCCACCTCGAAAAACAGATCGAGTGTTGATGGCAGCTTAAAATAATAGCTAAGCTTGTGTATGTTTTCGGAGTTGTAAGTTATTTTTAATGATTTTAATTTCCGCTCCAATATCTCCTTGCCGGTTTCTGCAATACGGCGTTTTTCTTCTTTCAGAGATGATTTTATTTTGGCTTTTGCCTTAGCCGTAACTACAAAATTCAGCCAGTCTTCTTTAGGTACCTGTTTGCTCGATGTGATGATCTCCACCTGATCGCCATTTTGCAATTTATAGCTAAGTGGCACCAATTTATGATTTACCTTGGCGCCGATACAGCTGGCGCCCACATCGGTATGTATCTCAAATGCAAAATCTAGCGCGGTAGCATTGAGCGGCAACTGTATAAGCGCGCCTTTTGGTGTAAAAATGAATATTTCGTCAGAGAATAAGTTCATTTTGAAATCATCCAAAAAGTCTAAGGCATTTGATTCCGGGTTTTTAAGCAAATCCCTAACCTTTTGTACCCAAAGGTCTAAACCACTATCGGTTGAAGATTCTTTGTATTTCCAATGCGCGGCGAAACCTTTTTCGGCAATTTCGTTCATGCGCTTAGTCCGAATCTGTACTTCAACCCATTGCCCACGGGGGCCCATTACTGTAGTATGTAACGATTCATAACCATTTGCCTTGGGTGATGAGATCCAATCGCGCAATCTATCCGGATTAGGCCTGTATAGATCAGTAACTATAGAATAGGCTTTCCAGCAATCGGCTTTTTCATTTTCTGGTGTGCTGTCCAATATTATCCTGATGGCGAAAAGATCATACACTTCCTCAAAAGGAATGGCCTTTTTCTTCATTTTATTCCAGATGGAATGGATGGACTTCGGTCTACCAAAAACATCAGCAACCAAGCCTTGTCCTTCAACTATTTTCTTTACCGGTTCGCTAAAATCACGAATGAATTTCTCCCGTTCAGCTTTTTTCTCATTAAGCTTATTTTTGATGAACTGATAAGTTTCGCGCTCCATGTATTTCATGGATAGATCTTCCAGTTCAGATTTTATAGCATATAATCCCAGGCGGTGAGCAAGCGGGGCATATAAGTAAACTGTTTCTGACGATAGTTTAAGCTGCTTATCACGAGGCATAAACTCCATGGTGCGCATGTTATGCAGGCGGTCGGCAAGTTTTATCAGTATAACCCTAACGTCATCGGCCAGGGTAAGCAACATCTTACGGAAGTTCTCTGCCTGTAATGAGCTATTGGTATCAAATACGCCGGATATTTTAGTTAGGCCATCAATAATTTTGGCTACTTTTTTACCAAATTCTCTTTCAATATCATCAAGTGTAACATCGGTATCCTCAACAACATCATGCAGCAAAGCACAAACAATGGATGTAGTACCCAAACCTATCTCCTCGGCAGCAATTTGAGCTACCGCGATAGGATGGTATATATAAGGTTCGCCGGATTTTCGGCGCATATCAGAATGACTCTCCAAAGCCATATCGAAAGCCTTGCGTATCATGCGTTTGTCACCTTTTTCAAGGGTTGATTTACAGGCACGCAGCAAAGCTCGGTATCGTTTTAATATCTCGTTCTTTTCAGCTTCTAAATCTATCACCAAGTCTTTCATCCTGCAGTTTTAACAAAAAATAAGTATAAAAATTGTAACAAAAATTATAAATCAGGTCATATTTCAAAATACAAAATAAATTGCATTATTTTTGTATAGGTAAAAATATGAAATTTATTGGTTTCTTGTTGGTGTTTTGTTGTGTGGTTGGCTCTACTGTAGCTCAAACACCAAAACCAGCGCCTATGAAGATGGGCAAAAATGATACCATTAAAACCTATGTCACTATGCTTGATGGCAAACCCGTGCCATGGATAATGTATGGCGAAATAAGAATAGTAGATACACGTATTTTTAAGAGTGATGCCGACCGTGCTGCCTATAATCAGCTAGAGTATAATGTGCGTAAAGTTATACCTTATGCGCACTTTGCCGGTGAAAGATACCGCCAATTACAACGCGACCTCGCACTTACAGCTGATAAACATAAACAGAAGGAATTAGTTGCTGCTTGTAATAACCAGATAAAAGATATTTTTAAGAAAGAAGTTGAAAACCTGACAATTAGTCAGGGAGAGGTGTTGATAAAACTAATTGACCGCGAAACCGGTAGCACCAGCTACGATTTGGTTAAACAATTAAAGGGTGGCCTTGACGCATTTATGCTTCAATCAGTTGCACGGGTGTTTGGCCATAACCTTAAAGAAACCTATGACGCTGATGAGGATAGGGACATTGAAAATATCCTGATAAAACAAGGATATGATTCATCTAAAAACTAATAATGAATAACAAAAGCATCTACCAGTTCGATATTAAGAAGATTGATGGCGAAGAGATAAACTTATCGAAATATAAAGGTAAAGTACTTTTAATAGTTAATACGGCATCGCAATGTGGGTTTACCCCGCAACTAAAAGATCTGGCAGCCTTAAAAACTGAATTTAAAGATACAGATTTCGAAATACTAGGCCTTCCATCCAACGATTTTGGCGGCCAGGAACCTTTGGATGGAGCTGCTATCGCTACTTTCTGCGAGAATTATGGTTCAAATTTCCCTGTTTTTGATAAGATAAGGGTTAGAGGGCCATATGCTCATCCACTTTATAAATTTTTGAGCGATAAAAAGGAGAATGGTAAATTCAGCTCGGTACCCAGATGGAACTTCCATAAGTTTTTAATTGATAAGGATGGTATGGTACAGGATTTTTTCTATCCGTTTACCAAGCCAAATACATCAAAGGTTAAAAAGAAAATTCAACGCTTATTAACCGTTACCAAATAACATGAAATTAGATATATTAGTACTGCCTGTACATCCTGACGATGCTGAATTAGGATGCGCCGGAACTATTTTAAAACATATTGCACTGGGCCATAAAGTTGGTATTGCTGATTTAACTAAAGGTGAACTGGGCACTAGAGGAACCGCGGAAATTCGCGAGCAGGAAGCTACTAAAGCGGCTGAGATATTAGGATTGTCGGTTAGAGAAAACATAGGTATTCCCGATGGTTTATTTACTAATACACCCGAATATCAATTAAAAGTAATTGAATCTATCCGTAAATATCAGCCGGATATTATTATAACCAATGCTTATCATGACCGGCACCCGGATCATGGCCGGGCTAATGAATTGGTTGAAGCATCAGCATTTTTATCAGGCTTACGCAGGATAGAGACTAATTTTGACGGAAAGCCTCAGGAAGCATGGCGCCCAAAAATGGTACTGCACTTTATACAGGACCGCTACATTAAACCCGATATTATAATTGATGTTACTGAATATTGGGATAAAAAGATTGAAAGCATATTAGCTTATGGCTCACAATTCTTTAATCCGGATTGGAACGAAGATGAGCCGCAAACCTATATTTCATCCCCCGATTTTATAAAAATTGTTGAAAGCCGCGCAATGGAGTTTGGTAAAAGCATTCAGGCCAGATATGGCGAAGGCTTTACCTCAAGAAAATTGTTAGGTGTTGATAATTTGTTTGCGCTAAGGTAGCTTGGCATCAGTTATACGGCAACATATTCAAAACGATTATTATCCTTGCTTCTTTCTCTTTTTAGCTTGTGCTCATTAGCCAGTTTTAATAAAATTCCTGATAATTCGGAAGTCTTAAAATCTGAATCGAAGTTCTCTTTACAATATTCGGCTATAGAAGATATAGATCGTGCGGTATGAAAAAAATCACCGCCTAAAAGTTGATTTAATACTTTGGTAGCGCCTGGTTTTTTGCGGTTTTGTGAGAAAGGATAACTCTCCGTATCATCTGCTTTTTTGTGGATTTTCTTGATTAAAAAGTCGGCACCTTCTGTATCAGCTTTGTCAAAATCAACAAGTACATCCAGTAACCTGTCAACAATTCTTAACTGTACCGCTTCGGATTTAAACGCGTTAACAACTTCAGCGATTTCTGTAAGTTGTTTTTTTAACTTTTCAATGTGTTTGCTCATAATAATTGCCGTTGCTATTATTTATGGCTTATAATTACCCTTGTAAGAAATCAATAATAAGCCCTTTAAAATACTCCCTTTAACGTTAGCGAACGATTATAGTATTTTTTTAAATAAAAAAGCACCTATTTGGGTCAAAAACAGGTGCTTGTAGCAATATTATTACAGTATTATAAATTTGGGACTATTTTTTGAAGTATTTCCAATCCCTCATCAATATGATTTTTTTCAATAATAAGCGCGGGCCTAAACCGGATACTTTTTTCACCACAGCCTAAAAACATTACGTTGTGTTCTAACCCGGTATCGATAAATTTATCGCGCATACCCTTATTCGGAAAATCAAAAGCGGTTAATAATCCTTTGCCCCGAATGTTGGTGATAATAGTGTGTTTTTCAGCAATATCTGCAAGTTGATCTTGTAAATAATCACCCATTTTGGCGGCGTTTTCGCAAAGATTATCCTCGGCAATAATTTCCATTATTTTGGATGATCGAACCATATCAACCAAACTACCGCCCCAGGTTGAATTGATACGCGATGATATTTTAAATACGTTATTTTCTATTTCATCAACACGCCTGCTGGCTAATATGCCACATACCTGCATCTTTTTACCAAAGGCGATAATATCAGGACGCGCGTTTTCGCCAAAGTGTTCATGACACCAGAATTTGCCGGTTAAGCCAACACCAGTTTGCACCTCATCGTATATCAGCAAAGCTTCGTTTTCATTCGCTAATTGCCTTAATTTTTCCATGAATTCTTTGCGCAAGTGGTTATCACCTCCTTCAGATTGTACCGGTTCTATAATAATAGCGCATATGTCATCCTTATTGTCCTCAAATGCTTTTTTTATTTGGGCGATGGATAGCTCCTCACGCCTCAACAAATCCTCATGATTGCTATCAGAATAAGGAAAATTCATATAAGGAGTTGACACCCGTGGCCAGTCAAATTTGGCGAACCATTTGGTTTTAACCGGTTGTGTATTGGTAAGGCTAAGGGTGTAACCTGAGCGGCCATGAAATGCATGTTCAAAATGTATCACCTGGAAGCCCTTTTCCTTGGTATAGCCCCTTGCGAAGTTCTTCTGTATCTTCCAGTCCATTGCAACCTTTAAAGCGTTCTCAATGGCTAATGAGCCGCCTGATATGAAGAATGCGTGAGGCAGGTAGTCAGGAATGCCAACTTTGTCGAACATGTCAACAAACTGCGCGTATTGCGTGGTGTATATGTCGGAGTTTGATGGGTTAGTCATAGCTGCCAGCATCAGGTTCTTCTTGAACTCTTCATCATTCACCATCTTAGGGTGATTGTATCCTAAAGGTACCGATGCAAAACAGGTAAAAAAGTCGAGTAGGGTGCGGTTATACTTCGCATCGTAAATATAAACGCCCTTACTTTTTTCCATATCAAAAGTTAAGTCGAAGCCATCAGCCAGCACGTGCTTATTTAAAGCAGCCTGAACATTCTCGGGGGATACAAGCAGGTTATACATAGTAAATCGGTTTTATCAAATTTACTAAAAAGTGCCCAAAAATAACAATTTAAGCACTTTTTGAACCGATCAGTCAAAAAGTAACTTTAAATTAACTAAACCTAGTTTTTGGACTGAAAATTATTTTGGTCGGGTGAATATGATGTGCAGATGTGCAGATTTATGATGTGCAGATGATGGAAATTCTGCCTGAAATAGCAGAAATGTTATAATTGAAATTTATCTTTCATTCCTAACAAGCCTATTAATCCGCCGGTATGTATTGCCAAAATTTTGTTGCCGGATTTAAAGTGACCTTTAGCTGCCAGATCGTAAATAGCATAGAGCATTTTACCCGTATAAACTGGTTCTATTAATATCCCAGTATCAGCCACAAAGGTTTTTATAAAGTTAAGTAGCTCCGCATTGGTTTTAGCGTATCCACCAAAATGATAATCGGTATATAGGTTGTACGTTGCCGGATTTATAAGATATTGATCTATTTCATCTTTCATGAATTCGCCATTCTTAAAAACTGGTATAGCGTTAAATTGTGTGCTGAGTTTATGATTTTGGATGCCGTTAATAATTCCCGCGGCTGTTGTGCCAGTTCCGCAGGCGCAAAAAATATGATCATAGGTTTCAGTCAGCTCATCTACAAGTTCAGCACAGCCTTGAACTCCTTCGGCAGATGCGCCGCCTTCATCAATGAAAAAAGCATCGGTATTGCGGTCAAAGTATTTCTTGAATAACTCTTCTTTATGCCGATAGCTTTCTCTATCAACAAATATAAATTCCATGCCATGCAGGCTGCATAAAAATAGGGTGTCGTTGGTTATTTCTTCACCACGTACAATCCCTGTCGACTTAAAACCAAACTTAGCCGCCACTGCCGCTGTTGCCAATAAATGATTAGAATAGGCACCGCCAAATGTTACCAGGTGGTTTTTATTTTCTGCAAATGCCTTTTTTAGGATGTATTTTAATTTACGCCACTTATTGCCTGAAATTAGCGGATGTATCAGGTCATCCCGCTTTATAAAAACAGATAAGCCCTGTTCATCAAACAATTTATTTTTTATTTGATGAACAGGACTATAAATTTCGAGATCGATATTCATCAAATAATAGATTAGATGCCCAATCAAACACAACCATTGGGCTGATTATTACAGGGGATGTTTTTCACAAATCAGTGGCGTAAAAATAGCATTTATTAATAAACCCTAAAACGAGTACTTTTGCGGCAATGACAGATGATGTTGAAATAAACGAGCAGGGCGAACAAGACCTTTATGAGCATTTACGTGTAGTTGTTGATAAAGGCCAGTCGTTGTTGCGTATTGATAAATTTTTGATGCACCGGGTTGAGAATGCCTCCCGTAACCGCATACAAAATGCCATTGATTTGGGTAATGTGCTGGTGAATGATAAACCAATTAAACCCAGCTACAAGGTTAAACCGCTTGATGTAATATCGGTTGTGCTGCCACATCCACCACGGGATACTGAGGTTTATCCGGAAAATATCGCACTGAATATTGTTTATGAGGATGATGATGTGCTTATTGTAAACAAGCCTGCCGGTATGGTAGTACATCCGGGGTATAATAATTATACAGGTACATTGGTTAACGGGTTAGTTTACCACTTTCAGCAATTACCCACTTTGCCGGGAAATGACGGCAGACCAGGATTGGTTCACCGTATTGATAAGGATACTTCCGGATTACTGTTAATCAGTAAAAATGAGCGTGCCATGACCTGGTTGGCTCGTCAGTTTTTTGAACATACCATTACTCGTAAATATCTGGCGTTGGTTTGGGGCGATCTGGAGCAGGATGGTACGGTTACCGGTTATATTGGCCGTAGTGTGAATGACAGGCGTGTAATGGCTATTTATGATGATCCGGAAAAGGGAAAATGGAGCGTTACTCATTATAGAGTATTAGAGCGTATGAATTATGTTACGCTGATTGAATGCCAACTGGAAACAGGGCGTACACATCAAATCAGGGCGCATATGAAACATATTGGCCATCCTTTGTTCAGTGATGCTACTTATGGCGGTGATAAGATTTTAAAAGGTACTGTTTTTAGCAAATACAAGCAGTTTGTTGATAATTGCTTCGAGATAATGCCACGCCAGGCTTTGCATGCGCAAACACTAGGCTTTATACATCCCACGCAAAAAAAATATATTCATTTCGAATCCCCTCTGCCGCAGGATTTTGAAACCGTTTTAGAAAAATGGCGAAAATATATTGCCGCAACCGTAGATCAAAAAGGATAATTTTGTGTTGATAATACCATGACATCTGCTTTCATAAATTTTAATGGAGAAATAGTACCTGCAAGTACGCAACTACTAACTACGGCTAATAGGGCTTTTAGATATGGTGATGGGTTGTTTGAAAGCATGCGCCTGATGAAAGGTCGGCTTAAATTTGCCGACCTACATGCCGATCGTTTACAGCGCGGTATGAAAGCACTGAAAATTGATGGCTACTCGCAAATGGATGCCTGGTTTTTGAAAGAGAAAGTTGAAGAACTCGCCCTCCGGAATAAAATAAAGCATGGTCGTATCCGCTTAACTGTTTACCGTGATGCTGAAGGCTTATACACACCATCGTTAAACAAGATGGGTTATTGCATGGAAATGCAATCGGTAGATGAGCCACGCTATTTTTTGAATAGCAAGGGTTTGATCATGGATATTTTTACCGATCTGCCGAAGGCTACTAACTATTTATCCAATATAAAAACCTGTAATTCGCTTATTTATGTAATGGCAGGGATTTTCAAGGAGCAAAATAAGCTTGATGAAGTTTTCTTGTTAAACCAGAATGGATTTTTGTGCGAAGCTGGTAGTTCAAATGTTTTTGTGTGGTATAATAACCATTTATATACACCTGCACTTAGCGAGGGCTGTGTAGAAGGCATAATGCGCCAGGTGATTATCAATATTGCCAAAGAAAACAATATAGGTGTAACCGAAGCGCAAATAAACCCTGATATATTATACGAAGCTGATGAAGTTTTCCTGACCAACGCAACTCGTGGTATACAGTGCGTGATGGGATATGGCGTAAAACGCTATTTTAACAGGCTTAGTAAAATGCTGATGGAGGAGTTGAATAAGTTGTAAATCTCTACTTGTCATTGCGAGGAATGAAGCAATCGCAAACTTTGCAATTCGATTAGCTTTCGTGCGATTGTTTCGTTCCTCGCAATGACAATTTATTAGTTTATCTCCAAAACTACTGATGCTTTTATAGCTGCCAAAATACCATCCCAAAGCGCAATACGCGAGGTAAGGGCTTCAACAACAGCAATAAATGCTTCCTGCCATTTCTGGTCGTCATCACCGCAAAGTTCGGCAGTCATTTGGTAGGCCAGGTGAGAATGATGATCACCATCAACCTCAATATGCCTTTCCAAATAATATAATAATGTTTCCACTTTGCCTGGCAATTGTTGATTAAGCTCTTTTACTATGCTAATGAACATGCCGGGGATCAGATCCTCACGGCCAAAAGTAAATACGGCGGCGGTTACGTGGTCTTTACCCGCATCTATTACATCAAAAGTATGTTGTACAAAATTACGTGCAGGTTTTGGTATGTTGGCAATAATCAATGCTTCGTCTATCAGTTTGCCGTAATTCAATTCGTCAAATAGATCGTTAATGGCATTTGCCGGGCTGCCTGCCTGCTCCATTGCCTTTAAGTAAAGCTCAAAATGACTGGTGCGGTTACCGTGCTCATCAACATCACTTTCTTCGCCGGTTACAATTTCATTTATCAGGTAGCGGGTATTAGCGTTACCAACCGGCATCCAGGGCAGGGTAGTACAGGTGAGTTTTTGTTGCAGCGATTTTAACAACGACATAAAATCCCATACCGCGAAAACATGGTACTCCATAAAAACACTTAAGTCTTGCAGTGAATTGATATGTTTATATAGTGGGTGCTCTATAAGTTGTTTGCGAAGTGGTTCTATCCCTGCTTTTAATTGCTCTATCCTGTCGGTGTAAAATACCATGCCTGTAAATTAATTAGTGCGTAAAAATAACGACATAAAACAGAAAATGTTATGCCTGAGGATATTTTGACTTTGAGTTGATGGTGTTTTTTGATGTGTTGTCATTTAGAACGTAGAGAGAAATTTTCTTCAAGATGCAAAGTTCGTCGTGCCGGATTTAGAAGATTTCTCTCTAAGTTCGAAATGACAGTAAAAGAGGATGGTCTTATAGTTTTACTCCACGTAAAAATTCTTCAATACTCATTCGTTTTTTGCCTTCTAATTGAACATCTGTAACACTTATGTAACCGTCGGTACAAGCAAATTTCAGATAAGTTTTATTATCTGTTGAAAATGCTCCGGGTTGGTCAGTAGTTTCAGTGACTTCCTGCTGTCCATAATATATTTTGAATGTTTTGTCATTCAGTTTGGTAAAGGCAGTAGGGATGGGGCTTAAGCCACGAATTAGGTTAAATACAGTTTCTGTAGTATTATTCCAGTCGATAAGGCAATCTTCTTTAAATATTTTGGGGGCATGCTTTAATTCCATACCATCAACAAGTTCATGCTGAGGCAGCTCGCTGTAACGGCCGCTTTCAACAGCTTTTACGGTTTTAACTAATAAACCTGCGCCTTTATTCATCAATCGGTTATGTAGTTCGCCGGCAGTTTCGGTGCCTGTTAATGTTATTTTCTCGGTAAATAATAAATTCCCGGTATCAATATCCTGTTTCAGGAAAAAGGTGGTTACACCAGTTTCTTTTTCACCGTTGATCAGTACCCAGTTGATGGGGGCTGCGCCGCGATATTTCGGCAATAATGAAGCATGTAAGTTTATAGTGCCACGGATGGGCATCGTCCAAACAATGCCGGGTAACATTCGGAAAGCCACTACTACGAATAAGTCGGCTCCAAGGGCTTTTAATTCGTCTAAAAAAGATTGGTCTCTTAACTTTTCAGGTTGTAGAACCTTTATTCCTTTGGTAACAGCATATTCCTTGACTGCAGATTGGGTTAGTTTTTGGCCGCGACCAGCCGGTTTATCAGGCGCAGTAACAACGCCAACAATATCACAACCTGCCGTCAATAATTCATCAAGCGATGTTACAGCAAACTGGGGCGTGCCCATAAATACAATTCTCATGCTATATATCTTTCTTTTTTAGTTGTATAATATTGTGTTTTTTGTTGATTGAAGTACAGGTTCAGTTATAGCCAACAATTTAGCAAAAAAAATGCTTAGTTGTATAATAAATATTTGCGGCGCATAATTTTAAATCTGCTTAAATCTGGTTCCCAACTTTCGCGTATCTCACGTTCGGTTTTTCCGGTCTCAATTTGCTTACGTAATTGATCTGTTCCTGCAAGTTTTACAAAGTACGCGTTAAAAAAGTGGGTTTTATCCGGGAACGCGTTATATAATTCCAACAGCCATGTTAAATTTAATTTTCCGCTGCCGCGGATTATGCCTGTATCATAATTTTTCAGGTCGATGCCATAGCAAACCTGGTTTTTTTGCGGCGGATCTTCGCTCATCCCTGGGATGCTTACGGGGGTGAAATTGTAAGCATATTTTCCTTTTAACAAAGGATGCCCAACTACTTCAAAAGGTGTATAAGTGCCTCTGCCTAAACTTAAAGTTGTACCCTCAAACAAACACAAACTTGGATATAGTAAAACCGATTGCGCTGTATTTAAATTTGGTGAGGAGTTAACTGGTAATATATAAGCCGAATTATGGTTATAATTAGCAACCTTAATTATTTTTAGCTTGCATTGTACGTGGTTTTTAAGCCAACCCTCACCATTAATCATTTGGGCATATTCGGCTATTGTCATGCCGTAAACAATGGGTACGGCATCCATTCCGATGAATGATTTGTAAGTGGTATCTAGTACCGGACCATCTACATAAAAACCATTGGGATTTGGCCTGTCTAAAATGAGTAGTTCAATATGGTTTTCTGCGCAGGCTTCCATTACGTACTGCAGGGTTGACAGATAGGTGTAAAAGCGCGCGCCGACATCCTGAATGTCAAATATCATCAGGTTAATTCCATTTAAATCGGCAGGTGTTGGTTTATAATGTTTGCCATATAATGAGATGACAGGTAAGCCTGTCTTTGGGTCGGTACTATCATTAACCGTTGCACCATTACTGGCATTACCCCTGAAACCATGCTCCGGGCCGAATATCTTTTTTATATTGATGCCTAATTTTAATAAACTGTCAACACTTGGCGTAAGTTTATCACCTATTACCGAAGTTTGGTTAACCACCATCCCGATGTTTTTACCTTTTAGGTAATTGAGATATAGGTTGGTTTGATCTGCGCCGGGAATGATTTTTTTTGCAAATTGATGGTGTAAACTACCTTGTCCAAAAGCAACAGTACTGCTAAAACAAGCAATAAGGGTTATTAATCTAAAAGTGTTTATCCTTATCATAATCATACCGCATTTTTAACTGCAAAAGCGCATATTTGCGAAGGTACAAAAACATCCCTGCATTGAGTTTCGCATCTTTCATAGCCAGTCGAATAACATTTAAGTCAACACGAACGTTTTCAAAACTCATCGTGCGGATAGCTATTGTAGGCATTATGCTTGGTTTGGGTATCATGATACTGTCGTTAGCTGTTGTGCGTGGCTTTAAACAGGAAATCCGTGAAAAGATGCGTGGTTTTGCGGGCGATATGCAGGTTGTAAAATATGACCTCAATAACTCCTACGAAAATTCTCCATTTTTGGCAGATCCCAAATTTGTAAAAGAAGCTCTCAATAAAAAAACGATAACTAAAGTAATGCCTTTTGCCACCAAGCCGGGTATTATAAAAGCCAATAACGAAATTGAGGGCGTTGTTTTAAAAGGTGTTGACAAAAATTACGACTGGAGTTTTTTTAAGAAGATATTGATTTCTGGCAGGGTAATGGATTTTTCTGATTCCGTTGCCGCTCAAAAAGAGATCATGATTTCCCAACAAACAGCTGATCGCCTTAAATTAAAAGTTGGCGATAATATGCTGATGTACTTCATTCAACAACCTTTACGCAAGCGTCCGTTTAAAATTGTGGGGATTTTTAGTTCTGGGGTTGATGAGGTTGATAAAACTTACGTAGTTGGCTCGCTATCATTAATCCAGCGCCTTAATGATTGGCTGCCAACCCAAATTGGCGGTTATGAAATAAGGGTAAAAGATTTTGATCTGCTTAATTACGCTGAAAATAACATAAACGATGTTTTGCCAACTAAGCTTAAGGCTTACACAGTAGAACAAACCTATCCGACCATATTTGAATGGCTTAGCTTACTGGATACCAATACCATAGTAATGTTGGCCCTGATGTTAATTGTAGCGGTAATTAATATGATATCGGCTTTGTTGATTATGATATTGGAGCGTACCTCAATGATCGGCATGTTGAAGGCGATGGGGGCAACCAATTGGAGCATTCAGCAGATATTCTTAATAAATGCCCTATATCTGGTGGGGGTAGGGATGGTATTGGGGAATTTGTTTGGATTCGGGATTGGGATATTTCAAAACCTGACCCACACTTTCAAGCTTGATCCAGCGTCGTATTATATGCCTTTTGTGCCAATTCAGTTTAACTGGTTGGATGCTATTGAACTTAACCTGGGCATATTAATAGTTTGTCTGGTGGTATTGGTGATACCATCAATGCTGGTGAGCAAAATATCACCGGTAAAGGCAATCAGGTTTAAATAGTTATAGCTTTTTTGCTTCATTCCAATACACATCCATTTCAGCAAGGCTCATATCCTGCAATTGCTGGCCATTCTCTTTAGCTTTAGTTTCTAAGTATTGAAAACGTTTAATGAACTTGCGGTTGGTTTTTTCCAAAGCATCTTCTGGGTTGATGTTGATGAAACGGGCATAGTTAATTAGCGAAAACAATAGATCGCCAAATTCACTTTCGGCACGTTCGTGGTCGATAGTCGTTTCGTCTTCTACATTAAATTCATCTTTAAACTCTTGAAGCTCTTCTTCAACCTTTGCCCAAACCTGGCTTTTCTCTTCCCAATCGAAACCAATACCTCTGGCTTTTTCCTGTATGCGGGATGCTTTTACTAATGCAGGCAAAGACGCAGGTACGCCACCCAAAACGGATTTATTACCTTCTTTTAATTTGATTTGCTCCCAGTTACGTTTTACATCATCTTCGTTCTGCACATCTACATCAGCATAAATATGCGGATGGCGATTCACCAGTTTATCGCAAATGCCGTTCAGAACATCGGTTATGTTGAAATCATTTGTTTCTGAGCCGATTCTCGCATAAAAAACAAGGTGCAACATTACATCGCCTAATTCTTTCCTGATTTCTGGCATATCACCGCTTAAAATAGCATCTGATAGCTCATAAACTTCCTCAATAGTTAAATGGCGAAGACTCTCCAGCGTTTGCTTTTTATCCCAGGGACAATTCAGGCGCAGGTCATCCATAATGGTAAGCAATCTTTCAAAGGCGCCTGCGGGAGTGGTGGATGTAATGGGAGGAGTTAATGGCATAGTATTTTGATGTGCAAGTGTGCGTATGTGCAAATGTGCAGATTTTACCTAATAATAACCTAAGAAGCTGTCTGAAAAAACTATCGTCATTGCGAGGAACGAAGCAATCTCTATACTTTACAGAGCCACTCTGCAGATTCAATACCTTTCTAATCGCCTTGCTTATGTAGAGATTGCTTCGTTCCTCGCAATGACGATTTGTTTATATATGCTGAATCATTTTTAAACAGCTTCTAAGAATTATTGAATTGATTCAGATTATGTGCACATCAACCCATTAATAAGCTCTCAACATTTCCCGCTTACCCGGTGCGCCGGGGGCTTTTTCGACTTTTAAGCCTAAGCTTTTAACAATGCGTTTGAGGTTTCCGGTAATGGCGTAGGTTACAAAGACGCCGCCCGCCTTTAAAAATTGAAGTGTATGGGTAATTGCGGCTTCATCCCACATTTCGGGTTGGTGGATGGCAGCGAAGGCATCAAAATAAATTACATCAAATTTTTGATTTGATTGAAAGTCCATCAGTTTGACGTTGGCAATTTGCAAGCGGCAAACTTTATTGAGTTCAATAGACCTTTTAAGTGCTGGCTGATAATTACTAAGAAATTGTTGCCACAAGTCTGCGGTGACATATTCATCATACCCTGTTTGGCTTATCATGTCATCAGTTAACGGATAAGCTTCAATGCCGGTATAGTTAAGCTGTATGTTTTCAGTGATGCAGTAATCAGCGCTTAGTAAAAAGTTTAAGCCGGTGCCAAAACCAACTTCTAAAATTGAGACGTCGGCCCCCTCTAAATCTCCCCCGGTAGGGGAGACTTTATTTTTATTTTCTAAAAAAAACTGTAAGCCCGATTTTACAAATACATGCTTACTCTCCTGTAAAGCACCGTGGCGCGAATGATAATTTTCCCCTACTTCGCTATTGAAAATGGTGTTTGAACCATCGGAGGTTTTTACAATTTCGAGCATATTAAACCTTGATTTTAGCTATATCAATAATCGCTTCGCCCAAATCATAAACGGGTACAGATTTTATCTGTGCTGCAATAATACTCGAAGCAGCAGCGGAGCGATAGCCAGCAGCACAATGTACTACGATGGGTTTGTTAGTTGGGATTTCGCTGATGCGTTCGCGCAGTTCAGGTAGTGGGATAATAACCGGATTGATAAACATTGTTCCATCATTAACCTCTCCCCAGTTACGAACATCCACAATAGTGTAGTTATCTGGGTTAGTTTGAAAATCTGCAAGATCAAGATCAGCCGATTTTTCAGTTATATTATCCGGTGTTAACAAAGCGGCTTTTATATTGCTTTCGTAACCAATTTTGGCAGCTTTTTTTATCATGATGTTCAAATCGCTATCAGTGTTCGCAATCAGGTAGAATTTTTCATCGGGGCCGACGATTGAACCTAACCATGTTTCAAACTTTTCGCCATTTTGTAAATTGATAGCGCCTTTGATATGTCCTTTTCTGAAATCAGCTTTTGGACGGGTATCAATGATGAGTATGCTTTTATCTGATATCAATGCCGATTTATCAATCGCGTTAATAGTGTTTTGAAGCGGCAGTGCGCCAGATTTATTTAATTC
Organism: Bacteroidota bacterium; assembly: GCA_026224775.1. Taxonomy (GTDB): domain Bacteria; phylum Bacteroidota; class Bacteroidia; order Sphingobacteriales; family Sphingobacteriaceae; genus Mucilaginibacter. The sequence goes on from JAMFRP010000026.1 coordinate 207,115, forward strand.
CACATCGTACCCGAAATATTTAGGTACAAAAGGTTGATCGGTAGTTAGTGTTTTAACAAACTGCAACTCACTCATTAATTGTAGCGCATAGTTTTCGCGTAATTCGCGACCGATAGTGCTTTGCAGATCAGCACTCATATTTTTACCACATAACGAGCCGGGCCCGTGTGCTGGATAAACAATCACATTCTTTGGCAACTGCATCAATTTATCTCTTGTAGAATGATACATCTGCTTGGCCAGTTCCTCTTTTTTCGCGGTGATATTACCGGCATCCTCGCGTAAGTCGGGGCGGCCAACATCGCCGACAAATAAAGTATCGCCTGTGAAAATAGCGGCATCGTGCCCACTCTCATTCTGTAATAGAATACAAATAGAATCGGGTGAATGGCCGGGAGTATTGATGGCTTTTAGTTTAATGTCATCTAATTCAATCATATCTCCATCATCAAAACCTTCATGAGGATATGCTGCGCCGGTAAGCTTGCTTACATAAATTGTAGCGCCGGTAGTTTGGTGTATTTCCAGGTGCGAGCTTACAAAATCAGCATGGGGGTGGGTTTCTATCACACCCACAATATCAGCCTCGTGCAATGTAGCAAAGTCATAGTATGGTTGAGGATCGCGTGAGGGATCGATAACGATCATTTTCCCAGTCCTGATGATCGCATAGGAAGCATGCGCCAGTCCTTTATCGTAAAATTGATGGATAATCATATTCGGCGCAAAGATATATGTTTGCTTTTAGATGGTGTAAGCAATACGGGTCAGTAATTTGTAATCAAAACGATAGGAGGCACCTTATCGATATAAAACAGAACAACAAAGCCCGATTGTTACCGGGCTTTGTTGTTCTAATTAATGTTGTAAATCATCTGGCTTACCAAACTTTTATCCTGTCTGCAGGAGCTTTGTAATTTTTGTCGCTCGGTTGCACATCAAATGCGGCATACCATGCATCTACATTGCTAATAGGTGCATTACAGCGGTATTTCTCAGGTGAGTGCGGGTCAGTTAATATGCGCTGAGCGGCAGCTTCCGGTCTTTGTGAGCCTCTCCATACCTGGGCCCATGACAAGAAGAAACGCTGATCAGGAGTAAAGCCATCAATTTTAGTGTCTGTTGATTGGCCTTCCTTAGTCTTTTTAAATGCTTCGTAAGCAATGTTTACACCGCCTAAATCAGCAAGGTTTTCACCTAAAGTTAAATTACCATTTACGTGAATGGTATCTAACACAGTAAAGGCGTTGAATTGTGCAACAACCTGATCGGTACGTGTTTTAAACCTGTCGGCATCAGTTTTTGTCCACCAATCGCGTAAAGTGCCATCACTATCATACTGGCGACCTTCATCATCAAAACCATGTGTCATTTCATGGCCTATTACAGCGCCAATACCACCATAATTTACAGCATCATCAGCATCAAAATCAAAGAAAGGGAACTGCAATATACCCGCCGGGAAAACGATCTCGTTATTTGACGGATTGTAATAAGCGTTAACAGTTGGTGGCGTCATTCCCCAACGGGTTTTATCAACAGGCTTACCTAATTGGCTTACCATATAATTATAGCGCCATTCGCCAATGCTTCTTAAGTTGCTAACGTAGGTATCACGGTTTATAATAACGGCATCATAAGTTTGCCATTTATCAGGATAGCCAATTTTTACAGTAAATGCAGCTAGTTTTTTAAGTGCGTGGGCTTTGGTTTCATCGCTCATCCAATCAAGGCGTTGTATGCGATCGCCCAAAGTGCTTTTTAAGTTATTAACCAGGTTAACCATATATTGCTTAGCCGCTGGTGTAAAGTATTTCTCTACATATAATTGGCCTAACAATTCGCCCAAACTGCCATCAACCATACCCGACATACGCTCGGTGCGTGGTGCCTGCACTTTTTGGCCGCTTAAAGCCTGACTAAATTTAAAACTGGCAGCAACAAATGGAGAGCTTAATGATCCGGCTGAACCTTTAAGAATGTTCCATTTTAGGTAAACTTTCCAATCGTTTACAGATGTGGCAGCTACTAAACTGTCCGCGGCCTTGAAAAATGCAGGCTCGCCTACCAATATGGTATCTTGGCCTGGTGCTTTCATCTCGGGTAATAATTGTACCCAGTTTAAATGCGGAGTAGTTTTGCTGAATGCAACAACCGAAAATTTGTTGTAAGTAACGTTTGGATCGCGCAGCGCGACACGGCTTAATTGTGCTTTTGCTAAAGCTTTTTCAATATCAAAAACAATCGCGGCGTTTTTTGCAGCTTCCTCAGCACTGGTCCCGGTCAGTGTGAATAGGCTTATCAGGTAGTTTTTGTAAGCCTCCTGAACTTTTAAACTACGCGGATCACTTTTTAAATAATAATCACGGTCGGGCAAGCTGGTGCCGCCCTGATCTAGTCCTACAATATTTACATTAGGGTGTTTATCATCACCACCAACACCAAACCTGAATACTGGGCTACCCAATCCATGTACGCGTTGGTAAACTATTTCATTAATAACGCCTTGTGTAGTTGCGATTCTGTCAATACGTTTCAAATCCGGTTGGATAGGGGTATAGCCTGCTTTTTCAATAGTTACGCTATCCATTCCGCTGGCATATAAATCGCCCACGCGTTGTTTTAAACTGCCCTTTGGTTGCTGCGCAGATGTAGCGCTAACTTCTTTCAGTAAGTTTAATAGTTTGGTTGTGTTATCCTGTATCAGGGTGTTAAAGCTACCCCAACGGGTTTCTTTGGCTGGTATTGGATTGTTTTTTATCCAGTTACCATCGGCATAATCATAAAAATCATCGCCGGGTTTAATGGACAAATCCATATTAGCCGAATCAATAAATTTTCTGGGATGCGCGGGAGGGGCAGGATGATGGGCTTTAGATTTTTTGCCACCATCTACTGCAAAAGCACTTACCGAAATGCATAAAACTCCAGCAAGTACCAAATTCGAGTACTTAAATTCCATAATGAGATCAAATTAAAGCTTAAAGGTAATAAAATATGGTAAGAACTTTTTGATGAGCTGAATTATTTAGTGATTTGATATATCCAATTAACTTTTTGCATAAAATGCAATTACTATTGACCACTAACCATGAACTATAAACTAATTGATTATTTTTGCAAACTATGAGTATTTCTAAAACATATCAGCCTAAAGAAGCAGAAGATAAATGGTACAGCTATTGGTTACAGCATAAGTTTTTCAGGTCGGTGCCTGATGAGCGTGAGCCCTATACCATAGTGATGCCGCCGCCAAATGTTACCGGCGTTTTGCACATGGGCCATATGTTGAACAATACTATACAGGATGTGTTGATCCGTCGTGCGCGCATGCAAGGCAAAAATGCTTGTTGGGTACCGGGAACAGACCACGCCAGTATTGCTACTGAAGCGAAAGTTGTTGCCATGCTTAAAGAGCGCGGAATCGCTAAAAAAGACCTTACCCGCGAAGCGTTTTTAAGCTACGCCTGGGAGTGGAAGGAAAAATACGGTGGTATTATATTAGATCAGCTTAAAAAGCTTGGTGCATCCTGCGATTGGGACCGTACACGTTTTACCATGGATGAGGAATTATCCGACGCGGTAATTGAAACGTTTATCCATTTATATAAAAAAGGTTCTATCTATCGTGGTGTACGTATGGTAAACTGGGATCCTCAGGGCAAAACCGCTGTATCTGATGAAGAAGTTATTCGAAAAGAAGTAAATCAGAAGCTTTATTATATTAAGTATGAGGTGTTGGCGGGTGAGGATCGAGGAGCGAAAAGTTATCTAACCGTAGCTACAACACGCCCTGAAACTATAATGGCGGATGCTGCTATCTGTATTAATCCAAATGATGAGCGTTATTTCCATCTGCATGGTAAAAAAGCTATTATTCCTTTAATTAATAGGGAGATACCAATTATCTTGGATGAGTATGTAACCATGGATTTTGGTACAGGTTGCTTAAAAGTTACTCCAGCACATGATTTGAATGATTATGAGCTTGGTATAAAACACAACTTACCGGTTATTGATATTTTGAATGATGATGGCACGCTAAACGAAAAAGCACAAATTTTAGTTGGTGTAGATCGTTTTGTGGCAAGGAAGAAGATAACTCCGCTTTTGGAAGAAGCTGGTTCATTAGAAAAAGTAGAAGATTATAAATCACAAATAGGCTTCTCAGAGCGTACTGACGCGGTTATTGAGCCCAAACTATCTATGCAGTGGTTTTGCAAGATGGATCAGTTGGCTAAACCTGCATTGGATTATGTGTTGGATGGTGATATTAAATTGATACCCGAAAAATTCACCAATACCTATCGCCACTGGATGGAGAATGTGAAGGATTGGTGTATTAGTCGCCAGTTATGGTGGGGACAGCAGATACCTGCCTGGTATTTACCAAATGGGCAATACGTTATAGCCAAAACAAATGAGGAAGCATTAGCCGAAGCCAAAAAGTTATCAGCTGACAACACTAGTTTAACCGCTGCTGATTTAATACAGGATGAAGATGTTTTAGATACCTGGTTCTCATCATGGTTATGGCCTATATCTGTTTTCGATGGATTTAAAGATCCTGAGAATGCTGACATTAATTATTATTACCCAACAAATGATTTGGTTACCGCACCTGAAATCTTGTTTTTCTGGGTGGCGAGGATGATTATGGCTGGGCATGAGTTCCGTGGTAAACTACCTTTTGAGAATGTTTATTTAACTGGTATTGTTCGCGATAAGCTGGGCCGTAAAATGTCTAAATCATTAGGTAATTCTCCTGATCCAATCGAACTAATTGAAAAATTTGGTGCTGATGGTGTTAGGGTGGGGATGTTGCTATGTTCACCTGCGGGGAATGATTTGATGTTTGATGAAAGCTACTGTGAGCAGGGAAGGAATTTCGCCAACAAAATTTGGAATGCCTTTAAATTGATAAAAGGGTGGGAGATAGACGAAAACCTATCTAATCCTAATAAAATAGCTATTGAGTGGTTCGACAGTCGCTTTAACCAGGCTTTGATTGAGATTGAAGACAACTTTAAGCAATACCGTTTATCAGAAGCGTTAATGGCCACCTATAAACTGGTATGGGATGACTATTGCGCCTGGTACCTGGAGATGATTAAGCCTGTTTATCAGCAACCTATAGATAAAGAAACTTATACCGTAACCGTTTCATTCTTTGAGAATATTCTCAAAATACTTCACCCGTTTATGCCTTTTATAACTGAGGAGTTATGGCACGACGAATTATTTGGCGAACGTAGCGAGAGGGATTGCTGTATTGTTGCGCAATTACCGAAAAATGGGGAAATAAATACTCACTTGCTTGCTGCTACTGAGAGCATTAAGCAAGTGGTTACCCAAATAAGGAATGTACGTAACAGCAAACAAATATCACCAAAGGAAACATTGCAGCTTGCTGTAAAACCAAGTGGTAGTATCAATTATACTACTTATGGTTCCATTATTTCAAAGTTGGGTAATGTAACTGAGCTTACTACTGTTGAGGATAAAATTAGTGGTGCAATTAGCTTTATGGTGGGTACAGATGAGTTTTTCATCCCAATGGAAGAAACCATTGACCCTGCTGTTGAGTGCGAAAGACTGAAAAAAGAAAAAGAATATCTCGACGGTTTTTTACGTTCGGTTAATGCTAAGCTTAGTAATGAGCGTTTTATGAGCAATGCCAAACCTGATATTATTGATAACGAGTTAAAGAAAAAGGCCGACGCAGAAGCGAAGTTGAAGATAATTGAAGAGAACCTAACTGCTTTGGCTTGCTAATTGCAAAGGTATTCTACCAGGTTGTTAAATTTATAACAGATCTATTGGCTGTATGCCATAGGTGTTATATGTTTAACAACCTGAGTTTTAATTTATAGATACCCAATATTGCATGAGCAAAAGTGCCGGCTTTTTTAACCTATCGCTAGATAAAATATTATCAGATGATCAACCATTTCTTGATCAGGCACGTATTCGCTTATTATATTATGGTTTAGGAATTGTATTTATTGCCCTTGCTTCGTTACTAAGCAATGTTTATTACCAGCACCAGCCACTAATTACCTACACCGCTATCGCGATGCTGGTTTGTACAGCAATCTCTTTTAAGCTTTTAACTTATAATGGCAATTGGCGCTTTATATCGCATGGCTTACTTATACTGGCTACTGTTGTAAATTTGCTTGATGTATTTTATACGTTCCAAAATGTAAATATTGTAACCATCCAAATGGTTATACTGGTTGTTATATTCAGTTTTTACATGATGGGCCAAACTTATGGTATATTTTATTCCATACTGAATTTGATACCGGTATTGATTTTCCTGGTTGTACAATATAATAATGCCTATTTTATTCAATTTAAGCCAGAGCAAATAGATCAATCGACCGTAATTATAGCGGTATTTGCCAACTTTATATTACTTATATACATACACAGTCATTTTTACACCGCGTTTTACCGTAACATACAGGAACTGAAAAAAACATCTGAAGATCAGGCTGTGTTAAACGAAAAATTGGGTTCAGCTATTGATAAAGCCGAAAAATCATCACAGGCAAAATCGGAATTTCTTTCCACCATGTCGCATGAGATTCGAACTCCGTTAAATGCGGTTATAGGTATGAGTAACTTGTTATTGATGAGCAACCCGCGTCATGATCAAAGGGAAAACCTGGAGATATTAAAATTCTCGGGGGCAAATCTGTTGGCTATCGTAAACGATGTGCTTGATTTTAATAAGATTGAATCAGGAAGGGTTATTTTTGAAAATATAGGCTTTAATTTAACGGAGTTAATGCAGGGTATTTGCGGCGGTCAAAAAATTAAAGCAGCAGAAAAAGGTTTACTGTTTAAGCTTGATATTGATGATAGCCTGGATACGAAGGTTTTATTTGGTGATCCTACACGCATTACACAAATTATCTTTAACCTCATCAGCAACGCAATAAAATTTACCAAAGACGGAAATATTGGCGTAAGCTGCATCGTAATTGAAGACAGGCATAATACCATTACCGTAAACTTCGCGGTTAAGGATACCGGCATAGGTATCGATCAGCATAATATAGACACCATATTTGAGCCTTTTGCCCAGGAATCAATAACCACAACCCGCCAATATGGTGGTACCGGTTTAGGTCTGGCAATCATCAAGCGTCTGCTTGAGTTACAAGGCTTAAAAATGAATGTTAACAGTGTTTTAGGGAAGGGATCGGAGTTTTCATTTAATATGGAATTCCCGGTATCGACAGAACAACACGTTCCGAGGGTTGATAATAAGTTACCACTCCAGGCAAATGATACCCTAAGTCATATCAGGATGCTTATTGCGGAAGATAACGTGGTTAACGTGATGCTGATGAAGAAACTGCTATCCAAATGGAATATCACCCCAACAATTGCTGAAAATGGGGAACGTGCGGTTCAACTCGTTCAATACGGTAACTTCGATATTATTTTGATGGATCTGCAAATGCCTATTATGAACGGATTTGACGCGGCTATTGAGATACGAAAACTACCTGATCCCAAAAAAGCAAATATACCTATCATCGCTCTAACTGCTTCGGCGTTATTTGACATCAGGGAACGCGTATTTAATTCGGGCATGAATGATTATGTATCCAAGCCATTTAAACCGGAAGAATTGCTGGAGAAGATACAAACGCTGACCATTCAGGTTTAACTATTCGCCGGGATGTTATATTCGGGCAAATCCTCAATAAACTTGTAATTCTGATTGTTGAAATCAACCGTGCAATAGTAATGTTGTAGGCCGTTGGTAACCGCGAGTAGGCCTATCTTATGCGTAATATTATAACGGGCAACCTGATCAAATACCTTTTGATTTATGGCGACAGATGGCGCTTTACATTCTACCATTAAAATCTTTTCGCCGGCAGGGTTAAATACAACAATATCTGTTCGGCGGGCCATGCCGTTAAGTTTTACACCACCCTCAAGTTTGATCAGTGTTTTTGGATATTTTTTTTGATTGATCAAATATTGTACAAAATGCTGCCGTACCCACTCTTCCGGGGTTATAACCAGGTGTTTTTTCCTTATCTCATCAAACAAAGTTAACTGCCCGTTGCTATCGCTTATTTTAAAAGGATAAGGCGGTAAGTTAAGCGGTTGCAGTTGTTCCATATTGTAAGTCAAAAATCAAAAGTAAAAATTCAAAGCGGATTTATATCGCGATAATATATTGTTGATTGGAATGATGCTTTTGGATTATGAATTTTTACTTTTGATTTTTGAATTGAAATGACTGTTGCCGATATATTAAAAGATCTTAAGAACCGCAAATTTAAACCCTTGTACCTGCTACATGGTGAAGAGCCTTTTTATATTGACCAGGTTAGTAATTATGTAGAACATCAGTTATTACCTGATGCTGAAAAAGGCTTTAATCAGACCGTATTTTATGGTAAAGATACCGATTTAATGTCAGTACTTAATGCTTCAAAGCGTTATCCTATGATGGCTGATTACCAGGTTGTGCTGGTGAAAGAAGCGCAGGATATGAAGTGGGGAAAAGATGATGAGGATAAAAAGAGCATCAACCCATTATTGGCTTATCTTGAAAACCCATTGCCAAGTACTATTCTTGTTTTTTGCTATAAATACGGCAAGTTTGATAAGCGTAAAAAGACTTACAAAGCCATTGAGAAGAATGGGTTGATATTTGAATCAGCTACATTATATGATAACAAAGTACCCGGATGGATAGAAAGTTTTATTACCGGCAAAGGTTATCGCATTAATCAGCAGGCTTCGGCAATGCTGGCCGAATACCTGGGTAACGATCTTTCCAAGATAGCCAACGAGCTTGAAAAGCTGATGCTGAACATATCGGCAGGACAAGAAATTACCTTAGAACACATCCAAAATAATATAGGTATTAGTAAGGAGTACAATGTATTTGAGTTACAAACGGCCCTGTGTCAGAAAAACGCGTTCAAGGTAAATCAAATTATTAATTATTTTGAGGCTAACCCCAAAGCAAACCCAATAGTTTTGGTGTTAGGTAATCTGAATAATTTTTTCAGTAAAGTATTGGCATGCCATTATGTAAAGGACAGATCGAACCTTGCCCGTGAAATTGGTGTGAACCCTTATTTTGTAAAGGACTATGAGCAGGCTGCCCGCAGTTATGATTATGGGAAAACCATGAACATTATAAGTTACCTGCGCGAGTACGATTTGAAAAGCAAAGGTGTTGATTCCAACGCCGAAGATGGTGCGTTGCTTAAAGAGCTAATGTTTAAAATCCTGCATTAAATCGTTTCCAGGCACTTAATTCTCCTTTGGATATGTTTTATAGACAAAAAGATAGAATTTCTGTCTACAAGGTAACTTATTGGGTGAATTATCGTAAAAAGCATTAATTAACCATTAAGTTTTTTCTGATGAATGTTTTTATCATTTTTTGCATAATTTTATTCTCGCTGGGGCTATTGCTTATCTTTTTGGTAATACTTTTCAGTATTCTTAAATACATTCAGCGTACGTATTTTCAGGAAAGCTGGAAATTTTTGGACTATGTAAGCGTAGGCTACATTGAGCACCTGTATAAAAAATACATTAAAAGGTCATAATAAGTAATAGGTTCATTTTATTACTGCTTTCTACTCTTAATTCAACTTTACAATTACAGTACTTTTTAACATCTTTACGGTATAAACATTATACTGCAGATGAATTATTGGCTTGTAAAAAGTGAACCGCATAAATATAGCTGGGAAAAATTTAATGAAGATGGCCGCACTTTTTGGGACGGCGTTCGTAATTATCAGGCCCGCAATAATTTACGTGAGATGAAGGAGGGTGACCTGGTATTATACTACCACAGTAACGAAGGAAAAGAGGTGGTAGGCATAGCCAAAGTTGTAAAAGAGGCTTACCAGGATCCAACAACTGACGATAAAAACTGGGTAGTGGTTGATCTCGTTCCATTCGAAACCATCAAAAATCCTGTAACACTCGAAACCATAAAAGCCGATGAGCAATTAAAAGATGTTGGACTGGTGCGTCAAGGAAGATTATCCGTAATGGGCTTAAAACGCGAAGAGTTTGACCGTATTGTGGCGTTGGGAAGCTGATCAGTAAACGACAGCATGAGATCAATCATCTATCAGAAAATACTCGTAACCATATTTCTTTCATTTCTGGCATTCTACGCTAAAGCGCAATCGCCATTTAATGGGCTTGAAAACCTATTTACTACCCCCCGTAATTACATTATTCACTACACAAAAACGCCCCCCGTAATTGATGGCAATATTAACGATTCAACTTGGAGTCAGGCAGTGTGGACTGATCAATTTCAGGATATTGAGGGCGATAAAAAGCCACATCCGGCTTTTCGTACCCAGGTAAAAATGCTTTGGGGCGATAGCTGCATTTACATTGCTGCAAAACTGCAGGAACCGAATGTTTGGGCCTATGAAACCAAGCACGATGCTATTGTCTTTCATGATAATGATTTTGAGGTGTTTATTAACCCCAATAACACTATTCATCAATATTATGAGTTCGAGGTAAATGCTCTGAATACGATTTTTGATCTGTTTCTTGATCATCCATACCGGGATAGGGGCGACGCCATGATAAACTATAATGCCGAAGGTTTGCGAACCGCGGTAAAGGTACAAGGCACGGTAAATAACCCTAACGACACCGATAAAGGCTGGACAGTTGAAATCGCTATTCCTTTCAAGTCAATCAGCATGGGCAACAATATAAACATACCAGCCGATGGTGATTTGTGGCGCATTAATTTCTCGCGTGTGGAGTGGGATACTGATGTGCATAACGGCAAATATGTAAAGCAAACAACCGCATCGGGTGAACTAAAACCGGAGCACAATTGGGTATGGTCGGCGCAAGGGGTGATTGATATGCATTTCCCTGAGCGTTGGGGGTATTTGCAATTTAACAAAAGTGCTACAGGTAATAATGCTTTTACGATGCCTTATTCTGAACTGCAAAAGCGATATTTATGGTTAATATATTACCGCGAATATCTATATTTCAGGAAGCATCACAGGTATGCTTTATTGTTAAAGCAACTCGGGATAAGTAATAAAGTTGTAATAAGTAATAAAGTAAACCTATTAACACTAGAAGCTACTAAACACCAGTTTATGGGGCTGATAAGTGACAAGCAAAGTAACCAGGTCTGGACGATCAACCAGCAAAGCGCGATCAATCAAATAAGTAAGGAAAATGAATAAACGGGAATTCATAAAAGCAGGATTACTGGCAGGTGCCGCTACCGGCTTATCATTAAAAGGCAAAGCCGAGGTAAGTTTAGCTGCCCCTAAAAAGTACAAGCTAAAAAACTGGGTTTGGATTAACCCGAACCTAAAAGATACTCAGGATGAGCTAAATACCCGCTATGCCGGCTATAAAGCCGCAGGCATTAGCGCTATACTTTTTGAAAACGATAGTGAGATCCATTTCCGCACGGCTAAAGCCAACGGTTTGGAAGCCCACCGCTGGATGTGGACCTTTAACCGCGCCGAATTACTTAAAATCCACCCGGAATGGTATAGCAAAAACCGCAATGGCGAGTCCTGTGTCGACCATCCGCCTTATGTGGATTACTACCGCTGGCTATGCCCGTCACGCCCCGAAGTGCAACAGTATTTGGAGCAACAGGTAACTGATATTATCAACAAAGACTATATAGATGGCGTGCACCTGGATTATGTGCGCTATTGCGATGTGATACTACCTGTAAATCTTTGGAGTCATTATAACCTCGACCAAACCAAGGAGCTGCCTGCCTATGATTTCTGCTACTGCGAGGTTTGTCAGGCACATTTTAAGGATCAGTATGGTATTGATGTAACTACCCTGCAATATCCGGATGCAAGCCTGTCATGGCGCTTATTTCGCTATGGTAATATAACCCGGGTGGTGAACAGCCTGGCCGACATCGCCCACAAGAAGAATAAAGTAATAACCGCTGCTGTATTCCCAACACCCGAGGTTGCCCGTCGTAATGTAAGGCAGGATTGGACAAACTGGAACCTCGATGGCATTTGCCCGATGATATACCACGGCTTCTACAACGAACAGGTAAGCTGGATAGGGGATGCGGTAAAAGAAGGCACGCATTTCCTTGCTGGCAAGTTCCCGCTGTATGCAGGCCTGTATTTGCCAAACTTTAAAAATGATGATGAGATCCGTCAGGGTATACAGGTGGCGTTGAAAAACGGCGCTCATGGCGTATCCTTTTTTGGTGGCATTGATAACAATAATGTGCTAAGCATTTTAAAGGAAGAAACGGCCTAAGTGTACCACAGTACAAGTGGAACACCTGGTACACTTGGTACAAAAATAGTCTGAAAAAGCCCGTTTTTGATGCTAAAAAGGCCGATATTAGAATCAAAAAAGCACTGTTTTTAACATAAAAACAGTGCTTTTTACGTTAAAAACGACTGAAATTAAACTAAAAACGCCCGTTTTCGACTAAAAAAGTGCCGAAAAAAGCATGTTTTTTACCTCAGAATACCCTAATTGAAACAATGTTGAAAGATCAAAACCTAAATATCAATACAACCAAATTCAACATCGTAATAAATATCAGCCTGAAGAATTGAGCGTAGATGTATTCAACCGTGTAAGCGCCCAATTTTAATTTTGAATACAAGAATGTTGCGATACCAATAAAAATCAGAAAAATGGTAAACAAAAGATACTGGTAATTATGCACTTTTAATACGCCAAGCAATAACGCACCCATACCCAGCGAGTAAAAAATGCCAAATATTATTGATGGTACATAGGGTTTCTCCATATAATAAAACCCGAATGGAAAGTATAAAATTGCCAGCAAAAATCCAGCGACAAGCAGGTCAATGGTTGCATTATAATCTACGGTGTATTTAAAAGCGACTGATACCAACACTATAATCATCAGTCCTTTTTCAAAAATCTTAATACCTTTTGAGGCAGTGTTAAAGTAACTCATCTTTTAATATTCCGGTTAAACTTGTGCTCGTTTGCAACGAGTGCTTAATGATGGTTTTGCGATTGCATCGCCAGTCTACAATACCCCAACCACCAAAAATGCCGCCGAAACAAGTAGCAATATTACCATCAGCGGGTACACAAATTTCAGCCAGGCCTTTACGCTTACATTGGCAATATTTAGCGATGGCAGCATGATCCCGGTAGGCGTTATCAATCCCATTATCCCCATGCCGAACAGGTAAGCATTTACAATCTCCTTACCCGGTACGCCCACAATTACCGCGAGCGACCCGAATATCGGCATCGTTAACACCGCCATACCCGATGATGAGGAGATGAACAGCGTAAACACCATATACATCACCATCATCATTAAAATAAACCATACCGCGTGCATTTTACCCACCATCATGGCCGAGTAAAACAATAACGTGCCGCTAATGTGCCCATCGTTCAGAACAATGGTTACCCCGCGTGCTACGCCCACAATTAACGTTACCGACACCAGCGATTTTACACCCTCAATAAAGGTATCCATAAACACCTTTTCCTTCATCCGGGCAATCACCGCTATAAGTACCGAAGCCACAATAAACAAAGCCGTAGCCCCAACCATCGACCAGCCCTCAATAAACCCGCCGATCATAATGCCGATAGTTCCCAGGAATATTATTATTTGTAAAGCGTTCCTCGGTTCCAGTTTTACTTTTTTGCCATCCTCGGTATCAAAAGCGGGGAAGTTAGATTGCACAACACCATCAAACCGGTAAACCAATGATGTTTCTGGATGCTTTTTAGTTTTTTGCGCATAACGCACAATGTACCAAATGGTGATAGCGGTAGTAATAGCAAAAAATAGCAAACGCTCGTAAATGCCATCCGTCCAGTTAATTCCCGCCGCGTTGGAAGCGATTACTGTAGAGAATGGGTTGCTGAACGATGCCATGTTTCCAATATTGGTCCCCGCGAAAATTACCGCTACGGGGACCAGCAAGTCATAACCCGCCACTAAATATAAAGGCACTAAAATAGGGTAGAAGGCCAAACCTTCCTCGGCCATACCCTCGGCAGCGCCGCAAAAAGCAAAAAAGAAGGTGATGATAATAATCAGCCAGGCTTCCTGCCCCCGCATTTTGTGCGACAGCCATGCAACGCCTTCCTCCATGGCCCCGGTACGTTGAAATATGGCTATAAATCCACCGATAAACAGCAGGAAGAATATAATATCGCTGCTATCATACAAACCTTTTACCGGTGCCTGTATCACCTCCAAAAAGCCCTGTTTGTTGCTTTTAAGCTGATGGTAAGTGCCCGGTATTGCTACCGGTTTAAATATATCGCCGCTTTTAAATTTATCAAGCGATATTAAAATCTTAAGGCTATCTAAAGTATGTTGTGTAACCGGTACGGTTTTATCGCCCTTAACGGTATTGATCGTAAATGATCCGCTGTTATAACTTAGCGTATCATACTCACCCGCAGGCAGCAGCCATGTAGCCGCAGCGGCTATAATAATCACTATAAAAAGTATGGTAATAGGCGAGGGGAGTTTCTTCAGGCTGGCCATAGGCTGTTATTGTTGCGCCGCGAAAAATAATGCTTTCAGTTCGGTAGCATCATCCGGGCTCATTTTGCCGCCCAGTATCAAACGCAATTGCCTGCGGCGCAGCGCGCCCTCAAACAACAAAATTTCTTCAGGCGTTTCCGGTATCAGTTCAGGTACTTTCACCGTATTGCCGTCACTATCTAATGCCACAAAAGTATAATAAGCCTCGTTACTTTTTACCCGCGTACCGCTGGGGATATTCTCCGCCCAAACATCCATCCGCACCTCAACCGAAGTAGTGAACGCCCTGCTAACCCTGGCCTCAATACTAATCACATCCCCCAATTTTATAGGGGCTTTAAACGACACATTATCCACCGATGCTGTAACCACAATCCTATTACAATGCTTCTGCGCCGAAATAGCCGACGCGATATCCATCCAATGCAACAAACGCCCACCCATCAGGTTATTCAGCGTATTGGTATCATTGGGTAATACGAGCTCATTCATTATGGTGTATGATTCTTTCGGTCTTTTTCCTTGCATCGGGTCAGTGATTTTAGCTGTAAATATACAACCAATTCGTTATTTCCCCTAATGCATTACTCACCCACTTTGTCATTCTGAGCGGAGCGAAGAATCTGTAAAGTAGTTTACGCCTGCAGACAACTCACCCGGTTATCGCTCAGTCGCTCAACCTGCCCTCTCTTTTGCTGCGCAACAAAGAGGGCGTGGGAAGGCTGCTCTATTTCTTATTTTTTACCTCTTTCCGCCGCAGGCGAAGAGAGGTCGACCAGCGCAGCGTAGTCGGGTGAGTCAACGGAGCGCGCAAAAGTCTTAAATATACTTTGGGCGTTGCCTTCGGCCCGTGCTATCCGCTCATACTGCATCGGCCTTAGTCACAAGCCGGTATCCACTGCTATCACTAACGCAGTCCCGGCAACTCTTAAAAATGCACGTCATTGCGAGGAACGAAGCAATCTCTATGCTATACAGAGCCACTTGCAAGGCCAACTTACCTATGTAGAGATTGCTTCGTTCCTCGCAATGACAAAACTCTTACCCGTTTTAACATAGTTTGTTATGGAATTACCATTAACAGTAGCATCTTAAAACTTTAACATTCTTTAACAGCTTGTTAATTAATATATTAAGTTATTCAGGTTATGTTTGTCGGTATAACCAATCTAAGCAAACAGTATGAAACTAAGGGGAAAAATTCTGATTCAAATAATATTGTTTATTACAAGTTTCACCTTAGTTCATGGCCAGGTGTCAATACATGGAATTGTTCGTGATTCGGTAAGTAACGAAAAGTTGTCTTATGTAAATATTGGGATTCGACATAAAAACATCGGGACCGTATTGCTGCATGATGGAAGTTTTAACCTTACCATTCCTGCTGAAGATAAGGCGGATACACTAACATTTTCAATGGTAGGCTATAACGATTATAAATCGACAATACAGGATTTAGGTAATGATGTAAACATTAAGCTTAAACAAAAAACAGAACAATTGGCCGAAGTAATAATCAAATCACCCTTGTTGGTCGAGAAGAAATTTGGTGACTCAAACTACCATGCGTTAGTTCAGTTTACTGACGGGAGTACAAACCAAAAAGACATTTTCGAGATAGGTCAATTGATACATTTGGATACATCACTTTCAAAGGTCACTTCGGTTAATCTCTATATTAGTGCTGCGCGAGCGGATAGTGGAACATTCAGGATCAATTTCTACAATTATGATGGTAAGCATCCTACAACAAGAAATTACGATAAGAATATAACACAAACACATGCGATTGCAAAAGGATGGTTAACGTTTGATTTAAAACAGTACAACATTTACATGAAAGGTGATTTTGTTGTAGCCATTGAATTTATTCCTAACCAGCCTGTTAACAAGCCCATTAACTATAACGTAAAAGTAGTAAGTAGGTTCAACAAAGAGCTTTTACCGGGCCAGTAGCCAGGGCGATTGGCGGTTACCTCCGCACCATTACGTTTTATATGTAACGGCGCTTGTAGGCAATACTAGTAAATAAAAATAATAACGCTTTTTGACTTTATTAATGCGGTTCTACCTCAATAAACCATTCTTGTCATTCGTAGTGAAGAATCTGTAAAGTAGTTTACTCATGCAGACAACTCACCCGGTTATCGCTCAGCCGCTCAACCTGTCCTCTCTTCCGCTGCGCGTTAAAGAGGGCAAAAACTTTTCCCCACCTCTTTCCGCCGCAGGCGAAGAGAGGTCGACCAGCATAGCGTAGTCGGGTGAGTCAACGGAGCGCGCAAAAGTCTTAAATATGCATTGGGCGTTCCCGCTGGTAGAAGCAGGCCGCGCTATCCCTGCCCGCCGGCAGGCAGGCGTTCATACTGCGCAGGCCTTAACCACCAGGCCAGTATCCACTACTAACGCAAATATTTTTTAATGTCATTGCGAGGAACGAAGCAATGACATTAAAAAGCGTTTATAACATTTCCGCTACACTTGTAATCATCCCCAAAAACGTTTAGTTTTAGCAAGTTTTAATTACCCTCATTCATGAAAAATAAATCCTTACGAGGCATGTTGGCGTGCCTTTGTTTGTTTGGCTGTGTATTACCTCAAAATACCATCGCGCAAACTAAAACCCAATACACAAGCCTAACCGATGCTTTAATGGCGGGCAGAATGCTTCGCGGTAAATCAGGCCCTCAAAATGTCGACTGGATTAATGGCGGCGATTTGTATTCCTTCGCAAGTAAGGACGGCATCAGCTCAATGAACCCTGCTACCTTAAAGGAAAACGTAATCTTCAACAACGCGGATCTGAAATATCCCGGCACGGACAAAGCTTTCGAATACGAAAAATTCGACTGGACGCACGATTTTAAACACCTGGTTTTCCAAACCAATTTCCGCAAGATCTACCGCCGCTCAGGTGTATCTGATTATTACGTCTATGATATTCAAAGCAAACAATTAAAGGCTGCCGCCAAAGATGCCCGTTCTGCTGAGCTATCTCCGGATGGTTCAATGGTAGGTATTGAGCGTGGCGGTAATATGTACGTGTACAACTTCGCTACCGGACAGGAAAAACAACTAACAAGCGATTCAACCAGCGAAAATGGCATATTCAACGGCCATGGCGATTGGGTTTACGAAGAGGAACTGGAAGTATCACAAGCCTGGAACTGGTCGCCTGATAACAAGTACATGGCTTTTTGGCAATTTGACGAAAGCAAGGTGCCCGATTTTCAGATGACCAACTACGAAGGTCAGCATCCGAATAACGTCCATATCTCTATACCGCTGGTTGGCGATCCAAACCCATCAGTAAAAATTGGTGTGATTGATGTAAACTCCGGCAAAAAAGTATGGCTAAGCCCTGATGAAACAGGTGATTTCTATATCCCGCGTATCTACTGGACAAGTGATCCTGATGTTTTAGCCATGGTGACCCTAAACCGTGCGCAAAACGATATGAAGCTATACTTCTTCAACGTAAAAACAGGCGAGCATCATGTAGTTTTAGAAGAGAAAAACGCTACCTGGGTAGCTATCTCAAACTTCTACACGAACATCAACGATATGCTGTATTTTCCTGAAAAGTCAAAAGACTTTTTCTGGGTATCAGACCGTTCAGGCTATTACCATATTTACCGTTACAGCTACGAGGGTAAATTGCTAAACCAGGTAACAAAAGGTGACTGGGATATGTTGAAGGTTATCGGCATCAACCCTGATTCAAAAACAATCTATTACTTATCAGCAGAAACTTCTCCGATAGAGCAGCAGTTCTACTCTATAAAATACGATGGGAGCAAGGAAACAAGGTTATCCATGCAACCGGGTTATCACGACATCAACATGTCGCCTAATACTAAATACTACATTGATAAATACAGCAGTGTAAACGTACCAACCCATGTTGATTTGTGCGATGATAAGGGCAAAGTGCTTAAAACATTGGAAGATAATAAAGCGGTAAGCGACTTCATAACAACCCATGCTTATTCGCCACAAGAAAACTTCCACTTCAAAACCCGCGATGGTGTTGAACTGGATGGCTACATGATTAAACCATTTAACTTCGATCCAAATAAAAAATATCCAATGGTGATGGATGTTTACGGCGGCCCGGAATCGCACGAGGTATTCAACAAGTTTAATGATGACGCATGGGCACAATGGCTGGCACAAAATGGCTATGTGGTAGTAAACGTAAACAATAGGGGCAGCGCCAACTACGGCAGCGCTTTCCTGAAAGGTGTTTACAAACAACTGGGTAAGTTCGAAAGCGAAGATTTCGCCGAAACCGCACACTATATGGGTAACATGCCATTTATTGATAGTACAAAAAGAGCTATTATGGGTACCAGCTACGGTGGTTATATCAGCAGCTATACCTTGCTCACCCATCCCGGTGTATTTAAGGTAGGTATGTCAAACTCACCGGTAACCGACTGGCGTTTGTATGATGACATCTACACCGAGCGTTACATGGGTACTTTAGACGATAACGCCGAAGGCTACAAAAACAGCTCGGACATGACCCACGCCGCAGGATTAAAAGATCATTTCCTGCTGATCCATTCCATGAGCGATGATA
The DNA here is from genome assembly GCA_026224775.1 of Bacteroidota bacterium. Taxonomy (GTDB): domain Bacteria; phylum Bacteroidota; class Bacteroidia; order Sphingobacteriales; family Sphingobacteriaceae; genus Mucilaginibacter. The sequence continues at coordinate 226,251 of JAMFRP010000026.1, forward strand.
ATGTGCACCCGGCCAACACCATGCAGCTATTAACCGCCCTAACCAATGCTGGCAAAGATGTTGACCTGCGCATTTACCCACCGGGAGCACACGGCGCGGCATACAACTTGCAGAGCTATATTCTAATATCAGAAGTAAACTTTAACTACTTACAACGTTATTTAAAAGGCATTTGTGATCTGCCTAATTTGAATGATAAGCAGTAATGTTATCTAATTAACCACCACGTCATTGCGAGCGATAGCGTGGTAATCCCCGATTTGCAAATCAAGCGAATCGGGGATTTATTTTATAGACAAAGTGCGGAATACTATCATACTTCGACTACGCTCCTTTGACAGCCCTGCGCTCAAACAATAAGGTTACTTCTGCACCGAACTCAAAATCACATACCCCACCAGTTCTTCCCATTGCGCCGCTGGCGGATGGTAATAAACTAATACCTGGTATTTGTTCTCCGTATCAAAGTAATTGCCTTCTAAAAAAGTATAATCAGGTTTTTTAGTGGCATTGCCAACCCAAACATATTGGTAGTCATAAACACCCTGTTTCAGGAACAGGTGGGTATAAAATTTGCCTTTATCGTCATAATCAAGTTTGCTGTGTTCGTCCAGTTTGTAGTCGTTAAACTTGCCCACTATATAGGCTGAGCCATCGGCCGCTGTCTTTCCCGCTGCCAGACTAAAAAACATATGCGCGTAATCAGCATCAATAGTTGGGTCAGTACCATCCTGATTTAGCGGGTAGAACTGCCCATCATTATCATACAAAAAAGTATAGTTAGGCATGTTGCGACTCACATCAGTTAACAATACAACCGAATTTGCGGTATCCCTGTAAATTCGCGAAACCCTATCAGAATTTAACTTCAAACTCCTCGTATCAAAGTGCCTGAACTCGTTTCCACCCGGAAATTCATTCGTACTCAAATCGCCATAATTTAACTGTGATCCACGAATATATTGCGGTTGTGTGGTAAAAGACCCTGTTTCATTACGCTGATTTTGCATCACCCAGGTACGGATGTCGGTATTCGGGTTTTGTACCTTAAGTGTTCCATAATCAATCTGGAAGTTGATTTTCTGATTATGTGCCCTATTATCCAAGTCGCTCGATGCCACGACTTCACCAGTTACCGTAATCTTGCTGTTCAAAACGTAAAACCTGCGTGTAAGGATTAATTTTGTTGGATCATCATCCTCATAAACCCTTAAAATATAATTGCCCGATATTTTAGGCTTGATATACTCATTTGGGAACTTAACGGTATAGTGGGTATATTTCTGAAAAGTAGCCGATGAATAAGTGTAATTAATGATCTTATCCTCAGTAAAGTTCTGTAAATATTGGGTAGGTGATAGGTTGGATGAGTTCCAATCTCCATCACAGTGCTCAATCGAATAGTAGTAATTGCGCACCCCGCCGCGCAGGTCATCAAAAGCCAACTGTACCTGCTCACCACTATTCAAGTTGATAATAGGGAAGGAGGGTTCCTTTTTGGTATTATAAAACTCAACGGTTTTAATAGCCGGATTATAAACATCATTGTCGTAAGGTGCTGTTTGGGCTACACCCCTTATCGAAATAAACAGCAATAGTAAGGTAAGGTATCTGTTCATAATGGAATAAAAAAATGCTTCTTTGTGTAAATCTCTTTATTGATGACTATTAACCACCAAACTCAAAGATATGCACAAAGAAGCACAGCGTATTAAGGCAATAAAAATATTACGCTTCCAATTCCATTATCTGCTCGGCCAAAGCTTCCCAGCGTTGTTGCACAGCACCTAATTCCAGTTTTTTAACATCGTAGTTGCGTGTAACTTCCTTTGATTTATTGGCATCGCTGTAAAGCTTCTCGTCGGCAAGCTGGACTTCAAACTGTTTAACTTGTTTTTCAAGCTCAGTCATTTGCTCTTCCATCTTAGCCAAGTCCTGGTTAAGCTTTTTTAGCTGCTGAAATTTATTATCCGATTGAGGCTGTTGTTTAACAGGCTCAGGTTTTTTCTCTTCCTTTTTTTCAACCTTCGGTGAGGCTGCGGCAGGCAGGCCTTTTTGCTCTAACTTACGTTTAGCATTCCACTCCTCGTATTCGGCATAAGTGCCCGGATATACTTTTACCTTCTGATTTTCAATGTACCAGATCTTATTAGCCACATTATCCAGGAAATACCTATCGTGAGAAACCACAATAAATGTACCCTCAAACTGCTGTAAAGCCTGTATCAATATATTAACCGAAGCAATATCCAAGTGGTTGGTAGGCTCATCCAGTACTAAAAAGTTAGCATCCGCGGTTAAAGCCTTAGCCAAAGCCACACGTGATTTCTCACCACCCGAAAGCACTTTGATCTTCTTAAACACATCATCCCCGGTAAACAAGAACGAACCTAATATCGAACGCAGTTCTGTTTCGGTATGCCTAGGTGCGAATGCTTGCAATTCCTGCAATATCTGGCTCTCCAAATGCAGTGATTCCAACTGGTGCTGCGCGAAGAAAGTTTGGGTTACATTATGGCCTATCTCTTTTTTACCTTCAAAGTCATTATCGGCATTCGCAACAATACGTAACAAGGTTGATTTACCTTTACCATTGGCACCGATCAAAGCGATTTTATCGCCTTTCTCAATAATAGCATCCGCATTATCCAAAATATCAATAGCAGGATATTTCTTGGTCACATTTTCCAATGTAACCAGGTTTCTACCCGATTGCTTCGAGAAACGGAAGCTAAAGTTTACTGATGGATTATCATCATCCACATCATCCACACGCTCCAGTTTATCCAACGCCTTAATACGCGATTGCGCCATTTTAGCCTTAGATGCCTTCGCGCGGAAACGCTCGATCAAACGCTCTTCCTGCTTTATTTTTGATTGCTGGTTTTTAAACTCACCACGCTGAATTTCCTCACGCTGCGCCTTTTCCTCTAAATAAAAAGAGTAATTACCCGCGTAAACGGTAAGTTTTCCCTTGCGCGATTCAACCGTACGGTTGATCACCTTATCTAAAAACCACCTATCGTGCGATACAATGATCACAGCGCCTTCAAAAGCCTTCAAATAATCCTCTAACCATTGGATAGAAGGTAAGTCAAGGTGATTCGTAGGCTCGTCCAGTAACAAAATATCCGGTGCCTGTAAAAGTATCTTAGCCAGCATCACACGCATGCGCCATCCACCCGAAAAGGTGCTCAACTTGCGGTGCGTATCAGCTTCGCTAAAACCTAAACCCGCTAAAATTTCGTGTGCTTTGTATTCAATATTGTAACCATCCAGCAATTCAAACTCATGCTGTTTGTCGCTTAGTTTGTTCAGCAGTTCATCGCTATAATCCGTTTCCAGTTTTTGCAGCAATATCTCAATCTCATCATGCAACTGGTTTTGGCGCTCAAATGCCTCCATAGCCACATGCAAAATGTTTTTGTCGGATGAATAAGATAGCAAATCCTGGTTCAAGTAACCCATCAATAGGTCCTTCGCCATCGATATGGTGCCCGATGTAGGCTTATATTCGCCTACAATTATTTTAAGCAACGTGGTTTTTCCCGTTCCGTTAGCGCCAATAAGGCCTATCTTTTCTCCGGGTTTAATATGCCAGTTCGCTTCATCATATAAGGCTCTTGCACCAATCTCAAACGTAAGGTTATTTATAGCTATCATTTCCGCAAAGATACGATTTTTGAACTGAAATTTGAAAGCTAAAAGGTGATCGTATTAGTTATCGAAATGTAAAGAAAAAAGGGTGTGTTTCACCTATTTAAAATGTGGGCAAAGCATAGCGTGTTAACTCACCCGGTTTTCGCTAGGCCGCTTAACCTGCCCTCTCTTCCGCTTTGCGGTAAAGAGGGCAAAAAATTTGTCTTTTCCCCTCTTTGTGCGCAGCGAAAGAGAGGGTCGACCAGCGTAGCGTAGTCGGGGTGAGTCAACGAAGCGCGCAAAAGTCTTAAACATACTTTGGCGTTGCCTCCGGCCCGCGCTATCCGTTCATACACCTGCAGGCATTACGCTCGAGGCCGGTATCCACTTCTATCGCTAACGCGGAACACCCTCCCTGTCATATCGTTCCTCGGAATGACATATAGCCCATAACCCTGTAAAAGCACAAGCCTAAGTTCACCCCAAAAAATCGGCATCGGCTGGTTCGGCTAGCACAAGCCCAAGTTAAAGCACTAACTTTTAAAGAAGCAGGCGCAGCCGAGAGTTTTCTTTGGTTACTTTCTTTTGCGGAAAAAGAAAGTGACAACTTAGCGTTAGCGATACCAGAGATAAGCGAACTGTTATTTATTATGCAACGAGAATATCTCCATCTACTGACAAAACACTGTCAGCATTTATCCCAATCCATTTCCCGAAATTTGTATATACCGGTCAACCGCTCTTGCGAAAGAGCGCCTAACGTTCTTTGAAATATTGCGATCCTAAGTCTCTGGCAGTACTATCCCTTATAAACTCGGGTCAAACTCCACTATCCATTCAATGCCATATTTATCCCTGAACATTGCGCCATATGTACCCCATGGACTATCGCCAATAGGTCCTTCAACATCTCCACCTGCTGATAGTCCGTTAAATATTTTGTCCGCCTCTTCACGACTTTCTACACTTACTGCTATTTTAGACCTGTTTTCTTGTTCGTTTACCCGGCCCATAAATTCTGGAACGTCGTTAGCTATTAATACATTGTGTTTGCCAATAGGTAAAGCAATGTACATGAGTTTGTTTGCATCATTTTCCGCTACCGGGAATTCAGCGCTCGATAGGTCTTTGAAACGAACGATCTTTGTAAACTCTCCGCCAAAAACTGATTTGTAAAAAGTGAATGCTTCTTCGGCATTGCCGTTAAAGTTGATCCATGGATTAATTGTTCTCATAATTTTTATTTTTTAAAAGTGATTGTAAATTTTCTTTTTATGTTTTCTACGATAAAGAGGCCAACAATTCTTCCAGGTTTTTTAAGCTCATGGTGAAGCCTATTTTGAAGCCCTCTAATAATTTCTCCAATCGCTCAAACGATTCATTGAAAATGGTAATGTCCACTTTGGTTCTACCATTTTGTTCGCTGAAATTGTAATCCCAATCAGAACCCGGCAGTTCACGATTTTCGTCTTTATCCGCAAACGCGTTGTACATCTTAAAATTGGTTTTCGGGGTAATGGAAGTAAATTCCTGCACCACCCAGCGCTCCTGTCCCTCGGGGCTTATCATGGCGTAAAACCGCCGCCCTCCTACTTCAAAATTCATATACTTGGTTTTGGCGCGCATAGGTGCCGGCGCCACCCATTGGTCCAGTAGTTCGGCCTTGGTAAAGGCATCCCATACTAAAGCCTGACCGGCATTAAACTCCCTCGTGATATATACCGTTTTCGCTGCCTTGTCAACGGTAAAATCAAATAGCAAATCGTTGTTCATTATTTCTGTTCTTTTAGTGTTGATAATATGTCGTCAAGTTGATTAAATTGAGTTTCCCAATTTTGCCTGAATTGCGCCAGCCAATGATCAAACTCCTGCATCTTTTTGGCGTTAAAATGATAATAAATTTCCCTGCCCGATTGCTCAGGCCTAATCAGTTCACACTCATGCAAAACTTTAATATGTTTTGATACAGCCTGCCGACTCATATCAAATTTTTCTGCCATCACATTTGGTGTTAATGCCTGGATGGTAAGTAAAGTTAAAATAGCCCTGCGGGTTGGATCGGCTATGGCTTGAAATATATCTTGCTTCATTTTTAATGCAATTGCGCAACTTTAAGGTTGCAAGTTACATGCAACTTTTGGGTTGCGCAAATTTATTTGCAATTATTTTTTGGAAGGGAAATACAGGAAGTTGAGTGTCCACCGGGATTTCCTTAGACTGTGTCTACGGATTAATATGCCTGTAGCTTGCAACTACAGTTACTTAAAAAGAATAACGAGAATATTGCAGCCCACCCTCTTTCCGTCGCAGGCGAAGATAGGGTCGACCAGCGAAGCGCAGTCGGGGTGAGTCAGCGGAGCGCGAAAATATTTTGAGCGTTGCCTCCGGCCCAGGCTTTCACTCATACAGCACTGCCCTTAGCCCAATGGCCGGTATCCGTTTCAATTCTTAACGCATTTATTGTGCCTATTTAGATTGCGAAAAACCGTAATAAACAAATGCTTTACCCTGAGAATCCAAAAAAACAATCTCATTCTTCTTATTTAAAGCCAGGCATCCTCTGCCCGATATGTATTTGTAATTTTGAGGCAACATCACTTTCCCGGAGTCATTAAAGAAATTATATAGCTTTTGGATTTTAAATATATGCTTGTCTTTGCGTAATTCTACAGGTTCATATTTGCTTTTAAATAATTGATTTAAATTGAAATAGTAGTACCAATAGAAATCTTTTTTTAAAGCAAAATAATACAAATAATCATAGCTGGAATTTACAAGATCAGTGTACTGAAAAGGTAGAATTGTGTTTCCTTCTGTATCAATTATTCCATATTCCCCATTATATTGAGCTATTATATATTTATAAGAAGTATACAATATAGAATCATAAATAGGTTTAATATTAATTTCACCTTTTATTCTAACGTTATTAACATTTCCTTTTACTTTAACGCCAAATTTTTTGCCAACTTCATAGGCATATGTTTGCGGATACCACCTGTCTATTTCACTGAAAATATTGGCTTCTTGTTTGCCACTTGCAAAATTAAATGATGAACCATCTTGAAAGACTACGCTGTATTTATCATATGGAATATAAAAATCAGTATATATTGGCTTTACAACGAATTCGCCTTGGCGGTCTATTATGCCATACTTCCCATTTTGTTTAACAACGGCATGATTCTTTTGATATGGATACGCTTCCTCGTAATGCAATTTGCTTATTTGTTTAGGCTTATTTAAATTGATATAAACAAAGCTGTCGTTTATATAAGTTGGTTTTAATGTATCATTAGGATTCATAGATCTTGAGAACTTCTCAAGCTCTATGAATTTAAACGGATAAGGTGCTTTTAAATTTGGTGGCAAATTTTGAGCGTTTGTATAAACACTCATGATTATAAGCAGAATACCAATATATATAGATTTCATCTTTGTGATTTTATAAAATATATTCGGTTGAAATCATTTCACCCCGTTTATGCGAAATGTGGTTTAGCTTTCGCTAAAGTATAAATCTTGCGATGCAATCGCAAACCCATATTCAGCACTCGTTGCAAACGAGCACAAGTAAAGAGAAAGAAATAACATGTAGCTCACCCTCTATATCGCGCAGCGAAAGAGAGGGTCGACCAGCGTAGCGTAGTCGGGGTGAGTCACCGAAGCGCGAAAAAGCAACAATACAAGTTATACAGCTTCCACCTTAGCAGCCCGATTCCCCGCCAAGCTCTCCCCCTCAATCTTCTTCTGCAATTCCAAAATTGCCCCAATTAACGATTCCGGGCGTGGCGGACACCCCTGCACATAAACATCGACAGGAATAACCCTATCAACACCTTTAACCACGTGATAACCATATTGCCAGTAAGGTCCGCCGCAATTAGAGCAGGACCCCATCGAGATCACATATTTAGGTTCGGGCATTTGCTCATATAAACGTTTAATGCGCTCGGCCATTTTAAAGGTAACAGTACCGGCAATAATAATAACATCCGCATGGCGTGCCGACGGGCGGGGGAAAACGCCAAAGCGGTCCAAATCATAAGTGGACGCAAATGAGCCCATCATTTCAATAGCGCAACAGGCAATACCAAAACTTAAAGGCCATAACGATGATAAACGAGCCCAGTTTAACAGGTCGTCCATTTTGGTGATTACTACACCGCCACTTTCACTGGTTATATCATTACTCATTTTCAGGCTTTTTAAAAGTTGGTTTAAACATTGGCTTCCTGATCGGTTGCGGTGTTGCCGGTGCAGTACTCACAGTCTCAGCAGCTAAAACAGGTTGCTCCATGCTGAATTTTCGTACAGTATGAGAACTCTGCTCCAAATTTAATTTATCATAAAGCGATGTTGGTATCTGTACATCTGTAGTCGGTTTAATTACGGCTGGTTTAATCCAATCCAAATCACCTTTGCACCAAACATAAACTAATCCCAATATCAGTATCCCCAAAAAAATGAACATTTCCACTAAGGATAATATTCCCCATCTTGGTTCAACTTTATTAATCTCGTGACTGCCAAAAACCGTCGCCCACGGGAAAACAAATACCATCTCTACTTCAAAAAGAAGAAATACTAACGCGATTACATAAAAGCGCGAGTTAAAAGGCAACCATGCACTGCCTACGGGTTCTTCTCCGCATTCGTAAGAAGTCTGCTTCTCAAAATTGGGATGGTTGGGTGCAAAAACGCGGTTCACAAAGAATATTAAGCATACCACTATTATTCCTGTAATTAAAAAGATAAGTATCTTCCCAAATTCTGATATTTGCGCAACATCGCCCATGGCAACAAATTTAATAAAACAAACAGATTTCGACGCTATAATTATTGGCGGTGGCGCATGCGGCTTAATGACCGCCGTGCAAGCAGGATTTTTAGGTAAACGGACACTTATCCTCGAAAAGAACGATAAGGTAGGGGCTAAGATCCTCATCAGTGGCGGCGGACGATGCAATTATACAAACCTATATTCCTCGGCACAACAATTTATCTCAGTAAATGAGCATTTCTGCAAATCAGCCTTCGCGCAATGGACTGTGGAGGATACCATCAGTTTTTTTGAAACCTATGGCATTGAAGGCCAGGAGAAAACTTTAGGTCAGCTATTCCCCACAACCAATAAAGCAAAAGATGTAGTAGAAGTCTTCACCGGCCTATGCCGCGATCTCGGTCAGGAAATTAAGTGTGATGTCACCGTAAAAAATATCGATAAACAGGGTAATGATTTCATAGTTACCTATGAGATTGGTGAAAAGGAATACCAACTACAAACGCCAAAAGTGGTAATCGCCTCCGGCGGATTACCTATCCAAAAGATAGGGGCAACCGATTTTGGTCTGCGCATGGCGCGAAAGTTTGATCTAAATCTTACCGAAACAGCTCCCGCATTAGTGCCATTAACCATCACCGGGAAAGATCAACCATGGTATGAACAGCTATCCGGCAACAGCATTTTTTGTCGCGTTTGGAACGATAGGATTAGCTTTGAAGAAAATATCCTCTTCACCCATTGGGGCTTAAGTGGTCCGGCAATCCTGCAAATCTCATCCTACTGGCGACCGGGCGAATCTATTTATATCGATCTGTTACCTAACGAAAATATTGCTGAACTCATTCAGCAGGAAAAAGAGGCAAACGGCAAAAAAATGCTACTGGCTTATTTAGCAAGTTTATACACCCGCAAGTTTGCCGAAGCATTAAGTGATAAATTACCCGTTGAAAAGAATCTCGCCTCATTAACCAAAACTGATATTGAAAACATCAGCGCGTTAATACACGAATTTAAAGTAAAACCGGCAGGGGATAAAGGCTACGACAAAGCCGAAGTAATGCGCGGAGGCGTATCAACCGATGAACTATCATCCAAAACCCTCGAAGTTAAAAAAGTACCCGGCCTATACTATGGCGGCGAATGTGTAGACGTAACCGGCTGGCTCGGAGGCTACAATTTCCAATGGGCCTGGGCCTGCGGATTTGTAATAGCGCAGAGCATTTAAAAGAGAGTCAAGAGTCAAGATTTAAGAGTCAAGATTTTTTTGAACGATCTTAACAGCTGTCTAATAAATCTATGTCATTGCGAGGAACGAAGCAATCGCGAACTTTGCAGAGCCACTTTTCTACGTGCGATTGCTTCGTTCCTCGCAATGGCATAAAATAATAAAGAGTCAAGAATCAAAATGGTTTCCCATCTTGATTCTTGACTCTTACCTCTTGATTCTGAAAATTACTGTGCTCCGTGAGCAGCCTGCGCTTTATAATAGTTATTTATCAGCTTATCAATATTGCGCAGATTATATTTGTTCTGATGCAGCTGATCTACAATTTCAGACTCATCACCCAAAATTTCTCTCATCACATCTATAAAATTAGCTGGGGTTAATTGCTTCATCACCGCTGTATTCGCACCATAATAATAACCAGTTACCGTTGATCCACCTAATGGTATGCTAATACCACCTCCTAAACCCATGCCGAAACCGCCGCCGCCGGTACCAAAACCGCCGCCAACGCCTATACCAACATCCGGCTGAACGCCGCCGCCGCCATTTACTTTACCCCTGAACATATAAAGTTTCGGGTCGGCATCTACTACAACTTTCACAAAATCCAGTTCGTATTTGCTCCATACACCCATTCTTGGTGCCACGGCAACTATAAAGCTATCGCGACCCATTACAAATGAGCTTAGTTCGCTGGCGCTGATCTTAATAGAGTTTGCCTTATCGTTAGGCTTATATTCAATAAAAGCTTCGTCGGGAATGGGGTGAGCGCCCGACATTTTCATTTTAATCAAACCGATCGACTTGTTGTTTTTAACATCGTAATAGCAGCCCGACTGCCAGGTTTGTGCCTGTGATTTTTCAAAAACGAAAAGGAGGCAAAAGATTGATAAGCAGATTGTGGTTATTTTAAACATAATAGTAGGTAAACGTAGTATTCATCGCAAAATTACTTACCACAAAAATAACTTTTTATATGTTCATTGCTAACTTGTTTCAACATCTTTACAAGCTAGTGTTTCATCGGTTTGCCAAAAACAATTAGTTTTGAATTTTTAACCAACCACATCAAAATAATTATGCAATTAACTGTCGATCTGCGCAGCGATACCGTTACCAAACCAACCCCCGGCATGCTGGATGCCATGATGAATGCCAAAGTTGGCGACGATGTTTTTGGTGAAGATGAAACCGTAAACCAGCTCGAAGAAAAGTCAGCGGCAATGTTTGGTATGGAGGCCGGGATATTTTGTCCATCGGGTACTATGACCAACCAGATCGCCATAAAATGTTTCACCCAACCTTTGGATGAATTAATAACGGATCAAACCGCCCATATTTATCGTTATGAGGGTGGGGGAATAGCATTCAACTCGGCAGTCTCAACACGTTTGCTGAATGGCTATCGCGGTATTATCACCGCCGAAATGATTGAACCGGAAATTAACGCCGACAATATTCATCACCCACATACCAGCTTAGTCGCCTTAGAAAATACCGTAAATAAAGGCGGAGGTAGCTGCTACACGCTGGCCCAAATTAAACCCATTGCTGATTTATGCCGCAACAAAAACCTAAAGCTCCATTTAGATGGCGCCAGGATCTTCAATGCCCTTGCCCATACCGGCGATAAGGCCGTTGATTATGGCAAATATTTTAATGGTATATCGGTTTGTTTATCCAAAGGCTTAGGCGCTCCGGTAGGTTCTGTTTTTTTGGCTGATAAGGAAACCATTAAATACGCCCGCCGTATCCGTAAAGTTTTTGGTGGAGGTATGCGCCAGGCCGGATTCTTAGCCGCAGCCGGAATATATGCGCTCGATAATCATGTGGATCGTCTAAAAATCGACCATGCCCATGCGCAAATGCTTAACGAAACCCTAAGCAATCTCCCATGGGTAAGCGGCGTTTTACCTGCCGAAACCAATCTTATTCTATTCGATACCGTTGAACCCGCCGCGATCATATTAGAAAAGCTTGCCGAAAAAGGAATCAGGGCAATGAGTACCGATAAGCACCGGATCCGCTTTGTATTACACCTTGATGTGCATCCTGAGCAAATTGAGTATACGGTTGATGTGTTGAAAAGCTTATAATATTCCCACTTTGTCGTTCTGAACGCAGTGAAGAATCTGTAAGATAGTTTACGCCGGATAGATTCTTCACTGCGTTCAGAATGACAAAGCGGATTAAAACAAGAAAAGCCCTGCATCTGCAAGGCTTTTCTTGTTTTAAAGGGTTATTACCCCAAATATGATTTCAAGATCTTACTCCTCGAAGTATGACGAAGGCGCTGTAACGCCTTATCCTTTATCTGCCTTACACGCTCACGGGTAAGGTTAAATTTCTCACCTATTTCTTCCAGTGATAATGGCGAATTGGCGCCTAATCCAAAAAATAATACCACAATTTCACGCTCACGCTCAGTCAATGTGGATAGAGAACGTTTTATTTCTTCGGATAATGATTCATTAATTAAGTTCGAATCCGTATTCGGTTCGTGATTTTCCAATACATCTAACAATGTGTTTTCTTCGCCCTGAACAAATGGTGCATCCATTGATACATGGCGGCCCGAATTACTTAAAGTGTCAGATATTTTGTCGACAGTAGTTTCTAATATATCTGCCAGTTCTTCCGGCGATGGTTCACGCTCAAATTCCTGCTCTAATTTGGAAAAGGCTTTGCTTATTTTACTTAATGAACCTACCTGGTTCAAAGGTAAACGTACAATGCGTGATTGCTCGGCAATGGCTTGTAAAATTGATTGGCGGATCCACCAAACGGCATAGGAAATGAATTTGAATCCTTTTGTTTCATCAAAACGTTTGGCTGCTTTTATTAAACCTAAGTTACCTTCGTTTATAAGGTCGCCAAGGGTTAGGCCTTGGTTTTGGTATTGCTTTGCTACAGATACAACAAAACGCAAGTTGGTTTTGGTTAAACGCTCCAGGGCAGCCTGGTCGCCTTCCCGTATTTTTTGTGCTAATATTACTTCTTCTTCGGCTGTTATCAGGTCAACTTTTCCAATTTCGTGAAGATATTTATCAAGTGATTGAGATTCACGGTTGGTTATGGATTGGGTTATTTTGAGTTGTCTCATCTATTTAAAACCTCGATTCTAAGTGGATTTTCTAAAAATTAACGTGCAAAGCTATAAAATTGTTATAAAAAATTTAACTAAAAAAAGTTTCGATAAAAGAGGGTATATATTTGATTTGATGCAATTTATTGCACGGTTTTTGTGGTAATAAGGCTCCCTGTTTTTATACAATATTTAGGTTAAATGTTTCTTTAATTCTGATGCCTTTTTCTGTTTGTTGTAACGTACAACATTCGTTAATAGCGTCGTGTTCAAGATACAAAATATATTGTTTTTCCAAGGCCTCGGTTAAAATAATCTTCTTTTCGGTAAGCGTTTTCAAAGGGAACATATCATAAGCCATTACATAAGGCATAGGTAAATGCCCCACAGATGGCAGCAGATCAGCCATATACAAAATTTCATGTCCTTTGTAATTGAGTAGTGGCAGCATCATCGCTTCGGTATGCCCATGGGCGAATTTTACCCGGAAGTTTTCAGAGAATTGCACACCGTCTTTGCTCTCAATAAATCTTAGTTGCCCGCTATCCTGTATAGGCAGGATGTTTTCCTTTAAAAACGATGCTTTTTCACGTTCGTTCGGGTTCACGGCCCAATCCCAATGGTCCTTATTGCTCCAGTAAAATGCGTTTTTAAAAGCAGGTTTTAATTTATCACCATCCCTTTTAACAGCGCCGCCTACATGATCAAAATGCAGGTGCGTTAAAAACACATCCGTAATATCATCCCGGTGAAAACCTTTTGCTGCTAACGATTTATCAATAGTTGCATCACCATGTAAATAGTAATGACTGAAAAACTTTTCATCCTGTTTATTACCAATGCCGGTATCTATCAATATCAGTCGGTCGCCGTCCTCAACCAACAGGCAGCGCATAGCCCAGGTGCAAAGGTTGTTTTCATCAGCCGGGTTGGTTCTGTTCCAAATGGTTTTTGGCACTACACCAAACATGGCGCCGCCATCTAATTTAAAAAAGCCGGTATCAATGGTATGCAGGTTCATAAGTGAAAGTCAAAAGTTAAAACTCAAAAGTCAAAAAAAAGATTGAATATCTACCTAAAACAAAAAAGATCAATGATTATGAGTCATTGATCTTTAATATAAACAAAGCCAGTTTTTGAATTTTGACCTTTTAATTTTGAATTACAAGTGTATACACTCGCCGTATGCTTCGGCAGCAGCTTCCATAACAGCCTCGCTCATTGTTGGGTGAGGATGTACAGATTTGATAAGTTCGTGGCCGGTTGCTTCCAGTTTACGCGCGGTAACTATTTCGGCAATCAGCTCGGTAACGTTATGGCCCAGCATATGCGCGCCTAAAATTTCACCGTATTTAGCATCAAATATCAATTTAATAAAACCATCTTTTGCGCCTGCGGCAGATGCTTTGCCCGATGCAGAGAATGGGAATTTACCAATTTTTAACTCGTAACCTGCTTCTCTCGCTGCTTTCTCGGTATAACCAACAGATGCAATTTCAGGAGCACAGTAAGTACAGCCCGGGATGTTGTTATAGTTTAATGGTTCTGGGTGATGACCAGCGATTTTCTCAACACAAATGATACCTTCTGCCGATGCTACATGAGCCAATGCCTGTCCTTTTACAATATCGCCGATAGCAAAAATGCCATCGATATTGGTTTTGTAATAGTCATCAACCAATACTTTTCCTTTGTCGGTTTTAACGCCAACTTCTTCAAGTCCGATGCCTTCAAGATTCGTTGATATACCAACAGCTGATAAAACAACGTCGGCTTCTAAAACTTCGGTACCGGTTGCGGTTTTTACAGTTACCTTACAGCCTGCACCTGAAGTATCAACAGATTCAACATTTGAACCGGTTAATATATTGATGCCTGCTTTCTTTAGTAAACGCCCCAATTGTTTTGAAACCTCTTCGTCTTCCAAAGGCACTATGTTATCTAAATATTCAACTACAGTAACTGATGTACCGATTGAGTTATAAAAATAAGCGAACTCAATGCCTATAGCGCCTGAGCCTACAACAATCATGCTTTTTGGTTGCTTAGGCAATATCATCGCCTGACGGTAGCCTATTACTTTTTCGCCATCCTGTTTGATGTTTGGCAACTCACGTGAGCGGCCGCCTGTAGCTATGATGATGTTAGTTCCGGTAACTTCTTGTGTAGCGCCATTGCTGCCTTTTACCTCAACAACGCCCTTGCTTTTTATTTTACCGAAGCCGTTTATTACGTCAATTTTGTTTTTCTTCATCAAAAACTGAACGCCTTTACTCATGCCATCGGCAACGCCACGGCTTCTTTTTATAATGGCTTCAAAGTTAACTTCGCCACCATTTACAGTAATGCCATAATCGGCAGCATGGTTAAGGTATTCAAATACCTGGGCGCTTTTTAATAACGCTTTGGTAGGTATACAACCCCAGTTAAGGCATATTCCGCCAAGGGATTCTTTTTCAATTATTGCTGTTTTTAAACCCAGTTGGGAAGCGCGAATGGCAGCTACGTAACCACCCGGGCCCGACCCTATAACAATTAAATCGTAGTTCATGCTTTTATTTATGATGTATATAATTAGCGCAAAGCTAAGTAAATAGCCCGATATGCTAAAATGCTACCTCGGCATACTAAATAATAGGATTTTCAAATTAAGATGATGTTGTAAATGAAATTTACAGGCTAATATTATAAATATGTGTAAATGTTGTTTTAATAGATATTGGACTTATTTTTTAACATATGATGTTGATTAAGTGCTTATTGTTAATAAACATTTAATCAGTATTAATATTAATGTAACATTATTGATACCTTGATGTATTATTTTTGTTGCAATTAACTGACTTATCATTAACACAAAACAACAAAGTATGAGGAAGCATTTACTTCTATTTCTACTAGTCACGTGTGTATCATTTTTCGCTTCGAAAAATGCCAGCGCGCAAGGTGTAACAACCGCATCAATCAACGGTATCGTAAGCGATAGCAAAGGCCCGATACCGGGAGCAACAATTATTGTTACACACATCCCAACCGGAACGGTATACTCTACCGGAAGCCGTACCGACGGCCGGTTCAACTTACCTAACTTAAGAGTAGGTGGCCCTTACACTTTTAAAGTATCATTTGTAGGATACACCGATTTTATTGAAGAAAACATTACTTTATCAATCGGGCAGGATCAACACATTGATGCCAAATTGACCGAAAGCAGCACTACCTTATCTGAAGTGAAAATTTCAGGTACCAGCGGAAAAGTGATCAACTCATCACGTACCGGTGCCCGCGAAACAGTAAGCCGTTCACAAATTGATGGTTTACCTACCTTAAACCGGTCATTAAGCGATTTTACAAAACTTGCCCCCTCGGCAAACGGATTAAATTTTGGCGGTAGGAGCAACTTATTTAACAATATTACCGTTGATGGTGCATTGTTCAATAACTCTTTTGGTTTAGCAAGTACGCTTGGTGGCCAAACCAACTCGCAACCCATCTCATTAGATGCGATTGACCAGATTCAGGTTGATATCGCGCCTTATGACGTTCGCCAGGGTAACTTTACAGGTGCCGGTGTTAACACCGTTGTAAAATCAGGTACTAACGAGTTTAAAGCAACTGTTTATGATTATTTGCGCAGTACCGGCCTTACCGGTTATAGCGCGGGTAATACGAACGTTACCAAAACACCTTTTAACTATCACCAGGTAGGTGCTAGCTTCGGTGGCCCAATCATTAAAAACAAATTGTTTTATTTTGTTTCTGGCGAAGAGGAGCGTATAAGCCAACCAGCTACACCTTATGTAGCTACAGGTTCAGGGGCTAGCGGCTCTGTATCACAAGCTAAAGCATCAACGCTTGATTCGATTAAAAACTATCTTGCCCAGCATTACGGTTACAATGCAGGCCCTTACCAGGGTTATAGCTTTGATACCTACAGCGATAAAGTAACTGTAAAAATCGACTGGAATATCGACAAAAACAATACTTTAAGTGCTAAATACTTTTACCTGAAATCTTATGGAGATCACCCGCCAAGTAACTCAGGTATAACCAACTCAAACGGTACTACCAGTGTAGGTTACGGCAGCACCCGCGATGCAGGTGTAAACAGTTTACCTTTTTATGGTTCAGGATACAGGATTAACAACAACTTTAACATTGGTATTATTGAGTTGGATAGCCGTATAAGCAGCAGCTTATCAAACAGGGCGACTATTGGTTACTCGGCCTTAAGAGATTTTCGTACCGCGTTAGGCGGCGAAGGCATTCCATTTGTTGATATTGGCAATAGTACATCAGAAGGTACCGCTACAGATGTTGTTAAATCAACCGCCGTTGAAACAAGCTTCGGTTCTGAGCTATATACCGTTGGTAACTTATTATACACCAACATAGGCCAGTTTTCTGATGACTTGACCTTATATGCAGGCAAACACGAGTTTACTTTTGGTACCAGCGATCAGATACAAAGCTATAAAAATGGTTTCGCGCCCGACTATAATGGTTTATATACTTATAACTCAGCGTATGATTTCTTGCATGGTTTACCTGCAGCGGCATATACAGTGCGTTATTCTGCAGCTGGTGGTTCTTTACCTTATGCAAAAATTAGCGCAGGCATATATAGCGTATATGCACAGGATAAATATCATATAACAGATAACATCAGGTTAACCTATGGTATCAGGGCTGATTATGATGCTTTCCCAACATCACTGCCACAAAACAATAATGTTACCGGCCTTACTTTCCAGCAAGGCATACAAGTTAATCCATCAGTATTGCCAAAAAACCGTGTTCAATTATCGCCACGGGTTGGCTTTAACTGGGATGTAAATGGCGATGGTTCAACCCAGGTTCGCGGTGGTACTGGTTTATTCTCAGGTACAGTTCCTTTTGTTTGGATATCAAACCAGGCATCGAATAATGGTGTGTTATTTGGCTCATATACTGTAGTGAAAGGTGCTGCAGGAAACACAGCGGCTCAAAATAGCCAGTTAGTATTTAATCCAAATGTTAATGCAAACCACCCGATAGGTGCTGCTGCTGCAAACACTTCTTATGAGCTGGATATTACTGATCCAAACCTTAAATACCCTAAAGTATTCAGATCTAACCTGGCCATCGACCAAAAGTTAGGCTGGGGCGTTGTAGCAACACTTGAAGGTGCTTATACCAAAGATATCAATGCTATATATACTGAAAACTTAGTATTATCTAATGGATACGCGACTTTACCTAACTCAGGTGGTCAAATTCGCTATACATCAAAAAATACAACTCCTGCGGCATCTGCGGCTACAGCGGCAAATCCATCAATCACAGGTTTGTATTATCTGACAAATACTAATAAAGGCGATTCTTACTTCGTTACCGGCCAGTTACAAAAAACATTCGTTGGCGGTTTCTATTTTAACGTTGCCTATACCCATAGCGGTTCACTGGATGTTAATGACGGTGGTTCAACAGCAAGTACTATATGGAGCTCGCGCGATGTAGCAGGCAATCCGAATGGCGATAACCTTTCAAACAGTACATATGTTCAGCCTAACCGTGTAATAGGTTCGTTAATGTACAAAAAGGACTATTTTGGCCATGGTGCTACATCTGTAGGCTTATTATTTGAAATGGCTAATAATGGCGCGGTATCATACATCACCAGCGGCGATCCTAATAATGATGGTGCTACAAATGACTTAATGTACATCCCTAAAACTCAAAATGACATTATTTTAGTACCTGATCCATCAACCAACCCGGGTACTGCCCAAACACAATGGTCGCAGTTAAATGCATTTATTAATCAGGATAAATATCTGAAAAGCCACAGGGGGCAATTTGCTCAAAGAAACGGCGTAATATTACCATACTACAAGAGGTTCGACTTTAAGGTTGTTCAGGATTTTTATGTTAGGGCGGGTAAATCTAAAAACACGCTTGAAGTGTCATTGGATATTATTAATGTAGGTAACTTATTAAATAAAAACTGGGGATTGTACCAGGATTCATTTAATGGGGTATCAACTGGTAACACTACTATACTTCACTACGTAGGCCTTAATACAGCCGGGGCTCCTACATATTCATTCCCTTTATTGAATACAACAACAAAAACGCCTGTAACAACATCATTTATAAACGATGTTTCTCAACTATCACGTTACCAGGCACAACTAGGTTTAAGGTATATTTTTAATTAAGTTACTGTTAACTCGCAATATAAAAAGCCGGCGTAAGCCGGCTTTTTTGTTATATTTTCATATTGTTTAACGCGTTCAATTACAGTTGTTTGTAATTTATTGTTTTGTAACAATTTTGTTACAATGTTGATTAGCGAAAACTCAGAATTCCTACCAAATGTGCGATTCTTTCATTTAAAGGCACTTTCAATTAAAAATTTACTTAATAAAAACTGTTAATGTTAATAAATATTCAACGTTTGTTAATATTGAGTTAATATTGGCTAAGGTTCTGCCAATTATCTTTGCCGCTAATCAACTGAATCATTAATTCATAAAAACAAAGCAAAGTATGAGGAAGTATTTACTCTCATTATTCATTTCGGTTTTTACATTGTGTGCGGCATTGGCACAAGTTGCAAATGCCCAGGTACACATTACAGGTAAAGTAATTGATACAATAACACGTGAACCTTTGGTAGGTGCCACTATTGTTGTAAAAGGAACTACCACCGCGACTACAGCCTCATTAGATGGCTCATTCAAACTTAAAGCGCCGGCTGGTGGCCAAACAATAGTAGTTACTTTTGTTGGTTATGTGCCGCAAACATTCCACGTTGGTGATGCAGACAAAAATTTAGGCACTATCTTATTAAGTCCTAACTCATCATCAATAAAAGAGGTGACGATCACCGCTGACGTTGCTATCGACAGAAAAACTCCGGTTGCTGTTACCACAATTAGCCAGGAGTTTATTGAAGAGCATATCGGTAATGGTGATATTCCAAACTTACTGATTGGCGTTCCGGGTGTTTACGCGACTGACCAGGGCGGTGGTTATGGTGATCAACGTGTAAGTATCCGTGGATTTTCAAGCAAAAGCAATAACGGGAACGTTGCTTATACTGTAAACGGTATCCCTGTAAACGACCCTGAAACAGGTGCGGTTTACTGGTCTGACTTTTCTGGTATTACAGACGTTGCCCGTTCAATACAGGTGCAACGTGGTATAGGTGCCAGCAAAATTATCGTACCTGCATTTGGTGGTACAATAAACGTAACTACACGTACTACTGATCAACAAGCAGGTGGCTTCGTATCAGAAGGTATCGGTTCTAACGGTTGGGAAAAAACAGCAGTGATGGTATCAACCGGTTTAACTAAAGATGGTTGGGCAGCAACTTTTGAAGGCTCACGTACACAAGGTGCTTATCCTTTTGATGGATCAAATTTTAAAGGTTATGATTATTTTTTCAACCTTTCTAAAATATTATCGCCAAACCAAACTATCTCTTTAACTTTGATAGGCACTCAACAAACCCACGGTGCAAGATTAGAGCAGCCTTTGAACCAAACGGTAAGCGCTGCTGGTGTAGTAACCCCTGGTTATACAGGCGCACCACAAGGTACTGCATGGAATAACTATTATGGTGTAAAAGACGGTAAAGATTATAATCCGGATAATAACTTTTATAGTGAGCCAATCCTTTCTATCAACCATGATTGGACTATTAACAGCAAATCAAGCCTATCCACTGTATTATACGGTATGCTTGGTGATGGTGGTGGCGGCTACTTTAACTTCGGTACTTCTACAATTACCACTGTAAAGCGTTTAGGCGGCCCTTATTCTCCAATTGACTATACTTCCTTAGAAACAGCAAATGCAGCCAGCGCAACCGGTGCATCAAGCACTTTTGGTTATGCAGCACACTCGCATACTGATTGGGTAGGTTTAAGAAGTACATATAGAACTACATTAGGCAAATATATTGACCTTTCAGCAGGTTTAGATTTAAGGTATTATGTTGGTGATCACTATGAAAATATCACCGATCTTATGGGCGGTAACTATGTTTCGGGCACCCGTACAGGCGCTGAAGGAACAGACGGTACCAATGATATTAATAACCCAAATCAAGAACTAGGGATAGGCAGTAAATACAGCTATTTTAACAGGGATTTTGTTGAAACAGAAGGTGCTTTTGCACAAGCTGAATACTCAAAAGATAATTTTTCTGTATTCTTAACTGCAACAGGTTCTGAACAGGCATATAAAAGGACTGACTTTTTCAACTATCTGAATAGCGACCCTAATCAAACCAGCCGTTGGGTAAACTTTACCACTTACCAGGTTAAAGGTGGTGCAAATTACAACCTAAACGAAAGTATGAACGTATTTGCAAACGTTGGTTATTTGACCAAACCACCATACGTTGCCGGTATATTTGAAGGTTTTACAAACAGTATTAACCAAAATCCTGTTGCAGAAAAATTGTTTGATTACGAATTAGGCTACAATTTTAAAACATCTTTTTTCAGTGCGAAATTTGATGCTTACAGGACTTCATATAACGACAGAACATTATCTATATCCCAGGTTGATCCACAAGGTGGACAAGATATTACCAACATTTCTGGCGTTAATGCCATGTACCAGGGTTTAGAACTTGAACTTAATTACAGACCAGTACAGCAAATATTGCTTGGCGGTATGGTTTCAGTACAAGATAACTATTATACTGCAAATGCAGGCCCTGCAACAATAACAGATCAAACAGGACAAATTGTTGGTACTCAGAAAGAAATTTTCTTGAAAAACCAAAAAGTGGGTGATGCACCTCAAGGTACAGCACAAGCTTTTGCTAATTTTACTATTGTTTCTCAATTAAAAATAGGCGTTTCATGTAACTACTATTGGAATAACCTTGCCTATGTTCCTGTTGCTGGTCCGCTTTCAAGTTTTGTTAGTTCTTACAGCGCTTCAAATGTGCATCCTTACCAAGTTCCTAACTACGCGCTGTGGAAGATGAATGCCGTTTACAAATTTAAAATGGCGGGTTTTGATGCAAGCTTAATTGGAACAGTAAATAACCTATTGAATACAAAAGCTATTACAGATGCTGAGGATTATTCAGGTACAGGCACCCCTGGCGCAGTTTACTATCAATTAGGAAGAACATTTACAACAACCCTTAAAATGAGGTTCTAACAAAAAAATTAAAAAATATTAATATGAAAAAGATTTATTATTTGTTGGCCTTTGCTGCACTTGCTTTTTCGGCGTGTCAAAAAGAGCCTACCTTAAACCAGATAACGGTTAAACCGGCTGGAACACCGCCAACAACTGCTTCGATTACATTGGCTGCTCCAGATTATGGTTTATTGCCTTCGAGCGATCCGGCGCAAACCAATCAATTTTTCGGTAGTTTAAGTGCTGCACTTGGTAGTGTCCCTACTATTTTGAATTCAGAATACCCTACCGCGGTTGAAAAATCACAGATAACTGTTACTTTCCAACTGGAGCCTGCTGTTCCTGCTGCAGTTAAATTGGTTGATAGTATTTACAGTCATGTGGCTTACACGCTTTTAGCTACACCTGCAGGCAATAATGACTATACAAAGCTGCCAAAAAATACTTATACCGATTTTACAGATGCTCAAATATTAACTTGGTTTCCGTATGCAGGCAACCCTACTAATGCTGTAGGTACATCTTGGGGCGCACCTGTTAGTCCTACACTTGCTGTGCCTACATTTAATTATTACGCCAATGGTACTACAACTGTACAAACTTTCGCTTATTTATATAGCGGTACTGCCTGGGGTAAAATATACCTTATTTCTGCAGCTCAATATACAGCTATAGGAAAAGGTGGTACCAGCAATGATTTTGCAGTAGCAGATGAGCCTAACTTACCAGGCTATTTTAGTTCATTATTGAATGCTGATCCTTCTGTATCTGCAACTGCAAATGTTGGTAGTATAGTATACGTAAGCTATAAATTATATGCAGGCAGTGCCGCAAAAACTTACCAGCTGGTAATGCCAATGGTTTTTGATGGTTCTAAATGGGTTAATACACAACTTACAGCAACTGCTGTGTTTACAAAAACTAATGGCGTATGGGTAGGCACAACAGATAATTCTGTACGCTATACACTTGCTACCGCCGATTATACTACTATTTCTGGTATAAGCGGTATAGCTAGCGCTGCTGCTATAGCTGACATTAAATCACACGGCGACTTTTCGATTGCAGCTGGTGTTGCTACTGGTGCTGGCAGCAGTTGGACAGATACTCAAATTGCCACTGGCATAACAGCGATTTTGAAAACGCTTTACACTGCACCGGCAACTGGTCAGAAATTCTATGTTACCTTTAAAACATATGGCGGTTACTCAACAGAAGTTGATGAGTTTAACTTTGATGGTACAAATTTTGTTTACTTGCCAACGCCAAGTGCTAGTCAGTATACTTTAACAGGTGATGATTACACCACAATAGCAGCTTCTACTGCTACTGGCGCAACATCTTCAGCTATGCAAAACCTTAACCAATATGGTGACTTCTCAACTTCAGGAGCAACCGCATGGACTCAAGCTCAGATCAATGCTGGTATTGCTGCTGTGCTGACAACAAGGTATCCAACAGCTACAGCTAATCAAACTATTGCGGTTACATATGCAATCTATTCTGGTGGTAACACTGTTACTACCGGCAACTTTAAATATAGCGGTACTACCTGGACTGCCCAATAAGCAAAACAGTAGTAATAAATTACAAAAAGCGCCGTGCAATTGCACGGCGCTTTTTGTTTATGCAAAAAAAAGAGGCGCAAACAATGAGCCTCTTTTTTCTAGCATAGTGTGTGCCTGGTTATTTAGTTATAAATAAATTCCCCAAATTTCGATTGGATAGTTACTTGCTTTTTATCAGCAGCCTCAACACGGCCAATGATCTGGGCATCTACCCCAAAACTTTTTGATATATCGATCAGGTCCTGTGCAATTTCCTGTGGTACATATAATTCCATACGGTGCCCCATATTAAATACCTTATACATTTCCTGCCAGCTGGTTTTTGATTCTTCCTGTATCAGCTTAAATAAAGGTGGCACCGGGAATAGGTTGTTTTTGATGATATGTAGGTCGTCAATAAAATGTAACACCTTAGTTTGCGCGCCGCCGCTGCAGTGTACCATGCCATGTATCTGGTTGCGATAACCATCCAGCATTTTTTTGATGATAGGGGCATAGGTACGGGTAGGAGACAGTACCAGTTTACCTGCGGTTATTGACTGGCCGTTACCAATATCAACCATATCAGTTAATTTTTTGCTGCCAGAGAATACCAAATCAAATGGTACTGCCGCATCATAGCTTTCCGGGTATTTTTCGGCTATCGATTTATTAAAAACATCATGCCTTGCCGAAGTAAGGCCGTTTGAACCCATCCCGCCATTATATTCCTTTTCGTAAGTAGCTTGTCCGTACGAGGTGAGGCCAACAATCACATCGCCGGGTTTAATATTATGGTTTGATATTACCTCATCACGTTTCATACGACAGGTAACAGTTGAATCCACAATAATTGTCCGAACCAAATCGCCCACATCAGCAGTTTCTCCGCCTGTTGAATAAATACCTATACCGGCATCTCTCAATTCAGTCAAAATCTCTTCTGTGCCGTTTATAATAGCTGCGATAACATCACCCGGAATCAGGTTTTTGTTTCTGCCGATGGTTGATGACAGTAAAATATTATCAATAGCACCCACACAAAGCAGGTCGTCTAAGTTCATAATAATAGCATCCTGCGCTATGCCACGCCATACGGATATATCGCCGGTCTCTTTCCAGTAAGTATAGGCTAATGACGATTTTGTACCCGCGCCATCGGCATGCATAATATTGCAATACGCGTCGTCGTTGGTTAATATATCAGGCACTATTTTGCAAAAGGCTTTCGGAAAAATACCCTTATCGATATTTTTAATTGCATTATGTACATCATCTTTTGATGCAGATACGCCTCGGAGATCATATCTTTGCGAAGAAATCATGGGCAAATATAGTGCTTATTAATTTTTATCAAACTCAAATCAACTACTTTGCAGTATCCGGGGTACATTAAGTTAGCAAAAAGGGTCGCCAACAAAATAAATAAGTGGCGTTTAAAAAGGAACATACAGCGTAATTTTCTTATTTATTGTAGTGTTGTAGTTGGTCTTTTAGGCGGTTTAGCCGCTATTTTATTAAAGTATGTTGTCGGTTTAATGGAAGAGCTGAGCAAGGATATTGCCGCTCACCTGTATTATCATTTAGCTTATGCGTTTTTACCGGCGCTAGGTATCCTGCTTACTGTTTTTTACCAGCACGTCATCAACCGCGATCATATCGAAAAAGGGATTGGTCGTGTTATCATCAATATAAAACGTAACCGCTCAAATATTAAAATAAATAATGTTTATGCCCACCTGGCTACAAGCTCATTAACGGTTGGTTTCGGCGGCTCATCAGGTCTGGAAGCGCCAATTGTAGTAATGGGCGCGGCATTGGGTTCAAATACAGGCAAGTTTTTCAATCTCAGCCCATACGAAAAAACAGTTTTAATAGCTGCGGGTGCTTCGGCGGGTATTGCCGCGGTGTTTAACAGCCCCATTGCAGGTGTATTGTTTTCATTAGAGATATTGATAGGTGAGATAACTATCCCCACATTTATTCCTTTATTAATAGCTTCGGCAACAGGCGTGGTGGTATCCAAATTGTTGTACTCAGGCCAGCTTTTTCACCTGGTAACAGGGGGCTGGGTTTTAAATGCGATACCGTTTTATGTAATACTTGGTTTATTTAGCGGATGGATTTCGGTATATATCTCTAAGGTTGCCGGTAAATTGGAGCATGGCATATTTAAAAAATATAATCGCTATCAAAGAGCACTATTTGGCGGTTTAATATTAGGTGTTATCATTATGATATTCCCGGCTTTATTTGGCGAGGGTTATAGCCACCTGCAAGGCATACTAAATGGTAATATTGATGCATTAAAAAACGAAACATTATTTACCAGGTGGTTAGATTATCCATTGGTAATGTTGTTGTTTATAGCCGGGTTGGTATTTATGAAAATTGTGGCTGCCGGCATTACAATCGGCTCCGGTGGTAATGGCGGTACATTTGCCCCAACAATGTTTACAGGAGCTTTTTTAGGATTATTTGTAGCCTTTGCAGTAAACCAAACAGGTTTGGTGCATTTAAGTGTAAGTAATTTTATAGCGGTAGGCATGGCAGGCGCATTAAGCGGAGTAATGCATGCACCGTTAACCGCTATATTCCTTATCGCTGAAATTACTGGCGGCTATGTATTGTTTATTCCGTTGATGATTGTATCCGCAATATCTTATGTAATATCCCGCATATACAATCCATACAATATGTACTGGAAGGAGTTGATCCACGAGCAAAAGCTGTACCCCGACCATGATTTTAATATGCTTGATGCCATTAGGATAGATAGTATTATCAATAAAAGTTCTAATGTGTTAAACAAATCGATGTTGATCAGCGATTTTTATCATATCCTGTCAAATACCGACGTAAATATTTTTGCTGTTTTGGATGATGAAGGGGAGATGGAAGGTGTGATCTTAATGGATCAGGTCCGCAAGCAATTATTTAACCAACGGGAGTCTTCTGCGAAGATTGAAGAGATCATGACCCCGCCGCCTACTATAATTGATTATTACCAACCGGTAAGCAGCATTATGGAAGTTTTTGATGCACTGGATGCCTGGCAGTTGCCGGTAGTTAAAGATGGTGTGTTTTTAGGTTTTATATCTAAATCCGCTCTGCTTTCCAAATACCGTGATCTGATCATCAAGCAACATAAGGAAACAGATCTTTTCGCGAAGATATAGTCAGAACCAGGATTAAACAGATTTATTGGATTTGCAGGATATTACATGTCATTGCGAGGAACGAAGCAATCGCGAATTTGCATAGTTCGCCTTGCTTCCTTGCGATTGCTTCGTTCCTCGCAATGACGTGGTTTCTATAGGGTTTTCTTAAAGAAACCCTGCGGTGACTAATCCTGATAATCTGTTTAATCCAATAAATCCTGGTTCAGACAGCTTATATAAACAACAACTCCCTAAACTTAGGCAGCGGCCATACCGAATCATCAACAAATTGCTCCAGCTTATCTACATGGTAGCGTATCGGCGCGAAATAGGTTTTTACCTTTTCATCATAAGCAATAGCCTTGTCGCGTAAATTCTCAATATTATTTGCTTTTTTACGTTCCTGCACCATGGCGTCTACATCAGTGCGGATCGCGTTAATATGTTCCGAGATTCTGGTGATTATATCCAACTGGGTTTTGTATAACTCCGCCGATAAACCAAGTTCTTTTAATCCCTTAACATTTTCAATCAGTTTGGTTTGGTAGGATAGTGCCGCCGGTAAAATAACATTGTTGGCAAGCTCACCCATCACACGGGCCTCTATCTGTAATTTTTTGTAAAAACTTTCCAGTAAAATCTCATGGCGTGCATGAGCTTCGCGAGGAGTGAATAAACCAGTTTCTTTAAATAAGGTTTCTGATTTTTCCGAAATTATCACATCAAGCGCTTTAGGCGTGGTTTTAAAGTTTGATAAACCTCTTTCTTCTGCAAGCTTTTCCCAGTCGTCGCTATAACCATTTCCTTCAAAGCGGATCTTTTTTGATTCCTTAATATAACGTTTGATGATAGTTAATATCGCCACATCCTTTTTCTCGCCTTTTTTCAGCAGTTTATCAACGTCAACCTTAAACTTTTTAAGCTGATCAGCCACAATAAGGTTAAGCGTGGTCATAGGCGCTGCCGAGTTGGCCGATGAACCCACCGCGCGGAACTCAAATTTATTCCCAGTAAACGCGAATGGCGATGTACGGTTCCTATCGGTATTATCCTTTAATATCTGTGGTATTTTAGGGATACCCTGCCATAATAAAGCATCGTCCTTAATTATTTTGCTGATCCTTGAGGTTTCTATCTCGTCCAATACTTCGCTCAGCTGACTTCCTAAGAATATCGACATGATAGCAGGTGGCGCTTCGCTCGCCCCTAAACGATGGTCATTGTTAACCGATGCAATGGATGCCCTTAGTAAATCTGCGTGCTCATACACCGCTCTGATGGTGTTTACAAAGAAAGTAAGGAACATCAGGTTGTTTTTAGGCGTTTTGCCCGGCGATAACAAGTTTTTACCGGTATTGGTAATCAACGACCAGTTATTATGCTTGCCCGAGCCGTTGATGCCCGCATAAGGTTTCTCGTGCAGTAATACTTTAAAGTTATGGCGTTTTGCTACCCTGTCCATCAAATCCATCAATAATTGGTTGTGGTCAATAGCTAAATTTATCTCTTCGTATATAGGTGCGCATTCAAACTGCGATGGCGCAACCTCGTTATGTCGTGTTTTAAGTGGGATGCCTAATAATAAGGCCTCGGTTTCCATATCCTGCATAAATGCGTAAACGCGCTCAGGTATCGATCCGAAGTAATGATCCTCCAACTGCTGGTTTTTAGCCGACATGTGCCCGAATAATGTACGACCAGTTAGATGCAGATCGGGGCGTGCATTATATAAGGCTATATCAACCAAAAAGTATTCCTGCTCAATACCTAATGATGCATTTACTTTTTCGATGCTTTTATCAAAATAATGGCAAACATCAATAGCCGCTTTATCTAAAACACTTAATGCCTTTAATAATGGTACCTTATAATCAAGCGCTTCACCGGTATAGGATACAAATACAGTTGGTATACATAAGGTACGTGCCATTATAAATGCAGGGGAGGATGGATCCCAGGCAGTATAACCGCGTGCTTCAAAAGTATTACGTATTCCTCCGCTTGGAAAGCTGGATGCATCCGGCTCTTGTTGTGCCAAAGCATCACCTGAGAACTTTTCAATTCCGGTACCATCTTCTGATGGCTCAAAAAAAGCGTCATGCTTCTCGGCTGTGGTACCGGTAAGCGGTTGAAACCAGTGTGTATAATGTGTAGCGCCCTTACCTAATGCCCATGATTTCATAGCCGATGCTACTTGCTCAGCCATATCCCGGGGGATGGGCTCACCTTTTTCTATTGAATTAATAATTCCCTGGTAAGCATCTGTTGAAAGATACTCTTTCATTTTCTTTTTATCGAAAACATTGGCACCAAAAAAATCAGAGATTTTTTGAAAAGGTATTTTTACTTCAGGTATCGTCCTGCTCTGTACGGTCCTGAGCGCTTGAAATCGGATGTTAGACATGTAAGGGTTTTTAAATTATTCGGTTTACATCAAAAATAGAATTATCATTTAAATTTTATACTGTGTTTTAATCTAAATTAAATACTGTCGTATTTTTTCAATAAAAAGTTAAATTTTTCATTTTTTTATAAAATTATAACGGTTTTTCATGTTGTTTTGGATTTTGTAGTCCTTATTTTGCCTTAAAACGTGCTTATAATTAATAAATTTATTAAAAAATTGACACTGTTTGTTAAAAAAGCTAGTTTTAAATGAGTTTTGATTGTTAATTTTATAATTACTTTTTGTTAACAGATAAAAACTTTTTAAAATCGACACTAAAATTACTATGTTTTTTAAAATATTGATAAATATTGAAATTTTAACAATTTTTTTAAGGTTAAAATTTGTTTTTGTTAAATTTCATGCATAGTTTTATGAAAGTTTTAAAGAAAGGATGGTTTAACCAATACTTTTAATAAAACTAATGCAAATACTGACCATAATATTTATTAAAAAATGCAACCCTCTTACATTTTTATATAATTAAACTAAAAACAATCAAATCAAACTAAATTAAACAAACAAACGATGAAAGTAAATTCTACAAAGCACAACTTACTCAGCTCGCTCAGGCAGCTGACGCGGGAAAAATGGGCGCTGGGTGCGACCATTTTTACAGGGAAAATGTTGGGATTGCTGGCAGTTTTGGTTGCAATGGTAACATTGCCCGGCTTGCTTGGTACTACAGCACACGCCGCAGCCGCTGCACCTCCAAAACCTACCGATCTGGAAACATCAATGATGAATTCAATCAACACAGCATGGACATTAGTAGCAGCGTTCCTTGTATTTGGTATGCAGGCTGGTTTCGTTATGCTTGAGGCTGGTTTTGCCCGCAAACGCGAAACTGTTAACGTTTTGATGGAGTGTATGTTCGACACCTGTCTTTGCGGTATTTTATTTTACGCTATTGGCTACGCATTTATGTTTGGTTGGGGTAATGGCTTCATCGGCTGGCATGGAGATCCTTCATTAAAAGCTGACGGATCATGGTTCTTCTTACAAAATACCCCTGCAACATATTCAGGCACAGGTATCCCTGTAATTGCGCATTGGATATTCCAGTATGCTTTTGCCGATACTTGCTCAACAATTGTTTCAGGCGCGATGATTGGCCGTACCAGTTTCCGTGGAGATATCCTTTACTCTATTGGTATCACAGGCTTCATCTACCCAATTATTGGTCACTGGGCTTGGGGTCCTGATGGATGGTTAGCTTTAATGGGCTCAGCCGGACATTTCTACACCAGCTTAGGTCAAGGTTTCCGCGATTTTGCAGGTTCAACTGTAGTACATACTATTGGTGGGGTTGCTTCGCTGGCAGGAGCCATAGTTTTAGGCCCACGTTTGGGTAGGATATTCGCACGGGATGATAAAGAAAAAGGCGGTATGCCACCGGGACACAATATGCTTATGGCCGCTGTAGGTACATTTATACTATGGTTTGGCTGGTACGGTTTCAACCCTGGTAGCTCACTTTCAGCAATGGATGCTCAAGGTATAGGCCGTATTGCTACCAATACTACACTTGCAGCTTGCGGCGGTGGTTTAACAGCTATGTTTGCCGCTTTATGGTGGGGAACTACTAAAGGTAAATTCGATTTGGGTTTCACCTTAAATGGTACTTTAGCTGGTCTTGTTGCTATCACTTGCCCTTGTTATTGGGTTAGCCCGCTTGGTGGCTTATTATTAGGTGGTATTGCAGGTTTCGTAGTGTTTGGCGGTATGTATTTGTTAGAGTGGTTACGTATTGACGATCCAGTTGGTGCAGTTTCAGTTCACGGCTTAGCTGGTATCTGGGGTACATTATCTCTAGGTTTATTTGCAACCGGCGAATACGGTGTTACCGGCCCAACAGGTGCTGATACCAGTGCACCTAACCTTGTAAAAGGTTTATTTTACGGTGGCGATGCAAGTATCCTTAAAGCGCAGGCTATAGGTACATTTACTATCGCGATAGCGGTGTTTGTTGTAACTTTTGTTATGATGTACGTTATAAATAAATTACCACACCCTTGGAAACTACGTGTTGAAGAACATGGTGAACTAAGCGGCCTTGATGTATTTGATCATGGTATTGAAGTTTACCCGGCACAAGATGATGAGATCAGCATAAACGGATTGTTCGAAAAATCCCCTGTATCTGCATAATACATTATTATAATACCCTGCGCGTTAATCGCGCAGGGTTCTTACAGTCCTCTTAGCTTATTGAAAAAATTATCATATACCCTGCCTTTTGGTAGGATAGGCTCCTTATTGTTTTATAAATTCTCAACCTGTTTATTGTAAATAATTAAAAATGAGCTACTTGATAATAATTTTGAAATTGTGGCATTTGTTTGGTACAGCAAAACGCCATCAACTACAACCATGTACTATTTATTCAAAAAAATCAACCTTCAACTTATAATTAACCCCATTAACAATCCCCAAAAATGAAAAAGAAATTTTTACTTTTATTACTCACTGCTTCAGCCTTTACTTATACCGCAAAAGCCCAGGATACGGTTAAAACCACTGCCGATGCTCCTTTAGTGCTTTACGGATCTGTTGATACTTATTATAAAGATGATTTCTCGGGCCATGCAAATATCCCAACCAGTTTTGCATCTGATAATAATTCAATATCAATAGGTATGATTGATTTAGGCTTAAAGAAAACCGTAGGCAATGCATCATTTGTAGGCGAATTATCATTTGGCCCGCGTAATGACCAATCTGTACCAACTTCAGGTTATCATATCCAAAACTTATATGTATCATACAACCTTACTCCTAAATTGAGCGCGACTGCAGGTTATATGTCAACATTTATTGGTTATGAGGTAATTTCTCCAACAGGAAACTTTAACTATTCAACTTCTTATCTGTTCACTAACGGCCCGTTCCAAAATGCAGGTTTTAAATTAACTTATGCATTTAGCGATAAAGTAAGCTTAATGGCAGGTATATTTAATGATGAGTGGAATGCTTATACCTCAGTACATGATGTATCTACATTTGGTGCCCAGTTAACCATTACCCCGGTTAAAAACTGGACTGCCTACTTAAACGTTGCAACTGGCCCAACTTCAGGTACTGAATTTGATTTAACTACTGCTTACCAAATAACTACTGCATTTAAATTAGGCTTAAATGCTGCTACTTTCTCTCCATCTCATTATGGTGGTGGTTTCAGCGGTGTAGCATTATATCCACAAATAGCTGTATCAAAAGCGGTGACCCTTGGTTTGAGAGAAGAATATTTCAAAGCTAAAACTGTAGATGCTGGATCAACCTATGTTCTTGCAGGCCCTCTTCCAGGTGGTTCAGTAATCGGATCTACCTTAACTGCTAATATTAAAGCAGGTCCGTTAACTTTCATTCCTGAAGTAAGGCTCGATAAGGTTAACAAACAAGAATATTCTGAATTTACCAATAGTAGTTTAGCACCTACAACCTCGGCTTCACAATTTGTGTTAGCTGCCGTTTATGCATTTTAACGTGACCTCGTTATATTTTTAATGAAGAAGCCGCCCGATATTCGGAGCGGCTTTTTATCTTTATGACATGAAAAAACTATTTATTGCTTTATTATGCTTGCTGGCAGTTAAATCAGCGGTAGCTCAAAAAGATCTATTATCAATTGATGAGCACAATAAATATATTTACTACCAGGTGGTACAGCAGCCTGGATTAACGGCGGATACTTTTCAAAATAGATCCGCATATTTTTTAAAGATAAATTACCCCAAGAATAAAGTAAATAAAAGTGAAACGCCTGAAAGCATTACCGGTACAGGGAAATTATTGATGCTTACCGGGATTAGTGCTGCCAAACATATTGATGGCGAAGTGACTTACACCTTTAATATTGAATATAAGGATCAAAAGTATAGGTACTGGTTAACCGATTTTGTTTTTACACCTTATTATGTGGATCGTTATGGTAATTCAGTACCGCAGCCG
Source organism: Bacteroidota bacterium (assembly GCA_026224775.1). GTDB lineage: Bacteria > Bacteroidota > Bacteroidia > Sphingobacteriales > Sphingobacteriaceae > Mucilaginibacter. The sequence goes on from JAMFRP010000026.1 coordinate 259,247, forward strand.
GGTATTGATATTCCTTTAGAAAACAGTGCTGCTAAATTGGAGAAAGGGCAATTGAGTAATTATTCTATTCAAATAAGTAATTATAGCAAGCAATTTGGCGATAGATTAAAACAGTATATGCTAATGGTTTCGGCAACGCCAATTAGGAACGATAAGAAAAAAGTTATTACAACAAAGGATTGGTAATAAGTTGTTTAACATACTTTTAACAAAGCCGCATGAAAGATATGCGGCTTTTTTTGTGGAACTAACCTGCAAAAAATATCCAATGTTAAAAAGTGTTAAACATGGCGGTATTTGGTATATATGGTAAAACATAAGATAAGTAAAAAGCGTTTTATTTAAAATTTAATTTCACTAAACATGCTTATCTCAAAATTTGATTTGTACAAGTCTGAGTGGCTCGAACTTGTATTTGACGACCGTAACAAACAATATGGCGCCTATGAATTAAGGCAACACAACGGGCGAACAATGGTAAAGGCGATGCTAATTGCTTTTGTAAGTGTAATTTCCTTCGCATTGGTCGTAGGTATTTTAATTAAGCCGGTGGTAATGAATGTTAATCAAATTGTTAAACTTACCGGCGTACCATTAATTAACATTAAACCGCCTGTTGTTATCCCGCCTAAACCTATTCAACACACTAGTTCAACACATGTGGCGTTGCCGACCGTTACACCTCAAGCAATGACAAAGTTTGTGCCTTTAGTGGTAACAGAAAAACCTGTAACCGCTGAGCCGCCGAAAATGTCAACTTTAACAGGGAATATTGGCTCAATCGACGCTAAAGGCCCAACAGGGTCACCTTCGGTTGACCAGCCTAAAGTGGGGGGAATTGGTATAGATGGGCCGCCTAACACAGGGGTAGTATCCGATTTTAAATCGCTCGAAGTAATGCCGGTTCCATATGGCGGTGCATCGGCGTGGTCAAAATTCCTGAGTAAAAACTTGCATTATCCTGATATGGCTATTGATCAACACATCCAGGGAAAAGTTTGGGTGAGTTTTATTATCGAAGCCGATGGATCATTATCGCATTTTAAAGTTGAAAGAGGTGTTGGTTATGGATTGGATGAAGAAGCTTTGCGCGTTTTAAAGATGGCACCAGCCTGGAAACCAGGTATCCAAAACGGCCATCCTGTAAGGGTGCAATATACCATCCCTATTAATTTCCAACTAACAGACGAGCAATAACGCCGGGACAATTATAAGGTGAAAGGATAAAGGTAAAAGGCGAAAGGTTTTACCAAGTTCTTTCACCTTTTTAATTTTATTTATTCTGTAATAACCTTTAGCCTTTCGCCTTTTACCTTTATCCTAACCTTTTCTTTCCCTTTTCCGCCTTTTTCCCTACCTTTGCGCATCCTTTCAAATAAATAAAAATACATTGGAGCACCTGGAATTAACCACCGTTGAAACCGCCAAAGATTTAGGCCTGTTACCCGAAGAATACGATCGTATAATTGAAATAATGGGCCGCGTTCCCAATTTTACCGAACTTTCTATCTTCTCGGTAATGTGGAGCGAGCATTGCTCATATAAAAACTCAATCACCTGGCTAAAAACCTTACCTAAAGATGGCCCGCGTATGCTGGCTAAAGCTGGTGAAGAAAATGCCGGTTTGGTTGATTTAGGCGATGGCATTGGATGTGCTTTTAAAATAGAATCCCATAACCACCCGTCGGCATTAGAGCCTTATCAAGGTGCAGCTACAGGTGTAGGCGGTATAAACCGCGATATATTTACCATGGGTGCAAGGCCAATAGCGCAATTAAACTCATTGCGTTTTGGTGATCTTGCACTTGACCGTACCAAATGGTTGGTTAAAGGCGTGGTTAAAGGTATCAGCCATTACGGTAATGCATTTGGCATCCCAACCGTAGGCGGCGAATTGTTTTTTGATGAATGCTATAACGTTAACCCATTAGTTAATGCGTTTTCAGCAGGTATCGTAAAAGCTGGCGAAACCGTTTCTGCAACATCATATGGTGTGGGTAACCCGGTTTATATCGTAGGTTCTGCAACTGGTAAAGATGGTATACACGGCGCGGCTTTCGCGTCTAAAGATATAACCGAAGATTCGGTAAATGATTTACCTGCTGTACAGGTGGGTGATCCATTCCAGGAAAAACTATTGTTGGAAGCTACACTTGAAGTTATCAAAACAGGTGCTGTAGTGGGTATGCAGGATATGGGCGCTGCCGGTATTATCTGCTCCAACTCCGAAATGTCGGCCAAGGGCGAACATGGTATGCGTATCGATTTAGATAAAGTACCAACCCGCCAGGAAAACATGAAGCCCTTCGAAATCCTGCTTTCAGAATCACAGGAACGTATGCTGATCGTGGTTCATAAAGGCCGCGAAGCAGAGGTTGAAGCTGTATTTGATAAATGGGATTTAAACTGCGCTATTATTGGCGAGGTTACCGATACCCAACGTCTGCAATATTATGTTAAAGGCGAATTAGTTGCCGATGTACCTGCCGACGATTTGGTTTTAGGCGGAGGCGCACCGGTTTACCAGCGCGAATACAAAGAACCTGCGTACTTTAAAAAGAACCAGGAATTTAAAATACAAGATGTAAAAGAACCTGCTGATTTAGTAGCGGTTGCCGAGCATTTAATATCACATCCAAACATTGCTTCAAAACGTTGGGTAACAGATCAGTATGATTCAATGGTAGGTGTATCAACCATGACCACCAACCGCCCAAGCGATGCCGCAGTAGTGGCCGTTATGGGTACTGATAAAGCAATTGTTATTACGACAGATTGTAACTCCCGCTACGTATATGCTGATCCTAAAAAAGGTTGCGAAATAGCGGTAGCCGAAGCAGCCCGTAATATTACCTGCGCAGGTGGCGAGCCGGTTGCGATAACCAATTGCCTTAACTTTGGTAACCCATACAATCCTGAGGTTTACTGGCAGTTTGTAAGCGCCATACAAGGCATGAGCGCGGCTTGTATCAAGTTTGAAACCCCGGTTACTGGTGGTAACGTAAGTTTCTATAACCAATCTGCTGATGGCGGTTCTGTTTTCCCGACACCAACTATTGGTATGTTAGGGGTAATGGATGATATATCGAACTTAATGACTTCAGACTTTAAACAGCCGGGTGATTTGGTTTACCTGATCGGTGAATCTGTTAACGACATCGCTTCATCACAATACTTAGCTTCGTGGCATAAAATATTGGCTGCCCCGGCACCATATTTTGATCTGGATAAGGAATATGCCATGCACCAAGTGATTAAACAACTCATTAAACATAAAGTTATCCAATCGGCACATGATGTGGCTGATGGTGGTTTATATGTTGCTTTGGTTGAATCTGCATTGCCAAACAAATTAGGGTTTGATATTGAAACCGATAGCGCTATCCGTAAGGATGCATTTTTATTCGGCGAAGCTCAGGGTAGGGTAGTGGTAAGTATCGCGCCTGATGACCAGGAACGCTTTATTGAGATGATGGCAACCAGCGAAGTAGAATTTAGCTTACTAGGTACTGTTAACGACGGTTTCCTGAATATTGATGAAGATCCATTCGGCCACATTACCGACCTTAAAATGGTTTACGATAACGTATTACATGAAATTTTAGGCGAATAATGCTAAAACTGAACCGGGTACACCACATAGCTATAATTTGTACCGACTACCAAAAGTCAAAACATTTTTATACAGAAATACTCGGTTTAAAAATAGTACGCGAAGTTTACCGCGAACAAAGAGATTCATACAAGCTCGATCTGGAAATTGCAGGGCAATACCAGATCGAGCTTTTTTCATTCCCCAACCCACCCGCAAGGCCATCTCGTCCAGAAGCTGCTGGCCTGCGCCACTTAGCTTTTGAGGTAGATAATATTGAGGATGCAGTATCTCATATTAAAGAATACGGAATTGCCGTCGAACCGATCCGTATAGACGAATTTACCGGCAAGCGCTATACCTTCTTTGCTGATCCGGATGGTTTGCCAATTGAATTTGTTGAGCTATAACTATGGCTGGCATCTTCCAATTCAAACAATTCGCAGTCGACCAAACAGGCTGTGCCATGAAGATCAATACCGATGGTGTATTGCTTGGCGCATTAGCTGAGGCTACCAATTCTCAAAATGTATTAGATATAGGCACAGGTACCGGTGTAATTGCACTAATGCTCGCACAAAGATTTTCATCGGCACAGATAGATGCGGTTGAAATTGATGAACCTGCATCGCTAACAGCAACTAAGAATTTTCAAAACTCGCCGTTTGCTGATCGATTGGAGTTATTCCATCAGGATTTTGAAAAGTATTTTGAGGAACATCCTGAAAAGAAATATGATCTAATCGTATCTAATCCACCTTTTCATATCAATTCGCTGGAATCGCCAAAGGCAAATAAAACCGTCGCAAAACATACAGATAAAGACTTTTTCGGAACTCTGATAATTGGAGTGTCTAAATACCTAACTCAAGATGGTTTATGTTGGTTAATATTACCATTGCAAGCAGCGGAACTGATAAAGGAACTAGCTATAACAAATAATTTATTTTTGCAGAAGGTTATTACGGTGCATTCGTTTGAAGCTGATAAACCTCACAGAGAAATATTAGTTTTGGGAACAAATAACATCAAACTAAATGATTCAAAGTTTGTGATTTATAAAGAACCAAAAGTATATACCGAAATGTATATTGCTGCATTAAAGGATTTCTTCACTATCTTCTAATATGACCCGAATAGGCCTGATTTCCGATACCCACAGTTACCTCGATGACGCCGTATTCAAACACTTTGGAAACGTCGACGAGATATGGCATGCCGGTGATTTCGGTAACATAGAACTGGCAGATCAACTCGCGGCTTTTAAACCACTAAAAGGTGTATATGGCAATATCGATGGTCAAGACATTAGGCAAACCTATCCCCTAAACCTTCGCTTTAAATGTGAGCAGGTAGATGTGTGGATGACCCACATCGGCGGCTACCCAGACAGGTACAATCCTGCTGTTAAGCCAGAAATTTATACTAACCCGCCGCAGTTATTTATCACCGGGCACTCACATATTTTAAAGGTGATCTATGATAAAAAAATAAGCTGTTTGCACCTAAATCCCGGCGCAGCCGGTAAACAAGGCTGGCAGAAAGTGCGCACGCTAATGCGTTTTAGTATTGATGGTGATAAAATACAGGATTTGCAGGTGATTGAATTGGCGAAGTAGGTTGATTTAGTTATTCTCCTTTGTCATTCTGAACGCAGTGAAGAATTTATCGATAGGCTCACCGGATAGATGCTTCGTCCCTCAGCATGACAGAGGGTATTAGGGAATTTACAATAACCCCGCCTTAGCATTCTCCATTTCAAAAACAGAGTCAATAAGCAAAGGCTTTTGCTTTCCGGCTGCAACTGCAAGCTCATCGCAACGCTCATTCTCAGGGTGCCCGTTATGTCCGCGTACCCAGGTGAATTTTATGTTATGTAATTTGCTTACTTCCAGGTAGCGCAACCAAAGGTCTTTATTCTTTTTATCCTTAAAGCCTTTTTGCACCCAGCCATATACCCATCTTTTTTCGATGGAATCGATCACATATTTGGAGTCAGAAAAAATCATGACGTCCTGATTGGGTAATTTGATGGACTCTAACCCTTTTATTACAGCCAGCAGCTCCATACGGTTATTGGTGGTTTTACGGAAACCTTCAGCAAGTTCTTTATAATATTTGCCCGAGCGTAAAATTACCCCATATCCACCCGGTCCCGGGTTCCCGCTTGATGCTCCGTCTGTGTAAATTTCGATCATAAATATTAACCCCCCAGCCCCCTAAAGGGGGAGCAAGTATAGCAAATTAAAATTAGCAATAAAATGGGAAAATTTGATTAATTATTCCCCCTTCAGGGGGTTAAGGGGTAATCTTTTTAGCCTTCAGTCTCAGTGAATTCCCAATCACCACAACATCCGAAAATGCCATCGCGAACGCGCCAACCATCGGGTTCAGGAAACCCAAAGCGGCAATAGGTATGGCAATAATGTTATAAGCGAATGCCCAAAATAGGTTTTGCTTAATGGTGAGCATGGTATGTTTACTAATTTGCAGAAACTTAACCACAGAATGCAAATCAGTATTCAAAAGTATAACCCTTGCAGATTGTATAGCAACCTGACTAGCATCATTCATTGATACACCAACATCAGCCTGGGTTAGAGCAGGGGCATCGTTTATGCCATCGCCTATCATAATGGTTTTACCCTTTTGCTTATATATGTCAATTACAGAAAGCTTTTCATCAGGAAGTTTTTCTGCGTGTACTTCTTTAATGCCGATAGCGTTGGCTACTTTTACACAACGATTTTTCTTGTCGCCGCTTAATAATACCGGAACAATACCTAACGTTTTAAGTTGCGCTATTAAAGTTGCAGCATCAGGTTTTATTTCATCGTCGATCGCTATCTGAGCTAAAAGAACCTGATTTTTATATAGCACCAAGTTAAACTCGCCATCGGTAGTTGCCTTGGCTGTTCCCAAAAAGTAATTGTTGCCTTGCACATCTTCGGCACGCATGCCTAAACCTTTTTCTTCGGCAGCTTTTAGGAGTATTAATTTTTGTTGTGGTAATGTTTTAAGCTCGGCAACTAACGATTTCGCGATAGGGTGATTAGAACGTTCCTCAATGGCCATTATGATACCGCGGACAGTTTCCAGATCAACACTGCTTTCAACCTTAATATCATTAATGCGGAATTTACCGGTAGTAAGTGTTCCGGTTTTATCAAATACTACAAATTTGGTATTAGCTACAGCTTCAATCGTATCACCACCTTTAATTAATATGCCATTCTTGGCTGCCCTGCCTAAGCCAACCATTACAGCGGTAGGAGTGGCTAAACCCATAGCGCAGGGGCACGATATTACTAAAACGGCAATGGCGTTCATCAAAGCGGTTTGCATGCTTGTATGCACCGCGAAGTAGGTTATGGTGAATGTGATTAATGAGATAAATATCACCGCAGGTACAAATATCGATGCTACTTTATCACCCAGCCTTTGTACGGGAGGTTTTGCTGCTTGCGCTTTTTTCATCAGGTCGATGATTTGCGATAGCACCGTGTTTGATCCAACCTTAGTGGCCATTATTTTGATATTACCATGCTGAATAATGGTGCCGCCGATAACCTTATCATATTTAGCTTTTTCAACAGGTACACTCTCGCCCGTAAGCATCGATTCATCAACTGAGGCTTCACCGCTTAATACATCTCCATCAACAGGTATTTTGTCGCCTTGATTAACCAGTAATATATCACCTGAAACAACTTCTTTAGCGCTGATCACTTCTATAGCATCCTTAATTACCCTGTTAGCGGTAACTTGCTGGATTTTTACCAGATCTTTTACTGCGGATGTAGTTTGGGTAACGGAACGTTTCTCAAAAACGTTACCTAATAATACCAGCGTTATAATAGTAGCACAGGTTTCGTAAAACTCATATTGTTCGCCCAAATGCTCAATAGTACCAACCAGGCTGTAAATAAACGCGGCTGATGATCCCACAAAAATCAGCACATCCATGTTAGGCACGCCATTTTTAACTGATCCCCAGGCGCTTCTACCAAAATGTAGGCATCCGACTATAAAAACTGGCAGGCATAAAACCAATTGAAGCAAAGGGATCTGCAAAAAATGCCATGGCAACACCATGTGTAGGAGCAAAGGCACAGTGAAAACAAGACAAAAAATAAATTTATTTTCTATTTTTTCATAAAACTTAGGCATGTGCAAAGCAGGGTCATCCACCACTTTAAAACCTAATTGTTCAATGCCTTTAATAATATCAGGAACGGTAGCTTCATTCTCGGTAGAGAACTTAACTTCCTCACCTGCAAAGTCTACCAGTATATTTTGAAGGCCCTTTTTCGCCAGTAAATTATGTATAGATATAGCACAGTTACTACAGTGCATACCCGTTACATTCAACTCAATCAATTGCTCCGCCATAATCTCAAATCTAACTAAATCAGTATTTTAACACGTAAGCTAAATGTAATATTAAAAAAGCTTTGCAATTATCCGCAAGATTCATACTTTTGCATCTCTGAAAAACGGTAGATGTAGCTCAGTTGGTTAGAGCATCGGTTTGTGGTACCGAGGGTCGTGGGTTCGAGCCCCATCATTTACCCCACATGCAAAAACGGGCAGAAATGCCCGTTTTTTTGCAATCGGGACACAATCGGGACACATTTTTAAAGCTAATCAGACGTATGCAACCACCAAGTGATCCGCAGATAAATCGTCAAAATCCTAAAGAATATTTCATTTATTGGAACCATGATGTGCCTGAAGTGCTTTGGCATAAATATTCGCGAAGGCGCATACGAATCAAAAAGAAAGATAATATTAATCGTTATCAGGGGGAAGAACGTGAAACTTACGCGGAAGAATGTCGCCAGGTATGGAAATATAGATTAGAAAAATTAAATTATAATCCTTTTGAGCTTGCGCTGTCTAAGTTAAACGCGATAACAGAACGTAAGGAAACTATAGAGATTGTAATAAAAGAAAAAGCGGCTGTAATTGCAGCTAAAGCAACCCTCACCGAAGCCGAACGCCGTAAACGCACTCCAATCAATAAGGCTTGTGACCTTTGGGTTGAGAGCCGTATGGAGCGCACTAAAAACCGTAATTCTGTATCAACCTACCGGGTAACCGCCAGCTGGTTTAAAAAGTATTTTGAAGACATGGGGGCCATCAGTACGCCGGTAAGTGAGCTCTCGCGCATGGACATATCTTCGGCGCTCATGGCCGCTAAAAAGGCGAAAGGCTGGGAGCCCACTACATTTAATAATGAGATGGATACCCTCACCAATCTCTTTAACTGGTTGGAGCTGGAAGAATATGTTACTGTTAACCCTATCAGGGGTAAGCTTCAAAAGGTAAAAACGCAAAAGCACAAACACCGGTGGTATGATCGGGAGACATTAGCGCTTGTAAAAGCAAAATTAATTGAGAAAAAAGAGTTCCTGGTTTACCACGTAATGGAATTCACTTATTGGACCATGATCCGGAGTAAAACAGAATTGATGAAATTAAAAGCTGGTGATATTGACCGGACATTAAAACGCATTCATTTCTCTGCTGATCTTGATAAAACCGGTACCGAGGCTTACCGGGATTATGAACCTGAGTTTGAAGCGGTACTGGATATTATAAATTTTGACGCCATACCTAAGAACTTTTACATTTTTGGAAAAGGGGGCGAGCCTTCAGAATTTAAATGCCACAAGGATCTATTTGCTGATCGATGGCGCCCTATACGCACCGAACTTGGGTTATCGGATGATTTTACAATATACGGCCTTAAACACACTAGAATCGTGCATTTATTAATGAAGGGCATTGATGGTTACGATATCAGTTATAAAGCCCGGCATACTGATCCAAAATCTACCAAACAATATCAGCGCGATTATGACATCACACTAGTAAACGTTTACGGCGCCGAAGATCTTAAATTTTAAGTTTTCAGCACCCCGTGATCCTTAAACGAATAATAATTGTTACGGTTAACTATAATATGATCAAGTAGCTTTATATCCATCAATTCAGCCGCTTTACTTAGTCGATCCGTTACGTTTAAATCCCCTCCCGATGGTTTTAACATGCCTGAAGGATGGTTGTGCGCGATAATTATTTTTGACGCAAGGCAATTTAGTGAACAGCTTAACGCAAATTTTATATCAAATAATGTCTCATTACCAGTCCCGGTATTTATACAACGCCAGCCTATCACCTCGTTACTGTTATTTAGGCAAAGCAAATAAACCTGTTCCTGAATATTAATCAATGCTTTATCCCAAATTTTAAGTAAATAACTATAGCTCTCGTCGGAACCGGTGAGGGGGGGGGATAATATACGTGAGTTGAAGCTTACGCGTAATTGTGAGTTTTTCAAGGATAGGCAAAAAAAAATAATGACGTAGTGTTAACTTTTGTCTGATCAGGCCTTCCGAGGGGACATGCAACACAAAAGCACAGCTACACCGTTTTTGGTGTAGCTGTGCTTTTGTGTTGCTAATTTTTATTTTCGGAATTTCAGATCAGGCAACCCGCAGAAGTACAATGTTTTTGCACTTCAAATACAAAAAAGTGATAAGGTATAATTATAACGGCATTTGAATGTAAAAGGTTATCTAAAAATGAATGCCGGAAGATCTCGCATTTTCCGGCATTCATTTTAACTCACCCTAATAAAAAACTAATTCAATACCCTCTCCGGATCGCAGCCAATTCTTTTAACCAAATTTATATTTATGCGGCTACAGCCAATGCAGCAGTTGCAGCAGCGCTACCACTAAACACATTATCAAAAACCCATTGCACCAACGGAATTGCAATTTCACGCACTATTGCTCCGCCGGGTATTAAATTAGTTAATGAATAAACCGCGATACTTAACACCTCATCTTCCCAGCTGGTGCCGCTCTTAGGTGTTAATGACGATGCGATCAATTGCAAAGTTTGTACTGGTGTACTGCTAGCAGGTACTTCTATACCAATGTTCGCAGCTACCTTATCTACCACGCCTAAGAAACTGGTAACAAAAGATTGCCCCAATAATTTGGTAATAGCAGCTACAATAGCATCACCATTAAGTGTGTTATTGGCTTTTAAAACATTCGCCATTTGTAATATTTCTAATATTACATTCTGATCAGTGGCCGGTACCGCTGCCCACTCTTTAGCAAGTGCAGTTTGCACACTACTTTCGGCTTTACTTAAACAAGAAAAAAGACTCATGATTTTTTGTTTTTAATGTGTAATAATTTTATTACTTACTTTTTTAGATGCGGAAAAATGGCAGAGAAGATATTGGTGAATTGATATATAAATTCAATTAAGGCAGCAGCGCCAATTCCTATGGTGCCAATCCATTTAAATTTTTGAATCCAGCCCTCATGCTCAGCCAATTTAATTTCAATAACTTTTTGTCGGTCAACAAGTCCACCATCCTTATTATATTCATTGCCCAGCAAAGCAGTTTTTATCTGTTCTACCGATGAATTCAAATTTTCAACCTGGTTTGTTAATTGTTTAATTTGCTCATTTTCAATCTGAGTCATTCAAGTATGCTTTATACGTAATTCAATAATCGTTTCTCCCAAACGTGGTTCCATTCATTCCAGCCAGCATCAAGCTTATAGCTATTTAACCGCTCAACGTTAATTTCCTGCATCAGATCTGCCGGTGGCAGGCTGTTAAAAGCCGCTAACGTAGCCGGGCCAATCACCCTATCCACAACCAGCATCTTTAAAGCCGAGTGCGTATAGGTCATTACCTGGTTACAGGCCAGCTGCATAAATTTGCGCGCCATTCCTTCACCCTGGTTCACCGAACAATCAAACAAGTTATTGGCCAATTGCTGATCAATAGCTTTATCCAGGTTTACTACATCCCAATATCCTTCTTTATAAAATTGTTGAATATTAAGTTGCAGCGCGTTATTCTGCGAAAGCAAAACATTCAGCTTAGCTACCGATGCGCCGGGGTTATCCCTTTTGTATACATCCACAATTTTCCAGCCTGCCCATCCGGGATTCGCGCCACGGTCAATGCCACGATAAGTTTCCTTTTCGCCGATACCGGGATTATACCCACCCTCATTCCCGAGGATGGTTATTCTAAATGCGATGCCGAAGTCAGCCATTATGCGGCAATGGATTCTTTAGGAGGAGCAATTGTCAATGAGCTTACCAAGTCCTGAGCGGCCTGTAATGCTACTTGTGCTTTTTCAAGATCAGTAGGCTCAGTTATAACCGGAGCAACTTCTTCCGCTTCAGCTGGTGCATCATTTGTAGTTGCGGATGCTGAACTTATATTTTGATTTAAAATATCAATACCTGTTTTGATATCACTTAACAATACATTTGTTGGATGTGTGGCTGATGTTAAATCAATTACTGAATCTCCTAATCCCACAATCTGCTGACCTGTAGATGTTTTAAGCAATGGTATTTCAGAAGCAGTATCCGCCAGGCTCTGAATTACTATCGGTGCATCTTTAGCCGACCAACCAACACCAACCAAGCCAATAGCAATAGCCATTGTTTCAGGGTCAACTGAGCGTTTTACTAAAAATGTTACTAATACCAGGACGAATGCCGAGCCAATCCCGAAAAGCGTGGTTTTCCAATTTTTCATATTATTGTTTTTTATTTATTGTTTATTTGGTAAACTATACTATTATAAATCTAGTTTCAGTAACTCCAGTCGCAGTATTAGGGTGGAATGTGCATTGAGTTACATTATTATTTTTGTCAACTGAATCAATGGTATATGTTGGATTATTATTAGGAGTCCATACACCTGATATTAAATCTTTCTGCTGAACTTGAAAATCATTCCCATGAGCAGTAAAGTAAGTCATATACTCGAGAGTAGTAGGGTACGGAAATGCAGATGTACCTGTACCGCCCATATCAGTTAGATTTATACCTACTAAATTAATTTGCCAAGTAACTACAGTAGGGGTACCTGTAGTAATATCAATTACAGTCTTACTTGCAGGTGGTTCATATGCGTAAGAAATATGTCTACCACTCATTTGAGCCACCATCTGTGATAAAGGTGCCCATACTCCATACTGATCAGCGAAGTTCCCTAATACTGTTTTATATATAATTGGGGCTGTGACATTTACTTGTCTAGCTGATCCATCATATCCACTGTCATTATACCATTCCTGACCGAAATTTTGAAGGAATGAATTATTATAAAATGCAGCAGTTGTATTAAATATAAGATTACCTAATCCACCTATAGCATATATCTCTTTTACATAATTTGGAAATATGCACTGAGAAGTAATGTTTTGAGAAAAGTAATGAGAGAATGTATTTCTTATCATACAGTACTGAAAACTTCCAGTTACCTGCTGCATTAAACTAGTATTTATGTTTACTCCATATAGCTCTTGATTACTATCGAACTCATAAATCCATCCAGATGGGGCAACTTGAATTACTGAATAATAAAGGCCGTTACGTAGATTCATATGTTCAATATATGAACCTGTATTAAGGACTATAGTTCCCATGGAGTACCCTGAGTCATTATTAAAACCAAATTCACAATCATACATCCCCTCAGAACCAGCATCTGCATAAACCACAAGATCGAATAAGATAGCTGTTTGAGAATGATCTCCTGATTCCTTGAATTTAATATTAGTATAACTTACTCCATTCGTATTATAGTTTTGAAATAAAGTACTATCTAGGAAATCTGTAGTACTAGTTAGAGGACAGTAACTAATGTTAGGTGAGACATTTCTATTGTTAGAAATGAAAGCTAAACCACCTGGATTAGGTGTATTCTCATATGCAGTATAGTGATTGTTATTTGGATAGACCTGAACATAATTATCATTAGTAGCTGAAGGTGCAGTTGCAGTTCCTGCAGCAAACCCACCAGGTATAAGTACATAATATACAGCTCCATCAGCACCTAATACTGGATCTAGTTGATTATAGGCTAAACTTGCATTAAAAGCAGGTGGATTAAATTTCCATCTTCTATAGTGCACATTTCTAAAGTCATTACATACATCAACATTATAATATGTATCAATTCTTCTGTAAATAACTCCTTTGGTAGCTCCGGGAACTGAAGTATTATCTGTAGTATAATAAATCAAGTCATTTAGGAAAGACTCTGATCTAGCCTCATATGAAATAGAATTATTAGTTACTGCATAAACTACTATAGCTTCAATTGGTCCGGTATTTACTACTATTGGAGATACATTAGGAATATTATGAACCGTCTGAAAATCGGTTATTCTATAATATTCACCTTTAATTAAAGTAGATGCACTGATTGCAGCTACTAAGTTACTATATAAAATATCAATTACATTCGACGGAATTTGGCTGAAATTAAGTTGTGTGGTGCTCATAAGCTTATATAATTGAATAATTAACTCTTATTTTATCGGTAGGTTGAATAGTGCTCAAGAAGGTTATTGTACTTCCACTAATTATATAATCTTCGCCTACACCTTCATCTTGTAATACTCCATTAAGAAATACTGATTCACTGCCTGGTTTTGGTGTATTTGCTAAGATGAATACCTCATTGATACCGTTCTGAACCCCGCTTGGGACTTCTCTGGTAATTAAGGTAGATGACCCGCTAGAGTTAAATAATCCATCTACATATTGTTTGGTTGCAATATCTAATGGGTTTACCGGGTCAGCACTCATTGATGCTTCATCGTCAAATACTAAGGGCTTACCTGTTGCTATGGATACCACTGTAGGGTTTAACAGCACTTGGAATGCACTTCCGCTTATATAGTTAGAAACACTCAACCCAAGCCCATTCATAGCGAATGCAACATTGTTAAGTGAATCACGCATACTTATTTGATTGGGTGTGATAGATAACCTATTATTTACATCCCCTTCGCCAATATTTAATTGGGTCTCTACTATACCGTTAACTACGTTGAAGCCGCCTATTTGTGGTGTTAAGACCTGGTTTTGTATATAACTTGAGCTATCAGCTTTCTGTAAAAACAAATCATAAGGCGAAAACAGGCCATTCGCTCCAAAATTCCACCGATAAGCATTAGTTGTTGAATTATACTGCGCAATACCAGTAACCCCAAGCCAGGTTTCCTGCGCATGGGCCACCTCGCCAATTAAAAGGAACAGGCAAATTAGGAACCCGATCTTGCTACTTGCTACTAAATACTTGATACTATCTTTCATATACATTTTATTTCTGTTATTTCACTTACTGATATATTAGTTTCAATCATCCCCGGCACATAAATACATCCAGTTTAATACCATGTGCTTGTGCCGCCTATTGTTGTTTTGTTTGCTCTGGAATCAGATCCGGCCATTTTTTATATATTATGGTTGACAGATAAGTATATGCTTGCTGAGCATGTGTGAAATCTTTAGCACTAATATTTTCGCTCTCAACCATTGATTTATAACCGGCGGTTAACGCCTCCAAAACTGCTTTTGCATCAGCCTCATTATTGAGCCTTATATCAAGATATGGAACTTGCTGAATAGCTAATTTTGCTGTATCCGTTAATTTGGTTTGCGTTGGTAATGATTGCGTTTTTTTAGTTTGAGCAAACGAAATTGTTGTAATGGCCACTAGTCCGATGATTAAAATTGCTTTTTTCATTGTTGTTTTTGATATATGATTAGTTAATTATTAATAGCCTTCTAATAATATTGTGCCTGTTGTTGGAGCACCTGTTACCGTTATAGCAGTTGTTGATAGAGATGTGACCGCGCTTGATGCAACGCCATTTGTAGTCACTATTACCGGCGTGTTGGTAAAGGCAGTTGGGAAAGTATATGATGCCGTGCCTGATAATGCGGATAAATAAACCACCACCTTTTTATAAGATGTGCCTGCAAATGGTTCGCTGAATTTTGCAGTACCACTTGTACTTCCTGTTACTGAAGTTTGGGTAGAAGTTAAGCCAAGTGAACCAAAAACACCGGCACCGGTTGTCGTAATGCTTCCGTTAAAAATATTAGCTGTTACACTTGTATTGCCAAAAACCATTTGGTTACTAGCTGTTATTAAAGCGCCATTACCTAACCCTGTTGAGTTTGTTACAGTAGCCGGAGTATAAATTTGTGGGCCTATTAATGTATTATAATCCCCTGATGTTGTTGGTGTTGGGCCTGACCCATTATGCCAACCTATAGATACAGTATAGTTGCCATTATAACTAGGTAGATTTAAATCACCAATTATAGCATCAAAAGAACCTGAACTTAGGGTAATAGCAGTCCCACTACCCGTAATAAAAGTTCCTTGACTTGAAGTAAGCGCTCCTGCTGTTACTCCGTTAGTACCTCCATTTTCAGCACCAAGTACAAAAACACCTCGACCAGTAAAGTTTTGCGGTTTTGAAACGCCTATAAAAGCTGAATTATTATAAATACTATTAGATGTATTAAATATTCCTGATATATTAGGAGAAGTAAAAGTTCCATTAACATTCAGACTATTATCAATCGTCGCATTACCTGAAGATGCAGATAAACGCATTGCCTCTGAGCCATTTAATGAGAAAGCTATATCATTTGAGTTAATTAAATAAAAAGTATTTGGAGTTAACCCACTTGTATAACCGGTACTTGTTCTAAGCAAGAATCCACTTTGATTGGCGTCATTTCCTAATTGTAATCCAACAGCTGCCGCAGGTCCTGAATTTGTGTTCTTAATGGTAGTTAGTAACCCATTATTATAAGTAGATGAAGAATTTAGATTATCATTATGTACAAATAATCCCCCCAGCGAAGTGTTAACAACAGCTTCAAATGCTGTGGCTATTACCTGGTGACCTGCATCATTTGGATGTAATCCCTCAGGCGCTAAATCAGTTGCGGTATTCATTGGAGTACTACAATCTGATAAAATTACATGTAAGCCTAATGCTGATAGGGTAGATACGTTAGATGCAATTGCTGCATTATAACTATCTGTATTTGCAGAACTGCCTCCTAATGAAGCATAAGCAGCTGCACTCATGTGGTAAATATTACTCACATAAACTACACTACTACCAGCTACTCCACTTCCTCCAACACCCGCTGCCCAATCAAAAAACAAGTATGGATTTGCATCCAGTTTAGTTAATACAACTGTATGTGCACCATCAGATAACCCTGAGAAAATTTGAAGTTTAGGCCCAAAAGTATTACCTAAAATAGTGTTAAGTGATGGACATACAGAACTAAATGTACCTTCATTAGTACCATCAATTGTAATACTATATGTACCTGTATAGGCTGCTCCTTGCTTTGTTCCTATCAATACAGATGTACCGGTTACAGTAAATGTTGCTGTAGCCCCGTTTGCCTGAGTATACATCCCTATCCAACTTGCGGGTGCCCATGATCCTGTATATGTAACTGAGGGACTACCCCCTAAAATTTTTTGAGAGGCTGGAATAGCGAGATAAGCAAGTAATGCTTCATGCCCTGTTTTATAAACTGCTAGTCGAGTTGAATCTATTCCATAATGATACTGGTCATTTGTGCCAAGCATCAACGTAGAAATACTATTACTATATATATTAGTAGCAAAAACATAAGGAGCTTGGTCGGGCACCATGCTATAACCAACCGCATTGTTTTTAAATGACCATCCTGTAAATTCGGATAATAATGAAATATAATCGTTCGCGGGAATACTAGCCCCCGTTCCTGCTGTTATAGAATCACCGAACGTATTTACAGCAAATAACGAGATTGGTTGAGTTGATGTACCACCTGGGCTTTTTAAGTACATTGGTATGTTCGAGGTATCTCCAACAGCCATAACACTTTGCAAGCCCAAAGAATTATTCGCAACATAATTCGAGTCTAAATAAGCTTTATTTACTACATCGTAAGAGTTAACCGGGACTTGATTGGTAGTTACACTATCTTTAAAATGAGTGCGGCCATTAATATCTGTTGAACCCGTAGCCGTATTATATCCCATAGTCCAGCCATATATACCGGGTGTTATATTCGAAAAGTCAGCAAAGCCAAATGTTTTATTTCTAATATATGCTGATACTATATTATCGTTATAAATATCAATTTCAGCCTGACTTGTGCTCGAGTTTTTACCAGCGATAGCAACTCCGTAATCGGTATTAGAAGGATTAGTAAAAAACCCCTCGCCTGTAATAGTAAATTGAGCCGTTTGTGGTGTATTTATGCTAGTGCCATTTTGAATATAATTGGTTCCACCAGTTGCAGGTGCATAACCGCTTAATAATAATTTTACTGCCTTAGTTGTAGTTAAAGCAAGTGAATCAAGTAATATATTTGTAGAATAATCAGCATCTTCTAATACGCCCACATTGTGTATTTGATCTACAATAACTATATTGTCGTTATATTGATTATTAGGAGTACCGCCTCCTAAAGCAAGTGTTTCGGCAGGATCTCTACCAGTCAATAGACTCCTTGTTAACTGTAAGCTATTGTTGTACATAGTGAGTTCAGAGGCCCCAAGTCCGTTGGTTCCGACTGTAAGCTGAGTATAAGTAGGACTAATAGCTAATTGCGAGGCATCCGACGAACCATCTTGTGAAGTTAAACCGATATAACTATCCCCTAAACCAATACTTGAGAGCGTATTGTTGCCAAGCAATAAATTATGATGATTGTTATTAATGGCAACATCAGATGTCAATAATCCACCTAACCCAATGACTGCCCCGTTTCTAGTTAGACCATTATTTGCAGAATCTAAATAATTTTGTGCGCTTAAAAAGTTATGCGTTACATAGTCACCTGGTACGGTGCTTAAGCTATCCGTTTTCTTTAAAAACAAATCATAAGGTGAAAACAAGCCATTCGCTCCAAAATTCCACCGATAGGCATTAGTTGTTGAGTTATACTGCGCAGCACCAGTAACCCCAAGCCATGTACCCTGAGCATGCACTGCGCCACCAAATAACAGCAACATGCCAACTAGTAATGCGATCTTGCCACTTGCTACTAAATACCTGATATTATCTTTCATATACATTTTATTTCTGTTATTTCACTTGCTGAAATATTCGTTTCAATCATCCCCGGTATATAAACACCTCCAAGGCCCCCAATTGCGGTAGCTATTTTTTCCAATTCGGTTTGTATCAACTGATCCTTTGCATTTATGCCGGATTGTAGTGGTGTAAACCTCACCAGGTTGTTTCCTTCACCACCTAAACTCATCGTGCCGTCGGCTCTTAGCCACGCGTAAAAACTAAGCGTTCCGTCAGACATTAGGCTATATAATCGCTTTTCACCCGGCTGCGCCTCCTGCTGGTTATTCATATAACCTAATATTATCGGGTCGTCAATATTTGATGTGTCGGCATATATGGCCGACATATTAGGTAATGGGCAACTATCATCCCCGAAAGGAGCACATTCATTCGCGCTCTTCATACCAAATTCCAGTATAGTAACTATACGTAATCCAGCGTCTATTAAAGTATTCTTGATAATGCTAAAAGTGATCATTGAAATATATCTATGGGCTGGTCTCCAGTAAAAGTTTCCGGTAATACGGCCGTTATGGCCATCGTTCTTGCAGTACTGCTTTCGCTTTTGGTCGTGTTAAGAACCATCATCCTGGCTTTCTGTGTGATATACAGATCCGGATTGCTGAACATGATAATATCACCCGGATTAATGTTTTCCCAATGCTCAAGCATAAATTCAACCTGTATATTTTTAAGCTCTGCAGCAAATGCGTTCTTGGCGCCATCATCGGTATCTGTTTCAGTACCCGATGTTAAAATATGTACATAAGGCCTGTAAGCTTTTACAAGATTATTATCAATAACATCGAATGGATTAACATTTGTAGGTTTTGTAACATCTTTTTTGCCGGGTTGCCGAATGCTTCCAACGCTACTATGCATTTGCTGGCCATTTACTTTTAAAGTAGATCTACCAGTGATATTAGTCGGGTCAAACCATCCTATGGGTTTGGCTTGGATATCAGGCCTGAACATGATAATGTTGCCATTTACATCATGCGAAATGATCACGTTTCGTTGTGCAGCAAGTTTAGATAAATACTCCTTTACGCTGCCCGAAGGCGATGCTACACTTTTTTTATAGACCTTGTCGCAAACCGCAGCAACATTATCATAAACTATTAAACTAAGGTCGAAATAACCAAGCAGGCGTTGTGCGATTTCTTTTAAACTACGATTATCGCTTTGCAAAGGATACGCTTCATATGGGATAGTGCAATCCTCTAAAACACCACCTAAACTATAACCGGATAAGGAGACCAACTGCGGCGCACTGTCTGAAGTAAAATCAATGTTAACCAACTTGCCGGTAAAAAATAAGGTATCATCATCATGATAAAACTGCACCATTGGGTAGGTGAGTGGTTTGTATAAAGCCTTATGCGCAGGATTAGTTGGATCGAAATATCCATGCATTGTAAATGAAGATGCCACCGCGTCTAAATGCGACGTCATAGCGAATTCATTAAAATATAGGAAGTATGAGCCGTTAACCTTTACTTTCATTTTTTATCTCCAAATCTTAAAATCCCCTCTCCAGAGGGGTAGGGGTGTGTTAATGAGCATGCAGATAAACCGATCCCCGCACCTACACCAAATAGGTAATCTGTGTTCCTTTTGGTATATTGAATAATAATTTATTCCTGATATTATTCAATTGTCTGAATTGCTCCAGATTAACATCGTCAACATCCAACCCCATATATTTATGGGTAAGCAGGATGAGGTTAGTGTCGTTATCGGTATAAATGATGCGCTGCTGCTTAGCCGCGAAGGCCAAAGCATTTAAGTTAGCCATAGTCTCTATCACCAATTCCTGTACACCAGTTTGAGTTTCCTGACTTGCCGAAAAACCATTAATTGGGTCGGTAATATTTACATAAGCATTGTCAAGCGTAGCCAGGTAATCATTATACAAGCTCGTTAAAGAGTCATTAGCCGTTGCAATATCTCCACGGGTTAAATAATCACCAGCTGCCGGGTTAACCAGCGTATTACAAACAGAACCAATACAAGCTGCACCTGCTGATTCAAAAAAAGCTTTGTTATTAGCTGAATAAATACTCAACAATCCTTTTACACTCCCGTAAATAGCATTCAATAATTCAAGTCGGATACTTACATCAGCTACCAGTTGCGACGGTATCGATAAAAAAGCATACATAGCCGAGATAACATCAACCGGATCTAATATTAGGTTGGTAATATCATCAAATATCGAATTCTTAGCCAACACATAAGCATTGTAATTAACCGCATCCATCGCAGCCGATATCTGCGCATCTATTTTTTGCGAAAGACTCGTTATCTGATTAACATCAACCGGTTTTAAATTTACCTTTGCTGCGTAATTAGCTGAAGATGTTGAACTTAATGTCGTGTAATTTCCTGCAACTTCATCCACAATAGATATCTGCTGTGCAGGAGGATTACCCGATATCGTTTCCCTGAATTCTACAGTGACCTCTGTGGCATTATAGTCATTATCATTCCTTTTTATGCTGATAGGGTGACCTGTAATGTTACCATAATACGGATGTCTTACCGTCCATGCACGCTGATCATTAGCCGAAGTATCAAAGGCATCCGTCTGATCAATATTATCAGCACCTGTGAACCAAAATGTTAAAGGAAACTGCCTTGCCTTTACACGCCTGCGTGCCACCAAACCACCATCCAGGCCATTGAACTCGTAAGTAGCCTCGTTAAACTCCTTAGATGTTTCCCCGCTTTTCCACAACGGTGTATAGCTTTTACCATCACCCGTGATGATTGTAAAAACAGTATTTTGTATGCGGTCTAACCAGCTCATTTATTATTATGATTAATCTTGGTTCTTGAATCTTTATCCTTGAATGTATTTCAACGCTCTAAAAGTTTTAAAAAATCAGGGCTTCTCCGGATAAAGTTTTTGTTAGCAGTTTTCTGCTTAACATTCAGAGCAGCGCTGTTAAGCGTTTGCCTCACTGCACCAGGCAATGCCAATTTGCTTAATTGTTACAGCTTCCGGCTGTAAACAACCATCGCGCCAGTATTGATATTAAGACTTATCACTTATATTTTTTAAAGATAAAAATAATAAATACAAACTATCCAAAAACGAAAATTATTTCTCGTTTTTTGTCAAGTTGAAATACTTGATGCCTAATTCAGCGTCCACAATTTCCCTATCTCACCATTGCTGTAATAAATATTATCATTTAACTTAAACAGCACCCCAACAAAAGCGCTGAACGTATTAACATAGGTCAATGCTCCATTTGCCAGGCTATACTTATTCAAAACTCCATTTACATAATTATAAAGGTTATTGTTATTGATCACCGCGTTAGTGGTCTTCACAAATCCTGTATCTAGTGATACTGTTCCTGAATAAGTCAGCGTTCCGGCGGATAAATTCATCGTATAAATATCAAAAGCATAATCATCGGTATTATTACCGGTATTATTGCTGATGTAAAGCTTTACGCCATCGGTGTAAATAAATGGCTGATAATCCGTCCCAATAGCAAATGCCGATCCGGATAAGGTCATGAGTATTGGCGTTGTTAAATTGTTTAACGCATATTTATATATCTTATAACTTACGGCGGTCGGGTTAAATGTGAGGCAAACTACAAAACCACCAATAATCATCATTTCATAAACGATAGTGGTACCGTTGCTTTCTAAAATACGAATAGGCGCTTGCAGATCATATGATTCCGGCAGATCGCTGAATAACGTTCCTTCACTCTGATAATAAACTTTGGCGCTGTCATTAAAAGCAAGCGGAATACCGAATGGTGTAAAAACCTCGTCCGCACTTTCCTCACTGCCAATGGCGCTCAGGCTATAGGCTCGAACGCCTGACGGATTAATAATCAGTAATACCTCATCCCCGCTACTAAAAGGTGTAACAGCTGTAAAAGGATATGGATTATTATCACTGCCTGCAAAGGTGTAGATTACACCATCAACAATACTTTCAACTGATCTGCATAACAAAAAATAATTGGCCGGCAATAACGATAAGTTAAGCCCCACGGTAAATTGCGTGCCTATCAAATTAAGCTGCTGCTCAATATCATTTAATGCATTTGGTAAGTTTTGCAGCGCAGTTACCAGCTGATAACCGTTCAACTCATTATCCTCATTACCATTGGCGGTAATGCCGGTAATGCGTAATAATTTATAGATATTAGTTAATATATCACCGTAAATTTCCCGTACAACGGGCGTGCCGCTATTCGGCAGATCAGTTTCATTAACAACCGTACTATCGGGGAACTTAGTGAAATCAGTCTCTATTGGTGTACCCGCAGGTAATTGCTTTACGGTTCTCATCTATTATTTATCTTTATTCAAATTCTTTTTTTCAAAATCCCTTCTCGAGAGGAGTAGGGGTGTGTTTCTATACCAAATCCTGCTACTTGATCCATATTACGAAATCGCTACCACCTCAATATGAATCTTCAAACTCTGATTTCCGGGAGCAACTTCAGAGATTGCGAATTTAAACGATGTCGGACTTAGATATGCAAACACTGGGCATCTTATTCCATCATCCGTACTTATAATACTACTCTGCGACTCTATCATGCTACGCACAAAGTAACTACCGGGCATTGCATTATTAAATGTTACTAAAATAACGCTATCAGTATTTGTTCCTTTACTTAGCAATACTGCCGAGGCAATATCGCCATGAACAACGTAGCCGGCCCCTCCAATAGTACCACCATTCACATCCACGCCACTAAACCAACCCACGTTTTTAACCGGGTTATTTAAACTGTTCAGTGTGGTTTTATCAGCTGCCGACATCAAACCATTATTGGTTGGCGTTACCAGATATGTGCCGCTCCCGCTGCCGTTTAATCGGTTAGTAAAGGCAAGTTGATTGGTATAAGGTGTAGTGGCTACAGTATCACTCGTACCGGCTAACTCCTCAGCCCCTGTAGCCGCTTGTAAAAATCCAAGCTCGGTGCATATTTCTTGCAAATTAAGTGCATTCGCCAGTCGGATCAGCGTAATACCACCACCCGTAACAATCAATTGCAGATAATCTCCCGCTTTATAATTGCTCGGAACAGTAATAGTTTGATAAATTCCCGACTCTGAACCGGCGATCAGTGTAATGGCATTATTAAAATCAGCCGCAGCCAAACAAACCACCGACTCATTTACATTTAAGGTAGATAACTTTAACCCGACGCTTAGTACATTGGTATTAACACCGCCAATAATTACAGTTGTGGCATTTAAGGCTGCGATATAATCATTCTTTACCGCGAAGTTCATCAGCGCCTGTATTAGCTGGTAACCATTACCAACGGACTCTGGCAAGCCATTATACTGCAAAGCTGCTGCCCGCATCAGGTAAGCGAAAAACTCATGAAGATCACTATAGATCAGCCGGTTTACACCGGTGCCATCACCGGTGCCATCATTATCTTTAATTCTTCCGTCAGGAAAATTAATCAAATCGGAACTATCAATATTCGGCGCGTTAAGCTTATTCGTGGCCATATCTTATTTTTTCTTTAAACTCAAATTCTTATTCACCAATTCCATCGGGTTCACCCAGCGCGTAACATACTCCGGGAAGAACATATTCAATCCAATGCCCAAACAATTAGTCACAAATCTTCTTTTCATTCTGTCTTGCTACTAAATATTTACTACTAAATCACGCATACTGCACAAAAATATAAGCCACCAAATGCGCCGGTTTTAGTTTAAGCACCAATTGCCTGAACTGTTGCTCCCTAGCTGCCGGTACCAATGCGTTGCCGCCCGTAGTACCCATAATAAAAAATGTGGCCCATAAATTACCGCCGACATCAAAATTCTCCGGTTGATCACTATTAGCTATCACCTGGTAATTTCCACCACCGTGTTGTGTACCACCGCCATGTTGCGTTGTGCCGCCATGCTCGGTAGCGTCTGGCTGCTCGCCTAAGATATCAGCAGGCGTTTTATAATAATGGGTGCCATCAGTGTTATAAAAGATATTCTCTACTACTTGCACATTAAACCCGGCAGCCTGTAATTGCGCCTGCAGGTACAAAGGACCCTGCCGGTATAAAATATTTTCAGGGAAAGCCATGGCCTGCGCAATAGCAGTCATCCGCATAGCTATACTTTCCCCATCAGAGGGTACAATACCATAACGATATTCGCCCACAATACAATCACTGTCATCAAAATTGGCATTGTCTGGCAGCGTACTGTCAACAATTCCATAGCAATCATTAATGGCCCGTAAAAACGATAGGTTAACAGCCTGGTGCAATGCCCTGAAATTACTATTCTCAGGTAGATACCATACGCGTCCTGTCGGGTAAAGCTGTAGGTTTAACTTCAGTAGATCACCTTCAGTACTCGTTACCGACGGAAACTTATGCGGCGTATTATACCCATGTGGGGTATTCAACCCATGAACCGTACTATCGTCTGTTACCTGGTACATTAATTATATGTTACATTTCTTAAATAAGGAATATTACCCTCCGCAAATTGGTAACTGTTAGTCACCACACCATCAACTAATAGCTGGAAGGCGTTAAATGTATTCGCATTACCAATTGTATCACTTACCACACTCTGCGCCTTAACGTTCGTCAATGTATCATTACGATCGGTTGATAGATCACACGCGGGGATATAAGGTCTCACCGTTTGTAAAAAAGCTATCAGGTTGGTTTGTATCGTTCCCTGCACCGTGGCATTGCTAGTTTGCAAGCCTGTGATCTGTAAATCAACCGGGATGGTAATTACCGGGTCAACCTCCAAAATAGCCTGAGTAGGTCGTCTGCCACGATAGTTTGTATCCAAAGTAGTATCCGGCGAAAACATTAGCACAGCCTCTACAGCTGCCAGTAAAGCCGCGCTAGGCGTACCATTGCCATCGGTACTGTCTACTGGCGTCGCTTCCACAAAAACCTGCACCACTCCGGCATCACCGTTTTTTACCTGCGGATAAACTTGCTGTACACCCGCCGCATCCGCCGACCATAACCGGTAATCTGTATCTGCGCCTCCCTGTGCCTGTAATCTTATTGCTGCGATAATTTGCTGTTGATATAGCGGAATGCTTTCCGCCTCAGTAGGCTGCGTAGTAACTGCTGTTATAGTAACCTGCTGACTCGCATTTAAAAGAGGCTGTGTAGCTGTAAGATTATCATTTACATTCAGTAAATAATCTTCACCAGCATTTAAGGCCCTAAGTGTGATCACATCACCACTGCCGGTAAGCGTATACCCTGTATCCAATATATACAAAAAACCGGGTGCATTACTGTCTGCATTTGATTTAAATGTCAGCTGTGCGGGTAATGTTGCACCTGCTGATCCTGTAACCGATGCGGTATAATAACCATCAGTAGCAGGGTAGGGCTGCCGCTTCAAAAACAATTGCCCCCAACGGTTCAACTGCCCTCCCTGCGAAGCAGGAGTTGCCGTGTCAGGGAAAAGCTCATTCTGTATATCAACCTGGTATAAGTAAAGCAATTTTAACTCCCCGGCAAGGTTAGAGGCCACCGCATCCAAAACAGTTTTTAATTGCCCGGCAGGCAACACCAAACCCAACTTATTAATCAGGTCTGCCGATATCCGGCTATATAGTTCTACGAGCGTTGGTATTGGTTTTGCCATTATTTTTTATCTCCAAATCTTCAAATCCCCTCTCCATAGAGGTTGGGGTATATTCTGCACCATGTTTAGCTATTGATACTAGCTACTAAGTACTATTCTAAATCACTTCCTGTATAATCGCCGTCTGCTTCAGGTTATCCCAAAGTACAGCCAACGTTTGCGATTGCATACTATCATTTTGTGTAAGCTGCACCACTATTTGCACGCTGTTCGTACTCAAAATATTTACCGTTACGCTTACCGTTGCAAAATTGCTCAGGTTTGCCAGGTCATTCTGCGCAGCCAATTGTATAGCCACACGGCCATTACTGGTCAGCGGGTTATTTTTAAGTGCCCTTTCGGTCTGACTGTTAAATTGTTGGGGAGATCCATTCGGAAAAAGCAAGCTATTACCCCACCAATCCAACCTGATCTCATCTGTGGGCTCATTACCCAGGGTATCAGCTTCCACATTACCACCGAACATCGAAACATAAGCCGTTTGCAAAAGCACATCGCCCAGCGCCAGGTCATTGCTTAAAACCGCAAGATCCCCACCGTTACCAGTCTCATAAATCGAAAGATCATTTCCTACCATATTCTTTTTAAAGTCTCCCCAACCGGGGGAGATTTAGAGGGGGTTATTTCTTCAACACGCCACTCAGTTCCACAATCAGCACACCAATGCTTTTCTTCTCTGTACTACCCACGTATATCTGGTAAACCATTTCTATATTGCTGCCATTAGTGGCAAAGTCTGTACGCTCCAAAGCGTTCTTTATATCGTCTTTTATATTATTCTTAAGCATTAATGCTGCCCGTGAGTATGCGTAACTTTAACATTATGGTGTTTAAGATTTTTCGCGTTAATATGCTTAACATGGCCTTTCGGGTCATTAAAGGTAACCTCCACTTTTGCCGGTGTGGTTGGATGAGTTCCGCTATTTACTTTTGGGGTTGCGTGTGGTGGAGGGGGCAGAGCAGGCTTTGATTTTCCTGCCGCCGGATCGTCCGAAACATCAGCACCAATATTTTGCCTAAATTTTAATATGCCATTTGCTGCGCCGTTTAAAAATCCTAAACCCGGTATTTTTGATAAGATGCGCAGCATCTGCTCCAGCGGATAAAGTACAGAGTCAGCAATGGCAACACCAATCATTTTAATACCGGCCACAATTCCACCTGATGAAAAAGCATTTTTGATCTTGTCCCAATATTTTACAAAAGTCATAACCAGCGAAATCACCAGCCCCAACGGACCCATAATTACACTCACCGCCGCACCCCACTGATGCCAATGTTTGGTAACTTCGTATACTAAGCCAATTAAGGCTGCTATACCTATTATAATCAATCCAACGGGGTTCGCATCCATAATAAGATTCAAGGCACCCATAGCTGCATCCCATAACTGAATGGCATCCTTAACAGTGTCCACAACACCTGTTAATGTAGATGTTATATTCGAAAAATCACCAACATACGTTGCTGCTTTTGAAATGAATGAGCTTAGTTGAGGATTTGCGTTCGTCCAATCGAGCATTTTATTAACTATTGGCGTTAAATCCCCACTCAGTTTTGACAATACCGGCGGCAATATATTACCAACCGTTGTCGCAAAAGCCTGGACATTATTACTCGATAGCTTAAATTGCGAATTAGATGTACCCAACATAGCTTGCCCACCACCATTATTAGCTTGCTGTTTGAACTTTTTATTAGCTGTGCCAGTGAAAGGCGATGCGCCCGCAGATCCTTGTTTTCCTCCTAAAGCCTTGGCGCCGCTTAAGCCTAACTTAGTAGTGGCTTTATTTACACCTTCAAATGCCGGTACCATCCCGACAAGTTTTTTGATCAGGTCGTTCCCATCCTTACTACTCAACTGTTGAAATACCTTTTGCATATCCTTGCTTGGTTTAAGCAATGCGGTAATAGAATCGGTAATCTCAGTATAAGCTTCCGATACAGGTCCCCCAACACTCTTCAATGCAGCTGTAATAGTACCAACCTTAGTCATCTGAAGCTCAAAGTCTTCAGCCGCTTTAGCAGCAGAAAGCAATGGGCCTGCAATTGTATTACCGGCACTTGATGCCGATGCCCCGGTCTGCTTAGCATTCGGACTTACATTCCTCGCCGCTTTAGCAGCGTGAATCAATGGTTCTGCAATTGTATTACCGGCACTTAATGCCGATGCCCCGATATGCTTCGCATTCGGACTTACATTGCCTGCCGATTTGTTCAGGTCAGCATAATATTTCTGAGTTTTACTCTGAACCTTATCTAGACTGTTCCCCATTTTATCCAGCACGCCCGAAAAGTTGTCGAACGCGGTAACTATGGGAATAATTTTACTCTGAAACTTATCCAGGCTGTCGCCCATTTTATCCAGCACGCCCGAAAACTTGTCGAACGCGGTAAATATGGGAGGAATAGTTAAAGTGGCAGCCATTTATTTTTAGGTATAATTACTTTTTTGCTCCTCATGTTGCTCCAAAACATCATTGTACCAGTATATCAGGCCAAAATGATCTTTGTTGTCGCAATACATGAGATCTACATAGGTCGGACTGGCCCACGGGTATGATCGGCAAAGTGTTTTAATTACGCCGCCATAATCCTGTAACCAGTCTACATAAAAACCGAACTCAGTTGATCGATGACACGTTCATCAAATTTGCTCGGAAACTTATCAAGCATAGCAACGGGCTGCCCTGTTAAATGGGCTTTAAGCTTATTAATCAATTTAAAGCTGTCATTCTTTAAATCAATACCCTTTGCAAGTTTTTCTTTCTCACTCGAGCGGATCCTGGTCACAAACGTAATTTTATCTAAGGCCAAACTTCCGTTATCGGTCATAATAGACTTTTTTAAAGTATAGGTAGGTACCTGTTCATCATCAAAAGTTAACAAGCCTAATTTTATCGCTTCTAAAACATCCGGATAATCCTCATTAAGTTTTTCATCGTTAATGGTTTTCTCCAAATGATATTCAGCAAATACTTTTAACTCTTCAATGGCTACCTCCTCGGCTACCTTAACTTCATTTGTTATTTTCATAAATTATTAGATTTTAATTTAATTAAGAGATCAGTTCCAGTAGCCCACCACCGGATACTTTCAGCTTTACTGAAGCAGTATTAGTGTCTGGGGTAATTTCGCCAACCGGTCTGCCGGTTCCTTTCCATATGGCACCTGAGATATGGCTAAACGTCCATACGCCATCTTGGGGATGTCCCGCCATTGCGTTCAAAGTTCCCATCTCGTTATCCGATACAAAATCTACCGCTATTGATCCTTCAATGCTCCAGCGCTTATTGTTTATTGTAACAATATTTACCCCGCCGCCAGTTACGCTATTAGCTTCATCATTCGAACGCAAACCACCTTTATCAGGCGTAAAAGCCTCATTTGATTTTGGCGCATAACGAAAGCTGCCAAGTGGGTGCATGCAAGTCACCTCTGTAAAATCACCGCCTATATAACCCATATTTTTTTAATTTTAATGTCGTTTTTTATATTGATACTTGATACTAAATACTTGCTACCTAAAATCCCGCTGTTGCTGTAGTGCTCTCAATCCTTGCAATACCCGTACGCTTATAGCTAAATGCGGTCTCAAATCTGTTTGGATTGGTACTTGACACCTGCACACTCAATGATGACTTGCTAAATGCAGGGTCATTGATCAATGCTGCCTGCGCCTGGTTATCGAAGTAATCATAAACTACCGCTTTCCACTGTGATGGCTTAATCGCATTCGCAGCAGTTGTAACCTGGTTATCAGCCACTATCACTTTATCATTCACATAAAGTGCCTGTAAAATGCTGTAACCATCTTTAATATTCCAGTCCAGGTTAAGGTTACGGCAATAGTTAAATTGCAACGGAACTTCGCCCGCCGGGTGATAAGTAGTAACCAGGTCTTGTATTTGGTAAGCACCGTTAACCAGTGTTACTGTCGAACATCCAGCCTGTACCAATAAATCCCGGTTGTTATATGATGCCATATCACCGATAGTATTGGTTGATGGTACCGGCATATCCGGGTAACTTTGCGCGTTAACATCAAGCTGCGGTGTATTCTGCATTGTAGGGCAAAACAAAGTAACCACATTGGCTGCAGCTTCCCAGTTCATACCTTCCGAACCCGGTGCAGGGCATAAAACATTTGTCACCTGACTAATTCTTGCCGAAGCGTTCGTAATAGCAGTGAAGTCGGCAACATCTGATACTGTACTGCCAAAAAATGCCATAAAAGGCGTAAACACATCACCGGCATATTGCCCGGTAGGGTTTAAGTTATCTGGCACACCGTTAAATTCTTCCAGTTCAGCTAATGTTCCGCTATCACCGTACGGGTTTAAAACAGTCGTATACCAGGTGCTTTCAAATTGTGCTAAAGTAGCAGTCAAAGCCACTGCGCCTGCACCTGGGGTACTGAGTGTCTGAGCGTAAGTAACACCGGCAGCGTTACCACCATTGTCAATCGAAATATTAATATTGGTTGATGTAGCACCTGCCCAAACAGTGGTAAAGGTTACAACACCGGCAGCGGTAGTAACCGCAACAGGCGCGCCCAACACTGCATTTATAGCGTTAGCTGCTTTGGTAGCTATTGCTGTTGGCGTATCACCAATGGCAACCGCGAAACTATAAGTCTGGTAATCAAGGTTATAACGGCCATTGATAACAAAAGTATGCGTAGCATTTGCGGTAGCAGTTCCGGTTATCGTCCATTCAATTACCGTTTGCGAAGCGCCTTCAGCACTCAGCTGCGGCATTACAAAAACAGGTATACCGCCAATTCCGTTCCCGCTAATCGGGAATAGTATCCGCGACATCTGGTGAATGGGGCTACCATAGCCATAAACCTGACCCGCTTGCGCTGCCGAGGTGATTTGTAATGCCTGTGTAGTAATACTACTCTGGTTGGCAACATTCGCCTCCCCAAACATTGCCACTATCTGCGGCAGGTTAGGCGTTTCATTGCTGAAAGAGCCTTTATTCAACTGGTAACCGCTCACGCGGCTCATCCTTTGTAATCCAATGGCTGTCGATATACTACTCATATTTTTATGTTAATTTTTTAATTTCTTTTTTAATCCCCTCTCTAATAGAAGGGTAGGGTATGTTCTACACCCAGTCTTGATTCAAGAATCAAGATTCTTGAATTTTTGATTTTCCGTCTTCCGTCTTCATCCTTCATTCCTTGAACCTTGATTCTCGAATCTTAATTATATTCTTTTCCGCGAGGCTGGCGCGAAGGGAACTAGCCTCCGGCCATGGCTCCCGGCTCGGTCGCCATACTAAGCCTAATCGGAGTAATAATACCCCTGGGTACCACCCCGCTTTCTTGCGTATTAATTTCACTCAGTCTAACCCGTAGACATATGGTAACCTGGTATCTTTATTAAATTATTTCCGCTCTTCGCTCCTCTAAACTATTGAGGTGTATTCAACGTGTATACATATCCTTTATCCGTCTCATCCAGTGTAACATTGGTGTCAATACCAAACAAACTGCTGGTCGGGAACAATTGCTGGCTCTCCTGTATTCTTACCGTAAAAGTAAGTACACCATGCCGCTCGTAATTTACATTTGCTTTTCCCTGAAAGTGATTCGTATTTATCTTCTCAACATAACTACCTCCAATTATACCCGGCGCAAAACCCAAATCTTTCGTTTTAGGGCTGCTCAGTATATAGGCACACATCGCCAAAAAGTGATGTAACCGTTTACCTGCGTCTAAACTACCCGTTGCAATATCCTCGCTCGATAGTCCTGTCGAATATACATGGATGTAAAAGTTCGTTTTACCCTGTCTATCCTGTTGCGTCCATTGGTTATACTCTGCGCGCCCAAAATTCACATTCACAATTACGACTTCCGTTGTAGGATCAAAGGGCGTCAACCGTTCCTGGTAAACATTTACCGGATCTGTAAACGGTTGCAACGTTTGCTGATTGGTAAGCTCTATTGTAAGTAGCGCTCCAATCGCATCCCTCACCTGTTCAAACCCCGATGCTGGTATTATTTCCGTTATTACTGCCGCCATCTTTAATTTTCAATTCTCAATCCTCTCATCAGAGAGAAGGATAAGAGTATGTTCTACACCCAGTTTGGCTACTAAATACTAAGCCATAAATATCGCTTCCTGTAAAAGTGCCCTTGCCGACATTATTTTCCAGCCGGAGCTTTTTTAGCAGGTAAAATTGCTGCCAAAGCTGTTTGCGCTTCAGTTAAAGTAGTGGTAGCAGCTGTAATCGCCTCAACCAATGGCTTTAATTCAACCTCGATAGCCTTAGGATTAGCTGTTTTAAAAGACTCTAAAGCACCCTGTGCAGTATTCAATCTTTCAGTCGCCACATCAACCGCCTTTTGTGCATCAGCAGCTTGCTGCTCAGCACTCTGGTTATCATCGGCAGTAGTTTCCGGTACTTCAGCAATAAGTCCATTTTCAATCAGATTTGCCGGGGTATCCGTTAACTGGTCAGCAGTAACAATAGCTCCTGATTTAGCCTTAACGTTGTTCTTTAACAACAAAGCAATAGGCAATACTTTATATTTCATAATTTATGTTTTACCTCCCGTTAAGGGGCTGTTTTTTTATCTTGATTCTCATCGCCATAAACCTTTCCCGATAAAGGTTAGTACATGTAAACAAACTTAAAATATTAATTATACAAATTATCCAAAAACGAAATAAATTATGCGTGTACTGTCAAAGATTTGACAGTAAAGGAACCCAGTGCCCGCCAGATGGTACGATCGTCCTTATCAAATTTCTTTTCCGCCTCAACTACAGCCTCACTCAATGTAATTTCCCTGGCATCAACCTGTTCATGTACCCATAAGTAAATCTCCCTATACGTAAACACCTTCATACCAACAAGTCCCGCCCGGTACAGCGCCGACAAAGTCCCAGCATCATACAACGAATTAACTAAAGCTATATCCATTCAAATTAAATTAAGCAAATCAAAATCCCCTCTCCAGAGGGTAAGGTGTGTGTGTTATACCATTCAGGTAACCAATATTCAAAAGGAGCCCATTAGCGGGTAACGATACCAACATAAAGTTATCGATCGGCAATTTTACTTTTAACCAACCATAATCATAATCTGCTGACTAGGAAAATCCGTCGGACTATCTAATCCACTCAAAATCTTATTAACCGGATCATATTGCAATGGCGACACCAATACGTAAGCACCAGTTCCAGCGCTATCCACATACGCGCTAATACTTTTAGGAAAAGCCGGTACTGAATATGCACTTAAACTCACATAAAAATTTGGATCAGCACCAGCTATTGCCGAAGCTGTCAAATTAATAGCCGGCGTAGCAGTAGCAAGGGCAATCAATTGCCAATTAGTAGTATTAGTAACTACACTATTAACACCGCTGGTATTAATATACGTATTACCATCGGGCCCGGTCACCACCGTACCAACCCTAACCTTAAGCTGCGCGCTCCAGTTAAGGGCCTTATTCAATATTTTCGCTGATACTTGCATTATAATATGTTTATTTATCCAATTTATTTATATAATGAGGGCAAACGCCTGGCAGAACACTAAGCTGAGAGTTTGGCCATGAGCGCAGAAGCGATCGTTGTGGCTACTTTTGCAGCTAAGGTAAACGGCGTTAGCCCACTTGAATACCTTGAAAAAGTTAACTATCAAATCAGTCTTGCTGCTTAAATAATCTACAATGGTACACTCCGGATAAAGGAATATGAAAACAAATATAAAAATTATATATACAAACTATCCAAAAACGCAAATTAAATTATTAAAAATGAAAAATAATTAAAAAAAGAAAGCCTGCTAAGCTGGCACTTGCAGGACTTTCAACCATTTTTAAACCTAAATAACACGGAGGGAAAATATACTGTGATCAAATATAAACATATTATATACAAACTATCCAAAAACGAAAATAAATTTATCAATAGATTCAAATTTAAATGCGCGTAATGACCAGACGGAAAAGCGGGTCATGGTGTTTTGCCTGCGGGATGAAGCTTTTTCTGTCTTGAATTATTCATCTGTTAATTGTTTTTTAAAAGTGTTCATGAGGTCGCTTCGTTTAGGTTTTGATTCTTTTTTTCAATACAAAACGGCGAAGCCCCTTTAGCTCCATCAAAAAAATAAGCACACCGCGAAAAACTACTAGCCCTGCCGCGGCAATGAGAGCTAATGAATTATCGTGTGTATTTAGTTAAATATTCATTCATTCGTTCATTCTTAGGTAGCTGAGCAAGCAGGTACTGCCATTGCTTATGATCCAGGTAAGTATTTATATCCAGCATGCGCGGCACCATTGCTGGCAGTTTACCGGTAAATGGATTTTTCATCAAACCATATTTCCTAACCAATCTTGCTTTACCTGGTAGCTGCTGTATCATCCGCAGATCACTAAACTGTTGTAGCCAATTTTGGTGCATGATATTGATTGCGTTTTCTGCCGGTTTATTATTTTCGGCTTTAGTTTTTTCTCTTGCCTGTTGGTTTTGGACCAGCTGGGCCCGCAGTATGGCAATGTTGGTTTTAAACGATTCATTATATCGGGTATCATCAGGTAATATCTTTTCAGGGAGCAATGGCTGGCTGCTATGCATCTTAAATTCTTCGTTTTGATTAGAATTGATTTCCGCGGCCACAAAGTCCCGTTCCTGATCATACACATTCAGGCAATGAAGGATAATTTGACCATCAAACCTATCGTACAATTGGCCATATTTGCCTGTTTTAATACCTTCAAAGCATAATTTAAAGTCTTCCGGCTTCAGATGGGTATAATGCTTTACAATCAATCCTACGGTTTCTGTAACCTGAGCAGCATTCATGGTTTTACCTACATTAACAAATTGTGTTACATCCGAAACCATGATGTTTACCAATGCTCGTACGACCAAATCATTTCCGAATGCCCTGGTAATTCCTCCAAGGTTAAGGCTTTTAGCTACAAATGCTTCAGCTATGCTCTTCGTCGAAATACTGGTGTAAAAAGTCTTCGGATTTTTGAGCGAGGTTTTCAACACTGTTATTTCTTTCGATTCTACCGTTGGCAGCGTTAGGCTTGGCGAAGTTAGAGCCGGTATGTTTGGTTTTGCTGATGACATGGTTGTTTAATTGTTGTAATTTTTCACGATTTAGTTCTGATGGTACC
Source organism: Bacteroidota bacterium (assembly GCA_026224775.1). GTDB lineage: Bacteria > Bacteroidota > Bacteroidia > Sphingobacteriales > Sphingobacteriaceae > Mucilaginibacter. Next base: position 294,593 of record JAMFRP010000026.1, read on the forward strand.
CAGTAGTAAAAGTTTTCCGCTATTTCTTTCCACGGCGGCATCCTGGTCTCGTAATTGTCCTTTTTGGTTGCATAAAACTTCTCAAAAAGCTTTTCCCGTTGGTCGTATAGCGGCTTTTTATCTTCTTCCAGGATATCGGCAAACTTTATATCTGGATATCTCGATATCAATTCTGGTGACAGGTGAAACCGGATCACATTCCACCAATGGGCCGTTTCTGATACCTTTTCGGCCGCCTCCTCAAAACTGGGTAATGGTTTCTTTTCTTTTTGCGCGGAGCTTTTTTCTTTTTCTGTTAAAAAAGCGTGTTCAGGGAACGCTATATTGGCTGTTTCATCCCTATTGGCTTCCTCAATTTTCGCGGTACGCCTATTAACATTAACATCAACATCTCCTAAGTTTAAAGTAGAAGTTCTAAGTTCTAAGTTTAAGGGCGTACTACCACCATTTTTACACGGTTCTTGCACCGTGTTTGCACCGTGCAAAACAGGTGCAGGTATGGTACTTAGTTGTTCGTTAACATGTACGTCTTGATGCTTTTTGAAGTTAATTATCTGTATAGCGGCAAATTGTTCGCCGTTTACTTGTGTCTTGTAACGGATTACAAAATTTTTGCTTACTAACTTATTTAGAGCAGTCTCTATGTTTAAATTGTCGTAAGGCATCAGCTCAGATTTTAAACGCTTTGGGCGGTCTTCCAACCGTCCTTCCCGATCGGCCCAGCACCATAAACCCTGGAAGAATATTCGTATCAATGGTGGTAATTCAGCCAGATCTTCATTCTTAAAAAAGCTAGGTTTTAAATATCTCTTTCTCGGCATTTGGTATAATTAATTAGATGTATTTGGGTTTATCAATAGGTAATAAACTGCTTATTCAATAGTTTTGCAATGGTGTTACCAACCTTCGTTATGCTTAATGTTTCTCAGCAGACTTTTGTACAATAAATTTCATGTGTTTTGGGGTTAATTAGATGACCTTAAAAAGTATTCTTTGAACCGCTTCTCATTTTTAACCACCCAAACAGTATTGATGTCTAATCCATGATGTTTGCGCAGGATAGGGATGTAGGTTCTTAATTCCTGCGTACCTACAATTTTTAATACACTTTGCACGGTAAGGCGCTTGCCATCCAAAAGCAATTGTCTTATCTGGCTCATGTGATCGTTATTCACTTCCATTCCACCATCCGTAGCAATCTTGTCAAACTTGGCGCAGGTAGGCCAATTAGCCTTGTGATCAGTTGCAGGGCCATTCGTAATAGTTCGCAGATCGCATTTATAAAAGTTCTTTGAGCCGTTACCCTTCGAAAGTAAATGCTTGCAAGCTTTACACTTGCTGCTATCCGGCCCAGCACCAAACACTGCAATGCATGGATTTATATTAAAACTTCCCGACCGGTTTTTAAGCGGTATTACCAAGCTTGGTTCCTGTTCTCCGAATAAGTTTGTCATTTGCGTTTTGATTTTTAATTGTTAATAAACCCGGCTTTACATCGCGCGCCACCAGGTTCAACCTAAACCTTATCACAACTCCCAGCCAGATCGGCCGGTTGCGGAATAGAGCGGAATCGAACCGCCGTTTTTCAGCTAACTTTTCACTTCCCGGTTTGCCATTGCTCCCGGATGGTAGTTCAAGCTATCGCATACCATCATGCTCCTATCCCTATGTAGCTTTAGTTAAATTTAAACCAGGTTTTACTCCCGCCTGATTCCTTTGTTATTGTTGCCTCAAACTTTTGAAAAGGTTGCAATTGCTCCAGTTCTTTTATCATCACTTCCGATGCGGTAACAAATGCTTTCATTACAATTCTTTTGTTAGCAGGTTGTCAATGGTTATCTCAAAATATTTAGCAATTGCAATTAATCGGTTATAATGTGGTTCGCCACGACCTTCCTCATATGAGCCCCAGGTGCCGCGTTTAATTATTAAGTCATCAGCTACTTTTTCCTGCGTTAATTCCTTTTGTTTCCGAAGTATCTTGATGTTTTTGGCGAAATAGTTAGTCATATTGTCCAAACTCTTCTTTAAGTAAAGTCAATAGCATCTCTCTTATAGGCGCACCGCCACGCTCGTTCCTTATCTCCTGGAATAGTTTTAAAAATTTGCTTGCCTTTTTATGATGATGGGCATGCTCAATGGTCAGGGCATTCAAATCATATGGTTTAATCAGCTCTAAAAGGTTATAATCAACTCCATATTTATTAAAAATGATTCTGCCAAACTTCTCTTCAATCGGGCCATACAAAGGCGCAAGGATTACTTTAAGTGGCTTTATCACGTCTCCGAGATATGCTTCGGGCGTATCGTGTAAAAGCGCAACAGGCTTAAGAGGTATTGGTGCCAAATGCCAAACCAAAAGAGTATGTAATGCAACAGAATGGAAGTTTGAAGTTTGTCCCCCAAACCGTGCTATATTCGATAATCCAGTTGCTATATCCGGTAAAGTGAACATATCGGGTTCCGGATCATGTAAGCTGATCAGTAAACCGGATGAAGAATTAAAAAATCCGTCGCTGCTCAAATGCACCGGGTACAATACTTTATTATTAGTCATTGATATATAATTAATTAGGTGTTTTGAGATGATTTTGCTTTCTGTTAGCGTATTTGTTTAGCAAAGCAGCTTTATGACAACTGCTATAAAACCGATTAGTATTCCAAATGATGCCAATGCATCCATCAGGTTAGCCCTATTCTCAGCAGCTTGTTCTGCTGAAATTTCAGATTTAAAGCGGTTGCGTTCCATAACTTATTTTTTTAATAAGCGTTTTGCGCCCAAGCGAATAAAGTAGCTTATATTCAAAACCACTCTTTTGATGATGATTGAAGCAATTACAATCGTAACTGCCAGTTCGATAAGTGCAATGGCTAGCTGAAAGCCCTCCATCCTGGTTAAAATGTCTTTTAATGTGTGCATCATTATTGTGTTTATATTATTTGTTTAAATACTTTTTCTCTAATGCTTCCAGTTCTGCCATTTCAGGTGCGAACATCTTATCAACTTTTCTCTGCTCATAAAGCCGTTGCTTCGGGCAATATTGTATCGCTTTCATATGTAGCTTTTGCTGTGCGGTTAAGCGTTTGGGCTTCTCTGCATTATTAGGGCTTGATATGTAGGCTATATGCATCGACATTGCATTACTCAGTTAAAAGTTCTTCTTTAGATATATTAAGCTCCTCGCTGAGGATCTGTAAAACTTGTGCACGGGTTAGTTTATCATCATTTGCATTCAACCAGCGCTGTAATGTCAGATAGCTAATCTTCAATTCAAATTGCAGCCTGTTCTTTACATAAAGCCCTTTTTTGACAGCCTCTATTACCTCTGGTTTTAACTTAATTATAGTTGTGATTGCCATTCTGATTAATTATGTTTGATATATCAAACTTGTTATGACAAATATATATAACGTATGTTATAATTCATGGCATTAAATAACAAAAGTTATAAAATAAGTTATAGTTAACTGTAAATCAAGTGAATAAAATTCAAGAAAGATTTATTGAAGTGCGTAAAAAGCTTCGATTGAGCCAGTCTGAAATGGCCGTTAAGGCTCAGGTGAAACAAAGTCAGATTTCTCAAATCGAAACTGGTGCACGAAATATAACGTATGGTATATTGGTTCAGTTGGAAGATAACTTAAAAATAAACAGGAAATGGCTCGAATCTGGAGAGGGTGATATGTTTATAGCGTCTGTAAATAATATTATAAACAGTGAACATAATAACAACCGTGATAAAAAGTTAGGTGAACCCGAAACGGAATATAGAATGAGGGAGATGAAGGAGGTAAAATCTAATCAGGTGCCTATCTACGACGTCGAATTTTCTGCTGGAATTATGACCAGCCTAATTGAGAATCGGGATAATCATTTTCCGGTGGGCTATCTATCCATTCCTGAAGTTAATGGTTGTGATGCTATTATCCGGGCCAAAGGTGATAGTATGGCCGATAGAATTAACGACGGGGACTGGATCGGAATTAAGCGCATGGATTTAAACGAATGGTTTCCTATGGGCTATATCTATGCTATAGAAACCGAGCAGGCTCAAATTATAAAATATATTAAGCAGGGGGCAACATCCGACATGCTAAAAATTGTATCGCACAACACATTTTATGAGGAAGAAGAAATCCCGCGGAATATCATCAAAGAATTATGGAGCGTGCGAACAGTATTGCCTTTTAGTAAAATCGAAACCTTGATATAAATTGAAAGATGAGAATAAAATGGCATTAACAAAACCACAAGATAACCCTTCATGGAAATCAAGCAGGGTGCCGGGGAAGATAAATGATAATGAGCATGGCCAGCGCCTGAAGTTTTTCCGCAAAACCCTGGATAAAACCCAACCCGATCTTGCCGTGGAACTGAATATTAGTATAGCTATGGTAAGCAAATATGAAAACGGCACGCATTACATCCCAAATGAAGTTCCAAGGTACTTGCACAAAAAATACGACATGAATTATAGTTGGTTTTTTGATGGTGTAGGGAAAATAACCGTTAATGCCACAGAAAAGAAATCTATGTTGGTTGATATTAACAGCCTTCAGGATATTCAAATGATGCAAAGCGCTAAAATTACTTCTATGGAAAAAACCCTCTACAGGTTATTGCAAGAGAATCAGCAACTGACGCTCAGGCTAAATGAATTGGAATCTAAAAGCCATCATAAAGCATAACTTCGGGACACAATCGGGACACATTTTTAAAGCTATTCAGATGCTGAAACCAGTAAAAAAGGTACTTATTTCATACTTAAAGCCAGTAAAATACGAAGGTCTTAAGCCCCATCATTTACCCCGTCTTTCATGAAAATGAGGGGCGTTTTTTGTTTGTATTGATCCTGTGATAATACCTATCCAAGGCCGAATATCGATCGATGCGCGACACTGCAATTGCTACCGTTGACTAACTGTGGTTGTATAATCCCTTAAATCGTCTTTTTTTTTCCTTATTATAATGTGATAACTTTACTGTATAACAGTCTGTTAGCATAATCCTATAATCATGAATAATTCAATCAGTTTGCCAAAGAAAAGTCAGAAGTTCTTTTTCTTCCTTGTCGTTTTATTGATGGTTTCCTTGTTGTCCATTAAAGGTTTTGGTCAAAAAACGGTGGATTCGAAACTTGAAAAAATACCGGTAAGCCTGGAACGGGACTATGCATTAAGCGCATTGCCTCCCCATTTGCGTGAGGGGGCTACCGTTTATTTATTAGATCCTGCAAAAGGCTATTATATGGATAAAAAGGGAACGAATGGATTTATCTGTTTTATTTCCAGAATGGAGTGGGAGTGGGGAGAGTTCAGGAACGATTATACAATGCCCATTAGCTTCGATGCAGCAGGTGGTAAAGCGATTTTTCCTGTTTACCAGGATGTGGCAGCCATGCGCGCGTCAGGGAAATTTACAGCGAAGCAAATTAAAGACATAGTGATAGGCCGGATCAGGAAAGGTATATACAAGGCTCCATTAAGGCCCGGAATATCGTACATGTTGGAACCGGTTATGCGCGGATATCCAGGCGACCCGACTAGTAATAAGATAATGACCATGAGCATGCCTCATTATATGTTTTATGCTCCTTATATGAATAACACCGATATTGGTGCCGACCCAGACCATGGCCCATTTATAGGTAACCCGGATAATACTATTTTAGGAGATAAGAAAGGGCCTTATGGCTATATCATTATGCCCGCTGGTGAGGTAGAGGCAGCTCAAATAGTAAAAGCGAGTAGTGACTTACTAAAACGGCTTGTCGCCTACAAATCATATTATAAAATAAAAACTATGGGCATGTAGAACTAAAGCTCATTAAATTTCAGGCGTTGAAATAATCTCATTTATCATTTGCTGCAATTGAGGCACCGTTGTTAACTCAAACCAGGGATTCTTTTTTTGCCATATTTTGTTACGAGGAGATGGGTGTACAAGCGGCAAGTAGGTTGGTAAATAATCATTGAAACTTTTTACAGTCTCTGTTAATGTGACTTTTTTTAAATCTTTCAGGTAATAGTTTTGCGCGTACTGCCCAATGAGTATGATTAATTTAACTTCGGGCATATTGCTTAACAATTGCCGATGCCATAGCGGTGCACATTCCGGGCGTGGCGGCAAATCGCCGGATATGCCTTTGCCCGGGTAACAGAAACCCATCGGTATCAAGGCAAATAACTGATCGTTGTAAAATTGATCCTTATTAACACCAAGCCATCTTCTCAACTCGTTTCCACTCTGATCATCCCACGGGATCCCACTGTTCTGAACCTTTTGCCCCGGTGCCTGACCTATTATAACAATTTTAGATTGGGCACTGGCCCGTACTACAGGTCTTGGTGGGTTAGGCAAATAGTTTGCACAAACCACACATGATCTTATTTCATTTAAAAGTTTATCCACAATCAAAAGATTAACCAGGCAATTATCATTCACCGGAATGTTCATTTATAATAAAATTAAGAATTATTGACCTTAAACGCTGTGTGAGCCTGAAAATGATTTTAAATAAATTCTTTTTTATTAAAATAAACATTACTTTTGAATTCATCTGATGTTATAATCATTATGAATAATTTAATAGTAAAGCAATCGCTTGCTGAAGTAATCGCGGATAAGCTAAAGGAGCAAATATCCTCGGGCTATTACAAGCTTGGTGAAAAATTGCCCACAGAACCGGAGTTAATGAAAAGCTTTGGGGTAGGGCGTTCTACTATCAGGGAGGCTACCAAGCGCTTGGTTCAATCGGGGTTGCTGCGTATTCAACAGGGGGCGGGGACTTTTGTTGAGCAAACGGAGGGTATTGGCGAGTCGCTGGATCACCGGATCAATCGTGCCAATTTTCAGGAGCTGGATGAAGTTCGACAGTTATTAGAAATGAAAATAGCGGAGAAAGCGGCAATCAATCGTTCAGAAATGGATATTGTTGTCCTCAAAAAGCATCTTGCAGTCAGAAAACAAGCAGGTATTGACAATTTAATAGAAGCTTGTATCGAGGCAGATATACAATTCCATATCGCGATAGCGGAAGCCGCTAAAAGTGAGATATTGTTCGATTTGTATAAAGCAACTGCAATCCACTTGCGAAAATGGTTCCTGAGTATTTACCCTGACACGCAAATATTTATAGAAACCCAGGATTCGCATGAACGATTACTAGCCGATATTATCGCTTGTGATTCCAGGCAGGCATGGAATACTGCCGCCAAAATTATTGGCCGTGTTTATCAATAATTTTTTATCAATTAATTCGTCTGATGTTATGATGTTTATTATTTATTTTACCCATTATGGAAACTAAATCTGCTACTTTTACTACCGAATCCAAACAGCTTGCGCAGCAAACTGTATTTTCAATTCTTTTCACCATCAGCTTTGCGCATCTGATTAATGATATGCTGCAATCGGTGATCCCATCTATCTACCCTTTGATTAAGGACCGTTACCATTTGAGTTTTACTCAAATTGGTTTTATTACATTTACCTACCAAATCACCGCCTCTATTTTACAACCTTTTGTCGGATTTTATACCGACCGTAAGCCCCGCCCTTATTCGCTGACTGTCGGCATGGGCTTTACATTGATCGGGCTCCTTGCGGCCTCACAGGCATCAAGTTTTTTTTACATCTTATTATCCGTGGCTTTGATTGGGATAGGGTCATCCATATTTCACCCGGAATCTTCCAGGGTTGCGCATTTGGCATCCGGTGGTAAAAGGGGATTGGCACAGTCAATTTTTCAATTAGGCGGAAATGCGGGAAGTGCCATTGGGCCTTTACTCGCCGCGTTAATCGTTATTCCGTATGGGCAATCTAATGTCATTTGGTTTTGCTTGATCGCACTCATCGGAATAGCTGTATTGTTCCGGATAGCCCAGTGGTACCAAGGGCATTTAAACAGCACGGCAATGAATAAAAAAGTGGCAAAAGAGGAGTTTTATCATAATCTTTCCCGCAAAAAAGTAATTCTTTCACTGAGTATTCTTATGGTACTTATTTTCTCCAAATACTTTTATCTGGCCAGTATTACAAGCTATTATACTTTTTTTTTGATCGATAAATTTCATGTTTCTATTCAGCAATCACAGATTTACTTGTTCGCATTTTTAGGTGCAGTGGCCTTGGGTACACTTATCGGTGGCCCATTGGGAGATCGTTTTGGCCGTAAGTATGTCATCTGGATATCTATATTAGGGGTGGCTCCATTCACTTTATTATTGCCTTATGCTTCTTTATTCTGGACGGGTGTTTTGTCCGTTACAATTGGCTTGATTATTTCATCTGCATTCTCTGCAATACTGGTTTATGCCACGGAATTAGTACCCGGGAAGCTCGGGCTGATATCCGGTTTGTTTTTTGGACTTGCCTTTGGTATGGGCGGGCTGGGATCTGCTGTTTTGGGTAAACTAGCAGATATGACCAGTATTACCCTGGTTTTTAAAATATGCGCTTTCCTACCGTTAATTGGAATATTAACTGCATTCCTTCCTGATCTCGATGGAAAAAAAATGAACCGTTGATATAATAAAATGAATTAGATGTTTTTTAATGGGACAAAATCTTCGGAAAGATTTTGTCCCATTTTTAACGTATATCCGGCAGGTGTGATAAATAAAATAAACCATTACCTTAGGGAGAATATTTAACCTTATTACAATTATGGACAGAACACTTAAGGTCTATACAAAAACCGACCACCTGTTTGTTGAAATTACCTTTAATTACGATCGTGAAAGGCAGGCCGGTGCACATTATATTCTATATCGGCGACTGTATACCGACGATGAAGAAGATGAGGGTAAAGCTGTTTTCGCACTTTATGATTCAGACTTATATATAACATTCAGGCAGTTTGATTCGATAGAACAGATCAAGGCACATGATATTGAATTGGTGAAAAAAGAATTTGGCCGTGATATGCCTGATCCTGCCAATGCCTACAAATACGTATATGACCCAACGCCGGTTTATTTACGTTATATCGCCGGGACTGACAGACGTTTTGTGGGGATAGTAAATATAATGTTCAGCTTTATTGATAATACTAAAGAGGTAAAATTCCTTTCAGGTACGAACCCGAGGTTTGATCACGAGTTAACTTCTGACAGCCTGGAAACTAATATAAGCTGCATATTGCGAATTCCTGTATACACCGATAGGGATATTACCCAAATATATAGTCAAGATTTAAAAAAACTGCCACCGTGGTATTAGGTTTGGTAAGTATTATTTACTTCTTGTTTTTTATCCGCTCAAACACTTCCTCAATTTTAGAGCAACGTTCATTAACTTTCTTGGCCGATACATCAAGCGTATAACCTTCATCCAAAAGTTCCTGTATTAAAACAATCTTCTTAATGTTCAAATAATCATATTGTCGATAGGTAGATGTTTTATCTACAGGTTCAATTATCCCTTTTTCATCCCAATAGCGAATCTTTCTTTGCGGTACACCTGTAATATTAGCCACTTCGCCAATGGCAACAATTACAGATACCAAAAAGTCAACATCCATTAAGATGTTTACATCTGCTGTGCTAATCTTTTTTCCTTCCATTGAAAAATTGTAATTACATGACAATTAACGGAATTAGGCTACAAGTTATTATATAACTTTGTCACGAAGTTACAATTGTTATCACTTAATAACAAATAGCTTAACAAACTTATATGGAAACAGGTTTTAGAAAATGGATCATCGTAGTTACAATTATCACCTCAACAATAATTGAGCTGATTGATACAACTATTGTGAATGTTTCCATAAACACCATGAGTGGTAATTTAGGAGCCTCGCTGGAGGATACCGCCTGGGTGATTACTTCTTATGCCATAGCCAATGTGATTATTATACCCATGACCAGCTTTTTGGCTGAGAAGATCGGCAGAAAACAATATTATATCGGCTCTATCCTTTTATTTACCTTAGCATCAGCCATGTGCGGGTTCTCGCATAATTTGTGGGAGTTGGTAGCATTCCGATTTTTCCAGGGGATTGGCGGCGGCGCGCTGTTATCTACCTCACAATCTATTCTATTTGAAACGTTCCCGGTTAAAGAGCGAGGTACTGCCAGCGGGATTTTTAGTCTTGGAATCATTATCGGCCCATCTATCGGCCCAGTTTTGGGTGGATATATTGTAGATAACCTGAGCTGGCAGTGGATATTTTATGTAAACATTCCTATCGGGATGATGGCGGCGATATTATCATACATCTATCTTAAACCTACAAAACGATCCGTTGATAAGCGGCGAATAGACTGGCTGGGCATTGGGTTATTAGCGGTCGGGATAGGATCGTTACAGGTTATATTGGAACGTGGGCAAACCGACGATTGGTTTTCTGCCGGGTATATCATCGTTTTGAGTATTGTTGCTACATTATGTTTAAGCTTCCTGATTTGGTGGGAGTTGAATATTGAATTTCCGGTTATAAACTTGCGAGTATTAAAAAGTACCACTTTATCCATATCAGCCATCATGACCTTTGTATTAGGTTTTGGTTTATTCAGCGCGGTATTCGTCTTTCCGCTATATGCACAGCGTATTATTGGTTATTCTGCTTTTCAAACCGGAACTATGTTATTGCCGGGAACGCTAATGGCTGCAATGATATCACCGTTTTTAGGTAAAATGCTGCAAAGCGGTCTGCGGCCTCAATATCTTATCATTTTAGGCTTTTTATTCTCGGCCATATTCGGTTTTATGATGTCAGGTTCGAACCTCGAAACCGGCGGCGCTTATTTTTTCATCCCTTTACTATTCCGTGGGGTAGGTGCGGCATTACTTATTGTACCCCTAACAGCGTTAGCGGTGTCAGAGCTTAAACCATCTGACATTCCGCAGGGGGCAGCATTAAATAATATGATGCGGCAAATGGGCGGGTCTTTTGGTATAGCTTTAATTAATACCTATATCGCTCATCGCGCAGCAAACAATCGAACATCTCTAATAACGCACATTACTGCAAGCGATAGTGTTACCCACCAGCGTATGCAAGGCTTTATTGCCAATTTTATGGCACATGGTGCAAATTATCTTCGGGCGGTGCAGCAGGCACTTGGCGCACTGGAAGCAACTGTTGTAAGGCAAACCTTTTTAATGAGTTATATGGATGCATTTTTGCTATTGTCAATTTTAAACGCCTTATGCATACCATTGGTAATAATTACTATTAAAAAGAAGACCACCGATAAAGCCCCGGTAAAAATGACAATTCCCGATCATTGAGTTTCGGTATTTCAACCAATTCTTCCATCTTTAAATCCTGATTCCAATTATAAATTCAAAAGATGGCTCAAGACAAAAGAACTATACAATCCCCCTAATTGCACTTACCTCATTGTTTTTATGTGGGGATTTATAAGGCGCTGTTGCAGATATAATAGGTATACAAAAGCAATGGTAATACCTTTAGTATGCTACCTGTATATAAACTATTTGCTGGAAAAATATTGATCATAGCTTAATTACTCATAAAAAAGCTGCCGGGCCTTAGATCAATCCATCGAAACAAAGGAGGACTTCAGAATTTCTACTAATTTCGAATGCTATATTTGTTTAAAAAATATCAATTGAAACTACTTGTAATAGAAGACGAGCAGGGGCTTCGTGAAAACATTATGTCATATTTTAATGATGGTAATGTTTGTGAAAGCTGTTACACGCTTGCCGATGCCATATATAAGCTATCCAATTATGATTATGATTGTGTTTTGTTAGATATTGGCTTACCTGATGGAGATGGCTTCGCTGTGTTGGATTTTCTGAAAAAAAATAAGAAAGACGAAGCGGTGTTGATTATTTCAGCACGTAACTCTTTGGATGATAAAATCAGGGGACTGAATATTGGCGCCGATGATTATCTGACTAAACCCTTTCACTTATCTGAGCTTAAAGCAAGGGTAACATCTGTTTATAGACGAAAAACCACCAATGGTAGCAACGTGCTGGTTTTTAACGAAATCAATATTGATTTGCCGGGCAGGGTTGTATCTATAAAGGGATCCCCAATTGTTTTAACCCGCAAAGAATATGATATGCTATTATATTTTATTGCCAACAAAGGAAAAGTAATTGCTAAGAATGCTATTGCTGAGCATTTATGGGGCGATGAAATGGATATGCATAATAACTTCGATTTTATTTATACGCACGTTAAAAATTTGAGAAAGAAAATTTTAGATGCCGGTTGTAAAGATTACCTAAAATCAGTTTATGGTATAGGCTACAAATTTTTAGCAGAATGAAACTTTCGGAACAGTACACCAGGGCCAGTATAATTATCGCGGTAACTGTATTGATTATTGGGAGCATAATTTATTTTTTCACCATAAATTACATTGCCAGAACCCAACTTGATAATGATTTGGGTGAAGAAATTGAAGAAGTAACAGCTTATATCAACACCAATCATCATCTACCTAAACAATTGGATTTTGATGAGGATATAACTGTATTTATAAAAACCAATAAAATTGAATTGCCGGTTAGGTATTTTGATACCACGTATGTTAATCCCAAAGAAGATGAGAGTCAACCAGGCCGGGCGGTATCGGGGCTTGTCTCACTAGGTAACCAGCATTATGAAGTTGTAATTACTGAATCCAGGGAAGCAACTGAATACCTTATACAATTCATAAGCTTAATTACCATAGGCTTAATGGTTGTATTGGTATTTATACTGTTTTTAACCAATCGTTTTATTTTAAATGGTTTGTGGAAACCATTCTATAAAACGCTGATCGAAATAAAATCATTTAACATCTCAGATGATCGGAACCTTGAACTAATTAACACTAAAGTTGATGAGTTTAATGAGTTAAATACGGCGGTGCTTACCATGTCATCAAACGTAAAAAGTGATTTCCAAAATCTTAAACAATATACTGATAATGCATCGCACGAGATGCAAACACCTTTGGCTGTAATTACTTCAAAGTTGGATATGCTTATTCAGGATGAAACATTAAAGCCGGAACAGTATACGCAGATTAATGATATTTACGCGGCTACCAATAAATTAGCAAGGCTTAACCAATCATTATTACTGCTGGTTAAAATTGAAAACAATCTGATTGATGATATTGACACCTTTAACTTGAAAACCTTGGTTGAGGATAAAATAAAGCAATTTAACGAGCTTATTACCAATAAAAAAATTGAGCTGGAAGTAGAACTGTCACCTAAAGAGATTACAGCAAGTAAGTACCTGATTGATATATTATTGAATAATTTATTTAGTAATGCGATAAGGCATAACCTAATCGGCGGTAAACTAATTATTACATTAACCGAAGATAAGCTTGTATTCAAAAACAATGGTCTGCCACAAATAATGAATACCGATACCATTTTTGAGCGTTTCCAGAAAAGTAATAAGTCAGAAGGTACAGGCTTGGGTTTAGCTATCGTGAAAAATATTTGCAACCGTTATAAATGGAAGATATGCTATTCAATGGATAATGAATTACACACCTTCCATGTTAATTTTAGTTAGTGTTTAGGCGTAATAACAGATGTAAGCAACATCTGTATCGCACACAATATCAAACTTTGAATTAGCAGCTACCTCAAACTTTTCTTGCTCACCATACTTGGTCCATTCGCTATCGGCCAGTTTAATATTCATTATACCCGAAACAACTATGATAGTTTCAACGGTAGATGTTGAGAATTGGTAGGTTCCTTTTTTCATTACGCCTACTGTTGCATGTCCTTTTTCAGTATCCAGGCCAAGGCTTTGTACTGTGCCTTCAAAATAACTATTGTGTTTTACCGTGTTGTTTAAGTCGCTCATGGGGTTTATATAAAATTTAGGCAAATATATTATTTGAAGGGAATTTTAATAGTTATAGGTTATATAAATATATTAAACATTACAATTTTTGAATTGTTGTAGCTCTGTTGATCATAAATGGTTTATGATTAGTCGTTAACAAATACAATTATGAAAATTAAAATAATGTTACCGTTACTGCTTGTTGTTGTAGCAGCGTTAACCCAGAGTTGTGTCAGCAACAAAAAATATACTGAACTACAAACCAATTACAACAGGTTACAAGATACAAACCGCAACCTGATGCAAAGTTACCAGGTTACACAACAGGAACTGTCGGGTTCCAGAAGCCGTGTTACTAGCTTAGAAGAACAAATTGAGGCTGCAAAAGCAAATGCCGCCGCTTTGCAGAGCGCATTGAGCCAATGTTTAGCAGGCAACAACCAAGGCAATGTGAATATTGCAAAATTAGCCGACCAGATCAGTGCATCAAGCAGATACATTCAGCATTTAGTTAATTTGAAAAATAAGAGCGACTCGCTTAATATGGTACTTACTAATAATTTAACCCGCTCATTATCACCAGATGAAGTTAAAGATGTAGATATAAAAGTGCTTAAAGGCGTAGTTTATATCTCATTGGCTGATAATATGCTTTATAAATCAGGAAGCTATGACATTTTGCCTCAGGCAGGTGAAACTTTGAGTAAAATAGCCAAGATCATCAATGATTATGCTACCTATGATGTGCTGGTTGAAGGTAATACAGATAATGTACCTATTTCACAGCCTAACATTCGTAATAATTGGGATTTAAGTGATTTACGTGCATCATCAGTAGTGCAGGCCTTACAAAATACCTATGGTGTTGATCCTAAACGATTAACTGCAGGCGGACGTGGCGAATACAACCCAATTGCTGATAACAGCACACCAGGTGGTAGATCGGTAAACAGGCGTACAGAAATTATCATTACCCCTAAGCTAGATCAGTTTATGACCTTGATAGGTAAAGACCCAAATACACCGGCTCAATAATTAATATAATACGTTTATAATAAACGAGGCCTTAGCATTTTACTGAGGCCTTTTTTATGTTACGGTACAATTGTTGCGCTATAACAGGTATACAATTAAAATGTATTTATTATGAAAGCACAGGATTCAAAAAACAACAGAAATGAGCAGGGTAAACCAACATTTGATCGTGCGTTTACTAATCAAAACGAGCGACTTAGAGAGCAAGGCATTGGCAACTCGGGCGGACAACGCTCTGATGTAACATCAAACAGAAACAGCGCCCATAAGCCGGAGCATAAAAAAAGATAAGTATGAAGCCTCTTAATTTATTAAGAGGCTTTACTGTTTGTTTTATAATACCAATTGGTATATTTGTATATGGAAAATAAACTGTCAAAGGCCGACCGCACACGCCAGTTCATTATTGAAACTACAGCCGGCATATTTAACACTAAAGGATATGCAGGTACTTCCATGTCCGATCTTACCGAAGCCACAGGTTTAACCAAGGGCAGTATTTATGGCAATTTTGGAAACAAAGAAGATGTGGCGCTTGCAGTGTTTGATCATAATTACGCCAAAGTTACGGGCTTAATTCAGCAACGCATTCAATCGGCTAAAACCTATCATGATAAATTGATGGTTTATGCTCAGGTATATGATCAGTTTACCCGCGGTAGTTTCCCGATAGGGGGCTGCCCCATATTAAATACCGCTGTTGAGGCTGATGATACCAATAGCTTATTAAAAGATCGCGCAGCCAAAGCCATCTTAAAATGGAAAAGGAGTGTACAGGACCTGATACAGGCAGGTGTTGATGCAGGAGAATTTAAACAAGGCTTGGATCATTCGCGTATTGCTTTGTCAATAATAGCTTTGGTTGAAGGTGGTATCATGATAAGCAAAGTAACTAATAGTCAGGCTTGTTTGGATAAAATTATGATTACGGTGGAATCAATAATAAGCGAAATGAAAATTTAAAAAATTTGACATAAAATATACCAATCGGTATATTTTATGTTTTAATATTGTGCAGTTATATTAACAACAACATAAAATGAATATCACCAATAAAACTATACTAATAACCGGCGGAGGATCGGGTATTGGTTTCGCTATCGCGAAATTATTAAGCGAAAAAAACAATCAGGTAATCATCACAGGTAGAACAGAAGCCAAGCTAAAAGAAGCTGCCGCCAAATTAACCAACGTAAGTTATTTTGCTACTGACGTTACTAAAGCAGATGATGTAAATAAGTTGGTTGCTTATCTGCAACAAAATTATCCTAACCTGAGTGTTGTGATAAACAATGCAGGACAGGCTTTTATGTATGAATTGGATAATGCACCAGCCTTTGAAAATGCAGGTGCGGAGATAGACACCAACTATTTATCCATTATTCGTTTAATTGACAAGTTATTGCCTGCGCTTAAAGCTCAACCCGAAGCTGCTATTGTAAACGTTACATCCGTATTGGCAATAGCACCATCGCATGATGTGCCTACTTATTCTGCAAGTAAAGCTGCTCTCCATTCTTACACCCAAGCGCTAAGGTTTGGTTTAGAAAAAACATCAAATGTTAAAGTTTTTGAGTTGATGCCACCATTAGTTGATACCGACTTCTCTGCCGAAATTGGTGGTAGCAATGGCATCCCGCCGCAACAGGTTGCCGAAGAATTTTTACAGGCATTTGAAGCAAATACCTTTGAAATTCATGTTGGTTTTACTGCTCAGTTTCATGAGGCTTACCTAAAATCGCCTGCTGATGCATTTGCAATGCTGAATGCGAGGAGGTAAATATTAAAGTTGATTTTACAGGCAATCACAGATATATATGATTGCCTGTACTATTTTAATATAGTATCCAGCACTACACCTAAACCGACCTTCAAATCATCGTTAATAATATGGCCGTCGCTATCAATCTTTGCCCTGATGAATGGCACTAACAGATCAGCAATTACATTGGCAGATAAAGCTCCCAGTGTTTTTAATAAAGACGCATGCGCGCTATCACCAACAGATGCAGCGGTAATCAATACCACCTGTTTATCGACCAAAGTACTGCTTGATACTGTCCAGTCGAGTGCGTTTTTTAGCTGACCGGGTACACCGAAAGCATACTCAGGCGTACAGATGATTACAATATCAGCGTTTGTTATTTTATTGCGAAAATCAATCACAGTTTGTGGGGGGGACTCGTTATCCAATCCAGGTTCAAATGGCGGGATTTGCGCTAAATCTTCATAAATGGCATAATCAACTTCAGCCGGCATTAATCCGCCTAAAAAGCGTAAAATATTATGATTAGATGAGCCTGATCTTAGACTGCCAGAAATAGCAAATATGTTTTTATTAGGCATCCACAAAAGAGTAAATTTATGTGCTAATTTGGAAACTGCATCACAAAAGATGATCCCACGCCTTCAGAGCTTTGCACTTGTATGTTTCCTTTATGCAGCAACATTATCTGCTTACACAAGCTTAAACCAATACCGCTGCCGGTTTTGCGGGTACTGAAGAATGGGATAAATATTTTATCCAATAATTCTGGCGGCATACCTAAGCCGTTATCGGTTACTTTAACCAAAGTCTTATTGTTTTGAATCTCGGCCGAAAGGATGATGTTTGGTGCTTCGCGATCTTTTACCGCTTCAATAGCATTTACTACTAAGTTTATCAGCACTTGTTCAATCAGGTTAATATCTGCTTCAATGGCGAGGGTAGGGTCGCGGAGGATGATTTCTAATTCAATATTCTTTTTCTCCAATGTTGGGCGCATCAGGCTGTTTAAATCTTCAAACATGTTGCGCACCAATATTTTTGTCAGATCGAGCTTGGTAATTTTATTCAGACTGCGATAACTCTCTGTAAATTTGAGTAAACCCTCGCTTCGGCGCTTAATGGTGTCTATACCTAATTCCAAATCCTCTAAATGTACACTCACGGGGCTATTGGCAATTTCCGGACTTTGCAAACGGTTCTTTAAGGTATCAGCTAATGATGAGATCGGTGCTACCGAGTTCATAATCTCATGCGTCATTACATTCAAAAGCTTTTGCCAGGCCTTTGATTCCGTCTCGTCCAAAGCCTCGCTTACGTTTTGAAAGGCAACCAATTTTGATACTTTACCATCGCTACGCAAAACACTGGCGGTGATGAGTATTTTAACCAACTGCTGGTTACGGGTCATGCTAACCAGCTTGCTGTCGCCGGGTTTAATTGTCGATATTTCACGATAAAGTTCAGGTTCCCTTTTTTCGAGTGAATTAATGGTTTTTAAATAGGGTACGCCAAGCAGCTTTTTAAAAGCTTCGTTTATCCAACCCGTTTCACCTGTTTCTATTTCGTATGACAGGATGCCGGTATCCACCAGCTCTAATATCTTTTGCAGGTATTGGTATTGCGTTTCCCGTTCGCGACTGATATTTTTAAATGTGGAGTTGATATCGTTAAATCCCTCGCGAAGCGGTTTCAACTCTGCGGGCGCCCTCCGCACATCAAAGTGGCGCGAGAAATCACGATATTGGATCGATTCAACAAATTGGTTAACTTCATCCTGGGCCTTTTTCTGGAATTGAATCAAATCCAATACCTCGTAAACAAGTAGGGGAACAGTTATAGCTAAATACAAATACCAAGTTGAACCGTTAACAACAATAAACGATGTGGCCATTAGGGTAACAAACAAGAAAAGTACCCGCAGCAACAGCCGCCATTCGTAGCGTTTAAATATCATATTTGCTTAATCTGCGGTATAGCGCGGTACGCGTTAAGCCAAGTTCTTTGGCGGCGCGGGTAATATTGCCGCTGTGTTTTTCAATCACCTTTAAAATAGCATTCTTTTCCATCGTACTTAAAGGCACATTATCCATGTCGATAGTAGAATTATCTGAAGGACTTTCTAATATCGAAAATATCAGGTCATCGGCGCGCATAATATGGTCATCGGCCATAATTACAGCACGCTCAATAGTATATTGTAACTCACGCACATTACCGGGGTAGTTATACATCCTGAGCTTTTGTAAAGCTGCCGGTTCAAAATCCATTGCTGGTTTCAGGTATTTGGTAGCGTATAATTTGGCAAAGTGCTTAGCCAAAATCACAATATCCTCGCTGCGGCGGCGTAATGGCGGCATATTTATCTCCACCGTATTTATGCGGTATATTAAATCTTTTCGGAAGCGATTTTCATTAGCCAGTTCGCTTAGCGGTAAATTGGTAGCACATATCAGTCGGATGTCAATATCAACAGCCTTGTTAGTCCCTAAACGGGTTACCTGCCTGTTTTGTAGTACAGTCAGCAATTTTGCTTGTTGCTGTAGGGTGATATTACCAATTTCATCTAAAAACAAAGTTCCACCCTGGGCATCCTCAAAACGGCCTGTTCTATCTTCACGCGCATCTGTAAACGCGCCTTTTTTATGGCCGAATAGCTCACTCTCAAACAACGTATCTGTAAGCGCGCCAACATCAACCTTAACAAAAGGTTTATCAGCCCGTAATGATCGCTCATGAATCGCTTTTGCCATTAAGTCCTTACCAGTGCCATTTTCACCTAACAACAAAATATTCGCATCAGTAGGGGCTATCTTATTTACCTTATGAAAAATATCCTGCATTACGTCAGATTCACCCAATATAGATGTATCGCCTGTTGAGCTTTTACCTGTAGCCTTTTTTGGGGTCGATCCTTCTTTTTTATCAAGAAGATCTTTAATAGTCTCAATCAGCTTTTCATTATGCCATGGTTTAACCACAAAATCGTTGGCACCTTCTTTTAATGAACGTACTGCCAGATCAATATCACCATAAGCGGTAATCATAATCACGCAAACGTTAGGCTTCCACTCTTTAACCTTTCTAAGCCAGTATAGGCCTTCGTTGCCGGTATTAATGGCGCTGTTAAAGTTCATATCCAGCAAAACCAAATCAATCTGATTACGCTGTAACAGCGAATTCAAGTTTTCCGGATTTTTTTCAGTGATGATTTCCTGCGCTTCGGTTTTGAGCAACAGTTTAACAGCTGTTAACACATCTGTATCGTCATCAACAATTAATATGGTAGCTTTTTTTAAAATCATTTTCTTTTGTTTGCTTCGCGAATGTTAGGTCGTGTATTCTTATGAATAGTTATGCTCAAATTAGCTTTTCATTTTTTTAAATGCAAATAATAAGTAGCGTTAACTATTGCTATAAATATAGGAGCTTATCATCTTATGCCAAACAAGCAAAAAGCCTGCGCCAAATCCAAATACCTGTAAAACAGCTTTTTTACATATTTTGCTTAAATTACACTGTATCATAACCGAACACTTGCTGTAACAATAGCGTACGGTCTGTTTTGATATTTTGCTTGTAATGTACTGTAATACAGTATCTTAATTTGTGGCATGTGATTGTATTAGCAATAGTAAAATATATTATAACCGTGGATAGAATTATAGAAAAAAAGAAGTGGAACAGTAAGCGCATTATGCTTATAACCGGTATTACGGCGCTTGTTGTATTAATCACTTTATGTATTGTTTTTGGTTCGGGTAAAAGCAAATTAACAGTTGATCCTGAACGTATCACTATTAGCGAGGTTACTAAAGGCTCCTTCCAGGAGTTTATCCCGGTTAACGGTGTGGTGCTGCCAATAACAACTATTTATTTAGATGCCGTTGAAGGCGGTAGAGTTGAAAAACTTTATGTAGAAGATGGTACAGATATGAAAAAAGGTGACCCGATCATGAAGCTTTCTGATCTGGATCTGGAGTTGAGCCTTGCCAATCAGCAAACACAGGTATTTAACGTGTTAACACAAATGCAAATATCGCGCGACCAGGCGCAGCAAAATACCATTGGTAAATTACAAAACCTGGAAGATGCTGATAATACTTTAAAAGAAGCTACCCGTTTATATACGCTTGATAAAAAACTATATGCGCAAAAGGCTATCGGCTTTCAGGAATACCAAATCGCGTTAAATGCATATGATTACGCGGTAAGCAAAAGAAAGTTAAATGCGCAGATTTTGAAACAAGATTCGGTATCTGTAAAAACACAAGCCCAACAATCGCAGGAATCATATACCAATATGAAAAATACGCTCGACTTGATGAAACAAAAAGTTGGCGACTTGATAGTTAAAGCCCCGGTTGATGGGCAGCTTACTTCGATGGATGCCGAAGTTGGACAAAATATAAACAAAGGGGAACGTTTGGGTGAAATTGACGTCCTATCAGGATATAAGGCAAGAGTGAATATTGATGAACATTATTTATCACGAGTTTACAACGGATTAATGGGTGATTTTTCATTCGCTGATAAAACCTATAAACTGAAAATAAAGAAAGTATTTACACAGGTTACAAACGGCCAGTTCCAGGTTGATATGGAGTTTGTTGGGGCCGTTCCAACAGGTATCAGAAGGGGCCAGACACTACAGATCAGGCTGGCTTTAAGTGATCAAACACAGGCAATATTAGTGCCTAAAGGAGGATTCTATCAAACTACTGGTGGTAACTGGATATTTAAACTAAGTGCCGATGGTAAAACCGCTTATAAGGTTGACATACAATTAAACAGGCAAAATCCTGACTATTATGAAGTAACCAATGGCTTGCAACCTGGTGATAAAGTAGTAACATCAAGCTATGATACTTATGGCGATATGCAGGAACTGGTATTAAGTAAGTAAACGAATTAAGAAAATATATAGAAAACACACGCCCATTGGGTATATAAAAAATACGGAAATGATAAAAATTACCAATCTCGAAAAATTTTACCGTACCGAAGAGGTAGAAACCATTGCATTAAACAAACTATCCATGCATGTGGATACAGGCGAATTCGTAGCCATTATGGGCCCATCGGGTTGTGGCAAATCAACCTTGCTTAACATTTTAGGTATGCTTGATGACCCTGATGAAGGCAGCTATGTTTTTAACGACATTGAAGTTGCGCATTTTACCGAGCGTAAACGTGCCGATCTGCGCAAGCATAACATCGGCTTCGTTTTCCAGAGTTTTAACCTGATTGATGAGCTTACTGTGTTTGAAAACGTAGAGTTGCCATTGATCTACACCGGCGTACCGTCAGCGGAACGTGTGAAAAGGGTGGAGGAGGTGCTGGATAAAATGCAGATCATGCATCGCCGCAACCACTATCCACAACAACTATCAGGTGGTCAGCAACAGCGTGTGGCTATTGCCCGTGCCGTGGTAAACAAACCAAAACTGATATTGGCGGATGAGCCTACTGGTAATCTTGACAGTAGCAATGGTAATGATGTAATGGAACTGCTTACTGATCTTAATGAACAAGGTACAACCATCATCATGGTAACACACTCTGAGCATGATGCTCGTTATAGTCACCGCATTATTCGCTTGCTGGATGGCCAAACTGTGATGGAAAACATAATGATATAAAAAGCAAAATTGGTTTTTAGTTTATATAGTTAATAAATGTCTCCGGCGCCCCTCCGTAAAAAGAGGGGCAGAATGGAGAAAATTAAATGAAAACAAGAAAAGTCTTATGATAAAGAATTATTTCAAAATAGCGCTGAGGAATATGTGGAAGCAT
This sequence comes from Bacteroidota bacterium, assembly GCA_026224775.1. Classification (GTDB taxonomy): domain Bacteria; phylum Bacteroidota; class Bacteroidia; order Sphingobacteriales; family Sphingobacteriaceae; genus Mucilaginibacter. Next base: position 316,979 of record JAMFRP010000026.1, read on the forward strand.
AAAACTTTTACATTTATCAATATTACAGGTATGGCGGTTGCTTTTGGGGCAGCGCTGTTACTTACCTTAACCGCGTTTTTTGAGCTATCATTTGATACTTTTCACCAAAATAAAAATGATGTATATCAACTATATATCGAGCAGCATCATGCGAATAGTGTTGATGAAGGCTCCGCAATGCCAATCCCCATTACCCCGGCGTTAAAAGCGGAGTTTCCGGATGTTGTACGCATAACCCGTTACGGCGATTTCGGTGGTAGCGCGTTGCGTTATGGCGATAAGGTGTTTAATTATAATATTAGGTGTGTTGATGCTGATTTTTTCAAGATGTTTACATTCCCTATTGTAAATGGAAATAACACAAATCCGTTAGCTGATAAAAATGATATTGTTATATCGGCAACTATTGCCAAAAATATATTTGGCAATCAAAACCCCGTAGGTAAACTTATAGAGGTAAAGGTATATAACGGCTGGAAAAGCATGAATGTAACCGCAGTTGCCGCTGATGCGCCAAGAAATTCGAGCCTCGATTTTGACTTACTTTGCCGATTTGAACAATTCCCGGGTTATGACCAAAATATAAATGATTGGGACAATCAGTCGCATAATGTTTTTTTACAACTCCCCGCCGGCGAAAAACAGGCAGTATTTGAGCAAAAGCTAAAAATATTTGTTAAAAAGCATTACGATGCCAACATTAAACAATTAATACATGATGGTGCCAAGCCGGATAACAGCGGTCAGGTATTAAGCCTGCATCTAATACCATTGACTGATATTCACTTTAGCGCTATCAGCTCACAATCAAAGGCAATAAGTAAATTTTATCCCTATCTGGTGCTATTGATAAGCTTGTTTATCATGTTTATAGCCTGTACCAATTTTATTAATCTTTCATTAGGCCGTGCCTTTACACGGGCAAAAGAAATTGGTGTTCGTAAAGTTATCGGTGCAACAAAAACGCAGCTAATCGTTCAGTTTTGCAGCGAGTCGTTTGTTATTTGTGGCATATCATTAATATTAGGTGTAATAGCAGCCTGCATCTTTTTACCACAATATAAGTTAGCGTTTAATCAGCAGGTTTCCTTAAATATTTTAAGCTCTCCGGCAATTATAAGCTACATTCTAGGCGGTTTTGTGTTGATAAGCCTGTTGGCCGGCGGTTATCCTGCATGGCTTATGTCTGTTCGTAAAACAGCGCAAACGGTTAAAGGTAAAGTAGGTGCAGGGCAATCGAGTGGTTTGCGCAACAGCTTAATGGTGGTACAATTCGCGTTATCAAGCTTGCTTATTATTTGTACCGCTATTACCTGGCAACAACTTAACTATATGCGTACTAAGCCCCTTGGTTACAACAAAAGTGAGGTTGTAAGTATCCCGATCGGCAGTAATATCGACCCTGAAAAGGCGCTTACGCAAATGAGGTCGAAGCTGTCGTCATATCCACAAGTAGTAAGTGTTACCGGTACTGATATGAATTTGGGTAAGGGACTTGATAATAATTCATCTACCTCAATAATGGCATTTAGTTATAAAGGCAGAACGGTAAGCACAAATTGGCTAAGGATTGATTATGACTATGTTAAAACACTTGGCTTGCAAGTTGTAAGTGGGCGTGATCTTTCCCACTCATTTGGTGCAGATTCTACAATGGTGCTCATCAATCAAAAAATGGCTGAAGAGTTAGGTGAGAAAAATCCAATCGGAGATTTATTACCTACAGATGGCGCTAAATTGCAAGTAGCAGGTATCGTAAAAGATTTCAATTTTAAATCGCTGCATCATGAAATTGCCCCATTAACAATGGTTATCCGTACCGGCTGGCCTATTAATTACATATTGGTAAGGGTAAAATCGGGTAACCTGGTATCTAGTATGGCACTTATTAATAAAATGTGGAAGGATACAAATCCACATGCCGAAATTGGGGCATCTTTCCTGGATGAAAATACAGAGCGGCAATACAATAAAGAGACTGATCTTTCAAAAATATTTGTTACCGGGGCTATCATATCCATTGTGATCTCTTGCATGGGCTTGTTCGCCATAGTTATTTTAATCATAACCCAACGCACTAAAGAGATTGGCATACGCAAAGTGCTTGGAGCAAGTGTAAACAACATTTTGTTCCTGATAAGTAAAGACTTTTTGAAACTGGTGTTAATTTCTATCTGTATCGCATCGCCAATTGCCTGGTATGCAATGAATAATTGGTTACAAGGTTTTGCATATCGCATACAAATACAATGGTGGGTATTTGTTATAACCGGCGCTATTGCGCTGACTATAGTATTTATAACCATCAGTTTTCAATCAATAAAAGCAGCGGTATTAAACCCTGTGAAAAGTTTACGAAGCGAATAAATATTAATTATAGCATTAAATCATTATGATAAAGAATTACTTCAAAATAGCCTTCCGCAACTTGTGGAGACACAAAAGTTTTTCGCTGATCAACATTATCGGTTTGGCGGTTGGCATGACAGCCTGTTTCCTGATATTTATGTATGTAAGATTTGAATTGAGCTATGACAAGTTCAATGAGAATTTTGACCATGTTTATCGCCTGAATACTGATATAAAATCACCTAACGAGGTATTGCACTGGGGCAGCGCATCAGCACCTATGGGTCCTGCATTAAAAGCCGATTATCCGCAGGTAAAGGAATTTGCCCGTGTTTTTGGTTACAGCTATTTGATTGAAAGCAATAATCACAAGTTCCAGGAGAATAACATCTCATTTGCCGATCCAGCCATATTTAAAATTTTCACATTACCATTTGTACAGGGGAATCCTGCCACCGCGCTTAATGCCCCTTTTAGTATTGTAATGACTGAAACCAGTGCCAAAAAGTATTTTGGTAATGGTAATGCGATTGGTAAATCAGTTTTACTTGATGGAAAGATCCCTGCCACAATTACTGGCGTAATGAAAGATGTACCCGATAATTCCCACATTAGTTTCGACATGCTGATCTCCGAATCAACAATGGAGAAAAAGAAAATGATTGATCCAACCGAATGGGGCAATTTTAGTAATTACACATATTTATTATTAGACAAAAGCGCGGATGTTAATAAGCTGCAAGCGCAATTACCGGCTTTTCTTATAAAGCATATAAGCGAAGATAAACGCCGCAAAGGATATAACTACGATCTGTTTTTGGGCCCTTTAAGCGGGGTTTATATGGATGCAGTGCGAGGTGCTCCTGTAAACGGCAGTATTAGTAATGTGTATATATTTTCAGTTGTAGCCATTTTTATATTGGTTATTGCCTGTATAAATTTCATAAACCTTACCACTGCGCGTGCTTCTGAAAGGGCTAAGGAAGTAGGCATCCGTAAAGTAATAGGCGCGGCAAAAAGCCAGCTCACCAAGCAGTTTTTAGGCGAATCTATTATCATATGTATTATTTCATTCCTGTTTGCCGTATTACTCAGCCTTTTGTTTCTGCCAATGTTTAATCAGCTATCCGGCAAAACTATCAGTGATAATGTGTTTTCGCACGGGTATATTTTAATACTGTTTTTTACGGCTATTGCTATTGGCTTCATCGCTGGTATTTACCCGGCATTGGTATTAACTAGCTTTAGCATCACATCGGTGTTAAAGGGGCGCTTCAGTAATTCGGTTAAAGGTATTGTATTACGCAGGGGGCTTGTGGTAGTGCAGTTTACGGTTTCCATTGTACTTATTGTAGGTACTATAGTGGTATATAATCAGCTAAACTATATGCGTAACCAGTCGCTCGGGTTTAACAAAGACCAGATGATGGTACTCGATTTTAGTGGAGACTCCGCAGTAGAAACCCGTGCCGAAAGTATTAAATATGAGTTAAAGCAAATACCCGGTGTATTATCAGCCTCAGCGTCATCAAGTACGCCTGGTAATGGCAACCCAATAGCCTACACACAGGTCGAAGGAAAATCCGGCGCAATGGAGTCGCTGAATGCAAACTTGTACGATGTTGATTATGATTTTATACCTCAGTATGGCATACAGGTACTTGCCGGCCGTACTTTTTCTACCGACTATCCAACTGATTCAACAAAATCATTTGTTATAAATGAGGCTACTTTACAAAACTTAGGCTATACATCACCTAACCAGGCTATTGGCAAGCATTTTTTACAATGGGGCCGGGATGGTAAAATAATTGGTGTTATAAAGAATTTTCACTTTGCATCGCTGCAGCAAACTATAAAGCCATTAGCATTACGCATCAATCCCCATAATACTAATGTGTTCACTGTAAAAATAGCCGGTGGAAACATTCCGGCTACCATAGCATCTATACAAAACAAATGGAAAAGCCTGGTACCCGAAAGGCCATTCAGCTATACATTTTTAGATGAAAACTTCAACAAACAATACAAGGGCGAAGAAACATTCGGAATGCTGTTCCTGTATTTTGCTGTGCTGGCCATATTTATTTCATGCCTGGGTTTATTAGGGCTGGCATCTTACAGCACCTTACAGCGCACCCGTGAAATAGGCATACGTAAGGTGCTTGGTGCAAGTGTTCCGGTTATCGTCAATATGCTGTCCAAAGAGTTTTTACAACTGGTATTAATAGCAGCCCTTATTGCATTTCCGCTGGCGTGGTGGGGGATGCATACATGGCTTCAGGATTTTGCTTACCAAATAAATATAGGCTGGTGGATATTCGTGGTAGCAGGCCTACTAGCATTTATGATAGCGATAACCACTGTTAGTTTCCAGGCTATTAGAGCGGCTTTGGCTAACCCTGTTAAAAGCTTAAGAAGCGAATAAATAGCTTAACATGAATCACATCCATCACCATGATAAAAAATAATATAAAAACCGCCTGGCGAAGTTTATTGCGTAACAAAAGCTATGCATTCATCAACATTGTTGGGTTGGCTATTGGCATAGCAGCATGCTTGCTCATATTTTTGATTGTCAATTTTGAAACTAGTTTTGATAACTTTCATAAAAATAAAAGCCAGATCTATCGTGTAATATCGGCTATACATACCCCGCAAGGTATTAATCTTGGTAGTGGTGTTCCCCTGCCAACAGCCGAAAGTATAAGATTGGATTTTCCACAACTTAAACAGGTTGCCGCTATAATGCTGGAATTTGGCGCTCATTTTACCATAAGGGATAATAGCCAAGGACAAACAGCTAAAATTTTTAAAGAGGATGACACTTTTTATGCGGAGCCTCAATTCTTCGACATATTTAATTTTGGATGGCTTGCTGGTGATAAAAAAACAGCTTTATCAGATCCTTACACTGTTGCCTTAACCCAGGATGAAGCCGATAAGTTTTTTGGCGACTGGCATAATGCGATGGGCAAGGTTATTAAGTTAGAAGATAAGAAAAGCTACAAAGTAACCGGCATATTAAAAAATATGCCTGCAAATACTGATTTTCCGCTTAAGGTAGTTATGTCTTATTCCTCCATACGAGCCAAGGGGAGCGATTATTATGATAATTTTAAAGATTGGGTGAGTATTTATGGTGCTAATAATTGCTTTATTGTATTGCCCGAAGGTCAAAACATCTCCCAATTTAATAATCAGCTTACCGCTTTTGTTAAAAAGCACAAACCGGCTGATTATGCTAAGGACGGTATGCAATTACAGGCTTTGGGCAATATGCATTACGATAGCGAGGTTCAACTTTTTAGAACAGATGCTTTTAGTAAAAGCCTTATTCGTTCCATCAGTTTAGTTGGGTTGTTTCTTTTGATCATTGCGTGTGTGAATTTTATTAACCTGGCTACAGCACAGGCGGTAAACCGCTCAAAAGAAGTTGGGATACGTAAGGTTTTAGGTAGTAACCGCGAGCAATTAGTTATACAGTTTATCAGCGAAACGCTAATAGTTACCGTTTTTGCAGTATTGTTGTCCATTTTAATAGCGGAAGCCGTGCTGCCATATTTAAACCATTTATTAGATATACACTTAAGTAATGACTTTATTTTAGCACCACCAGTAATATTATTCCTTGTTTTAGTAATAGCAGGTGTTACGCTTTTGGCTGGCTTGTATCCTGCAATGATATTATCCGGTTTCAATCCTATCGCGGCGCTCAAAAATAAATTTGTTTCAACTAAATCAAGCGGTGTATCATTACGCAGAGGCTTAGTGATATTGCAGTTTTGTATTGCGCAGGTATTGGTAATTGGTACTTTGGTAATTATTAAACAGGTAGATTATTTTAGAAATAAACCACTTGGTTTTGCTAAAGATGCTGTTGTTACCGTTCCTTTCCAGAATGATAGCGTAAGTTTAACCCGAATAAACACCCTGCGCGATCAGCTTTTGCAGCAACCAGGTATCAATAAAGTGAGTTTTAGCTCCGCAAGTCCATCAGATAATATGGGATGGTCTACCGATTTCAAGTATAACAACTCATCTAAACAAACAGATTTTAATGCCGATTTAAAATGGGCCGATGTAGATTATTTCAGTCTGTATAAACTACAATTAGTTGCGGGCCATATTTATGCTAAAACTGATACTGTACACGAGTATGTAGTAAATGAAGCTTTATTAAAAAAATTAGGCATTACTAATCCTAACGATGCTATTGGTAAGAACCTGGAATTGTTTAACGATAAAACTAAGAATGCCCGTATTGTGGGCGTTGTGAAAGATTTCAATGTCAGATCATTGAAGCACGATATACCACCTGTTATAATGGCTGCGTATAAATCCACTTATCAGGTTATCAATATAAAAATACAACCAACAAATATTAAGGAATCACTGGCATCCATCGAACATTTATGGAATAATACCTTCCCTAATAATTTATATGAATACCAGTTTTTAGATACCAAGATAGCCGCTTATTACAAAAGCGAAGAACAGCAGTCTGATCTTTGTAAGATATTCGCGGGGATAGCCATATTTATCTCTTGCCTGGGCTTGTATGGTTTAATATCGTTTATGGCATTACAGCGTACCCGCGAAGTGGGTATACGAAAAACACTAGGTGCATCGGTAAGCAGTATAGTTTATTTGTTTTCTAAAGAGTTCACGGTACTTATCCTTTTGTCATTTGCTATATCGGCACCGTTGGGTTGGTATTTTATGAACAAGTGGCTAATGGATATTACTTACAGGATAACGCTAAGTCCCGGCATATTTTTACTGGCTATAGCGGTTTCAATAGTTATAGCCTGGTTAACAGTTGGCTATAAAGCGGTTTCTGCGGCTTTGGCAAACCCTATTAAAAGTTTGCGAAGCGAATAAAATATTAATTATAGCATTAAATTATTATGGTACAGAACTATTTAAAAATAGCGTGGCGAAATATAAAAAAGCACAAAGCTTTTTCATTTATCAATGGAGGAGGGCTAACATTAGGTATAGCAAGCTGCCTGCTGCTGTTATTGTATGTATCATATCATTTAAGTTTCGATCATCAGTTTAAAAACCTTGATAATATTTATGTGGTAGAAAATAATCAGCATGGCGATGGCCAGATATATACCTTTGCGTCGACGCCCGGTGTGGCCGCAGCTGCTATAAAAGCTGAGGTGCCGGGTGTTGTGCAGTCTGTTCGTGTTGATAATTATGGTGGGGGAAGCCTTATCAGCTACAAAAATAACAGTTTTAAAAAGGTAGGCCTGTATGCGGACTCTGCTTTCTTCTCAATGTTTTCATATCATTTTATTAAGGGTAACCCGCTTACTTCTTTAACACAACCTAACTCGATAGTAATTACTGCGGACTTCGCAAAAACGCTTTTTGGCGATGCTGATCCTATCAACAAAATGGTGACTCGCAACAATAATCTGCCGATGATAGTTACCGGTGTTATTGATAATATACCCGCTAATGAATCGTACCAGTTTGATTTTGTAATGCCATATGCGCAATTTGAGAATGATAATGTCTGGGCCAAAGGTCAAAATTGGGGGCATAACTTTTGCCAAACCTATGTTCAGTTAAAAGATGTCGGATCATTAAACAGGGCTAATTCAATTTTAAAATCCATTGTTGCCCGTCACAGCACCGGCAATACTAACCAGCTTTTTCTATTCCCGTTTTCAAAAACGCATTTATATCAAAAGTTCGAAAATGGCAGATCTGTTGGCGGCAGCATCAGCCAGATCCATTTATTTGAAGCGCTTGCATTGTGCATTCTGTTGATTGCATGCGTTAATTTCATGAACCTTTCTACCGCCCGTTCGGAGGAGAGAGCAAAGGAAGTTGGCATACGAAAAGCTATCGGGTCAAACAGGGCGTCGTTAATATGGCAGTTTATTACTGAGTCGCTAATATTATCGTTCGTGTCAACTATAATGGCGGTGATCATATTGGTTTTATGCCTTCCATTTTTCAATACATTACTCAAAATTAAATTGTCATTGCCTATTAGTGATTGGTCCACCTGGATATTAATACTATCCATAGCGCTTGTTACCGGCCTACTTTCGGGGAGTTACCCTGCCTTTTATCTATCGTCTTTCCAGCCGATAAAGGTCTTAAAAGGTATGTTTAAAGGAGGAGGCAGTGCACTTCCTATACGTAAAGTGCTGGTGGTAGTACAATTTGCATTTGCTGTTTTTTTAATAACGGCTACTATTTGTGTATACCGACAAATACGTTTTATACAAGGCATGGGCAACGGATATGATAAAAACAACCTGGTTGAAATACCTATGGAAGGTGAATTGGGTAAGAAGGCCGAGGTTTTGATAAATGAGTTAAAAACAAATGGCGCTATAACAAACGCCACAGGTACATCGCAAAGTATAACGCAAAATGGCAGCAATACCTGGGGCATAAGCTGGCCGGGGAAAGATCCTAAACAACAAATATTGGTTGATATATTTTATGCCGGGTATGATTTTACGCACACCACAGGTGTTAAATTATTAACAGGACGAGAATTTTCACCGGATTATCCGATTGATACCAACAGTAAAACCCCTACAGTAATGATTAATGAAACGGCGGCAAAAATTATGAAACTGAAACAGCCTGTAGGTTCAATAATTAAATATGGCGATCAGCCGGCAACTGTAGTTGGTGTCTATAAAGATTTTGTATGGGGCTCGCCATATAGTAAAATACCACCTATGGTTACTTTTTGTGACGGTTATGGCGGTTCTGTATTAGCGATGCGATTAAATCAGGCACATAGTATAAGCAGCAACATCGATCAGATAAATAAAAGTTTAAAAGCCATTAATCCGGCATACCCGCCAACTATAAGTTTTGTTGATAGTGAGTTTGAATTGAAATTTGAGAACGAAAAAGTTTTGGCGATGCTGGCTAACTTGTTTGGTGGCCTTGCGATCATAATATCCTGCCTCGGTTTGTTTGGGCTGGCCGCTTATGCTGCCGAACAACGTACAAAGGAAATTGGCGTACGTAAAGTTTTGGGTGCTACCGTAAGTAATTTGGCAGGGCTGCTTTCTAAGGACTTTTTAAAGCTGGTGCTTATCGCTATAGTATTTGCCGTACCAGTATCTATATGGGTATTAAATAAATGGCTTCAGAATTATGAATTTCGAATAGACTTAAGCTGGTGGATAATGACTTTAGCAAGCATAATTACTATTGTTATAGCAATGGCCACTGTTAGTTACCAGGCTATAAAAGCAGCGTTGGCTAATCCTATTAATAGCTTACGAAGCGAATAAATAGTTTAACATCAATCACAACCATCAACATGATAAAGAATTATATAAAAACAGCTTTCCGTTCCCTTCAAAAAAATAAAGGGTTTACAACAATTAATGTGCTTGGGCTTGCTTTAGGACTTGCAACCTGTTTGCTTATAGTTTTTTATGTGGTTGATGAATTGAGCTACGATAAATATAACGTTAATGCCAGCCGCATTTATCGTGTAAACGAAGACCTGAAGCTGGGCGATAACAAAGTGCAATATGCGGTTTGCATGGCGCCACTAGCCCAAACTTTAAAAAATGATTTTCCGGATGTAGAGAATGCTGTCCGGTTAAAAAAGATTGGCGACATGCATGTAACCAAAGGCACTGAAAGTATTTTAGAAGATAATGCCTTATTTGCCGACCCTTCAGTTTTTGATGTATTTACCTTACCTGCAATTTATGGTGATGAAAAAACAGCTTTAACAGAGCCGAATACCGTAGTTATCACGGAAGAAATGGCTAAAAAGTATTTCGGCAAATTGAATGTGGTTGGCGAAAATTTAATAATAGATGGTAATTTGCAGAAGCCTATTAAGGTTACCGCGGTAATTAAAAATATACCAGAACAATCACATTTTCATGTGGATTTTTTGGTGTCGATGGCATCTAACCCGGAAGGTCATTCAACCGAATGGCTGCGCAGCGATTATAATACCTATGTGTTAATGCGTAAAGGCGCAGATTACAAAAGACTGGAAGCTCAATTCCCACAGTTTTTAAGGAAATATAGTGGCGGCCAAATGCAGCAGGAGCTCAATATGAGCTATGATACCTTTGAAAAGAATGGTAGCTACTTTAGGCTGAATATGATGCCATTAACAGATATACACCTGCACTCCAATTTAACCGGTGAACTTGGTACAAACGGAAACGTTGAGTATGTATACATTTTTTCGGCTATCGCGATATTTATATTGCTGATCGCTTGTGTAAACTTCATGAACCTATCAACCGCGCGCTCTGCTAATCGAGCACGTGAGGTAGGGGTACGCAAAGTATTAGGTTCGGCACGTAAACACCTCATGTTTCAATTTTTAGCCGAATCGACAATGGTTACCTTCATAGCTGTAATTATTGCTTTGGTTACTGCTATGTTGGCATTGCCAGCATTCAATCACTTTGCAGGTAAAAATATCATTGTTAACAGTCACACACTTACCTGGCTGGCACCATCGGCATTAATTGCAATTCTACTAATTGGCTTTTTAGCAGGCTTGTATCCAGCCTTCTTTTTGTCGGCATTTAATCCTATGCAAGTGTTAAAAGGTAAAATATCAGCAGGCTTTAAAGGCGGTGCTTTGCGCAGCTTTTTAGTGGTGTTGCAGTTTTCAATCTCCATTTTTCTGATCATCGGTACCCTGGTTATATATAACCAGCTTCACTACATTCAAAACCGCGATCTGGGTTATAACCGTAACCAGGTGCTTATTATTCAACATGCCTTTGAATTAGGCGACCATGCCAAAACATTCAAGCAAGAAATAAAACAATTGCCGGGAGTTACCAATGCTACGCTAAGTGGTTATCTGCCTGTTAAATCAACCAGGGGTACGGGTATATTTTATAAAGAAGCCGTTGCCGATCCTAAAAAATCACTATTCCCGCAAATATGGAGTGTTGACGAAGATTATATCAGCACGCTGGCGATGAAAATAAAAGCGGGTCGTGATTTCTCCGCTCAAATGCCATCGGACTCCAACGCCATTGTGATTAATGAAACCGCGGCGAAATTCCTTGGTTTTACTGATCCGGTAAATAAAGTTGTTTACAGATCATCCGGTGGCCCTAATCCAACTTATAAGCCCTATACCATTATTGGTATGGTTAAGGATTTTAATTTTAGTTCGCTGCGCGATAATATTTCGCCAGTAGTGATGCAGCTTAATACCGACAATAGTAGTTTAAGCATAAAAGTAAATACCGCCAATATACCTGCGCTACTATCGCAGATAGAGAATAGATGGAAAGATTTTACACCCGCGCATTTCCAATACAGCTTCATGGATCAGGACTTTGATGCCATGTATCGTTCGGAACAACGCATAGGGACAATATTCATAGCATTTACCACTCTAGCTATTGTTATTGCCTGTTTAGGCCTGTTCGGCTTAGCCGCCTACGCTGCCGAGCAACGTACTAAGGAAATAGGCATACGCAAAGTATTAGGCGCAAGCATAGCAACTATTGCAGGTATGTTATCGCTCGATTTTATAAAATTAGTGTGTATTTCTATACTTATCGCCTCGCCAATTGCCTGGTATCTGATGCAAAAATGGCTACAGGATTTTGCATATAGAATAGGGATAGCATGGTGGGTGTTTGCCATAGCAGGTGTGGCCGCATTATTTATAGCTTTTATTACAATCAGTTTTCAATCTATCAAAGCAGCAATTGCAAACCCGGTTAATAGTTTACGAAGCGAATAGTTTATAGAAGGGAATTATATCATGATAAAAAACTATCTGAAAATAGCCTGGCGTAATCTTGTGAAAAACAAGGCTCATACCTTTATCAACGTTGTTGGCTTATCGTTAGGCATGGCGGTTGTTATGCTGATCTCGTTATGGATATATGATGAGGAGCTATCATACGATAAATACTTTCATAACTATGAGCGTATTGTGCAGGTAATGCAGCATCAAACAATCAATCACAATACAATAACACAAGTGGATATTCCAATTCCATTAGGTGCTAAACTTCGTCAGGATTATAGTCAAAATTTTAAATACCTGGTTTTATCAACCTATACTGATCAACATGTTATCTCTCACGGCGATAAGAAACTGAATCAGTTAGGTAACTTTATGCAAGCCCAGGCCCCGGATTTACTAACCTTAAAAATGATAAAGGGTAGTCGTTCCGGATTAACCGACCCCTCATCCATTATGCTTTCGGCATCATTGGCAAAAGCGATTTTTGGTAATGCTGATCCCATGAATCAGCTAATGAAAATAGACAATACGTTGAATGTTAAAGTTACAGGTGTATATGAGGATATGCCGCAAAATACCTCATTTAGTGATATGGCATATATAGCGCCGTGGGATTTGTTTATGAGCAGCGACCCTTATCTGAAAAGGGCAGCCACGAGATGGGGCAATAACAGTTGGCAATTATTTGCGCAATTAAATCCCGGCTTTGATGTAAACAAAGTATCTGCTGATATAAAATATATTAAACAAAGAGCCCTCCTGGCGCAAGGAGATAAGGTGGGTAATGAATTTAAGCCAGTTATTTTTCTAAATCCAATGAGTAAATGGCATTTATATTCCGCATACAGCAATGGTGTAAATGTTGGCGGTAAGATAGAATTTGTTTGGATGTTCGGCATTATTGGTTTGTTTGTGCTGATACTAGCCTGTATTAACTTTATGAACCTAAGCACCGCAAGATCAGAGAAGAGGGCTAAAGAAGTAGGTGTCAGGAAAACATTGGGCTCAGACCGTAAACAATTGATTGGCCAGTTTTATACTGAATCATTACTGATGTCGAGCCTTGCGTTTGTTATTTCATTAATGCTTGTACAGCTTGCATTACCCTGGTTTAATCAGGTAGCAGAAAAACAACTTGTTATTTTGTGGAGTACCCCTGTGTTTTGGATAATAGCTATAGTTTTTAGTTTGCTAACAGGTATAATGGCAGGTAGTTATCCCGCATTATACCTTTCCTCATTTAAACCGGTAAAAGTATTAAAGGGTGCTTTTAACGCCGGCCCTTATGCAACTTTACCACGTAAAGTGCTGGTGGTACTTCAGTTTACGGTTTCTATTACCTTAATTATCGGTACTGTTATCATTTTTCGGCAAGTAGAATTTACCAAGAACAGACCTGTTGGTTATGGCAGAGAGGGACTAATTCAAGCCCAACTAAGAACAGAGGTTATTCATAAACACTTTGATGCAATAAAATATGATCTGCTAAAGTCAGGTGCGATAACAAATATTGCTGAGTCAAACAGCCCGCTAACGGGTGTATGGCAACGCGAAAGTGGCTTATCATGGCGCAATAAACCACCCGGATTGCAGGATGATTTTGGGATAATACCCGTTAGCTTTGATTTTGGCAAAACAGTAAACTGGAAAATAATTGATGGTCGTGATTTCTCAAAAGAATTTCTAACAGATTCATCGGGGATAATCTTAAATGAATCCGCGGCAAGGTTTATGAATTTTACTCATCCTGTTGGGGAAACGGTAAAAAAGGATGGAAGAGATTATAAAATTATAGGTGTAGTTAAGGATCTGGTAATGAGTTCACCTTATGAGCGGGTTACACCCACTATATTTTTTATTATTGACTATCCCGGCAATATAGTATCAATCAGGATTAACCCTAATATGAGTACTCATGACGCTATAGCCAAAATAAACGCAATTTTTCAACAATATGACCCTGATAGTCCATTTGATTACAAATTCACTGATAGCGAATACGCCCAAAAATTTGATGATGATGAGCGTACAGGAAAATTGGCTGGTTTCTTTACAGTATTAGCCATCTTTATTAGCTGTTTGGGCTTGTTTGGCATGGCTTCGTTTATGGCAGAGCAGCGTACCAAAGAAATCGGCATACGAAAGGTGTTAGGTGCGTCGGTATTTAGTTTATGGCAATTAATGTCCAAGGAATTTATTGTATTGGTAAGCATCTCTATACTAATTGCAATCCCAACAGCCTATTACTTTATGCACGGCTGGATAAGGCATTATTATTATCGCGCTACATTATCGTGGTGGATATTTGCCATAACTGCAATTGGTGGTTTATTAATTACCCTTATTACAGTAAGCTATCAAGGCATAAAATCAGCATTAACCAATCCTGTAAAAAGTTTACGGAGCGAATAATTAGCAATTATTAAATTCACCAGCCATGATCAGAAACTACATTAAAACAGCCTGGAGGAACTTGATAAAGAACAAGTTTTATTCCATTATAAATATTGTTGGGTTAACCGCGGGTTTGGCCATCGGCATATTGATATTGTTTTGGGTGCAGGATGAATTTAGCTTTGATGGTTTCCATAAAGATGCCAAAAATATTTATCGCCTTGAGCTTTGGGGAGGAACGGGAGCGAGCAGGCAAATATGGCAAGCCACTGTTTACCCAATAGGTGTTTTAGCTAAGCAGCAACTGCCCGAAGTTGAGGATGTGGTACGCATTGGTTATAATGGTGATTTTGCATCCTATAGATATCATGACAAGATTTTTGCAAATGATCGCGTAGCATATGCCGATCCGTCATTTTTTTCTGTTTTTAGTTTCCCGATTATATCAGGTAATGCTAACAAGCCATTTAATGATGATAATTCGGTAGTGATAACAAAAAGTACAGCGCAAAAGTATTTTGGTAATGATAACCCGATTGGGAAAGTAATTATTGCAGATAATAAGCAAAATTTTACCGTAAGCGGCGTTGTTGCTGATTTTCCGGAGAATTCCAGCATGCAATATGATATGATCATGCCGATGAGTTTTAATATTAAACACATGCTTGCGCAAAAAATAGATCTGAGCGATAATTTTGATGAGTATGATTGCTTTACTTATTTAAAACTTAAACCAGGCACATCGTTAAAAGCACTATCGGCAAAATTGTTTAATATTCATATAAAGCATCACTCTGCCGATACTGATGTAGCTTATTTGCTGTTGCCCCTAACAAAAATGCATTTATACAATGCTGATCTCACTGATAGGGGCATTACAACAGTAAGAGTTTTCCTGATTGTGGCTATACTGATATTGATTATAGCTTGTATCAACTATGTAAACCTATCTACAGCGCGTTCCATGCTTCGCTCTAAAGAGATAAGTATGCGTAAGATTATCGGCGCAGCAAAAAGCCAGCTGTTTATGCAGTTTATAGTTGAAACGGCATTATTGTTTTTGCTATCGGCGGTTTTTGCTTTAGTGCTGATACATTTTTTAATGCCGGTATTTAATCAACTATCAGGCAAGCAATTAATTTTTGATATAACGGATTATCATGTGTGGATGGTTATTGTTTTAACCATATCGGGCACGTTACTTGCATCCAGTATCTATCCCGCGATACTATTATCATCATTTGAACCCTTAAAAGCCCTTAAAGGCAAAATATCATCCAATATTGGCGACGTGATGTTTAGGAAGATACTGGTGGTTACGCAATTTGTATTCTCTATAATGCTTATTGTTGGTACCATAGTTATTACAAGCCAGCTAAGTTATATCCGTTCAAGACAACTGGGATACGACAAAAGTCATACCTTCTCTTTTCCGATGCGAGATATGGGAAATCATTATGACGCGGTACGGGCAGAATTGTTAAAACAGCCCGGAGTACTTGATGTAACGCGCTCAAATCAGAACATCATCCAGATGAACGGGATATCCGGTGAAACCGATTGGGATGGTAAAGCACCCGGTCAAACTTTCATTGTGCATTTAATGACTATTGATAAGGATTTCTTATCATTTTTTAAGATGAAAATGGCCGCCGGAAAAGGCTTTACCGGAGCAGTTAACGATACTAGTCACTTAATATTAAACGAAGCGGCTGTTAACCAGATAGGCTTAAAAGATCCGATAGGTAAGCGTTTTCAAGCGTGGCACATAAAGGGAACCATTATTGGCGTGATGAAAGATTTTCATTTTGCATCAATGAGGGAGAAAATAAGTCCAGCAGTATTTTATTATTACCCGTCGTATCTGGGCAATATGTATATCCGCACTACTGGTCGTGATGCGCCAAAAGCAATCCAGGCAGCACAAACATTATTTAAGCAATATAACGGTGAGTTCCCTTTTAGTTACACTTTTTTAGATGAGAAATTTAATGATCTGTATAAAGGAGAACAACAGGAAGGAACCCTATTTAATTATTTTGCTACAATAGCTATAGGTATCTCTTGCCTTGGTTTATTAGGATTAGCTGCCTACACAGCCCAGGTGCGTACCCGCGAAATTGGTATACGCAAGGTATTAGGAGCCGGTGTTAGCAATGTAACCATCATGTTATCATACGATTTTGTTAAACTGGTGCTGATTGCCATTATAATAGCTACGCCGATAGCATGGTATGCCATGAGCAAATGGCTACAGGATTTTGCGTATAGAATAAATATTGAATGGTGGATGTTTTTAGTTGCCGGGTTACTGGCAATTGTAATCGCGTTTATTACAATCAGTTTTCAGGCTATTAAGGCAGCGATTGCAAATCCAATAAAAAGTTTACGCTCGGAATAATTAGTAAAATAACTGTATCATAACCGAACGCATCCTGTTACATTAGCGAACAGTTTTGTATTTGTAATTTAGGTTTATTGTATTGATTTTCAGTGTGTTAAATTCTTGGTATGTTATTCATACTTGTATCATCAAATTAATAATTATAAAATGTTATCACTTCAACATATTTCAAAGTTTTACCAGGTGGGGGGCACCCGCAATTTTGTGATCAATGACATTAGCCTTGAGGTTGAGGCCGGTGAGTTTATCTCTATAATGGGGCCGTCGGGCTCGGGTAAATCAACCTTGTTAAACATTATAGGTATGCTTGATGAGCCATCAAGTGGTTATCATTATTTCGCGGGCGAAACCGTTCATCAGCTTAAAGATAAACAACGATCGGCGCTTTATAAAAAATATATCGGTTTCGTTTTCCAGGCTTATCACCTGATTGATGAACTTACTGTTTATGAAAACATCGAGACCCCGCTAATTTACCAGGATTTTAAAAGCACCGAACGCAAAGCCATGGTTGCCGATATGCTGGATCGTTTTCAGATCGTTGGGAAGAAGGATTTGTTCCCGGCGCAGTTATCAGGCGGGCAGCAGCAATTGGTTGGCATTGCGCGTGCATTAATTGCAGGGCCTAAATTATTATTGGCTGATGAGCCTACAGGTAACCTCAACTCTAAACAGGGCGAGGAAATAATGCAGTTATTTAAAAAGCTAAATAAAGAGGACGGCGTTACCATTATACAGGTAACTCACTCCGAAAAAAATGCTGAATACGGCAGCCGTATCATTAATCTGTTAGACGGCCGCATCGAATCATCAAAACAACTTTGATTGTTATAATATATCTCAAAAATGTCTTTTCGTAAATATACCCTTATTGGTTTTTTATTTGTTGCAGCTTTTAACGCAAATGCTCAGCAAGCAGGTAATGTGTTTACATTACAACAGTGCCTTGATACTGCTATTAAGCATAACTTACAGGTTAAACAAAGCTATATAACAGCCGAAACAAACCGGATTTCTTATGTTCAGGCAAAAGATAACTTGTTCCCAACAGTTTCGGGTAATGTTAGTCGCGAGCTTACTACAGGGCGTACCATTAACCCGGTTACCAATACTTATATTAACCAATCTGTAACTTCTGATAACTATAATTTGCAGAGTAGCGTAGTATTATTTAATGGGTTGGCTTATCAAAATGCTGTTAAACAGGCCTCGTTAGCTTACCAATCGGGCCAAATGAATTACCAGGCAGCAAAGGATCTGGTTACCGTAAATGTAATAACCAATTACTTGCAGGTACTTGATCAGGAAGAGATACTGGAGCAAAGCAAAAGTCAACTGGCGGTAGCGAAAGAAGGTTCAGACCGATCGGAAATATTGGAGAAGGAAGGAGCAAACAAGGCTGAATCTGATGTTTATGATCTTCGTGGATCATTACAGGCAAGTAAAGTTAATTTGGTGATTGCACAAAATTCATTGAATTCGGCAATGTTGAGCTTGTTTCAACTGATGAATATTCCTTATAATAAGGATGTGCAATTACAACACTTAAATGCTGAAGAATTACAGGGCACAAAGGATATTACCCCCGACGAGGTTTACGAAACAGCGTTACAGCAATTGGCGGTTGTAAAAGCAGCCACCTTGATGCGTCAAAGCGCCGAAAAGGCCGTTAAATATTATAAAGGCCTTTTGTATCCTCAGTTATCTTTGGGCGGGGGAATAGGTACTAATTACAGTAACTCAAACTCGACTAGCTATTCAGATCAGTTTCAAAATAATTATGGTACTTATATTCAACTGGGGCTTAATATTCCAATTTTCACTAATCATATAAAAAAGAATAACATCGCGTTAGCAAAAATTAATTTGCTGAACTATGAGTATGTTGAAGAAAATACCAAAATAACCCTTAGGCAAAATGTGGAGCAAGCCTATTACAATATGACCGCCGCCTACAATAGATACCAGGCCCTGGAAGACGAATCAAAAGCCTATTCAGAAAGTTTCCGTATATCTAAGATTAGATTTGAAAACGGTGTATTAACATCGGTAGATTATATTACATCTAAAAACAACATGGATGCTGCCAACCTGAATTTAATCAGCGCGAGGTACGATTATTTTATTTATAGCAAAATATTGGATTATTACCAGGGCAAATTATCCTTTTAATATTGATTAATTTTTATACTTTTAGTCACCATTCTATATGTGGTATTTGGGATCGGTTTTGTAAAACAACCAAACCTGCACATTTTTATGCTTGATATGAAGAAAGTATTATTTACTTTATGTATTTGTTTGCTTAGTTGCGGATGGGCATCCGCGCAATATTTGCCAACTTTTGAAATAGGCCTTAAAGCCGGAGGGACATTATCATCATTTCCATCAACAACCAATTATAAAACTACTGGTGATGCCGGATATTTGGCCGGAGCTTACGCAAGGTTTGGTGGTTTGGGATTTAACTTTCAACCCGAAATGTACCTGGAAAAAACGACTGTTACTATTAATGATAATCAGCAAGAGGGAGGTGTAAATAAATCTTATTTTACCACATTTAATGTTCCGCTTTTATTTGGCGGTAAGGTTGGTAATGAAAATTTAGGAATTAGATTTTATACCGGCCCGGTTTTAATATTCAGGTTACAGAATGATCAGCAATTTGTGGATGGCGGCCGAATAAATTATGAAGACCAGAATTACTCATGGCAACTAGGCGGCGGCATCGATCTGCATAACGTGGCGATAGATGTTAGATACGAAGCCGGTATAAATAAATTAAGTTATGGGCCACCTACAAATGAGCACACCAAAATGAATATGCTTAGTTTAACCATCTCTTACAGCCTATTCTCTTCTTATTCTTTTGATTAGTAATGAGTAAGGTGCAAATCTTATATTGCATGCATCCCAATAATTCAATAATAAACAGGATTTAGGCGTATTTTACTGGGGAGTTGAAGCTATTAAGGATATGGTTTGGGGCACGGGTAAGCCAACCATTGAACTTAACGCTTTTTGCTAACTAGTTTTATTATAAGGTTATAGCTGTTACTGCAAATACCACTACCAGGCAGAATATAAATACGAAAAGATACATGAATGTTGCGCCAAGTAATTTAGTAACGGTACGAAACGCACTGCGCTTATAAAATACCCTTAACGATTTATATAAATACCAAATTATACATCCTGTAGCTATAAGACCTAACCAATCAGTTATATGCCAGCCTGTTGGTATAATTATTTCTAACAACATTACAATCGTCAGAAAAAGAAATAAGAAACAATGTAAATGGAAGGTGTAAATTAAATGTTCAACGTAATATTTTTTATTTCGCCAAAAGCTTATCTGGAAGATTAATGCGCACAATGGCAGCATTAAAAACATCATTTTGGGTATATTATGCTGAAATTGCTCAAAAAACACCTCTTTCGCTCTTGAGCGATAATTTTGTCTGTAACTCAAAGCTTTTTTATTAATAAGCCGCATTATAAAGCCATTCCGTTTATTTGGGGGGAGTTTTTGCTGATCAGCTAAATATTGAGTATAGGTGGTATCATGTGTTGTTCCGGGTATCCGATATCCTTTTTCTTTATTAGCTATCGAATCGTTGTCCTCATCGCTGGTATCTCCGTGAGCTAAAGCGGCATCATTCTTTTTTTTAGCAATGATTAAATCAGCTTTTGCAAAAGCAGGCATATACGGGGCCTTGCTAAGGCTATCCAATTGCTTGCTGCTGGTCTCCAACTGTTTTTTTGCGCTTTTTTTATTGTCTGGTGTGTCCTGCTTAGTTTTATTACCAGTTTGAAATAATAGTACAAAGTATACCAAACTTATAAAAATGTACATTTTAACCGGGTGCAGGTATCGTATGCGACGGCCGGCCATGTATTCGTTTGAAAGAAATCCTGGTTTAAAAAAGAGTGGTTTTATTGTATGAAAAAACTGATCGTCGAAATGAAAATAATCGCTTATGGCATGGTTCATCATGTGGCCAAAGCTTTCCTTCATCTGCAGGTTTTCCTGCCCGCATTTATGGCAAAATTTTCCTTCTAATATGGTTCCGCAATTAAGGCAATCGTTCTCTTTACGGTAGTGTTTTTTCATTGGATGACAGGCAACAGATTATTACGCAAATTAAACGTTTTGGATGGCATGTCCAACAGCCAGATTGTGTTTATATCTAAATACAAAAGGAAAAATGATAGCGATAACCAAAGCATAGCTGGCGAAACAAAGCCATATGCCGTTCCAGTTTTTGGTATGATCGGGAAGAGTGAAAAACTTATCGATCAGGATGCCGCTGGTAAAACTGCCAAACAATGCGCCAAACCCGTTAACCATCATCATAAATAAACCTTGCGCGCTGCCTCGTATTTCGGGCGTGGTTTGTGTTTCAATAAATAACGAACCTGAAATATTGAAAAAGTCAAAGGCCATACCGTACACAATGCATGATAGTATGATCATCCATAATCCGCCGGCAGGGTTGCCATAGGCAAACAAGCCAAAGCGTAATACCCAGGCTAACATGCTGAACAGCATCACATATTTAATCCCAAACTTGCGCAGGAAGAAAGGAATAGCCAAAATAAACAGTGTTTCAGACACCTGGGAGATAGACATGATAATGGCTGGGTATTTTACCGCGATCAGATCTTTATATGAGGCTACGTTATTGAAATCGTGAATGTAGGTATCGCCATAGGCATTGGTAAGCTGTAAAGCCGCGCCTAAAAGCAGCGAGAACGCAAAAAAGATGGCGAATTTTGGTGTCTTAAAAAGCGAAAACGCATTTAATCCTAATGAATTAACAAACGATCTGTTAGTTATTTTGGATAAAAGTGGTGGGCACTTAGGTAACGTGAATGAGTATATACCTAATGCCAACGCCACTGCCGAAGCAATATAAAATTGGTTGACAGAAGTTTCGCTATGGGAAAGGCTTACTACCCACAAAGCGGCAATAAAGCCTATAGTACCCCAAATGCGTATTGGCGGATAATCTTTAACCACATCTTTATTCTCGCTTTTTAATGCTGAATAGGCAACGGTGATGGATAGTGACAGTGTTGGCATGTAGAATATCATGTTCAGCAATATCACCCAAAAAAACGTGGTGGGATTGGTTACCAGTGGTATTGTGAACAAGGTTGCCGCACCTAAAATGTGTAAAGTGCCATATAATTTTTCCGCATTGATAAACCTGTCGGCGATAATTCCTGTGAGGGCAGGCATAAATATAGCTGATATACCCATGGTTGAAAAGATAGCGCCGAATTGCGACCCCGACCATCCTTTATTTTGAAACCAGTAAGCGCCTATTGTGAGTAACCAGGCGCCCCATATAAAAAATTGCATAAAATTCATCAGTATTAAGCGAAACTTAATATTCATACAGCACCTGGTTTTAATAAATAGTATTCAGTTAATTTAATGCTGAAAGTAGTGAAATTAATGCGAAATCAAAAAGACCTTTAATATATAGTCAGGATTAGCTATTGATAGCAGCTGATTAAATGAAAAATGGGAATTAATAAGAAGATAAAAGGTGATGTTTAGGATGCTTTGCGCTTGTTAAGTTCATCCCTTATTTTGGCAGCTTTTTCGTAAGCTTCCTCGGCTAAGGCTTCCTGTAGTTTGGTTTTTAACTCGTCGGTGCTTAACGAGGTAAAGCCGGCAGGTGATACGCCAGATGAGGCGGTTACCGTTTTTTCTTCAGGGGTTTCATTGATATTTTCAAGGTAAACAAAATCGTTGCCTTCAATTACAATGCCTGCGGTTGAAAGGATGAATTCGTAAGTATATATGGGGCAATCAAACCGTACGGCAACTGCAATAGCATCAGATGTGCGGGCATCAATCTCAATTGATTTTTTACCATCGGAGCAGATGAGTTTTGAGTAAAATATACCATCAACCAGGTTGTAAATAATAATTTCCTGTACAACGATGTGATAAGCATCAGCAAAGCTCTTAAACAAGTCGTGGGTTAGGGGACGGCTTGGGGTCATCTTTTCAATTTCGATAGCGATGGCCTGAGCCTCGAAGCTGCCAATGATGATAGGTAACCTACGCCTGCCGCTGATCTCGCCCAAAACTAAAGCATACGCACCAGACTGGGTTTGACTATATGATAAACCTACAATATCCAGTTTTATTTTTTTCATGTTATTACCCATCACAACAGATCCAGATTTTTATGGAGCTTATACTCAAATACTTCAGTATTGCTTAAAACTATATCAACTACGGATTAAAACCGCACTTTGGCTTATTTGTTTATAACAATATGAGCTTTTAAAACTTATATTGTAGCAGCAAAATTACTTCCGCAATATACAAATTTGGCCTGATAGCATTATTCAATTGCTTGTTGTTATTACTAAATTTACTTTTGTGCAAATTTAATTAAAATAGAGAGAGTTTAAAATGCAGGTAAGCAGATTAGAAAAGCTATTGGAGTTTATAAAAAACGAACCGGAAGATGAGTTTTTAAAATATGCACTGGCAACCGAATACCTTAGGCTAAATGATAGCGCCAAGGCACTGGAATATTACGAGGATTTGATAAATAATCATCCGAACTATGTAGGGACTTATTACCATTTAGGTAAATTGTACGAAGCGCTAAACCGCAAGCCCGATGCGGTTGCTACATACGAAAAAGGCATGAAGGTAGCCCGCGAAAAACGGGATAATCATGCTTTTTCAGAATTGCAGGCGGTTTATAACGAGTTAACCGGCCTGTATGATGATGACGATGATGAATAATTAATCTACCGACAAGCTTTGAAAAAACGCCAGCTACTATTTATCCGCGATGCTACTATTTATACTTTTACCTCTTTTGGCGGCCCGCAGGCGCATGTGGCTATTTTGCTGCGCGAGTTTGTAGAGAAGCGTAATTACATCAGCGAGGAGGAGCTAATGGAGCTTGTGGCGCTATCGCAATTGCTGCCGGGGCCATCATCAACCCAAACCCTCGTGGGCATCGCCTGGAAGGTAGGAGGGCTGCGTTTGGCTTTGCTTACTTTTTTAATCTGGATATTGCCATCGGCAGTGATTATGTGCATGGCTGCCATTAGTTATAAGATGTTTGCAGGGCAGGCTAAATTTACCAATATCCTGCATTACGTTCAGCCAATTGCTGTGGGGATTGTGGCTTACGCTACTTATACTTTTGCCAATAAGTTTTTAAGATCGAAGGTGAGTATGATGCTGGCCATAGGATCATTGATTGTAACTCTGTTGCTGCAAAATCCATATGCTTTTCCATTGTTGATATTGGTGGGCGGTATTATTTCATCAGCCAAAGAAACGCATCACCAGGAAAACGAGCTTCGGGTAAAATTATTTGCCAATGTTAACCCCAATAAGGTGGCTTATTTTATTGGTATATTATTGTTTTTCGCGGTGTTGGGGGCAATTATCAATCAAACCTCGCCATTTAGTTTGCCGATACGTTTGTTTGAGAATTTCTATCGAAACGGTATTCTCATTTTTGGTGGGGGACAAGTGCTGGTGCCGTTGATGTACACCGAGTTTGTTGAGCTAAAGCACTACCTGGGAAGTTCCGAGTTTTTATCTGGTTATGCTTTACAGCAGATGTTGCCGGGGCCAACTTTTTCTTTTACTTCATTTTTAGGTGGGGTTACCATGGGCAATAAAGGCTATGGCATTGGCGGACAAATCATCGGTAGCATTGTAGCCGTGATCGGCATCAACACACCCGGATTGATACTGATACTTTTTATAGTTCCGTTTTGGGAAGATCTGAAAAAGATCACCCGAATAAAAAACTCATTGAGCGGTATTAACGCCGTAGCGGTAGGGTTTATGGCGACGGCGTTTATACTGTTGGCTAAACCTTTCGGTACTGATTGGCTGGCTTATGTGTTGATGATAGGGACAGCGTTGTTGCTTTATTTTACTAAGATAAAAACACCGGTTGTGATTATAATCGGGATAATATTGGGGTTGGTGTTTTAAGGTACTAACACTTTGTTTACTCTGGAATACTGAAATCAATAACTAAATATTTTGTTTCAGCTAGTTTACTTCCAGTAAATCTATCAATCTTTAAATAAATAAAATCAGAGTATTGGATCTCCTCACAGAGTTGATTTTTAAAAATAACCCCATCTTCAGTATATGTACCGTAATCACTATTGTCAGCTTCTTTTTTAAATGACGTATCTTTTAAATTGAGTTTTTTCTTTATTTCTTTAATTTTCGAACCCATCTCAATATCCATATTGTTCTGTGTAGGTATACTGAAAAAATAATTTATTGAATCTTTGATTGGTTTGTAGGGTATCATGCTACTCCAAAGTGTCCCATCTTTTCTATTTTCAGCGACTATTTCCATTTTAAAAGAATAAGAGATTTCGAATCTATCAGATTTGTTGTTAGGTAGAATCTCTATTTTACCGATATCTAATCCCATACCGTCATCTGTATTTAAATGGACAGTATCTGTTTTAGCGGATAGAGTCCACATCCTGTAATTTCTGATATCAATAGTATCACCGGAAGAGGTGAATTTACTGTTATTATCTTTATAGTCACTAAACGCACTATTATTAACCTTAACTGAAAAATCAGGAAAAATTACTTTTGTCATTAAAGGTTCACTTGATGTATCTCTATCAACATCTGCAGGTTGAGGAACTGGTTGTGCAGTTATTGATTTTTTCGCTGTATCGATGACTTTAGTCGTATCTGTTGTAGATGCTTTTTTGGGCGTATGACAAGAGTATATACTAATAATTATGGCTGATAATCCAACTTTTGTGATATAATTCATGGCTTAGATAGATCGAATATGATCAATTTTATATTCTAAAGCAAAATTGGATTTTTTAAAACGGCGATTGCTCATCATCCATATCATCCATTCGTGATGGGCGTATGATGAAGTTGCTTGGCTTTTCAAAATCCTGTGAAGGGTTTAATCCGGCGAATGCATTTGGTGGTGCAAAGCCATCGCCGCCCTGGTCAAGATCGGTGAATTTCACAAACTTACCAACGAATTTCAGTCGTACAATGCCAGTTTCACCATTACGGTGCTTGGCTATAATTACCTCGCCGACGCCATTGGTTGGGTTACCGTCTTCGTCTTCAGTTAAACCGTAGTATTCAGGGCGATATAAGAATAACACCATATCCGCATCCTGCTCAATAGAACCAGACTCACGTAAATCTGATAGCATTGGCCTTTTTGAGCCACCGGGCCTGTTCTCAACCGCACGACTTAATTGCGATAGCGCGATAACCGGAACATTTAATTCCTTTGCAACAGATTTTAATGCACGGGATATACTACCAATCTCTTGCTCACGGTTGCCACCACCTTTACCTTCGCCTTTGCCCTGCATTAGTTGCAAGTAGTCAATGATGATTAGCTGGATATCGTGTTGTGATTTTAAACGGCGGCATTTGGCCCTGAATTCAAATATATTTAGCGCGGGGGTATCATCAATAATCAGCGGTGCTTGTTCCAGCCTGCCAATTTTGGAGTGGATCTGCGCCCATTCCCATTCTTCTAAAGTTCCTTTACGGATCTTTTCCTGCTCAATTTCGGTTTCTCCGGATATTAAACGATTGACCAATTGAACCGACGACATTTCGAGCGAGAACACTACAACTGGTTTGTCAAACTCAACAGCGGCATTTCGGGCGCAGGTTAGTACGAAGGCTGTTTTACCCATTGCAGGGCGGGCAGCGATGATCACTAAATCTGATTTTTGCCAGCCCGAGGTCATGCGGTCCAGATCAGTAAATCCTGATGCCACACCTGTTAGACCATCTTTTTTATCTTTTAATGCTTCAATTTCTTTTAACGATTCGTGGATCAGATCATCCATTTTGCGTGAATCGCGACGAAGGTTGTTCTGGGCGATCTCGAAAAGATTTTTTTCCGCTTTATCCAGCAAATCCAATACATCCGAGGTATCCTCGTAGGCACTGTTAATTACTTCGGTTGATATACGGATCAGCTCGCGCTGAATGAATTTTTGGATGATGATACGTGAGTGGAACTCGATGTTTGCTGCCGAAGCCACACGATTGGTTAGCTCGGTAATGTAATAAGCACCACCAATCATTTCCAGCTCGCCTAACTGGCGTAACTGGGCGGTTACAGTAAGTATATCAACAGGTGATGATTTCTCAAATAACAGGTGGATGGCTTTAAATATTTTCTGATGGCGCGCATCATAAAAAACCTCACCTTTTAATATATCGATAACAGATGAAAGGGCATCCTTCTCCAACATTAAAGCGCCAAGTACGGCTTCTTCAAGGTCGGTTGCCTGCGGTGGTAATTTACCTAAACCAGCATATTGTGTTGGGCTGGTTACCCGGGTACGGCGTTCGAATTGTTTATTTTGATTATCGTTATCAGTTATCATGGGAGAACAAAAATATGCTAAAAAAACGCGGATGTACCAAAAGTTTAAATCTTTTTATTTAGATGGGCTAAATGCCCTCTTTGCCAAAAAAATCGAAACATTTAATTAACAGTCGAATGTTAATAATTATTTATTAAGCCTATTAAGTAACTAATATACAATAAATTATGCATAGTGTTAATAAAATAGTTTTGCTTAATTATCTAAAAATAGATAAATACAAACAGCATCATCCTGCGCACTGCAAAGTTAATTAATATGGCTATTTTTGCAGACTTATTTAAAAATATATAATGGCTTATAATAGCAGGGAAGTTCGCGAAAGCAATCAAATGGTTTTTGGTATAAGGGCGGTGGTTGAGGCCATACGTGCCGGTAAAGAAATTGAATCTTTGTATATCCAAAGAGGCATTGGCGGCGAGCTACTTAACGAATTGAGGGCATTAACAGTTGAGTACAATATTACGGCACAACTGGTACCGGTTGAAAAGTTGAACCGCCTGACGATGAAAAACCATCAGGGTGTTGTGGCTTATATTTCGCCGATCATCTACCAAAAAGTGGAGGATATTATCCCCCAGATTTTTGAAAAAGGGGAGGTGCCACTGATTTTGGTACTAGATGCGATTACCGATGTCCGTAACATGGGTGCCATTGCCCGCACCGCTGAATGCGCAGGTGTGCATGCTATTGTTATCCCTGCTAAAGGATCGGCACAAATAAATCCGGATGCTATTAAAACATCAGCGGGAGCATTATACAAAATACCAGTTTGTCGCCACGATAATTTTATGCAGACGGTGAAGTTTTTACAGGAATCGGGCTTGCAACTGGTTTGCTGTACCGAAAAGACCAAAGAGAATATTTATGCCCCGGATTATACCGCGCCAACGGCTATTATAATGGGCTCGGAAGAGGATGGTATCAGGAATGATATTATAAGGATTGCAGATCATTTAGCTAAGATCCCGATGTTTGGTGAGATAGAATCGCTGAACGTTTCTGTATCGACAGCGGTGATTGTTTATGAGGCGATAAGGCAACGCTCCGCGGTTAATTAGTGATTGGTTGATTGGAGATTAGGTTCTCTTTAGAAAGGGGAAGAAGATTTCCTCAAATCCCTCTTTACCACTTGCGGAAGAGAGGGTAAGGTCAAGCGGCTTAGCGATGACCGGGTGAGTCAACACGCTAATGCAAAACCGCATAGTCTACTCACCCGACTACGCTGCGCTGGTCGACCTCTCTTTCGCTGCGTGATAAAGAGGTGAAAAAAAGCCCTTATGTGCTGACTTTAACAAAAATGTCATTCTGAGTGCAGTGAAGAATCTGCACGGTGTAAACTTGCGGATAGATTCTTCGCTGCGCTCAGAATGACAAAAGGGGGGTTAAATATATTTTGTCCCAAATTTTTGCTTCACATCAGCAACAACCTGCTTGATGTTTTGCTCCTGGTCGCGGGGGCAGATGAGGAGTGAATTGTTTGATTCTACTACAATATAATCATGTAACCCTTGTAGGATTACCAGCTTTTCGCCGGGTACGTTTACCATACAGTTTGATGAATCGTACATGATCACTTTTTCTGATGGGATAACAGCATTGCCTACATAATCCTTGTCGGCAAGGTCGTAGATGGATGCCCAGGTGCCCAAGTCGCTCCAGCCAAATTCTGATGGTAGTACATACACGTTATCAGCTTTTTCCATAATGCCATAATCAATGGAAATATTGATGCATTGCTGGTAAGCGTTGTGAATGTGTTTCTTTTCGTCCGGCGTATTATAAACTGATCTTGCATCCGCGAAAATCTCATTCATATCGGGCAGGTACTGGCCAAAAGCCTTAACAATAGCTTTACCCGACCAGATAAATATACCCGCGTTCCATAAAAAATCGCCGCTTTGTAAAAAGGTTTTGGCAATTTCTAAAGTAGGTTTCTCGGTGAAGGTTTTTACTTTGAAGAAGTCGTTTTTAAGGGCATTATCGGTATATTGAATATAGCCGTAACCAGTATCGGGTCGAGATGGCTTAATGCCCAATGTTATCAGGCAATCATTGGCCGAAGCCGCTTCTAATGATTTCTCAATAGCGCTGATAAAAGCATTCTCGTCCAAAATTAAATGATCTGATGGCGCTACAACAATAGCGGCGTCAGGGTTTAAACTTTCAATTTTAAAACAACCATAAGCTACGCAGGGCGCGGTATTGCGCATTACAGGCTCGGTTAATATTTGGTCATCGCCCATGTCGGGCAATTGTTTTTTTACAAGGCTGGTATAATTCTCGTTGGTAACAACATAAATATTTTCTTTAGGGCAAACCTTTAAAAAACGCTCGTAAGTATTTTGTATCAATGTTTTGCCGGTACCCAGTATATCAATAAACTGTTTTGGATGCGATGTTCTGCTGATGGGCCAAAAACGACTCCCTATACCTCCTGCCATGATGATGGCATAATAATTTTTATTCATTTGTTGGGAAAAATTTTAATTGCATACAAGGCCGCAAAAATGTACAATATTCTGTAAAAATTATATTAATTGAAATTAAATAAATTAAAAGCCTTGATAGCCGTATTTTAAAATGGTTAAGGGTGCCAAATTGTTTTTAAAGATTAATCATTTCAATATAAAATTTTAGTTGAATCTCATCGTTTATTGATAAAATATTATTATTTTTAATCTTATTCAAGAAACCACACAATAGAAGTACGTAAATAAATGATAGAGACTAAGAAGTCGCTTTTTGATAATCTCCAAAACTTTTTTGGATTTGATAATTTTAAAGGGGAGCAGGAAGCGATTATAACTAACATACTTGCGGGTAATGATACATTTGTGATAATGCCTACCGGTGGTGGCAAATCCATGTGTTACCAGTTGCCTGCATTGATGAGCGAAGGAACAGCGATTGTGATCTCGCCACTTATTGCATTGATGAAAAACCAGGTCGACCAGCTTCGTGCCTTTGGCGGATCGGACAGCATAGCACATTTTTTAAATTCATCATTAACTAAAGCGGATATAGCCCGTGTTAAGGATGACGTTTTAAGCGGCGTAACGAAATTGTTATACGTTGCACCTGAATCATTAACCAAACAGGAAAATATTGATTTTTTACGCTTAAATCAGGTGTCATTCGTAGCGGTTGATGAGGCGCATTGTATATCAGAGTGGGGACATGATTTTCGCCCCGAATACCGTAAGATAAGACAAGTTATCAGCAACATTGGCGATAATATCCCAATTATTGCTTTAACTGCTACCGCTACCCCTAAAGTTCAGCAGGATATTCAAAAAAACCTGCAGATGAACAATGCCACTATCTTCAAATCGTCATTTAACCGCTCAAACCTTTTTTACGAAGTGCGTGCAAAACGCAATGTGATAAAAGAGATATGCAAATTTGTTAAGCAAAATCAGGGTAAATCGGGCATCATATATTGCCTGAGCCGTAAAAAGGTGGAAGAAGTTGCCGAGGTGCTTAATTTAAATGGTATTAAGGCGCTGCCATACCATGCAGGCCTTGATCCGAAGGTAAGAGCCGATACGCAGGATAAATTCCTGATGGAGGATGTGGATGTTATTGTAGCAACCATTGCCTTCGGTATGGGGATTGATAAACCGGATGTTCGTTACGTAATACACCATGATGTGCCTAAAAGCATGGAAGGTTACTACCAGGAAACTGGCCGCGCGGGCCGTGATGGTGGCGAAGGTGTTTGTGTAGCTTTCTATTCACAGAAAGATATTGACAAGCTTCAAAAATTCATGAAGGATAAGCCTGTTGCCGAACGCGAAATAGGCACACAGATATTGAAGGAAGTTATTGATTATGCTGAAGCATCAGTGTGCAGGCGTAAACAGTTATTGCATTATTTTGGCGAAAACTTTAACGAGGCAGGCTGTAATAGTATGTGCGATAATTGCTGCGCGCCAAAAACTTATTTTGACGGTGAAGAGCATTTGCACCGCGCATTAAGCCTGATTAAACAAATAGGCGAGAAGTTTGATGATCACCATATCATCAGCATTTTAATGGGGCAGGATAATGCCCAGATTCATAATTACGAGCATCATTTATTGGATGCCTTTGGTGCTGGTAAAGAACAAGGTGAAAATCTTTGGAACTCCCTGTTACGCCAGGCATTGTTGAATAACTTCTTATCTAAGGATATTGATCAATATGGTTTGCTGCGTTTAACACGTACGGGCAACTCGTTCTTAGATAATCCATATACCATTCGCTTTACATTAAATAGCCCTATTGAGGCTGTTGATGATGATGAATCAGAAGATGGCCCTAAAGCAGGCGGAGGTGCACTGGATACCCAGTTGCTGCAAATGCTTAAGGATTTGCGTAAGAAGATCGCTAAACAGAAAGGCCTGCCACCATTTGTAGTTTTCCAGGATCCATCTTTAGAAGAAATGTGTACGCATTACCCGATCAATATCGAAGAGATGAAACATATCTCGGGAGTTGGGGCTGGTAAGGCAATGAAATTTGGGGCACCGTTTGTTGATCTGATCAAGAAATATGTTGAAGATAACGACATTGACCGCCCGGTAGATATGGTTATTAAAAGTGCTGCTAATAAATCGGCGCTTAAAGTATATATCATCCAAAATATCGACAGGCATTTGAATTTGGAAGACATCGCTGCTTCTAAAGGGTTAAGCTATGAGGAGATATTGAAAGAGGTAGAAACTATTGTAAACTCAGGCACCAAACTTAACCTTAACTATTACATTGATGAGGTTATTGATGAAGACAAGCAAGAAGAGGTATTTGATTATTTCCGCTCGGCAGAGATTGATTCAATAGATGATGCTTTGGTTGAATTGGGAAGCGATGATTATACCCGCGAAGAAGTGCAATTGATGCGCATAAAATTCATGTCGGAGTTAGGAAACTAATATTTGGTGATTCGTGATTGAGTGAATAGTCGCTCTTTATAAAAATTTAACAAAGGCCCTTAGCAATAAGGGCTTTTGTTGTTTAAAGCGTTGTTTTCTCAGCATAATATCATAAATCAGTTGATAAAATTGTTAAACCTGTAGTAATGCCTAACTTAGTGGTTTATAAAATATTGTTATGCCTAAAATAGAGCTTTCGCGCGTTAGCGGTGATTATGGCTTTGAAGCCAAAGATGAAAACGGACATATTGTAAAAATGGACAGCAACCCACAAAGTGGCGGTCTGGATTTTGGCGTGCGCCCAATGCAAATGCTATTGATGGGTTTGGCAGGATGTTCAGCAATTGACGTGATAGGCATATTAAAAAAGCAACGCCAGGATGTTAAGGATTACAAAATGATTGTAAACGGCGATCGTGAGGCTGGCAAAGAGCCATCATTATGGCAGGATATTAATATTGAGTTTCATATTTATGGCGATATCGACCCTGATAAAGCCCAAAAAGCGGTTGATCTTTCTGTTACTAAATATTGCTCTGTAGCGGCTACGCTGGAGAAGGCCGGGGCCGAGATCAAATATTCTGTATCGGTGCACCCCGCGGTATAATTACTTTTTTGTTGGGTATCGTTTCTCACGTATTTATTAATTATTATTAATATTAAATATTAATTAATAATATTATGCTGAGGTAATGTTATGGGAATTGTAATTTAAGTATGAAATTTTGATGAAATTAGCAATTTGAATACAAATGTGTACACTTTTGGGATCAATTCATTATTGAAAAAATATCTAATTCTATACCCCGGTTTTAAGTTAATAAGTGGGCAACTCCAGCTCAATTAGCTGTATTAATCAAACGATTAGCTTGTAATTTAATACTTTGATTTGGTATGCAACTGGCGAAATAACGTTTCACTGGCACTAATATTGTCTATAAAACAACGTTGCATCCTATATAAAATTAAAAAGGAAAAAACTCAACTTAAAACAATTGCTATGAAATCAAAATTTAAAAAAGCCTCATTACTATTGACAGGAATTATGGTAGGAGGTAAACTTTTCGCACAAACTCCTGATACCACGATGACTGATAAAAATTATGTACAACCATTTTCACACGGTGGCCTTCGTACATGGTCAATCGGTATTGAAGGTGGTGTATTAACACCATACACTATTTTTGCTCCAAGTCAGCAAGATTACAGATCACCGCACCAGGAATTTGGTTACAGCGGTTATATTAAAGACCAAATATTGCCTGATTTTGGTATTCAGGCTGATTACCTTGGTGGTAAAGTTAGCGGAGCTGTAACGCAAGCAGATCAGCAAATCGGTACTTATAGTGCTTTTAGTACTAAGCTTCGTTATGCAGTGGATTTGATGGCGACCTTCAATATTGCTAATATTGACTGGGCCAATAAGAAAAGCTTTATACAACCTTATGTAAGTGTTGGTGGTGGCGAACTGGGCTATACTGCTACTGTTACTAATAGTAACGGTACATTTACAGGTAGCAAAGAACATGATTTTTATCTGCCTGTAGGTGCAGGTTTTAAAATTAATGTTGCCACAGGTGTAAATATTGATCTGGGTTACCAGGTTAACTTTGTTAATGCTGATGATTTTGATGGAACTGTTGTAGGAAATAATAACGACAGATTTTCATATGGCCACATAGGTTTGGAATTTGCCTTAGGCAATAAACATAAACCACAAATGGCTACTTATAATCCCGTTAACTCTATGCGTGATGAGTACTTAATGAACGACCAAAGGTTGGAATTACAATTAGAGCGTGAAAGAGCAGCTAATGAAAGATTGAGATCTGATTTGAATACTACTAACGCTAATCTGGCTAAATTAACAGTTGACTCTGATGGTGATGGTGTACCTGATGTATTCGACAAATGCCCTAACACCCCAACAGGTGTAGCAGTTGATGGCTCAGGATGCCCGCTACCGGTTAAAAAACCGGATGTTAAGGTTTATGTAACGCAACAAGATAAGGAAGTTGTTAACGAAGCTGTTAAAAATCTTGAATTTGATTTTGGTAAATCAACTATCCGTGAGCACTCAGATGAAAGCTTAAATAAATTAGCGCAACTGTTAGTTAACAAAGGCTTTAGCTTGAAGTTAGCTGGTTACACAGATAATGTAGGTTCAGTTGCTGCTAACTTGAAATTATCAAAAGACCGTGCGGAAGCTGTTAAAACTTACCTTGCACAACAAGGTGTTGATCCTTCAAAAATATCTGCAGAAGGTTATGGTAAAGCAAACCCTATTGCTTCAAATAAAACTGATAAAGGCCGTCAAATCAACCGCCGTGTTGAGTTTAGTATATACTAAACCCAAGCCTGTATCCAACAAAAAAGGCGCTCAATTGAGCGCCTTTTTTGTTGGATATTTTTTACAGTAATAAACACAAAAACAAAACGTCTTTGCGAGGTACGAAGCAATCTCTACATAGGATGTTCGATCTTGCAAATCTCTCTTTATAGCATAGAGATTGCTTCGTACCTCGCAATGACGATAACTTATAAATAATTAAAAACCCCGGCTTATAGACCAGGGTTTTTAATTATTTATCAATGCAATTTGGAATGCTTATGCTAAAGCATACAGCTCATCTTTTTGTTTTTGTACCACATCACTGTTGATATATTCGTCGTAATCCATTAGCTTATCAATATAACCAGCCGGAGTTAGTTCAATAATGCGGTTTGCCACGGTTTCTATCAATTCATGATCTCGTGAGGTGAATAGGATAGTACCTCTGAAATCTTTCATGCCATTGTTAAGCGCTGTAATAGATTCCAGATCGAGGTGATTGGTTGGCTCGTCAAATATTAGCAGGTTGGCTTGCTGCAGCATCATGCGGCTAAACATGCAGCGCATTTTTTCACCACCCGAAAGCACATTGCTTTTCTTTAAAACCTCTTCGCCGGAGAATAACATACGACCCAGGAAGCCACGAATAAACTGATCATCCTTTTCGCCCGGTGAATACTCACGCAGCCAATCTATCAGGTTATCATTTTTACCAGCGAAGTATTCCGTGTTATCCATCGGTATATCGGCCATATTAATGGTTACACCCCATTTAAAGCTGCCTTTGTAATCGGTATCACGGCCTGTTAAAATATCGTATAAAGCGGTTGTTGCTAAACTGTTTTGAGACAGCATGGCAATTTTATCACCTTTGTTTACCGTGAAATTAATATTAGAGAAGAGTACTTCGCCATTTAATGTTTTGCTTAAATTTTCAACCTGCAAAATTTGGTCGCCAGCTTCACGGCCAAGGTTATTGAAGATGATTCCCGGATATTTACGGTTTGATGGTTGGATTTCTTCAATATTGATCTTATCCAAAGCCTTTTTACGACTGGTTGCTTGTTTGGATTTAGATGCATTCGCGCTGAACCTCCTGATAAATTCCTGGAGCTCTTTTACACGGTCTTCTGTCTTTTTATTTTGATCAGAACGTTGTTTTAATGCCAATTGGCTTGATTCGTACCAAAAAGAGTAGTTACCGGTGTAGATGGTCATCTTGGCAAAGTCAATATCTACCACGTGGGTACAAACAGTATCTAAAAAGTGCCTATCATGCGATACAACCAATACAATCGCTTCGTAGGTAGATAGAAAATCTTCCAGCCAGCTTACAGTATGTATATCCAAATCATTGGTAGGCTCATCCAGTAACAATATGTCGGGTTTACCAAAAAGGGCCTGGGCTAATAACACACGTACTTTTTGCGTATTATCCAACTCCTTAACCAGTTTATAATGGAATTCTTCTTTAATGCCTAAATTACTTAGCATAGTAGCGGCGTTATTTTCCGCATTCCAGCCATCCATCTCAGCAAAAAGATTTTCCAGTTCGCCGGCACGTTCGCCATCAGCATCAGTAAAGTCTTCTTTTAGGTAGATGGCATCTTTTTCCTTCATTACGGCATACATCTCTTTGTACCCCATCATTACGGTTTCAATTACCGGGAATTCGTCAAAAGCATAGTGATTTTGACTTAATACCGCCATGCGCTCGCCGGGAGTAAAGCTTACTGATCCGCTTGTAGGATCAATATCGCCTGAAAGAATTTTTAAGAATGTTGATTTTCCTGCACCATTAGCGCCGATAATACCGTAGCAGTTACCCTGGGTAAATTTCAGGTTAACTTCTTCAAATAATGTTCGTTTGCCGTAGCGTAAAGAGAGATTGGATACCGTTATCATGCTGCACCTTATATTTTGTGCAAAAATACGGTAAATACTTAAAATTAAATAGGATGCCTGGTTATTTAAATATTATAAGAAGATTTATCTAAATAGAACGTCATTGAGAGGAATGAAACAATCTCTACATAGACAAGTAGATTGGAAAGATGTGGCAGCTCTGTAAAGTATAATGATTGCTTCGTTCCGCGCAAATGACACTTGGATATATTGATACTTTTATGTTAGTCTGTGTAAAGTTTGGGATCGCCGCTCCGTTAGCCAATTGATCGCAATGGCAATAAGAGAATTTTTCCTCAAAATTTCCCCGATTTTTTTTTATTGTAGAGCAACATCCTCATTTATAATACGTATAAGTATTGTAAATGTCAAATAAGCCCTAATTGGCAGCTAATTACACTTTTTTAGCTTTTTGGAACAAACTTTGACTTAATATTTAATACAGATTTATTTATATATAGAGTTTTTAAATAAAAGTCGAAAGGAAAAAAAGATGGGCATATTAATAGCATGCTTAATTATCATCAACGTATACATGATAATTAGGCACAACATCAAACAACAAAAAGGAACTTACTAATAAAATATTAGTTTAATAAGTTAAACAAATTGGCCGTTTCATCATCGGCCAATTTTTGTAAAGGGCCCGATGCAACCATCTTCATCATCATATTTAGGTCGGCAGCAATAACAAATAAAACTTCGGTGCCGTTTTCAACCGGGGTTAAAGTCCACTTCAATTCCATTTCAAAAGGAGGCTTTTCAGCCGGAATTATTCTTATTTCTTTGGCAGGGATACGCTCATCAATTTTTAATGACAGCTTTATCATATTCCTGATATTAAAACTTGCTTCATCAACAGTAGAGGCCCAGTCGGATATATCATCCTTTGGCATCAACTGTTCATGATTATTCATATCTGCCAAAAAAGTAAAAACTTCTTCGGCAGATTTATTTATAGTGGTAGTACTTTCGAAATTCTTCATTGGTAATGATGAAATTTTATTGCCCCCAAACTGATGGGGCTTCGCGCCATTGTTTAAGCAACAATGCATCATCAGGTGTTATATACTGATTTTGCTCGGCGTATTTAATTAATGCGCTATAGTTTGATAACGTTACAAACGGGCATTTAGCTTCGTTGAAGTTTTCAGTAGCGATATCAAACTCATAAGTAAATATAGCTGCAAGCCCTGCAACATCATAACCGGCTTCGCGCAAGGCCTCAACAGCTTGTAAACTGCTTTTGCCGGTTGAGATCAAATCCTCAATCACTACAACCCTTTTGCCTGTAAGCACATCACCCTCAATCATATTACCACGTCCGTGTTCTTTTGGTTTTGAACGAACGTATATAAATGGCAGGCCCAATTCCTGGGCTACTAATACACCCTGGGGTATGCCAGCGGTAGCAACCCCTGCTATGCAGCCAACGGCGCCAAATTTTTCCTGAATTAGTTGGGTTAATTGCTGGCGTATATAAGTACGCGCGGTTGGGTGTGATAACGTAATGCGGTTATCGCAATAAATAGGCGATTTCCAACCCGATGCCCATGTAAATGGATTATTAGGTTGTAATTTAATTGCTTTAATTTGCAGCAGAAACTCGGCCACTTGTTGTTCGGCCTCACTATAGTTAAACATATGGCTCAAAAATACAGAATTTATATTAACGAAAAAGTTATTCTATTAACAGAATCTGAACCTAAAAAGGCAGATAGCTATGAAAAGATTGATGCTCAGATGTTTGATTTGAAAATAATTTACACCTGGATACTGGCACATCACAACAAAAATTTCTACATAATTTGTACCGATGCCAAGCTTTTTATGAAGAATATTATTGCGGGTATTACCCTGATTGAAGCCGCAGGCGGCCTGGTTAAAAGCAATAAAGGTGAATATTTATTTATATACCGTAACGATAAATGGGACCTGCCAAAAGGTAAAATAGAAAAGGACGAAAAAACCAAAGTTGCCGCAGTGCGCGAAGTGGAAGAGGAGTGTGGTATTAAAGTGAGCAAGCTTGGTGCTAAAATATGTAAAACCTATCATTCTTACATTAGCAAAGGCGAAGTGGTTTTAAAAAAAACCCATTGGTACGATATGAGTTACAAGGGTAAAGAAAAATTAACCCCGCAGATTGAAGAAGGAATTACCGATGTACGCTGGTTTAAGCCAAACCATATTGACGCGATAGTGCAAAATACCTTCCCATCTATTTTAGATGTATTGGTAAAGGAAGATCTGATTAAAGATAAGCCAGCGCTTCTTTCGGAATAAACTGGGCTACATCGCCATTATGGCGCATAATTTCGCGTACTATGGTTGAGCTGATGGATGAATAACCCGGTTTGCTCACAATAAATATACTCTCGATATCGGGTACTAAAGCGTGGTTCATTTGGGCGATGGCTTTTTCGTACTCAAAATCTGATACGGTACGAATACCCCGGATCATATAGGTAGCGCCGATGCTCTGGCAAAAGTTTACCGTTAAACCTTCATAAGCGATCACGTGGATTTTAGGTTCATGCTCAAATACTGAACGCAGCATTTTTTCGCGGGTCTCTACACTTAAAAAACCTGCCTTGGAGCTATTAACGCCAATGCCTATATACACCTTATCGAACAAGCCGATAGATCGTTTTACAATATCAACATGGGCCTTGGTAACCGGATCAAACGAACCGGGGAAAAGTGCGATTTTCATAGATTATGCTTGCGCTTGTTGTCACAAATATAATGGTATATATCAAATTATTTTTTGGTAAAAACGCTTTATTTATGATGAAATTTAGGTCTAAAAACCTTGTTTTTAAGTCATTTTTTGCAGCTTTTTGATTGAAAACGAGTGTATTTTAGTCGAAAATAAGCTGTTTTTAGTCAGATTTGATGCTTTTTTTGGTGGATTTTCGGTGTAAAAACTGCCAAGACAGTATCATTTTGGACGTTTTTTGATGGTTTTTTGTACCAACTGTACCAAGTGTTTCACTTGTACCGTGGTACACTTACTCCGCAGCCTGAAAAAACGAAAAGGATGAGTGCCCATATTTACGCTGCTCAACAAACGCCGGATGGTTGCTCAGGTTTTGCAGCGATTGGTGTTCCACAATCAGCAGACCGCCGGGTAGCAACAGGTTTTTCTCGAAAATGATCTTGGGTATTTCGGGGATTTGGTTAAGATCGTAGGGCGGATCGGCAAAAATAACATGATATTGGTCGGTTTCTATCTGCAGATATTTTAGAACATCGGCCTTAAAAGTTTTTATCTGAGTGAGTTTGTGCTGACGCGATGTATCGTTTAAGTAATGAATGCATTGCATGCTTCTATCAACCGATACCACTTCACTTGCACCACGGGATGCAAACTCCAACGAAATATTGCCTGTGCCGCTAAACAGGTCGAGCACTTTAATGTCCTCAAACTCAATTTTATTAAGCAGGATGTTAAATAAAGCCTCTTTTGCCAGATCGGTAGTGGGGCGTACAGGCAGATTTGTTGGCGGGTTAAGGCGTAAACCTTTTAATATACCTCCGATGATACGCATAGTGACAAAGCAGCAAGGGCCAGTAATTGGTGAGGGAAAATTGTAGATGGATGTTCAATCACCTCCAACTCGTTTTGTTCAACACCATTAAAAAAATCAGCCAGGCGGGTAAGATTTTTATCATCAACATTACAATCGCCACTTACCTTCAAAATCAAGCCTTTAGGCTGCAACTGCAGTTCCTGCGCAACTAGTGACGTATAATAGCTAAGCTCATCGGGATTAGTAAACTCAAAACAGTTGTAAAAACGTATTTTACCGTTGGCAAAATATAGTATGTCAACCCGTTTTTTATCGATGTTTAAATACAGGTTATTTGTCTGTGGGCTGCTGTCAGCTATTGCATTAATCCAGCCTTTATTAATAAATACGATATTTTCAATACCGAATTTTTCAGCAGATGCCGCAACTTTATTATCGACCTTGAAAACTATGTAGTTGCTATCATCCAAAGGTTGAGCCAAAACTTTTTCATTGGGCTTTACATCAAGGTAGCGGGCAAAATCAGCCAGTTTATCCTCGCTAAATAAAGCATTGGGAATTAAAGTAAAACCTGTTGGGTGTACACCTGTTGCAACTTTTTTGTAATCGAAACTTAAAAGATCGTGGGCATCACCCGGTTCAGTAAGTAATTGTATATCGCAATCCTCGGCCCAGGCCATCAGTTTGTTTTGGTAAACAACAGCGTATGAAAACGTTGCAGGGTAAATTTGCAGCAATAAACTGTAATTGCTGTTAACCTGGTAAAGGCTCAAATTTGTATCGCGGTAGTTATAAATGTGATTACTCATCCTATTTGAACAAAAGTAATATTTTTTAGGAACACTAATTCAACGAATTTAATCGAATTGCACTAACACCGTTTTTACCCTCTTTCCGCCATAGGCGAAGAGAGGGTCGGCTAGCATAGCGATGCCAGGGTGATTAGATTATTGAGTCACATTTTCCTTAACTTTACTCCGTGTCCGATAAAATCCACCAAGCATTCCCTCATGAGCCAACACCGCAGCAGTTAGAGTTGTTTGCTAAACTGCACACTTTTCTAACCAGTGACCATGGCGAAG
This sequence comes from Bacteroidota bacterium, assembly GCA_026224775.1. Taxonomy (GTDB): domain Bacteria; phylum Bacteroidota; class Bacteroidia; order Sphingobacteriales; family Sphingobacteriaceae; genus Mucilaginibacter. Next base: position 358,067 of record JAMFRP010000026.1, read on the forward strand.
AGTGTTTTATCTTGCGTGGGTACGCCGGTACGGGTAAAACAACCATCGTAGGCGCGCTGGTAAAGGCCTTGCGTAGCTATAGCATGAAATCAGTGTTGTTGGCACCAACGGGGCGTGCCGCAAAGGTAATTACCAGCTATTCGGGCCGTAAAGCATTTACCATACACAAACGTATTTACCGCAAAAAGTCGGCGCTAAATGTGGATGAATCCTTTTCCATCAACGATAACATGGCTACCGATACCCTGTTTATTATTGATGAGGCATCCATGATTTCCGATGAGATTAGCGGCAATAACCGCGAAACGCTGCTGCACGACCTGATTAAATATGTTTATAACGAGAAGAACTGCAAGCTGATGCTGGTAGGCGATACCGCCCAGTTACCGCCCGTAGGCTCCGAAGAAAGCCCTGCCCTGGATGCAAGGTTGATGAAAGCGCAATTTGGCTTAAAGGTATTCGGTTATGAGTTGACGGATGTATTGCGCCAACAAAAAGATTCAGGCATATTGTTTAATGTGACTAAAGTGCGCGATATCATCCGCAAGCAAAAAGAGACTTACCCTCAAATAGTTACTAAGGGATACAAGGATGTTTTTCGCATGAGCAGTGAAAAACTGGAAGAAGGTTTAAACTATGCCTATAATAAATATGGCGATCAAAATACCCTCATTATATGCCGATCCAACAAAAACGCCAACCTGTATAACCGCCAGATCCGTGGCCGCATTTTATGGCGAGAAGAAGAACTCACGGGCGGCGACCAGATAATGATTGTAAAAAACAACTACTTCTGGCTACAGGATAAAGAAGAGGGTAGTACCGGTTTTATAGCCAATGGCGATATAGCCCGCATCCGCAAGGTGCGTAAGTTCGAGGAAATTTATGGTTTTCGCTTCGCGGATGTGCAACTGGAATTTACCGATTATGCCGAGGACCCGGTGATGGACTGCAAAATAATGCTGGATACCCTGTATTCCGAAGCGCCTGCCTTGCCGCCAACCGAACAAAAGCGCTTTTATTTAGAGGTGATGAAAGATTACGACCACATCACCAACAAACGCCAAAAGCACGAAGAACTTAAGCTAAACCCCTATTATAATGCCCTGCAAATAAAATTCGCGTACGCCATAACCTGTCACAAAGCCCAGGGCGGCCAATGGGATGCTGTTTTTGTAGATCAGGGCTACCTAACCGATGAAATGGTGAACAAAGACTTCCTCCGCTGGTTCTATACCGCCTGTACCCGCGCCACTAAGGAATTGTTTATGGTGAATTTTAACGATGAATTTTTTGTAACGAAGAGGGAAGAAGATGAATAGTTTGACCATCCATCTTGTCATTCTGAACGGAGTGAAGAATCTATCGATAGGTCTCGCCGCCATGCATTAACGGATAGATTCTTCGTTCCTCAGAATGACAAAAGAGGTTCAGACATTTCCGTCAAATTTCTGCACATTTGCATATAAGCACATCTGCACATCAAAATATGCACTTTCTGTATCCGGCTTTTTTATTTGCATTAGTTTCACTCGCTATCCCGGTACTCATTCATTTATTTAATTTCCGAAAATATCAAAAAATATACTTCAGCAACGTACAGTTTCTAAAGCAGATAAATGAGCAGCAATCCTCCCGCCGTAACCTTAAAGAACGCCTGATACTGACAGCACGTTTATTAGCGCTTACCTTTTTAGTACTGGCATTTGCCCGCCCATATATTAATAGCAGTCATGCAATCAACGCCAATACTCAGCAGGCGGTCAGCATTTTTGTAGATAATTCCTATTCTATGCAAACCCTCAATAGCGAAGGTTCTTTGCTGGATCAGGCCAAACAAAAAGCTAAAGAAATTGCCTCTGCTTATGGTATAAATGATCATTTTCAACTGCTTACGCAGGATTTTGAAGGTAAGCACCAGCGTTTACTAAGTCGCGATGAATTTAACGATGCCGTAGATGTAGTAAAAATAAGTCCCCAAAGCCGGAACTTGCAGCAAATTATCAATCGCCAGCAAAGTTTGCTAAGCATGCAGGTCAATTCGGTTAAGTCCATTTATGTGATCTCGGATTTTCAGAAGAATATATCACCCATACAAGCCCTTAAAACCGATACCGGTACCCGAATCAATTTTGTTCAGCTAAAAGCCAACAAATTGCCTAACGTCGCGGTTGATTCCGTTTGGTTATTAAGCGCCATTCATCGCCCCGGCGAAAGAGAAAAATTAGTAGTACGTCTGCATAATTATGCGGATGCAAAGGCGGAGAAAATCCCGCTAAAAGTATTGATCAACAAAGAGCAAAAGGCTTTGGGCAGTTATACCGTTAATCCAAGATCAGCCCAAAATGATACTTTGTCGTTCTCAGGTTTACAAGCAGGTTGGCAGCAAGGCAAGGTAACCTTACAGGATAATCCCGTTACTTTTGATAACGATTTTTATTTCAGCTTTAATGTAAAACAGCAAATGCCGGTTTTATTGGTTGATGACGGCGTAGCAAATACCTATTTAAAAGCTGTTTTTGCTGCCGATAAGTTTTTTGATGTGAAAGATGTCCCCGCCGGTAATATAGACTATGCGGGATTGAGCCACTATCCGCTCATTGTTTTAAGTGATATTAAATCCATTTCAGCAGGCTTGGCGCAGCAACTTAAATCTTATGTGGCAAAGGGTGGTTCGCTTGTGGCATTCCCTTCTGTCGACGCGGATATTAGCTCCTACCGCGCTTTACTACAGCCCATAAATGCACCTTACCCCAATAAATTGCAAACAGAAACGACCAAAGTTTCAAGCATCAACCTGCAAAGCCCGGTATTCAAAAATATATTCGACAGTTACCCACAGAACCCGGATCTACCTGTGGTGAAAAAGCACTACCAGTTAATATCATCAAATAACAATCAAAATCTGATGGTTTTGCCTGGCAATAGTCCATTTTTGACGGAGAACCCAAGCGGAAAAGGCAAAGTATATGTTTCGGCGGTAGCTTTAGATGACGATTTTAGCAACCTGCAACGCCATGCGCTGTTTTTACCCGTGATGTTCAGGATTGCCTTATTAAGCGGCCACGACCAGCCGCTGTTTTATACCATCGCCCAAAGCGAAGCCATTGATGTACCACCCATTCAAACAGGGGAAAAACAACTGTTGAAGTTAGCTAAAGATAGCATCAGTATAATTCCTGATGTTAGGCAACAGGAGGGAAGTACATTACTTTACCTATCCGATGAAGTACAGCAAACCGGCTCCTATAACCTGCAAAAGCAGGATAGCACGGTAGCGATATTAGCTTTTAATGATAGCCGCAGCGAATCCGATCTTACCTATTTAACACCCGCTGATCTAACTAAAATCCTGCCGAAATCGGGTTCAATTTTGCAGGCTGGTACGGCCTCATTAAAAAATGCGGTCACTGATATAAATATAGGCTTACAATTATGGAAACTTTGTATAATTTTGGCTTTGATATTTTTAGCCGTTGAAATATTGTTGGTTAGGTGCTATAAGCCTGATAAACAAGTGGTTTCGCGAGCTAAAGAGTAGCAAAATAAATCCACCCATAACGCAGCGCAAATGAATTTGCTTATCAAATCCGCCACTGTCATCGATCCAAACTCTTCATTTCATCAAAAAGTTGTCGACATTCTTGTTGAAGACGGCTACATTACACTCATAGCACCCAAAGTAAATGCCAAGGCCGAAGTTGTTGATGGCACCGGAAAGTTTGTATCACCCGGTTTCTTTGATCTGAATTGTAATATCGGTGAACTTGGATTGGAAACTAAAGAGGATTTACAATCCGGTACAAAGGCAGCAGCAGCAGGTGGTTTTACCGGCATCGCTTTAATGCCCAATACCCAACCGCCTGTACATTCCAAAGCAGAGGTTGAATACTTGCTTAACCGCGCAAAAAACAACCTGGTTGATGTTTACCCGCTGGGAACTATCTCGCACAAACGTGATGGTAAGGACATGGCCGAGATGTACGACATGTTCCTGAGTGGCGCTAAAGCCTTTACCGATGGCAACCACCCCGTGCAGGATGCCGGCTTAATGGAACGCTCACTGCTTTATACCAAAGGCTTCGGTGCTTTGATCATGTCATACCCTGAAGATACCGCCATCGCCGGAAAAGCCAAAGTGCACGAAGGCGAAATGAGTACCTTATTAGGTATGAAAGGGATCCCATCGCTTGCCGAAGAGCTGATGATCGCCCGTGATCTTTACCTGGCCGAATACACCGAATCAAAAATACATTTCAGCACCATTTCAACCACACGTTCGGTTGAACTGATCAGGGATGCCAAGAAAAAAGGACTTAAAGTAACCTGTGATGTTGCCGCGCATCATTTATTGTTGACAGATGAAGCCTTAGCGGGCTTCGACAGTCAGTACAAAGTAAAGCCACCACTACGTACCCAATCGGACGTTGACGCGCTTATAGAGGGCTTAAAAGACGGCACCATTGATGCCATTGTATCGCAACATACCCCACACGAAGTAGAGTTTAAAGACGTGGAGTTTGAAGTAGCGGAATTTGGCATCATCGCTTTGCAAACAGCATTCTCAACGGTGCTAAAAGCTGGCCTTGATCTGGATCTGATCGTCCAAAAAATGGCCGTGAAACCCCGCGAAATATTAAACGTAGAAGCATCCATTATCATCGAAGGAAAAAAAGCTAACCTTGCCCTGCTTGATCCCAATGAGGAATGGCAGTATACCAAACAGAACAACCAGTCTAAATCCCACAATTCTCCTTTCATCGGGCAGAACTTAAAGGGCAAAGTAGTGTTAGTTTGTAATAACAATCACCTATTTAAATCATAACGATCATGATCGACCCGAAAATTAAAACCGCAATCGAAGCCGCCCTAGGTGCCTTCGCTGAATATACCGACTTTGATGCCGTAGCGCTTACTGATACTTTTTTCGAAGTATTTTCTTCTGAAGAAGATTTCCTAAGCAAAGTTGACCTGCTGGATGCTGTATTTGATGATAACTCAGAAATTGAAGAACTGCGCGAAGTATTCTTTGATATGCTGATGATCAATTTCTTTAGCCAGGATGTTAAAAAATTAGAAGAAGATTACCTGGATTCACCGGAATGGGAGGCCATTGAAGAAGATACCTTAGACAGAGGTACTGAATTATTAAACCTGCTACTGTATTTGAACGAGTGTGAGGACGAAGATATTGAACCTGGGTTAGAAGACTATTTAAAAGAGTTTTTACTGGTTGATGAAGATGAGTTTCAGGATGAATACCGCATTTACGAGCCGGTAATAGCCAACCAGATATTAATTGAAAGTCCGGTTGATGAAATTGCTCGCATGGCAGAGAGTTTGCCTGATGATTCGGAAGTAAAAGAATTGTTTTACCCGATGATGTGCTTCTTCTCCAATTCTGATTTCTCTGATGACGAATACGCAGCTGTAGCTGAAAGCGCACCAAACCCTGAGTTTGATATGGCCGTATTAGAAATATTAATTGCGTTTAATTAAGCACATGGCCATAAAATTAGGAGGTGTTGATTCCGGAGTAAAAAAGAAAGGACTAGTTAAGGGACTGTTTTTAGGTTGTATTGTTGTGGTTGTAAACATCCTGTCGTTTTATTACATGACAGGTACTGTCGAGTCACATCCATTATTAGTACTGCCCGGGTCGTTTATTTTTACCATTGTAATCCCACTCATTACAATCATCTTATTTATACTTAATATCAGGAAGAGTATCGGTGGCTATTGGTCTTTCAGGCAAGCGGTTACTGCCATATTTATTATGTTGTTTACAACATATATAATGCTTACCATAGGGCGCGATATTTTATTTGTTAAGCTGGTGGAGCCGAATATGGTTCAAAAGATAGGTGCTGTGATGGTAGAATCGAGAATGCTGAAAGACAAACTTGACGGAATGACCCAAGCTCAAATTACTCAGGATTTAGCTTTCGAAAAAAAGAATTTTAATGTACAAGCCGACAATGGCCAATGGGCAATTGTTGAAAGTATTCCTGAAAATATTCTGATAACCTTCGTTTTAGCTGTAATGCTGTCTGCTATCTTTAAAAAAGAGCGTCCTGTTTTGGTCGAAAAAACAGTGGAGTAATCCACATACAAGTTCCTGCCTGTGATTAGTTTGTATTGAATAATATTTCTTAATTTTATTCAACACAAACTACTCACAAATGGAAACAATCGTAAATCAAAACAAAATTGTATTTAAATGGACTATTATTAGCGTAATAACTTCAATTGTTATCACCTATATATTCCAATTTACCAACATCGACCAAAGTTCAGGAATCAAGTATCTCTCTTATATTCCTTTTATTGTTTATTTATTTTTAGCGCAAAAGGAATATAAAGACCAGTTAGGTGGTTACATTACCTTCGGTCAGGCATTTTCTACAGGCTTTAAGTATGCAATTTTCTCAGGGATAATATTGGCTATTTTTACCTATTTATACCTTACTATTTTAAGTCCGCAGGTTTTTGAAAAAGCTATGGCTGATGCTCAGCAAAAGCTTACAGATCAAGGCCAATTATCAAGTGAGCAGATCGATTCAACAATGGAAATTACCCGTAAATATGGTGCTCTTATAGGTACATTTGGCTCTATAATCGGCAGCGCGGTTATCGGCGCGATTTTGGGACTGATAGGTGCCGCGATCTTTAAAAATGAAAGGCCGTTATTTACTACCGAAAGTGACGATCCCACAGTAAACGATCCTACAGCGTAAATATTCATTGGATAAAAAAAGCCTGAGCAATTAAATTGTTCAGGCTTTTTTATCTAATATATATGGTTTAGTGCTTCATAACCAACTTAAATATATCGTTGCCAAAAACAAATACCATTAAAGTGATCAACAAAACAAAGCCAACTAATTGTGCCCGTTCTAAAAATTTATCGCTTAATGGCTTGCCTTTAATCATTTCTATCAGCAGGAATAGGGAGTGACCTCCATCAAGCGCAGGTATAGGCAACAGGTTAGTTAATGCTAATACCATTGAGAGTACGCCTACCAGGCTCCAGAAGTGTCCCCAATCAATCTGGCCGCCAAACATGGTTGCTATCTTTACCGGGCCACCTACAGCTTTGTTAAGTTTAACATCGCCGGTAAATATTTTGCCCAAGCCTTTGGCATTATCACTAAAAGTACTCCACGCTTTAATTACACCAACAGGTAACGAGCCTAAAAGTCCAAACTTTAAAGTGTCTTGCTTTGGCAGGTCTCTCTTAGCCACAATACCTATTGTACCTTCCGCGGTTATGTTTGCATTAAGCTGAAGTAGCGTGCCATTGCGTTTTACCGATAGCTGTACCGACTTATTTTTATTCGATAATAATTGTGATTGTAACTGATCGAAAAACGGTACCGGATTATTGTTAACTGCTAATATACTATCGCCTTTTTTCAATCCTGCTTTCTGCGCATTGCCGCCTGCAACCACCGAGTCCACCATAAAATGGCTTCGCGGGTCATGATTTACAAATAGATCGATGCCATCATCCGACAAATCATTTAATATCCCTTTCGGTACAGTAAATTGTAAATGCTGATTACCACGTAATACATCAAGTACCGATTGATTCAATAATACATTTGAACTGGTTATATCTTCAAAACGTTTAATAGGTATACCATTAACCGCATAAATCTGGTCGCCCGGTTCAAGTCCCATTTTCATACCAACCTTTCCTGGTACAATACCATAATGGGCGTTTTTAACGGGGGTATAGGTTTCGCCATACTTAAGAGTTAGCATCCAAAATATGAAAATACATACAATAATATTTACAAAAATCCCGGCCAACATTACTATTAAACGCTGCCATGCTGGTTTCGAGCGAAACTCCCAGGGCTGCGGAGGACCCTGTAATTGATCGGTATCCATCGACTCATCAATCATACCAGCAATCTTAACATAACCACCTAACGGCAGCCAGCCTACACCATATTCAATTCCTTTATAAGTGAATTTAAACAAACTAAAGTTCCATGCATCAAAAAATAGGTAAAACTTTTCAACCTTAATACCAAAAGCTCGTGCGGCTAAAAAGTGGCCAAGTTCATGCAGAATTACCAGGATCGCGAGTCCCAGTATCAACTGGCCAACCATTATTACTATACTCATTATATATATTAAATATGTACTGCCTTTAACGGCATTTTTTCTATTAAATTTTGCGCAAATATGCGGGTTTCTTTATCAGTATTCAAATAATCATCCAACAATGGGCTGCCCATAAAACTGATCTTTTGCATGCAGGTTTCAATAATATCGCTCATGGCTAAAAAGCCTATGGTATTATCTAAAAATCCCTTCACCGCAATTTCATTAGCGGCATTGATAATACAGGGCATATTGCCGCCTTGTTTTAAAGCCTCAAACGCTATTGCAAGGTTACGAAAAGTTTTGCTATCAGCTTTTTCAAAAGTAAGGTTAGGATAGTCGGTAAAATTGAGGCGCTTAAAATCGTTTTTTAATCGATTTGGATAAGTAAAAGCATACTGGATAGGCAATTTCATATCAGGCAAACCCATTTGCGCCTTGATAGATCCGTCCTCAAACTGAACCATCGAGTGAATGATGGATTGCGGATGAACGATTACATCAATTTGCTCAGTTTCCAAATCAAACAACCACTTAGCTTCTATCACCTCAAGGCCTTTATTCATCAGCGAGGCTGAGTCGATGGTGATTTTGGCACCCATTACCCAGTTTGGATGTTTTAAGGCATCCTCGCGCATTACATGAGCCAGGAAATCCAGATTCTTACCTCTGAATGGTCCGCCCGAAGCGGTTAAAATGATCTTCTCAATCGCATTATTCTCCTCGCCTGCAAGGCACTGAAAAATAGCGGAGTGTTCCGAGTCAACTGGTAATATTTTTACGCCATGTGTTTTGGCTAAATCAGTTATTAGTTCACCGGCAACAACAAGGGTTTCTTTATTTGCTAACGCGATGTCTTTGCCAGCCTTAATAGCAGCAATAGTTGGCTCCAATCCCGAGAAACCAACCATGGCTGTCAATACCATATGTATTTCGGGATGTGTAACGATGTCTGTTATCGCGTCTATTCCGGCCAAAACTTTTACCCCGGTATGAGCAAGGGCGTCTTTTACATATTGATATTTGTTTTCATCACAAATTATAGCGTAGGCAGGGTTAAATTTCAGCGCCTGCGCGATTAGCAGATCAGCACTCTTTTGTGCAGTGATCACATACGCCCTGAATAGATGAAGGTTGCCACCAATAACGTCAAGCGCTTGCGTACCTACACTGCCGGTAGAGCCAAGAATGGCTATGTTCTTTACATTGCTGTATTGTGGTATTGTTATATTGTTGGTCAAGTGATGAATTGTTAATGTTAAAAGTGAATTAAACTTTTAATTTTTCCTCTGTAAATTTAATCAATTGATGTATCTCTCTCGGCAATCTTTCTATCATCTCATTAAGCTGGATAAACAATTCTTCATTTATTAAATTTCTGATTTTAGCTTTAGTGAGCCAATCATTGCATTCTTTTACCGATCCTAAACTATAATAGTAAAATTTGATTTTATCTTTTTTATGATAGCGGCCAAAGCCCTCCGCTATATTGGCAGAAATAGAGTCTGCTGCGTTAACAAATTGCTTACCTATTGTGTCTCTCGCAAAATAATCCCACTTTATTACAAGTTCCCAAACTTTATTGTTGAAAGAGAAAGCCGTAATATAAGATTTTAAATCGCCAAGCTGTAAAAATCTTTTTTCTGTTACGTCTGCCAAATCAACAATAATCTAAATAGCATAATTTTCAACAATTAAGCAATAAAACAATTTAACAATTAATTATATACTCCTTTAATCCGTCTGCAATCTTTCTGTCATTTGCCAATCTCGGCACTTTATTTTGTCCGCCAAGTTTCCCATGGGCGCGCATATAATTTATAAAAGTATCCTTTTTTAAACTTCTTATAACCAAAGGCTGCAGAATATTGCCTTTAATCAGGTCAAAGTAGTAAATATTTTTCTTTTGCAAGACCTCATCCACTTTTTGTCTGAATGCATTTATATCCGCAGGCTCAGTGCCAAATTCTACAAACCATTCGTGGTAAGGTAATTCACCGGCGGGTGGTGTAACCTGCGGTGCAACGGTAAACTCAACAACATCTACACCCTCTTGTCTGGCCACGCTCATTAAAGCATGCTCAACTTCTTCGCCAATCACATGCTCGCCAAAGGCTGAAATAAAATGTTTAATTCGCCCGGTAACCAATATCTTATATGGATCTTTTGAAATAAACTTAATCGTATCGCCCAAACTATATCCCCACAAACCTGCATTGGTATTCAATATCAGCGCGTAATTTTTATTTAGTTCTATGTCTTTTAAGCTGATTCGGGTTGGCTTATCATTAAAAAACTCATCCACCGGGATAAACTCATAAAATATGCCCGAATCAACCTGTAACAATAAGCCTTTTTCTTTTTGCGAATCCTGAAAAGCGATAAAGCCTTCAGATGCCGGGTAAGTTTCAATAGTGTCAATGGCAAAGCCGATGCTTTCCTCTATTCGTGCGCGATAAGGTTCATAATTCACCCCGCCATAAACAAATAGCTTAAAATTGGGGAATATCTCCTTGATTTTTTTACCGCCACTTTTTGCTGCAAGCCTGTCGAAATACATCTGGCACCAGGGTGGTATGCCTGAGATCAGGCGCATATCTTCATTGATAGTTTCATCAACTATCGCATCTACCTTTTGCTCCCAATCCTCAATGCAGTTGATCTCATAACTGGGCATCCTGTTTTTTTGCAGATAACCCGGCACATGGTGGGCAACGATGCCCGATAGCCTGCCGGTTTCAATTCCTGCTTTTTTACTTAATATAGGGCTGCCCTGTAAAAAGATAAGTTTACCATTTAAAAAGCCAGCATTGCCGGTTTCATGCACGTAACTTAATAAAGCATTACGTGCCGAAGTAATGTGCGCTGGCATGCTTTCTTTTGAAATAGGAATATATTTAACCCCCGATGTGGTGCCCGAAGTTTTGGTAAGATAAAGTGGTTTACCCGGCCATAAAATATTTTCTTCGCCGTTGGCCACGCGCTCAATATAGGGGCGAAGCTCCTCGTAATCACGAACAGGTACATGTTTTTTTAAATCATCATAACTGCTGATCTTATCAAAGCCATGTGCTTTACCAAACTCCGTGTTTTTAGCCTGATTGATAAGTTTCTGGAAAGTTTTTTCCTGCAGAGCAACCGCATTATAGCGAATGTTATTTAATTGCCGGTTAACCAGCACGGCAAATACTTTACTCAGTGCAGCTTTTAACCCCATAATTAGATTGTTTCACTAATGTCGTCATCCACGTCAAGGTGGCTGTAAACCAGTTTGCGGTAGGTAACCATAATAATAACTTGTACAAAAGGGAAGGTAAGAATGAACCAGCAATAAAATGCCAAACGCCAAATGTATTCGCCTGTATCCTGATTGATGCCAGATAGCAGGATGACAATTAAAATAGGTATCAATGCGGCTATTAGTACGCCTATAATGATAAAGAAGATGCCCAATGTTTTAAAGAAATTATCCTTTGTAATCTCGAAGCTCTGCTTTAATGATTCTATCGGCAGTGAATCATCATCCACAATAAAGCAGATGCAAAAAATGGAACGTAGCAGCAAATACAATACGAAACAACACTCCGCGATGCGGAAAATTGCCAGTATTGTGTCATTATAAGCGATATACCGTTCAATTAATACGTTTACAAAAAGCAAAACTGATATTAAAACCGCGTATGCAAAAGCGATCACAATGAAATTGAACGCCATTTTAAATGATGGCACAATATCCCTGAACTCAAATTCATAATATTCTCTGTCCATCAGCGTCAGGATCAGCTTATAAAAGCTGAGTGCCAGATAAGCCTGGATAATCATTTGAATAATGATAGTGCTAAACTGGCTTACCCTGTCATCCCCGACAAAAATAAAGGCGTTAAAAAAATCTACCAGGCCATTAATAAATAATGACATAGCCGAATATACTACCAGCGGAACAAAGTTTTTCTTTAACGTATTCCATGCGACCTTAATGGTCTCAGCTATGGAAAATGGATGGTACATATATTTTTATGACTTTTTTAATATTACTCGTTTCCAAAAATCCTGCATAAACCCTAAGCCATAAGCAGTAAGTTGAATAAATGCCGCGATTATGCTCAAAAATGCAATTTTTAACGACTTGTTTTTCCACCACGAGTGAAAAAATATCAACAAAGTAAAAACTGCTAACACAATATTACATAACCACGCTATGGGCCAGCTTATAATATTGCTTATTATCGTAAAAATAATAAATAACGTGAATATCGCCGGGAAAAAATGCACCGCTTTTAATTCCTGCGGAAAGAATTTATAAACATTGATCCTCGCCCTGCCAAAAAAGTGTAGCTGCTTATAAAATTGCAAAAAGTTAGTGCGGCGTTTATGATAAACTTTAGCATCAGGTATCAACCCGATTTTAAAACCTAATGAATGAATGCGGATGCTGTACTCAATATCTTCGCCTAAACGAGTGATGATAAAGCCGCCTGCTTTTTCCCAAACCTGCCGCGATATGCCCATGTTAAAGCTCCGTGGGTGAAACTGCCCTATACCTTTTTTATTGCCACGGATACCACCGGTAGTAAAAGGGGAAGTCATGGAGTAACTAATAGCCTTTTGAGTAGGGGTGAACGATGGATGCGCATCATCCGGGCCACCATAAGCATCAAGCCAGTTGGTAGCCAGGCTATCATTTACTATTTGCAGATAGTCGGTGGGTATCAGGCAGTCCGAATCAAATATGATGAAGTAATCGCCCTTAGTGCGTTCAAAAGCATAGTTACGGGTAAATCCCTGGCCTTCGTTGGCTTTTACAAAATATCTTAAATTTAATTTATCCTCAAATGCTTTAACAACTTCTGCCGCATCATTAACCGATCCATCCTCAATCACCAAAACCTCAAAATCCTTATAGGTTTGTTGAGTTAAGGTTTCCAGCAGTTCTTTGATCTCCTGCGGGCGGTTATATAAGGGAATGATGATGGAAAAAAACATTTGTGGATGTGCAGATGTGTATATGTGCAAATTGTGCTTAAATATGAAACTGTGATACTATGTTGACGCAATAATCTGATCTGCACATTCGCACATCATCATATTCGCACATTAAATAGTTTCCTCTATTTGATACCTATTACGTTCGCTGGCGCTGCGGGCAACCAGTTCGGCAACAAAGCCGGTTAAAAATAACTGCGAACCTAAAATGATGGCTACCAACGCAATATAAAACAATGGTTGTTCTGTTACATCCCTGCTATATTTTATGCGATGAGCTATATCATACAACTTATCACTAATAAGCCATATAGTCATAACCAAACCTGCAAAAAAACTAACCGAACCCATCGCGCCAAAAAAGTGCATTGGGCGTTTACCGAACTTGCCTACAAAAAATATAGATAACAGATCCAGAAAACCATTCACAAAACGACTCATGCCGAATTTTGTTGTACCATATTTACGGGCACGGTGTTCAACTACCTGCTCACCAATTTTGGTGAAGCCAGCCCATTTGGCTATAACCGGGATATAACGGTGCATTTCGCCATAAACCTCAATGTTTTTTACAACGGCATGGCGGTATGCTTTCAATCCGCAGTTAAAATCATGTAAATTATCAATGCCCGACATCTTGCGCGTAGCCGCATTAAATAGTTTAGTAGGTATAGTTTTGGTAATCGGGTCGTAGCGTTTTGCTTTCCAGCCTGAGATCAGATCATATTTGTCTTCAGTAATTCTTCGGTAAAGCGCCGGTATTTCATCCGGGCTGTCCTGCAAATCGGCATCCATGGTAATTACCACATCGCCTTTAACGGCTTCGAAACCTGTGTTTAAAGCAGCGGACTTACCATAATTACGCCTGAATTTAATGCCCTTGATGTAAGGATTTCCTTCGCGCAGCTTCAGGATCATTTCCCATGATCCGTCTTTACTGCCATCATCAACCAAAATAATCTCGTAACTATAACCGTTTTCGTCCATCACGCGGCTTATCCATGAGGTAAGCTCGGGTAATGATTCTACTTCGTTATATAAAGGTACAACAACTGATATATCCATTTATCGCGGGATGTAGCCGGGTACTATGCCGGCACATCCGCAAAAATATAAAAAAATGCTTACAAGCTCAGTTAATTGCTCGGTTTGATTTATTACCCGCATAGATATGGGAATTACTGATACTATCAGCCTAACAATCACTTAATTTATGGGTAATTATTTTACATTTGTTGCTCTTAAAATTATAAATCTTCAATTGACCATGAAGTATTACAAAATTGCAGTTATGCTTTTGCTGTGTGTTACTATCCGTAACAGCTACGCCCAAAATACCGACGAGCCGGTAACTAAATATGATCAGTACCAGGTTTTTACACCAACTTTTTATCATGATAAAGGCAACGAATACCGTACCGCAAGCGGCGCGCCCGGTGTTAAATACTGGCAAAACAGTGCCGATTATAAAATAAACGTAACACTGGATACCACTGCGCATAAAGTGAGTGGCAGCGCGACTATTATCTACACTAACAACAGTCCAGACCCAATGGCCTTCCTATGGTTGCAGTTGGATCAGAATATTTATCGTGAAGATTCACGCGGTACTGCCACTAGTCCGGTAGGTGGTACGCGTAATTCAGTACATAACTTTACGGATGGCGATGAAATTAGAGCGGTATACATCATCAAAAACGGCAAGGCCGAAAAAGCTGATTATATAGTGAGCGATACCCGCATGCAGATCAGGCTAAAAGATACTCTACGCACAAACGGTACCAAAATTCAAATAAAAGTGGAATATGCTTTTACTGTACCTGAATATGGTACCGATCGCATGGGCCGTATGCATACCAAAAATGGCTGGATATATGAGATAGCGGAGTGGTACCCTCGCATGGAGGTTTATGATGATGTAACCGGCTGGAATGTAATCCCATACATGGGCGGTGCCGAGTTTTACCTGGATTACGGTAATTTCGATTTTACAATAACAGCACCATCCAACTTAGTTGTAGTTGGCTCCGGCGAATTATTGAACCCAACCGAGGTACTAACCCCGGGCGAGATCAGCAAATTGGCAGCAGCTAAAAATAGCGACAAAACTTTATTTGTAAAGGATTCCACCGATGTGGCTAATGGCGATGTTCTTCTCAATAAAGCTGAATTAACCTGGCATTTCTTCTGTAAAAATTCCCGCGATGTATCCTGGGCTGCATCTAAGGCTTTTTTGTGGGATGCCGCGCGTATCAATCTGCCAAATGGTAAAAAAGCGCTGGCACAGTCGGTTTACCCAATTGAATCAAAAGGTCAGAATGCATGGAGCAGATCAACAGAATATGTAAAGGCAGCTATTGAATTATATTCAAATAAATGGTTCCCTTACACTTACCCGGTAGCTACTAATGTGGCAGGTACGGTTAGCGGTATGGAATATCCGGGGATTGTATTTTGCGGATCAGACCAAAAAACAGGTGAGCTTTGGGAAGTTACTAATCATGAGTTTGGCCACAACTGGTTCCCGATGATCGTTGGCTCCAACGAACGCAAATTTGCCTGGATGGATGAAGGCTTTAATACCTTTATTAATAAGGTAGATACCAAAGTATTTAACAATGGCGAATACTATCAAAAGCAGGATGTAGAGCGCAACGCACAGGGCATGTTCCCCCCTGATGCAAATTCTATTATGACTTTGCCTGATGTTACGCCGGATAGCTTCTCAGGTATGTCGGAATATGAAAAACCAGCACTAGCATTAACCGTTTTGCGTGAACAGATTTTGGGCGAAGACAGGTTCGATTATGCGTTTCAAACTTATATTAAACGCTGGGCTTTTAAACATCCAACGCCATGGGACTTTTTCCATACCATGGATAACGCGGCAGGCGAAGATTTAGGCTGGTTTTGGAACGAATGGTTCTTTACCACCTGGAAACTTGATCAGGCAGTAAAAGCAATAGATTATACGGATAACGACCCAACTAAAGGTTCATTAATAACCATCGAAAATCTGGAAGAAATGGCTATGCCTGTAACTATCGCCATAAAAGAAGAAAACGGTAAATCAGGCATCGTAAAATTACCTGCCGAAATATGGGAGCGTGGCGGCGAGTGGCAATTTGCTTATAAATCAACATCAAAAATTGTTTCCGCTGTTATTGATCCGGATCACAAATTACCCGACATCAATCCAGATAATAACTCATTCAGTGGCTTGCCTGTTCCTGACGGAACAACGGCAAAGGATATACTTAATAAATATTTGGACGCGATAGGTGGGCAGGACAAAATAAGGGCAGTTAAAACTGCTAAATTGGTTGATACAACTGAGATACAAGGGACACCAATAGTGCGAACCAGTACCTATACACAACCCGGCACATTCAACCAGGATGTTACTTTACCTACCTACCAAAATGCTGTTTTTTCGCATATGGCTATAAATGGCGATAGCGTACTGGTGAGTGAAAAAAATACCGCCCTGCAATTAAGCAATATTGATAAAGAAGCGGTTAAGCAAAAGCAAAAACTTTTCCCTGAGCTGGATTATTTAAAACCGGGCTATAGTTTAACACTTGCACCAACAATGCAGCTAGTAGGCGATAATTTGGTATATGTTGTTACAGCTACAGCACCTGATGGCATTAAAATAAAATCATATTACGACCAAAAAACTGGCTTAAAAGTACGTGAAGTTATCGACAGACCAGGGGCTTTAACTGTTGATTTTGCAGATTACAAAAGTGTAAACGGTATTCAAATCCCATTCACCCAAAAAACATCTTTTGTTGGTATGCCTGTAGATTTTAAAGTAAAGAGTGCAGATATTCAGTAAAAAAGACTTACATCCATGTAGCTAACTTATAACATTTTGTGTAAGTTAGCTACAGCTATTCCTTATCATAATGATGTTTAAATCTTTATTTCTTTTAGCTTTTTGTTTGTTCTGGTTTGTTGACGTTAAAGCCCAACAAGATAATCCTCCCGGTACAATTATATACTTCCGGAATAAAGCAGGGGTGCCAACTGATAAAGAACACGTAAATGATGTTATATTCATTTATCCGGCTGATAGCAGTTCAGGCAAGAAATTATATCCCATTAAGGAATTTTATATAGATGGTACAGTCAAGTTAACAGGTACATCAAGTACATCATCATCCCGGCCTATTTTAGAAGGTAACGGTATAACTTATTATCCTAACGGTCAAAAAGAGAGCGTTGGCAATTATAAATATGGAGTTTTGATAGGTGATGTGACGTTTTTTTATCCTAATGGAAAATTTAATTCAATTAAGAATTATGACAGTGAAAAAAGACTATTAATTACTTGCAAAGATTCAGTAGGGCATGTTTTAGCAGAAAATGGCAATGGAAAATGGATGGAAATTAATTATGTTGATAATAACAAGATAATAAGCGAAGGTCCGGTAAAAGATAGTTTGCAGGAAGGTGAATGGCACGAAACGATTAATGATTCTATTAAGCTTGTAACTCTCTATAAAAAAGGAGAAGCAATTTTAAGTGATGTCCACAATCAAGAATTAAATCAAATATTTGCAGCAGTAGAACAAGAGCCTGAATTTCCAAATGGCGGTGCAGCAGGGTTTAATAATCTTTTATTTCATACAATTAAGTTTCCGAGTGCTACAGGATATATACCTGGCAAAGTGATTGTAACATTCGTGGTAGAAAAAGACGGCACATTAACCAATATAAGAACGCTTAAATCGCCCAATGCCGGGATGTCTGAAGCGGCTGAAAACGCAATAATGAAATCGCCACCATGGATTCCCGGTATGCAAAATGGTTTGCCTGTACGAGTGCAGTTTACCATCTCGTTTAATTTTACTGAGGTAATAGATGTAAAATAATCTGATTGTTTATAGAGTTCATTATAACAAAAAACGGCTTCCTTTCGAGAAGCCGTTTCTATTTATAAAGATTTATCAGAATTAAATAACTCCGCTATCGCTAAGTACTTTATTCATGTTTCTAACAGCGTCAGCGCTTTTGTTAAATTCAGCTTGTTCAGTATCGCTTAATTTAAAGTCAACAATTTTTTCCCAGCCGTTTTTACCTATAATAACAGGTACAACTAACGAGATGTCTTTTTGGCCGTACTCACCATCCAACGCAACACCGCATGAAAGTAGTTTTTTCTGGTCGCGTACAATGGCTTCAACCATAAATGCAGTACCCGCACCCGGTGCATACCATGCAGAAGTACCAATAAGGCCGGTTAACGTAGCGCCGCCAACCATTGTAGCTTTAACAACTTTTTCTTGTTGTTCTGTACTTAAAAACTGAGTTACCGGTACGCTGTTCCATGTAGCATGTTTAATTAATGGTATCATGGTGGTATCACCGTGGCCACCGATAACAACCGCGTTTAAATCAGCAGGAGAGCAGCCTAATTCCTTGCTCAGGTAATATTTAAACCTTGCTGAATCCAAAGCGCCACCCATACCCAAAATACGGTTTTTAGGTAAGCCCGAAGTTTTCAGGGTTAAGTAGTTCATGGTATCCATTGGGTTTGATACCACAATGATGATTGTATTTGGCGAATGCTTTAAAATATTTTCGGTAACACTTTTTACAATGTTAGCGTTAGTGCCTATCAGCTCTTCGCGGGTCATACCCGGTTTGCGCGGCAAGCCTGAGGTAATTACCACTACTTCTGATTCTGCGGTAGCAGCATAATCATTGGTAACACCTTTTATCTTGGTATCAAAACCTAATAGGGCCGAAGTTTGCATCATATCGATAGCCTTGCCTTCAGCAAAACCTTCGCGGATGTCTAACAAAATAAGTTCTTCAGCTAATTCTTTTCTTGCGATGTTGTCTGCGCAAGTTGCGCCTACAGCCCCTGCGCCAACTACGGTGATTTTCATATGTATTGTTTTATATAATTGAGAAAGAAACCAGATTAATATTGATTACCAACCCGGTAATTAAAATCAGGGCAATTTTAAGGATTTTTTGAAAAGCTTTTGTAATTAAATTGAAATATAAAAGTTATGTATGTGTTACATATTAATGTATAAACATAAGCACTTATATAATTGAAATTTAGCCTTTAGATTAAATTTATTAATTATTTAGTTGGATATATATAATATAATAGCGTGTTTGAATTTTATAAGCTTCGGAATTTCTGTTTTGATCATATAAAATAGGTGTTTTTGAAAAAAAATATAATTATTTTACATTTTTGTAATGATTTTTGTAAAAAAAATTTAAATTCGCCTTCATAATCGAATTAACTATTCCAAAAAACTATTTTTTGAATCCTTTATTATAAATAACTAAAAAATGGCAGCAGCAAAATTAGAGTACATCTGGCTTGACGGATACAAACCAACCCAAAGCCTTCGTAGCAAAACAAAAATCGAAAAAGATTTTAGTGGTAAATTAGAAGATTGTCCTTTATGGAGCTTTGACGGTTCTTCAACCGAGCAGGCACCAGGTGGTTCTTCTGATTGTGTTTTAAAACCAGTGTTTATTTGTGTTGACCCGCAAAGAAAAGATGGTTATTTAGTAATGTGCGAAGTTCTTGATTCAAAAGGTGCGCCACACGAATCAAATGGCCGTGCTTTAATTCAGGACGACGATAATGATTTCTGGTTTGGTTTTGAGCAGGAATATTTCCTTTGGGATGATGAAACTAACAAACCACTTGGTTTCCCTTCAAACGGTTACCCTGCGCCACAAGGCCCATACTATTGTTCAGTAGGCGCTAAAAACGCTTTCGGTCGCGATATTGTTGAAGAACACTTAGACGTATGTTTAGAAGCAGGCTTAAACGTTGAAGGTATCAATGCTGAAGTTGCAGCAGGTCAGTGGGAATTCCAGATCTTCGCTAAAGGCGCTAAAGAAGCTGGTGACCAAATTTGGGTAGCCCGTTATTTGTTAGAAAGAATAGGCGAAAGCTATGATGTTTCTATCAACTGGCATTGCAAACCATTAGGTACACTTGACTGGAATGGTTCTGGTATGCACGCGAATTTCTCAAATACACTTTTACGTACTGCTAACAGCAAAGAAAAATTTGAAGCTGTTTGCGAAGCTTTCCGCCCTGCAGTTGCTGAGTGCGTTGCCGTTTACGGTGCCGATAACCACTTACGTTTAACCGGTAAACACGAAACAGCTTCAATACATGATTTCAGCTATGGTGTGTCTGATCGTGGTGCTTCAATCCGCATCCCGTTATACACTGTTGATCATAACTGGAGTGGTTACTTAGAAGATCGTCGCCCTAACTCAGCTGCCGATCCATACAAAGTAGCTGCGGTTATCATCAAAACTGTTAAATCAGCAAAAGTTTAATTAAACTAAACGACTAAATATAAATCCTCCGTATCGAAAGATTCGGAGGATTTTTTGTTTTAGGTAGATTATTTTATTTTCACTTTGTCATTCTGAGCATAGCGAAGAATCTGTAAAGTAGTTTACGCCGGATAGATTCTTCGCTATGCTCAGAATGACAAAGTGTAGTGTAATATGGTGTCGGTTTTATAGATTTTTTATCCAATATAATCTCCCGACTCAATCACCCTAAAATCCTCAACAGATAAATTATACAAATAAACCCAGCAGCCCATTCGGCCACTATCAGTTTCAACATCTCGCATCTCCCTGATAAATAAATTAGGCTGCCGCTGGCCTTCGCCAAAGCCTTCATAGTCATCGAGATATTTCAAAGCTTCGGAAGTATCTTTTAGCTCGAAGATGCATCCATAAATATAACCCGGGTAATTCTCGTCAGCAATAGCACCCGGATATTCCCCCAGATCATACAATCTGCCCTTTAGCTTGCCTTTATCAAAATAGCTGCAATTTTGCTTTAGGTAGATAGCAAATTCATTACTTTCATCCAGTAAAGTACCGTACACAAATAAATAATTACCTTTTTCTATCATTAATTATTAACGAATTATTAACGCCTCAAACAAAGATACTTGATACAGCGTATAGACCGTATAGCTATATATCATAAAAATGTTTATCCAACCGTTACAATAGTTGCTTAACTTGCCGCCGAATTATCTCCGAATCTATGAACGAAGACCAGATCATAACTTATTTAAAAGAGAACGATATTCAAAAGATAAAATTTGCCTTTGCTGATACCGATGGTATCCTGCGTGGCAAAGTAATTCACCATAAAAAGTTTATTGACGGCATGCGCAACGGCTACGGTTTTTGCGATGTGGTTTTTGGCTGGGATAGCAGTGATGGTACCTACGATAATGTAAAAGTTACCGGCTGGCATACCGGCTACCCGGATCAGCAATGCAGGATAGATCTCTCTACCTTCAGAACGGTGCCCTGGCAGGATAATATCCCATTTTTTTTGGCTGATTTTAGCAAAGCTGATGGCAACGATCTCGCTGTAGATACCCGCAGTTTATTAAAGCGTATATCAAAAGATTGCGGGTCCATGGGCTATCACCCTGAATTTTCACAGGAGTTTGAGTGGTTCAATTTTAAGGAAACGCCACAATCCATACAAGATAAAAGTTTTACCCATCTGCAAACCCTAACACCGGGAATGTTTGGGTATTCAATTCTGCGCATCTCTCAGCAAAGCGAGTTTTACTACGATCTGTTTAATTTGCTGACGCAATTTAATATCCCGATTGAAGGTTTGCATACCGAAACCGGTCCGGGTGTTTACGAAGCTGCTATTCTACATGATCATGTGATACAAGCTGCTGACAAAGCAGTATTGTTTAAAACTGCCGTAAAAGAAATTGCCTATAAACACGGTATCATGGCCTCATTTATGGCTAAGTGGACGGAAACCTTACCCGGCTGCAGTGGCCACATCCACCAAAGCTTATGGAATAAGGATAAAACCGAAAACTTGTTTTACGCTGCTGCTGATGATGATAAGATGAGTGATCTGTTTAAACACTATTTAGCCGGTCAGTTACATTGCATGCCTTATATTTTACCTATGTATGCGCCAACCATAAACAGTTACAAGCGTTTGGTTGAAGGTGCATGGGCACCAACCACCGTAACCTGGGGACTGGATAATAGGACAACGGCATTAAGGGTGCTAAATGATTCGGCAGCTTATACCCGTTTGGAAACACGGATCCCCGGTGCTGATACTAATCCATATTTAGCCATGTCGGCAGCGCTGGCCTCAGGTTTATATGGCATCAAACATAAATTAGCCTTAACTATACCACCAACTACCGGCAATGGCTACCAGGATATAAGAAATGGCAGGCTATCATCAAACCTGCACGATGCCGCCATACTAATGAAAGACTCTCCAATAGGCAAAGAGTTATTCGGCGAGGAGTTTGTTGAGCATTTTACCCAAACCCGTTTGTGGGAACATCGTCAATTCGCCAAAAGTGTAACTGATTGGGAGTTGAAAAGATATTTCGAGATTATATAATACCCCTGTGGTAAAAAGAACCAATGGACTACTCTATCATAATAAAAAAAGCCTGGGAAGGCTACGACGCTTCTAAAACCATTAAGCTGATTGAAGATATCAGCGCGATGGTTTCTACCAACCATGTATACCGTATAACGTTTGATGATGACGATATCATTATTGCCAAACTTTCAAACTTTGGCAAGTACGAGCATTTTAAAGAGGATCATCGCATCATCCATAGCCTGTCAAACAACCTGCTTTATCCGTTTGAGAATTTTTTAGCTAAATCACTGCTAAAAAACAACCGGGTTTATATCTATCACTACAAACATGGCAAAGAGGATGTTTGGGTAGTGTTTTATAACCCAACCCGCATAATGGATAGGCTACCACGGCGCCTTGATGAAAATCATATTCAAAAACTTGGGCAACAGATCGGGAAATTTCATAAAGCCTGCTCGCGCATCAGAAATATATTGCCAAAATCATCCAAAACTTTACGGACGGATATTTATGCTTTACAACAACAACTGGAGCATAATGAAAGGCGATTCGGTACCCCAATGCAGGTTGATTTTCTGAAATATCATTGCGACTTGTTCCTGAAAAATCGCTCTAACTACAATATGAAATCTTTTGAGTCGATCCCGGTATTTATCGACTGGAATATTGGCAATTTTTCAGTTGGGCCAAATCTCGAATTGTATTCCCGTTGGGATTATGATTGGTTCAGGATGAGCTACCGTATGCTTGATTTTTATTTCCTGAGCAGGGTAGTATCCGATATCGGCGATCGCACGGTGTTTAGTTATGTGATTGGTCCGCTAATGGAAGACAGGTTTATCATCTTTTTAAAAGAATATCATAAGGTTTATCCCTTAACAGCCGACGAAATTCGGTTTTTAAAGGAAAGCTACCGGTTTTTTATATTGAACTACGTGATAAAAGATGGCCAATACTTTTTTAATGAACAATACGCCAAAAAACTACAAGCCGAAGCATTTGATATATATTTACCGTCGGTAGATCGTGATTTTGATGCAGATAAAATAATTGAAGCCCTTAAAATAAAATAATTAGCCACGCCAATGCAAAGAGTAGAAAACTTCAAGTCGATTATTGATAAATACAAAGTGATATTTTTTGATGCGTTTGGCGTGCTGAAAAACTATAATGGCATACTGCCCGGCATCGAAAAAACATTTGAATACCTCGAAGCACAAGGCAAGGAGTATTACATTGTAACCAATGATGCATCCCGCAGCCCGGCCCAATTGGCCGAAAGCTATCATAAGGCAGGTTTGGATATTATCAGTGCCGATAAAATTGTATCGTCGGGTATGCTGACTAAGGAGTACTTAGACCTGCAAGTTAAAGATGGCATAGTGGCTTACCTGGGTACCACACAATCGGCTCATTATATTGAAAGTTCAGGTTTACATACTTTACCGGTTAGCGAAATCAATGCCAGTAATATCGACAAAGTAAATGCCCTTATATTTTTGGATGATGAAGGGTTTGATTGGGCAAAAGACCTTAACAAAACTGTAAATCTGATCCGTAAACGCACTATACCGGTTATTGTCGCTAATACAGATCGTGCTTATCCGCTCACCATAACTGATGTCTCCATAGCCATAGGCGGTATAGCCGCGATGGTAGAAAGCGTTGTAGGCAAGCAGTTTATCAGGTTCGGCAAACCGGATTCGCAAATGTTTATGTTTGCTTATGAGCTGGCCCGTGCAAAAATGCAGGTTAATAAAACCGAAATAGTAATGGTAGGAGATACGCTGAATACCGATATACTTGGCGGCAATAAGTTTGGTTTAGATACCGTATTGGTGCTATCGGGCAATACCTTAGCCCGGGATGTCGATTCACGTATAATAGCTACAGGCATCGCACCAACCTACATCTGCGATAGCGCGGTAATTGAAGGTGGTGATTTCGGCTTTTAATAAAATTCATTTTTTTAAATGTATTATTGACATAATTTTACCATTTTTGGATAAGTTTCACCAATAACTAAACCCAATTATGTACAAATTATTTAAACCGGCTCTAGCTATTATATTGCCTGCATGTTTATTAACTATAAGCGCATGTAATAATTCAAACACAAAAAGTACAACAAATATGACCGACTCTCTGGAAGCGAAATTACCTTTGGCTTCAGCTTTTCAAAAAACTATCGATGGTAAAAAAACTGATCTATATATATTGAAAAATTCCAAAGGAATGGAAGTGGCCATCACCAATTTTGGTGGTCGTGTGGTAAGCATATTAGTGCCGGATAAAAACGGAAAGCTAACCGACGTAGTAGAAGGATTTGATTCTGTTGAAGGTTATAAAAATGCGCCGGGCCCATATTATGGTGCTATAATTGGCCGTTATGGTAACCGTATAGCCAAAGGCAAGTTTCCGTTAGAAGGTAAAGAATATAGTTTATTCATCAACAATGCCCCAAATTCGCTGCATGGCGGTAAAGTAGGTTTTGATTCAAAAGTTTGGGATGCTAAACAGATAGATTCAACAACCTTAGAGCTAACTTATCTGTCAAAAGATATGGAAGAAGGCTACCCGGGCAATTTGCAGGCAAAAGTAGTGTACACTTTAACAAACGATAATGGTTTGAAAATTGATTACACTGCAACAACCGACAAAACTACCATTGTTAATTTAACTAATCACACCTATTTTAACCTGAATGGCGCAAATGGCGGTACTATCCTGAACCACAAAGCGCAGATATTAGCTGATACCTATACCCCGATTGATCCAACATCTATCCCAACCGGAGTAATAGCGCCGGTAAAAGGTACACCGTTTGATTTTACCCAACCTGCTGTAATTGGTTCAAGAATCAATGATAAATACGAGCAGCTAACCAACGGTAAAGGTTACGATCACAACTTTGTATTAACCAAGCCATCGTTAGATACGCCTGTTGCCACAGTGGTTGGTGATAAAAGTGATATCGAGATGCAGATATTTACCCAGGAGCCAGGATTGCAATTTTATACAGGCAACTTTATGAAGGGAGATAATGCAATGAAATACGGCGCTAAAGATAACTACAGGACGGCCTTTGCTATGGAAACCGAGCATTTTCCGGATTCGCCTAATGAGCCGAAATTTCCTTCTGTGGTGTTGAAGCCAGGTCAGGTTTATAAAACCTCAACTGAATATAAATTTAGCATCGCTAAATAAGGAAATAACTAATTTTTGTAAGCCTTATGTAAATCCTGCGACAAACAGTCTGCAGGATTTATTTTTTTATAACCCCCCGGCTAATTATTCAGTAAATTTACAGGAGCTTGTTAAACTTAACAGTAAAGCTGCTGTTATTTGCTTGTATTAAAACATTGTCAGTTGCTAATAGATAACCACGGAAGAACGATAAATTACCTGCGCCTTGCTGTAACGGATAAGTGTAACCTGCGGTGCTTTTATTGTATGCCCGAGGATGGACTTAACTGGTTATCTCGCACGGAATTAATGAGCTACGAGGAAATGCTTCGTACCTGTACTTTGCTGGTAAACATGGGTATCCAAAAGATCCGGATTACAGGTGGCGAACCATTTGTACGTAAGGATATTATGAAGCTGTTAACCGCTATGTCTAAGTTAGATGGTTTGCGCGATTTGAGCTTAACTACCAACGGTGTACTAACAGCGCCGCATGTGGCCGAGCTAAAAGCGATAGGTGTAAAATCGGTCAACCTTAGTTTAGATACGTTGGATAGCGGTCGGTTTTTCAGCATTACCCGCCGTGATGAATTTGGTGCGGTTATGGCAACACTTGATGAGTTACTAAAACATGGCATCGAAGTGAAAATAAATGCGGTAGTGATGGAGGGTAAAAACACGCAGGACATTATCCCGCTGGTAGAGCTAACCAAAGAGCTGCCCGTAAGCGTTCGTTTTATTGAGGAAATGCCTTTTAATGGCGATGGGCAAATTCATCAAACTAAAATGTCATGGGATTATATTCGTATCTTAGAAGAGATAGAGCAAGTTTATCCGGATATAAAAAAGATACAGGACCCGGCTTATTCAACAGCATATAATTATCATGTGCCAGGTCATGTGGGAGATGTAGGAATCATCGCAGCATATTCGCGTACCTTTTGCGGTACTTGTAACCGCATCCGCATCACACCGCAAGGAACTTTAAAAAACTGTTTGTATGATGATGGTGTTCTAAATATAAAGGATTTGATGCGCTCAGGTAAAAATGATGCTACGATAAAAGATAGCCTGTTAAATGCGTTTAATAACAGGGTAAAGGATGGATGGGAGGCAGAGAAGCTGGTGGAAAATACCGGGATGCATGAATCAATGGCGGCTATAGGCGGCTAATTTCTAATTTTAATATTTGCAATACATGATAACTGTAGAGGAAGCCGAAAAAATTATACAGGCAGAGATCAAAGATTATGGTGTAGAAATAACCCCCTTTGAACATGCCTTAGGCCGTGTACTGGCCGAAAATATAAAAGCGGATCGCGATTTTCCGCCCTTTAACCGGGTGACAATGGATGGAGTTGCTGTTAACTATAGCGCTATTGAAAATGGTGTCAGCTCGTTTCATATCAAGGCCACGCAGGCGGCGGGCGATCCTCCTGCGGAGATCCACGAAACAGATCATTGTATCGAAATCATGACCGGTGCTATATTGCCACCATCTGTAGATACTGTTATCCGTTATGAAGACCTGGAAGTACGTGCCGGTTTAGCATCTGTACTGGTAAATTATAGCACCATAAAAAAGGGCCAGAATATTCATTACCAGGGTCGCGATAAAAAGAAGGATGATGTTGTAGCACCATCAGGCCGGTTGATAACACCTGCTATAATAAGCCTAGTTGCTTCTGTTGGTGAAACAGAATTGCGGGTAAAAAAAGTACCGCGTGTGGTCATTATTTCTTCGGGTGATGAATTGGTAGAGATAGAGCAAGTTCCCTTACTCTACCAGATCAGAAGATCCAATAATTATACGGTTAAGGCAGTGCTGCAACAAAACGGAATAGAAGCAGCCATGCTCCATATTCCCGATAATCCCGATGTTACCAAAAAACTAATTCAGGAGTGCCTGCTAAATTACGATGTAATATTGTTAAGCGGCGGCATCTCTATGGGCAAATTCGATTATATTCCGCAGGCTTTGGAAGAATTACAGATAAAGCAGCTTTTTCATAAAGTACAACAAAGGCCGGGCAAACCTTTCTGGTTTGGTAAGCACGATAATGGGGTACTGGTTTTCGCATTCCCCGGTAACCCGGTGGCTACGTTTATGTGTTTACATCGTTACTTTTTGCCGTGGTTGCAAGCCACGCTAGGCCTCCAGAGTAAACCTGCTGTTTACGCGGTTTTAGATCATGATGTACATTTTCAACCTGATCTGAAATATTTTCTGCAAGTCAGGTTAAATTTAAGTCACGAAGGCCGTTTATTAGCCGATCCTATTGAAGGAAATGGCTCAGGTGATTTTGCTAATTTAGCAGATACAAACGCTTTTATGGAATTGCCTTTAGGTAAACATAACTTTAAAAAAGGCGAAATTTATAGGGTATATCCCTTTAACGGTATAGTATAATGAGCGAAGTATTATCACACCTGGATAAAAATGGCCGTGCGATGATGGTTGATGTTAGCGAAAAAACAGTCACCAAACGTACAGCAACTGCCCGTAGTATTGTTTCGTTACCTGATGAGGTGTTAGCTAAATTAGTTGATGGAGACCTGCAAACCAAAAAAGGTTCAGTATTCCAGATCGCGATCATCGCGGGAATTATGGCCGCTAAAAAAACGGGTGATTTGATACCGCTTTGTCATCCATTAGGATTAGATAATTGCAATATCGCCATCAACCTAAATGGAAATAATGAGGTGATAATCGACTGTACAGCCAGTATCACCGCCAAAACAGGAGTAGAGATGGAGGCATTGGTCGGTGCATCAATGGCTGCGCTTACTGTTTATGATATGTGCAAGGCGCTAAGTCATGATATTATAATTAAAGAAACCAAACTGATAGCAAAAACAGGGGGTAAACGTGACTTCAACAGAGCATAACCAACCTATTGGCGGGCATAAGAAACATACGCCGCTTCCCCGCTTGTCCGGCAATTTTGGGCGGAACGAGTGGGCCATTGTCGGCGGTTATTGTACCACCATTAAGCTTTTAGCCGATCAGGTGATTGGCGCGCTATCGCCTCAATATAAATGCGCTTACGCGGATACTTCGCATAACGATGAGGTGGTTTCGCTACCCGGTCGTTTATCTTCTGGCGCTGTTTTAGAATATACTGACCAGATAAATCATCAGCAATATAATTATACTACACAAATTACACCATTCAGGCAAAGGCAGCTTTTTGCCGAGGCAGATATGATTTTAGTTAACGGTAACCATCAACCGGCAAAAGCACAGGTAGTAATTATCGACCTAAATAAAAAAGCATCTTTACAAAAAAGGCTGGAGCAGTTAACCAACGTACAATTGTTTTTATTAGCCGATAATGTAGATGAGATCTTTGACTTTATAAAAGAATCCATTCCCAATTGGCAACAAATACTCGTATATAGGCTAAATGAAACAGATAAGATCATCGCTTTTTTTGCCGAAAAACTACAACAAGCCAAGCCTGTTTTAAAAGGATTGGTATTAACAGGAGGGAAAAGCACTCGCATGGGCTTTGATAAAGGTTCAGTCGATTGGCATGGTAAGCCGCAGCGTTATCATATGGCCGATATACTGAAGAACTTGTGTAATGAAGTCTTCATTTCCTGTCGATCAGATCAGGAAGAAACAAATGCGCAATACGCCACGTTGGAAGATACTTTTATAGGCTTAGGCCCCTATGGCGCGATACTATCAGCGTTCAGAGAAAACCCAGACTGCGCATGGCTGGTTATCGCCTGCGATCTGCCTTTGCTGGATATGAAAACCTTACAATATTTGGTCGATAACCGCGATCCATCGAAACTAGCAACCACTTTCGGTAATGGCTACGAGGGTTTTCCTGAACCGCTGATCACCATTTGGGAGCCAAAAAGCTATTCTGTATTATTAGCATTTTTAGCACAGGGGTATTCCTGTCCGCGTAAGGTTTTGATTAATACAGATGCCCATTTATTAACAGCACCTGATAACAACGTGCTAACCAACGTAAATACGCCTGAAGAACTGGAAAAAATAAAAGCCATCCTTAAACAAGCAACAACTGCAATATAATGAACGATGACCTGCTGAGATACAGTTGCCAAATAGCTTTACCCGGTTTTGGTGAAGCCGCACAACAGCTTTTAACAGAAGCAAAGGTGCTGGTAGTGGGGGCAGGTGGCTTAGGCTGCCCGGCTTTGCAGTATTTAGCAGCAGCCGGTGTAGGGACATTAGGCATTGCTGATTACGACATTGTTTCAATCGGAAATTTACATCGTCAGGTATTGTTTTCTCCAGCTGATAAGGACTTTAAAAAAGCGATGATCGCTACCAAACGCTTACAAAGGCAAAATCTGGATATAAAAGTCGTAACTCATGATATTAGAGTAACTGCTGCAAATGTAATGGAACTCATCAACGGGTATGACATTATAGTTGATTGTACCGATAATTTTGAAACACGATATACATTAAATGATGCCGGTGTGCTTTCGGGTAAACCCGTGGTTTATGGCGCTATTTACCAATTTGAAGGGCAGGTTGCTGTTTGGAACGTTAAAAACGAAAACGGCACTTACGGACCCAATTACCGTGATCTTTTCGCCAATGTGGATGCCACGCAGGTGCCAAGTTGCGCGGTTGGTGGCGTAATACCTACACTGGCTGGAATAATCGGCTGTATGCAGGCTAATGAGGTAATTAAATACATCACCAAAACGGGCGATCTGTTAAAAGGCAAAATATTAATATTTGACGCGCAAAGCATGCAAAGCCGTATAATTAAGATTGGCAGCATTACTAAAACTAATATTACCGCGTTGCCATTAACGGCTGCGGTAATAAGTATGTCTGTAGACGAAGTTAAAAAGGGCTTAGCAGAAAATACACTGGAACTATTAGACATTCGCACCGATGAGGAACGGGATGAGATAGATATTGGCGGCGAACACATCGAAGTGGATGAATTGGAGGATTACTGGGATTATATCAATAACGGAAGCACAAAAGTACTATACTGCTCATCCGGCAAACGCAGCGGCGAGGCAGTAAAAATGATCAAACAAAAATTCCCTGAGGCTAAAGTATTTTCTTTAGAGGGTGGGCTGGGAGCCTGGTTTTCGTATTTGGATGAGGATTAATAACCAATTGTCATTGCGAGGAACGAAGCAATCGCGAATTTTGCATGACTGCTTTTCTCCGTGCGATTGCTTCGTTCCTCGCAATGACAAGTAGGGTAATTACGGATGTGCTGCCACCCAAACCTCACCATCCTCAAAAAACTCTTTTTTCCAGATAGGTACAGTTTGTTTCAAGGTATCAATCACATAACGGCAAGCCTCAAAGGCTGCATCCCTATGCGCGGCAGATACGGCGATAATAACAGGTACCTCGCTAACGGCTAAAACTCCGGTGCGGTGATGGATCAATAACTTTTGAACCGGCCATTTAGCCAAAACCTGTGCTGCTATCTTTTCCATTTCGGCAATGGCCATTTTTTCATAGGCTTCAAATTCCAGTCTTAAAACTGTTTTGCTTTTGGTAGCATTACGCACAGTCCCAATAAATACATCTATACCACCTGATTCCGGCAGCATAACCCAATTTATACACGCTTGTATATCGAGTGTTTGGGAGGATATTTTGATTTCGGTTTGCAAATTGATAGTTTAAAGTTGATTGTCATTTCGACCGCAGGGAGAAATCTTCTTCAATAAGCAAAGCGGATATACAGATCGAAGAAGATTTCTCCCTCCGGTCGAAATGACAATGGGGTTATCCACCACTCACCGGTGGTATAATAGCAATTTCATCGGTTTCGTAAATGGTATCTTCGGGTAGGGCATATTCGTTATTCACTGCAACCATGTAAGTGGCTAATTTCTTTAACCGTGGGTATTGCTGCTCAAGTGAATATTTTAGATTATAAACGCTGGCATCATTAGCCAGCTCCACGCTAATCGTAGATCCGCCAAATATATCCTTGGCTATACCAAATGCCAGTATATTAATTTTCATTGATAGTTTATTCTAATCTACAAACTCCGGATGCCTTTGTTTAGTATTATTCAAATATGCAACAATCATATTTAATAAGTAAAAATTATTCATCGTTAACAGAACATAAGTTTATCCTGATTTGTATATTTGAGTATGGCCTCAAGTTCAGTTACACATTTGCCTATTACCAAAGTAAATCATGCAGCGATTACCGAAACATCGGATGCGCTGGCTATTGAGGAACCGCTGGAAATTCGCCTTGAATTCGGTGCTAAAAATAACCGACAAAAACAAAATATATCCGTTACTATGCGCACGCCGGGTAACGATAAAGAATTAGCACTTGGCTTTCTGTTTACTGAAGGCATCATCACCCAACAAAAGGATGTTGCCCAAATAGAACATTCCTTTATTGCCTGTGCTGAGAATAAGGAAAATACTATCCAGATCTCCCTGAATGAAGATACGATCCCTAACCTACGTAACACAGAGCGTAATTTTTATACAACCTCCAGCTGCGGCGTTTGCGGTAAGGGTTCTATCAATGCAATTCGTACGGTGAGTGTTTACCAGGATCAGCAGGATGATAATTTTATAAACGCCGCCATACTACACGAACTACCAACTATATTAAGCAAACATCAAGACGTATTTGCTGATACAGGCGGTTTGCACGCCTCCGCTTTATTTATGCCTAACGGCGAATTGTTGTTGGTACGGGAGGATGTAGGCAGGCATAACGCTTTGGATAAGCTCATTGGCGCAGCTATTAATAATAACTGGCTACCTCTAACTAAAAACATATTATTGTTGAGCGGGCGCGCCAGTTTTGAGCTGGTTCAAAAAGCTGCTATGGCGGGCATTACGGTAATTGCTGCCGTAGGCGCACCATCAAGTTTGGCGGTGGAGTTGGCAAACGAATTTAACATCACCCTGATAGGGTTTTTACGCAACGAACGTTTTAATATTTACACGGCGGCGCACCGCATACTAATATCTAATTATGAAACTACGCATTAAAAGTGATTCGTTACGGTACCGGTTAACCCGCAGCGATGTTGATAGCTTATCAAGAGAAGGTTACCTCGAAGATCAGATAAATTTTGCGGGTCACCCACTAATATACGCAGTGCAATTAACCGATGGAGAGATATTAACCTCGAGTTATATTGATAACAAGATTACTTTATGTATGGCCAGGAAGATGATAATTGAATTGACCGATACCGATAAAGTTGGTTTTAGTAATCAGGCCGCCGGTTTGTATTTATTAGTGGAAAAAGATTTTACCTGTTTAGATAATGTGGATGAAGATCAGAGTGATAATTACCCAAATCCACTATTGCAAAAAAAGAAAGGATAATCATGAGCAAGGCAACAAAAGAACAACCATCAGCCGAGAACCCGGAAGAATTATTGGATCTTAAAGTAACAGAACCTAAAAAGTGGGCGGCTGGTATTCCGGCGGTAGTGGCTTCTATGACTGATATGATGCAGGAATCAGGTTTTGTGCGGGGAATGGACGGGTTGTTCCACATGAATAAAAAGGGTGGTTTTGATTGTTCCAGCTGTGCCTGGCCTGATCCGGATGATGATCGTTCGCCAGTCGCCGAGTATTGTGAGAATGGGGCTAAAGCCTTTGCAGAAGAATCTACCTTAAAAAAAATAGGAGCGGAGTTCTTCGCCCAAAATTCAGTAGCTGAGCTGGCAAAACTAAACGACTACGAAATAGGCAAAAAAGGCCGTATTGCAGAACCGATGTACCTACCCAAAGACGGTACGCATTATTTACCCATCAGTTGGGATAATGCTTTTAAAAAGATAGGCGATAAATTAAACGGATTAGCATCGCCCAATGAGGCTGCGTTTTATACTTCCGGGCGTACCAGCAACGAAGCTTCTTTTACTTACCAATTGTTCGTACGTGAATTCGGCACCAATAACTTGCCCGATTGCTCCAATATGTGTCATGAATCTTCTGGCTCCGGCTTGGGTGAAACCATCGGTATTGGAAAGGGTACGGTAACGCTAAATGATTTTTATGATTCGGATGTGATTATCATTATGGGCCAAAACCCCGGGACAAATCATCCGCGTATGCTAACCGCCTTGCAAAAGGCCAAGGAAAATGGCGCTAAGATTATCGCCGTAAATCCTTTACATGAAGCTGGTTTAATGGGCTTTCGAAATCCTCAGGAAGTTAAAGGTATATTAGGCATCACGGCTCACTTAGCTGATTTGTTTCTCCAGGTAAAAATAAACGGTGATATGGCCTTGCTAAAGGCTATTGAAAAACTGCTATATGATGCAGAATTAAAAGAGCCCGGAAAAGTATTCGATCAGGAATTTATAAAACAACATACTAAGGGTTATACTGAATTCCTGTATAGTTTAGCAGATAATACGTTAGAAGAACTTGCCGATAAATGCGGTATATCCATAACGCAAATAGAGCAGGCCGCCGAAATGCTCAAATATAAAAACCGCATCATTATTTGTTGGGCTATGGGCGTTACTCAGCATAAAAATGGGGTTGATACGATTAAAGAGATTGTTAACCTCACCATATTAAAGGGTAGCATTGGAAAACCGGGCGCTGGGTTATGCCCCGTACGTGGGCACAGCAACGTGCAGGGTAACCGTACTATGCTGATATTTGATAAACCCACAGAACAACAATTGGATAAGCTTAAAGAAGTCTATGGCTTTGAGCCGCCCCGCGAACATGGCTTTGATGTGGTAGAATCAATAAAAGCTATGCATGAGGGCAAAATAAAAGTGTTCTTCTCCATGGGAGGGAATTTTATTTCGGCTACGCCGGATACCAATTATACCGCTGACGCCATGCGAAAACTGGAACTCACCATTAGCGTATCAACCAAACTTAATCGCACACATTTGGTACATGGCGAGGAAGCTTTGATACTACCAACACTTGCGCGAAGCGATAAAGACATGATTAATGGCGAGGCACAGTTAATAAGCTGCGAAAACTCCATGGGCGTTGTGCAAATGTCTAAAGGTATACTCCAACCGGTTTCGGATGATTTGTTAAGCGAAAATCAGATCGTTTGTAAAATGGCTAAGGCCACAATTGGCAGCCGTAGTGTGGTGGATTGGGATAGGTTTGAAAAAAGTTATGATGCTGTACGCGATGATATAGAGAAAGTGGTGCCGGGTTTTACTAATTATAATAAACGGGTACGTAATCCGGGCGGGTTCTACCTGCCGAATGGTCCACGCGATGGTGAATTTATCGCTAAAAATATGGGTGGTAAAGTGCCTTTTACCATTACACAACTAACCGAACATAAACTGGCAGATGATGAGTTTATAATGATGACCATCCGTAGTCACGACCAGTTTAATACTACCATTTATGGTTTAGAGGATAGATATCGTGGCATCCACAACGAACGCCGGGTGATATTTATGAATCCAAAAGATATTAAGAAGGCTGGGTTTAAAGCAGGAGATAAGGTTAATCTGTTCAACTACTATGGCGGGGTTGAACGTGCTGCACATTTATTTGTAATCGTATCCTACAACATCCCCCAAGGGAATACCGCAACGTACTATCCGGAATGTAATGTTTTAGTACCGATTGATAGTGTAGCTGCAAAAAGCAACACGCCAACATCAAAGCTGGTTATTATTAAGATCAAAAAACATATTTCTAATTGACATATCATTGCGAGGAACGAAGACAACCGACCAAAGGGAGCACATTAATGCCGATAAAAGCAAATACATCATTAATAATCGCACGTAGAAAAGCCACTCTGCAAAGTTCGCGATTGCTTCGTTCCTCGCAATGACAAAAAAGGAATATCTCTCAATTGTAAAACTCAATTTAAAAATCTATAATTTTGGTAGACTTTTAAAAAAGATGTTACATTTGCTTTAGTAAAACTGGTTGTAACCGGTTAAACAATTATCTATCAACATAAAATAATAATATCATGAGTTTACGATTGGGTGATGATGCACCAAACTTTAAAGCAAAAACGTCATTAGGAGATATTGACTTTTACGAATATTTAGGTGATAGCTGGGGCGTATTATTTTCGCATCCTGCGGATTATACACCTGTTTGTACTACCGAATTAGGCAAAACAGCATCGTTAAAAGATGAGTTTGCTAAACGTAATGTTAAAGTGATCGCATTAAGTGTTGACTCTGTAGAATCACACAAACTATGGATCAATGATATTAATGAAACACAGGATGTTGAGGTAACTTTCCCGATCATCGCTGATGAAAATCGTGAAATTGCTGAGGCCTATGACATGATCCATCCAAATGCTTCTGTTAATGCAACTGTTCGTTCATTGTTCATTATCGGTCCGGATAAAAAGATTAAATTAATTATTACCTACCCTGCATCTACCGGCAGAAATTTCCAGGAAATACTACGTGTGATTGATTCCCTGCAATTAACTGCTTACCATAGCGTTGCCACACCGGCAGACTGGAAAGACGGCGAGCAGGTTGTAGTATTGCCATCAATAAAAACAGAAGATATTCCGGCTAAATTCCCTAAAGGATTTACATTGGTGAAACCATATTTAAGGTTAACGCCACAACCGAATAAATAATTTTTCTAATTGTCATTTCGACCGGAGGGAGAAATTTTCTACTATTTGCATAGTTCGCTTTGCCTTTTGAAGAAGATTTCTCCCTCCGGTCGAAATGACAAATTGTAACGCCCCTATGGATTGCCCTGTCGACTTCATTAAAATAAACGAAAACAAAGCGTGTCTTACCGCATTTTTTGTTTTTGTTTTAGCTCTGGTTTATCTTAAAACTGGTTTTTGGTTGATCATGGCTTTTCTACTGGTCGACTTTGTGCTTCGTGCTACCAATCTTGGCAAATATAGCCTGCTTGGGTTTTTAAGCGGTGCTGTAATCAAGCAACTCAAAATAAAATCTAAACCGGTTGACCGTGCACCCAAACGTTTCGCGGCTATGGTAGGGGTATTGTTTACTGCTGCGATACTCGTTTCGTTTATTCTTCAATTGCATGCGGTAGTTTTTTCTTTGGCTACCGTGCTTTCCTTTTTCGCTTTTCTCGAGTCTTTCTTCGCTTTTTGTGCCGGATGTTATGCTTATTCAGCTGGTAAATATGTTATATCTAAATTTTAATGTCCTGTAATTCAGAATAATGCGAATTATTGTAAAATAATCTACTAAATTAATAGACTTTGTAGTATATTTGTTTTATCAAATAAGATATAATAAATGTCGCACAATAAAAACATCATCAGCTCCCGCTATTTTTTAAGCCTGCAAGGGTTTAAAAAAAATATGATGTATATGTGCTGTTGTTGTTAAACCAATCTGGTTTTATTCAACAATAATTTTCAATAGCTATTTCTTACCTCATTTTTATAATAGATTTTATGCACCATTCCCGGTACACACCAACTACTAAATACTTGAAATATTACCAGGGAAGCTATGGCCTTTATCGTTGTTGTTAACATGCTTTTTTTAACCCGAACCACTATCAATGAACAAGCAGTAAAATTCAAATCTTAAAAACATGTTAACAGCAGTAAATAAATATCCATTCTTCGATCTTTCAGAGATAATCCCTGATCCTGATTATACCATTAAATCATATAAAGCGCTTAGTCCGGTAAAAACTGGCAATTATGTGCCCGATTTTATCTTAAATCCGCAAGGCGCTAATTGGCAGCAATTTTATAACGGTTCCGAAACACATGGCCCTATATTGTTAAGGCATTTGCTGGATAAACCTTTGGTAATCACTTTTTACTCGCGTCATTGGAAAAACCTGGGTGTAGATCATCTAAAGCAACTAAACAACATTCAGCATGAAATTAAAGCCAATGGAGGTAACCTGCTAATAATTGCTGATGAAAAGGATGAGGACCTGCAAAACAAAGCATGGGAACATAGCCTGTCGCTGAATTTTTATTATGATACTGAGAACGAGATTTCTAAAAAGTTTAGGGTATATTCAGATCAAAACCCGGCATGGAACCGTTTCTCCGGAGTTGATGAAAACGTCGCATTATTAGCCACCTATGTAATCGATCCTTCAAGGCAGGTAATTTACGATCACCTTAACCTTAATTTTAACGAAGCGTTTCCGGCAAGGGAAATCATCTCACACGTATATGTTACCGCATTAATCAATAATCAAAGAAAATCAGCATAATTAACACGTTTAAATTAGTTTTGGGAATGTCTTTGGCTAAAGCTGAAGGCATTTTTTGTTTAAGCGAATTTTTAATTTGTATATTAGCAGCAGGAAATGGTGTCTTCCTTTTAAAAACCGCGTTTGCTGATGGCGCCTGCAAATCAATCTTAAAGTGAAACTTTAGGGTATAATATTATTGCAGGTGAAAAAAATAGAAGCAATCAACACAAACACATCACGGTATCCTTATCAATTGAAAAAGTTTATCCTTTCTTCAGAGCATCTAAGCATTTTAAAATACACACTGCGTTGGACGCTATTGGTAGTTCCAGTAGCCATAGTAATAGGCAGTATGGTAGCCTTTTTTTTATGGCTGTTAACATGGGCAATCCATTACCGTTTCGCGCATACCTGGCTGTTGTTTTTACTACCTTTAGCCGGTGTATTGATTCATTTTATATATCAATGGGTGGGCAAATCATCCGAAAAAGGCAATAACCTCATTATTGATGAAATCCATGAACCCGGCGCAGGGGTACCGCCACGCATGGGCCCTATCATTTTAATCACCACTGTAATTACGCATCTGTTCGGCGGTTCTGCAGGCAGAGAGGGTACAGCGGTACAAATAGGGGGCAGCATTGCTGCGCTATTTGGCAACTGGTTTAAATTGACGGGCGATGACCTGCGCATGTTGCTTACGGCGGGGATAGCAGCGGGCTTTGGCGCCGTATTTGGTACACCGTTAACAGGAGCGGTATTTGCACTGGAAGTATTAACCATTGGCCGGATAAAATATGATGCGTTATTACCCGCATTAATTGCCAGTATTGTTGCAGATATTACCGTTGGCGCATGGCATATCCATCATACGGCCTACCACATTGATATTATAGCTAAAACGCCATATTTTTTATCGGAATATTTGCCGATGGATCTGTTATTGATTGCCAAGGTGATCGTAGCATCCATTGCCTTTGGTTTGGCTAGTTATCTGTTTGCTATCATGGTACACGAGATTAAAGCAGGCTTTTTAAAGATTTTCAGTATTAGATGGTTAATCCCTGTTTTTGGTGGATTGATACTGATTGGACTAACCTATGCAATAGGCAAACCCGACTATTTAAGTTTGGGTGTAGATGCGCAATATCCGGGGGCGGTAACTATCCCATCTTCATTTCATGCCCATGGTTCCGATACCTGGAGCTGGTTATGGAAAACTATTTATACAACGATTACCTTAGGAACAGGTTTTAAAGGGGGAGAGGTAACACCCTTATTCTATATAGGATCAACATTAGGTAATACTTTGTCGGGATTATTGAATGCACCGGTAAGCTTGTTTGCGGCATTGGGCTTCATCGCAGTATTCGCCGGGGCTACTAATACACCATTGGCCTGTACATTTATGGGGATTGAGCTTTTTGGCGGGAATTATGCATTGCTATTTGCTATTGCCTGCTTTACAGCTTATTTTTTTAGCGGTAATTCCGGTATTTATTCATCGCAAACTATCGCGGTACCTAAAATCTTAGATAGCTATTTTTCGGGCGAAAGTAGTTTAGGAGAGGCGAATAAACGCCGTGGCTATATCCATCAAAAGCTATATAAATACCGCATCAAGGCACTAAATAAAACAGATAAATAGGTATTCTTAATAACAAGTAGTTTTGATCAGATCGGGAGCTTCTTTTGATCCTAGTTGCAGTGCTTTATTCAAATCCTCACAAGCGCTATCCCGATCAGCCATGGCAATTTTAAGCGTTGCACGTGTTAAATAAGCGTCGGCACTTTTGGGGTTTAGAGTTATGGCTAAATTAAGGTCATATTGCGCTCCTGAAAAATTAGCAAAGAATATTTTCGCAGCGCCACGCTTAATATAGGTCAGCTCATTTTTGGGATTGAGCCTGGCCGAATACCTGAAATCAGCATTCATAGATGCAGTGTCCCGCATCATTGCTTCAGCAAGCCCGCGATAAGCGTATACTTTAATATTATCCAAATTGGCAAATAGGGCAGAATTATAGTCATCAACAGCGCCGGGATAATTCTTTTGCTTCATTTTAATATTGGCCCGGTAAAAGAACGCATCATCGTTGTCATGGTTTAGCTTGATAGCCACCTCCAAATCCTTTAATGCCCCTATATAATCCTTCATCAAGGCTTTTGTGTTTCCACGATTGGCATAAGCATCAGATGAGGTGGAATCTAACTTAATAGCGGTATTATAATCATTAATAGCATCGGCATAACTGCCAAGATTACTTTTGGCTACGCCCCGCCAAA
The DNA here is from genome assembly GCA_026224775.1 of Bacteroidota bacterium. GTDB lineage: Bacteria > Bacteroidota > Bacteroidia > Sphingobacteriales > Sphingobacteriaceae > Mucilaginibacter. The sequence goes on from JAMFRP010000026.1 coordinate 398,195, forward strand.
CATAAACGCTCGCGTCTTTTGGGTTTAATGTGATAGCCGAGTTAAACACATTTATGGCATTAACATTTTGCCCGGCAAGTACCATTGCATTCCCGAGCTTAATATGACCAACAAAGCTTTCCGGGGCAATCTGAATTATCTTTTTAAAATCTGCCACAGCGCCTATGTAATCATCAAGCTTTAATCTGAAAGTACCACGGTTCAGATAAACATTTTTATTGCTGGTGTTTAATTCTACAGCTTTATCAAAATCCTGCGCCGCACCTATATTGTTATTTTGCTTGTTTCGCAAATTACCGCGGGACAGATATACATATTCGTTTTTGGTATGATTAGTAATCACAAAATTAAAATCAGTCATCGCGCTTGCGGTATCTTTCAATTCCACTTCAGCTTTTCCACGTACATAGGTTGCACCCAAATTGTTTGGATCGATACCAAGCGCAGCATTGGCATCATTAAGCGCTCCATTAAAATCACGTGTGTTTATTTTTGCATCGCCACGGTTTTGTAAAGCTTCGACATACTGTGGGTTAAGTTGAATAGCCTGATCAAAATCCTGTATAGCACCCTTTGCATCTTCAAGATTTAATTTTGCTTTGCCGCGGTATAAATATAAGGCTGCATTCTGCGGATCTTGTGCTATGGCCTTATCGTAGTAAACAATAGATTCTTTGTACTGATTAGCATTACTCATGGCATTTGCCATGTAATAGTATAAATTGGCAGTGCTATGGTTAATGCTTGCTGCTAAAGTGTAATCATCAACAGCTCCTTTAAAATTTTTTAAGTTTACTTTAGCATTAGCCCTGTAGAATATCGCTTTGGCATTTCGTGGATTTAGTTTCAACGTAAGATTATAATCCGCGATAGCGCCATTATAATCCTGGATATTGCCTTTTGAATTAGCTCTATAAAACAACAGATCAGCATCATTAGGTCTTAACCTCGCTGCAATGTCATAATCAACAATAGCACCCTTGTTGTCGTTTAAATTTGTTTTGGCTACGCCACGATATTCGTACAGATCAGCATTATTGGGTTTGAGTTCAATGGCATGGGTAAAGTCCTGTACCGCGCCGCTGTAATCGCCGGAGTTACTTTTGGCATTGGCCCGGTAATGATATAAATCAGCATTATTAGGTTGTAAGACTAACGCGTTAGTAAAATCGGTAATAGCGTTACTGTAGTCTTTTAGGTTAGCATAAGCATTTGCCCGGTAATTACTGGCGTTAGGGTAAGATGGATTGAGTGCCAAAGTTTGGGTAAAATCTTTTACGGCATCCTGATCATCATGCTGGTTGCTGTAGGCGTTAGCACGATAAAAATAGGTATTGGCATCTTTAGGGTTTATTTCGATAGCCTTGGTAAAAGCGGAAATTGCTGTTGCATAATCCTTTCTTCCAGCGGCCTGGTTGCCATTTTGTATATAAGTATCGGTTGTTTGTGCTAATACGCAGTATGGTAACAGGAAAAGAACAAAGAATATTTTTTTCATAAAAATGAGCAAATCTTAACAGGGGCTTAAGTCGACTTTTAATAGCCAATGTATAATTTAACCGCATATACGTAATTGTATAGCAGAAGTTTTGTTTAAACAGATTTTGCGCAGCTAAGTTTTAAGTGTTTTTTGTTTGTTTTGTAACATGATGAATGCTTTGCCCGCTCTTACTTTATGGGTATCCTCCTGTTTGGCAGATCCTACCCAATCGCAATATCCTTGTTTATATGATTTCGACAGGCTCTCAAAAAAAACGTTTGCCTCGGTGTCGTTATCTAACAATATTTGTAGCTCGGTAGGTGTACCATCAATATGTTCTCCCTTTTTAAGCATATGGGTTATATAAATTAATATTCAACAAATTGTTCGTCCGGGTAACACCATAACCAACGTTCACCTGGCTGTGCCGAAGAGATTACAGGATGGTGGCTCTGATTGTAATGCTTGGTCATGTGTTTGGATGGTGAATCATCACAACACAAAGTAACCCCGCAAGTTTGGCATACACGTAAATGCACCCAGGTACCATTATGTTTTATGCATTCCTCACAAACGTTATCCTCGCTAATTTTTACACTTTTTATGGCTTTTATATGAGCGCAAACAGATTGATCTTCCATATTTAAAGATAATATAAATTAAACAGATTTATAATTACCGTTTTATAATTTGTTATTGAATGGTACAGTTAACAGGATTTAATCAATGCTAAATATTTTTAATTATTGATTGTTGAATTTCAACTTTTACCATGTTGTTTTTCTGTAACTCATTAATGTTGTTTACATTAGGTGAATATTCTAAACTTTATACTAATTATGAAATTAAACCTTACCCGAATATTTATTGTTTTACTTGCAGTTGTATTTTGTTATTCAGCCTGTAAAAAAGCAGCAACTAAACCTGGTTCAACTTCACCTATAACTGATGCAGATGCAGCAAAACAAATTGCGCTGAGTTTAAATCAGTCACTTACCGGCCAATTGGGTGGTACCAATATCAATGATGGCGCAAAAGCACCATCAAGTATTGTAGCAGGTAAAAAAACGAAAACAGTTAATTCACTTAATCCATTATGCGGATATGTGATTGATACCGCTTATACGCATTTAGTTTTACCCGGCGATACTACCGAATGGCTTAGCGGTAAGTTTCATTTTGTATACAATTGCAGCTCGAGCTATGTTGATGGCTACACCGTGTATGATAGCTTGAAAGTTGAAAATTACAGCCCAACCTTTTTGGATGAATACACTAACGTTCAAAACTATACTTTTAAAGCAACAGATGATACATATCAATCAGCTACGCTTAATGGTTCAATTGTTACCTCAATTTCGCATGAGGGTATTACGCCGCCTCAAATTCAAAATCAATTCACCTCGGTTGATTGTAACTACCAATTAAAAGGTTTGCTAGTTGTAAACGGATCTGGCACTACAGATATAACCGAAGGTACAGCAACTTTTACATCTGAGGTTAGAGAATCTGACGGACCGGTTGGTTCCAAAACTTATGTTGTTGATTATGCAGGCTCTATTCAATACCTGGGGAACCATCAGGCAAATTTAATTATAACCGGGGGGCATACTTACTTAATCAACTTTGTTACCGGTTCAGTTACACAGGAATAATATAACAAAATAACGCTATAAAAAAGCTCTTTTCAAATTACTGAAAAGAGCTTTTTTGTTTATGTTGATTTAACTAGTGTGCCTTCATCCTAAAGCCTAACCACACATTAAATGTTCCGGTAATAAAAAAAGCTACAGCTATAAATGTAATAAGCGTGATCGAGCCAAAAAAGGCATTGAAAATAATCATCAAACCAAATATCACGATAATGATGCCGCTTATAGTCAATATCAGTGATTTTCCTAAAGTACGTGAAAAGCTGATCAACGAAAACCCGCGAAGGAGAAACCAGATACCTACAATAATACGTAATATGGCCACACCTGCGGCTACGTGGCCCATAAGCACCAGGCCGAGTATCAAATCAACTATACCTAAAAATATATGCCAGCCACGATTGGTCTCGGTTCGATCCCTAACAGCGTGAAGCAATTCGCCTAATCCGGCGATAAAGATGACCAACCCGAAAAAGAAACCTAAAGCTACAAAGCTTGTAAGCGGTGAAGCAATCATCCAGATACTTACTAAAATAAAAAGTATCCCTCTTAATAAAAATACCCACCAATGGCGGAGACGGCGGTCGACTGATAAATCCATGTGTTTGTTTTTTATTTTCAACCAACATAATAGGTAAATGTTTGTGTAGTTGATAGTTTGCACATGAAATTTTTAGTGTATAGATTTATTATTATAAAATCAGGGTTATGAAAAATCAATTTAAAACAGCCTTTGCGCCAGTATTATACATACCAACCGGTACTATTGATATTGATTTTTATAAAAATGCCTTTGGCGCTATCGAACTACGCAGATTTAGCAATGATGATGGTAGCATACACGTTGTCGAGTTCACTATTGATGTCGCGATGTTTCATCTGCACGAGGAAAACTATATTAAAAGGGCGTTCAGCCCGCAAAGTTGTAATGGTACAACAACTAACATTGGTTTAATGGTTGATAATGTGGATTCGGTAATGTCACAAGCCCTGGCTGCCGGTGCAAAAGAAATATCGCCCGCGCAGGACTATGATTATGGTTTCCGGCAGGGTGATATTATAGATCCATTTGGTCATCACTGGACAATACAAAAGGTGATTGAACAATACTAATCTTTTTAATTATTTGTGATCTACCTGCTTTATTATGGCAATAATATCCTCGTTACCATACTCAACCTCTGCTTGCTGAAAGGTTTGATACACAGTTTCACCAAGCGGTGTAGAAAGCCCAATATCTTTTGCCAATCGCAAATCCTTAGCAATTAGCTTCAATGCAAATGCAGCCTTGTAATTATCGTTAACAATAGCATCGCCTTTTATTTTACCAAATGCGCTGCCTAAAGCACTGTTGTTAATCAGCGTAGTTAAATCGCCGGGATCAATACCATTATTCCGCGCTAAAATAACGGCTTCTGCTAAACCTTGTGCAGCAATACCTAATAATGTATTGATAGCAAGTTTGGCAACATTGCCTGCGCCACTATCGCCAATCCGTATGGCTAGTTTGCCTAATTTTTCCAGCACAGGTTTAACTTGTTCAAAGGCAGTAACGTCACCGCCAACCATTACCACTAAAGAGCCTTCCTGGGCTTGTTTCACGCTACCTGATACCGGCGCATCCAAATAATGATTTCCTTGATCTAAACATTTAACCCCAACTTCCTTACTGATAGCGGGCGATACGGTGCTCATGTTGATGATAACTTTGCCGGATGTTTTCGCGTCCAACAAACCATCATCTCCATAAAAAATATCTTTTATTGCTTTATCATCCGATACCATGATGATGATCACATCGGTTTGTTGTATTAATGCAGATGGAGTAGGGGCAGTTGTTGCTCCCTGTGCTTTAATGGCAGCTTCTTTTTCTTTGGTCCGATTATATACGGTTACATTGTAATTTGCTTTTATCAATTGCTGCGACATTGGGTTACCCATTGTCCCAAGGCCTATCCAGCCGATTTTTGTTGTGCTCATATTTTCAGGTAGATGATTGCAAATTTACTGTTGCTTATTCATTAATGCAGCGTTAAATTTCAATAGTAACGTAAATATATCGTTGTATTTATTCATTGGCAGTGTTGCGCTTATATCATAAATATCGTGGTAGGCTTTTATACCCCCAAGTGTATAAATATAAAAAGCAGGGACATCATTTTTTGAAAAAAAATAATGATCGCTGTTAGCCGCTTTACCTCTTGAATTTACCTTTGCCAATACCCCGTTTTTGTTATTAATTTGCTTTAATATATTGAACTCTTTAGGGTAAATGGTGGCATTAACAACGGTAATGCCATCAATTCCTGTGCCTTCCAGATCCAAATTAACTAAAAACCTAATATTCTTTAATGGTACCAATGGATGCTCTGTAAAATATTTCGATCCCAACAAACCAATTTCTTCACCAGAAAAGAGTATAAAAGCCATTGTATAAGGTTGGGGATGTGCCGCGTAATATTTAGCCAGTGATAATACTTGTGCAACACCGCTTGCATTATCGTTAGCTCCAGGGAAGAAGGTTTTTCTGCCCATGCCGCCCAAGTGGTCATAATGCGCTGTATAGACTATAACCGAATCGGGCTTTAACGTGCCTTTAACTACGCCACAAATGTTTGCAACTTTAAAATTGGTTATCAGCTTACTTTTAATATTAATACTGATGGAAGCCGGTTTAGGCTTAAACAAGTTTTTGTTAACCTCAATTATAGTGTAATCATTAACTTTTTGCTCTGCCGACCAGGTTAGTTTATTCTCTTTTACTACCATAACCCTATTTGCAACATCAACAAAATGTGTGCTGTCTTGCTGTTCCAGTTTTACCGTTTTTTTTATTCCCTGGCTTTCCGGACTTACAATAAAATCTTGCCCGGGTATTAGTGGCTTTCCGTTAATGGCTACATCCATTTTCCCGGGATAAGTATTTACCGAATAAGAAAAAGGCTGTAAAAAACTTTTACCATCCATCGGTTTAAGTCCACTGCTTTTAAACTGCGCGGTTAAATATTTTTCGGCTTTTTGCAAGCCATGTTTGGTGTATCCTCTGCCCCAAAAGTGACGTGAAGACAAAGTGTCGACTATTTTTCGTGCAGAAACCTTGTCCTGTGCCAAAAGTAGCTTCGATGAAAACAGAAGCAGTAAAAGTAAGGTTAGTTTGATCTTCATTTAATACCAATAGCCAATCAATATAATAAAATGTTTTATCCTTGCCGTAATCAGGTATATAAAGAAATACTAGTTTTTAGTCACTAAAACCCAGTCAACCTGCATTAGCGCTTTGCCTTGTTTAATTTTATCAACACTGCTTTGTGATAAGCCATAATATGGAGTAGTGACTTTATTAACACCGTAGGGGTAACCGCCACCCAATGCGAAGTTTAATATGATATATTTAGGATTATCATAAGCCCAGCGGCCATAATGTTCAACCATTGCTCGTGTAACAGTGTAAGTAACTTTTCCGTCCACACTAAAAATCATGTGGTCGGCAGTCCAATCAACGCTATATACGTGCCATTGGGTAACATCAATCCCTTGCGGAAAATGGAATCTATAAGCAATTGGCGTATTGCCAAAATAACCCGGCCCGTGCATGGCATGGCTCACCCATGAAGAATCACCAACAGTTTCCATCATATCTATTTCGCCGCAGTCTGGCCATTTACCTTCACCCAATGCCCAAAAGGCAGGCCATAAACCAGCACCGCTACTCATCTTTATACGTGCGGATGCTGTTCCATAAGTAAATTCGAATTTTGAACGTGTGTTAATACGCCCTGAAAGAAAATCATATTTTCGTTGCTTATCGCTAACGTAATCCTGATGGTACACTGGTTTTATTTCTAATTCACCATCTTTTTGAGCAAGTACAGATATTGAATCTACATAAGCTTGTTGTTCATTATTAACAGTATTGCCGGTAACTTCAACATTCCACTTTGCCCTATTAAGCGAAGTATTGTTAAAGTCTTCAAAAAATAAAGTATCGGGTTTATTTTGCGCAACTGCTAAATGTGAAAGGAAAAGAACAAACACACATGAGCAAAAATATTTCATAGAAATTTGATAAAAAACAAAACTAAATAATTTATTACGGGTTATGCGTACAGTATTTTCAAAAAATATGTTCTGTGATTTTGCTTTATTGCTTCAATAATTGAATTTTTTGTATATTATTGAAGCTTGATTTTTAACAATGATAATTAACGACTCTTTAAAATAAAAATAATGTAATTGTAGGCCCACTTGAACTGAATATAAATATATTTGCCGGATGATTTCCAGATGATTGTGTTTTAAACAGAGCATCACATCATAAAAGTGTCATCAAAAGGTATTTAAATTTTATCTTTGGGCAAAGTATAAAAAGTAAACAGGTTTATTAAACCTAATCTTACAATTACTATTTAATGTCAATCCACTTCTTGTATGATTAAAAGCACACTAAAAAAAATATCGTTATTTACCTTTATTGCTTTCCTGCTCTCTGCCTGTAATACCGAGAAAAATTTGAAATACTTTACAAACCAACCAGGGCAACAGGATACCGTAGCAATTGCTAAAGCATACGTTCCCAGGATAGAACCAGGCGACATTTTATCTATATATGTAAACTCATTAAGTCCTGAGGCGAGTAGTTTTTTTAACCCATATACCGGTACAAGTAGCATGGCTGGCGGGAGCTCTCCGTCTTCTGGTGGTGGGGCTGCGTCAGGACAAACGACTCAGCCTGGTTACCTTGTCGACCCATCGGGTGAAATTGAGCTTCCGTTAGTGGGGAATATAAAGGTGATCAACTACACCACTACACAGGTAAGGGATACCCTTAAAAAATTATTAAGCATATATTTAAAGGAACCCACAATATTAGTTAGATTCCTCAATTTCAAAATATCAATATTAGGAGAAGTAGCCCGCCCTGATGTATATAATATACCTAACGAAATGATTACTTTACCCGAAGCTATAAGCATGGCTGGTGATTTAACATTATATGCCAGAAGGGATAGTATAGAAATCATTAGGGATGTTAATGGCAAGAAAGTATTCGCTAATGTTGATTTTAGCAAAAGAGACGTTTTTAGCTCGCCATACTATTATCTGCACTCCAACGATATAGTTTATGTTAAACCTGCCAGGACTAAAACACAACAAACTGATAGATCTTTACAATATATCTCTATTGGTGCAGGCCTAATTTCGTTGCTTTTAGTAATATTTAGAAGATAATTAGTTCAATTTAAAAATGAGTCAAAATAACGAGTTGTTTGGACAGAACAAAGGTAATGAAGTAAATATTCAGGAATTTTTACATAAGTATATATCAAACTGGAAATGGTTTTTGATATGTGTTATTATATCTTTATCACTAGGTTATATCTATATAAGATCACAAATACCACAATATATTGTTGAAACTGATATTTTAATTAAGGACAATAAAAGTTCCGGTGATGAAAAGGATCTTTTACAATCGCTTAATGTAAACTCATCCGGTAAGGTTATCGATAATGAAATTGAGATATTAAAATCAAATTCATTAATGGAGAAGGTGGTAAATGACTTAAACCTTCAAAATTCCTATTTTATTAAAAATCGTATTTCTCAAGTAGTTATATATAAAAAACTTGGCTATAATGTAGAGCTTTTAAAGGCAAATGGAAATACTTATGCTCAACCCTGGTCGATAAAAGTAATTAACAAAAACCAGGCAATATTTAACGGACAAACGCTAAATGTGAATAGGCCAGTGCAAACAGAGGCTGGCTTAATAATGATAACAACCAACAATAGTGGTATTGATAATAGACTATTATTTGTAAATTTTAATACTACATCAAACGTTGCTCAAGGTTTGATTTCTAACCTATTAATAATACCGGCAACCAAGGATGCTACCGTGTTATTGATCAAATTACAAGACGCTAATGTTGATCGTGGAAAAGATGTTTTAAATAAATTAGTTGACGAATACAATCAAGCTGGGATTGATGATAAGAACGTTACAACAGCTAACCAGCTAGTGTTTTTAAAAGGCCGGATTGATTCGCTTGCAGTTGAATTAAGTTCAGTTGAAAAAAATGTTCAAGACTATAAGTCTGCTAACAAAATAACTGATATGACTGCTGAGTCGACTGCAGTTTTAACTGCAATGCAAACTAATGATGAGGCGCTCACTCAGTTAAATCTTCAAATGGGAAGTTTGAAGAATTTGGAAAACTATTTATCCAGCCCCAACACTGGGCAAGCTAAATTACCGGCTATGTTAGGCATATCCGACCCTACTTTACTTGCATTGGTTCAACAATTAGGTGAAGCGCAATTAAGAAAAGAAAGTTTATTAAGAACGATTCCTGAAACTAACCCGGTTATAAGTTCAATAAACGATCAGATAAGTGCATTAAGGCAAACAATAACCCAAACGGAGCAAAATTTAAAAAGTAGTTTGTTAGGGAGTCTGAATCAGTTACAAACTAAAAGCAACCAATTTGAATCAAATATTCGTGGCGTTCCTTCAAAAGAACGTGGGCTAATTGATGTAATGCGTGAGCAGGATATAAAAAACACCTTATTTACCTATCTGCTTCAAAAACGCGAAGAAACTGCCTTGTCCTTAGCATCAACCACAGCTGATAGCCGAACTATTAATACAGCACGTGGCAATTATGTCCCGATTAAACCCGTTAAATCTACCCTTTATCTAACATTCATATTATTAGGTTTGATTTTACCGTTTGGTGTTATTACAGGTAAAGAAGTTTTAAATGTAAAGGTGAGAAAACGTAGTGATATTGAAAAACATACTGATACCCCGATTATTGCAGATATATCACAATCTACAGATTATGATCCACTGATCGTAATATCAAGGCCACGCTCAATGCTTGCCGAACAAATACGGGCTATGCGTTCAAACCTGCAATATATTATTCCGAGTAAAAATGATAAAGTATTATTATTTACTTCATCGATCAGTGGCGAAGGAAAATCTTTTGTATCATTAAACTTGGGTGCAAGTTTAGCAACAACAGGTAAAAAAGTTGTTATTCTTGAACTTGATTTACGTAAACCTAAATTGAATATTGCTTTAGGTATTGATAACCAAATTGGTATATCAAATTATTTAATAGATCAATATAATTATGCCGATATTATAAAACCTATTCCGCATCAGGAAAATTATTCAATTATAACAAGCGGCCCCAACCCGCCTAACCCGGCCGAATTATTGCTAAATGGAAAACTTGATATATTAATTGAAAAATTAAAAAAGGATTTTGATTATATATTACTTGACGCCCCACCAATTGGCCTGGTTACAGATGCGCAAATATTGGCGCAATGGGCCGATGCTACTTTGTATGTGGTGCGTTATAACTATACACATAAAACCCAGATTCCGGTAATTAATGATCTAAGAGAAAAAGGATTATTCCGTAATCTGAACATAGTATTTAATGGTGTAGATTTCTCTGTCAACGGTAGTTATGGCTATGGCTATGGTTATGGTTATGGATATGGTTACTATTCGGACGATAAACCTCAGAAGAAATCTCTGTTAAATTTGTTAAAAAAATAAATTAAAGTAGTTAAATATAATTATATAATAACTCTTGTTTTATACCAAGAGCAATAAATAAAAACAAATCATAGTACAAATGGGTGATCCAACTTCAACTGATTCCTATAAAGATAGTTCTGCGAATGATGTTCATATTCAGAAGTGGGACCTGGAGATAAAGCCGCAAAGTAGTGTATTTGACCTGCACTTAAAGGATGTTTGGGCATATCGTGATTTGCTTTGGTTATTGGTAAGGCGCGACTTTGTGTCCTTTTATAAACAAACCATATTTGGCCCATTGTGGTTTTTTATACAACCTATATTTACAACCCTAATATTTACTTTTATTTTTAGCAACCTGGCTAAAATTAGTACCAATTCGGCTCCGGCACCACTTTTCTATATGGCAGGCACAGTTGCCTGGAATTATTTTGCAGATAGCCTTACCAAAACTTCAACAGTTTTTAAGGATAATGCACCAATTTTTGGTAAAGTATACTTTCCAAGGCTTATAATGCCAATAAGTATTGTATTCTCAAACCTGGTTAAATTTGGTGTTCAGTTTATCTTGTTTATTATCATGATGGCTTATTACCTGTTTTTGGGTAACAAGGTTGAGCCTAATTTATATATTTTACTGTTCCCGGTAGTTATTACGTTAATGGCTATACTGGGTTTGGGTGTTGGGCTTATCATTACAGCTGCTACAACCAAATACCGTGATTTGGCCTTTGTTGTAACATTTGGCATCCAGTTACTTATGTATGCTACACCTGTAATTTATCCTCTATCGGCAGCGCCGGTGAAATATCGTACAATCATTGCGCTTAACCCCATGAGTGGTTTAATCGAAACATTCAGGTATGGCTTCTTAGGCACTGGGCAATTTTATCCAGGGGCTTTTATTTACAGTGTTGTAGCCAGCATACTCATTTTTTTAATAGGATTGATAGTATTTAATAAAGTAGAAAAAAACTTTGTCGATACAGTTTAACAAGCACTATATTATATTTATTTCATGAGCGATATTGCTATAAAGGTTGAAAATTTATCCAAGGCTTACCAATTAGGCGATTTTGGCACAGGTACCCTGAGCCGCGATATTGAACGCTGGTGGGCCTTAATTCGTGGCAAAGAAGACCCTTTCTTGCAGGTAGGGGAAGTTAACGATAGAACATCAAAAGGCGAGAGCGATATAGTTTGGAGCTTGAAGGATATTAATTTTGATATAAAAGCCGGTGATGCTGTTGGCATTATTGGCCGTAACGGCGCTGGTAAAAGTACCTTGTTAAAGGTATTAAGCAGGGTAACAGCGCCAACAACAGGTAATATAAAAGTAAAAGGGCGTATAGCCAGTTTATTGGAAGTTGGTACAGGCTTTCATCCCGAATTAACAGGAGCTGAGAATATATATTTGAATGGCGCTATCATGGGGATGAGCAAGCGCGAAATAAAAAGGAAATTTGATGAGATTGTTGATTTTGCCGGTGTTGAACGATATGTTGATACACCAGTAAAACGCTATTCATCAGGTATGTATGTTCGTTTGGCTTTTGCTGTTGCTGCGCACCTTGAATCAGAAATATTAATTGTTGATGAAGTTTTAGCAGTAGGCGATGCCGAGTTTCAAAAAAAGTGCATCGGCAAAATGAATGATGTAAGCAAAGGCGAGGGCCGTACGGTATTGTTTGTGAGCCATAACCTTGCCTCAATTGCAACTCTTTGTAACCGCTCCCTGGTATTAAATAATGGCAACGTTGCTTTTAATGGCCCTATAACCCAGGGGATTGATTTTTATGTAAATGCCAATAACAATAACAACAGTTTTGCATTTAGAAACGATAAACCTAAAAGCACTGATATACTGGCCATCAGGGTTTTAAATTTAAAAAATGAACCATCGTTAAACCATTATTATACCGACGATGTGATTTTGGAGTTTGATGTGCAAGTAGAAAAAGATTATAGAAATGCCGTTTTAAGTATAATATTGAAGGATCAGACTGAGCGTAGAGTTTTTGCAAGTGACTTTAAATTAAATTTAATAACATCTCAATCAGGTAAAACAACACTTCGGGCAATTATTCCTGGTAATCTGCTTGTTCCTAATCGTTACATACCTATAGTGGCCATGCATGTACCTAATAAAGAAGTTATAAGCTATTTTGATAACCAGGTAATGTTTGAAATTGAAGAGACAGGTTCAAAGTTTGCTCAATTTACAGGCTTGGATTATGGTTGCGTTATTGTTGATTGTAAATGGGACGAAGTTTAGTAAGATCAGTTATAAAAATATTTGCTGAATATTACATGATTTTAGTATTAAAATAAGGATGATGATTGGAAATCTAATTAAGTCTTTTTTAAAAAAATCACGAATAAACTTTTTTCTAAACGAATTGAAAAAAGAAGATCATATTGCATCGTGTAGATCAGTAACTACAAGCGACAATGATGTTATTTTTAATTCAGATGCGATTATCAATAACTTGCAAAATAATCCTCAATCAATAAAAATTAGTGCGAAATCAATTATTGAGGGGGAAATTCAAGTGTATTCCTTTGATGGTAAAGTATCAATCGGAGAAAATTGTTATTTAGGGCCTAATTCCAAAATACGATCAGCAGAGTCTATTATTATTGGCAACAATGTTTTAATAGCACATAATGTAAATATAATAGATACTAATGCACACGAAATTGATGTTTTGGAAAGGGTAGAAGGTTATAATAATTTTTTAAAGACAGGTTCATTTAACCAAAAAGGAACTGTTCAAACCTCTCCGATAATAATTGAAGACAAGGTTTGGATAAATTTTAATGCAATTATATTAAAAGGAGTTACTATAGGCGAAGGTGCTATTGTAGCTGCAGGTGCTGTAGTAACTAAAAATGTGCCACCTTATGCAATTGTAGCTGGTAACCCCGCTACGGTGATTAAAATGTTAAAATAATGGCAGCATTATCATTGGTGAAAAAGGTTTTAAGGAAACTGCTTGTAATAGTTGAAAAAAAGCAAAACGATACAACTGCTTTACAAGCTGCTGATGTAGATAATACCACTATACTTATAAAAGGACTTAAAATTGATTTTAGGGTTGGAAAAGAAGATAGAAAATACGTAACTATTGGAAAAAGAGGTCTTATTGATGCAAATTTTATATTTGAATCTCCTTTCGGTTATGTTTCAATAGGTAACAATGTGCATATAGGCGGTGCTACATTTATTTGCCGGAATAAAATTGAAGTTCATGATGATGTAACTATGGCTTGGGGAATAACAATTTATGATCATAACTCGCACAGCGTTAATTGGGAGGAGAGAAAGAATGATAATGATAATTGCTATGCCGACTATGTGGAATTTCAAGGCAATAACATTGTAAATAAAGATTGGAGCGCGGTGGTATCGAGGCCGATAGTTATACAATCAAAAGTTTGGATAGGATTTAACGTTACTGTTTTAAAAGGAGTTACTATTGGCGAGGGTGCAGTGATTGGTGCTTGTAGTATAGTAACAAAAGATGTGGCACCATGGACAGTGGTTGGTGGTAACCCGGCAGTATTAATAAAAAAATTAAAATGAAAATCCTGGTAATAGGTTCAAAAGGTTTTATCGGTTCGTATTGCACTACAATTTTAGGTGCCCATAACCAAATATATGGCTGCGATGTGGTTAATGATTATGTAGCTCATAACTATTACCAGGTAGATGCTACAAATGCCGATTATAAAGAGGTTTTTAAAGAACAACAATTTGATGTATGCATCAATTGCTCGGGTGCTGCCAGTGTGCCCGATTCTTTCAAACATCCTTTACGGGATTTTTCGCTAAATACGGTTAACGTAATAAAAATACTTGATGCCATAAAGGAATTACAGCCCAACTGCAAGTTAATTAACCTATCGAGTGCGGCAGTTTATGGTAACCCGATAACATTACCGGTAGCAGAGGATGCTCCCTTGTTACCGCTCTCACCCTATGGCAGGCACAAAAAATATGCAGAAGAAATTATAGAAGAATACGCTAGTTTTTTTAATGTAAAAGCATGTTCAATAAGGTTGTTCTCTGTTTACGGCCCGGGTTTATGTAAACAGTTGTTTTGGGACTTGCATACTAAAATTATGCAATCGCCGCATATTAAATTGTGGGGTACGGGAAATGAAACACGGGATTTTATATATGTAGATGATGTAGTTAATGCCATTAACTGCGTTATTGAAAACGCCGAATTTAAAGGCGAATGCATCAACGTATCCGACGGTATCGAGACGAGTATAAAAAGTGTTGTTGAACTTTTTCAACAAAAGCATTTTAAGCCGTTTGATTTTTCCTTTGATGGCCAGCAGTCGCCAGGTTATCCGGTAAACTGGCGCGCAGATATAAGTAAATTACAAGCCACCGGCTTTAAATCGCGAATAGGTTTAAAGCAAGGCTTACAAAAATATATAGCATGGTTAAAAGTAGAAAAAAAGTAGGCATACTATTTAGTTACTCTGAAGGGTGGATAGGTGGTTCTTACTACTTTATAAACCTTGTACATGCGCTAAATAAACTTAGCGACGATCAAAAGCCGCATGTTATAATAGTTTCTGAAAGCGAGGCCGCTTTAGATATTATAAAGCAAACAGGTTATCCTTATTTAAGCTATCTCAACTCTAAATTTAAATATAATATTGTTGAGCGTATTATAAATAAGCTAGGTAAGACACTTTTAAAGAAACAGTTTATCAAAAAAACATTTCCAAACGATGCGATGGATGTATTGTTTGGTTATTTCGAACAACTATTTCAATTTGAAAAGATCCGCAAGATTTTTTGGATACCTGATTTGCAGGATAAACATTACCCTGAATACTTAGGCCACGATATTGCAGCCAGTCGCAAAATACAACATGAAAAGTTAGCCTATTCTACTTCAGAAGTATTATTTAGCAGTAATGATGCTAAACAGGATTTCGAGAATTTTTATCCTGGGTTGTTTTGCAAAACCTATGTTGTACAGTTCGCGGTAACATTACCCCCATATAATAACATACCTTTTAATGATGTTGCCTTAAAATTTAATATTACACGGCCGTACTATTTTTCGCCTAACCAATTCTGGTCTCATAAAAACCATCTGGTAGTAATTAAGGCCATTGAATTATTGAAGCAAAAAGGAATTAACGTAACCGTAATATTTACCGGTAACGAGCAAACCGGCGGGGGCATTTATGCTAAGCAGCTAAAAGATTATGTAATAAAAGCAAACTTGCAAAACAATTGCTTGTTTCTTGGTTTTATTGATCGTAACGAGCAGTTGGTGTTAATGCAGAATGCTAAAGCTGTAATTCAACCCTCACTATTTGAAGGCTGGAGCACAGTTGTTGAAGATGCAAAGTGTATGGGCAAATATTTAATTGTATCTGATTTAAAAGTCCATCACGAGCAACTGAATAAAAATGTCAGCTTTTTTTCATCAGCCAACTATACAGAATTAGCATTGGTATTAGAAGGCTTTATAAACACAGAGATTGAAGTAGAGCGTGAAAATTATGAAAACAACCTGGTTACATTTGCCAATAATTTTTTGGCAGCAGTAAATCATATTTAACTACCTATAAATATAAATAATTAATGAAAAAGCTTTTAGTTACAGGTTCTTCCGGTTTAGTTGGTTCCGAAGTATGTGTTTACTTTGCACAAAAGGGTTACGAAATACACGGAGTTGATAATAATCAAAGAGCAGTTTTTTTTGGCCCGCAGGGGGATACCCGCTGGAATCAAAAACGATTATCAGAAACCATAGAAAATTTCACACATCACGAAATTGACATCAGGGACCGTGACGGTGTTTTAAATATGCTTAAAACAGTTAAACCCGATGTAATTGTACACACAGCAGCTCAACCCAGTCATGATAGGGCGGCCGCAATTCCGTTTGATGATTTTGATACCAATGCGGTTGGTACCCTGAATATGCTTGAGGCCACAAGGCAATTTGCCCCGGAAGCTTCGTTTATACACATGAGTACCAATAAGGTTTATGGTGATGCTCCCAACAAAATAAAATTAAAAGAATTAGAAACACGCTGGGATTATGATGACGACTTTTATGCCAATGGTATAGCCGAAACATTCACCATTGATCAATCTAAACATTCATTATTCGGCGCTTCAAAAGTAGCAAGTGATGTAATGGTTCAGGAATACGGGCGTTACTTTAATATGGCTACTTGTTGCCTGCGTGGTGGGTGCCTTACCGGGCCAAACCATACCGGGGTTGAATTACATGGGTTTTTAAGTTATTTGGTGAAATGCAACCTTGAAGGAAAAAAATATTCAGTATTTGGCTATAAAGGTAAACAAGTAAGAGATAATATTCACTCGTATGATATTGCCCGCTTTATGGAAGAATTTATTAATGCCCCCCGCATTGGTGAAGTATATAACCTTGGCGGAGGTAAAAACAACACTTGCTCTATATTTGAGGCATTTGCCATCACCGAAAAGTTCTCAGGTAAGAAACAGGTATACGAATATGTAGACAAAAATCGCGAAGGCGATCATATTTGTTATTACAGTGATTTGCGTAAGATGAAAGCACATTATCCTGGTTGGGATATTACTATAAGCCTGGAAGAAACTATACGACAGATTGTAGAGGCCTGGAAAAAAAGAATATAATGATTTTAAAGCCTGCTAAAAAAAGCATCGATATACATATAGAGGCATTGCGCGGTTTTTGTGCGCTAATGGTATTGGTATACCATTCAATAATATATAGCGATGTGCTTGATTCGGGCTTTAATTTCAGGAAAACGATAGTCCCTTTCGCTCCGGATGGTCATCTAATGGTGTTGATTTTTTTTATGTTATCAGGTTACGTAATTGGTTTAAACCACATAAATAAAAAATTCATCTTATCCGATTATTTAAAAAGAAGGATTGTTCGATTATACCCTGTATACATTATTGCTATAATTATTACAGCCGTAATGTTTACGGATGAATGGCAAAATATAGTAGGTGCTTTAGGTTTCGTTCAAAATTTGTTTACTAATGTTCCGATACACAATCAGGCGCTATGGTCATTAAATTATGAGGTGATTTATTACATTTTGGTAATACCTATTTTGTTCTACAGCATTAAACCGAAAATATTTCTTACATGTACCATCTTACTTTTAGGAGTATCGATATTTAAATTTCCGTTCCCATTAATAGTCGAAGGCTATTTGGTTGGGCTTATATTTTGGTTTACCGGGTTTATAATTAGCAATGTAAAGCTCAGCCAATCTCATACAGAAATTGTCAGTTCTGATAAATTGGTATCGGTGTTTTTTTTATTACTCAGTTGCGCATTTTTAAATCCATTTGGTAGAATTATTTCTCAAATCCACTTTCTACATGGGCCACTTTTGCATTCTTTAGATGGGATAGTAAATATTAATGATGTTTCATTTTTACCAGTTTGTTTGTACGCGATCATAATAGCATCTTCTACAAATATTAAATGGAATAAATTTTTAGCTGGGTTTATATATTTGACTACGTGGCTATATCTAATATTTTTAATTAAAAATGGCAGTTTCTTTAAAACGAACATATTTTATGTCCCTGCATTCTTTTTAATCGTTAGCACAGTTTTACTGTTTAGTCCTATACAAATATTTAAATCAACCTCACTATTCATAAAAGCAGGGAGTATTTCTTATGCCATATATGTTATTCATACCCCAATATTAGAATTTATAGGGCAATCGGGCTATCTTACCGGTGATTTTTTATTTTTTCTTGTTCGATGTGCGCTACTATTCATTGTAGTAATCGCGATTTCTCACTTCTTAGAAAAGATAATTCAACCAAAAATTAAAAAACTTTTTTTTAAAAGAGCTACACCTATTGTTAGTGGCGAGTTATCACAAAAAAGTGTTTCAAATTAAGATTTAATTTAAAATAGTAACATTATAATAATTGATCGAGAGCAGATATGAGAATATTGTTGATAAGTGATGCCATAATGAATAAAGATGCCGGTGGTATATCACAAACACTGTATAACCTATTTTCATTTACACAGCCTCAGGAGATCCTCTGTATCACTTCTAAACGTGAGCTTCTCAAAAATCCACCAAGTGAACCATATCAAAACAGATATTTAACTTATCGTTTTGAAGTTGTGTATCTAAAAGGGAACCGGTTTTCAAAGTATATAAATCCTTTTATAAATTGGTTTAATTATAGTTTTAATCAACTATTTCGCAACTTTAAGAGCTTAAAGAAACAAATAGAAGCATACAATCCTGATGTAATTATATCATGCCCGAATGGCTCTGTTAGTGTTTTTATGCACAATAAATTACTCAAGGGCTTAAGTGTAAATAAAGTTATTCCATACTTTATGGACGACTGGATGTACAAAATGGAGTTTAAATGGATAGGAGGAGAAATTCATCAAAATATTAAGAAGTTATTGTCCAATAATAAATCATGGATGATGATTAGTGAGGATCTTTCCAAAATATTAACTGAACGTTATAACATTAAGCCCGATTCTCTACTTGAAGTGCATAACCCCGTTGATATTTCAAATGCTCCGGATGTGGACTTGCTAATCACTAAAAAGGAGTTTACATTAGCTTATGCCGGCGCTTTATGGCCAATGCATTTTGATTCATTTAAGTTGGTGGCTGAAGCTGTAAATAACCTAAATGCTACAATGCGTATAAACTTAGTTTTATACACTTCGACTAGTTTTTGGGATTGGCACAAAGCAGTGATTGAACCATTAGGGGTAGTGTACGGAGGTAGTATACCTTATAAAGAAATACACAATAAGTTAAGTAAGGCCGATGCCTTAATATTGGTTTCTTCTTTCTTACCAGACTATTCTTCGCATTCAAAAGGATCGTTACAGACAAAAATAACTGATTATTTAAAATCAAAAAGGTTGATAATTAGTTGCGGGCCAGGCTATTCTGCAAATCATAATTTTTTAAAGAAGAACGATTGCGGGATATGTATTGAAACAAACAATGTAGATGAGGTTGCGTTGCAATTGAGTAATATTTTGGAGCACATTGAAGAGAATCAAAAAAAAGCACAAAATGGATGGAATCTTTTACAGGCTGAATTTATTTTTGAAAAATTTCATGAAAAATTGAAAAATTTCATTTTAAAATCTTAATAATATTCATAAAATATCAATTTGAAAAAATCAAGTGTCTTTTTAGTTTGTACAGGAGTCGGTCATATTAACCGGGGGTATGAGTCATTTACTAAAGAGTGTTTTGCCGCGCTTAAGGATAATGATTATTTTGACCTATACCTGCTTAAAGGTGGTGGGCAATCCGAAGGCAAAGAGCTGAAAATAAGCTGCGTACAAAGAAATTCCTCCCGGGCAGTATTTTTATCAAATATTTTAAAAAAGGAAACTTATTGGATTGAAGAGTTTACCTTTTTTATAAATATGATAACTAAAATTATTAAATATAAACCATCTGTAATTTATTACAGCGATTTTATATTGGGTACTTTTTTATTTCATTTAAGGCGTTTTTTTAAATTTAAATACAAATTACTCTTCTCAAATGGTGCTCCTAACGGCCCTCCCTTTAAAACCGAGGACCATGTTCAGCAATTATTACCTTTATATGTTACTGATTCAATTGCAAAAGGTACACCTGCTGATAAAATGACTCTGCTGCCCTATGCGATAAAACTTAATGTTCAAGAAAACCTTGACAGGATAAGTAAGAGTAAAGAAATCCGGAAGCGCTTAGATTTACCGCTTGACAAAAAGATCATTATTTCTGTGGGGGCAATAAACTCTTATCACAAAAGGATGGATTATGTTGTTAATGAGTTTTCTAAACTGGATCAGGAGGCTTATTATCTTTTACTGTTAGGCCAGATTCATGAAGAAAGCGAAGCCATAATAGATTTAGCGGCGCAAAAGCTTGATAAAAAGAATTATGCATTTAAACAGGTAAACAGCGAAGAAGTTCCGGTTTACCTAGCCGCGAGTGACATTTTTATGTTAGCATCTTTGTCAGAAGGTTTACCAAGGGTTTTACTGGAAGCATTAAGTAATGGTTTAACGCCTATTGTACATGATTATAATGTAACAAGGCAAACACTTGGTAAGTATGGTGTATTTAAAGATATGACCGAAACTAATATACTTACAAAAGCTATAAACGATGTTAAAAATAATAATTACGAAAAAGTGGATATTATTAATTTTACATGGGAAACCTACTCATGGGAAAATTTAAGTAAGAAATATACAAAAATGATTTACGACCTTATCCCAATAAAAAAATGATGTTATCTGTAATTATACCTACTTGTAATCGTAATGATTTGTTAAGCAAGTGCCTTAATCAACTTTCTCCTGCTATACAAGGGATTGATAAGAATACTTATGAAGTAATTGTTACAGATGACAGTAAGGATAATATAGCAAAAGCTTTAATCGCGGAAAATTATAATTGGGTAAAGTGGATTGCTGGACCTAAAAAAGGCCCTGCAGCGAATAGAAATAATGGAGCTAAAAATTCAAAAGGTGAGTGGTTGGTTTTTATAGATGATGACTGTTTGCCAGAAATAAATATTTTAAAAGAATATGGAAATGCTATAAATACGAATCCCGAGGTATTAGCATATGAAGGAAGGATATTTGTAGATAAACCACAGACCTCTTTTTTGGAAGAGTCGCCTATAAATGAGCATGGCGGATATTTTTGGTCTTGTAATATTTGTATTAACGCGTTGCTTTTCAAAAAGTTAGAAGGTTTTGATGAAAATTTCCCCTTTGCAGCTATGGAAGATGTTGATTTTTTCAACCGAATAAAGCAAGGAAATGTTCAATATGAATTTTTATATACCGCAGCTGTATTACATCCGTGGCGTAAAAATAATAAGTTGTACAAAACTATTCTAAAAAGGTATAAGTCCGATTTATATTATATTTCAAAATATCCGGCGGCTAGGGAACGGATGACTTATAAATACTATTTCAAGAATTTTCTAATTTTTCTTAGAAATACAATAAAGTATTCTTTAAAATATAGGTTTTCTGGTTTTGGACAAAAGGTTCACTGCGACTTTTTGCAGTTTTATTTCGGATTGAGGTTACTCTTGAAATTAGATAAATAGATTTTAACTATTTGTAATAAATGGATATAATAAACGATGAAAAATAACTTCTTAAAACAATTTAATTATAAGGAAGATAAATTATCTCTCCGCTTTCTAATAAAGAGGATATATAATAGTATAAAACATCGTTTTTTGCTTGAACCAACTATTTTCTTAAATAAAAACCCTTATTACAAACAATGGAAAATAGGTGACTATACATATGGTAGCCCAACTTTGAGCCCAATAATAGTGACATCAAGTAGCAAATCACATCTCGAAATTGGAAAATTTTGCTCTTTTGGTTATAATGTAATTATTTTTCTAGGTGGTAATCACAGGCCAGACTGGGTTACGACCTATCCTTTCACAGCTATATTTAATGAAGCTAGCCATAAACTGGAAGAAGCTGAAACAATAGGTGAAGTTATTATTGGCAACGATGTTTGGATTGGGGAAGGTGCTACTATAATGGCAGGAGTAAATATAGGTAATGGTGCAGTAATAGGTACTAAAAGTATTGTAACCAAAGATGTGCCCCCTTATGCGATAATGGCTGGGAATCCGGCAAAACTTATCCGGAAAAGATTTGATGATGATACCATTGAAAAATTAGAACAACTTCAATGGTGGGATAAACCTATTAGTTATATCTTGGAAAATATTAATTCGCTATTGAGTAATAACGTATCAGAATTTATCGAAAAATTTGACATTAATAAAGCAGAATCAATATGACTAACCCCTTAGTATCTGTTATAATTCCTACGTATAATTATGCACAATATATTAGTGAGGCAATAAACAGTGTTTTAGATCAAAACTATCCATCCGATAAATTGGAGATAATTGTGATTGACGATGGATCGACAGATAATACAGCAGAAGTATTAAAACCCTTTATAAACCAGGGGGAAATAATTTACTATTATCAACAAAATAAAGGTAAGGCAAGTGCAGCATATTGGGGCATTCAAAATAGTTCAGGCAAATATATTTTCAATCTTGATGCTGATGATTATTTTTTACCAAATAAAGTAATTGAAACAGTAACCGCATTTGAGGCTGCTGAAGATATTGTACACGTGGCATCACCAGCCAAAATCTTTTATGATGATACCAAGGCTTTAGCTAATTATGAAGAATTGCCTAAAGATATTTCAGGTAAATGCTTAGATGGGAACTGGCTTTTGAATTATTTTTATGAAAATAATTTCTTGTATGGGGGCGGGTCTACGTACGCGGCCAGGGCATCTATCTTGAAAAAAATTGATGTACCTCCGGGGGTGGATATGTTTATTGATGAGTTTTTAATTTTGGCTATATTACCCTATGGCAAAAGTTTTTTTATTAAAGAAGCATTATCTGCCTGGCGTGGTCACTCATCTAACTATTCAAGTTTATCTAAAGACGATGAGAAAAGCTTAATGAAAAAAGAAAGACTATTACGATCATCTACAGCTATTCTTACTTATTTACAAAACAATAATTTCAATGATAAGTTGATTAAAATTTACACATTGAAAGATTTGAATAGGGCTATTGCTTTCAAAGAATCTATGGGGAATAAAAAGCTGTCGGATATTTTTAACTATGCATCAAATGTATTTATTAATATAAAGCCAAATTTTGCAATAATAAATAATTATAAAGTTCTGAACAGATTGGTCCCAATGAGCTTATTTCGTTTGCTAAAAAAAATAAAAAACTAGTTTGAACAAGTTAAACTAAGTAGAATAATTTAATACCAGAATTTAATGAGTTATTTTTTTCAGCAAAGCCTTTTTATAATTAGATTTCGATACATAAAAAGAAGTATTGGTTATCTGCGGAAAAAATACTATACTTTATATGGTATGAAAATAGGTATATCTACTTTTTTGCCTGAAATTTATATTAATTGGCCTCATCAGGTTATTATTGGCAATCAATGTACACTTGAGCACAATATATTTTTAAAATATGATGGCGTATGGAAAAAAGGGCCATCCATTTGTATTGGAGATACTGTTTTTATTGGTGCAGGATGTGAGTTTAACATTCGCGAGGGTATAAATGTTGGTGCTAATACATTGATCGCGTCGGGTTGTAAGTTTATAGATCATGATCATGGTATTTCAAAACATGAGTTAATGCGCATACAGCCGGGTGCCGAAAAAGCGATTAAAATAGGGGCCGATGTTTGGCTTGGCTGTAATGTAATTGTTTTAAAAGGGGTTGAAATTGGCCACGGTGCGATTGTTGCAGCAGGAGCAGTTGTAACCAAGTCTATTTCTTCGTATGAAATATGGGCAGGTGTACCTGCAAAAAAGATAGGAGACAGAAAGTAATTGAAAATTATTTTTATTTGCAGTTCACTTGAACCTGGCCATGATGGGGTAGGTGATTATACCCGCCGCCTGGCATGTGAGCTTATTCGCCAAGGCCACGTTGTAGGAGCCATATCATTAAACGATAAATATATCTCCGACCAGTGTTTAGAGGTGCAGTCTTTTGATTCGATTAATTTATCGGTACTCAGGTTACCGATGGCTTTGCCGTTGCCCCAGAAGCTAAGTATCGCCAAAAAACATATAGATGAATTTAACCCGGACTGGGTAAGCCTGCAATTTGTAATATTTGGCTATCACCCCAAAGGTTTGCCCTTATGGCTTAACAAGTTGACAGTGCTTGGTAAAGGCAGGAGATGGCATATCATGTTTCATGAACTATGGCTTGGTATAGAACTAAATGCTTCGAAAAAGCATTTGCTTTGGGGCAAAATCCAAAAGCAGATAATTAGTTCATTAATCAGAAAATTAAAACCTAATGTTACTCATACGCATACACGCCTTTACCAGCATAAGTTATTGCATATGGGGGTTAATTCTCAGCACCTGCCACTTTTTGGAAATATTCCGGTGCTTCACGCAGGAGATGATTCGTCAGATAAAAACTTTAAAACAAATAAATTGTTAAGTTTTGTAATTTTTGGGCATATACATCCAAATTCGCCTGTAAAATATTTTTGTGTTGAGGTTGCTAAGTATGCTGTCAAAAATAATATTCAGGTATCACTAACATTTATCGGGAATTGTGGCATGGAACAAGAAAATTGGGTGATAAATTGTCAAGAGGCTCATATTGAAGTGCAGATATTAGGTCAACAATCTGCTGATAACATATCAAAAGTATTAAGGGGGGCTATGATAGGTATTTCAACAACACCTGTAGCTCTCCTCGAAAAAAGTGGTTCAGTAGCAGCTATGCGAGAACATCAGCTACCGCTAATTTGTGTTCCATGCCTTTGGGAATCACCAAATTTTATAAATTTGGAAATACCGGAAGGAATTATGGTTTATAAACAGGGAAATTTGGATGAGATATTGAATACAGATTTGAATTTTGCAGCAGACGTTAACGTCGAAAACATCAGTAGTCAATTTATCAATTCATTATTAAACAGTGTTGAATATGGCCAGTATTAAGTATCTTTGGGTAAACAGAGCACGATTTCCATTCGGAAGTCGTAACTTTTATAGGGCCTGGGGTAAACGTGTTTTTTCATTTCCGGGTCATTTAGCCAGAAATATACAACGGAATAAATTTGTAATTAAAGGTGCAAAAATAAGTGAAACCGCAGAGATAGGTAAGTTACGGGCTGACGGACATAAAAATAAATTATCAATTGGTGATTTTACAATTATAGGCCGGGTTTACATGGCATTACATGAAAATGTAGAAATAGGCGAAAGGGTATGTATTAACGATGGAGTGGAGATATTAACCGCTTCGCATGATGTTAATGATCCTAAATGGAGCCACGTGAAAAAGAAAATAATAATTAATGACTATGCCTGGATTGGGACAGGCGCAATGTTATTACCCGGAGTTCATATAGGGCGCGGAGCAGTAGTTGGCGCACGGGCTGTAGTAACAAAGTCTGTACCTGATTATGGAATTGTTGTAGGGAATCCGGCGCAGCTCATTTCAAAAAAAAGGACTGCTGAATTGAATTATAACCCCTGTGAGTTTTTAGCCTCGAACAGGGCCTGGTTATTAGGCTAATATCAGTAATATTAAGTTTTAAATGAAGTTAATACTTTCACATCCCACTGCTAATAATTTTGCCAGAGCCGCTGCATATAGATTTGAAGAAGAAGACATGCTATATGCGTTTTATACATCAATAGCATTGTTTCCAGGAGGTGCTTTAGATAAATTACAACAGATACCATTTTTAAAAGATATACAACGACGGAATTTTAAATCAGAGCTTAAGCCGTATACCAAATCATCGCCATGGATTGAAGCGGGCCGTATGTTAGCCATGAAAGCTGGCTTTAATTATGCAATACGTAATGAATATGGCTTGTTTAGCGTTGATGCCGTATATAGAAATATAGATAAACGTGTTGCATCTGATTTAAAAAGTGCTGCTAAACATGGTGTAAATGCGGTATATGCATATGAAGACGGCGCATTGGAAACTTTTACTAAAGCAAAAGAACTGGGCTTAAAATGTATATATGATTTACCTATAGCTTATTGGGAAACAGGCAAAAAATTAATGGACCGGGAAGCCGTAAGATTACCACAGTGGGCAGAAACACTTGGTGGTGGTATTTTAGATTCTTCGAGTAAATTAGATAGAAAGGTACGTGAGTTGGAACTTGCTGATTTGATAGTGGTTCCTTCTCCTTTCGTTATGGATTCGCTTCCTGAGTGGGCCAGGAAGAAGAAAATAGTAATTGCACCCTTTGGAACGCCCGCTAATAATAACAAAGAATCAATTGTTATAAAAAATCAGGATTATAATAAAAAACCATTACGAGTATTATTTGTAGGTTCAATGAGCCAGCGAAAGGGGCTGGGAGACTTATTTGCTGCGGTTAAATTTTTAAATAATGCAAATATTGAATTGGTGGTAATGGGTAAGCCGCAAGCGTCAATGGCATTTTATAAAAATGAATTTCATGACTTTAAATATGAAGAGGGAAGGCCAAATGACGAAGTATTGGCATTAATGCGTACATGTGATGTGTTTTGCCTGCCATCAATTGTAGAGGGAAGGGCACTGGTAATGCAGGAGGCAATGAGCCAGGGTTTGCCTTTGATTATTACACCTAATACAGGTGGAGAGGATTTAATAATAGAAGGAAAAACAGGTTTTATGGTACCCATACGTTCACCATATATTATTGCCGAAAAACTAAATTGGTTTTTAGAAAATCGTTCTGAAATATTAGAAATGGGCAAATCGGCTAAATTGCACGCACAAAAATATACATGGGTGAATTACGGAAATTTAATAGTTGAAGCAATTAAACAATTGTAATAAATTGATTGATAAATGGATGAATTAAATTATTTGAAAAATGTGAGTGGCGATAATTATTCAACTTTATCAATAAATAATAAATCAACGTTCATCAACCCTTACAAAAACCTGAAAAGAGGTATTTGGTTATATCTGTTGTTGTTGATATTTGAAGGCGCTTTGCGTAAATGGGTAATGCCAGGCTTAGCTACCCCATTACTTTTAGTGCGTGATCCGGTAGCTATATGGTTAATGATAATTGCCTGGAAACGTGGTGTATTTGTGTTTAACATATACGTTGTTTCTGTATTTATAATTGCTACAATTGCATTCTTTACTGCTATTTTCTTTGGCCATGGTAATTTTTTTGTGGCGATATATGGTGTAAGGACATTGATAGTACATTTTCCACTGATATTTATCATCGGTCAAGTATTTAATTTTGACGACCTATTAAAAATAGGTAAGTTTATTATCTGGCTAACACCTCCTATGACAGTATTGTTGTTTTTGCAATTCTATAGTCCACAATCATCGTTTGTAAACAGGGGGATAGGTGGCGATCTTGCAGGCGGTGGATTTAGTGGAGCCCTTGGTTTTTTTCGTCCTCCTGCAACTTTTTCATTCACTAATGGTACTGCGCTTTTTTATAGTTTATCAGCCTGTTTCGTTTTTTATTTTTGGTTAGGGCCACTTCAATATATAAATAAAACATTGTTGATATGTGCAACTTTAGGGGTGTTAATCTCAATACCATTATCAATTAGTCGAACATTGTTTTTCTCAATATTTGTTACTGCCTTTTTCATATCAATAGCCATGCTAAGAAAGAAAAAATATATACTACAAGTAATAGTTGTAGTAATCCTGGCAGTGGGCGCATTTGCTGCATTAAGTCAACTTAAGGTATTTCAAACTGCAACGGAAGCCTTTACAGCCAGGTTTTCAAATGCAAGTGAGACAGAAGGCGGATTACAAGGGACGCTGCAAAAACGTGTTATACAAACATTAATAGGACCAATAAGCAATTCGGGGCAATTACCATTTTTGGGATACGGGGTTGGAATGGGCACCAATGTTGGTAGTATGTTGCTAACGGGAAAAAATCAATTTTTGGTTTCAGAAACTGAATGGGGACGATTGATTGGAGAGATGGGTATTTTAATGGGATGCTGTGTAATTCTGATGCGCTTGATTTTAACAGGTAAAATTGCACTAGCAGGCTTTAGAAACATAGCAACCGGCGAATTATTACCATGGATACTTACAAGTTTTTGTGTTATAACGATGCCTTTGGCTCAATGGGCGCAACCAACAGCTTTAGGCTTCAGCGTGTTTGTTGCAGGCTTAACAATTGCGTCTATGCGAAATATAAAAAAAACGAATACTGCTACATTGAACAAATCTCAATTAGTTACTAGCCCGGCGCAAATTTCATAAATGAATATTGTATTATTTACACATCCCGCCTTCTTGGGCCAGCAAAGTATGCCACGTTTCACAAACATGCTGGCTGATAACTTTCGTAATAGGGGGCATAGTGTAAAAGTATATTCTCCTAAAGCTTACTTTTTTAAATTGCCGGTTACCCCCTCATTAAAAAAATGGTTTGGTTATATTGATCAGTTTTTAATTTTTCCGATAATAATAAAAAAACGTATCAGATCGAATACAAACACAGTGTATGTGTTTACCGATCATGCATTGGGTATATGGGTGCCAATCACAAAGCATTATCCAACCTTGGTTATTTGTCACGATTTTTTAGCTCAGCGATCTGCCGAAGGCGAAATTCCTCAAAATCCAACCGGTATGTCCGGTCGTATATATCAAAAACTGATACGTAAAGGATATTCAGTTGCCAATAATTTTATTTCTGTTTCCAATCAAACACAACAAGATTTACATCGGTTTTTGGGGCGGACTCCTTCAACATCCAGAGTCGTATATAACGGGCTAAATAAAAAATTTAAAGTAATAGAACAGGAGAAGGCAAGGCAAATATTAGCTGATAAGACAGGTATTAATCTTAGCAATGGGTACATCTTACATGTAGGGGGCAATCAATGGTATAAAAACAGGATAGGTGTTGTTAAAATATATTCAACGTGGAGAGCGATTTACAATACCCCGGTGCCTTTACTATTAATTGGAACTACTCCGTCACCAGCATTGGAAAAGGAAATTGAACAATCAGCTTATCGTGAAGATATTTTCACGCTAAACAATATAACAGATGAATATATTAATGCGGCTTATTCAGGCGCTTTAGTTTTGTTGTTTCCTTCAATAGCCGAAGGTTTTGGTTGGCCGATAGCTGAAGCAATGGAATGTGGTTGCCCTGTTATTACTACAGGCGAAGCGCCAATGACAGAAGTTGGAGGTGATGCCGCACTTTATATTCCGGTTATGCCATTAAAGGAAACAGAAACGCCCCAATGGGCGTCAGATGCTGCCGCAGTCTTACAAGAAATTAATTTGTTGGATATTGGTCGATCAGACATTATAAAAAAAGGACTGGTGAATTCACTCCGCTTCAATACCAATAAAGCGATCAATGAAATTGAAAAAACTATTTCTGAAGTTTTGTAATTAACCTTATGTAACAAAAATGTAACGCTTACACTTTAATAGTAACAAATTAGGAATATTTATCTAACAATATTACCTTTATCTATGCTTATACTTCATGTTATAGCTAGTATGGATCCCCAATATGGTGGCCCATCTCAAGGCATACGAAACCTGGATGCAGGTAAAAAGGATAGAGAAATTGTTAGAGAAGTGATATGTTTTGATGCTAGCGATTCATCTTATTTAGGAAACGATAATTTTAAAATACACGCATTAGGCAAAGGTGCCGGGGTCTGGAATTATTCAAACAAGCTCATTCCATGGTTAAATAATAACATACAAAGGTTTGATGTAGTTATTATAAATGGTTTGTGGCAATATTACAGTTATGCCACCTGGAAAGTAATGGCTGCTTTAAAAAAGCAACTTCCTGCTAATAAACTTCCTAAATTATTTGTGATGCCACATGGCATGCTCGATCCGTATTTTCAAAATGCTAAAGGCAGGCGCTTAAAGGCTGTCAGGAACTGGACCTATTGGAAACTTATAGAGAAAAACGTAATAAATGATGCCAATGGGTTATTATTTACCTGCCAAACAGAATTATTATTAGCCCGCGAAACATTTAAACCCTACAAGCCCCGAAATGAATATGATGTAGGCTACGGAATTGATGCCCCACCGGTGTTTAATGATAAAATGTCGGACGCATTTTACGAATTATGTCCCGATTTTAAAGGAAAACCTTATTTATTGTTTTTAAGTCGTATCCATCCAAAAAAAGGAATTAATTTGCTTATAGATGCCTACGCGGACTTATATGAATCATCTGATTCAAAAGACACAATTCCCAGATTGGTTGTAGCCGGCCCAGGATTGGAGTCAGACTATGGCAAGCTTTTGCGTAATAAAATTGCCAAAAAGCCAGAACTTCGGAAAAATATATGTTTTACAGGAATGCTTACCGATGATTCAAAATGGGGAGCCTTTTATGGTTGTGAGGCATTCGTTTTGCCTAGTCACCAGGAGAATTTTGGAATAGTGGTTGCAGAAGCCCTCGCTTGTGGCAAACCTGTATTAATAACCAATCAGGTTAATATTTGGCGTGAAATTATTAAAGAAGGTGGCGGTATAGTAGAGGACGACAATAAACAAGGAGTGAAAAAGATGCTGAAACAATGGTTTAATTTTTCATCATCACAAAAAGAACAAATGAGTGTTAATGCTAAAGCAACTTATGAAAAGTACTTTGCTATAAATTCTATTGTGCAAAATTATACCGATGCATTTGTAGATAACGGTAATTAATATTTAATAAAAGACACTAAATAATACATGCTCGAATCTGAAGATACCTCAAAAGTAAGGTTGAATGAGTTTAATCCGTCAATAGGTTTAAATAGGGGCGTAAGTAAGTTTACAGAAGCAATTTGGTATTTATTTAAGGTGTTATTCTTTCTAAATCCAATCCCATTCCCTCAAAAATTCAAAGCATTTTTATTGAGATTGTTTGGTGCAAAAATAGGTAAGGGTACAGTTATAAAGCCCCGTGTAAACATACATATGCCATGGAAATTGGAAATTGGGGATAATACCTGGATTGGCGAAGAAGTTTTTATTCTAAGTTTTGAGCTGATTAAAATCGGTAGTAATGTTTGCATTTCGCAGCGTGCATTTTTATGTGGCGGCAATCACGATTATCGCGACCCTGCGTTCCGTTATCGTAATGGGCCAATAACTATTGAAGATGGTGCCTGGATTGGCGCATGTTGTTTTGTAGGGCCGCACGTTACTATTGGCACCGATACGGTTGTAAGCGCATCTTCCGTTGTAACAACAAAACTTAAACCTAACAGCATTTATCGGGGAAATCCGTTAGAGTTCGTAAAAAAACGTTGGGATTAAATCAATAACGATTTGATTAGTCCTTAGAATTAGTACGCTCAAAAATTAATTATTAGCATCTTTGTAATACAATGAATTACATCTGTTTAGTTGAAGATGAACAAAAAGTTGCTGCCTTTATTTGTAAAGGGCTGGAAGAGCATCGCTATAAAATAAAAACCGCTAAAAATGGCGCCGAAGCTGAAATGCTTATAGCAACTGAAAGTTTCGACTTGCTTATATTAGATATTATGCTGCCGGATATAAATGGCATTGAGCTGTGCAGGCAGATAAGAATAAACGACCAGCAAACACCAATATTAATGTTGAGTGCACTTGATCAGGTTCAAAATAAAGTTTCTGGATTAAAAGCAGGGGCCGATGACTACCTTATAAAGCCATTTCATTTTGGTGAATTGCTTGCCCGTATCGAAGCGTTATTGCGTCGCAAGCATAACCCATCAAAAGAAGGGCATATACTTGAGTTTGATGATTTAAAGCTTGATACCTGGAGCAACACCGCCGAAAGAGCCGGAAAGCAAATAATTTTAACCGCTAAAGAATATGCATTGCTTGAATTGTTTATGCGTAGCCCTAACAAAGTATTATCACGCGATTATATAGCCGAGCAGGTGTGGGGAATAGATTTTGATACCGGTACAAATTTCATAGATGTTTATATGAACTATCTGCGGAAAAAGATTGAAAAGGATTTCAAGAAGAAGCTCATCCATACAGTTATTGGTATGGGTTATATTATGCGGAGCGAGAGGTAAACCATGAAGATAAAGAATAGGTTATCACTATATTTCAGCGCCATTAGTACCATTGTGTTGTTAATAGTTGAGATAGTAATATGCCTTATCTTCAACTCTTTAATTAAGACGGATTTTTACAGCCATTTAATGGATAGGGCAACTGTTGCTGCCCAGGTTTATCTTGAAGCCGATGAGATTTCTGTTGACTCTTTAAACCATGTAAGGGAGCGTTATGTTAAGCGACTACCTAATGAAGTTGTGCGGTTTTATGATGATAAAAATACAGCATCGTTTATAAAAGATAAAGACCAGTACTGGACGGATGCAGTAATAAATCAGGTAAGAAAATCAAAAGAAGTGGAGTTTGCCGAAGGTAACAGGCAAACGGTAGGTATTTATTATAATGATAACCAGGGTAATTTCGTGATTCTGGTTTCAGCGGTTGACGAGCAGGGAACCAAAAGAACTAAAGATTTGATTAAAGGCATGGCCGTATTGTTGATCTGCTCAATGGCCATTCTGTTTTTAATTAGTCGGTGGTTTGCCAAAAAAAGTCTCGAACCCATTGCTAAGTTAATTAAACAAATGCATAAGGTAAGCGCCGGTAATTTAAGCTTGCGTGTTGATGAGGGTAATGGCAGGGATGAAATAAGTGAGCTTGCGGCTAATTTTAATAACCTTTTACGTAATCTTGAAAACGCTTTTGAATTGCAGCAATCTTTTGTAGTAAACGCTTCGCATGAACTACGCACGCCTATAACAACTATAGTTGGCGAAATTGAAATTTCACTCAATAAATTACGTACACCCGAAGAGTATCAGCAAGTGTTACGATCAATTTTAACTGATGCCGAGCGGTTAAATACCACTACCACCAGTTTACTTGAACTGGCACAGGTTGATATGAATTTTACGCAACTATCTGTAGGACCTGTTGCTATTGATGAATTGATCTGGGAAATAAATGATTACTGGGTATCTAAAGCCGGTAAAGGAATGCTGGCAGTTAACATACTTCATTTGCCGGATGATGCTGAGAATTTAGAGATAACAGCCAACAAATCTTTGCTAACAGTGGCCTTTAATAACATAATTGCTAATGCTTTTAAATTTTCAGATAACAAACGTGTTAATTGCGATCTGTATGCTGATGATAAGATTATTAAAATAATAGTAATCGATGCAGGTGTCGGTATCCCGCCACAAGAACTGGCAAAAATATTCGACTCATTTTACAGGGGTACCAATGGTAAGTACTTTCAGGGTACGGGTGTTGGCTTATATGTTACCAGTAAAATAATTAGTTTATTTAACGGTAAAATTGATGTTGAGTCAACAGTAGGGGTAGGTACAAGTGTTGTAATTTCCTTTGTTAGATAAAATCTAATCCCATTCTAATGCCATCTTAATACCACTCTAATACAGGTAGGGTACGTTTGTATATTCTATATATACAGATATGTGCTTAAGGTTTGCAATTGCTTTTATTTTCATTAAAATCTGCGGATTAGGCCTGATCTATTCTGCTGATGCTCAAACAACACCTAATGATACTTTGGTCATTAATGTTAAACAGGCAGAAGATCAATTTCTCAAAAACAATCTTTCGTTAATAGCCCAGCGTTATAATATTGATAACGCCAGCGCACAAATCATAACCGCGCGATTATTCGCTAATCCGAATTTTAGTTTTTCCAATGGTATTTATGCTACAGGCGTATCGAACCCATATAGTGAGCAAACTTATGGGCTATCGCAGTTATTTACCACCGCAGGCAAGCGCAATAAAAATATTCAATTGGCAAAAATTAATGTAGAACAAGCCAAATACCAATTTTTTGACTTGCTGAGAACATTAAAGTTTACCCTAAGAAATGATTTTTATACTATCTATTTCCAGGAACAATCAGCCAAAGTTTACAACCAGGAAATCAATTCGATGGCAAAAACGCTAACTGTATTTAAACAACAATACACGCAGGGTAACATCGCCGAAAAGGAAGTATTACGTATTCAATCGCAATTGTACTCATTGCAGGTAGAGTATAATACACTACAAACCAATATTGATACCGTTCAAAGTGAATTTAAACTGCTTGTAAAGGCATCGCCGCAAGTTTATATTCAACCACAGGTTGATACCATTAATAACCAGGATATTGCCACCACAGTTCCTTATCAGCGTTTGCTGGATTCAGCCTATGTGAACAGGTACGATTTAAGGCTGGCACAAACAGCTGTTGATTACAATACACTCAATTTTAAGCTACAAAAAGCAACAGCGATACCCGATGTATCTGTATCCTTAAACTATGATAAGCTTGCTGCTTACGGCCAAAACTTTTTAGGTGGGGGGATTTCCTTTGATCTGCCGTTTTTTAACCGGAATCAAGGAGGGATAAAACAGGCGCGTATTGCTATTGATCAAAGTAAAATACAGTTTCAAAGCCAGCAGGATCAGGTGCAAAGCGATGTGGCTGTCAATTATAAATCAGCTATCAGGCTTCAACAGCTTTATAATAGTTTCGACCCAACATTCAAGCAGAATTTTAATCACCTAATACAGGAAGTTTTCAAGAATTACCAAATGCGCAATATCAGCCTGTTGGAGTTTCTTGATTTTTACGACTCTTATAAAACCAATGTTTTACAGCTGAACAACCTTGAGCTTAGTAGGGTTACCTCGCTCGAACAATTGAACTACGTTACAGGTACTCCATTTTTTAATCAGTAAACATCAACATCAATGTTTTTTAAATATAAAATATACTTAGCTTTTCCTTTGATCATTGTTGCTGCGACATTGCAAAGTTGCCATCATGCAGATGTAGCTGAACAAAAAGATACCAGTTTCCAGGTAACGGATACATTGTTAAAAAGTCTGTTGGTTGATACGGTTAAAGATGCCGATGCCATATCTGAAATAACACTTACGGGTAGCATTGCGCCTGATGAGAATAAAATGGTAAAAGTTTTCCCGATGGTGAGTGGTGTTGCGGAGGATGTACATGTGCAATTAGGCGATGTGGTACAAAAGGGCCAAACATTAGCTATAATGCATAGCGCAGAAGTTGCCGGATTTGCAAAAGATTATACATCTGCTGCTGCTGATTTAAGAAGTACGCGTAGGGCTTATGAATCGGCCCAGCAAATGTATAAAGGCGGCCTTGCTTCACAAAAGGATGTAGAAGAAGCACAATCTGATTATGAAAAGGCACAGGCTGAAAGCAAACGCGCCGATGCGGTTGTGCAAATAAATGGCAGCGGGGCGCAAGGATATGTTATCAAAGCGCCAATATCGGGCTTTGTGGTGGAGAAGAACATTAACAATGCCACGCAGGTAAGAGCTGATAATAGCCAGAACCTGTTTACTATTGCCGATCTGTCGAGCGTGTATGTTTTGATCAATGTTTACGAATCGGATATATCAAGTGTAAAACAAGGCGATCCGGTAAAAATTACCACGCTGTCTTATCCCGATAAGGTATTTAGCGGCACAATTGATAAGATTGATAATATGCTTGATCCTGATACTAAAGTGGTACATGCGAGGGTGAAGATTGATAACCCGGGCAATTTATTAAAGCCTGATATGTTTGCCAATGTGCAGATCAAAGCAAAATCAGGGGAGAATCTTCCTGAGATAGATGCCAACACCATCATTTTTGATAATAACAAAGACTATGTGATTGTTGCCGATAGTAGCAAAGCTAAAGTACATATACAGCAAATAACAGTAGCCAAAAAAGTTGAAGATCGTGCGTACATCAGTAGTGGTGTTAAAGCTGGCGACCGCATAATAGCTTCAAGGCAGGTATATCTTTATGAATCACTTAAAGATCAGTAGCAGAAATGAATAAGTTTATAAATGCTGTAATTTCTTTCGCGTTAAAAAATAAGTTCTTCATATTTTTTGTCACCGCACTTTTGGCTGTGGCGGGTTATATAAGTTTTAAAACCATTAGTATTGATGCGTTTCCGGATGTTACCAATACCGACATTACCATTATAACCCAATGGCCGGGCCGGAGTGCTGAAGAGGTTGAGAAATTTGTTACCAGGCCACTTGAACTAGCCATGAACCCGGTTGATAAAAAGACCAGTGTAAGGTCATCGTCACTTTTCGGGTTATCGGTAGTGAAAATAACTTTTGATGATGATGTGGACTATGACTACGCACGTTTGCAGGTTAATAACCACATCGGCGATGCCGATCTGCCTGACGGCACAAATCAATCCATAGAGCCGCCTTATGGTCCAACCGGTGAAATCTTCAGGTATACTTTAACCAGTAATACCAAGTCTGTCCGTGAGTTAAAAACGATTGAAGATTGGGTTGTTGATCGTGAAATTCGCGCTGTACCGGGTGTGGCCGATTTGAATAGCTTTGGTGGTGAGGTGAAAACTTATCAAATAACTGTCGACCCTAAAAAAGCAGTTCAATATAATGTTACGCCGCTGCAATTGTACGATGCTGTATCAAAAAGCAATGTTAACGTTGGCGGTGATGTAATTGAACAGGCTGGTCAGGCTTATGTGGTTAGAGGAATTGGCTTGTTGAATAACATCGACGAGATCAAGAACATCGTTATTAATAATGTAAAAAATACCCCTATATATGTAAAGACCTTAGCCGAGGTTACCGAATCGGCTTTACCACGTTTAGGCCAGGTAGGCCGCGATAAAGACCCGGATGTAGTTGAAGGCATTGTGGTAATGCGTAAAGGTGAGAACCCAAGCGTTGTTATCAAGGCCTTGAAAGAAAAGGTTGCGGAACTGAACAACTCCATTTTACCGGAGGGGGTTAAGATCAGTACTTTCTATGATCGCGAAACGCTGGTAAACTTTGCTACCGATACCGTGCTTCACAATATGTGCGAGGGTATTATCCTGGTAACGGTTATCGTATTCCTGTTTATGGCTGATTGGCGCACTACGCTTATCGTATCGTTGATCATCCCATTGGCTTTGCTATTTGCCTTCATTTGTTTGAAGCTGAAAGGCATGTCGGCTAACTTATTATCGATGGGGGCGATAGACTTCGGTATCATCATTGATGGCGCGGTGGTTATGGTGGAGGGGATTTTTGTGATCCTCGATCAACGCTCAAAAGAAGTAGGTGAAGAAAACTATAAAAAGCTGAGTAAACTTGGCATGATCAAGCAGGCTTGTCTGGTTAATGGTAAAGGTATATTCTTTGCCAAACTGATCATCATAACCGGTTTGTTGCCAATTTTTAGTTTCCAAAAGGTTGAAGGTAAAATGTTCTCACCTTTGGCCTGGACTTTAGGTTTTGCCTTATTAGGAGCATTGTTATTAACCTTCACCTTTGTACCGGCACTGGCTAGTATATTGCTTGATAAAGAGGTAAAAGAAAAACATAACCGTTTCCTTGAATTTGTTACCCGTAATGCGATGAAGTTTTACGACTTCTGCTTTAAGGGACGTAAGATCGCTTTCCCGATAGCTATAACGGCGTTGGTTATTAGTTTGGGATGTTTCTCCTTACTGGGTACGGAATTCTTACCGGAGTTGAATGAAGGTTCTATTTATGTACGCGCCACAGGTCCATTGAGTATTTCTTTGGGCGAGTCTGTAAAGCTGGCTAACGAGATCCGTGGTATATTCCTGAGCTTTCCGGAGGTAAAACAAGTAGTATCACAAACAGGCCGCCCAAATGATGGTACGGATGCGACAGGTTTTTACAATATTGAATTTCACGTCGATATCTATCCGCAGGATCAGTGGGCAAGAGGCGAAAGCAAGGAAGAACTTATTCAACGGATGAATGATAAGCTCAAGTTTATACCGGGTATCGATCTCAACTTCTCTCAACCAATATCTGATAACGTAGAGGAGGCCGTTTCAGGTGTGAAAGGCTCCATTGTAGTTAAAATGTTTGGAGATGACTATAATTACATCGAGAAAAGAGAAG
The DNA here is from genome assembly GCA_026224775.1 of Bacteroidota bacterium. GTDB lineage: Bacteria > Bacteroidota > Bacteroidia > Sphingobacteriales > Sphingobacteriaceae > Mucilaginibacter. The sequence continues at coordinate 436,466 of JAMFRP010000026.1, forward strand.
ATGCTATATATAATATCCTAAAAGGTGTTAAAGGTATTGAAGACTTGGGGATCATCCGCAATTTGGGTCAACCTGAGTTACAGATAGACCTTGATCAAAGTAAGATGGCGCAATACGGTGTTGTTGCTGCCGATGCCAATGCGGTTATTGAAATGGCTATTGGCGGTAAAGCGGTAACCCAGATATATGAGGGCGAAAAGAAATTTGACCTTCGGATACGTTATCCTGAAGATTTCCGTAATAACGAAACTTCTATAGGTGATTTGCGTGTGCCAACTTTAAGTGGTAATAATGTACCGTTGCGCGAAATTGCCAGCATCAAAAAAATATCCGGTATAAGTATCATCTATCGTGATAAAAACCAAAGGTATGGGGCTATCAAATTCTCTATCCGTAATCGCGATATGGGCAGTACCATTGCCGAGGCACAGGCCAAAGTTAATCAACAGATAAAACTGCCAAGAGCATATCATTTGGAGTGGGCCGGTGATTTTGAGAATCAGCAGCGTGCCACCAAACGTTTGTCGCAAGTGGTACCCATCAGTTTGCTTATTATCTTTTTTATTCTGTTTATACTGTTCGGTACTATAAGGGATTCGCTGTTAGTACTTAATAATGTACCATTCGCGATTATGGGTGGTATCCTGGCCCTGCTGATAACGGGGGTTAACTTCAATATATCCGCAGGTATTGGCTTTATAGCACTCTTTGGTATCTGCGTGCAAAACGGGGTGATATTAATTACCAGGTTTAAGAGCAATGTTAAGGAGTTAAAGCACCATACTTCATGGAAGTCATTCCCCGATGCTTTACGTGCCGGTGTTGAGGATCGCCTGCGCCCCATATTAATGACGGCGATGATGGCTGCCATAGGCTTGTTACCGGCGGCTATGTCGCATGGTATAGGTTCTGAGGCTTCTAAGCCACTGGCAATCGTAGTTATCGGTGGGTTAATTACCAATACAATATTCAATCTCTTCATCTTTCCAATCGTATTTTACTGGTCATACCGCAAGCGGGTTGAGAGTGGCGATGTGGGGAGACTTTAATGCTACATTAATACCCCTTTACATATTTAATCGTTAATAACAAATGCAGCCTCTGGCTGCATTTGTTGGTTTAAGACATTTTTTACAATATTCCCTTAAGTTGTGTGGCGATTTAATTGTTGAATTATTTATTTTAATAAATGTATTTGTGAATTGTTTATTTAAGTACCTTTAGTCAATAAAACCTAGACAATTCATGAAAACCCAAGCCGACAAAAAAGATCTTTTTGATCGAAATCCAAAATTTCTTGAAACGGATAAAGCTGCAATAAAAGCCATTGTGCAGGCAGCGGTAAATGTTGAACTATTTACCATCCCGCTTTACATGACCTCATTGTATTCCATACAGGGAATGCATCAAATTACGGGGCAAAACAATCTTTATCAAGGGCGTTTATGGCCCGGACTAGCGCCAACCTTTAGGCCAGGAAGTGGATTACCATCCAACAAGCCTGAAAACGAAAGGGCATTTAATACCATCTTTAGTGTTTTTATAGAAGAAATGCTGCATTTGCAGTTAGCCTCTAATTTAGCTAACGCTGTTGGTGTTACACCGGTATTTACGCAAATGTCGCCTGCAAGTGATAATTACGCATGGAACTGTTATAGCGAAAACTCAACGGTAATCCCCAATATAATCGATTTTAAGGATTGCGAACCTGTTTATAATAAAGTTGATTATAGCAAGATACGTGTTAAACTGGATGAATTAAATTATACACAAAATGACCTGTTTTTAGCGATAGAAGCACCGGAGGAAGAAGCCAGAGCTCGTATTAAAGAAAGCGAGTTGCATAAATATTTCCCGATAGCGCCATTTAAAGACTGGAAAGAAGGTGACGAGTTACCCATGTTTGGCGGTATAGGCCAAATGTACCAGTGTTTATGGGATTATTTCGATATTACCTACAAAAGTGCATCCGGTAGAGTGACCACTTTGTGGGAAGAAGTATATCAACCGGCATCTATACAACAGGATATTTTTAACACGGTATCAAAGGGTCACCCTTATAAGGAGTTTCAGCACATGCAAACTACGGTTGAGGGTTGGCTTCCTGAAGAGGCTAAAAATGTTGTATTCAAACTGATCTCTGCTATTACAGATCAGGGCGAAGGCGCTGATATTACCAAGAACTTACGCCCATCTTTCGGCTTACAAATGGTAAAACCAGATAATCAGGCAGCAGATGCCGCTTTGCAAGCCGATTATCCTTCATTTACAGATAGTGGAGAGGCGACATCATCATCACATGCTTTTGCCCGTTCTAAAAATGGCGAGGAGGATCATTATGAAAGATTTGAGCGGATTCGTGACGATTTGGAGGCCGGTAAAATTGTAACCTGGCCCACCTGGCATAAAACAGTAAGGCCGGGCCCAAACAAATGGAAAGCCGACGATCTTAAAAACGAGGATTACAATAAAAATAAATATCCATTGCCATCAGCAGATGATATCGCGGCAGCACTAAACCGTCTTAATGACCCGAGCGGGGTGATGGATTTGAACGATCCTAAACGCGATGCTAACTATAAACAATTTTGTGAAATTGCTACAGGCGCGATAGCTGGTATCACTACTGTACTTGATGATTATTGGAAAGATAGTGCTGTTGGTTTCCCATTCCCATCAATGGGCGGTTCCGGCGATAGGTTGATGATGTGCTGGGCTGTATTTGGGCAGCTGCCAAACCTTGCAATAGGCGTACAGCGAATAATAAATGGTCATTTGTACCATGCATGCCAGGGAATGGATCTAAGCAGCAACCCGCCTGATAATACCTGTGCATCGGCAGAAATTTACCATAACTGTCGTGGTTCAAACTCCTGTAAGGCACAAGGTGGCTGCGGATTTGTGCAACAGGTTGGGCAGTCAAAATCATGCGGATCAAGCGTGATGTCATTAAAAACTGTCGAAAACCTATGTGGCGGGCCTGCACCAAAACCTACTACATCAACTGTTTACAGTGCACCTGCTGATAATGTTTGTAAAAGTTTCGGTGGCTGCGCGGTTCCGATCTCCGCATCGCAGATATACCCGGTAATTAGTACCGATGCGGATAACAAACCTGTAACATCTGGTATTATGGAGTTGAACGACTTTGTAGGACGGGCATATGACAGAAAACAACTACCCGGCAATCTTGATTTTAAAACAGGCGATATGGTATATGATACAGCTTGGGAAGCGTTTACAAAAGTATTGGAAAGCCGTAAGGCACCTGTACCGGCCAAACCCAAAACCAGTGATATTCGTTTGGTGTTTCCACCATCTACCTAATCAATAATTTATGGATACTATCGCTACAAACCGTCTTGGCCTGCCTAATCTGGGCCTTGGCGTTGGTTTACGCAGTAAGCATTACAGTCACCTGATGCAAAACGACCCTGTAGTGGATTGGTTTGAGATCATCAGCGAGAACTATATGAATAATTTTGGCTATGGGAGGCATGTGTTAAGTCACATTGCCTCCATAAGGCCTGTTGTTATGCATGGGGTATCGATGTCTGTTGGTAGTACCGACCCTTTAAATCTCGATTATTTAAAACAGCTTAAACAACTGGCGGATTTTGTTAACCCGGTATGGATTTCGGATCATTTGTGTTGGACGGGTGTTGCCAATATAAATACACATGACCTGTTACCGCTGCCGTTAACTGTGGAGAGCCTGCATCATGTAGCGAATAGGGTTAACCAGATACAAGACATTTTGCAGCGCCCGCTTATATTGGAAAACCCATCAACTTATTTGGAGTTTGAATCTTCTACCCTACATGAGTGGGAGTTTTTATCTGAATTGGTTAATAGAACGGGCTGCGGTTTACTGCTCGATGTGAATAACGTATTTGTATCAGGCTTTAACCATGGGTTTGACCCTGAGTTTTATATCCGCAATATTCCCCATAAATCAGTAGTACAGATACATGTTGCCGGGCCAACAGATTGCGATACCTATTTATTAGATACCCATGATCAGCCAGTACCAACACAGGTATGGAAGTTGTACCAACTGGCACAGGAACTTACAGGTGGCGTTTCTACATTGCTGGAATGGGATGCTAATATCCCGGAATACCCTGAATTGGTAGCAGAAGTACAAAAGGCTAAAGAAGTATTAAAAGGACGTTTGCCCAATGTGCCTGTTTACCGCACATCAGCTGTTGATGTAGTTTCAAACCCGGTTAATCACCAAATGCAGGCAACACATGAGTGAGTTAACCACGCTGCAAAAATGGCTTACCTCGATAATTGTGAGGCCCGGTATGTTAGATGATAAAATTCGATTGGCTGATGAGTATTATCAACTCAAAAATGATAAAGTTATTCGTCCGTCGCTTAGATTATCTGCGAAGCAAAAAATTGAAATTTATTCTAAAGGATATATTCTCCGTTTGCTGGAATGTATTGAGGCCGAATATCCTGCTTTAAACAAACTGCTTGGCCAAAACCTGTTCCATACGTTTGTAAAAGCATATTTAGTACAGTTGCCACCCAATTCACCTGATTTGTATAATTTGGGCGAAGCGTTTCCTGCATTTCTAAAGGCATCTCAACCCCAAACAACTCATTCAGATACTGATGTCCTGATGTATAATCTACCTGTCGACCTGGCGATGTTTGAACGCTGCATCGCGGAAGTTTCAAGAATAGAAGGTTTGGAAAATAGGATAAAAGAGGGTGCTGACAATCAGATGCCTTACCTGTTTAATACAACAGCAATATACACATCACCATGCTTGAAATTACTCAGGCTGCAATTTCCATTAGTCGATTTTGTTCAGAGCGTTTATAATGATCTCGAACCAGAAATACCGGTTACGCAAGATAGCTTTGTCTGCGTCTGCCGGAAGAACTATCGGATCAATTTCCATGAATTGGAAGCCTGGCAGTGGCACTTTTTAAATAGACTTCAAAATAAACCTAACTATATGGCTGCGGTAATAGATACTGCAACCATATGTAGTATTCCTACGGATACAATAATGGCAGACTTAATATTGTGGATACCTGTTGCCATTAGTTTTGGATATGTTTATCTGAAATAACTACTACCTATAAAAAATCAGTCTTTATAAGTACAAATACTAAAGGGATTAAGATCATTGCCGCTTCAATAAACTTTTTATAACCAACAGCAATCGATATGTCGGTCATTCTGCCAGTTCCGATAAGTTTTTTAAGTTTTTTGTTGTAATGATAGTAAAGAGAAATTAAAACTAATTCAATAGTAAGTATTAGCAATATCATAATGATAGGTGGTAGATTTTTATAAATAGATGTTTCTTATTGAGCAATAATTGTGTTTAATATGTTCTTATACGAAACTATGTTCTTAAAGGTTTTTAAATTAATTATTAATTACAACGGCTTGGATTGTATAAATAAATACGGAATAATAGCTAATTAGGTTACGTTTATTATGATTATTTGTAAAGCCGTCATATCTTATTTTGATTAAAAAGCCACAAGGGTTCAACCTGTTGCTTATAGAATGATTGTTTTAGTCTACCGTCATTCAACCTCATATCATTTCGTTTTGAAAATTTAACCATGCAGATACGGTGTGGTTAAACACATTTGCATTTTCTTATTTTTTGCAATTAATTAATTATCAACTATTTATTTTTTTATTGAATGGGCTGGCATTATAGTGGCACATGGGCTGTCAACTGACAATTACAGTCAGCGATTTTTAAATTAATAAAAGCGTGAAAAAATTATTTACATCCTTATCTAAATCTAACAGGAAATTTAAAATGAAAAAGTTATTTGCATTACTTATCCTTTCCGGAATTGGTGCACAAGCATTTGCCCACCCGGCTGACTCTGCACGGGTTAAAAGCTTGAACGCTGATACAGCTAAAATACGTACGGTACAACGTTCACTTCCTTCGCCGCTTCCTGATCCTCCGTTTCCAACAAGCGACTGGGATGGCGCGCCATTGGTTGGATCAGATGCTACAGCGCCCAATTATCCGCTTACCAAACTTCTTGGGTTATCAAACAGCAGGCTAAAAATATATGGCTGGATAGACCCGGGTGCAGACATCAGCAGCTCTAAAAATTCCAATGCACCAACTTCATATGATTTAATTCCTAATTCTGTAATGTTGGATCAAGTTGGAATAAAGTTCGACCTGCAACCTAATACAGTACAAACCGATCATATTTCTTTCGGCTTTTTGTCAACTACCATTTTCGGTACTGATTACCGGTATACTACAGGTAAAGGTTATTTCAGTAACCAATTATTAGGTAATAATAACAAATATGGTTTTGACCCGGCTGAAATGTATGGCTTAATCTATTTTCCTAAGATTGCGGATGGAATGTTGTTAAAAATAGGCCGTTATATTTCGCCTGCCGATATTGAGGCACAATGGGCTACTGATAACTACCTATACTCACACTCACTGATGTTTACGGTTGATCCGTATACCTTCACGGGGGTACAAGCAACGTTTAAACTAGGATCATACTGGCAATTAGAAGTAGGTGTTGACGGTGGTAATGACATGGCACCGTGGAGTAAATCTGCACAGATTAATGGTTTATTAATGGCACGCTGGGTATCGCATGATAATAATAACTCTATATATGGTGGTATTAATGCATTAGGTAACGGTGATTATACCCGCCAGCACGATGACTTGCAAATGTTGGTTGCAACCTGGGGCCATAAGTTTAATAAAACCTTCCACATGATGACTGAGGTTTATTACCTATGGCAATACCATGCGTTGGTTGGTGGTACAGTAATTACCGGCCCGCCTCAGCCATTTTATACTAATGTTGGTGCTGGAGCGCCTATTCCGGGAGCAATGACGGCAGTTGGCGCAGTTAACTATTTCCAAATATTAGTATCAAGACGTGACTATATATCCATCAGAAATGGATACTTAAGCGACCCACAGGGAGGTAGAACTGGTTATGCAACCAGCTATTCAGATCACACAATAGGCTTTGTACACTATTTCAATGATTACATCAGAATACGCCCTGAAATAAGATACGAACGTGCTTATGCGGATGGTATTACCCCATACGATAACGGCACCAAGAAAGATCAGTACACTGCCGGGATGGATTTAATCGTCCGTTTTTAAAAAGAACTTAAAGCCTTTGATACTATCATCAGCTATGGCATCAAAGTTTAAAAGATCAGCTGAAGACAATAAAAAAAATAATGAAATGAAAACGCTTAAAGTAATGATTGCTATTTGTTTAATGGCAGCATTTGCACAAAAATCACTTGCACAAAGTGCAGTATGTGGTTTGTATTTAACCGCTGATGATTATCACAATCAAAAGTTGAGTTTTAAAACAACAGGTAACGACGGTAACTCTATCAAATTTAATGAGTTTTTAGGCTCAGGTAAGATTGTGGTAGTTTACAATGGTAAGAAGCAAACCTTTTATAAAAGCGCCGTTTATGGGTATCGGTCAAATAACTGTGATTACCGTTATTTTAACAACATCGCCTATAAAGTGATTGACAACAGAGACTTTTATTTGTACAGCTCACCTAAAATGGTTCAGCAAAGTAAGTGGTCTAAACCGGTTGATTATTATTACTTCAGTAGTAATGCCATTGCAGATATTAAAGCACTGTCAATTAAAAATCTGCAAGATGCTTATGCTAATAATCCTCGATTCAAGTATCTGATAGAATCTCATTTCGCGACAGACAATTCATTAACCGCATATGATTCAGCATTAAATGAATATAAAGTTAAATATCTGTACGAACACAGTACCTCAATGTAAATTGTTGGTTGATTAGTGCCGGGATTTTAAGGAGATATGGGGATACTTACCTTACTTCCCGGTACATTAAGCAGTAACGTTTAATTACGTTGCTGCTTCTTTGTTTAGCAACACGTTAGAATGATTGTGTATACAAACTCCATTCTTTTATTATTCCCGGTTATTGTTAAATTCGCTTATACACCAAACCTTAGATAATGTCGGTAGTAGCAGTAGTTTCTTCGCACGAAACAGGCAAATTAAACGTAAAGCACCTTAAAAGATACTGGAGCAAATCCATCCTGAAAAAAGACGGCAAACTTAGCGCGGATGCTTTTGTGGATGAATGGAAAACGGATACAACCTTATTGGCGGTTATAGGGCTCGGGCTTGAACAGACAATACAATATGTTTATCAGGAAGCACCCTCGTTTGAAGAGTTTGAGAATTGGGTATTAACTGTTTCAGGTGATTTGGATAAAGAAAAAATAAGCCAATTCAACACGTTGTTTTCAACTGATAGGACTGTTGAAGTCGCCCCTGTTGAAGATAAGCTATTAACCCAAGCTGATTGGGACTTTTGGCAGCAAAACGGATACCTCATCATCAGGAATGCCATAAGCAAGGAGCATTGCGACGAAACGATTAAAGAACTATGTGATTTTATAGGAGTTGACCGAAACGATCCGGTTTCGTGGTATAATGCTCACCCGGCAAGGCAGGGTATTATGGTGCAGCTATTTCAGCACGCTGTATTGGAACGAAACCGTAAGGCGGATAAAATAAAAAAAGCCTTTGAAGGGCTTTGGAACCGAACCGATCTTTGGGTGAATACCGATAGGGTAGGCTTTAATCCGCCCGAAACAAAGACCTATAAATTTCAGGGGCCAAGGTTGCATTGGGATGCCAGTATTATCCCGCCCATTCAATTCGGCACACAAGGGATATTGTATTTATCAGATACTGCGGAAAATCAAGGTGCATTTACCTTAGTCCCCGGTTTTAACAATAGGATAGAGGATTGGCTAAAAAGCCTTCCACCGGATATGGATCCTCGTATGGAAGACTTATATGCCTTAGGCCCAAAACCAATCGCTGCCAACGCCGGTGATTTTATCATCTGGCATCATATCCTGCCGCATGGCAGTAGTCCCAATACCGCTGCGTTGCCACGGTTTGTACAGTATATTAATTATGCACCGGTGGATGAGAATAAGAGTGAGAGTTGGTGAGGGGTTTTTACAATCGCAGGGTCCTTTTCAAGAGACCTTGCGGGGACTGCAGCTTAATTTATATTTCCCGCAAGCAGGATGCTTGCTACATTATAGGTCTAAGTTACACTTCGTTAAACTTAGACCAGTAGATTTTACTATATTTCGTGCCTCACTAATAATAATTCAGAGAATACGTTTATATAATTGGCAGGTAAAACAGATTAATATTTATAATTAACTACATAAAAATGAAAAAACATTCATTTGAGGAATCTAAGTTGCCACGCTGGCTAGTGACAATAATCGCATTTATCTTATTTTTCATTCTAGCCTTTCTTATGCTTTTAGCAGGCCTTCAACTTTACCACCGCTAAACCGGAGGTGTAATTATATAGTTAAATACCCGACCTACATAAGTTAGTAGCTTTCTGAACTGAAATTCTTCCTTAGTGAAAGAGGTTGATTTCTAGTGAATTAAGGCGTTCGATACGCGATATTACAACTGCATGGGATTGATAAACTAATTATAATCCTAATGAATATTGTTTATCCGGGTAATCATTCCGTTTAAATTAAATCCCTCAATTTCCTCTAGCTTAAAATAATTCACAAAAAATTTGTGTAGTTAAATAGCTACATTTATATTTGTAGTCAAATAACTACATAATGAATTTAAGACGAGATGTATTTCAAGCCATAGCCGACCCGACGCGTAGGGCTATATTGCTGTTGGTTGCTTCGCATACGATGACAGCTGGTGCAATAGCATCAAACTTTGACACTGCAAGGCCCACTGTTTCAAAACATTTACAAATACTTACCGAGTGTGAATTGCTTGAACAAAAACAAACCGGCAGGGAAATTTACTATCACATTAATGCGCAGAAAATGAAAGAAGTAGCCGAGTTTATTGAACCATTCCGTAAGATGTGGGACGACAGGTTTAACAAACTGGAAACCATAATGAAGGAATATCAATCAAAAAAATAATATATCATGGAACAGAAAACAAAAATTAACGCAGAAGAGGGCAAACAGGAATTAGTGATTACCAGGGAATTTGATTTGCCGGTAGAACTACTTTTCAGGGCACATGCCGAACCAGACATTATTGCGCAATGGATGTCGAACCCATATGCAACAGTTAAAGTGCTGAAATTTGAAGGTAAAAAGCACGGTAGTTATCAATTGGAGTCAACCGATGCCGAGGGGAAAGTGGTATTTCGTTCAAATGGGGTAATCCACGAGTTTATTCCAAACCGGAAAATCACACGGACATTTGAAATGGAGAATGCACCTTATGGGGTACAGCTTGAGGTTTATGAATTTGAACAATTAACTGACGGCACCAGCAACCTGAATATGCACGTGATATATGAATCGGGTGCAAAGAGAGACCAGGTGCTGGCTTTACCTTTCGCCCAGGGCTTAAACATGGCGCATAACCGGATACAGGAAATATTAAATACTTTAAAGTAAATCAAAATGGAAAAGAGAAAGCTAATTTGGTATTGGATAATTACTGCAATATTATCTTTTTGTATTTTTTCGGGTGGATTGGCGCAAGTTATGCAGGTAAAAGGAGTGGTGCAGGGGTTTAAACCTCTTGGGTATCCCACTTACTTTATTTCGCTTATTGGCGTTTTGAAGGTATTAGGTGTAATCGCGATAGTGATTCCGAAATTTAAGCTGCTTAAGGAGTGGGCATATGCGGGTATATTTTTTACCATGAGCGGCGCGGTTATCTCGCATATTGCCAGTGGTGATGTTTCTGCACAAATAATTGCCCCGGTTGTACTGGCCATTTTTACGGTGCTATCGTGGTATTTGAGGCCGACTGACAGAAAGATTATTGCAGTTTAATTAAAAATGCTTTGTCATTCTGAGGAATGAATAATGACAATGGAGAAGATTTATCGTTTTTAGAATAACCAGTTATTTCTCTTTAATAAAATAAAAAAATGAAAACACTTTCAAATTAGAAGTTATTAGTGTTAATTTGACATGTATAGCCAATTATAAGTACAATTTATACTGAAAACAAAATAAATGTTGCGGGGAAAGTGATGTTGACAGGCTTAATAACTGTTTTATTTACACTATAAACTTAAATACCAGTGATCAATTCGAAATTGTTTTTTACTATTTTATTAATTTGCTCTATTAACGTTTTTGTTAAAGCACAGGATAATAATAATGTGGCGTTAACACCTCCGATGGGCTGGAATAGCTACAATTGTTATGGTTCGGCAGTTCATGAGGATGAAGTAAAGGAAAATGCAGATTATGTTGCGCAAAATCTAAAACAGCACGGCTGGCAATACATTGTAGTTGACTTTTTATGGGACTTTGATAACCCACCCGGCAGTAATATAGGAAACCCCTTTCAAAAAAGGCTTGAAGATGGTTCATATATCCCCTGGCTGGCGATGGATAAGTTTGGGAGGTTAACACCAAATGTAAATAAGTTTCCGTCGGCGTTTGGCGGTAATGGATTTAAACCCTTGGCTGATTACGTTCATTCATTGGGCTTAAAATTTGGTATTCATGTTATGCGTGGCATCCCAAGGCAAGCAGTATGGGCTAAATTAGCTATTAAAGGAACTAATGGCATTACTGCTGATATGGTAGCGGATACTAATTCAAAATGCCCCTGGATGAACCATATGTATGGGCTGGACATGAGCAAGCCAGGCGCACAAGAATATTTGAATTCAATATTGAATTTATATGCAAGTTGGGGCGTAGATTTTATTAAGGTTGACGATTTATCGAGGCCTTATAGTACTGCCGAAGTAGAGGGGTATCATAAAGCGATTAACCAATGTGGCAGGGCGATAGTTTTTAGCACTTCACCGGGAGCTACACCTGTTGATAAAGCAGATAACCTAAAACAGAATGCCAATATGTGGCGCGTTGCGGATGATTTTTGGGACGACTGGAAAGCTGTTCTGCAAATGTTTAATTACGGAAAACAATGGGAAGGAATCGGTGGGCCGGGCCATTGGCCGGATTGCGATATGATCCAGATAGGAAAATTATCAAAACGTGGGCCTGTTGGCGAAGAACGGTACAGCCGTTTTACCCTTGATGAAGAATATTCCCATATGACATTCTGGGCGATATTTCGCTCGCCATTGATTTTAGGTGGAAACTTGCCTGAAAACAGAGCGCAGGAATTAAAATTATTTACAAATGATGAAGTACTGGCTGTAAATCAGCACGGAACCGATCCGCGCCAGTTATATAAGAATAATGACGCGATGGTATGGTATTCACATGTGCCGAACAGCAAGGATATTTACGTAGCTTTATTTAATCTGAATGAGCAACAACAAGCAGTGAGTGTTGATTTTGCTTCGCTTGGGCTGAATGGAAAGATAGCTGTCAGGGATCTTTGGGAAAAAAGAGATATTGGGGCGTTTAAAAAAGGATATAAAAAAACAATTAACAGGCATGGGGCCGCATTATTGAAATTGACGCTTCTTAATTAGTTATAGTTCCACTCGCTATTATAACCTGAATAGAACAATTAGAATTTTTGGATGAAGATTTCAAATATCTGTTTTTTCGTGGTTATGCTTTTATTGGCGCAAGAGGGGTATGGGCAGTTTAATAAACTTCAAACCAATGATATTCCCGAACTTAAAAGCTATGCAATAAAAACTTATGATATCAATAGCGGCCTTCCCTCAAATAGTACCACCTGCACCATTAAAGATAAAGATGGCTTTCTTTGGGTTGGTACAGAAAATGGCCTTTGCCGGTTTGATGGTTATGCATTCAAAATATTTATAAATATTCCGGGCGATAGCACCAGCCTTACCAACAATTATATTAATACCATAATTGAGGATAAAAAGGGAAGGATTTGGGTAGGAACACTTGATGGGTTAAATTTATTTGATCCGCTCACCGAAAAATTTAAAAGATTTAACCATCAGGACAAGGTTGCCGGATCATTAAGCAATAATAAAATATGGTCGTTACTTGCAGACAGAGAGAATAATATATGGATAGGAACTGATGATGGCTTTGATCGGTTTATTGAGAAAACTAGGAGCTTTGAAGTTTTTCAGCCTAATGCATCCGATGCGAACGCGATGAAAGGTAAATCAGTTAACGCGATAATTGAAGATCATGGGAATAATCTTTGGTTGGGTAACTGGGGCGGTGGCCTAAATAGATTTAATAAATACACTAAAAAGTTTGTTAGTTTCCCTCAAGCTCAAAAAGCAAATGAAAAAAATCCAAATGATGTTTGGAGTCTTTGCATGGATGAATATGGAGATATTTGGGTAGGTACTTATTGGAAGGGTCTATTTAAATTTGAAGTCAAAACAAATAAATTCATCTCTTATACCTCTCCCAATAACGGAAATAAGGGTGTTTTCAGAATTTTAAATTTAGGCCATCACCTAATGGTTTTGGGGGGCGACGATGGTTTCTACTGGTTTGATTCATCAAACAATACCTGGAAAAAAATAAATAATTTAACGAGCTTTCAACAGGCGGGCATATTTGGTGATAACAATGGTATCATCTGGATATGTTCTATGGATGGTTTAACTAAATTAGACAGTAAGCAATACAAATTCGCGTTCTATCCTTTCTCAAATCACAACCGGCTTGTCAAAAGCATTGTAATTAAAAACAATGTGGTTTGGGTAGGAACAAATAATGGGCTAACAGCTATTCAATTAAATACAAATGTATCCAAAACCTTTTTGCACTCCAATGATGCTAATAGCATTGGCAGCAATGCTATAAATAGGTTGTATTTGGATGCTAAAGGTAAGTTATGGGATTTGACGGAGTTTGGATTTGATGAGTATGATGATCAAACCGGAAAGTTTACGCATCACGCCCATCATTCAAGCTTGGGCGCCTTTTTTAATGAAGATGTGTTTAGGGATATTTTAGAAGTAACGCCAGGCAATTACTGGTTAGCCACTGATGCAGGACTCAAAATTTATCACAGCCAATCTAACACCTTTAGCCACTATTTTAATCAGAAAGATAAGCCATATACATTAAGCAATAATCATTTGTACTGCCTGTTAAAAGATGCAGATAACGATATTTGGATTGGTACTGAGGGTGGTGGTTTAAATCGGTTTGTACAGCCCTCTCAAAGGTTCTATAATTATCTGGCAAGTGATAAAAAAAGGGGAAGCATCAGTAATAATGACATCCATAGTATATTTCTCGATTCTCATAAAAACGTTTGGATTTGTACGCAAGATGGGTTAAATAAATATGTTAAGCGTACTAATTCTTTCCGGGTTTTTTCGAAAAAGGATGGATTTGCCAGTAACGTATTTAAGCAGATGGTTGAAGACGCGAAGGGCTATTTGTGGATTGTAACTGAAACCGGCGTATCGTGTATGGATCCACGAACGATGAAGGTAATAAACTTTGACGAGGGCGACGGTGTGTTTGTCAACTCTGTGATATGTAAAGTAAATGATCATCAAATATTGCTAGGTGGCAATAAAGGATTGGTGTCATTTGATCCCCTAAGCATTAATTATAACAAGATTGCACCACCTGTATATTTTTCAGATTTGCAGGTGTTCAATAAATCCATTATCCCGGATAGTAACGGCCCGCTTAGGGAACCTATTCAAAATGCGAAAAAAATTGTTTTGAGCTATAATCAAAGTGTTTTTTCAATTGAGTTTGTCGCGCTTAATTATACTCACACTGAAAAGAATAATTATGCTTATAAACTGGAAGGTTTTGATAAAAAATGGAATTATATTGGCGAACAGCGTAAAGCAGTCTATACCAATTTAAATCCGGGTAAATATATTTTTCGCGTTAAGGCATCAAATAATGATGGCGTATGGAATGATCAGGGAAAATCATTGATTGTTATCATAACCCCGCCGTGGTATCTTACCTGGTGGGCTTATATTATTTATACTTCGTTATTTGGAGTCGCGGTTTATGGATACATTTTTTATAACGAACGGCAGGCTAAACTAAAATACGAGATTAAGCTGGCCCATATTGAAACGGAAAAGGAAAAAGAGCTGCATGAAAAAAAACTATCGTTCTTCACCAATATCTCGCATGAGTTTAGAACACCGCTAACCATGATCATTAATCCGTTGAAGGAAATTTTATATACGGGTGGAAATGATGTTGATCAGCAAAATCTTAATACCATAAACCGAAATGCCAAGCGCCTGTTGAGCTTGGTGGATCAATTGTTATTATTCAGAAAAGCGGATGTTGATGCCGATGAACTGAAGTTGGCAAAAATTAACATTGCTGATTTAAGCAAGGAAGTTTTTTTATGCTTTTCGCATCAAACCCGTATAAAGAAACTTGAATTTGAATATGCTTGTGCCCAGGAAAGTATAGAACTGATAGCAGATCGTGAAAAAATTGAAATCGTTCTATTTAATCTGCTCTCCAACGCTGTTAAATTCACTGAGCCTGGCGGGAGGGTAGAGATGATTGTAAGCCAGACAGATAATCATGTTAATATACAGGTGAAAGATACCGGGTGTGGCATAGTGCAAACTGCCGGAGATAAACTTTACCATAAATACTACCAGGAATATCAGCAGAATACATTATCCAAGGGTGGTTTGGGTATAGGGCTGTTCCTGGTTAAAAATTATACAGCGCAACATGGCGGGAAAATAGCTTATGAAAGCGAAATAGGAAAAGGAACAATTTTCAATCTTGAACTGCCAAAAGGAAGGGGGTATCTAAAACCAACAGAAATAATAGAGGAGGCTCCTCAAAGATCCGTATTTTTTAATGAGTTGATGGAAGAAGGGTCAGAAAATGACTTGCCTATCGTCTCTGATATTGCTCAGCCTGTTGCTACAGAAATTACTTCGGATTTTAAATCCATACTCATTATTGAAGATAATAAGGAAATAAGCGACTATATTAAGCAATTATTTGTAACAGAATATATTGTATATGAAGCTGATAATGGCGAATCTGGTTTAAAAATGGTGACTGAGTTGATGCCCGACATTATTATTAGTGATGTAATGATGCCAGGCATAAGCGGGATAGAATTATGTACACGTATAAAGGAGGACCCGGAACTTAACCATATACCCGTTATTCTGCTTACAGCAATCACTTCGCCCGAGATAAAACTGAAGGGTGTTGAGGGAGGTGCCGACGATTATATCAGCAAACCATTTGAAAAAGAAATGCTGATAGCCCGGGTAAAGGCGCTGTTAAAAACCAGGAATAACCTTCAGCGATATTTCTTTAATGAGATTACCCTAAAACCCAATAATCTTAAAATTTCGCAGGAGTATAAAGAGTTTTTGCAAAAATGCCTTGATATAGTTGAGCATCATTTAAGTGATTCAGATTTTAGTATTAAAACTCTGGCTAATGAGATTGGCATGAGCCACTCTAATGTATACAGGAAAATTAAATCCATTTCAGGGCAGTCGGCTAATGGCTTTATTCGCTTTATTCGTTTAAGAAAAGCAGCCGAATTATTTTTAACCACAGATAGTACCGTTGCCGAAGCTGCCTATAAAGTAGGGTTTAATGATCTTAAATATTTTCGTGAACAGTTCAGCAAGTTGTTTGGTTTAAACCCATCCGATTATATTAAGAAGTTCCGAAATTCTTTCCATAAAGATCAAACGATGAATCGTGATGTCCTGAAAAAGGACAAAAATACCCAAATTTAGTAAAATGCCTTAAAAAGGGTGATTTAAGTGTTTTTTGCTGAATTACCCCCGGTCAATTGCAGAGTTTACCCCTCATGCATCTCTTTAAAATCGTTCATCTTAGCATTCCAATTAACCAGTTAAAGCCGTTTGCATTTCAAAACATCCAAACAATTGGCAGCAAAAGATGAATTCTTTTTCCGCTGATTGAATGAGATATTACAAGCTAACCGGCGAAAGATTATAAACCAATTATTAATAAATTATGAAATCAAATTTACAAATCACGTACTCCCCGCACAGGAAAAAATTCCCCGGTCGTTTACGCTTGCTTACCGTTATGGTAATAGCCTGCGGCGTCACCTTTGCACAACCGGCGGTAACTTTTGCCGCAAACAAAGTTTCAAAAGAGGTTGCCAGCGTTCGCGTAAGTGGCCAGGTAACAGATGAAAAAGGTGTTCCCTTAGTCGGTGTAAGTATAACCCTTAAAGGTGCAGCAATTGGTGCAAGTTCTGATGTAAATGGTAATTTTTCCATCACCGTACCAGATGCGTCCGCAGGCACGTTGATATTTAGCTATGTAGGCTACCTCAACAAACAAGTTGCCTTAAACGGTCAAACCAATATCAAGGTAAGCCTGCAGGTTGATCCGAAGTCGCTTAATGAGGTAGTGGTAGTGGGTTATGGTACTCAGAAAAAAGCAACTTTAACCGGTTCTATCTCTGTTATTAAAGGAGCTGATATGGTTAAAAGTCCCGAAGTCGACCTATCCAATTCATTTGCCGGGCGAGTGTCGGGTGTTGTTGCCAATAACACCTCGGGTGAACCTGGTTATGACGGTTCGAGTATTTTTATTAGAGGGCTAGCAACTACCGGCAATAACAGTGTATTGGTGGTTGTGGACGGAGTACCCGGGCAGATCGGAGGGTTGGAACGTCTTGATCCAAATGATATAGAAAGCGTATCTGTCTTAAAAGATGGAACTGCGGCTATTTATGGTAGCAGGGCAGCAAACGGTGTTATCTTAATTACCACCAAACGTGGTAAAACAGGCAAGCCAAGCATTTCATATAGCTTTAACCAGGGATTTGTTTCGCCTACACGGTTGCCACAAATGGCGGATGCCGCTACTTATGCGCAAATTGTTAATGACATCAGTTACTACGATTCGCCAACTGGCGGCATGAACCAGGTATATAGCGACGCGCAAATACAAAAATTCAGAGATGGATCAGATCCGGTTAATTACCCGAACACCAATTGGGAAAAGCTGACCTTAAAAAATGTGACTCTTCAAAATCAGAACAGTCTAACATTATCGGGCGGGTCTGAGGATGTGAAATATTTTACGTCGGTAGGATCGGTATATCAGGATGGTATTTATAAAGATGGTGCGACCAATTATCATCAATATAACTTCAGGTCAAATATTGATGCTAATGTTTCTAAGGGATTTAAGATCGGGCTATCACTGTCGGGCAGGGAAGAAGACCGTCAATACCCCGTAACCAGTGCAGCTAACGTTTTTCGCGGAATCTATAGGTCATACCCAACCTCAGCAGGCTTTTATCCTAATGGTTTGCCTACTGTAGGAATTGACCAGGTAAATCCGGCGCTTGTTGGAACCAGCATTGGTGGAACCAACATAAACCCAACATTAACCTTTAATGGTATTTTAAAAGCCAGTTATGATATACCTGGAGTTGACGGCCTTTCACTTGATGGTTTTTATGCTGTAGATAAATCAGGGACTTCCGACAAAGCTTTTTCTATCCCTTATACTGTATACAGCTATAACAGCGCTACTAATATTTATACGCCGAGTATTGAAGGCGGTGGACCAAATGGTTTAGCCTCTCTTTACCAATCTCAGCTTAATCAATCCTTAATAACCTCAAATATAAAACTAAACTATGTGAGGCAATTTGGAAAGCATAATGTAAATGCCTTTGTGGGTTATGAACAAAGTAAAACAACTTACAGTTTCTTTTGGGCTCAAAGAAATGATTTCCCAACAGCTACTACCCCCGAGCTATCCGAAGGTGGGACTGCTGCCACAGATGCGACAAACGGTGGTAGCAGCAGCGATAATAACGGAAACTTTGATTATGCCCGCCGGAGCGTAATTAGCAGGCTGGCATACAATTATGATGAAAAATACTTGCTGGAAGGTCAGTTTCGTGCTGATGGTTCTTCTTTGTTTGCGTCGGGGCATCAGTGGGGGTATTTTCCTTCAGTTTCTGCAGGCTACCGCATTTCTAAAGAAAATTGGTTTGCCGACAATTTCAAGTTTATCAATGATTTGAAAATTAGGGCCTCTTATGGTGTTTTAGGCGACGATTTGGTTGGGGCCTACCAATATTTTGATAATTTTTCTTTTAGTAACTATTTTGTATCAGATAATGGTTCAGGTGCTGCTGTTCAGCCCGGTATTAATTTAACCAAGTTGGAAAATGTTAATGCTACCTGGGAAACCTCAAAGAAAACAGATATAGGTATTAATGCGGTTTTCTTAAACAACTTTACATTAGAAGCTATTTATTTTAGGCAGGTAAGGTCAAACATACTCACTGCTCCAAGTGCTTCTATTCCGGCAACATCCGGTATTGTAAATCCATATACTTATAATATTGTGCCTGACGAAAATATTGGCAAGGTAAACAGCAATGGTTTTGAAGGTACATTAGCCTATAACCATCCTGGTAAATTTAGCTGGGGTGCATCCGGGAATTTTACCTATGCCAAAAGCAAGGTTATTTATACAGATCAAGCGGCCGGTACATTATCCTACCAATCGCAAATCGGAAGCCCCCTGAATACTTACCCCGCAACTAATAATTTATATTATAATGCAATCGGAATTTTCAGGTCACAAGCACAGTTAAACAGCACCCCTCATGTACCCGGAGCACAGGTTGGTGATTTAATATACCAGGATTATAACCATGATGGGCAGATTACAGCTGCCGATGAAATCAGAAGTAAATATGGGAATATACCACAAATCGTATATGGCCTTACTTTAAATGCTGGCTATAAGAGTTTTGATTTGTCGATATTGTTTGCAGGTCAGGCAGAAGTTAGTCAGTATATACTACCTGAATCTGGTACAATTGGTAACTACTATAGCACCTGGGCTAATAATGCCTGGAGCCCAACCAACCCTAACGGCACTTATCCTCGCGTTTCTGACAGGGCCTCTGATGCCATTAGCGGGGGAGCGTTCCCAAATACTTTCTGGTTGCAAAACGCTGCATTTTTAAGACTTAAAAATGCCCAATTGGGTTATACGTTTCCATCATCTTTAGCCTCAAAGCTTCACGTTGCAGGGCTTAGGGCATTTGTAGGCGGGTTTAACCTGTTCACACTTACCAAAATGAAAGACTATGACCCGGAGGGAACCAGTAGCTCGGGAGAGTTTTATCCCCAGGAAAAAATTATCAACGTAGGCGTAAATGTTAAATTATAAAATCGATACAATGAAATCGCTAAAAAAAATATCCTGCTGCTTAGTCCTTGTGGGGCTAATGTTTTCAGCTTGTAAAAAGAATTTCCTCGACTTAAATCCCACAGACAGATTAACAGGTACATCCATAACAAGTGATACGTCGTTATTTGAAGCTTACGTAATAAACAGGTATTTAGGCGAACAAATAGGCGTTAATGAGGGGGAAGGATCGCCTCCGGGATTTGGACGTGGTTTTGAATATGCTATGGCCAGTTCAGTTACCGATGAGTCAATGTATAATACTGATAATGGTTCCTGGTTAATTGAACAGGGACAAATGGCGGCAAATAATACAGGCTTTTTAGGTACGCTATGGGCACGCAGTTACGCAGGCATACGCGACTGTAATTATGCACTGAGCCTATTAACTAACATTAATATGAGCCAGGTCCATAAGAATCGGCTTATAGGTGAACTTGAATTTATACGCGCCTACAGGTATCAGGATTTGATCCGTAACTACGGCGGAGTTGTGCTGATAGGAGATCAAGTTAGCGAGTTAACTGATAATTTGCAAAATCCGGCACTTTTTAAACGTGCAACTATTGCGGAATCCATTGCCTATGCAACAGCGCAGCTTGATGACGCGGCAGCAAAATTGCCTTTAAATAATAGTGCTACATGGGCATTGGGCAGGGCTACCGAAGGTGCTGCATTGGCGCTTAAATCAAGGTTGTTACTATATGCAGCCAGCCCTTTATATGCAGCAGGTACCTGGCAGGCCGCAGCTGCAGCTGCAAAAGCGGTAATGGATCTGGGGAAGTATTCGCTATCTCAGAACGGATATGGACAGCTGTTTTTATCGCCTAATGACAATGAGATCATCTTCGAGCGCTTATTTGTAGTAAATACCGCCCGCCACGTTTGTTTGGAAATAGCAAATGGCCCGAATGGCTACGATGGTTGGGCAGGGAATACGCCATATCAGAATTTGGTAGATGCTTATCAAATGAGCAATGGAAAAGCGATTACTGATGCTACATCCGGCTATGATCCTCAAAACCCTTATGTTAACCGCGACCCACGTTTTTATGCCACCATACTTTATAATGGTGCCCCATACAGGAATAGTACAGTACAGGTATTTATCCCTGGCGGAAAGGATAGCAACCAAGGGCCATCAAATTGGAATGCCAGCCAAACAGGGTATTATCTGAAAAAATTCATGAATGATAGTTATCCTATTGACAACCCGTGGAGTGTGGCGGGAGGACAGCCGTGGATTTATATGAGATATGCCGAAATACTGCTTAATTATGCGGAAGCACAAAATGAAGCGTCGGGTCCGGATGCAACCGTTTACGCCGCGATCAATAGCATCAGGGCAAGGGCATCTGTGAATATGCCAGCTTTACCGGCAGGATTATCACAAACTGATATGCGGACAGCTATTCAAAATGAAAGACAAATTGAACTTGCTTTTGAAGAGCACCGCTTTTACGATGTACGCAGATGGAAAATTGCCACGCAAACTGAAAACGTACCGGCCTATGGGATTAGCGTAACCGTTAACGCTGCAAACCCATCAGGTTATACTTATACAAGGAAAATAGCCCTGGCTAACCGTTCTTTTCTGCCGCAACATTACTGGCTGCCTATACCGTTAACCGAAATACAGGCATCAAACGGACAGCTTCAACAAAACCCCGGCTATTAATATCATTAAGCGGACTGTTTCAATACAGTCCGCTTATATCTATATGCTTATGAAAAATAATAAATTCTGTATCTTTTACCTGCTTATTATCTTGCTGTTTACCCAGGCATTAAAAGCACAAAACACAATTGGATCTCCTGTTTTATTTAATGATGCCTGGCTATTCCATAAAGGTGATATTGCAGGTGGTGACATCGGCGGATCTGTGGGTGTGCCATGGAAATCGATACAGTTGCCGCATGATTGGAGTATCGAAGGCCCTTTTAGTGAGGATTGGGCTAGCGCGACAGCTTATTTACCTGGTGGCATAGGATGGTATAAAAAAGTCTTTACAGCTAATAAAAGTTGGGTTGCAAAACAGGTATACATATACTTTGATGGTGTATACAAAAACAGCGAGGTATGGATAAATGGGCATTATTTGGGTAAAAGGCCAAATGGCTTTATTGCGTTTCAATATGAAATATCGCCATACTTAAACTATAAAGGCGTGAATACACTGACGGTTAAAGTGGATCATAGTGAATTCGCTGATTCAAGGTGGTATACGGGGTCGGGTATTTACCGTAATGTTTATCTGATTGTTAAAAACCCGGTGCATATCGGGTTATGGGATGTGGCGTTTACGACTCCTTTGGTATCTGCTAACAAATCTTCAATAAAAGTTAAAGTAACGGTTACTAATAGTAAAGCTTCAGTAGCAAATGTCAATCTTAAAATTAACCTGCTGGATTCGACAGGAAGGATTGTCGCGACAGCTCAAAAAACTCTTGCCGCGAAAAAGGGAGAAAATGAAATTACTTTTAATAGCCAGGTAACATCAACCCGCTTATGGAGTGTTGAGCATCCATATTTATATCAATTACAGGTACAGGTATTGCAAAATGGCAAATTGATTGACCAAATAAACCAACCGGCAGGTATCCGCAGTATTCGTTTTGATAAGGATAAAGGGTTCTTTTTAAATGATAAGAGTACCAAAATAAAAGGCGTATGTATTCATGATGATGCCGGTGCATTGGGTGTTGCGGTACCTGAAGAGGTTTGGGTACGGAGGCTTAAAATATTAAAAGAAGCAGGCGTAAATGCACTCCGTCTGAGTCATAATCCGCATGCTGACTATTTGTACAAACTAGCTGATGAAATGGGCTTTTTGGTAATGGATGAAGCTTTTGATGAGTGGGAGATAGGCAAAAATAAGTGGGTGAAGGGATGGAATGTAGGTACGCCATCAAAAGACGGTTATCATGAATATTTTAAAGAATGGGCTGATCGCGATTTACGTGATATGATTTTGCGCGGGCGTAATCATCCGTCTATCATTATGTGGAGCATCGGGAATGAAATCGATTATCCGAATGATCCGTATAGTAATGAGATATTAAATACAGGTATAAATCCTCAGATATATGGGAAGGGCTATTTACCGGACCATCCCGCAGCCAGCGGCCTTACCGTTATTGCCCGGCAATTGGTTAAAACAGTAAAGTCTGTTGATCAATCGCGGCCGGTGACGGCGGCATTGGCGGGCGTCGTAATGTCAAACGAAGTTGGCTACCCTGAAGTATTGGATATTGTGGGCTATAATTACCAGGAATACCGGTATCCCGAAGATCACAAGAAATATCCGGAACGGGTTATTTATGGCAGTGAGAATGGAATGAGAAAACAAGCCTGGGATGCGGTTGATAGTAACGCCTATATTTCGGCCCAATTTTTATGGACGGGTATTGACTATATGGGTGAGGCTGGTAAGTGGCCGCAACGAAGTAGTGGTGCAGGATTGCTCGATCTGGCTGGATTTAAAAAGCCGGAATATTATTACAGGCAAAGCTTATGGGCAGATAAACCCATGGTATACATTGCCAGCCGGGAAATTATAGCGGCAGATAGTACCCATCGTTGGCGCAGGGAGCTTGCAGCTACATGGAACTGGCCGGTGGCTAGTAAAATAGATGTTGAGTGCTACACCAATTGCCAGGAAGCTGAACTGTTTTTGAATGGATGGTCGCTGGGTAAAAAATCAAAAACGGAAGCAAAAGACCAGATACTACACTGGGATGTGGATTATCAACCTGGCGAACTGCTGGTTAAAGGGTACAATAACGGTGTTGAGGTTAGTAGCAACGACATCAAAACATCGGCAGATGCAACAAAAATTAACGCTATTGCCAGTCAAACTTTATTTAAAAGCCATACAAAAGGATTAAGCCAGATTGAAATACAAATAACAGATGCTGATGGTAACCCAGTATATAATTCGGCTGATGAAATTAAGGTTGAACTTGTCGGCCCCGGCAGGCTAATAGGGTTGGAGAACGGCAGCCTAAGTAGCCATGAGGACTATCAGTCAAACAAAAGAAATGCTTTGCATGGACACTTACTTGCTTATGTGCAAACCACGGGTAATCCTGGTAAAGTACAGGTAAATATCAACTCAAAAAATCTTAAACCGGTAACTGTTTCACTTACTGTTCAATAAAAATACAAAGCGCAATAATTATTAATATATAGTATTCTTCCATATGATCTTTAGAAAATCACTCATTTTATCTTTTATACTTCTCTTAAATCTTAGTCTCAAAGCTCAAAAAGTAACACATACATTTACCTTGGGCGACTCCGTATTCTTACTTGATGGAAAACCCTTCCAGATGATATCCGGCGAGATGCATTATCCCCGTGTACCACGTGAGGCCTGGCGGGCGCGGATGAAAATGGCAAAAGCCATGGGCTTAAATACCATAGGCACCTATGTGTTCTGGAACCTGCACGAACCCCAGAAAGGGAAGTTTGATTTCAGTGGAAATAATGATGTGGCAGAATTTGTTAAAATAGCCAAAGAAGAAGGCTTATGGGTGATATTAAGACCCAGCCCGTATGTATGCGCTGAATGGGAGTTTGGTGGCTACCCTTACTGGCTGCAGAATGAAAAAGGATTAGTAGTGCGCAGCAAGGAGGAAAAGTATCTTAAGGAATATGAAACCTATATAAAGGAAGTTGGCAAGCAATTGGCTCCCCTACAAATAAATCATGGTGGTAACATCTTAATGGTGCAAATTGAAAATGAATATGGTTCTTATGGTAACGACAAGGAATATCTGGCCATTAATCAGCGTTTGTTTAAGGAAGCGGGTTTTGATGGATTATTATATACTTGCGATCCCGCGGCTGCAATAGCAAACGGGCATCTGCCTGGCTTATTACCTGCTATAAATGGCATTGATGATGTGGCAAAAGTGAAGAAAATGATTAGTGAAAACCATGGCGGTAAAGGACCCTTTTATATTGCCGAATGGTACCCGGCATGGTTTGACTGGTGGGGTACAGCCCACCACACCATATCCGCCGAAAGCTATACAGGAAGACTGGATAGTGTTTTATCAGCAGGTATATCCATCAATATGTACATGTTTCATGGCGGCACTACAAGGGGCTTTATGAATGGTGCTAATTATGATGATAGCCACCCTTATGAGCCGCAGGTTAGCAGTTATGATTATGACGCGCCTTTGGATGAAGCAGGTAACGCCACACATAAGTTTATGTTGTTCAGGCAGGTGATCGCTAAGCATTTACCTGCGGGACAAACCTTGCCGCCAGTGCCTGCCGCCAAATCAACCATCGCTATAAATGACATTAAGTTGAACAGATCAGCGGGAATATTGGATATTTTGCCGAAGCCTGTTTTAAATAAAACACCTTTAACTTTTGAAGACCTAAAGCAGGATTATGGATTTGTTTTATATCATACCGTTTTAACAGGTGGTGAAACCGGTATCCTAAAACTAAATGAACTGCGGGATTATGCTGTAATAATGATAAATGGAGAAAAAGCAGGGGTGCTTGATCGAAGGCATGATCAAGATAGTATTGAATTGACATTGCCCCCAGGCAAAGTAAAACTGGATATTTTGGTTGAAAACTTGGGTCGTATAAATTTCGGACCGAATCTGCTTAAGAACAAAAAAGGGATAACAGAAAATGTAAAGTTTAACGGACAGGAGATTTATAATTGGGCGATGTACAGTTTCCCATTTAGCCAGGTAAACAGCGGGATAGTTTATAAAACTAAAACATCAGGAAATACACCTGTTTTGAGAAGAGGCCTGTTCCATCTTTCAAAAGTTGGCGATACCTACCTTGATATGCGCAAGTGGGGTAAAGGTGTAGTTTGGGTTAACGGGCACAACTTAGGGCGATACTGGTCGGTAGGCCCGCAGCAAACCCTTTATTTGCCCGCAGAATGGCTAAAAAAGGGCAATAATGATATTGTTGTATTTGAATTACTAAAAAACGACGTGAACAGTTTAAGCAGTAGAAAAACACCTATACTAAGTGAATTGCAATAAACCTCAGCTTAGGCGTATGCCTAAGCTGAGGTTTATTGCTTTTAAACTAACAAGGGTTTTAAAAGGGTTGGAACAACGATCAATAAACGATTGCCTATTTATATCGATATTAATGCAAAAAGGTAGAGGTATGAACTTTTTAAAAATCAAAACCAGTTGGTCAAACGCAGAACTTATCGTATTAAAGCTTTGTATAGCTTCTGGGTACATTTTGGTGGGCGCTTATTTCCATTCACTCTTTCGTCATTATGATGTTCTGTTATTGGGGGTGTTTGGTATTACGTGTGTTTGGTCTGTTTACTTATGGGTAATTAAAATGAGAAGGGGTTAAATAACACATTGCACCATGTTATCAATCCTATATAAAATACGATTGATATGTTTTATAGCTAAGCCTACTGTTGTGATTTGCTTTCATTCTTTGAACAACTGATATTTGAAACAATAATATGCAAACCTTCCAATTCAAAATTCAAATCAAAGATATCCAAAAACCACCTGTTTGGCGTCGAGTGCTTGTGCCGAACAATGTAACTTTTGATGAATTTCATCAAATCATTCAGGCTAGTTTTGGATGGGGAAATTGTCATCTATATCGTTTTTCACAATTAGCCTGGAAGTCAGAACCGGATTATAAAATTCCTGATGATTACGATGATGATACTATACAAGATAGCAGGATCGTTAAGCTTTCTGCAATATTTACTCGTCCCAAACAAACATTTACTTATTTATATGACTTTGGTGATGACTGGATCCATCAAATTACTTTAGAGGAAATACTAGATAAGGAAGTAATTATACCTACATGCACTGCCGGAAAAGGTGCCTGTCCTCCCGAAGACTGTGGCGGTACAGCAGGCTATTATAACTTGATCGAAATATTAAGCAATCCAAAAGATCTGGAATATAAAGAGATGAAAAGATGGCTCGGTCTTAAAAAAGATGAACAATGGGATGTGAATGCTTTTGATATTATAGCAGTAAATGAGAAACTTAAAACAAGTAAACAATACTGAATAAAAAATTGCTAAAAGAATTGAAGCTGTTACTTTAAAACAATCTAATAAAAATGGGCTTTAATTTTAGGTATTAGCTAAGTCCGATTTTATGACCAATATATCTCACTTAAATATCCTCCGTTACTGGCGCAACACCCTCGCCGATTCTGCCCGTGTGGTCATCGAGGTGGATAAAACCTTGCATCAACGACAGGCGAAGCTGGATCTGAACAAGGGTTTAGTAGATCCGATGCAGGCTTTAGCTTTGGTGGAGGCAACTGAAAAAAGGGCGAATGAAAATAAAGGGCGTTTGAAGCGAGATGATCCGGGCTGGGAGGTGATGGAGGAGGTACCGGTGCTGATCGCGCCTTTCCGGGTGAGCCCGGTGCCGGAGTATATCGCACTATCGGGCTTAAAGGGCATTTTTTATCCGTTCTGGATCCGGGCGGTATTGTTCAAAAATGGCCGCCTAAAGCCAGATGAGGATACTTTTCCATATATCCCGCGCGACTACCTGGAGCCGCAGGTCAACCAGGAGGTTAATTATATTTTCTCGAATGTCGATCGGGTAGATCAGGCTTTCGCGCATCCTTTTAATGGAGAAGGCGGCTGGGAGGTTTATCTGAAATATATCCTGGCGGCTTTTGAGGTCATTGCGGAACAGCCTGCGGGTAATTATTTACCTGATAATTTCGCCGTGACGATAGAAGCTACCATCGTGGTGAATGATACCCTGACCGGACCGGCAGATGGGATCATTGGCTTATATGACTATATGATACAGCAGAAAAAGCTTCCTGCTACGTTAAGCGCATTGGCCGAAAGGAGTGAAGCTCCGTTGAAAAGTTTACTGAATGACCAGGCTTTTGAAAAAGCATCCGCTGTGCATCTGGGCCAGATGGCTTATGAGTTTCCTTTGTCGAAGTCACAACGTACCAGTTTATATCATTATACCACCTTGGGGCATGGCGATATCCTGGCAGTTAATGGCCCTCCGGGGACTGGTAAAACCACCTTACTCCAAAGCGTTGTGGCGACGGAAGTGGTAAGGAGCGCCGTTGCCGGCGGCGGCCCTGCAGTCATCCTGGCATGTTCGGCGAATAATCAAGCGGTCACAAACATCATTGACAGCTTCTCCAATGTGAAACAAAAGCCGGGACAGCTTTATGAGCGCTGGCTACCCGATCTGAAAGGTTTTGGTTTATACCTGCCAGGTTCTACCCGAGAGCCGCCGCCGCATATCCCGGTGATCAAAAGAGTGATGGGTAAATTGAACGGTGCCCATACGGATAAGGAGAATCAAACTTATTTAAATGGTGCCGAAGCCCACTATATAGCCCAAAGCGGGCAGGCAGGTTTGAGTATTGAAGCGATCATAGCGGATTTGCAAAAAACTTTAAAGGGACAGCAAAAGCTGATCAATGATGGTATAACGCTGTGGCAGAGTTGCCAGCAGTTAACAGCCCAACTGCCGGAACTCGCAGATCACAATGTTAACGAACTGGAAAAGTCTTTAAAAGAGATTGAGGACAGTTTCAGTAATTACCTCGATGCCGAATCGATATGGCTGAAAATCTTTGCCTTTTTGAAAATAGTTAAGGAAAAACGCGCCACACGTGCAAAGCAATTGTTTCGGGATTGCCCGGTCAATTACCAGGATATCAATTTCTACCAGGTCAAATCCATTCAGACATTCTTTGATGAAAAACTGGAACTAATCAAGCAGATTAAAAAGACCCAAAAAGAATGGCTGGCCTGGCAAAAGAAAGCGGGGTTGGATACCGATCCATCGCAAACGACTTTCTATGAGCAACTGGAGATGGGGCTCAAACATGACATGTTCTATATGGCTGTGCATTACTGGGAAGGCCGCTGGCTTTTGGCCACACGTGCGGTGGTCGAAGAAGACCGGCTTAGCCGCAACGGAGAAGGAGCAGCTAAAGAACGTTGGCAGCGTTTTGCGATGCTCACACCTTGCTTTGTGTCAACCTTTTATATGGCTCCAAAATTCTTCAGCTACTCTAAATTTATCCGGCATGATCCGGTCAAAGATGTGTACGAAGTGCCGCCTTTACTCGATTTTATAGATCTGCTGATCGTCGATGAAGCCGGTCAGGTATCGCCGGAAATAGGCGCGGCTACTTTTGCTTTAGCCCAAAAGGCTTTAGTGGTCGGTGATATCCTCCAGATCGAGCCGGTTTGGAATGTACCCAAAAAGGTGGATCAGGCCAACCTGTATCGGTATAACGTTATTAATAACCTTAGCGATCAAAAAGCCATCGAAGATTTATACGCTAAAGGGTTTCTCTGCAGTTCCGGCAGCATCATGCGCCTGGCACAAAAAACTTCCCACTATCATTTACAACCCAAACAAGCCCGCGGCATGCTGCTTACCGAACATCGCCGCTGCTTCGATGAAATTATTGAGTACTGCAATAAACTGGCCTATAGTGGTTTGCTTAAACCCATGAAAGGCCCTGCTAAAGGTGGTTTATTTCCACCTTTACAATTTATTCCAGTCCAGGGCCGGTCCAATCCCAGCGGCACCAGCCGCGCCAATCCAGATGAAGCCCAGGCCATCGCCCAATGGCTCACGGTCAATCAACTGATATTAGAGCAGCACTATAAATTGCCGCTCAAGAACATCGTGGCCATTGTTACCCCATTCACCGGCCAGAAGTTTAGCCTTCGCAATACACTCCGCCAGACAGGTATTAATATGAACGACCTCACCATCGGTACCGTCCACGCCTTACAAGGTGCCGAACGCCCCGTTATTTTATTTTCTTCTACTTATGGATCAAATGATATTGGGAATAGCTATTTCTTTGATGCTGGCGTAAATATGTTGAATGTTGCAGTATCTCGGGCAAAAGACTCATTTATTTTATTCGGCTGTGAAGAAATTTTTAAGCGAAAAGGAAATGCACCTTCTATGCTGTTGTACAATTATATTAAGACTATAATCAAGTAATATGAAAGCAACAAAGCGAAAAGCAAAGAGAATAGCCGATCGCCCAATCAAAAAAAGCTATAGATAGTAATATTTATGCGGGTAGTGAAGAAGTATTGCTAAATAAAGTTGTATAGATAGTTGTTAATATAATTAAGAAAGAGATTGGTTTATAACGAATTAAGGTGTTCAATGGTGCAATATTACAAACCGCATGGGACTGATAAATAGTTTAATACTATAAATAATTGATAATCAATAAGCTGCTTGTGTTCGACTAACAACAAATGAGAGAAGGGGAATTAAACACTTTTTGCTTTGTAAGCAATTGATAATTAGCAGCTTGATATTTTAATCAAAGCCACGGTATCATTAGTGGGTAATCAAGGTTACTGAAAACAAGAAATGCAAGCTGTTGATAGTTAAACTATTACAATCTTGCATTTCTGTCGATGTACTCAGAGCGGGAATCGAACCCGCACTCCGTTTACGGGAACAGGATTTTAAGTCCTGCGTGTCTACCAGTTCCACCATCTGAGCAGGTGTTTAAACCTTTAAAAACAAATCCCTTCTTTTGATGGAAGGGATTTGAGCGAAAGACGAGATTCGAACTCGCGACCCCGACCTTGGCAAGGTCGTGCTCTACCAACTGAGCTACTTTCGCTGTTGGGAGTGCAAATATAGACAGAATTGTTTTCCCTGCAAGGGATTGATTTAATTTTTTTTACATTTTTTTATAACTCGCTGTTTTTCAAAACATCAATTATTAAATCGGTTTCAAAACCACGGCTCAAAGCATACTGTTGTAGCTTATACCTGCGTTTATAGGGCACTTTTTCGGTGAGCAAAGCCGCTTTTTTGCTTAAAATCTTCGTGAGCATCTCAAAATATTCATCTCCGTCGATGGTTAGCAGCGCTTTTTTTAGTAAATTCTCAGGTATCTTCTTGATTTTGAGGCCTTGTTTAATTTTTATCTTACCCCAGCCTTTCTGTTTAAATTTGCCCTGCACGTAACTCCTGGCAAAACGCTCCTCATTTAAAAAGTTTCCGCCTATCAGTTGGACTATGATATTCTCAACAGCATCGGGCCATAGGCCCCAATCATATAGCTTATCCCTAACTTCCTGTTGTGCACGATCCTGATAAGCGCAAAAGTGTTCGGCTTTAGCCAGGGCAACTTTCTCATCGGTTATTTTAATCTTTTTAGGGTTATCCATTAAAACCAAAATTCGACAAAAATTCTTCTATTGGTATAAATATAATCAAATTAGCATCATGCTTAGCAGCCAGTATCCCATATCAAAAATTAAAGACATTATAAGCGCAGTAGGCGCTATTGTAAGTGAAAATAGCATAAGTGTACTGCTTACTGATAGTCGCCGCATTACCAGTGCTACAGAGGCCTTGTTCTTCGCCCTGAGCGGTCGCCGTAATGGGCACGAGTTTATTGCCGAGGCTTATGCCGCCGGTGTGCGCAACTTCGTGGTAAACCATGGTCCGGAGATTAAAATGCCGGGTGCTAATATTTTAATTGTTGATGATGTGTTATTCGCCTTGCAAAAACTGGCTGCTTTTCATCGCGATAGCTTTAAATTACAAGTGATCGGCATCACAGGCAGCAACGGCAAAACCATAGTGAAGGAGTGGCTATATCAGTTAATGGCCGCCGACCATAACATTGTACGTAATCCTAAAAGCTACAACTCGCAAATAGGGGTGCCGCTTTCTCTATGGCAAATAAGCGATAATAACGACCTTGGCATATTTGAGGCCGGGATTTCCACTACAGGCGAAATGGCACGTTTAGAGGCCATGATTAAGCCTGACATCGGAATTCTCACCCATATTGGCTCCGCCCATGATGAAGGCTTTGAAAGTCGCGAACAAAAAGTACTGGAAAAACTCGGGCTGTTTAAACACTGCAAATTGTTAATCCACAACTACGATGAGCTGATTAATTATTCCAAGGACATCCCGGTTAAAGAATGCTTTACCTGGAGCCAGAATTTTAAGGAAGCGGATCTTTATGTATTTAGTGAGACGATTATCGCTAAAAATTTTTATTTACGTGGTCGCTATAAAGGTTCTGAAATAGAATGTCTTATACCTTTTTTAGATAAAGCTTCATTTGAAAATGCCATTACCTGCTGGGCAACCATGCTGGCTATGGGCTATACACCCATTGAAGCCGATAAACGCATTGAGCGTTTAACCCCGGTAAGTATGCGTTTGGAGCTGAAGACCGGCGTGAACAACTGTTCGATTATCGATGATTCATACAATTCGGATATACAATCGCTGGAGATAGCGTTGAATTTTTTAAGTCAGCAGAATCAGCATCAAAAAAAGACTTTGATCTTATCTGACATATTTCAATCCGGACTGGAGGAGGATATTCTATACGATAAGGTTGCCGATATGATCAAGGTGAAGAAGATCGATAAATTTATTGGCGTGGGTGAGGCCTTGTTTAATCGTCAGCAATACTTTGATGTACCCGAGAAGCATTTTTTTGCTGATACCGCAACTTTACTTAAACATATGAATTCCCTGATTTTCAGGGATGAAGATATTTTGATCAAAGGCTCGCGTAGTTTTGAGTTTGAAAGTGTGAGCCGTGCCCTGGTGCAGAAAGGACATGAAACAGTAATGGAAATCAATTTGAATACCTTGCTGAGTAACCTTAACTTCTATAAATCTAAGTTAAAGCCCGGTGTTAAGTTGATGGCTATGGTTAAGGCTTTTAGTTATGGTAGTGGTACTTTTGAAGTAGCTAATATGCTGCAATATAATAAGGTGGATTACCTGGCTGTTGCTTATGTTGATGAAGGTGTAGCCCTGCGGCAAGGCGGAATCACTTTGCCGATAATGATATTAAACCCGGAAGTGACAGCGTTTGATAAATTAGAGGAATACAAGCTTGAGCCTGTGATTTATAGCTTTGGGTTATTTGATGACTTCATCAGATACCTGCAGGCAGCTGGCCTGGCGAAATTCCCTATCCACATAAAAATCGATACCGGCATGCATCGCATTGGTTTTGAAGATTTTGAAGTAGAAACTTTATGTGATCTGTTAGAGATCAATAACTATGTGAAGGTATGTTCGGTATTTTCACACCTGGCAGCCAGTGAAGCATCACAGCATGACGGTTTTACATTGACCCAGATACAAAAATTCGAGAAGGCTTATAAACAGATCGAAGAAGCTTTAGGTTATAAAGTAATTAAACATTTAAGTAATACAGCAGGTATAACCCGCTGGCCCAATGCTCAATATGATATGGTTAGGTTGGGTATTGGTTTATATGGAGTAGATTCGGCCACACCGGAAGATGAGAGTGGTTTGCAGCCAATTGCCAGCTTAAAAACAAGCGTGTCGCAGGTTAAAAAGATAGTCGCGGGTGAAACAGTGGGTTATGGGCGTAATGGCAGCTTATCCAAGGACGGTAAGATTGCTACTGTAAGAATTGGTTATGCTGATGGCTACTTACGCGCCTTTGGTAACGGCGTAGGAAAGTTGTTAGTTAAAGGAACCCTGGCGCCTACGGTTGGAAATATTTCGATGGATACTTGTGTAATTGATGTAAGCGGAATTGATGTAAGCGAAGGAGATGAGGTGATTATTTTTAACAATGAATTAAAAATACAAGAACTCGCAAAAGAGATAAACACTATTCCTTACGAAATATTAACTAATATTTCGCAGCGGGTAAAAAGGGTGTACTTTTACGAGTAAGTTTGATATGAAAAGAATTGCCAAAGCCTTACTTAATTATTTTGTTAAAGGACTATTGATTGTAGTACCTCTGGGCGTTGCCATCTTTTTGATTTACTGGGCAGTTTCCAGAATTGATAATGCCCTAAATCTAAGCACAACCATATGGACTGACAATAAAGGAAAACCCATGTATATACCCGGTCTGGGTATCTTAAATGTGGTATTAATCATCCTGATAGCGGGTGTTTTGGTAACTAATGTAATAACCGAGCCTATTAAAGCCTGGTTTAATCGCTGGTTGGATCGCTTACCTTTGTTCAAATTCCTGTACTCATCAGTAAAAGATCTTACGGAAGCATTCGTAGGAGAAGAGAAGAAATTTAACGAGCCAGTTTTGGTAGACGTGAATGAATTCGGTCTGAAAAAAATAGGCTTCCTGGTTAAAAGGGATTTGAATAAAATTGGTTTACCGGGCGATGTTGCTGTTTACTTTCCATATTCCTACTCTTTCGCAGGGCAGGTAGTTATTATTTCTGCCGATAAAGTGCATCCATTAGACATCAGCGCGGCCGATGCCATGAAATTCATGATCTCCGGTGGCGTTAGCGGTTTAGACTAGTTTCTTTCCTCAAACTTCTGATCACTAATAACACACTTATCAATACCAATAACGCTCCAAGTATATAGGGTGCACCCGGAAAGTAGACTGATGAATCCTTATGCGTAAAAAACTTAAAGCTATAACCCATTAATAATGGTCCAATTACAAGGCTTAAGCTGGATAATAAGGTTAAGCCACCCTGTAATTCGCCCTGTTCATTCGCGGCGAATTTGCTGGTAATAAACCCTTGTAGCGCAGGGCCGGATATGCCGCCGAAGCAATAAGGGATCATAAACAGGTATACTTGCCAACCTTGCCCTGCGAAGGCTATCAGGGTTAGTCCTGATCCGTAAGATATTAAGCCGATGATAATGTTCTTCTTCAATCCCCATTTGGGTATCAGGTAGCGGATCAAACCGCCTTGTATGCCTATCAACAATACGCCAATAAAAAGCCCCAAAAATCCCACACTGCGCATCGACCATTGGAATTTCTCATAAACATAAAATGGCAACTGGTACTCAACCGCCTTTTGTGCTATATATACTAAAGTAAAAGCAATCGCCAAACCCGCAAGTGCTTTATATTTACCTAATTGTTTAAATGATCCGATAGGATTTGCTCGTTTCCATTCAAATTTACGGCGGTGTTCTTTATCCAATGATTCCGGTAAAACAAAGTAGCCGTAAGCTGCATTAAACAAGGCCGATCCGGCGGCTACCATAAAAGGGATCTTGATATTTATGTCACCCAAAAAAGCACCACCCGAAACCCCAATAATAAAACCCAGGCCCGATGCCGCGCCCACGATGCCAAAGTTAGCTGCCCGTTTATCACCTGTACTAATGTCGGCTATATAAGCGGTGGCAGTAGCCATGGTGGCACCAGTGATGCCCGCTATAGCCCGGCCTATAAATAACCAGAAAACGGTTGGCGCGAAGGCCATAAACATATAATCGATACTAAAGCCAATTAACGAGATCAGTAGGATGGGGCGCCTGCCAAAACGATCGCTGAGGTTACCCATAACCGGCGAAAATATGACCTGCATACTGGCATAGGTAAAGGTTAACCAACCGTTGATTTCAGATGCTACCGAGTAATCTACATTACCCAACTCTTTTAACAGGTTAGGGATAACGGGTATAATGATGGCCAAGCCCATCACATCAATAAAAATGGTTACGAAAATAAAACGGAGCGCGGCTGAGGTTTTAATTTTGGGTTGATCCATCCGTGTAAAAATGTAAAATAATATTAAATGTTTTAGATGGATGCGTTATTTCTTTTAAAACTCCTGACCGCCAACCATGCGCTTAATAGCATAAGTGCTGATCCTATGATAAATGGCATCCCCGGAAATTGAAAAAATGGGTTGGGTTTTGTGAAATAATAAAAAGCTTCAGCCATTACCAAAGGCCCGAATATTGAGCTTACACTCATCAAACTGGTTAGCCCACCTTGTAACTCTCCTTGCTCATTGGCAGGTACGCTGTTACTCATATAGCCTTGCAAAGCTGGCCCGGCAATACCGCCCAGGCAGTAAGGCACAAGAAACACAAACATCATCCAACCTTTAGAAGCAAAAGCAAAAAGCAATAAACCGGCAGCATATAAACTTAAGCCGATCCAGATGCTGCGCTTTTCGCCAAGCTTAGGCATAATTATTCTTATTAAACCACCTTGTACTATTTCTACAAATAAGCCAACAGTGCCAAGTGAATAACCAACCCAGTCTTCGTTCCAATGAAATTTGTCCATCGTATAAAAAGTCCATACAGTTTGTACAGCTTGCGCGGCAAAATAAACCAGAAACAAGGAAACAGCCAATCCTATTACCGACTTATACTTACTTAATTGTAATACAGACCCAAGTGGATTAGCTCTTTTTATGTCGAAGTCCCTACGATTCTCTATCGGCAATGATTCAGGTAAAATAAAATAGCCGTAAATGGCATTTAATAACGCCAATACCGCTGCTGCTATAAATGGATAATGAACATCGTATTTGCCTAATATACCACCAATTACAGGCCCTATAATAAAGCCAATACCAAAAGCAACGCCTATTAAACCAAAATTCGCAGCACGCTTTTCGGGCTCGCTGATATCAGCAATATAAGCCGATCCTGTTGTAAAGCTGGCGCCTGTTATCCCTGCAACAATACGGCCCACAAATAACCATGCGATGGTAGGGGCAAATGCCGAAAACAAATAATCAATACTAAAGCCTAATAAAGAACATAGTAATACAGGCCTGCGGCCAAATTTATCGCTTAAGTTACCTATAAGGGGAGCGAACAGGAATTGCATGGATGCATAAGCGGCGGTAAGCCAGCCAGCATAAGCTGAAGCATCGCTAATATTACCATGAATTAAATGTTCAATTAGTTTTGGTATAACGGGTATGATAATACCCAGCCCCATTACGTCAATAAGCAGCGTAGCAAAAATAAATCCTAAAGCAGCCTGGCGTTTTTGGGGTACAGGTTTATCCATGCCGCAAAATAGTAAATCTGCGTTAAATTGATATTAAAGTTTTTTGGCCTTCTTCAGTTGGCATTTCGACCGGAGGGAGAAATCTTGTCATTGTAAGACTTACGAAGTTTTAAAAACTTCGTAAGTCTGGTTACTATTTTGAAATGACAAAGGAGGGGCAAAGTGTAAGGTAGGAGATTATTTCAATTCCCTATCAGCAGATTGTCTTTCAACCATCCAACCCGGGTATTCTTTGGGTAGAGCGCTTACTTCGTCGATTTTTTTAAGATCATCTTCAGTTAACGTAACCTCTGTCGATTTGATGTTATCATTTAACTGATCAACAGTTTTTGCACCGATAATAGTGCTGGTTATACCCGGTTGTTGCCTAACCCATGCCAATGCAATTGCTGCAGGCGAAACATTGTGCTGTTTACCAACTTCGGTTATTACATCAATAATATTGTATGTTTTGTCTTTATTGATAGGAGGGAAATCAAAAGTCGTGCGTCTTGATCCTTCTACTTTTTCGTTATCTCGAGTATATTTACCACCCAGGAAACCACCGGCTAGGGGGCTCCATGGCATCATCGCTAAATTTTGATCGGCTGCTAATGGTAATATTTCACGCTCAATATCACGCCCTGCTAAGGAGTAGAAGTATTGCATCCCCACAAATTGATTCCATCCATGCAGTTTGCAAATACCTATCGCTTTCATAACCACCCAGGCGGGCCAGTTGCAAATGGCTATATAACGCACTTTTCCTGTTAGAACGATGTCATTTAAAGCGCGCATGGTTTCTTCAATGGGGGTCTTGGGGTCGAAGCCGTGCACATATAAAACGTCGATGTGATCCAGCTGTAAACGCTGCAAGCTTTCATCCACCGAATAAAAAATATGATAACGGGATAAACCAACCGCGTTTTTACCTTCACCCATGCGACCGCGAACTTTGGTAGCGATAATCAGTTCGTTACGGTTAAAACCAAGATCTTTGATGGACTGGCCCAATAATTTTTCTGATTCTCCGAAGGAGTAAACATTGGCAGTATCAATAAAATTAATACCGGAGTCAACTACAACTTTCATCAGTTCGTTAACTTCTTTTTGTTGTACTTTTCCAATGTTTTCCCAATAGCCTTTGCCACCAAAAGTCATGGTGCCAAAGCAAATTTCTGACACCAGTAAACCGGTGTTGCCTAAAAAGTTGTATTTCATAAGTAAGTTAGATTTATTAAAATCTAATATGCGTAAAATGGGGTGATTTTTGATGCTTTCTATTGAAATTTTACGTGAAAATGGTCTAAAAGCGACTATTTTTTAGTCGAAATTGATGCTTTTTCGGCTGATTTGAGGTTTAAAAGTGATTTAAAAAGCCTGTTTTTGGTGCTATTTTGGGTGTTTTTAGGTTGAAAAGTGTACCAAATGTACCATGTGTTTCACTTGTACCGTGGTACAGTTGTTTATGTAAAGTAACTAATGTGTTGTACTGTAAATTTTAGCACCCGAAAAATTGGCAGAGGCAAGTTAGTGCATATATTTACGGCACAATTAGCATTATGGCTTTAAGAACTACCGTAATTACCGGCGCAACATCCGGCATAGGCAAAGAAACCGCTTTGGCACTCGCGAAAAAAGATCACGCGATTTATTTGCTGGTCAGGAATACCCAAAAAGGTGACCGCCTTAAAGATGAGATCATAGCACAAACCGGCAACAAGAATATTTTTGTGGTAAAGTGTGATCTGGCCGATCTGCAAAGTGTTCGTGAAGCAGCTGATGAACTTAAAGCTAAGCTATTTGCCGTAAACGTGTTGATAAACAACGCAGGCGGTATCTTTGGTGAAAAGCAAATGACTAAGGACGGTTTTGAAATGACTTTCCAGGTAAATCATTTAGGGCATTTTCTGTTAACCATGGCAATTATGCCGCTGTTAGAGAAAGGGCAGGCGAGGGTGATCAACGTAAGCTCCGAAGCACACAGAAGGGGTAAAGCTGATTTTGATGATCTGCCGTGGCAGCAGAAGAAATATTCTGCATGGAGAGCTTATGGCATGGCTAAGTTATTCAACCTTTATTTTACCAAAGCTTTGGCTGAAAAATATGCGGATAAAGGGATTTCTTCATTCGCATTGCATCCAGGCGTTGTAAAAACTGAATTCTGGGGTGGAATAGGCGGACTCTTAGGTAAACTAACGAGTTTGTTAGTCGGCCCGTTTATGATTACAGCTGAAGAAGGTGCGCAAACCACCATCTATTTGGCCACCGAGCCCGGTATGGATGCAAAAAGCAGTCAGTACTTCATAAAAAAGAAAATGGCCAAATCAACCGTGCTTTCCTGGAATGAAGCTAACCGCAATAAGCTTTGGGATATCAGCAAAAAATTAGTGAGTAAATATTTAGCATAAAAATAGTGTTAGGGTGTCACACTGAGGCACTCGATGGGTAAGCGTACAGGCCAGCCCTCATACTTCGAGTACCTCAGTATGGCATCCATTATAAAAAATAAAATTCATGCGCATAACACTTATCGGCTCGGGTAATGTAGCAACCCATTTGGGTGCGGCATTTAAAAATGCGGGGCATCGTATTGTGCAGGTGTATAGCCGCAATGCACATAATGCAGCTTTACTGGCCTATCATATCGGTGCGGAAGCTATTGATGATCTGAATAATATCGATCCCAATACTGATATTTTTATTATTTCTATAAGTGATGATGCCATTGCAGGTATCGCGCAGGAATTATCAAAACACAATAAACTGATAGCCCATACATCGGGCGCAACGGATCTGTACAATATACTTGCATTTACCGACAATGCAGGTGTGTTTTATCCCTTGCAAACCTTCAGTAAAACAAAAGAAGTTGACTTTTTAACAGTACCGCTATGTATTGAGGGCGCAAATGAATCCATCACCAAAACATTAAAAGAACTCGCACAAAGCATCAGCAATAATGTGTATGAGATTGATTCTACCCAGCGCAGAACATTGCATTTGGCCGCGGTGTTTGCCTGTAACTTTCCAAATTACCTATATAGGGTAGCGCAGGAGTTATTGTCGGATCAACGAATAGATTTTAGTTTACTGCGACCACTTATTTTAGAGACTGCCGAGAAAGTTCAAACCAACCTGCCTGCCAATGTGCAAACCGGCCCCGCCATCCGTAATGATCAAAAAACTATGGAGGCGCATTTAACTTTACTTAAATACGAACCCGAGTGGGAGCAGTTGTACAGGTTGTTAAGTCAGGGTATTATCAAAAAGGATTAATACAATACGCCACCTAAGTAATTTTATTACTTTTGCCAAAATGAATATTTATAAGCTTAAGATAAACTTTGAGGAAAAGGATCACGAATCTGTTGAATTGCCTATTGCCGAAGGTGAGTCTGTTTTAGATGTTTGCCTGGAAAATGGCATTGAATTACAGCACAATTGCGGTGGCGTTTGCGGTTGCAGTACCTGCCATGTATATGTAAATAAAGGCATGGATAACCTGCAGGAAATTTCAGATAAAGAAGAAGACTTTATTGATAGAGCAGTAAATCCGCGCATTACTTCACGCTTAGGTTGCCAATGTGTGGTGATTGATGGCGATATTGAAGTAACTTTACCCAACCAGTCCGACTTCATGGGCCACTAATAACATAATTTTAGATTCTACTCATCAACATAACAATGACTCACGACAAAAAATTTGCTTTACCTATACACTGGGCCGATCATGAAGATATTGCTATTGAACTTTACGAAAAGTTCGGCGATGATTTTGATGAATCAAAAATATACCGTATCCGCTTTACCGATCTTTTAGAGTGGATTTTAACGCTACCTAACTTTGCAGGTACACGCGAGCAATCAACCGAAGGCCATCTTGAGCAAATCCAATCTGCCTGGGTTTACGAGTGGAGAGATAATCAATAATTCTAATGGAATCCTTTTTAAGCAAGCTTCACGATATAACTACATTTATTTTTGATGTAGATGGCGTATTAACCGATGGTTCTGTTTTTGTAAATGAGAGCGGCGAACAATCACGCGCATTTAACATTAAAGACGGTTATGCCATACAATTGGCCGTAAAATGCGGTTACCAGGTTTGTGCCATATCCGGCAGTCGATCTAAAGGCGCGGTATATAGGTTGAATAGTCTTGGTGTTACTGATGTTTACATGGGTACACATACCAAAGCAGAGCGATTTAAGATTTATTTAGAGGAAAAGATAACCCATGCATCTAACGTGTTATACATGGGTGATGATATTCCTGATCTTGCACCGATGAAACTTGCTGGTTTATCTGTATGCCCTGCCGATGCCGTGGAAGAGATCAAAGCGGTAAGCCATTATGTATCGCCATATCCCGGTGGTAAAGGCTGCGCCCGTGATGTGATTGAAAAAGTACTAAAGGTACAAGGCAAGTGGATGAGCGAGCAGGCTTATAGTTGGTAGTTTTTTAAGTCAAAAGTTTAAAGTAAAAAGTCAAAAGTTTTTATTCTCTGATGAGTAATATTCCTCAAATTATCCTTGCATCTAAATCACCCCGCCGTCAGGAACTGTTGAAGCTAATGGATGTTGATTTTAGGGTGGTGTTAAAAGAGGTAGACGAATCTTATCCTGAAGATTTATCGCCAGAAGAAATAGCGGTTTATATCGCGTCCAAAAAAGCTGAAGCATTTGACGAAAGCATAGGGGATGAGGTTGTACTAACTGCTGATACCATCGTTTGTATTGATGGCCTGATATTAGGCAAACCCGAAACCGCCGAACATGCCATCGAAATGCTAAAAATGCTATCAGGTAAAGTTCACAAGGTTATTACAGGTGTATGCTTACTGCATAAGTATCAATACAATAAATTTTTTGATGTATCAGAGGTTTTCTTTCGCAAGCTTACTGATGATGAGATCACCAGCTATGTAAATGAATACATGCCACTGGACAAAGCCGGTTCATACGGCATACAGGAGCGCATTGGCTTAATCGGTATCGAAAAGATCAACGGCTCCTATACCAACGTTGTTGGCTTACCTACCGAAAAGCTGTATCAGCAATTGAAAAATTTATAATTATATCCCTCTTGTCATTCTGAACGCAGTGAAGAATCTGTAAAGTAGTTTACGCGAGTACAGATGCTTCGTACCTCAGCATGACAATGTTTTTAAATAAATAGATTTTCTTATTCACTAATTGTCATTCTGAGCGCAGCGAAGAATCTATCCGCGTTCTCTGCAACATGTCATTTCGATCGGAGGGAGAAATCTTCTTCGTCCTGCAAAGCGGCGATGCATATTGTAGAAGATTTTTCCCTCCGATCGAAATGACAAGTAGGCAAAACAAAAAGAGCCACAATATTTACTA
Organism: Bacteroidota bacterium; assembly: GCA_026224775.1. Classification (GTDB taxonomy): domain Bacteria; phylum Bacteroidota; class Bacteroidia; order Sphingobacteriales; family Sphingobacteriaceae; genus Mucilaginibacter. The sequence continues at coordinate 478,777 of JAMFRP010000026.1, forward strand.
TTGTGGCTCTCAAAACATGTTGTTAATACTATTAAGTAGTATAACCCAGTATCTTCAATACCTGTTTACTATTCTGCTCTTCACCAAATACCTCAAAATTAAACGTCTCATCCCTGTTTCTGCGGATGATCACATGTTTAGGCGATGGCAGCAGACAGTGATGTATGCCTCCGTAACCGCTTAAAACTTCCTGGTAAGCTCCTGTATTAAAAAAGCCCACGTATTGTACCTTGCGCGTCTTAGGCATAAACACGCTGTTCATATGTGCCTCCTGATTGTAATAATCCTGACCATCACAGGTGATACCACCCATGTTTACACGCTCATACTCGCTATCCCAGTTATTGATAGGCAACAAGATGTATTTTTGGTTCAACGCCCAAACGTCAGGGAGGTTGGTGATAAATGAGCCATCAAGCATCAACCATTTCTCACGGTCGTTTTGTTGCTTGCGGCCTAAAACCTTGTATAAAATGCCTGATGCCTCGGCAACAGTATATTTGCCAAATTCGGTAATAATATCCGGTTCAACAGTATCATTCTCGGCGCAGATTTCTTTGATACGGCTCACGATCTCGTTGATCATGTATTCGTAATCAAAATCAAACACCAACGAATCTTTAAACGGCATACCGCCACCAATATCCAAAGTATCTAAATGTGGATTGATCTTTTTGAATTTGCAGTAAAGCGTAACATATTTCTCCAACTCATTCCAGTAATACGGAGTGTCCGATATACCAGAGTTAATGAAGAAATGCAACAGCTTAACCTGGAAGTTAGGGTTATCCTCAATCTTATTATGATAAAAATCGATGATGTCTTCCATCCTGATACCTAAACGGGAAGTGTAGAACTGTGAATCCGGCTGCTCCTCTGCCGCTATACGGATACCCAGGTTACATGGCTCATCAAGTTCAATCTCGTCGTCGTACAGGTTAAACTCTTCCTTATTATCCAATACAGGGATGATGTTTTTAAAACCATCATGCAGCATATCGATGATGTATGTTTTATACTGGAAGGTTTTAAATCCATTACAAATTACAGTAATGTCCTTAGTAACCGATCCTTTTTTCTCCAAAGCATCAATCATCGGCATATCAAAAGCCGATGATGTTTCCAGGTGGATTTCGTTTTTAAGCGCTTCTTCAACTACGTGCTTAAAATGAGAGCTTTTGGTGCAATAGCAATACTTATAGCTGCCGCGGTAATTATTTTTGATAATTGCCTGTTGAAACAACAACTTGGCCTGCTGTATTTTCTTAGAAATAATTGGAATATAAGTGAAGCGTAGGGGAGTGCCGTACGTTTCAATCATCTCCATTAAATTAAGATCATGAAAGTATAGTTCATCATCGATGATCTCAAAACCATCCTGCGGAAAACCTACACTTAAATCAAGAAATTCCTGGTAACTCTGCATCTATTAAAATTTTGGCAAAAATGTAATTTTTAAATGGGAATTTTATGTAATTTTTATAGTAGTAGTGTAATTATTTTTTAGATGTAAAATTAGATCAATTCGTAACTGGTAAATGCACCTCCGCCATCATGCATCTCGCACTGCCACCGCCGTTGTTTTCAATGGTTTGTATATCTGCATAAATCAATTTGCCATATTTTTCAAGCGATAATTTTTGGTCATGGTGAAGCCCTCTGAATGCGCTCTCCGACATCATAATAAATGTAACGCCATTCTTGCTTTTCACCTCCAGCATATTACCCGCAAATTTGTTCATCTGCTCAAAGGATATTTCTATGATTTCTTTTTGTGTTGAACTTAAGGATTCAATCACGACAACCCGCTCATGCGGATTAGGTATACTATCCAAACAAATAACCGCGAATTGGCTGCCTACACACATCAACACGTTGGTATGGTAAATAGCTTTGCCATCTTCATCAGCCGCATCAAAACAAACTGAGGTATAACCGGATTGTTCGCAAAATACATCCAATACACTCTTATCGGTGCGTGGCGATAAACAGGCATAAGCTATTTTATGTTCCCTGTCTAATACCATGCTGCCTGTACCCTCTAAAAATTTGTTTTCTTCCTCGTATCTGCTTAGGTCAACAATATGATGAACCTTAAAATTATCCTCCAATCGTGAAATTATATCTTCCCTGCGTTCTAATCTGCGGTTTTCGGCCTGCATCGGGTAGAGGAATATATTGCCATCAGCATGAAATGACACCCAGTTATTAGGGAAAACTGAGTCCGGTGTATAGGGGTGCGGGTTATCATCTATAACAGTAACATCAACACCATTTTGCCTCAACACATCCACAAAATTGTTAAACTCATGCAAAGCCTTTTGCTGTACTTCTTGCTGGTTTTTGTCTTTATGCTGAAAGGCATTGCTTTCAGCAGTTTCCTCATTATAACCGAAATTAACCGGCCTTATCATTAACAGGTGTGATGTCGACTGTTCACTCATTATATATTCTCTATAATTTAGATTATTATCATCATGGTAATCAATAAATCCTATAAATCAAGGTTCAGACGATCTCTCAAAATAGGCATGCTCATACAATGAAAACCACCACGAGCTCTCGATAGCTCCGCCGATGGCATTAGTATCAGCGTGTCCTTCATTTTTTGTGGGTCGATGTCGCCGTTTTCAAATTGTTCAAGCAACTCGCTAACTTTAACCACATCGAAACCATTTTGTTTAAATGCTTCAACAGTTTTATCGTTACGGTCATAACCAACAACAACGCCTTCTTTTACCGCCAACAAGTTGCATGAATCTGTCCATTGCTCACGGGCATCATAAGGGAAGGAATTATTGCCCGAATAAATAAATTTGGTCGGTTTTTTACTTTGCAGATCCTTTTCGCTGATGTTGGTCAGCAAGTCCTCAATACATTCAAATTTCTTTGGTTTCTTGCCCTTTCTAAACTGGATGATCTCCGTTTTTTCTTTCGATTTTTTATCCGCGAACCAGGCTATTGGTTCTTTCTCATCAATCGGACTTTCGCCCATGGCTAACGAACCTAACAACACCCACACATTGCGTTTTACCTGTGTAAATACGGTATCAATGTGCATGTAATCACGCTTATGTGGGATTTTTACTACCGTAACCTTCTCCACCACATTATGCTCAAACAGTAATTTGATCGCCTCATTTGCTCCGTTTGGCGAAGTGCGCTCACTACAGCCAATAATTAAATGCTGCGCACTAACCATCATCACATCGCCACCCTCGAGGGTCGATCGCTCAGTATTGTCCTCACCCGGGCGCAAAAAATGTTGCATGCTTTCCGGTATCTCCAATACATTGTTCTTGTAAGCAGCAAATAATGGGTGATTGAAAAATATATAGCGCAATAACAGCGTTTCGCGTGCCCTGGCTTTTTTGGCAGGGCGATTAAGCAACATAAAATTATTAATAGCGATGCCAATATCGCGAGAGAAAATCAAATTAGGGATAGGAGCAAAAATCATCTCATCATTTGTTAATGATCCTGATATTAAGATTTTTGCCAATTCAATCGGATCTGTGTCGATCAATTGCTCTTGTAAACGATAATTGCAGCTTTCAATAGCGCAAACCGATGCCACCAATTTGGTTCGGATGCCCGTATCCTGTAATACATCAGCTAGCAGAGTTTGTATCTCTACCACTTTACTCGATGCGTGGAAATCTTTATTGTCAGGCTTAAAAAAAGCGCGCTTATGTTCAATAGAATCTATCTGCTTCAGCTTGCCCTTTATCTTATCCGGATCAAGGAAATACATGAGCAGCTTTACGTAGTAATCATACTCGTTTTTACGTACGGTATCCAAATGCACAATGTCCTCAAAAAGCCAATCCTGTGCTTTGGAGGGCACAACTTTACCCAATCCACTATCGGGACTATGGATTAATAATGTCCGCAGGGTACCTATTTCAGAAGTTACATCTATTTTAAAATCGTTGTTTTTTAGTGTCATAAATTGGTGGCCAGTTGCACAAAGCTAATATAAATTTAATTCGCTTACCTACTGACAAAACAGTGTCAGCGCTTATTCAAATTAAAGTCCCGAAATTTGAAATATCCCGGATAATATTTACAAACACATTGCGATAATGTGTAATTACCGTTCTTTGAAATATTGTTATTAAAGCTATTATCACACATCATCAATAACTATAATCTTATAAATCCTTAAATCGTGTCATAAATCGTGTTATTTTTGCAAAATGGATTTTATTATTGAAGCTGTACTTAAAGCTGTTAAGCACCTGTACCAAACTGATATTACTGCTGATAGTGTTAACCTGCAGGAAACACGCAAAGAGTTTGAAGGCCAGGTTACTATTGTTACCTTTCCCTTTATCAAATTTTCATGTAAATCACCGGAGCAAACAGGAGCAGAGATCGGTGAATATCTGAAAGAATCTTTACCGCAGATAGCAGCATTCAATACCGTAAAAGGCTTTTTAAATATATCCTTAACTGATACTTATTGGATAGATAAATTATATCAAGAAATTTTACCCGAAGATTTTGCCGTATTTAAACCAAACGGTAAAAAAGTGATGGTGGAGTATTCATCACCTAATACCAACAAACCTTTGCACTTAGGCCACGTGCGTAATAATCTGTTAGGTTTTTCATTGGCGCAGATATTAAGTGCAGCTGGTTATGAAGTAATTAAAGCCAATTTGGTGAACGATAGGGGTATTCATATCTGTAAATCCATGCTGGCCTGGCAGTTATACGGCAATGGGGAAACTCCTATATCAACAGGCGAAAAAGGCGACCACTTAGTAGGCAAATACTATGTGATCTTCGATAAGGAGTACAAAAAGGAGATAGAATTCTTAAAATCAGAAGGTCAAACTGAAGACGAAGCCAAAAAGAATGCACCACTCATTAAATCAGCCCAGGAAATGCTTCAAAAATGGGAAGCTGGAGATGAGGAAGTGATCAACCTTTGGAAAACCATGAATACCTGGGTGTATGATGGTTTTGGTAAAACATACAATAGGCTTGGTGTTGAATTTGATAAGTTTTACTACGAATCCAATACCTATTTATTAGGTAAAGATATTGTTGAAGAAGGCCTTGCAAAAGGTGTATTCTTTGAAAAACCAGATGGCTCTGTTTGGATTGATTTAACTGCTGATGGATTGGATGAAAAACTGGTTCGCCGTTCTGATGGCACCTCTGTTTATATCACTCAGGATTTAGGCACCGCACAGCTTAAATATGATGATTTCGATGTGAATGAATCTATTTATGTGGTAGGTAACGAGCAGGATTATCACTTCAAAGTGCTGTTCCTGATCTTGCAAAAACTTGGTAAAAGCTGGGCCAAGGGTCTATATCATTTATCCTATGGCATGGTCGATCTGCCATCCGGTAAAATGAAATCCCGTGAAGGTACTGTAGTTGATGCCGATGACCTGATAGACGAAATGGAGAAAACAGCCAAAGAGCAAACCGAAGCTTTAGGCAAAGTAAATGGTTCTACCGAAGAAGAAAAATTGCATTTATACCACACCATTGGTATGGGCGCGTTAAAATATTTTCTCTTAAAGGTCGATCCTAAAAAACGTTTATTATTTGATCCTAATGAATCTGTAGATTTTCAGGGGCATACTGGTCCGTTTATTCAATACACCCATGCCCGTATCAAATCGGTACTAAGCAGGGCGGAGGTTGATTTTACCAATCAGATAGATATTACTGCATTAGATGCGGTAGAACGCGACCTTATCGTAGTATTAACACAATACCCGGCTATAGTAAGCGAAGCGGCAAGTAGCCATAACCCGGCGCTGATAGCCAACTACATCTATGAACTGGCTAAAACATACAACAAATTTTATCACGAAAAATCTATCCTGCAAGCTGAAGATGGTCTGCTGAAAATATTCAGACTGCAGCTTTCATCAGCATCAGCAAAAGTTATCAGTAAAGGAATGGCTTTGTTAGGAATAGAAGTTCCTGAAAGGATGTAAGGTCTGTTGCTAAATCAGATAGATGAGCAACATAACTGTTTCAAATAATGAACTATCGTCATTGCGAGCGAAGCGTGGCAATCCCCTACTTACACAGCGACTCTGCATCGCTTGGGATTGCCACGCTTCGCTCGCAATGACGATTTTGTTTAGTATCTAATATTCTTATAAGCTAAAAAACTCGAAAAACGAACCGAAATAAGCATCATTCCAGCCTTCGGTCATATCTTCATAATCGCTATCCGGTATATTGGTATGCCTTAATTCAGCCGAAGTCCCATTTTTATCCGCGTGAAGTTTGATAGTTACGATAGATTCAGCTTCCTGCCCATCAAAATACCATTGCTGTACAATTTTCTTGTTTTCTTCAAATTCAATGTTCTTGCCAACAATGCTGCCATCCCACATAGAAAATTCTGTGCCGGGTTCGGTCGACATAACCGCAGGTTCACCTGTCCATAACTCAATGGTTAAGGGATTGGTTAACGCGGTATAAATTTCCTCAGGCGTGGCCGGAAGAACGTAGTATTTTTTAAAATCTTTCAATGCGCAAATCTAACCAAATTACGATACCTGCCCAATTGGTAATACAGTTTTTCCATAAACCTCATTCAATAAGTTGGCTATTCCTGTATATATTGCTGATAAGCCGCAAATAATGCCTTCGTAACCTGCTAGCTGTCCTAATCCTTTATTGCCTGTGCCATCGCTTATAGCCAGTAACACAAACAATATTGTTAATGAGCCAAAAACGAATTGCAACGCCCTATTTAATTTAAGCGTCCCAAAAAACATCAGGAAGGTAAACAATCCCCATATACCTAAATAAGCGCTCATGCCTGCTTCTGATGGTTTAGGTGCCCATCCAAACGCTGGTATAACTATTAATCCAACTAATGACAGCCAAAAGAAGCCATAAGATGTAAATGCAGTTAAGCCAAAAGTATTATTCTTTTTGACTTCTATTATTCCTGCAATAACTTGTGCCAAACCGCCGTAAAAAATGCCCATGGCTAATATCATGGAGTTAAATTCAATAAAGCCGGCATTTTTAAAGTTTAACAAAACAGTAGTCATACCAAAGGCGCAAAGCCCTAATGGTGCAGGATTGGCAATACCGTCTTTTACAGCTACAGGTGTAGGAATAGTTGGAATCATGTTTTTTTGGTTTTAATTGGTCAAGCAATTTATGTGTTTATTTCTATTAAATCAATATGTTACAAACCGTAATGTATCTTTACCGTTAATCAATAGCTATGCAGAAACTTGTTTTAATACGCCACGGCCAAAGTGTTTGGAATTTAGAAAACCGTTTTACCGGGTGGACTGATGTAGACTTATCACCAACTGGCGTTGAGCAAGCCAAACAAGCAGGGCAATTGTTGAAGAAATACGGTTATAATTTTGATGCCGGGTTTTGTTCGGTACTTAAGCGTTCCATAAAAACTTTAGATTTTGTTTTGGAAGAGTTAGATCACCTTTGGATACCGGTACAAAAATCATGGCGATTAAACGAGCGTTTCTACGGAGCGTTGCAAGGCTTAAATAAGGATGAAACCATAGCGCAATATGGAGCAGAGCAGGTACATCAATGGCGGCGTGACCCAAATGCCTTACCACCTGCTATCACCAAAGATGATGATCGTTACCCAGGTAAAGATATTCGCTACAAAGATCTCACTGAGCGCGAATTACCGCTCACCGAAAACCTAAGCGAAACGATGGATCGTGTATTGCCTTATTGGAACGAAGTAATAGTGCCTGAAATGCGCAAAAATCAAAAGGTGATCATCTGCGCGCACGGTAACAGCCTAAGGGCATTGATTAAATACATCGATAACCTTAGTGATGACGAAGTAACCCAATTAGACCTGCCAACAGGAGTTCCATTAGTTTATGAACTGGATGAAGGCCTAAACAGGATCAAACATTATTATTTAGAGCCTTAGTTATAGGCATAAGGTTTCATCGTTCCGCAACTGCATGCGCAGTTAGGATCGCTTACACCGAGTAGCTTTAAAAAGTGCTGGTAAAAGCCTATACGATCATTCATATTAGGCATATTATCTCCTTTATTGCATTCTATCTGTCCGTTTACAATATTAATCGTCATGCCAAAGCCTGGAGTACGTCCTGCGGCTTTATCAACCGCGCTGGGCTGCCATTTGCCCGTCATTACATCATGTGCCGATGGTTTTGGTGATTGTGGCGTCATCCAAAAATAAATAGCGGTTTTAAAGGCAACTACCGGATCATTTTGAACCAGGTCCGGATTACTTAACAACACATTCTTATCGCCAAAAATGCAGGTTGATGCATAACCATAATTGCCATTATAACTTATTTGCATAGGGCCGCGGCCATAATATTTTTTGCCTTTAACTGCAGGATAATCATCATTGTCTGCTACATAAGTTAATGCGGTATTTACTTCATGCATCAGCATTAGTCCGTCATTATATTTACCATTTTCACCGTGGCGGGTTTCATGTGCTATCTGCGCAAAAAAAGAGGCTAATTCCTTTTTATTTGTTTGGAGATCACCCGCGCTGCAAAATGCGCCGTAATCAATAGTATAAGATGTGTCGGGCTTTGCTTTTGCCCAGCTCTCGTTCCAATCAGCATCCTGGCGTACAATAGTCGACTTTCCAGTAGTTTTATCCGTACGAATGATCTGGAATACTGATGCCGACCTGCGTGTTATCTTTACTTTAATAGCACCTAATTGATTTATAGCCTTTATAAAAGCCGCGTAACTGTAAAAATTATCATGCAACGGAAAAAGCGTGTTAAAGTCCTTTTCGCTCAAAAAGCTGCTTATCGGTATTTTGTTGTTTATATCAGGAACATTAATTGTATCTGATGGAGAAGAATGGCACTTAAAACTTAATAGCAGTGTAGCAGAAAGTAAGACAAGTATTAGCCTGGTAGATAATATGATCGATTTCATGACAGTAGTGAGTGAAAATATATAACACCATATATTCAAACAGGTTTAATTTAAATATATTTTAATGTACTTTTAAAAAGTATTAAGCGACAAGGTTAATAAGTTTAAATGAAAATATATACTAAAACCGGAGATAAAGGGTTAACATCATTAATAGGCGGTACGCGGGTACCTAAACATCATCTGCGTATCGAGAGTTATGGTACGGTAGATGAGCTTAATTCATATATCGGGTTGATCCGCGATCAGGATATTACAGAACGGGATAAGGATATATTAAAACATATACAGGATAGGTTGTTTACCATCGGCGCATCATTAGCGGCCGATCCCGAGAAATCGAAAATGGTGATACCTGATCTGCATGATGAAGATATTGAACTGCTGGAGCATGAAATGGATATAATTGATGCGCAATTGCCACCATTAAAACATTTTATTTTGCCGGGTGGCAGTAATGCCATTTCGTTTTGCCATATTGCAAGATGTGTTTGCCGAAGGGCCGAACGAATAACTGTTCACCTGGCCGAAGAAAGCCCGATGGATGAAAAAGTGAACATTTATCTGAACAGGTTGAGCGATTACCTATTCACTTTAGCGCGTAAGATAGGGGATGAGCAATGTATCCCCGAAAATAAATGGATACCGCGTATTTGAAAATGTTAAAAAAAAATATTGATAATCAATTTAAAAATATTATACTTTTGCGAAAAAGTAATTTAGTGTAATTATTATAAAAATAAAATATGTACTGGACACTTGAACTAGCATCTCACCTTGAGGACGCACCTTGGCCTGCCACAAAAGACGAATTAATTGACTATGCTATACGCTCTGGCGCACCTGTAGAGGTTATTGAAAACCTACAGGCACTTGAAGACGATGGCGAACCTTATGAAAATATTGAAGAAATCTGGCCGGATTATCCGACTAAAGACGACTTCTTTTTTAACGAGGACGAATATTAATCAACATTTTTTTAGATAGAAGAACCCTGCCTGAGCGGGGTTTTTTTATACGAGCGCATTTTGGAACGATTTTGGTATTGGTAATAATATATTTATCAACTAAAACTTTAACAAAATGAGAGGTTTATTGTACATCATTGCTGTTATCCTTATAATAGGGTGGGCATTAGGAGTATTCTTTTATTCGGCAACCGGATTGATCCACGTATTATTAGTAATCGCTATCATAGCCTTACTTTTAGGTTTGATCAGAAGGGCCTGAGCAGGTACTCAATAGAATAGAATATTAAGCCATTTGCCTTAGGCAGATGGCTTTTGGTTTAATATTGCCTCGGCTATGGCTATATCCTCAGGGAATGTAATTTTGATGTTCTCGTAACTACCTTCAATCAGGTTTATTTTAACGCCTGAACTTTCAACTACGCTGGCATCGTCAGTAAACTTCGCATCATAAGGTTGATCATAAGCTTTTTTAAGTAACGACCATTTAAACGTCTGCGGTGTTTGAACCAGATAAATATCATCACGCAATAAACTAACGGAATGATCGCCTTGCATTTGCCTTATCGAGTCACGGCTTTTAATGGCAGTAATAGCGTTGCCATGCCCGGCAGCATAATTAAATGAGTTATCTATAATGGATGTGGTTGTAAGCGGCCTTACAGCATCGTGAATGGCTATAACCGCATTTGTGTCTTCAATAATATTCAACCCTGATTTAACAGAGTGAAAGCGGGTCTCGCCCCCTTTTATTAATTGATGAGGTAAAGTGAAGTTATACCTTGCACATAAATTCAACCATAGTTCATGATAATCAGCATGCAATACCAAAATTAACTGCGGTTTAGCTTTAGCGTTATAGAATGCCTGCATTGTATGCATTAAAATTGGCAGCTCATTCAATAACAAAAATTGTTTAGGCAAAGTCGTTTGCATGCGCGTGCCTGAGCCGCCGGCAACAATTATAGCATAGTTATTATTTGATGAAGAAACAATCATGAATAGTCGTTAAACAAAAATGAGGTTTGAAAATAATTCAAACCTCATTCTATATTTCAAATCTAATAAAAATTAGATGATCAGCATGGCATCGCCATAGCTATAGAAATTGTATTTTTCTTTCACTGCAACTTCGTATGCATTCATTACATGCTCGTAGCCACCGAACGCGCTTACCATCATCAATAAAGTTGATTCAGGAGTGTGGAAATTAGTGATCATTGAATTAGCAATGCTAAAGTCATATGGCGGGAAAATGAATTTGCTTGTCCAATCGTTAGCTGCTTTAAGCGTTTTATTAGCAGATACTGCAGACTCGATAGCACGCATCGAGGTAGTACCTACAGCACAAATACGTTTTTTTCTTTCGATACCACGATTAACAATATCGGCCTGTTTTTGCTCGATGATAAACTGCTCAGAGTCCATTTTGTGCTTAGTTAAATCCTCAACCTCAACTGGGCGGAAAGTGCCTAAACCAATGTGCAAAGTAACTTCGGCAAAATCAACACCTTTAAGTTCAAGGCGTTTCATCAGCTCGCGGCTAAAGTGTAAGCCTGCGGTTGGAGCTGCAACAGCACCTTCGTGTTTAGCAAAGATGGTTTGGTAGCGCTCTTTATCTTCGGCAGTAGCTTTGCGTTTGATGTATTTTGGAAGCGGTGTTTCACCCAGGATCTCCACATTGCGGCGGAATTCTTCATCAGTGCCATCAAATAAAAACCTGATAGTACGCCCGCGGGAGGTAGTATTATCAACAACTTCGGCAATTAACAAATCGTCATCACCAAAATAAAGTTTGTTACCAACACGTATTTTACGTGCAGGATCAACCAACACGTCCCAAAGGCGAAGTTCTTTATTCAGTTCCCTCAATAAAAACACTTCAATAGTAGCGCCTGTTTTTTCCTTGTTGCCGTACATACGGGCAGGGAATACTTTGGTGTTGTTAAGTATCATTACATCCTGGTCATCGTAATAATCCAGTATGTCTTTAAATATTTTATGCTCAATTTTTCCTGAATCCTTGTGTAAAACCATTAAACGGGCTTCATCACGGGTTTGTGCAGGGTTGTTAGCAATTAATGATTCTGGTAAATTGAATTTGAATTGAGATAATTTCATGCTTATCTATATGGATTTTCAGGGCGCAAATGTACAAATTTTTTTATGATTTTCAATCGATTATTTTTGGATGTCTCATAGATTATCTTATATAACCGCACGGTATTGACAAATGACAAATCCGATTGTTTTATTCATTCACATAAAATGAAAAATACTGTAACTTAACAGGCTTATCAACGTCTAAAAATCAAACCAGCCCAAAACACTATGCTATTTTTAAAACTCTTCAGGGAAAGCTTCTTATTTGCTTTTGATGCATTAAGGCAAAATAAGCTGCGTACCATGCTGTCATTACTGGGGGTTACCATCGGTATCTTTACCATAATAGCAGTGTTTTCAGCTGTTGATACGTTAAGAAACAACTTGCAGGAAAGCGTGAATAAATTAGGTAATAACAGTATTTATATAGGGAAATGGCCATGGGCTGTTGGTGATAGTGATTACCCATGGTGGAAATACATGCAGCGCCCCGTACCCAGCCTGCGCGAATTTGACCAATTGCAAAAGCGTGTAACTAATGCTGATGGCATATCATACGAGATCAACATAGATAGCCGCATTATCAAATATAAAAGCAATACAGTAGCGGGGGCGTCAATAAGTGGTGTTTCGCAGGATCATGATAAAGTGTGGAATTTTGATTTAGCTGAAGGGCGTTATTTTACTGATATAGAATCAAGAACAGGAGCGCCGGTAACTATTATTGGTTATGATATTGCTCAGGATCTTTTTCCTGGCGGCACGGCCATTGGCAAACAGATAAAAGTGATGGGCCGGAACATCACCATCATTGGTGTATTTTCCAAAGAAGGTGATGATATGCTTGGTAATAGTGATGATAAGAATGTTTTGATCCCTATAAATTTCGCCAAGAACATTATTGATATACAAAACGAAAATTATCAGCCAACCATCATCGTAAGAGGTAAAAAAGGGATAAGCGAAGAACAGCTACAAAGCGAATTACATCAATTAATGCGTTCGATACGGAGATTAAAACCAAATGAAGATGATAGCTTTGCCTTAAACCAAAGTACTATTTTAAGCAATGGCCTGGATCAGCTATTTGGCGTGATGGATATTGGAGGGGCAATTATCGGAGGATTTTCCATCCTGGTTGGCGGGTTTGGTATTGCTAACATTATGTTTGTTTCGGTTAAGGAACGAACCAATATTATTGGTATACAAAAATCCCTAGGCGCTAAAAACTATTTTATTTTATTACAATTCCTGATCGAATCGATCACTTTATGTTTTATAGGCGGATTAATAGGATTAGGGGTGGTATTCCTGGCTACACTAGCTTTAAAGGCCGTCGCAGATGTTAAAATAGTGCTGGATATGAGCAATATAATATGGGGTGTTGGCATGTCGGTAACTATTGGCATTATCTCTGGTATTATACCCGCGTATTCGGCATCAAGGCTTAATCCAGTTGAAGCTATCCGGTCAAATTAATCGTTGAAATAAGCGCCAAACATCTCCAAAGAAAAAGTGGCTAAATTTTTACAATAAGTATGTTGCAACGAAGATGTTTATACCCATATTTTATTACATTTGCGTCATACAAATACTTCTATGTCAGAAACAGCTCAACTAAAAATTGGCGATAAAACTTACGATCTACCTGTAATTGAAGGTTCTGAAGGTGAAAAAGCCATTGATATATCGAAACTAAGAGACCAAACCGGTTACGTAACACTTGATATTGGTTATAAAAACACTGGCGCTACGCAAAGTGCTATTACTTTTTTAGATGGTGAACTGGGTATATTAAAGTACCGTGGTTATCCTATAGAGCAATTAGCAGCAAAATCAAGCTTTATTGAAGTTGCCTATTTGCTTATTTACGGTGATTTACCAACTGCAGAGCAATTAAAAGCCTTCAATTTTGAATTAAGCCATCATACCCTTGTTCACGAGGATATGAAGAAGTTTTTTGATGGATTTCCGTCAAAATCACATCCTATGGGCCAATTGAGCTCATTGGTTTGTTCATTGTCTGCTTTTTATCCTGAATCATTAAAGCAAAACCAAACACCTGAGGAGCTTAATTTAAGCATTATCAAGGTATTGGCTAAAATGCCTACAATTGTTTCTTGGATCTACAAAAAATCATTAGGTCATCCTTATATCTATCCACAAAATAAATACGACTATGTAACTAACTTCCTGAACATGACTTTCGGTCAGCGTACAGAGGTTGTGGATATAGACCCCGTTATTGTTAGCGCGATGAATACCTTATTAATACTACATGCTGATCACGAGCAAAACTGCTCTACATCAACCGTACGTATTGTAGGTTCATCAGCATCAAATATTTATGCTTCGGTTTCTGCCGGTATTTCAGCCTTATGGGGCCCGCTTCACGGTGGCGCTAACCAGGAAGTGATTGAGATGCTACAGAAAATACAGGAAGATGGCGGCGATACTGATAAATGGATAGCCAAAGCAAAAGATAAAAACGATCCGTTCCGTTTAATGGGATTTGGTCACCGTGTTTATAAAAACTTTGATCCACGCGCTAAGATCATCAAAAAAGCGTGTGATGATATTTTAGAGAAATTAGGCATTGATGATGAGGTACTGGAAATTGCGAAAAAACTTGAAGAAGTTGCTTTAAAAGATCCTTACTTTATCGAGCGTAAATTATATCCTAATGTCGATTTCTATTCTGGTATTATTTACCGTGCATTAGGTTTCCCAACTGATATGTTCACTGTATTATTTGCTTTGGGTCGTTTGCCGGGATGGATAGCACAATGGAAAGAAATGAAAGAACATAAAGAACCAATTGGCCGTCCGCGACAAATTTATACCGGCGCAACCAATCGGGATTACACTGATATAAAGAATAGATAAACTATTCTCTTTATTAAAAGGCTCCGGTATCGGGGCCTTTTTTGTACAATTAAAAATGAGAAAAACCATATTGATAGGTTTATGCTTGTTACTTAGTCAAACTTTATTGTTCGGCCAGGTAAAGGTTGTTTTTATTGTCAATATGGTTTCCTCATTCAAATTATCAAACCCAAATCTATTTTTGGCGGGTGATTTTAATAATTGGAATCCGGCTGATAGCAGCTGGAAAATACAAACAAATAAGGATGGGAAATATCAGCTGGTAAAAAGATTACCAAAAGGGAATTATGATTTTAAAGTAACCCGGGGTAGTTGGGGAACAGTTGAATGCAGTGCATCAGGGCACGATATTGCTAATCGTACTATTAATGTATTAAATGATACCGCAATAGCTATAGATATTGAAGGCTGGAAGGACGATCATCCTGCGGAGCAGAAAAAGCATACTGCAAGCCCCAATGTCAATATCATTAGTGAAAAGTTTGATATACCACAATTAGGCAGGCAACGTAGGATCTGGATCTATCTGCCGGCAGATTATGCCAGATCACATAAAAAGTATCCGGTGATATATATGCACGACGGACAGAATCTGTTCGATGATTATATTTCGGGTTACGGTGAGTGGGGGATTGATGAAATACTGGATAAACTACCTGCAAAAGAAGAAAGCATTGTTGTTGGGATAGATCACGGCGGCGAATACAGAATTACGGAATACGATCCTTATGATTCTAAATATGGTAAAGGGAGGGGTGATGATTATGTTGATTTTTTAGTTAACAATTTAAAACCCTATATTGATAAAAACTATCGCACCAAAAAAGATGTGAAACATACTACCATAGCAGGTAGCTCGATGGGAGGGTTGATATCGATGTATGCGATTTTGAAATATCCTAACATATTTGGGAACGCTGGTGTGTTTTCCCCTGCGTTTTGGATAGCACCTGATATTTATCAGTTTGCGCAACAGAAAATTTTGCCAGCTAATGCCCGCATTTATTTTGTTTGTGGCGATATTGAAGATAAAACCATGGTGTCGGATATGCAAAAAATGGCTGATATTATACAAGCCAAAGGAATTGACGAAAACAATATGCCAACTGTTATTATGCAGGGGGAAAAGCATAACGAAAAACAATGGAATAAAGATTTCCCGGTGTTTTATAGCTGGTTAATAAGAGGATATTAATAATAAGGTAATAAGCATATTGTTTATTGCAGACTAAATATTATCACCATGAACGAAGAGATAAGCATTAAAAAAGACGAAGACCTGGTTAAACAATCAAAAAAACAAAAAGAGGTGCAAAGCCCGGTAACGGGCGGGTTAAAAACCAAAGAAGAAATTGTTGCTAACTGGTTACCCCGTTACACAGGCAGGCCGCTGGAGGATTTTGGTAAATACATTATATTAACCAATTTCTCTAAATACATCCAGTTGTTTTCTCAATGGAATGATAATGCACCGGTTTTAGGGTTGGATAAACCTATGCAAAGCGTAACCGCCAATGGCATCACCATTATCAACTTTGGTATGGGTAGCTCGGTTGCGGCAACTGTTATGGATCTGCTTACTGCTATCAGCCCTAAAGCGGTTATATTTTTGGGTAAATGCGGCAGCTTGAAAAAGAGAGTTAATGTTGGCGATTTAATACTGCCAATTGCAGCAATAAGGGGTGAAGGTACCTCAAATGATTATATGCCTGCTGCAGTGCCTGCATTACCTGCATTTGCCATGCAGAAAGCTATATCAACCACCATTCGTGATTATTCACGCGATTATTGGACAGGTACTTGCTACACCACCAACCGCCGTGTTTGGGAGCACGATAAAGAGTTTAAAAAATACCTGAAGGAACTAAGGGCCATGGCAGTAGATATGGAAACCGCGACTATTTTTGTAACCGGCTTCGCGAATAAAATACCTACAGGAGCATTGCTATTAGTATCTGACCAACCGATGATCCCTGAAGGTGTAAAAACCAGCGAGAGTGATTCAAAAGTTACGGAGCAATATGTAGAAACTCATTTACACATCGGTATCGAGTCCTTAAAACAACTGATAAATAATGGCTTAACCGTTAAGCACCTTAAATTCTGAGTTTAGTTAATTAGAGATGATGTGTTATAGATATTCAACTAATCTCTAATCTTTAGTCTCTAATTAACTAATAATGCTATTTTTGCCTTAATGCTAATAACCCTATAGGTTAACTATACAAAAAATACTATGTGGTATAATAACATACTCGAAACTATTGGAGACACGCCCTTGGTGCGCTTAAATAAGGTTACCAAAGATATCCCTGCGACAATTTTAGCCAAAATTGAAACCACTAATCCCGGTAACTCCATAAAAGACCGCATGGCCCTCAAGATGATTGAGGATGCTGAGAAGAGTGGTAAATTAAAACCCGGTGGAACTATAATTGAAGGTACATCCGGTAACACAGGTATGGGCCTGGCTATCGCGGCTGTAATAAAAGGCTATAAGTGTATTTTTACAAGCACTGATAAGCAGTCAAAAGAAAAATTTGATGCTTTACGTGCTTTTGGTGCCGAGGTTATTGTTTGCCCCACCAATGTTGAACCTGAAGATCCTCGCTCTTATTATTCAGTATCATCACGCTTAGAGCGCGAAGTACCTAATTCATGGAAACCTAATCAGTATGATAATCTTTCAAACTCACAGGCTCATTATGAATCTACCGGCCCTGAGATATGGGAACAGACCGACGGTAAAGTAACACACGTAGTTGCGGGTGTTGGTACCGGCGGAACATTATCTGGTATAGC
This sequence comes from Bacteroidota bacterium, assembly GCA_026224775.1. Taxonomy (GTDB): domain Bacteria; phylum Bacteroidota; class Bacteroidia; order Sphingobacteriales; family Sphingobacteriaceae; genus Mucilaginibacter. Next base: position 496,452 of record JAMFRP010000026.1, read on the forward strand.
AAGATATTTGAAAGAGAAAAATCCCGCTATAAAAGTATTGGGTATTGATACCTACGGATCTGTATTCAAAAAATATAAAGAGACCGGCATTTTTGATAAAAACGAAATATACCCGTACATCACCGAAGGCATCGGCGAAGATTTCTTACCTGCCAACGTTGATTTTAGTCTGATAGATCACTTTGAAAAAGTGACTGATAAGGATGCCGCTTTAATGACCCGTGAGATTGCACGTAAGGAAGGTATTTTTGCAGGTAACTCAACAGGATCAGCTGTTGCAGGTGTGCTACAGATGAAAGATATGTTTAAAGAGGGTGATGTAGTCGTGATCATTTTCCCCGATCATGGTACACGTTACCTGGGCAAAATGTACAACGAGGATTGGTTGCGCGACCGCGGATTTTTGAAGGATGGAAAACTAACAGCTCGTGACATTATCTCCAAAAAAGAAAGTCAGGAAATCGTTACTATTGATTGCGAAAAATCAGTATTGGAAGCAATCAATACCATCAAATCACTGAATATTTCACAAATTCCCGTTACCCAAAAAGGTATGGTGATAGGTAAAATTACCGAAAGTGATATTCTGGATGCACTGTTGGAAAATCCATCATTAAAATCTCAGCCTATAAAAAACATTACAACCAGTCCGTTCCCATTTGTTGATTTGAATACGTCGATAGATAGAATATCAGCTATGATTAATAAAGATAATATAGCCGTTTTGGTAGAATCTGAAGGCAATATTGAGATCATCACCCAATACGATATTATAAACGCGATATCTGCATAATTAAAATATATTATCATTTTGAAAAAGGTGCCGGGAGATTAATCCGGCACCTTTTTTATTTAAAGGATATTTTACCAATTTGGTATAATGTAATGCTAATCACGCTTAATTAAAGTAAAGTAAAACTGAAATATTTATTTACTACGTTTGGTAAACCTATTTTTTATGATGAAGAAACTTCTTGTATTACTATTGTTGATTTGCATAACATCTCCAATACTGTTTGCACAAACAAAAATGATTGGTAACGAAACTGATGCGCAAAAAGAAAAACGTATGGAGTGGTGGAAGGACGCACGTTTTGGAATGTTCATTCACTTTGGCTTATATTCAGAAGCTGCACGCCATGAATGGGTAAAGAGTAATGAGGGGATGACCAATGAGCAATACCAAAAGTATTTCGATCAATTTAATCCGGATCTGTTCGATCCTGTAAAATGGGCGAAGGAAGCTAAAGCAGCGGGAATGAAATATGCTGTTTTAACCACTAAACATCATGAGGGCTTTTGTTTGTTTGATTCAAAATACACAGATTATAAGGCCACTAATACCCCAGCTAAACGCGACCTTGTAAGAGAATATGTTAATGCTTTCAGAGCTCAGGGCCTGAAGGTGGGATTCTATTATTCATTATTGGATTGGCATCACCCTGATTATACAATGGATAATGTGCATCCGTTGGTTCATGGTGATACCACCAAAGCTAATTATGCACGTTTGAATAAAGGCCGTGATATGGCAAAATATCGCCAATATATGCGTAACCAAATAACAGAGCTATTAACCAATTATGGTAAAATAGATGTAATCTGGCTGGATTGGTCATGGTCAAAGGAGGATCAGAAAAAAGGTGTTGGTAAAGGCGCAAATGATTGGGGATCGGTAGAATTAGTTAAACTGATAAGAAAATTGCAGCCGGGCATCATAATTAATAATAGGCTTGATCTGGCCGATTATAAAGATGGTGCTGATTTTGAAACACCTGAACAGGTAAGTTCTGCCGAATTAATACCTTACCGTGGCAGGACTTGGGAAACATGCCAGACATTTTCCGGTTCGTGGGGATATTACAGAGATGAAAATACCTGGAAAACGCACAGGAAATTACTTGATCTGCTGATTACGTCGGTAAGTAATGGTGGTAATCTGATACTTAACGTAGGCCCAACTGCCCGCGGAGAGTTTGATTATAGGGCAACAAACGCACTTGATAGTTTGGCCTACTGGATGCATGCGAATAGCCGGGCTATATATAATTGTACTTTCGCACCTGATAGTTTTAAGATCCCCGAAGGAGCAAAACTAACTTATAATAAAGCTACAAAGCGTTTATATATTCATCTGTACGATTATCCAAAAGGGAAACTAATATTACCAGGATATAAGGGCAAAATTAAATATGCGCAGTTTCTGAATGATGCTTCGGAAATATTATATAAGGAAGATTCGGCTAGCGATGATCTGGTACTAACGTTGCCTGCTAAAAAGCCACCTTATGAAATACCCGTGATTGAAGTAATGCTCCAATAATTTATTCTAAAAGCTTTTTAGCTCGTTCATGCTGGTAGATGTAATTGATCATCGAGTTTGGTTTAGTTAACAGGTAAACTGATGTTCCTTTTTCCCGAGCCAGCGGATTTTCTACTTCACCAATCTTTTTATAGCTCTGTACATATGGGGCAAGCCGTTTGGTTACATTATCATCATCATCAACATAAATGATGTAATCGGGGTTTAGCGATGGGGGAGTCCAGAGTGTAAAGCTACTGTCGAGGCTATATACATCAGGCAGATTATATAGCTTTCCAAAGTGGTGTATCGCACCCGCTTCGCCATAATTATCAGCCCAAATAATGGTGTGTTTTTGCTGTTCTGGAGTAAGTGTGTTGTAGGTATCTGCAACCTTTTTACTCATTTCATCCCAGCCGAACATATCTCCGTAATCCTGTGTTGTGGGGTGCTTTTGGTGATCTTCCCAGATCACAACAAAATCTAAAAATGAATTATATTTTCTATTAAACTCAAAAAATGATAGCGTTTGGTTTAATGGTAATATAGGCAGTAGCATTGGGAAAATTGGCAGGCTTGGTATTATCAGAACAACAATCGTTAATGTACGTAATTGGTATTTGTTGCTTTTAATCCACCTCTCAATGCCAAAACCTCCTGCGGCAAACAGCATCGGGTACGCACCAAATAAGTAATAATTTTTGCCGCTCATCTCCATCAGGAAAAGAAAAATGGCTATGTAGGCAAATGCTAAAAATTGGTACTTGCGAAGTTTAAATGAGAATATCAGGAAAAAGAAACCAGTGAGCCATAAAATAATAAAACTACCATTTACCAATAATTGCTGACTTATAAAATCCGACGGCCTAATATAATCAAGCTGTGTTCTGCGCAAAGTACTCATATGTGTTATTACCGGTAAATGATGCTGAAATTGCCAGATCACGTTTGGGATAAACAATACTATTGCTACCAAAATAGCACCTAATACATGCTTGTTGAATAATAGTCTGCGTTGCTTAGTAAACAACAAGCCAATAACCAGGGCAAGTGCAAAAAAGCCCATTGTATATTTAGTGAGTAGTCCTAAGCCCACCGCAATACCAATAAAGTAGAGGTACTTTACCGAGGAGGAATTAATATACTTTACAATCAGGTAAACGGTTAGTACCCACCAAAACTGGTCGAAAATTACAGGTTGAAGCAAATACTCGCTTGCAACAAATGAAGGCGCGAGTATAATTCCTAAACAAGCTAATGCGATGGCAAATTTTCGTCCACCTAATTCAACAGTTATCAATCCAGTGAACCAAACAATAAGACCGGCAAATATGGTACAGAATATCCGCGTAGCAAAAATAGAATCACCAAATAGGGTAGAGGATAATTTTGCAATTACAGCTATAACTGGTGGCACTTCTTTGTATCCCCATGCTAAATGATCGCCAAGCGCCAGGTGTAAAAGTTCATCGCGCTGAAAGCCAAAATGCGGCATGGCGAACAAATTTAAAACAACTTTTATGGCAACAAACACGAGTATAAAACCAGCATAAGTCGAGCGTCTATTTTGGTACATGAAACTTTTTAGGTGACTAAAGATATGTTTTTAAGTCGAAAGGTAAAAGGACAAAGGCGAAAGGACAAAGGTCATCAGAAAGAAGTCGACAAATAAAAAGGCGTAAAGTAGATTACACCTTTCGCCTTTTACCTTTATCTTTTCACCTATTCCTATATCCGTCTAATATCGGCACCTAATGCTATTAAGCGTTCGTCGATGTGCTGATAACCACGTTCTATTTGTTCAATATTATAAATGGTTGATTTCCCTTGTGCCGATAGAGCGGCAATCAATAATGAAACACCTGCACGAATATCCGGCGATGTCATCGAGATGCCGCGAAGCTTAACCTGATGATCTAAACCGATAACAGTTGCGCGGTGTGGATCACAAAGGATGATTTGAGCACCCATATCCAATAATTTATCCACAAAGAATAAACGACTCTCAAACATTTTTTGATGGATAAGCACAGATCCTTTAGCTTGTATAGCTACAACCAGTACAATGCTCAGTAAGTCGGGTGTAAAGCCCGGCCATGGTGAATCAGCAATAGTCATGATAGAACCATCAATGAAGGTTTCAATTTCGTAATGTTCCTGTGCTGGAATATAAATATCATCGCCCCTAAGTTCCAGTTGAATACCCAAGCGACGGAACACATCCGGGATCATTCCTAACTCTTTGTAGTGTACATCCTTAATCGTGATCTCGGAACCTGTCATAGCCGCCAAACCAATGAATGAGCCAATCTCAATCATATCTGGCAACATTCTGTGTTCCGTTCCACCTAAAGATTTCACACCTTCAATAGTCAACAAGTTTGAACCAATGCCCGATATTTTAGCACCCATGCGGTTAAGCATTTTGCAAAGCTGTTGCAAGTATGGTTCGCAAGCGGCATTGTATATAGTTGTTGTGCCTTCGGCTAAAACAGCAGCCATCACAATATTGGCAGTACCGGTTACCGATGCCTCATCAAGCAACATGTAAGTACCTTTTAAGTTAGAAGCATCTACATTAAAAAAGCCGTTCTCGGGGTTATAAGTAAATTGCGCGCCAAGTTTTTCAAAACCCAGGAAGTGTGTATCCAATCTGCGGCGACCTATTTTATCGCCGCCCGGTTTTGGGATTGATGCTTTACCAAAGCGGGCCAAGAGCGGGCCTACTATCATGATCGAACCACGAAGACCACCGCCTTTTGATTTAAAGGCTTCCGATACAAAAAAATCCTGATCGATGTTTTTAGCTTCGAAGCTATAGGTGTCGGGGGCTAAACGCTCAACCGTTACACCCATATCGCCAAGCAATTCAATCAGTTTGTTTACATCCTTAATATCAGGAATATTACTGACGGTAACCTTTTCGGCAGTTAGTAAAACAGCCGAAAGAATTTGTAAAGCTTCGTTTTTTGCACCCTGCGGGGTTATTTCGCCTTTTAAGCGCTTGCCACCAATTATTTCAAAGGCGTTATCCATATATGTAGAGATTCGTTGTTAATGGTTCAATATTCGTGGCCATTAATACATTATAAATGGCTTGTTATGCTGCAAAGATTAAAATAAATCCTTGACTAACCATCAACTATCAGCCACGAAATATGAACAAAAAATACAATTAATATTTGCGTGTACCACCTCCGCCACCGCTGCTACGGTTACGGTTGTTTTGATTGTTATTGTTGCGTGGATTGTTATTATTAGTGCGTCCGCCACTGCCGCCGCTACCACCACGGTTATTTTGGTTGCTTCTACCCCTGTTGTTATTGTTTGTGTTATTTTGAGGCGCAGGGCGATATTCAACACGGTTAAGGTTGATGCCTTCCTCTGCCTTCAACTCACCACCTGACATGGCGTATAAATCTGATAAAATGCTTTCGTCAGTAACAGAATCTTTATTCCATTGTACATAAGCCATTTTCATAAAATTAGCTATGGATTGAATCATGTACTTTTTGCGTTCCGGTTCTTCAATGGCCTTCGCCTTTTCAATCATCAGCTCAATGGTTTTACCATAGTGCTTGTATTTAATGCGCTGATGAGGGTATCTTAAAGGTTTTGGTTTAAGATGAACAGCCTCTGGTGTTGGCTTTGGATAGGGGGCATCAACATCAATCTGATAATCAGAAATGATATGCAGGTGATCCCAAAGCTTATGTTTGAAGTCGGCAACATCGCGTAAATGCGGGTTTAAAAAGCCCATCAGGTCAATAACTACCTGTGCATAGCGGTTGCGTTCTTCTTTTGTGGGTAACGCTACAATATACTTAACCATATTTTGCACGTTACGGCCATACTCCGACAGGATTAATTTATTCCTGGTTGAATTATAATCAAATATAGGCGTGTTGTCTTGAGCCATATAATTTTATGTTTTTATGAAAGTTTTAAATTTAGCCAGGAATCTTTCCCGAATTAATGGGGCAGACGGCTAAAAATTGAATTATTACTTTAACGAAGAAGCACAAATGTAATGTATTGCATCCAAACAACAAAATTGATATTTAGAGATTAGTTGAATATTACAAATAGAGCATAATATAATACAAAATTTATTGGCGCTTAATATAAACGACAAATTTGCGTTAGGTATTAATTGTAAATTAGCGATACCAAAATAAAGTAAATGGCAGAGCACGTGAAAATTACCAAAATTGATATTTATAGGTTTAGTATACCTATGGTGCCGTTTATCATTGCAACGGGCACGATGGATCATGCGCAGAATGTGTTTATACGGGTACATATCGATGCCGGGTTTTATGGTGTAGGTGAATGTTCTGCTTTCCCAATGATTGTAGGCGAAACACAGGATACCTGCCTGGTAATGGCAAGAGAGTTTGCTAAATTGTGGATCGGTACGGATGCTTTGGATATTGAATGTCGACTAAAACAGTTAGATGATTTTGCTGCTGATAATACCACTATAAAAAGTGCTTTTGATATGGCGCTTTATGATATTGCTGCCAAAAATGCGGATGTTCCTTTATATCAGTTTTTGAATGGATTGAGGCGGATTGTGGAAACCGACATTACCATAGGTATTGCCAGCCCGGAAGAAATGGCCAAAAAGGCTAAAGAATTTAAAAACTCAGGGGCTAAAATATTAAAAGTAAAACTAGGTAAAGGTGCTGTTGAAGATGTTGAAAGGATAAAACATATCCGTAAGGCTGTGGGTAAAGATATGAAGATCCGCATCGACGCGAATCAGGGTTGGAGTTTTGATGCAGCGGTTTTTGCTTTGCAGAGTTTGGGTGATTGTGATATTGAATTTTGTGAACAGCCTATGCGTTCGTGGAAGGATGACCGCTTGCCCGAATTAATGCGCCTGTCTCCGGTTAAAATTATGGCTGATGAAAGTGTTTATAATCACCATGATGCCAGGAGGCTAATCAATAGCCGGTCATGCGATTATATTAATATCAAGCTGGCAAAATCAGGCGGAATATCCGAAGCCATAAAAATTCACGATGTGGCTGCTGAGAAAGGTATTGCCTGTATGATGGGTGGTATGTTAGAGAGTCGCATAGCTTTGAGTGCTAAATTGCATTTTGTATATGCCAGTCCTAATATTAAATTTTACGATATGGATACTTGTATGCTCGGCCATAAAGTTGATCCGTGCGTAGGCGGAGTAACTTACGATGGATATTTTTTAAGTATTAATGATGCTATTGGCATTGGTGCCGATGCGAATGAAGACTTTTTGAAAGGATGCGAGAAGATCGAGATTAAATAATATTTCTATCTAACATAAGTAAAAAGGGCGCCCTATATAGGCGCCCTTTTCTATTTACTTAGTCTCGCTTAACTCAGCGAAATATTTATGAAATAATGGGATGGTTTCTATCCCTTTATAATAATTGTATATATCGTATTTCTCGTTTGGCGAGTGTAGCGCGTCGCTATCTAATCCAAAACCCATCAACACGGTTTTAATACCCAATTCAGCTTCAAACAAAGCTACAATCGGGATACTGCCACCACCGCGCGTAGGGATCGGCTCTTTACCAAATGACTCCGCGATTGCTTTTTGCGCTGCTTTGTAGGCAATGCTATCCGTAGGGGTAACAACCGGTTCGCCTCCATGATGCGGGGTAACAGTTACTTTTACAGATGCCGGTGCAATACTTTCAAAATGCTCAGTAAATAATTTAGTGATCTCTTCTGAAGTTTGGTTAGGTACCAAACGCATCGAAATTTTCGCGTTAGCTTTTGATGGTAATACAGTTTTAGCGCCTTCGCCAATGTATCCACCCCAAATACCGTTTACTTCAAGGGTAGGGCGGGTGCCAGTACGTTCTAATGTACTGTAACCTTTTTCACCCCAAACTTCGGCTATATCAAGGTCTTTTTTATATTCTTCCTCATCATAAGGTGCAGCGTTAAGTGCGGCACGTTCTTCAGGTGTAAGGTTAATTACCTTATCATAAAAGCCAGGGATATTAACATGATTATTCTCGTCATGTAACGAAGCGATCATTTTAGCCAATATGGTTGCCGGATTAGCTACCGCACCACCATATACACCAGAGTGTAGATCACGATTTGGGCCAACAACTTCAACTTCTAAATAAGAAAGGCCACGCAAACCGGTTTCTAATGACGGGTTCTCCATGCTGATCATAGATGTGTCAGATATCAACACCACGTCAGCCTTTAAGCGGTTTTTATTTTCTTTAACAAAAATGCCCAGATTGTTTGATCCAACTTCCTCTTCACCTTCAATCATAAATTTAATGTTGCAAGGTAAGGTGCTGGTTTGCATCATCAGCTCAAAAGCTTTTACATGCATATAAAACTGACCTTTATCATCACAAGCGCCGCGAGCATATATTTTGCCATCGCGTACGGTTGGTTCAAAAGGTGGCGTTTTCCATAATTCTAGTGGGTCTGCCGGTTGTACGTCATAATGGCCGTATACTAAAACCGTAGGTTTTGATGCGTCTATGATCTTTTCGCCATAAACAATAGGATAACCTGCTGTTTGGCAAACCTCAACTTTTTCGGCACCGGCGTCTACAAGTTTTTGAGCAACGTAATCGGCTGTTTTTAAAACTTCGGGTTTGTATTTAGGATCAGCGCTTACAGATGGAAAGCGCAATAAGGCAAATAGTTCGTCTAACAAACGTTGTTTGTTATCTTCTACATACTGTTTTATAGTCTGCATAAATATTGATTTGCTGCAAATATACTTTATTGCGGCTGTCTCGTAAAGGTCAGACGGATTTAATTATCCGATAGCAGGCCGGGGTATTTAAAACGGAAATATAAGTACAACCTGTATGCCATAAGCATACGGGTTGTACTTATATTTCGGCGACTTACCAATTGTAAGTCGCTTTGTTCAATAAGGTTTAAATCAATAGTTAAACGTGCAATTGTTTTCGTACTAATTATAATTAATCAGCTGTTGCCAGGTCTGATTTAGGACCGTTTAAAGTTTTTACTGCGAAATCAGCAGTGTTAATTTTTAAAGTTGTTGCAGTAGTTGTTTTATTTTCTTTTGCACTTAAGCAATATGCTGTTAAGCCTGATGATATTATTAATGCTGCTACTATAATGATCTTTTTCATGTTTTCGAATTGATTGGGTTTGATAATAAATTAACTGGCATTAAGAAAGTCTAGCATCGGCAGTACCTTGATCTTTTTTATCAGTATTCGCTAATCTAGCATCAGCGGTACCCTGATCTTTTTTATCAGTATTCGCTAATCTGGCATCAGCAGTACCCTGATCTTTTCTATCGGTATTCGCTAATCTTGCATCGGCAGTACCCTGATCTTTTCTATCAGTATTCGCTAATCTGGCATCGGCAGTACCTTGATCTTTTGTATCGGTGTTA